>NZ_AUCP01000055.1 GCF_000429825.1 Cohnella thermotolerans DSM 17683
GTTTTGACGATGTCACCGCCGTTTTGAGCCTGCCGGAAAAGTACCGTAAGCGCTTGAGAACGACAAACAGCGTAGAACGTCTGAATGAGGAAGTTCGCCGCCGGGAACGCGTGATTCGCATTTTTCCCAACCGGGAATCCGTCATTCGACTCATCGGTGCACTACTCATGGAACAGGACGAGAAATGGGCTTCCGGCAAGAAGTACCTCGATATGGTCGAATACCTGGAATGGCGTGAAAGCCGGCCAAAATCTGTCTCGAAAGTAACCCGAATCATGTAGCCCATTCTAGCTGAGGGATTTTACACATAAATTTGGACTTGATCGTATTAATTTTAGTCCATCATCTAAGAAATCCGTATTTGTTTGTTTTATCTCCGTTCTTTGTTTATAGAGACGCTATGACAAAGGAATTTGTTTCGCAAAACCAAATGAAATTGAAATATTTTTAATAAATAGAAAAAAAGGGTGTTCCTTAAAATGCAACTGGAACCGCATATATATGCGGTTCCATCGAACTATGCTTAAAATTTAATGGGAGTGCAACGTAATTGTTTGTGAAGCTATGCTTCCTGTGGCAGGACTTTTTGTTACCGAGCCGGTTGAATCAACTGTGTACGGTAAGATAAAAATACCCAAAATGATCAAACGGATTTCCCCAAAAAAATCGTGCATTTTTCCCCATCATCGTCGTGAGGAATTTTTACCGTTCTTTCATGAGCGCATGCTTCATCCGGTAGCTCTCGCCTTCGAATACGAGAGCTCAATATGGTCGGTTTGCAGCCGCTTCAAGGGTAAGCTCCAAATACTTACACCTTTGGACGACATAACCGCCATGAGATAATCTTCCTCAGAAAATACCGCGAGGCAAGACTGCTCTGGGAAGCACGTATCGAGACCTTCCGGGCGAGTGGACAAACCGCGTTGGCGTGGTGTGAAGCCAATCAAGTCAATTGTCGTCAGCTCTATTCCTGGATGCGTAAACTAAATGGCGCTCCGGCGTCTGCGGCAACAGAAGCCAAGTGGGTCACGGTTCAGTCAGAACAACCGTTGGCGGTGGAGGCGGAACCGTTGGTTGTTCGAATCGGTACGGCGACGATTGAAGTTAAACCAGGCTTCAACGCTCTCCTCTTCCGTAGTTCGAGTTCCAGAGGACACATGTTAAACGAACTTAGTGAAGAATTTAACCTTGACCTGTTCGCCCCCTGCCTCTTTGCGTTCTGCAACCGCCAACGGAACAAACTGAAAATCCTTCGCTGGAATCACAACGGCTTCTGGCTGTACTGCTTGACGGCCTAAAGCTTGAGCAACGTCAGGCGCATCGCCAAGTTTGTCGCCGTATATCCTGCAACTGCATGATCAATACTAATGTTACGTATAATTTTAGTCGGCTTGAGCCGGTCGTTTCGTAAAAATAAGCAGAAAGCGGTGAATCCGATGGACGCCTGCATTAATATGAGAGTGATGACCTACGGTATACGACACGGAAAAGGCATGGACGGGAAAACCAATTTGCGCCGCATAGCAAAAGAGATTGCGGAAGCACATCCGGATGTTGTTACCCTGCAGGGGGTTGACCGTTTTTCACCTCGCAGCGGCTTTCAAGATCAGTTGAACAGGCTATCTAAACAGCTCGGAATGTATTCCTGTTTCTCTCCAAGCGTAAACCTCCTCATCGTCCAATACGGTAATGCCATTCTAAGTCGCTATCCGATTATTGCAAAAAAAATTCAGTATATCGGCGGGTTGATAGAACGAAGGAGTATCCTAACGGCGAGACTGCAAATAGGAGAGGAGACGGTCATTGTATTAAATACCCATTTGGGGGTACATACAAAGGAACGGATGAAGCAGGTCCCGATTCTTTTGGAAGTTTTAAACAAGTTGGAACGGCCAGCGATTATAACTGGGGACTTTAATATGGAGATGGATGATCCTTTGATGAAACGATTTAACAACCATTGGCAAAAAATTGTGTTACAAAATAAGTTCCCAACAGTTGAGAATGGCAGAGAGATCGACCATATCTTTGTAAACATGCCGACAGAACAGGCCATAGCCAAGGTATATCCTTCCATCGTATCGGATCACTATCCGGTCATTGCAGAGATTCGTTGGAAATCCGATTGAGAGATGCGATGTCGCATCCTTCCACTCAATCCATAGATGCAGCTCGCCCCTGATGCCGCCGCTTCCGCTTTATCGCCTTGGACCTGAGCAAGTCCGTTTATCGGCTTTATTCGAAGCGAAATTAATAATCCCTCGCTTGCAACATGAGGGGAAGTGGAACGACCCGGGGGTTTATCTTTTTGAAGAAACGGTGAACCGAAGCGGAAGGTTAGTGGGGGAAGCGCTCCGGGAAGAACGCTCCTTCCGGGGGAGGATCTCCGGCGAGCTCGGGATCGTCACGAGCGGCCTTGCTCGCCGAATCTGCAAATTCGTGGGGATATCGTTCGTCAGCGCTGCCATGCGGACCGGGAGCGGACTTTGCCAAGACGGCGGAACAAACGGGATAACGCGTAGCCTATGATAAGGCCCAGCATGCCGCCGGTCAGATCGACGATGACGTCCTGATAGGTCGGCGTGCGCGCCGGCGAGAAGCGCTGGTTCCATTCGTCCAGCATCGCGACGAGCCATACGGTGAGCAGCGACAATCCGGCCACAGCCGGCGTCCGAATGCGGAACATCCGCAGAACGAGCGCGGTCGCGACGGCCAATACGGCATAGACGAACAGATGAGCGCTCTTCCGAAACAAAAACTCGATGAAGCCGAACGGGTTGACGTCCCTCCTGTATTCTTTCCCGTCGTAACGGATATCCAGTTTGGGTAACACCTTTTCCGCTTTTTCCACCGTTAGGGTCCGTTGTAAAAAAGGCTGGATCGTCTGCACCCTGTAAGGCTGCGAGGAGAGTGTAAAAATGCCTATGATGACCCCGCACAGCAGGACGAGCGCCGCGCACCGTCCCCATATCTTCCGATTCTCCATATTCCGATCGCTTCCTTCCCGCTCCTATTGCTGCGGAATCTTCTCCCCTTCTTCAGCCGTTTGCAAAATAAGCGACACCAGATCGTGAACCGCAAATCCCGCGGCCGGCCTGCTTAGCCGATACATGCCGACCCGTCCGGCAATCGCTGCGGAGGTCGCGAAGTGCCACCGCTCCAGTCCCCACGGAGGGATCAGAAACCGGCGGAACGTATGATATTGGAGCGTCGGCAACCGCGTAAGACCTTGAAGCGGCCGAATGTCCGCGTTGCCCGCGTCCGTTATCGTCAATTCGAAAACGCCGGCCAGAGGAACGGGGGCGCTGCAGAATCGGGCCGGTACGGGCACCGCATATTTGGACTCATAAATCGGAACGTAACGATCCGCTTCCATCCCCAGCCCATCCAGACTCTCCAGCCAGAGCTTCTGCTGCGGATAGGCCGGCAAAGCGATGGGAGCCCGGTCGCGCCTAACCGAAACGGCGATGACATCGTCGCTGAGAAGGGGATAGCCGAGGTTGACAAAAGCGGCGGCCAGCGTCGACTTCCCCGCACCGGAGTCGCCCACGAACGCATAAGCTTTGCCGTCAATGACAACGGCGCTTCCGTGAAGCGGCAGCGTCTGCCGTTGAATCAGCAGCGCCCCTATGCAGGTACCGAGCAAGTACAGCCGGATGGCGCTCTCATCCGCTCCCGGTGCCGGATGAACGCCGATCCGGTTCCCTCCCCGAATGCTGAAGACGGCCGTATCCGGGACACGCAGCAACAATTCATCCCCGCGAAACGCGTAGTAATCGTCGCCGCTCTCGCGCGCACTCCAGGCTTCCGACAAGTCCGTCAGACGAATGGTCGCGTCCGCCGCGGACTCCTGATCCGCAGCGGGAAGAAGCTCCCGCAGCGGGATTTCGCTGGCCAGCCTAAGTCCGAACGCCTGATATACCGTTTGCGTGTCGCAAGCGATCATTATCCTCACCCGTTTCCAATGCAGATTGACAACACGATGCAAGAGGAGGAAAGCCCCTGTACGCCGAGACGCACAGGGGCCGTTCATATAGATCCTCCGATGAGACGTTTACGAGGCATGGGGATGACCGTTATTGTGGCCTTTCCCGTTTTTATCGGGGTAGATGCCGTTAGGCCCGCCCATCGTCTGGCTGGCGTCGAGCACTTCCAGAACCGGCTGCAGCCATTCGTTCTTCGCTTGCTTCTCCATATCGTCTCACCTCCTTTCAGTAGCCGATCTTCCCCGGCCGATCCGCTACGAGAATTGCCGCAGGAACCGGCCGACGATCAAGCCTTGCATCAAAATCCGCGCATCCGGATCGTAGGCCTGCTCCGGCTTGGGCGCCGGGCCGATGATCGAGAGCGATCGCTTGATTTGATTCACGTTCACATAATGCGATACGGCGGGATCGCGGCAAAGCTGCTGCAATTCGTTCGTGAAAGCGCGCCAGCAGGGAATCATCCGATGGATCCAGTCGGCTCCTTGCACGCCCCGCACGCGTTGATTGAGGCGGATCGAGTCGGGCAAATAGCCTGCGGTCGACCTTCGAATGAGCGACCGGTCCATTCCGTCCTGAACATACTGTTCGATCGGCAGCGACAGGCAGAATCGAACGACTCTCGGATCGCTCGTCGGATCCCTCTCCCATATCGCATAGCGCAAGGAAAATTTGGTAATGGATGTCCCCTGGTGATTGGAGGCCGCCAAATTTCCGAATTGGTCCGCTCTCGCCGCGAACTCGTCGAACGGGAATTCGGCCAATCCGACGTCGCGGTTTCGAAGCTTCTCGAACACGTTCGTCCTTCGCGCCAAATCCGGGTCGATCAGTTGCGGCTGAACCGGCTGCTTGGCGGCGCCCGCAAACCGTCCGGCCAGGCCGGGATAAGCCGTCTTGGCAATGAAGCGCAGCAAACGGGATCTGCCTATGCCCATTCGTTTGCCGTAGCGTTTCAACTCCCGGTATAACCGAACCCATCTGAGCTTTCGAAGCAGTCTGGCATAGTAGTCAGGGGCGGGTCCCCACGACACGGAATAATTCCCGCGCGCTCCCGTCAACAAAACGCCGACTTCGCTCGCAGCCGCCCGTTCGAGAATGCCTTTGATCCAGAACGAATTTTCGAAAAACTTGTACGGCGCTTCCATCAGTTCCAGCAAATCGTCTACTTCCCCAAACGAGTTGCGATCCGGGAAATCCAGATAATTTTCCGATATATTTCCGATGTGCGAAGCCACCGACTTGATATAAGGACTTTCGTCGGCGGCCATTCTTTTCGGCGTCCAATCGGTAAAATCCGCGGGAGGAACGTAGCTGTAGGCATGCAGCGTTTTCCCTGCGCTGCGCAATGGAGCCGCGGCGAAGGCGATGACCGCGCCGGAGTCCAGGCCTCCGCTCAAGCTGGCGCCGACCTGCCGGAACGTCCTAAGCTTCGACGCGACGGCTTGCCGGAAAACGTCCCGGAACGCTTCTTCGTATTCTCCGTTCGACCGAAGGCGAAGCTTGCGTTCGGGCTCCGCCAATGTCCCGTATTGCTTCAGCGTCAGCTTCCCCTCCTCGATCGTCAGCGAGTGGGCCGGCGGAATCTGCTCGATCCCGCGGTACACCGTGGAATGAACGTCGACCGAATCCAGAATGATCGGAATGGCCAGAAATTCGGCAAGCCACGACTCGTTCAATTCCTTCGCGGCTCCGGGCAGAGCGAGCAGCGGACGCATCGCCGTGCAGAACGCGAATCTCCTGCCGTCGCGGCGATAATACAAGGTCCGGCTCCCCAACAGGTCGCGCGCCGCGAACAGGCGGCGCTTCCTCCGGTCCCAGACGGCGAAGGCAAAATCGCCGATCAGGTATTGAGGAGCCTCCTCTTCCCATCTGCGATAAGCCTCCAATATCAGCTCGGCGTCGGTCATCCGCGCCCGCCGTTCCCGTTCGATCCGCAGCCTGTCGAACAGTTCCTCCCGATTGTCGACGATCGCGTCCGCAGCGATGGCCAGCTGATCTCGCTCGTCGTATAGAGGCAATCGCTCGTGTCTGGACTCGGGCGTGATCCACTGGGCCCGGCATCCCAGGAAGACGGGACCTTCCTGCCAGACTCCCGTCTCGTCGGCCGGATAGATTCGCAAAGCTTCCATTAACCTGCTGCCGTCCTCCGGGGATGCGGCTTCCCCGCCGCAGCACAAAATACCGGCTATAGCGCTCATCTTGTGGCCTTCGATCCGCCTCCTTTCGATCTTCGGGCGCAGGCGCGGCCTTCGGACGCTATGATAGAATGGACGTACGCGCACGAGAGAAACGGAGGGGTAACCTTGGATTCCAACAACGGCAACATCGCTTGGCAACGCTCCAATCTCACCCGTCAAGACCGCCAACTGAAAAACCGTCATCCGAGCTGCGTTCTGTGGTTCACGGGATTGCCCGGTTCCGGAAAATCGACGCTTGCGTTTGCATTGGAACAAGAATTGTTCGCCCGGAATGTCTCGGCTTACGTATTGGACGGAGACAATATCCGGCACGGGCTGGGCCGCGATCTCGGATTTTCGGCCGACGACCGGAAGGAGAACGTCCGGAGAGTCGGCGAAGTCTCGAAGCTGTTCGTCGATGCCGGCCTGTTCGTGCTGGCTGCGCTCATCTCGCCGAACAGCTCCGACCGCCGGATGGTCCGGGAGATGTTCGAGCCGGGCGATTTTATCGAAATCTACGTCAGATGCTCGCTTACGGAATGCGAGAAGCGGGACCCGAAAGGCTTGTACAAAAAGGCAAGAAACGGCCAAATCCCCAACTTCACCGGCATCGGCGCGAACTACGACGTCCCCGAGAGTCCCGACCTGGTGCTGGATACGGAGCAGCAGACGGTCCCCGAATCCGTCGCCGTCCTGATCCGATACCTGGAAGAACGGAACTATCTGACGCTCCGTTGATTCTCGTCCCGGATCATGACTTCTCCCCGCTCCATCACAATGACCTGATCGGCGTTGCGGATCGTCGACAGGCGGTGGGCGATGACGATCAGCGTCATCTTCCCCTTCAGCCTGTCGATCGCTTCCTGGATTCGCTCCTCGTTCTCGGTATCCAGCGCGCTTGTCGCCTCGTCCAGCACCAGAATCGAAGGCCGGCGGAGGATGGCTCTGGCCAGCACGATCCGTTGGCGCTCCCCGCCCGACAGCCGGACCCCTCGGTCGCCGACGACCGTATCGAGCCCTTCGGGCAGGCGCTCCACAAATGTATCGGAAGCGGAAAACCGCAGCGCTTCCCACATTTCCGCCTCGTCGGCGTCCGGACGGACGATTCGAAGGTTCTCCCGGATGCTGGCGTGGAACAGGAACGGGTCTTGGGGAACGTAGCTGACGGCGTGCCGAAGGGCGATCCGTTTGTCCGGCGTAACCGGAACCCCGTCGATCAGGACCGTCCCGCGCTCCGGTTCCAGAAGTCCCATCAGAATATCGACCAATGTGCTCTTGCCCGCGCCCGACTTGCCGATAACCGCCGTCATCCTCCCTGCAGGAATATGGACGGATACGTCGCGCAGAGCGTATTCGGCGGAATGATCCTTGCCGTACCGGAAATAGACGTTGCGGCATTCGATGCCCTGCGTCACCGGCAAGGACCGGATCCGGCCGAAGCTGTCATCTCCATCCGGCTCCCGGGCTTCGCCGCACTCGCGTTCCAATTGCCGGAGGCTCCGGAACGCGGGAATGGCGGAGACGATCTGCTCGGCGCCGGCTTGGACCGCCGTGAACCGCGGCCATAAGCGCGCGAAAATGATCACGATCAGCACGAGCTGGCTCGCGGCCACCCGGAACACCTCGAAGGCCAAATAGACGAACAGCGCGATCAGCGCGGCCGCCGCGATCTTGTACAAGCATTCCGTCGTCGCCTGGAGCCTGGAGAACGAGACGAAGTTGGCTTCCATTCGGCCGGTTAAGTTGCGAAACCAGGCGAGGTAGGACGATTCGAGCCGGTTGCTCTTGATATCCTTGATTCCGTTGAATTGATCGGTCAAACCTGCGTAATAGCTTTCCGACAATTCGCCGGTCTCGTTCCCGACCTCTTTGGCGCGGCGAATTTTTTTGCGCATGACGATTGCGATCGCCGCGCCGCTGATCAGCACGACGATCGTCAGCTTCGCCGACAGCCAGAAGGCAAACCCGATCTGAATGACGGTGAAGACAAGCGAGGACGTAAGCTGAAGCAGCAAATACGTGGCCTGACTGACCCGCGCCAATTCGAAAGTCAGCAGATGATGAAAATCCGACTTCCGCCGCCGGAGGAAAAAAAACCAGTTCGACCGCATTAACGCTTCGTAGAAGCGAAGCCGCAAGTGCCGGATAAACCCTTGCTGCAGTCGGGCGCTCTGAATGCTCTGCTCTCTCTTCAGCAGCGCTTGGACGGCCACGACCAAGAAGTAAACCGCAAGAAGCGCGGGCAGCGCATAAGAAGCGGGCATCCCTCGCAGCGCATCGAGCCAGCCCGCGACCAGCGGGATGTTCTCCGCACCCGAGCCGAAGAAGCCGAGCAGACCGAGCATGGGCGCGAGCAAATAGATGCCGACCCCGTCGAAAAAACCGAGGCCGATCATGGCGGCGAGCTGAGCGTAAAGCCGGATGCCCGCAAACCTCCGCAGCCGGTTCATGTAAAACCACAGATCCGTCATCCGTTCTCCTCATCTCTCACGTTTGCTGCCGCACTTGTCTCCATAACCAGACGAACGGCCGTAAAGGAAAATAAAGAAAATAGAGCGGCTTGGGCAGCGGCAGCGCCTCGGCGTCCCTGAAGCTGGGGTATAGGCGGCTGATGGCGAACCGCCATTTTTGCCGCGTCGTTTTCAGTTCGAACAAGTACCGTTTGTACGTTCGCGCCAACTCTCCGTTACGCGGAACGGGCGATAGCGGGACCTCGTTCCGGATGAAGCGAAGCGAGCGCTGCGCCAAATCGCGCCCGCGTCCGGCGGAGATGTCGGACCTCATCGCGTCCGGAATCGGCGTATGAAGCAGAGCGGATGCGAGCACGAACGCCTGACCCGCCAGATCGAGGGCATCGTAGCGTCTGAGGAGGACGAGGAGTCTGTCCCAATCCAGGCCGCGTCGCGCCATCCGGTCGATATCCGCCAGCCATCGGAGCCGGAACCAGCCGTGGCGGGCGCCGTGAGTCACGAGATACATGAACAGATGTTCGTCCCCAGGCATATGCACACCGCCGGAGACGAGCGGACTGCGCTGTCTCCCGCTCCAGAGCTCCTCGAACGGCGGCTCCTTGCCCCCATCGCCGTTAAGCCGCCAGTGCGCTTCCACCTGAATTCCGGTTTGCGGATGCGTGAAGGAAATATGGTGAAATTTCCACTTCCAGTCGCCGAGCCCGCGCGGAATCGGCCGATCCGCCGCATAGCCGAGCTCCCGCAAAAGGCTTTCCGCCCGATCGACGTCGGCGACGGGGATCAAAATGTCCAAATCTTTGCACGTCCGCAGCGACAAGTCCCCATACAGATGCCGGGCAAGCGCCGGTCCCTTCAACACCAGCGAGCGCATGCCCCGCTCCTCCAGCAATCCGCACACGCGTTCCATCTCCCCGCTTAAGCGGAGCATTCTCAACGTATTAAGCCGATAATCCTGATCGACGGCTTGCAGGACATCGGACGGAATCAATCCGCTTACGCCCGCATTCGTCCGAATCTGCGGATAGACGCGGTGATGCCGGACCAGCTTCAAAAATTGATTCCAATCGATGTTCGGCAACGGAGGCTTCCGCGAACGGCGATCCTCCGGCCCGGCATCCGTCCTCAGCGCCTCCAGCATCACGTTCAGTTCTTCGGGAAAGGCGCTTAAGTCAAGGCTGAATGGTTTGTCCATGTTCGGGCACCTTCAATCTCTCCTGTACGATTTAACCGTTCCGAATGCCGCCACCTTCGTGAACAGGCGCCGTTCTCCGGCTCCCGTCAAATAAATCGGACCGCTCCGGAGCCAGGCATGTGCAATCAGGTTCCCCCGCTCGTCCTTGGCCGTACCCAAGTACAGCGTGCTGTCCATATGGCGCCGCTCCAGCATTTTCTTGGCGGCAAGCGCCTGAACCAGACATTGGCTCTCCCAGAACGTATGGCGGCTCATGACCCGGACCGCCTCCGAAATTTGCCGGATCGTTCGTTCCGCGGTCAGGTCGTGAACGAACGGCGTCTCCGTCATCGGCCTGCCGAGCGAAGGAGCGAGCCGCGAGAAGGGCAGCAGCTTCATTACCCGCGCCCACGCCAGGAAGATGAACGCCTCCAGCATGAGCCGCCTCCTCTCCGCCGGCCAGTTCATAAACTTCCTCACCTTGCGCATCAAGACGGGCGAACCTCGATCAGCGATTCCCGCTGCAAGCTCCGCAGGAACTCGGCGACTTGCCGCTCGCACGTCGCCCGATCGACTTCATATTCCTTCATCAGCTCGTCTACCAGCCGGGCAACCGCAACCGGAGCGGCGATCAGATCCCAGATTCTCCCTCCCACCCGGCCGAGATTGTAATACTTGCCGGAGCGGATGCTGAACATGACCTTCTCCCCGTTCATATCGCTCACGATATTTCCTTCCTTCTGGACGATTGTTTGATCGGCATAGCGTTGGTCCGTCATTGCCCCTGTTCTCCTTCCCCTGCGATGCGAATAATGGCCGCCGCGAGACGGCGGGCCGTAAATCCTTCCAGCGGCCGCTGCAGCTGGCAAACCTTGACGCGAGACGAGACGCTTGCGGCCGTACGGAAATGCCAGTCCGCGAGCCCGAGCCGCGGGATCAGCCAATTCCGGTACGTATGCATGAGAATGACGCGCAACCGCTCCAGATTGCTCAGCCTTCTGACGGCGATCTTCCCCCGGTTCGAGATCGCCAGTTCGAACACGCCCGCCAGCGGGATCGGATCGGAACTGAACCGGGAACCTGCCGGCACGGCAAATTTTTCGGTCTCTTGGTAAATGGGACGGTACGGTCCGCTCGCGATTCCGAGTCCTTCGAGGCTTTCCCGCCACAGCTTCTGCTGCGGATAAGACGGCATGACGACCGGTGTCCCGTCTTCGGCGCAGGAGACCGCCACGACATCGTCGCTGACGAGCCGGTGCCCCATGCCGACAAAAGCCGCGGCCAGCGTCGACTTGCCGATGCCCGAGTCGCCGAGGAATGCGTAGGCTCGTCCGTCGATGGCGACCGCGCTTCCGTGCAAGGGAAGCACCCGGCGGAACATGAGCAGAGCGCCGAGACACGTGCCGAGCAAATAGACGCGCACCTTCTCGGGATCCGCGCCGGGAAGCGGCGCAACGGTAACGGTGCGCCCGTCCTCGATGCAGTAAACGGCGGTATCCGGAATGAGGAACAGAAACCGTCTGCCTGCGCGCGAGAAGGAGAAGTTGCTGCCGCAGGCTTCCAGCTCCTCCCGCAAGCGATCCGGCTTGGCCGTATCGATCACGATATCCGCGGGTTCCCCTTCGATCCCGTCGCCGTTTAGAGGCAATTCGGGAAGAGGGATTCGGCTGGATATGCGCAGACCGAAAGCCCGATGAACCGTCGGACGTACGGCGATTTTCATGTCGTTCACCTTCCTCGCTTTTTTCTGGCAAATGGAAAGGCGGCGTCCTTATACCGTCCGGAACGGATTGTATAAGGACGCAAGATGAGGAAGCTGCCGATCAACTCGGAGAGTAAATGTCCATGTCTTCTGTCGTGACGAAGTCGATATTCGTCATGCCTTTCCCGTACATCGTTTCGCTGACGTTCAGCGTTTCGAGCTCGGGCGTCTGCCATTCTTGTTTCGCGCGGATTTCCATTTGGATCACCTCCTTTCATGCAAACCCTTTCATGAAAATCACAGGCGGCTCTTCAGGCAAACCGCTTGATGAACCGGCCGAGGATCAGACTGCGCATAAGCAGCCGCATCTCCGGGTGAAACGCGAGCTCCGGACGCGGCTCCCGCCCCACCCCCGCAACGGCCGCCCGAATTCGTTCGACGTGAAGGTAGGCGGCAACGGCCGGATCGTCGCACAGTCTCGTCAGCTCCGCAGTCAGCCGCGGCCACGAAGGCGCGGCGCGGTGAATCCAATCCGCTCCCTGTATGCCCCGAACGCGCTGATTCAGTCTGACTTCGTCGGGCAATACGGACTTCGTCCCCCGGCGGACGAGCGCGCGGTCCATCCCGTCCCGCACGTACTGCTGCAGCGGAACGGCCAGGCAGAAGCGGACGACCCGCAGATCGCAGGTCGGATCGCGCTCCCATACGCCGTACCGCAGCGACAGCTTCGTCGCCGTCGCGCCGTTTTTGTTCGCGGCTGCCAAGCTGCCGAGCTTGTCCTTGCGAAGCTGGACGGCGTTCGCGGCCGGGGAGCCGCCCGACCCGTCGCGGCTGCTGCGCAGCCTGGCGAAGACGCCCGTCCGCCGGGCGAAATCGGGATGAATGAGCATCGACGGAAGATCCGCGGCCGGTTGCGAATGCCCGGCGAGGCCGGGGAAGGCCAGCTTCCCGATCGCCGGCAGCAGCCGCCTTCTGCCGATCCCCTTGTTCGCGCCATACAGCTTTAGCTCCCGCAGGAGGCGCAGCCATTTCATTCGTTTGAGCAGCAAGGCGTAATAATCCAGGGCGGGCCCCCACGAGATCGTGAAATTCCCGCGCGCGCCGGTGAGCAGAATGCCCGCTCCCTGCCTGCCGGCCCGCTCGTAGATTCCTTTGAGCCAGTGCGAATTTTCAAAAAACTTGTACGGAGCTTCCAGCAATTCCAGCCATTCGTCCACCTCGCTGAACGGGCTGAGCCCCTCGAAGTCCAAATCCGCCTGCACGATGTTGCCGACATGCCGGACCGTCGCCCGGATGAACGGCCGCTCGTCGGCCGCCGTACCGCCCGGCGTCCAGTCGGTAAAATCCCGGGCCGGAACGCTGCTGTATGCGTACAGCGTCTTCCCTTCCCGCTGCAGCTCCCGCGCGGCGAAGCCCGCGACCGCTCCCGAATCAAGGCCGCCGCTCAGCGTCGCCGCGACCTCGCGGAACGTGCGCAGCCGGCATCGGACGGCCTCGCCGAACACTTCCCGGAACGCCTCCTCGTATTCGCCGTCCGACTTCAGCCGCAGCGTGCCGCCCGGCTCCAGCGTGCCGTAGCGGGCCAGCGAGATGCGCCCGTCCGAGACGGCGATCGCATGGCCCGGCGGAACTTGCCGGATCTGCCGGTACGGCGTCGCCCCGGGGTCCGTGCACTCGAACATTTCCGGAATCGCCATAAATTCCGCGAGCCACGCTTCGTCGAGCCCCTTCGGCGTATCCCGCAATGCGAGCAGCGGCGCGATGGTCGTGCAGAAGGCAAAGCGCCGATCGCTGCCATGATAATAAAGCGAGCGGCTGCCGAACGTGTCCCGCGCGCCGAACAGCAGCCGGCGGTCCTCGTCCCAGATCATAAACGCGAAGTCGCCGACGAGAGCGGCCGGCGCCTCCCGCCCCCATCTCCGGTAAGCGAGCAATATCAGCTCGCTGTCCATCATGCCGCTGCGGCGGGAAGGCGGCACCTGCAGGCGGTCGAACAATTCCCGGCGGTTGTCGAGGATGGCGTCGGCCGCGATCCGGAGCCGGCTGCCCGGCTCGCCTTCCGGCATCCGCTCGGCGACCGATTCGGGCGTGATGCGCCGGATGCGGCAGCCGAGGAACGCCGGTCCGCCGCTCCACGTGCGGACATCGTCGGCTATATACGGCCGCATGGCGTCCATCATGGCCTCGCTGTCCGCAGGGTCCGCATCCTGTCCGTCGAATCGGACGATGCCGGCGAGCGCGCTCACTTCTTCCCTCCTCCCCCGGCCATGACCGAGGCGAGCCGCGACAGGCGATGGCCGAACGGAATCGCCGACTTCAGCCAGTCCGCTTTCCGCTTCATGGCGGCAAGCTGCGACCGAAGCCGCCGCTGCTCCAGAATGCCGGTCTCGAGCCGCTGCTCGAGCGTGCGGACGGTCATCTGCAATTGCCGTATCTGGGAATGCAAAAGCGGCTCGTCCGGCTCCGGCGCGTTCTGAACCTCGCTCAAGCGGACCGGAAGATCGGTGCGCATCCGATAGTCCGCCTCCCAACTGCGCCCGGTCGCCTCCGTGAACTGCCTGGTCCGCAGCGCCATCAGATCGCGGTCCGGCTCCGGGTCGAAGCGGACGCCCGTCCGCTTCTCCGCCTCTTCCAGTTCCTCGCCGTACCCGAGCTCGGCGAACAGCTTCGCCCCGAGCATGCGCCCGTACAGCTCCGTCTCTTGCTTCGAGAGGATTTCCTTCCAGGCGTGGACGGAATCCCCGTGCGGTGCGGCATGATCGGCTACGAACGGATCGCCGACGCCCATGCTGAAATACAGATCGGATTTGGAAGAGAACCGGCTGGCGCCGTAATGCTCCAGCCCTTCCTCGTAGTCCACGCCGAGGAAGCGGCAAGCCCCGGCGAGCTCGGCCTTCGGCGCCGCGACCAGCTTCTCGTAATGCAGCCGATAGGCGTAAGCATCGGGGCGGGCGAAGTAACGGCAGTAGCGGAGCAGGCCGACCGTCAGATCGACGGCTTTGATCTCGAATGCGGGGCTGCGCAGCATTCGCGCCACATCGAGCGCCTCGCCCCGAAACGCGCCGAGCTTCTTGTAGGAAGCAAGCACCGCGAACGGGTTGCGAATGAGCCAGATTCGCCGGGAGCGCGGGAACAAGGCGTCCAGGAACTCCAGCAAATAGTAGTACCTCGGCGACTTGTCGATCACGAGTTCGGCGCCGCCGCCGCCGCGCAGCAGTCCGTTGTAAACTTGGAGCGCGAACGACCTGCACGCCTCCGTGAACATCTCCTCCGTCAGCACGCCGTTGAAGAACCGGTCCAGGATGGCCCCGCCGCCGTAAGCTCGCCTCGGCGCCGACTTCAAATCCAGCAGGCTCATCAGAAACCACATCTCCTGCGTGGCGAATATTTTGCTGTGATTTTGCAGCATCACCGTCGCGAGGGAGCTACCGCTTCTGGGCGTGCAGAGCAGAAAGACCAGATTGTTGCCGTGCGCGTCGACCATCCGGGTTCCTCCTTCATTTCTGGCTGAAGTCGTAATAAAATTTGGGCCGTTGTCCGAGCATGATTTGGTAGATGTCGTCGTTCGTCGCCTTCACTCCTTGCAAATAATCCTTATACGGACGATCCGCGACGTTGACGAGGCCGGAGTTGTAATGTTCTCCCCATTGCCCTTGCCAGTACCGGCCCATTCCCGCCTGATCCACATAGTTGAACACATCCGCTCCGACGACGTACGGCAAGCTCGCCACTCCTTCCACATAGTTCCGGTAACGCATCCCCCGCTGGAACTGGTTGGCGGCCGAGTTTTTCATCAGCGGCGCCAGCCCCTGCTCCGCTGTGCCGTAGCCGAATTCGCTCATGAGAATCGGCTTGCCGCCCGACATGGCGTACACTTCGTTCAGCAGATCGGTCTCGATCTTGTACGTGTAGTAGTTGATGCTGATCACGTCCATGTATTTTCCTTCCGCTTCGGAGAGCGTCTGCCGAACTTTCTCGTTGTGGAACGTCGTCGTGATCCACCGGTCGCCGAGCAGAAGATGGTTCGGATCGTATTTGCGGAACAACCGCGAGACCGTGCCGAAGAACTGGTCCAGGTAATCGGCGAAGAACGCCTCCATATCGCGCCATGCCGGAGACGCCTTCAGCGTAAGCTCCGCATCGTTTAAGTCGTCGAACGATTTGAAGCTCATCTTCCAGGCGGCATTGAACGCTTCGATGGTGCCGTATTTCGCTTTCAGCGTCTCGACCAGCTTCCCTTTGATCGCCGCAGAGCTCGCTTTCAGCTTCGGAACCTCGGTATAAAACCGGTGGAAATCGTATTCGTTGCCGATAAAATAACCGATCAGCATCCGATCGTCCTTATGCGGAGCGACGGTCTGGGCGAACGCCTGGTCCAGCTTGGCTTCGGCGTCCGGGGCGTAAATGTCGAAGAGGGACAGCCCGTCGATCTTGGCCCAACTCATGCCGTCCAGCGGCAACATCCGGACGTAGGGGAATCGTCCCTCTTCGCCGTATTTCTCGGGCGAGTAGGCGCCGATGCCGTTGAAGCCCCACTTCTGCAGCCGCCCGATCGCTTCCACATAGATGTCGTGCTCCGTCGGGAAGCTGCCGGTCTTGAGATATTTGTTCGCCACGTAGAACGAGAAATTATCTTTGCCGAGGTAAGCGGCCTTGTATTCGCTGGCATAGGAAGGAACGGATTCGAACTTCTCTTCCCTTCCCTTGACCATCGTGTACGTCTCTTGGGCCGTCACCCCGTTAACCGCCAGGTTGAAATACAGATTCCCCGACGGCGTCGTCAGGACCGGACGGCCGTTCCACTTCTGAACGGCGAAAAACCCGGTCGCCTTAAGCCCGTAACGATTCGCGCTGCCGGCGAGCCCGCCGTATTCGTCGCGGTCTGCGGGCGGCTTCAGGCTTCCGTAATAGGCTTCGTCCGCTTGCGCATCGGAAGCGAGCTGCGCCTCGCTGGTTACTTTGCCGGCGAAGTTCACCGCTTCCATCTGGCCGAACCGGTCGAGCTGCACATCGCGCCCGGCATTGACCGTGTAGCTGCGAATAGGGCTCGGAAGCAATCCGTCCTTAACGGCATACACCTCCAACTGGTTGTACCCTTGCAGATGAAGCGGATTCACATACGGCATGTAATCGTCGCCCTTGTTCAGACGGTAGTAAAGGCGGGCCCCCTTCGTCTCCGAAGACAACACCACCTTGGCGCCGTCGCCGTCTACGGTCGAAGCGAGCGCCACGGACGCCGTCGTCTGGTCGATCGACACGTCCGATACTTGCGGCGTCCACGATTTGGCCGTCCCCGACAGCTCGATTTTCAAATACCGCGTATGCGCCGGCAGAGACGTGCTCTCGTACGCAAACGGCTGCCAGTTGCTCTCCGGATACCCGGAAGCGTAACCCGTCGCGTTTACCTCCTCGTACTGCTTGCCGTCGGACGAGGCGTAGAACCGGAGCTTCTCGAACGGCTGGCCGGTAAAATAGAAGCTGCGAACCGTGAAAGACTTCATATCGGAGTCCGAACGGTACAGCAGCATTCCCTTCGCCGTCGTGGCGCGAACCGCCCGGCTTGCGTCGTTGTCGAAGTAGCCGGGCGTGTCGTTCGCCAGATACAGATTGGCGCGGGCGGCGGTTTTCCCGAAATTGTCCAGCGGGTCGGCAATTCCCGGCGACAGCGCCGTCTGCGGGTAAGGCACAAACTCGTAGGTCGACACCCTGCTTGCGGCCGATTGGTTCTCCCCCGAATGATTGACCGCCGTCGTCTTCAGCAGCGTTCGGTCCGTAATCGGAATCGGCGCGAGGTAATGCTTGCGAGTCAACGAATAGCGCGGGTCGCTGCCGTCCGTCGTGTAATAGACGGTATCCCCGTCCGACGCCCGATTCAGCATAATCATGCTGCCGTACAGCACCGGCCCCGACGGCTTGCTGGCGCCCACGCTTCCGGGACCGTTCAGCACCACCTTGCCGATCGAAGGGGAACCGCTTTTGCCTCCCGCAAAGACGATTTTCAAGTATTTCGTGTTTCCCGGAAATGCCCTGGATTCATAAGTGACCGCCGGAGGCTCCCCCTCGTCCTCGTGAACGTCCGGCGTCACGCTTCGATACGTCTTGTCGTCGGCGGACAAGTAAAATTGGAGCGAGCCGGAGACGTCCGCCGACCCGTAAGTATAAACCGTGAAGGAACGCAGATAGCCCTTCGCTCTGTAGACCAAATACTCGCCGGGTGCGCCGCTGCCCTTGACAACCGACGTATCCCGCGCGTCATCCGGCACCGTCCGCAAAAACAGGGTGTCGGAGTGACGGTATGTCTGCTTCCAATTCCGGAGATCGTCGACCTCGATCGCGTAGCCGCCGGGGCTGTCCCCCAGCGCGATGGACGGGGCCAATACCGCCAGCAGTCCGTATAACAGGAGCAAGACAGTTTTGATTCTCACCACGATCCGCTCCCTTCCGAGCCCTCCTTCAGAATTGAAGGATCGGCATCTCTTCCCTGACCCCCTGATTCAGACTCGGACGGCCGATCGAATAATAGACGAACGACGTTCCCGCCAAATCTTCTTCTTTAAACACATTGCGGCCGTCGATCAGAATCGGCCGGCGCATGATCGTCTGCAGCCGCCTCAGATCCGTCCGGACGAATTCGTCCCATTCCGTTAACAGGCAGAGGGCGTCCGCGCCGGATGCGGCTTCGAGAGCTCCGTCGCACCAGTCGACGCCGGTACCCGCGAACTGGCTGCGGAAATTCGGCATCGCGACCGGGTCGTACGCCTTCACCCGAACGCCGCTGGCGGTCAGGTGCCCCATGATCTCGAGCGCGGGCGATTCCCGAACGTCGTCCGTCTCCGGTTTGAACGCAAGCCCCCAGACCGCCACGGTCTTCCCCCGCAGCTCGCCGCCGAAGATCGTCTCCAGCTTCCGGAGGATACGAAAGCGTTGATCCTGATTCACCTCGATGACCGCCCGCAGCAGCTTGAATTCATATTCCACATGGCCGGCGATCTGGATGAGCGCCCGCGTATCCTTCGGAAAGCAGGAGCCCCCGTAGCCGATGCCCGCCCGCAGGAACGCCGGACCGATTCTGCGGTCCATTCCCATCCCCTCGGCGACTTGGGTTACGTCGGCGCCCACCTTCTCGCAAATGTTCGCGATCTCGTTGATAAACGATATTTTCGTCGCCAGAAACGCGTTGGAAGCGTATTTCAGCATTTCCGCGCTGCGGATGTCGGTCACCATAATCCGGTCCGTCAGCGGCCGGTGCAGTTCCGCGATCTTGTCGGCGGCGGCGCGGGAATCGGCGCCGATGACGATCCGGTCCGGTTCGAGCGTATCCCGGACGGCCGTGCCTTCCCGCAGAAACTCCGGCAGCGACACGCTGTCGAACGGCACGTTCGTCCGGCTGCGGATCAGCTCGCGAACGCGTTCGTTCGTGCCGACGGGAACGGTGCTCTTCACGGCGACGATCGTATAGCCGTTCATCGCCTCTGCGATCTCGGCAGCCGCGCCGTCGATATAAGACAAGTCCGCTTCGCCGCTCGGAAGCGGCGGCGTGCCGACCGCGATGACGACCAGTTCGCTCCCCCGGACGGCTTCCTTCAGGTCGTTCGTGAAGCGCAGCCGGCCGGCGGCGGCGTTCCGTGCCGAGAGCTCCTCCAGCCCCGGCTCGTAGATCGGGATGACCCCGTTTTGCAAAGCCGCGATTTTCAACGGATCTTTGTCGACACAGACGACCGAATGCCCGAGTTCCGCATAGCAGATGCCCGATACAAGTCCGACATAGCCGGTGCCAATAACCGCAATGTTCAATGAAGCTCCCTCCTATCCGTTGCAAAGTCGGACGTTCTCGTCCCATGCACCCTCAAGCCGGACGATATTCTCTTCGATCGGCGGGGCGCTCCGCGAGGATGCCGCGGCCGATCGCCGTCGTCCCGCATCATGCCGTTCCTCCGCTATGCTTGTTAACCGGCTCGGCCAGCAGTTTGGCGGAGGCGATTCCTTTCGTCCACGTGCGGAAGTAGTTGGCGTTTTTGCCGTAGGCGTTATCGAGCAGCACATGCGGCTTGTCCATGAGGCAGGACAAAATATGCCCGTGAAGCCTCGAAGTCTGAACGGTACGATAATGACCGAATTTGTCGACCGCCTTCCGTACGAGATGGTCGGCATACTTGCCCCAGATTTTGCCGACCGGCAGCCGGCCTCTTCCTTTGCTCAGCATGACGGCGAAGGCGCGGATCGATCTCTGCTCGGCCCGGCTGTAAAGCGTCGGCCAGTCCAGGCAATCCCCGGCGCCGGACGCCTCCAACTCCTCTTGCCCGGCCGTCTTCTCGATGTCGGTCCGGAGGAACCGAAGCAGCTCCTTCTCGGGACCGGACCGGCTGCGAATCGGCCAAAGCTGATGCGCCATGTCCGGACACAGATAGACGTTGCAGCGCCGGAACTTGTCCTTGGCCATTTCCAACGACAGCGTATCGCGAACGAACAGGTGCACGTCCGGGTGCCGGTTCAGAATATCGGCCGTCTTGTCGAACTCGCTCACATTGCTGTAAAAAATCGTCTGCGGAAGCATGACCACCCGGTGGCCGGGATAATTCGCGACGATTTTCTCCCGCAGCTTCTGATGAACCGGATACAGATCGCCGAAGTTGCCCCCGCCGTGCAGCACGAGAATGTGATGGCGCGGAATGGGCAGCCCGTCCGGGAAGTCCAGCGCGCTGTAGCGCGCCCGGACCCGAATATGATTTTCCTTGAAAAAAGCTTCGGTCCCTTTCATGATCAGCAGATCCCCGCCGTTGCCGTGAACCGGATAATCGATGTAACAGATCTCCGAATAGGGCGAAATCACCGTCAGGATTTGCCGAAGCCGATGTTTGAGTTCATCCATCGGATGAGCGAACGGTGCGGTTTCCATCGTTACTTCTCCTTCGCTTGTCGTTTCTCGAACCGTCCCCGTCACAGGGTCCAGCTTACGTTTTCCCGAACGACTCTCGCCGGGACGCCCGCAACAAGCGCGCGGGCCGGCACGTCTTTCGACACGACCGCGCCTGCGGCCACGACGGCGCCCCGGCCGATCGTTACTCCCTTCAAAATGACCGCCTTGCAGCCGATCCACACATGATCCCCGATGACGACCGGCATCGTCGGCTCCGTTCCTTCGAGCGTATGGTAGTCGGTATCCGTGATCGTCACGTCCCAGGAGATGGCGCAGTGGCTGCCGATTTTCACATGCCGCTTGCACATGACTTCGCTTCTCCGGTTCAGGAACGTATGGTCGCCGATCTCGATGACGGCATCCTCCGAATCGAGATAAAACCCGGTATGCCGATGAAGAATGACGCGGCTGCCGATGACGAGGCGGGCGCGCCTCGACTTCGACACCTTCACGGGACCGCATACCCGCAGAAGCTTGCCGCACCGGTCGACCTTCCTCCGGAACAGAACGCCGCGGAAGAGCCTGTAACCGTACCTCACATACTCTCTAACGCTTCTGCCTTGCAGACGCATCTGGCGTTGCCGTCCTTCCCTTCCAAGATGTCAGAGTTGCGATGCCCGCGACAGGCGCCCCCGCAAGAAGCGCCAATCGCCTTTATCGAACAGAACGCCGGAGATCGGCGCTTTGAACACGATCTTCATCGCGGCGATCGAGATGAGAATCCGGCTCACGGCGCCGAGCAGCATGGCCAGCGCGATGCCGTTCAATCCGTAGGCGGGCGCCAGCGCGAAGAGGAGCCCGACCGTCAGCGCCAGCGCGATCGCCTGCCTCGCCGCCACAAGGCCGGGCCGGCCCATCGCATTGAAGGAGGAAGCGAGAATCCACGATCCTCCGCCGATAATGCATTCCAGGGAGAGCAGGCAGAACGCCGTTCCCGCTTCCAGAAACGGCTGACCGTACAGCAGCCCCAGCAGATAGCGCCCAATGAGCAGACCGGGAACGAGGGCAACGCACATGAGCACGGAAGATAGCCGGAACGCCCGGCACACCGTCTGCACGATCTTCTCCGGCGCGAGGCCGGTCACCTTCGGGAAGACGACCCCCGAGATCGCCATCTGGACGACGTTGAATACGCGGGACAGCGTATAGACAACCGTGTAGAGCCCGAACTCCCGCGGCGCGAGCAGCGATAAAATAATGAGCTTGTCGCATTGCCCGTACAACGTTCCGAGCAGCTCGACGCCGTACACCCTGCCGCCGTACCCGAACAGTGAACGGATCGCGCTCCGGTCGGCGAACTTGCCGAACCATCCGACGGTCAGTTCCCGCCTCAGCCGGTACAACGACCAGAAGACGACAAGGAGGCTCGTACCGAAAAAAACGAGCGCGGCGGTGTTTTGGCGCAGAACGCCGCATGCCCACAAGGCCGCAAGTCCGACTAAATTGCTCAAGGGCACGTACAGCCGAAGGCCGTTGTACAGGTTGAAGTTCTCCATGCTTTGAGCCAGCGCCGACAGCAGATTGACGGCAAGCAGCAACGGGAGCATGATCACGGTATACCACTGGGCGACGCGGACGATGGAGTCCGGATAGTTCCCGAGCCAGGCGGGAAGCAAGAACCAGGCCGCAAGCCCGGCCAGCAGGCTGACCGGCAATTGGATCAGGAAGCTCGCCCGGACGAATTCCGCGCCCAGCGCCGGATGCGATCTCCGGTTGTAAATCAAGGAAGTCGGCAGCCCGAAGCTGAGCACCCCGGCGAGCAGCGTCGGCCAGAACAGAATCGCCGAGAATTCCCCTTTGCCTTCCACGCCGAACCAGCGCGCCGTCGCGATCGATGTCAGCGTGCTGAGCACCATAATGAGCAGATTGGCGGCGCTAGTCCGCACGATCGCCGATACGGCGCCGCGGCCGGCCAATGCGCGTTTGAACTTTGGCGGTTTGATCATCGCTTCCAACATCCTTACCCGCCTGACAACCGACTCTCAAACATCGCGTAACGGTTGCAGTTGCTCGATTTTGTTCATTGATAAGTTCCCAGCACGCCTCGAATCAGCCCGTTATTGTACGCGATTCGGCTGACGTTGCGGAATACCCGCCGTTTGTCATACAAGAACGGGATCGACAGCAGCACGAAGAACGGCACTTTCAGAACCGACTGGACGAACAGGCCCGCTTTGCGCTGCGAGCTGACCGCCCGGCTGACTCCCTGCCAATAAATGCGCCGAAGCAGCCAGCGCTTGCTGATCCGGCTCCGCGGAATTTTGTGCAGAACCGAAGCGTACGGCGTGTAATAGACCGAATAGCGGGTGCGGATGCGTTCGATCAGTTCGCCTTCCTCGCTGGAGAGCAGGTTGCTCCCCACCCGGCCCAGATCTTCCCGGAACAGCCCGACCGCCTCGAACACCGATTTGCGGAAGGCGACATTGGCGCCGAACGGTATCGCGGGCTCCCGCATCTCCACGATGTCGTCGGCGTAATCGAGAATCGTGTACAGCGTCCGGTTCTCCGGAGGCAGCCAATGCGGCGCGTCCCCTTCCCAGACGGGTTCGATCTTGCCGCCGACGCAGCCGATCCGCGGGTCCCTGTCGAACAAGGAGACGATGCCTCCAATCCAATCGTCGGAAGCGACCGCATCGTCGTCCAGGAACAGAATGTATTCGCCCTGCGCTTCGCGGATGGCCCGGTTCCGGGCGACGGATAAGCCCAGCCGCTCTTCGAATATGTAGCGGACCGGGAAACGGACGGTTCGGCGGAAATCCAGCACCGTCTGCGCCGTCGCATCGGTGGAGCCGTTGTCCACGACGATGACCTCGAACTCGCCGCGAAACCGCTGCGGCAGCAAGCTCATCAGCGCATCGCGCAAATCCGCGGCCCGATTGTAGGTGCAAATGACGACCGACGCTCTCATGCGTTCACCTCCCGAAGCGCCGAACCGGCGTAGACGCGCATCATCTTGTCGGCGATCCGGTCCCAATCCAATTCCCGGAGCTTCGCGGCGATCCGCTTCTCCGTGTCTTGCTTGTCCATGTTCATGCAGGCGCGGAGCGCTTGGCGCAGCCCGTCCGGATCGTCGGGGTCGTAGAGAACGCCGCAGCCTTCGGACACGTATTCCCCGAGCGAGCCGAGCCTCGGCGCAACGACCGGCTTCTTGTAGGACAAGGCCAGAATAGCGCTCCCCGACGTCGTGATCTGCCGGTAGGGCAGCACGACCGCATCGGCGGCTTCCAGGTAATCGGCCAGCTCCCGGTCGTCCACAAAGTGCGGGTGCACCTTGATGGAGCCGTCGTTCGCTTCGTTTATAAAATCGAGGCTGTACCCCGCATCGGGCTGCCCCGCGATGAGCAGGGCGCCCGATTCGAGCTTCAGCGACCGATAAGCTTCGACCAGCCGATCCACGCCCTTGTAAGGATTGATTCGGCCGATAAACAGAAAGAGGAAGCGGTCCGACGGAATGCCAAACCGCGACCGGATGTCCGTCCCCCGGCCGGGATAAGCGTCCACGTAATGGCCGTGCGGCGTGACGACCAGCCGGTCCTCGCGCGCTTCGAACGCGGCGGCGGCTTCCCGCCGCACCGATTCGCTCAGCACGAACGCCGCGTCGCAGAGGCGAAGCAGTTGCTTGCGCATGAGCGAATCCCAGCGCGACTTGCCCTTGTGCGGCCAGATGTTGTGAATCGTCCAGAACAGCCGTACGCCCCTTCCTTTGTAGATGTACAACAACAGAATAAAAAACAGCGACTTCGCCACCGTAAGCGGGAAGACGGAAGCTTGATACGTATAGCTCGGCCAGTGCATGTGCACGATGTCTCCCTTGCCCGGCTTGAACATCGCCTTGCGGTCGTAATGCGCGACGCGCACCCCGCGCCGCTCGATCGACCGGGAGAGCAGCTCCGTGTACTTGTTGTGCGGGCTGATCTTGGGCCACATATAAACGGTCGGCTTGCTCATTTAATGCACCTGCCCGTATGCGGGGATGTCCGCGTAATCGCGGCTGCGGGAGAGCGTCCTGGCATACAGATCCAAGTGCCGCTCCAGCAGCGCCGCTTGGGTGAACTTGCGGCAGTGCTGCAGGCAGGACGCCTGAATCCGCCGCTTCTCTTCCCCGGACAAGGCGTAGAACGCCTCGATCTTGTCCCGTATGGCCGCAGCGCTTCCCGGCCGGAACAGAAATTCGGCCGGGTTCCAGACGGCGTCGGGAATGCCGCCTACGGCCGAAGCGTACACCGGCGTACCGACCTGGTAGGATTCGATGATCACCCGGCCGAACGGCTCCTCCCAGATCGAGGGGACGAAATTGACGTCCGCCTCCGCCATGAGCCTGCGGGCCTCCGCCGGCTTGACTTTGCCGGGGAAGAGGAAACGGTCGTCATGGCGGACGATGTCCGTCAGATTTTGCCGTAGGCTGCCTTCCCCGCAGACGACGACCTTCTCCACGACATCGCGGGGACATGCCAGAGCGGCGTCCACCAACTCGCGAACGCCCTTCTCCGGTTCGATTCTCCCGAAGTAGCCGATCCGCAGCGGCTTGCGGCCGAAGTCCTTGTCCGACGCGGCGATCTCGCCCTCCACCGCATTCGGGATGACCTGTCTTGTTGCATCCGGGAACAGCCCGGCGTCCGTATGCCGCTTCAAAATATGCGACGAGATGCCGACTACCGCCGCTACCCTTCGGCTGAAAGCCCCGGAAGTCAGGGCGTACAGCCGCGCCAGCGCCGGATTCGACAGCGGCGAACTGACCGGCGAGAGCAGCGAATAGTCCCGCAGCGTGTGCACGATCGGAACGCCTTCCTTGGCGTTCGCCGTCCAGACGGCGGCGCCGAAGCCGGACAAGTTCTGGGTATGAATCAGATCCGGCCGGATGGCTTGCAGTCTCTCCTTCACCGCTCCGATCAGCCGCCGATTGTACAGATCGACCAACCTGCGGACGATCCTCGGCAGCGTGCCGCGCCCCTGGGAGTCCCCGAGCCAATACAGATTGTGATGCGGCAACCGATGCACGGTGACGCCGCCGATTTTCTCCACCTGGACGCCGGCGCTCCGCTTCTGGCTCCCAAGCGTCAATACGTGGACATCCGCCACGGAGCCGAGCGCTTCCGCCAATATTTGCGTCGAAATTTCCGCTCCGCCGACGATATGCGGCGCGTACAGGCTGTTTACGATGACGATTCTCATGCGGTACGTCTCAACTCCCCCCCATTTTGCTTATCCCGTTCCGCTGCCCGGCCCACGGTCCATTCCTCGAAGAATCCGCTCCGAATCAAACCGATCAGCAGCCAGAAGTTCACAAAGGAATAGGAATCGAAATTCATGACGAGCGAGAAGCATAGCGCCAGCGCGAATTGGGCGTAAGGGGCCGCGCGCGAACTGCGCAAGGCCGCAGCCATAAAGCCGATAAACAGGAAAGCGCCCGTAAGACCTTCCTCCGCGAACAGCTTGGACCATAAATTGCGCGAGGTCGCCATCTCGGGATGAAGGTTTACGAGATCTTTCACCTCGGTGAACTTCATGCCGTAATCGAAGTGCTGAAGCAGCAAATCCGCGAACTCCCGGTAATAGTAACCGCCCCCGACGCCGAAGATCGGGTGCCTTGCAAATTCCAGAAACCCGATGGCCGGGAACACGACACGGATAAAAAAAGAGTTGTCGGCCTTGAGCAAATGGCTGAAGTTGAATTGGAACCGGTCCGTGAAATAGCCGCTGACATGAAGCGTCTCCAGCAGATAGGGCACGCCCACCGCAATGACCAGAACGGCGCACGCAAGCCCGAGCAGCATCCGTCCGCGGTATTTGTTCGCGATGAGCACATAGATCAGCAACGCGGTCAGCAACACGCTGTAAGCGTAGGCCGAGAACGACAGCACCAGCATCAGCGCGATGCCGATGAGCGGAAGAAGCAACAGCCGCCTGAACCCTTTCTTGTAAAGAAAAAGCAGCAGCAGCCCGCCGCTCAGCAGATGAATGCCGGCCCACGACGGCTCTCCCGACAGCATCTGAATGCGCCCGCGGTACACTTTCTCCGAGAATAGGCCGGTCAAAGTTCCGGAGAAGCCGCTGCGGATCAAGTAGGCGTCCGCCGCCTGCATGAGCCCGGCCGCAAGCGGCGGAACGAAGCCGATCAGCAGGCAGATGACGATCCGCCTTCGCAGCTCGGCATCCTCCTTCGCCAGCGCGCCGATGTAGACGGTGACCCGGTAGATCGACACTCCGAACAGCAGCGTAAGCGTATGCTTGATACTGCTGCCCGTGTCCCCGTTGCCGATGGACGCCAGCAGCGAATGGCCGATGCTGTAAGCGGCGAAGAGCAAGAGCAGCGAATCTCCCGGCCGGAACCGAAATTCGGTAAAGAGCAGCAGCGCGGAGGCGGCGAACATCGGAAACATGGCGAGCGGGCGATAAACGGAAAATTGAAAGTACGGCAAGCTGTCATACGTGATGACCGCAAGCGAGCACAAAAACAGAGCGACGATCGCCGTGCGTACGACGTCGCTTCGCTCTGCGCGTTCGGCCGTTAAGATAAGATCAACTCCATATTTTTGCGAGTGGCGGCGCCGCTGAACCGGCGAGCCACATATTGAATCGATTTGCTCGATACGGTGTCGTTCATCTCCCTGTCGCCCATCAGGCGCAACACGCATTGCACCATCTCGTCCTCCGAATCGCAGATGAACAGCTCTTCTCCGTGACTGGCGTCCAGCCCTTCGCTGCCGATCCGGTTGGTGACCACCGGCACGCCCCAGGACATCGCCTCCAGAATCTTCGTTTTGATTCCGGTTCCGAACAGCAGCGGCGCGATCATAAGCGCGGCATCGCTGACGACTCGCTTAACGTCGTCTACGGCGCCCGTCACGACGACGCCCGGATACTCGTCCTGCAGACGCCGCACCTCCTCTGTCGGGCTTTTCCCGACGATATAGAAGACGGCCGAGGGCATCTGGCGCTTGATTCGCATCCAGATCCGTTCGCAGAAATAAACGGCGGCGGAGCTGTTGTGCGGAATGTCCATCTTGCCGACAAACACGAGCTTGTTGGAATCGTAGCGGCGGGAGCCTCTCGTCTGCACGGCCGGTTCGACCTTCATCGGAATGCCGTGGCAGGATTTGTGATGGGTCGCCTTCCGGAAATCGAGAGCTTCGGCGGGGGAAGTAAAGATCAGATGATCAAAGAGGGGGGCTACCTTCTTTTCGTAACGGGCCAGCATCTCGCTTTCGAAGGCGATCAGCTTCTTCTGCACGAATTTCAGCTCCGCAAACCGCTTCAAGCTGTCGGGCAGTTTGTTCGCGAAACCTCCGAGTATGGATGGAATGTACTGGAACCAATCGAGCTGGCGCCGATAGCGAAGCGACAACAGATCGTCGTAGCTGAGCACGTTCCGGCCCTTCCCCTCCGTCCAATATTCCGCCACTCTCACCATGTCGTACAGAACGAAGTCCGGCTTCTCCTCCCGGATGAAGTTCCGGATTTGCCGGTGCGTCTTCCGGCGGTAATAAACGGATACCTGAAGCGGCCACCTTCTCCGGATCAACGAATGAACGAGAACGTTGTACAGTTTCTCGGCGAAGCCCGGCAGCTTCAAACGCACGAGCCGGTCGATCTCCTTCGGCTGGTGCTTCAAATCGTTCGGTTCGTCAACGAACGACAGATTGACGATCTCGCTTCCGGGATAAATCTCCTTCATATGCCGAATATACTGCAACAGCATGTTTTTTCTCCCGTCCGTGGCGGGAAAAGGCAGCCGATTCGTAATAAACACGATTTTGTTCATCTGTCGCCACCCCATCGTTTTAAATAACCCCTCAAAGCGGCGCCATGCGGGGAGCACGTAACGTTAAAAAGCGTCTTTGGCTCCCAGCAGCAGCTTGAAGGTCCGGAAAATAATCTTCAAATCCCCCCAAATGCTTCGATGACGAATGTATTCCAGATCAAGCTCGACCATCTGTTCAAAGCTGAGCCGGTTGCGTCCGTTCACTTGCCACAGACCCGTGCAGCCCGCGTTGACCGTCAGCCGAAGCTTGTCGTACTCCGTGTATTCCGCCACCTCCCTCGGCAGCGGCGGCCGGGGACCGACCAGCGACATTTCTCCTTTCAACACGTTGATAAGCTGAGGCAATTCGTCGATGCTCGTTCTTCGGATGAATCTCCCGATTCGGGTAACGCGCGGGTCCTCCTTGATTTTGAACATCGCGCCCTTGATTTCGTTCCGGTCCAGCAGCTCCGCAAGCTTCTGTTCCGCGTCCGGCACCATCGACCGGAACTTGTACATGCGGAAGGGCTTCCCGTGTTTGCCGATCCGGGTCTGCGAGAACAAAACGGGCGACTTCGGATCGTCCAGCTTGATGAGAATCGCGACCGTGGCGAGCACCGGGGAGAGCAGAAGCAGCCCGAACAGCGCGCCCGTGACGTCGATGACCCGTTTGGCCACGTTGTAGAACGCCAGATTGCCGCCGTTTAACTCGGCAAGCCGCATCTTCTCGATCTCCACGATCCGCTTGGCCGCTTCCCGATCATACTGCAGGGCCATGGCCGCCACTCACTTTCTCGTTCCAGAGAAGCTCCTTCAGCCCGTCCATCAGACGGTATTTCAGTTCATCGTTGCGCAGCGCGAAGTCGACCGTCGTCAGAATGTACCCGAGCTTCTCCCCGACATCGTAACGGACGCCTTCGAAATCGTACGCATAGACGCCGATATCCTCGTTCAGCTTCTGAATGGCGTCCGTCAGTTGAATTTCGCCGCCCGCTCCGACTTCATGCTTGCCCAGGTAGTCGAAAATTTCGGGCGTCAACACGTATCGCCCCATGATCGCCAGATTGGAAGGCGCCTGGCCTAGCGGGGGCTTCTCCACAAACCGGCGAACCTTGTAGAGCCGGCCGCGCTTCTCAATCGGATCCAGAATGCCGTACCGGTTCGTCTGATCCGTGCCGACGGCCTGAACGCCGATGACCGCCCTGCCGGTAAGCTCGTATTGTTCGATCAGCTGCCGCGTGCACGGCGTATCGGACTGAACGATGTCGTCGCCGAGCAGCACGGCGAACGGTTCGTTGCCGATGAAGCTGCGCGCGCACCATACGGCATGTCCCAGCCCTTTCGGTTCCTTCTGCCGAATGTAGTGAATTTCGACGTTGGACGACTGCTGCACTTTATGCAGCAAGTCGAATTTGCCTTTTTGTTCCAAAGTATGTTCGAGCTCGAAAGCGATGTCGAAGTGATCTTCTATGGCACGCTTTCCTTTGCCCGTAACGACGATAATGTCTTCAATCCCGGATTCGATCGCTTCTTCCACGATGTACTGAATGGTCGGCTTGTCGACGATCGGCAGCATCTCTTTCGGCATCGCCTTGGTGGCGGGCAGGAAACGAGTTCCTAGACCAGCTGCTGGAATAATCGCTTTTCGCACTCTTTTCATTCGCTCTCACTCCATCTCTCTCTTTTGATAGAACAACTGATCTTATAAAGGGCATTGAACCCACCCTCACGCCACACCCTCGACGATGAACGTCTAAGGCCCGTTAACCCACAGCATGGCCGAGTGCCTCCGGTGATAAAGGAGCAGGAGACATTTCCTTCCCTTGCGGGAGCGGCGCGGCGGTTTAGCGCCCGGTTCTGTTGAAGACGGCGCCGACGAGGCGGGCCCGGCAGGACTCCAGCGATTCCTTCGCCTTCGCGACCGCGTCGAACTTCGTCTTGCCGCGTCGAATGACGAGCACGGCGCCGTCGCATTTATCCGACACGATCAGCGCATCCGCACCGGCCGCCAACGAAGGCGTATCGACGATGACGATGTCGAATCGTTCCTTCGCCGCCTCGAGCAGCGCGGTCATCCCGTCCGAATCCAGCAATTCGGTCGGATTGGACGGAATCGGACCGGCGCATACGACCTGCAGATTGGCGAATGCCGTCGGCCGGATCGCTTCTGCGATCCCGCACCGGCCAGCAAGCGCCGTGCTCAGCCCCGTCTCGTTCGGAAGATCGAAGATCCGGTGCTGAACGGGCGCCCGCAAGTCCGAGTCGATCAGCAGCACGCTGCGGTTCGCCTGGGCGTAGGCGATGGCCAGATTGGCCGAGGCGGTGCTTTTGCCTTCGCCGGGTTCGGCGGACGCAATCGCGATCGTCTTCATCCCGGCCGTCCGATTGGCGAGCTCAATGCCCGTTCTCAGTCTGCGATACGTCTCGGCGGCAGCCGACTTCGGGTTCGTTCCGGCGATCAAGCCTCGTTTACGCATCCAACGTGACATGGGCGTCCCTCCCCGCCGTATTCACCGGCTTCTCGCGATCGTCGGTACCGATCAGGTCCCGCCGTCTTATTCTGGGGATGTCCGCAAGCAGAGGCATGTTCAGTCTCGTGCGGACATCGCCGTCGGTCTTGACCGAATCGTCGAGGCGTTCCAGCAGGAAGGCGACGCCGACTCCGATCATCAGCGTCAGGACGAAGACGATCGCGACATTTTTGGCCGGGCCGGACGAGACCGGCGCCCGCTGCTCCGAAGGGTCCGCCCAGTTCAGAACGGACACATTGTTCAGATTCAGCAGCGTGCGAACTTCTTGCTGGAACACGACGGAGACGGCATTCGCCATTTTGGCCGCTCGGGCGTACGATGCGTCCGTCGCGGAGACGGTCATGATTTGCGTCTCGGTTACGGAGGCGACGCTGATTTTGGACCCGAGCTCCCCGGCGGTCGTATGGAGTTCCGGATATTTCTCGGCAACCTTCTTCAAAATTCGCGGAGTAAGAATAAGTTGCTTATACGTTTTGATCAACTGAATGCTAGAATTAATGGCCGCTGCGTCAGGTTCGGCTTCCGGTTTGTTTAAGGCGCCGTTCGAATACACCATCAGCTTCGCGGACGCTTGATATTCCGGCCTGACGAAATGGCTGGTGTAATAACCGACGGCTGTACAGCTGACGATCACGATCAGCGCGATCAACCACAGCCTCTTCCGGACTACGCTCCAATACCGTTGTAATTCCAAAAGGCATCCTCCGAAAGTCAGATTTTCTGATAAAATACTGAGCAGCGCTGCTCCGAGTGCTTCCCCGGATCTGATCTGTTTTTATTGTAAGACGCCGGCGTCCCGCCTAACTATTACGCGGCGGGATGATTTTGCTTCTTCTCGGGAAGCAGATCACCCTGCCGCGTAGGTAGCTGCAGAAGGTATACTTTCGTACCATAGGATCAGACGGAACTTCCTTGCTTCCGTTTGTCCGGAGAATAGCTGCCGAGCCCTTGCGCTTGCGCGAACAGGGCAGCCTGCGTACGGTCATTCAAATTCAATTTTCTGAAAATTCGGCTGACGTGCTTCTTGACGGTAAATTCGCTGACGACCAGCTTTTTCGCCATGGCGCCGTTCGACAGCCCTTCTCCGAGTCCGCGCAGCACTTCCCTTTCTTTGGGCGTCAGCTTGTCGAGCGGATCGTCGGATTCCTTGCGAAGCATCGTGCCGAGCAAATTCGGATCGAAATACTTGCGCCCTCTCCCGACGATCCGGATGGCCAGCAGCAATTCCTCGGGTTCCGCTTCTTTCAGCACGAAGCCGTCGGCCCCGCACGCTTCCGCTCTCCGGATGTCCGCTTCCGACGCGGAGGAAGTCAGCATCATAAAATGGCACGGAAGATGGCGGAGCCTCCCGACCAGATCGTAGCCGGAGTCGGCGCCCAGCTTGACATCCACGATGGCAAGATCCGGCTTCTCCCTCTCGATCAGCGCAATCGCGTCCTGAACCGTGTCGGATTCGCCGACCCATTCGATCCCTTCTTCTTTGGCCAGAATAGCGATCAAACCTTTGCGGACCAGAGGATGGTCGTCCACGATGACGATTTTCATCCGATCACCCCTTCTTCATCGTTTGAAGCGGTTCCTCGTTGGCGTCGTCGAGCGGAAGCCTGACGACAATGCGCGTTCCGCCTCCGATGACGCTGTCGATTTGCAGATTGCCGCCGAGCGAGGCGGCGAGAACCTTCATGTTGCCCAGCCCGAACCCGGAATCTTGCTTGCTCGGCTGCCGCGAAGTTGCATCAAACCCCGAACCGTTGTCCGCGATTCGAAGCGTAACGGCGTTGCGCCGCAACGTCAATTTAACGTCGATCTTGCTGCTGGCGCCATGACGGATCGCGTTGCCGACCGCTTCGGCAATGATCCGGTATAACACTTTCTGATGATGAACGGACAGGCGGCGGTCGAAGTCGGGTGCGCGGAAACGGATTCGGACGCCGTTCAACTTGGCCTGACTGGCAAGCAAAGATTCGACGCTTCCGATCCACGACGCGCCGCCCTTCTCGGACAAGCTCAGACCGTGTATCGCCATGCGCAGTTCACGGGATGCCGAGGCGATCGCTTTCTTGATTTCCCGCAGCTGCTCCAGCTTTTGCGCTTCCGACGTTCCCCCCCAGTCCTGTTCCAGGGAGTGGACGGCGCAGGCTATGCCGAACAAATGCGGACCCATGCGGTCATGGAGTTCTTCTGCAATCCGGATTCGCTCCTCGAAGACAACATAACGTTCCAACCCACTCTGCATAGCCATCCTTATTCATCACCTTTCCTCTCTCATAGGATGAGAAAATTCACATTTTCTTCGTCATGCTCCCTCATTTCTGTTGAATGGTTTAATTTCAACATACCTTGTAAAATCGAACATGGACATACTACGAGAGAACCGATTTTATGAAGCAGGGCTTGCTGCTGCATGTTTGCGACCTTGGTCTTAATCCCGGATTCGGCGAAAAAGGCATTGCATCCAATAAAATCCTGCTATTCGGATAAAATCGGTACAATATTAAATTTGCTTATAAATCCCTTTATTTCCCATATCCGCTTTAGAAGGACTATCTTTTATAGGTCCAACGGATTAAGCCGGGCGGCAAGTCCAAGGGAAAAGTCTTTATTTTTATTTTCCTTAAATTGGTATTCACCGCTCTATAAAACGCTTTCATTCTTTATGAAATATCGCTATTTTTGCTCAACCTGCTGCAATACCTGACATGGATGAGAATCATGAGAAAAAAAATAAGGGCGCTGTCCCATAAGAGGCAGCCCCTTCGATCCGCTTGCTGAAATCAAAATCCCCGTCTTCCAAAGGAGGACAGGCAGGACGGCAACGAGCTTGGAAAAAGGTTTACTCCTTTCCGGGAGCGGTGACCGACGATCGGACGATCAGTTCCGGCAGCAAGATCACTTTCCGTGTCGTGATGTCAGGATCGTTGATCTTGCCCAATAACAGATCGACCGCCTGCTTACCCATATTCTCGATCGGTTGGGCCACCGTTGTAAGAGACGGATGTACGATGGACGCGTGAATGGTATTGTCGAACCCGATGATCGACAGATCGTCGGGAACGGATAAACCGTGCTCGCGAACCGTTTGTATCACTAACGTGGCCAGCAAGTCGTTGCAAGCAAATATAGCCGTCACATCGGGCCTTGCCCGGAGAAGATCCGCCGTTGCCGACTTTATTTTGTCCGGATCCGGATTCACCTGCACGACCAGGCCGGGATCGAATGTAATCCCCGCTTCCTCCAACGCCGTCCGGTAACCCCGAACCCGTTCGAGACTGCTGACGAACAGTTCGTCTTCCGCGATCACAGCGATTCGTGTATGCCCGGACTCCAGAAGATGCGCCGCTGCCATTCTGCCGCCCAGAAAATCGTCGACCCGAACCGCATCGATGGCTAATGTCGGAATGTCTCTCGCAATTAAGGCCACCGGCATCGATTTCGACAGCCCCGTAATGGCCGCCGCGGTCATATCCCCGGTCCCGATCATGACGCCGTCCAACCGTTTTTGTTTGAAAAACCGGATATTGCGCTCCGTCCGTTCGAGTTTGTTATCCGTGCTGCAAATAATGACGCTGAAACCCATTTCGTAAGCGCGATCCTCGATGCTTCTCGCCATTTCCGCAAAGAACGGATTGGCAAGATCGGGAAGCAGCAAACCCAGCGTAAACGTCTGTTTGCCTGTAAGCGCGGATGCAACCCTGCTAGGCTGGTACCCAAGCTCCTGCATGATTCGGACCACTTTCGCGCGGGTTTTTAAGCTGATTCGGCCGCTGCCGTTGATGACCTTCGAGACCGTAGCGATGGAAACTTCCGCCCGTGCGGCGATATCGTAAATGGTGGTATTCATCCGTATCTAGCCGTCCGCCGTCCCTTTAAACCTCTTGAGCCAATCTGGCTTCCGCTTCTGCCAATAGGACAGGCCGTTTCTCGCGCAAGGAAATTCCTGCGGCGAAGGCGATCAGTTCGGCCTGATATCCGTCATTCACGTCAACAGGCACCTGTTCATCGTTCAGAACGGCGTCGACAAAGCACCGCATCTCCTTGACATAAGCTTCCTTGTACCTCTCCAGGAAGAAATAAAGCGGAGTTTCCCGTCTTACGCCGCCGGCGGAAGAGAACCATTCAACCGTGCTGGGCGTATCGTTCTGGATGGCGATCGTGCCGGCGGAACCAAACGCTTCGACTCTTTGGTCGTAATAATGGGCCTGCCGGCTATTCACCACGACGCCCAGGACGCCGTTCTTGAATTTCAATGTGGTGACGGCCGTGTCGATATCTCCGCATTCCGCGAACACCGGATCGACCCTCACCGCGCCTTGAACGTAAACTTCCTCCACGTCGCTGCCTGTCAGAAAACGGGCAAGATCGAAGTCGTGGATCGCCATATCGGCAAACAATCCGCCGGAACTTCTAATGTAGCTTTCCGGCGGAGCCGCCGGATCGCGGGAAGTAATCTTGAGAATATGCAGTTCTCCCGCCTTGCCGGCTTTCAACAGTTCGTTCACGCGGCTCATGTTGTGATCGAACCGGCGATTGAAGCCGAGTTGGAATTTGATTCCGGCTTGCTTCACCCATTGCAGCACTTGGACAGTCTTGCTCAGATCCAGGCTGATCGGTTTTTCGCAGAAAATATGTTTCCCGGCGTTCGCCGCTTCTTTGATGATGTCGACGTGCGTATCGGTCGGCGAGCAGATCAGAATGGCATCAATGTCCGGATCGCTCAGGATGTCTCTGTAATCCTCCGTGACCCGTTCAATCCCGTTCTGCGCGGCCCAGCCTCGCGCTTGATCCGCGAAAATATCCGAAATCGCCCGGATCTCGACATCCTTGAACTGTCTCAAGTTCTCCGCATGCAGCTTGCCGATTCTCCCCGCTCCAACAATTCCTATTCTCACTTTTGACATGTTCAAATTCCTCTCCGTTATGGACTCTTATCTTAGGTACGCTATTTCTTCGGCGGCATCAACCATTCATGGTCGGGATCGTTCTGAAATTTCCAAACCCGATGCGGGCCGGCCATGACATTCAAGTAATATACGTCATAACCCGGAGGGGCTGAGACCGGGTGGTAGCCTTTCGGCACGAGAACGGCGTCGCCGTCCTTGACAATCATGGTCTCATCCAGCGAGCGATCGTCCGTATACACCCTCTGGACAGCGAATCCCTTGCCGGGGTTCACCTTGTGGTAATACGTTTCTTCCAAGTAGGATTCGTTCGGCAAATCGTCCTGGTCATGCTTGTGAGGCGGATAACTGGACCAATGGCCTGCCGGCGTGAAAACTTCCACGACAAGCAGGCTGTCCGCGGGCTGCGACTCCGGCAGGATGTTGTGGATCAGCCGTTCGATGTTGCCGTATCCGCGCGTCTCGACGCCGACGTGTTCCGGCGCGATCAGCCTAGCCTTATGTCCCCCGAAGCCGGGCGCGGTGCATACCGCCAGCTCCAGATCGGTAAGCGCCGTCACCTCGTAGCAATCGCCGCTCGGCACATAGACGCTGTACGGCGGGATCTTCTCGAATACGGACATCCTCCGGCCGATTTCTTCCGCTGCGAAATCGGAAGCGACGACCTTGGCTTTGCCGGCCAACAGAACAAGACACACTTCCCGATCTCCCGTGTCTTTCCTCAGGCTTTGTCCGGCCTTGAGCGCATAGACTTCAAAACCTACATAGGTCCAGCCCGCCGATTCGGGAGTGATGGAGAGCAGGTTCCCCTGTGGATCCGCTTGTTTCCGGCTGGGCACGATCAATTTGGACATCGGCGCATATATCTCCTTTCTCTAACCCATCTATCTTCTGCTTCGAATCTGACATGTCAGCTTCCTAGTTCCGCGACAAGTCTTTCGATATAGCCTTTGGACAGTTTCGCATACTCATAGGGATTGGCGACGGCTGGATCCTGCTCGGCTTCGATGATCATCCACCCGTCGTAGCCCTGATCGCGTAGCAGACGGAAGATCGGAGCGAAATCGATGCAACCGTCCCCCGGCACGGTAAATACGCCGAGCAGAATCGAGTCCTGGAATTTTATCCCCTGTTCCCGGACCCGATCCAGCACCGATTGCCTGACGTCTTTTAAGTGAACATAGGCCACACGATCCCCATGCTTGCGAAGCAGTTCAAGCGGATCGTAGCCGCCGTAATAAGCATGACCGGTATCATAAAGCAGGTGGACCAATTCGGGATCGGTCGATTCCATCAAGCGATCGATCTCGTCAGGCTTCTCTACAACGGTGCCGATATGGTAGTGGTACACCAGCTTCATGCCATGTTCCCGGCATATTTGCCCGGCTTGATGAAGTCCTTCGACCATATGGCCCCATTGTTCCGGCATGAGCGGAATGACGTGGTTCTCGTGCGCAGAACGGCGGGGATCTCCGATAATGGAGCCCCCCAACTCGCAAGTCACGACATGCTGTGCGCCCATTCGTCGCAGAAACTCGACATGCTGCCGATACGACATTAATTCCTCTTCGCGCCTCGTCGGATCGGAGAACAATACGCCCTTCCATTGCGAAGTCATCTGAATGCCTCGTTCAGCCAAAGCCGTTTTTAATCGTGCCGGATCTTTCGGGAATTTGCGACAATTCTCCGTGGCCCGGAAACCTAGTGAGGAGAAATCGGCTAACAAATTCTCGAACGTGAAATGGTCACCCAGCGACAGTACGTCTTCATTGACCCAGTTGATCGGCGATATGCCGAGCTTCAAACTTTCCAGATTCATGTTGGGAGCCTCTCTCCATCTAGGTTCTTTATATTTAATAGGGCCGGGCCGTACCGATTTTCTGTTGCGCTTCCCGATACGACGCCGTTACTTTCTCGCTTGTCGAAACTTCGGCTACGCCGACGCGCCACCAAGACTCATATCCCTCCGTATTCGTTCCCGGAAGCACCTTGACCTCGATCAATACCGATTGCGTTTCGTTTCTAGCAGCGGCAAGCGCCTCTTGAAGCGCGGAGAGGGAATCAACCCGAACCGACTTCACTCCCATCCCCCTGGCGATCATCGCAAAGTCAATGGGGAGGTAGCTGCCGGTGAGCCGATTCGTATCCGGGGACCGGTAACGGAATTCGTTGCCAAAGCCTTCGCTGCCATGTCCGCGCTGAAGATTGTGAATGCATTGGTAACCGTGATTGTCCAGGAGAATGACGTTGATTTTGCGCCCTTCCTGCAGACTTGTCAGAAGTTCCGAATGGAGCATCAGAAAGCTGCCGTCTCCAACGATCGCATAGACTTCACGATGCGGGTCGGCCAGCTTGACGCCAAACGCTCCGGAAACTTCATAGCCCATGCAGGAAAATCCGTATTCCATATGATAGGTGTTCGACTTTCGGCTTCTCCACAGGCGGTGCAAATCTCCGGGCAAGCTCCCCGCCGCGCAAACGATGACATCGTCCTCGCCCACGAATGCGTTGAGGGTTCCCAACACGCTGGTTTGGACAAGCCCGTCCTCTCGACTCAACCCGTACAGCCGGTCGACTTCCGCATCCCATTCCCTCTTAAGGCTCATTAAATGATCGTCATCGTAAGAACTGACGTATTTCTCCGTCCGAAGCGTCTTCGCAAGCGCGGTCAAAGCTTCTCTGGCATCCGCCACGACCATGTGCGCGTTCATCTTCATGGCGTCGAAGGGGCTCACATTGATGTTCAGGAATTCCACGTTGGGATGCTGAAAAGCGCTTTTGGACGCTGTCGGAAAATCGGCCAAACGGGTGCCGACGGAAATAATCAAATCGGATTCTTTGGCCAGACGGTTGGCCGCGAGCGAGCCGGTGGTCCCAATCGCTCCCATGTTGAGCGGGTGATCCCAAGGGACGGCGCTTTTGCCGGCCTGCGTTTCCGCCAGGGGAATACCGAACTCTTCGGCGAACGCGACGGTCTCCTTTACGGCCCCCGAATAATGAACGCCCCCGCCTACGATCAGCAGCGGTTTGGATTTGCTTTTGATGAGCTTTACGGCTCTGTCCAACGCCGCCGCGGCAACCGGGCGACGCTCGATGAAGTGGACGCGTTTGTCAAAGAACGAAGCCGGATAATCGTACGCTTCGCATTGAACATCCTGCGGCAGGCACAACGTGACGGCGCCCGTATCGGCGGGGTCGGTCAGCACCCGCATCGCCTGGAGAGCCGCCGACATCAACTGTTCCGGCCGGGAGATCCGGTCCCAATAACGGCTAACCGGTTTGAACGAGTCATTGGCCGAAATCGTGTAATCGGCCGGATCCTCTACTTGTTGCAGCACAGGATCCGGCTGCCTGCAAGCAAATATATCGCCAGGCAAAAACAGGACCGGAATCCGGTTCACCGTTGCGGTTCCGGCGGCGGTAACCATGTTCAGAGCCCCGGGCCCGATGGAAGAAGTGCAAGCGTAAATTTCGAGCCGGTTCTTCTGCTTGGCGTAGGCCATCGCCGCATGGGCCATGCCTTGCTCGTTCTTCCCTTGGATGAATTGAAGCGAGCCACGGCTGTTCTCTAGCGCTTCTCCCATCCCCGTCACGTTGCCGTGACCGAAAATGCCCATGATGCCTCTGACGAATTTTCGTTCCTCGCCGTCCATGCAGACATACTGGTTATCCAGAAATTTCAGCAAGGCTTGCGCCATCGTTAAACGGATCGTTGACAATCGATTCCTCTCCTTCCGGTTAAGCGCTAATTCGATTCTTGTAAAGGAAAATACCGGCGAATGATCCGTTCCGCCGCTTCTTTTCCTGTCCGGATAGTGCGTGCGGCGTCCCATTCCCAATATTCCGGGCGAAACAGTTCCACCGACGCCATCTCTCCGTAGCCGATTTCCCGCAGAACGGTCAGAATCGCGTCCAAATGGATCGCGCCTTGGCCCGGCCAGACGCGATGGTGGTCCCGCAGCGTCCCCGCCGGCAGATCCTCGCAATCATCGAGGTGAAAGACGAAAATTTTGCCGGGGTCAGCCGCCCTTAAGTCCTCCAAACGGGAATTCATCGCGTGAAAATGGAAGCAATCCAGCACGATTCCGACGTTGGGCCGATCGGTTGCTTGAACGATCTCGTAAGCCTGGCGGAACGTGTTGATCGAGCAGTTCGGGTAGCCGACGAATTCGAGTGCGAGACGAACGCCGTGGGGCAGCGCCAAATCGGACAGCACGCGCAGTACGCGAACCGTTTCGGTTTTGATTTGTTCGCGCGTAAAGTCGCCAATGTCGAAAGTGGGAACGACAATGATCTTCTTGCAGTCAATCGCATTTCCAACCTCGCACAGGAAGATCAAATCTTCTTTGATTTGCCGAAATCCCGCTTCATCGCGGAAGTTGATAGACTCCAGCGCATTGAAGGCGTAAGGCTTTATGCGACTATGGCCGAAAAAGTTTTGCAAATCCGGGACGGCACGGTCCCGAAGATATTCCTTCAATTTATCCAGCCGGATTTCGATATAGTCGTATCCGAATCGCTCGCAATATTCCAAATCCTGCTGCAGATTGGAATTCCTTAGCGTGGTGGCTTCGTTAAATGCGATTTTCATGGCCATTCCCCCGGCATTACGCTCTCTTATTTTTTCGGGAATCAAGGAGGACCGCCGCCGCGATAATCGCACCCTTGAGTATTTGCTGCCAGTACGATGAGACGCCCAGCAGATCCAGTCCGTTGTTCAATACGCCGATGATCAGGGCGCCGATGATCGTGCCCGGAATCGTTCCGATACCGCCGTTCAGGCTGGTGCCGCCGATGACGGCCGCCGCGATCGCGTCAAGCTCATACATAAGGCCGAGACTTGGCTGCCCGGAGCTTATGCGGGCCGTCAGCATCATCCCCGCGATCGCTGTAAGCAAACCCGCGTAAGCGTAAATCATGATCCGATATCGGTCGACGTTAATCCCGGCGATCTTGGCCGCCTGTTCGTTGCCTCCGATGGCATAGGTGTATTTGCCGAACTTCGTCTTGCTCAGCAACAAGTGCGAGATGATGCCGATCAGGATAAACATGACGATCGGGAACGGGATGCCGAGAATGGTTCCCTTCCCCAGCACCAGGAACGATTCGTTCAAATTTCCGATCGGTCTTCCTCCCGAATACAGCAACGCCAGACCGCGAGCCGCGGTCATCATGCCCAACGTGGCGATGAAGGCCGGAATTTTTCCTTTGGCCGTAATGAATCCGTTAATGAAGCCCGTGCAAATACCGATGCAAAGTCCCGCGGCAATCGGAATAATAAGCGGATATTCGCCCGGATGGGCTAAGCTGGCTGCGACGACGGAGACTAGCGCGACAACCGATCCGGACGACAAGTCGATGCCGGTGGTAATAATCACCATCGTCACGCCCATCGCGATAATGCCGACAAAGGATATTTGTCTGACAATGTTGATCAAGTTTTGCGTGGCCAGGAAGGCATCCGATAGAAACGACATCAGGATGACCATGGCGATCAGGACGAACAACATGCCGTATTTGTTCATCAAATGTGAAAATGTAATTTTGCGGTGATGAGGGATGCTTGGGGAAACGGCTACGCTTTCATTCGGGTTGATGCTCATGCTTGACCTCCTATTCAGATGAATTAACTGTATGCCAGTTCCATGAGCCGTTCCTGCGAAGCCTTCTCTCTCTCCAATTCTCCCTTGGGAACACCTTCGTGCATGACCAGAATTCGGTCGCTCATGCCCAGCACTTCCGGCAATTCCGACGAGATCATGATGATGGCCTTGCCGGTCTGGGCCAGCCTGGACATCAGCTTATGGATTTCGGCCTTGGCTCCGACATCTATGCCGCGGGTAGGTTCGTCAAGAATCAGAATGTCCGGATTATTCATCAGCCATCTGCCCAGCAGCACTTTCTGCTGGTTCCCTCCGCTTAAATTCAGCATGGTTTGATTCAGGCTGGGCGTCTTGATGTTTAATCGCTCCACGAATGCCCTGCACATGTCATTCGCCAATTTGCCTTTGATATAGCCTTTAACCGTGAAGTCGTCGATGCTGGAAATGATCATGTTGTCTTTTACGGACAGCGGGAGGAATGCGCCTGTGATTTTGCGGTCTTCTGTCAACAGCCCCATTTTGTAGCGAATCGCATCCTGCGGCGACTTAATCGTCACTTTCCGGCCCTTGATGTAGATTTCGCCGGCATCCGCCGGAACAATGCCAAATATGCTTTCAATGATTTCCGTCCTGCCCGAACCCATAAGTCCGGCAATGCCCAGAATTTCGCCTTTTCTAACCTCGAAGCTTACATCTCTGAATTTGCCGTTGCGGGTCAAGTTGCGGACGGATAACGCGACTTCACCGATGTCGGCAGGCTCTTTGTGGAATACCTGTTTAATTTCCCGGCCGACCATCATTTGAATGAGCGTATCCTGAGTCAAATCGGCAGCCGCTTTCGTTCCGATGCATTGTCCGTCCCGAAAAACCGTAATGTCGTCGCTGATTTTGAAAATTTCGTCCATTTTGTGGGAGATGTAAATGATCGTAACGCCTTTCTTCTTCAGCGAATCGATAATGGCGAACAATCGCTCGACTTCTTTGTCGGTAATCGCGGAAGTCGGCTCATCCATGATCAGCAGGTCCGCGTGATGGGAAACCGCAGTCGCGATTTCCACCATCTGCATATTCGCAATGCTCAGGTCGATCATTTTGGTTCTCGGATCGATGTTTATGTTCAGGCTCTGCAGCCATTCACCCGCTTCTTGATCCATCTTCTTGCGGTTGATCCACCCGAACCCCTTGGTAGATTCGCGGCCTAAGAAGATGTTCTCCGCGACCGTCATGTGCGGGACCGGGCTTAGCTCCTGATGAATCATGGAGATGCCCAAACGAATCGCATCCTTGGATCCATGCAGCTTGATCGGGTTTCCTTTGAAACGGATGACTCCTCTGTCCGGGGTATAAATGCCGAATATGATCTTCATCAAGGTCGATTTACCCGCCCCGTTCTCCCCCATAAGCGCATGCACAGTTCCTTTTCGGACTTTCAGATGGATATTGTCGAGCGCTTTGACGCCCGGAAACTCCTTTGTCACGCCTTCTAACTCCAGGATGTACTCGGTATCCATGCGGTCACCGCCGTTCAGGGTAATTTGGAAAGCGGAAGCCGGGCATCTCTGCCCGGTTCCGCCCTAGAAGGCTCGAGATTACTTGCCCCACTTCTTGAAGTACACGTCAACGTTATCCGGAGTGATGACTTCGAACGGCACGTCGATCATTTTGTTGTCGATCTTTTCGCCGCGCGCCGCTTTAATAGCGGTTTCAAGTCCGACTTTGCCCTGCCCCATCGGGTCTTGGAAAGCGGTTACCTTGAGTTTGCCGCTCTTCACATAATCCAGCGCGTCAACCGTTCCGTCGATGCCGGCGACGATCGTCTTATCCAACTTGCCCGCAGCTTCCAGGGCCATGATCGCGCCGATCGCCATTTCGTCGTTGTTGGCTACGATCGCGTCGAACTTCTCGCCGGATTGAATCCAGTTTTCCATCAGCGTCATGCCTTCCGAGCGCTGCCAGTTGGCTGTCGCCTCGCGGATGAGCTTAAGGTCCGGATACTTCGCGATGACGTTCTTATTGCCTTGCGTCCGGTTGACGACCGCTTCCTGCCCGAGCTGACCGTTCATAATCCCGATATTGCCTTTACCGCCCAGCAATTCGGCAACCTTCTCCATTTGGATCGTGCCGGCAACAAGCGAGTCGGAACCGACATACGCGTAAATATCTTTCAATGCGGACTCGTTCGGTTTCCGGTTAACGACGACGACCGGAATATTCGCCGCTTTGGCCGCCTCAAGCATAGGATCAACGGCCTCGGTTTGTACGGGGACCAGAAGGATGGCGTCTACTTTCTCGGATACGAAAGTCTCCATCTGGGTCAATTGCGTGTTGTTGTCGTTCTTGGCGTCTACCATGACGAGATCAACGTCATTTTCGGAAGCGGCTTTTTTCATGGAGTCGTACAGGTAGGACAGCCATTTATCGTCGAAGATCGGCATGGCGGCGCCAATTTTAAGCTTCTTTTTCTCTCCGCCGGTTTTCCCGTCTGCCGGCGCGCTTGCAGACGATGAGCTTTTCGCCGAATCGGACGGTTCGTTGGAACTTGCGTTCTTCTTGTCCGAGCCGCAACCGGCCATCGTTGCCGCAATCAAGGTCACAATGAATACCAATGCCCAAACTTTGTTTTTTCTCACTGGCTTGACCTCCGAGATTTTTTATATCACCGCTTGCAACATGCAGCTAAAAAAGAATGAATCCGCCCCCCTTTTCTTCAAATGTTGCTGCCGTGTGCTTATCTCTTGTTGTTTAAATTCAGGGTAATCGTTTACCCTCATGAATGATTATATTTTGGTTTTTAAGCGTTTTCAACACTTTTTATCCTAAAATTTATCCCTAGAAATGACCAAGTTCAAACAAACTATTGACCATTTCCCCTTGGCAAACCCCTCCTACTCGCTTCGGTACGATTAAACGATTACCCTACATTCGTGTCTAAAAAAACAGAAGCCGCGCCCCAACGGACGCGACTTAAAAATCAAGAAGCCATATGACGCCTTCATCCTAGGCTTGGGCAAGTTTTGCGGTCGATTCCCGGATCGAAATCTCCGGCAGCATTTTGATTCGCTGCTTCGGTGTATCCGCTTGCTCTATCATCCGTATTATCATATCGATCGTTTCCTTGCTGAGTTTCCGGATGGGCTGGGCAATGGAGGTCAGCTTCGGGCTGACGATGCTGCAGAGCTGCGTGTCGTCGAACCCGATCACGGACAATTGATCCGGCACCCGTATACCTCTCGCTCTGCAAGCCTGCAGGACTCCGATGGCAAGAAGGTCGTTGCATCCGAATATCGCGGTGGGGCGGTCTTCCCGGTCCAGCAAATTCGCAGCCGCCATTTCCGAGTCGCTAACCGAAGGACCGCTGACCACGATCAGATTTTCCTGTACGGCAAGACCCGCTTCGGTGAGCGCGCATTGATAACCGCGGATCCTGTCCTTACTGCTCAGGGAGTCCTCCGCGAGGACACCGATCCGTCGATGGCCGAGGGAAATGAGATGGGAAGCCGCCATATACCCCCCGATGTAGTCATCGACCGTGACACTGGGTACGGGCAGTTCCGGGCGCTCGTGCGCAAAAAGAACGAGGGGGAACTTCTCGTCGATCAATTGACGGAGCACGGCGGCGTTGTTGAATTTGGAAGCGATGATGAGCCCGTCCACACGCCGTTGCTTGAGCAATGTGATATGCCGGCTTTCCTTATCGGCTTGGTTGTCGGTGGAGCACATGACGATATTGTAGCCGAATTCCTGCCCGCTCTCCTCAATGTGTTTCAAGTACTCCGCGTAAATCGGGTTGCTGACATCGGGAATGAGGAAGGCGATTTGATAGGTCGATTTTCCTTTCATGGCGGAGGCAATCACATTAGGGCTATAATTAAGGTCTTCCATGATCCGTTGAATCTTTTCCCGGGTCTTCGCGCTGATCCTTCCCGTATTATTGATCACTTTAGACACGGTAGCAGTGGAAACGCCAGCGGCTCTGGCTACATCGTAAATGGTGGGTGAACTCACGGCGACACTCTTTTCCCTAGCGATTATGAGCACTGCGCCTAACAGCGCGGTATGTGCCCATCCCCTTTATTATACGGGAAAAATGGAAACAACAAAACGACCGCGTATTCGTATTCGGGGGCGCGAAAATCCGGCACTTGAGGCCCCTGCTCGTAACCGACGGTCTCACTTCCGCTTCCCGTTTTTTTCTCGACCGCCGGGACATTCGCCGGACCGCTCCAACCGCCGCTTTTGCGGATATCGGTCGGCGTTTGTCCGGAAAAGCTCTTGATCATCCTCGATAGATGATAGACGTTGCTAAAGCCGGTTCGATCCGCAATTTCACTGAGCGTGAGCCCCGTACTTCGCAACATCTCGAGCGCATGCTCCACTCTCGCCTTCCACAAAAAGCGAATGGGAGTAACGCCTTCGTGCTGGCGGAAAAGCCGGATGAGATACTCGCCGGACACGCTCGACAAATCCGCCAACTGTTCGAACGTCAAAGGCTCCTGATACCGCTTGCGGATTCCGCTTTGGCCCTGACGACTTACGAATGCTTGACGGACTCGAGACGCTCGTTCTGGCTCAGCGTATCCGTCAAATGATTCATGGCATCCGACAAAGGGATCATTCTTGGCAGCTGTTCCAGTTTGGGGCCGATGTCGCGCCAAGCCGATCCGCCTGCCTGTTCATCGATTTCGATGTGAATCCAATGGTGCCGGGTTTCCATGCTTGAAGCAAAATAAAAATCCTCCCGGTGTCCCGGGTGCAGCACAGCCGTATAACCGGCCGGCACGAAATACAGCTGTTCGTCAATATGAATCCTGACATGCCCCGCTCTTGGCAGCAGCCATCCCAGTTCTCCTCCTAAACGATTTTTCAAATGAATCGTATCGAATCCGATACTTTCAGACAATGATTGCAGTTGACGGTACTTTGTCTGAAATTGAACTGACCTCCCCGAGCAATTTCCCATGGCGCCTTATTGCCGTTCAGCATGCCCTGCTTTGTTGCGATATTTCAATGGAGTCGTTCCCACCTGATTCAAGAAAAACTTCACGAAATGTGCGGGTGAAGAGAAGTGAAGCTCCTGAGAGATCTTCTCGATACTCCATGCAGTGTCGACCAGCATTCCTTTAGCCTTTCGGATGATGACTTGGGTCCGATAACTGCGTGGCGATTGGCCGTATACCTTTTTGAAACTGTTCGTCAAATAGGATCGATCTATATTGAGTTGATCGGCAAGTTCGCCGATTTTCATATTCTCGGCCGCTTTCTTTTCAAGCCAATAGGCGGCTTCGTGGGCCAGGCGGATCACGGAAGGCTGAATCGTCGAAGCTGCAAGCGGCGGTGCGGAGTTTGCCGTCAGACGGTAAATGCGATTGGACAGAAGGCTGATCAGATGGAGGATGGAAGATTGAACCTTAAGGGAGACGACAGCAGCTTTTAATGATTCGGAGCTTGTCGGTCTTTGTGCATACGGGGATCCCATTTGGGATAAAAAGCCGCCATATCGGTCCATCAATCGGCTTACATATTTGTCCAGGCTCTTATCTTGCTCTTTGCGTATGACGGGGTGTTGGACCCTTTGAAGAATCTCATGAATTCTTTTATCTTCCACTTCAAAATGGAAAAGAAACCACGCCGCGTCTTCTTTGGTCGGAGGGGTCTGATGGAACATCCCGGGTTTGATGATCAGACTATCGCCTTTGCTCAGGCTGTATGGATGTTCGTTTATAATAACCTCCAGTTCGCCGGAAATCATATACATAGGGCTTGCTGAACGAACAAAAAATCCTTATTCCACAAGGGATTTGAGCTACTTTTGTCGAATTTATCTGCAAGGAAAACATAGAAAATTGGCAAAAAACCTTGCAGATGGAGTGAGCGAACGTGTTCGTGCCGAATCGGGATATGGCAGATCTGTTGGAAAATTTCTACTTACCCTTTG
>NZ_AUCP01000056.1 GCF_000429825.1 Cohnella thermotolerans DSM 17683
CTGCGGTACTGAGCTTGCCTGAAAAGTACCGTAAACGCCTTCGCACCACGAACAGCGTGGAACGCTTGAACGAAGAAATCCGCCGCCGGGAACGAGTAATTCGCATCTTCCCGAACCGGGAGTCCGTCATCCGGTTGATTGGCGCTTTGCTCATGGAACAGGATGAGAAATGGGCTGCCGGTAAGAAATATCTCGATATGGCCGAGTATCACGAATGGCGTGAGAACAGGCCGAAAACGACTGCCAAAGTGACACGAATTATGTAACACAATCTAACTGAGGGAATTTACACATAAATTTGGACTTGATCCAATCCCGATCAGGACAAGAATGCCAAAACAACCGAGACAGCCTTGCAGAAAGGTTGTTTGTGTTTTCTTGGTGTTGGGCGCTGCGCTTTTGTTTGGTGCTTCCGCTTGGTTTGTTGTATTTGGTTGTTGCTGAACCAATCTGCCGCCAGTTTTTAATCCTGCTCCATTATTCGACTGCATATTACGGTTTCCCTGCACATTCTGCACCCCTTCGACAATGTACGATAGACAAAAGTATACAGGAAAAAGATACTTTTTAGTATTACAAAATATAATACCTTTCTATTCATTACCCCCCTTATCTGCCATTGTCTACACTCATCATAGAGGTGTTGTCCGTGGCAGAGATTCGCCGTTTAGTAGGATCTAAAATCCGTGATTGCCGAAAAATAAAGGGACTTTCCCAAGATCAGCTTGCCGAGCTTTGCGGTTTTCATTATTCTTATATCGGCGGCGTTGAGCGCGGAGGCGTAATATCTCTCTGGAGAACTTGGCTAAAATCGCCGCGGCATTGGAGTTGGAACCCAAGGTGTTGTTTGAATTTGACGTTCCTATTACGCAGCCTGTCTCAGATAAGAAAGATGCTGCAATTCAAGAAGTGCTCGCTATCCTGAAAGCGAAAGACCTTCGGTACATCCAGATGACCAAAAAGTTGCTTGTTGAGATTTTCAAAACGTTCCCCCGTCAATGAGAAACAGGTCGGTTCCCCGGCCTGTTTTTAATCCGCTAATATCGCTCTGACGTTCCAGCATTGCGTCTGCGACATTCTGCATCTTGTTTCGGTATCGTTTTACCCTGACGGTGTGATTTGTCAGATCAGCCGGTTCTCGTAGGTCGATGACGGTTCATTAATCGCTCCGAAAAAGAAAACCACATGGAGTTGTTACACTCGCATGTGGTCAATTTCAATTTTAGCAATTTTAGCAATTAGGGAATAAGTTTATTGATTTCAGGCTCGTATGCGGCTATTACATCTATCACTGAGTCTACTCCTAAAAAGGAAAAATGCTCTAGCGGTTCTGATTTAGCAATTCCATATGACTGCAGTGACAACCAATGAATGTACTCAGAATTTTCAACTTTGAAAAAAGTATTTTCTTGGTAGAATTTTGATCCGTATTGTTCATCAAGTTTGTTAATAACATTTTGCATGTAGCTTTCATCGGTACTCCTATAAGCATGAACTGAATTTTCAAAAACCACCTCTATTCTATCGGACTCATTGTTTGCATTAGAGAGTCGTATCCTCAATCCCTCTATATTATCCGTAATTGATTCAATATAGTATTTTAAAGATATTTCATTATTGGGAATCCATCTAATCCATTTTTCTGTCATATAAACATCTCCTCTTTAATACCGAATTTTAATTGATCTCTTTCCATCATAGATTTCAAGTGACGGTCTTCCGTCGGAACTTTTGCTTCTAACATTAATTGTCCTTCCATCAGGTAGCTTACCTACTTTTCCATTTGGTATATCCTTAATATCTGTTACCCCCATACTCTTAAAATCTTTAAGAGCCTGATCGTAACCGCCACTTTTTTCAAACTGAATTGCCTTACCCTTTGTTACTCTTCCTGATACTGCATCCTTTAATATATCATCTAACGACTTGATTGCAGCCTTACCAGAGTTTCTAGAAAATAAACTCGTTACCCCTTTAACAACTGCTTTTATTCCATCCTCAACTACTGACTTTTCAAATCCGATTCCTCCTGAAGCAACGATATCAAATACAAATCCAGTCCAAGAGTTGTCTTCATGAGCACCATCAATGTATTGATATGTGCCGACTGCCTTGCCATTATTCAGCATTACGTCTCCATCATGAAGATAGTCTGCTTCATACGTACTACTTGCAGAGCATTCGTCAGAATCACCTGGGTGTGACCACTTTCCATTGGCAGAAGTACACCAATGCCCCGTCGGGTCCACATTCGTCAGCGGATTATTTTGTACATACGTGTAGAGGTTCAAACTGAGCGGATTATCGATCTGCCCCTCATACGTATCCTAGTTTATAAACCACACACCTCTTCCTGTTAAAAATTAGTATATCATCCTGCTTGTTTTTCCGGTACAGCAGGCATCTGATAGATGGTCTTATGCTTCAATAGATGGTAGACCACATTGACCAGCTTGCGCATCAGGCAGACGATTGCCTGTCGCTTGGACTTCCCTTCGGCTATTTTCTGTTCGAAGTAATTCAGCAGATAGGCGTTGTGCGGTTGCTTCGTTTTCTTCGCTACGACAAGCTGACGAATCGCCAGTTGCTTGAACAACTCGTGCAGCACCCGATTGCCTTGCTTGCTCTTATACCTTGTGTCTTTGCCTCCAGTGCCAAATCTAACTGGCGCTATCCCTGCAAATCGGGCCAACTTCTCCGCACTCGCAAATCGTTCAACCGCTCCGATTTCGGCTACGAAACACGCTGCCGTAACTTCGTCAATGCCGGGCATACTGTCTAATGTGCATCCGATGTCGCCAAGGAGAACGCCCAACTCATTTTCCAGCTTCCGCATTTCCTCTTTGCAGGAACGAAGACTTCTCACCAGCGATTGCACAATCATATCCCGTTGGTTCTGATATGCCCGCTCTGTATGGCCATCGTCGTCGATGAACTGTTTGATCTGCCTTGCTTTCGAGAGCGAAAGAAACCGGTTGCTCTCCCGTTTCAGGAACTCGGCCAATTCCGCCTCGGATACGTCATGTAAACATCGCGGAGACGGGTACTTCTCCCAGAACGCCAGCGCTGTCTTGCCGTCTACCTCCGAGAAGAAGTGCCTATAGCTCGGATAGTGATAGCTGATCTGCTGATGCAGTCGCCGAATCGTCGCGGTATAATGCGCGACCAATCCTGCACGAACCTTCACCATCTGACCGATAGCCCAATATTGATCTAACGGATTCGCATCCGGCAGTCTATGCCAATCGTCCCGGACGACACGCGCCACACATTCGGCATCCCAACTGTCGTATTTCTCAATAGTCGTTTGTTTGCTCCGCTTGTCGCTGCTTAGCTTCGGGTTGACTTCCTTGACGATGTAATCATTCTCGCGCAGAAACAACGCCAATGACCGTCCGAAACCCCCAGTATCTTCAAGACCATAAATCAATGTCTGTCCACGTTTCAGGTGTTTCTTGATGGCCTGAACAAATGGCGGGAACGCAGAGGGGCGGTTGTCAAACGTAATCTCACCCCTCTTCTCATTCCAACAGTCGATCACCACCGCGACATACTTCTCCTTATGCAGGTCTACACCGACATACAGGAACTTGTTCGGTTTGATTTTCAATGTGCCTCACCTCAGCGTAATGGGTCAGGCGGCCAGCGTGAAGGCTTGCATCCTCAGTTCGAGCGGACGTCATCGCCGCAAGGATACATCAGCAAATGCCTGCACGCTCACCGCCTGACCTCTCTTTCTTTCAAATCTGCTTTTGCAATCGACATGACAAAAGCGCCTTCTCGAACCGGACGTTCAACAAATGCTGGCGGCGGTCGCTTTCCACCGCATGTATGGCATTCAAAATGTCCTCAATCATCGTCATCTGGTAACGATCGCCATGTTTATGCGTATAGCCGAGCATTCCGTCCAAATAGGCTTCAATCGTTTCAATTTCCGCTACCAACCGGTCTTCCTTTTCGACAAGGCGGTTGTATCGGTCGTTCAAATCTTCCATGTTGACCGCCTCCTAAATGATCGCCGTATAGCGACCCGGAGCCGTGACCTCTCCATAGCGGTAAATGCCGCTGTAGAAGTCCTCGCGATCGAAAATCCGTTTAATCTGCACCTTGGTGAACGGCTTGCCTTGCGCCGTCTCGTAGCCGTCGTAATTCACCCGTCCCATACCTTAGAACGTCAGCGTATCCGGTGCTTGACAGTCATGCCGGGTAATGCTTATCATACCGGCAGCGGATGGCATGCCCATTCTTCGGATAACCCAAAAGTTCATCATTATGAGCTCTGCATGAAAAAGAAAAACCACATGGAGTTGTTACACTCGCATGTGGTCACTCTCTTTACTCAGTTTCAAAGGTGAAGTCCTCAATTATTCCCTTTCCCAGTATTTTAGAAGCCAATTGAAGAGTGATATTGCCACCAATTTTTACAAGGTCTCCAATGTGCTCAAACGCTTCTTCGTCTACTGTTGGAAGCTCAATCGTTACCGAATATTGAGCATCCCTCACTAACACTTCTACATCAGCACTCGGAATAATCGTCCCCGAGAATAATAAGTTGTTTCCAAAGTTTATTCCCGGTCTAAGAATGTTTTTGGCGCTCAAATCATGAGATAGGTTCTTTGAATCGAAAATCACTCTTGCATCCAGTTTAAGCATATCAATCTCCTCTAATCAGTACTTGTGATTAATTGCTTGTATTATTTTGTTAAAATCATCCAAGTGTTCAAGGTGAATCGTAAGTGTGCCATTCTTAAAAATAAACGGGTCGACGTGTGTATAATCAGCAATCTTATCAAGTTCTGTCTTTGACACCTTGACTTCTACTATTGCTGCGATGTCTTTGTATTTTTCAGCAAACTTAAGCGTATCATCGAAGTTTAACCCAAACTGTTTCCCGTCAAATCCCATTGGACTAACCTTAAATGAACCACTCTCCATTACTTGATAAAACTCATCCGCACCAACAGCCCTGTATAAATTTATGAATTGATCAGATTCTTTTAGAATTTGTTTGGCCATTTGCTCTTCTGCAATCTTTAATGCCTGTTTTTCCGCTACTTTTACCCCTACTTTTGCAGCCTGACCTTCTCCTGGTATAAAGTTTAATGCAAGCATCTTTGCCGCCATATCTTTTTCTTGTTGAGATGAGTTGGGATCTAATAATGTGTTTAGATCATCTCCAATGAAGAAATTGTACGTCGCGACTGCTGCTGTCTTTACAGCCTTACCGGCTTTTACAAAACAGTCTCCAGCATCTCCCCAACTTCTTATGCCGCACATTCCACTAGGATCGCTATAAATTAAAGGATTATTCTCAACATACGTATAAAGGTTCAAACTAAGCGGATTATCAATCTGCCCTTCATACGTATCCTCGTTAATGAACCGCCCGATGCTCGGGTCATAGTAACGTGCGCGGAGGTAGTACAGACCCGTCTCGCTGTCGTAGACTTCGCCGGCGTATTTGAAGATGTTCGGCACTTGTTCGGTCTGGCGCGTCAGGTTGCCCCATTCGTCGTAGCTGTAGCTGTTGACGACGTTGCCGCTCGTGTCGACCATCTGCACGACGTCCCCATGACCATTATACAGGTAGTAATAGTCTTTGCCTGTCGAAACGTCTTTCTTGACGAGCAAACGGTCCCCTCTCACATAGTTGGCCGTTGTCGCATTGCTGCCGTTGACCTCTGCGATGACTTCTCCATTCTGATTAAAGCGGTATTGGGTCACCACACTGCCGATCGTCTTCTTATACCGCATGCCATCCGGCGTATATTCAAACGCGGCTGTGGTCGATCCTTTCGTTGCGCTTGTCAATGTATTGAACAAGTCGTAAACATAACTCGTAGCATTCAAATCAAAAGCTGTGGTAGCCGAATCGTAGAGCGTTTGCCGATTTCCTTGAAGATCATAGGTATACGAAGCTTTACTGCCGTCCGATCGCGTGATGCCCTTTAACCGATTCAGCTTGTCGTACGTATACGAGCTTGTTTTTGCCGTCTGGCCGGTCACCGCCTCGACCAAACTAATGACATTTCCGTTATTGTCGTACGTGTAGGTGTATTTCGACAGCGTCGTCGTGCCTTTGGCGTTGGTGACGGTGGAAACCCGGTTCAACGCATCATACACATACGTTGTAGTAAGAGTGCTGCCGGTCGTCAGGGTCGGATAGGTGACCGTTTTGACCTGACCGTTCGGATAGTAAGTATAGGTGACGTTGGACGCCGCGGTGTCGTCAGCCGTTGCCGATCCGTTGACTTGAACCTTGTTAAGCCGGTGCTGGACATATTTGTATTGAACGTAAAAACCGCCGGGAGATGCCGCCCCTGTATTGGTCATTGTGATCCGGCTGTTTTTATCATACGTGAGCCCAAGATACGACGTATACGTGCTGCTGCCGTTCTGAAGCGAGAACGATGTCACCCGTTTCAAATAATCGATTCCGGTCGTCATGGAACCCGTTTTGCTGCTGTTTTTGTACGTTTCATAGGTATCGTACAAAATACCGTTGCTGCCGATAATCGTTTTGTTCTGCTGGGTGCCGCCGGATGAACCAGTTGCCGTCTGCATCGTGTTGCGCTGCTGCTCGTCGTACTGGTAGGTAAAGACCGTCGCTTTCCGGTCTTTCGATTGCTGAAGCAAGCCCAGATTGTTATAAGCGTACGTCTCCGCCTTAGAAGCCGTGTCCAATTTAGACGCAAGCAAACCCGCTTCGTTATAGGTTTTGGACTTTAGCGATTGCGGTGTGCCTTCTTCACCGGCCTGGATCGTTGTTCCCGTCAACTGGCCGTTTGCGTCGTAGGTGTACTTCGTAATTTGGCCCATTGCATCGGTCACGGAAATTAAACGATTCATCGCATCGTAATTGTAGCCGGTCGTGACCTTGTCCTCGTTGATGTTCCCGTTCGGGTCAGTATACGATTTAAGATTGCCGACAACATCGTAGGTGTAAGTTTCCGTAACAGGTTGGGTCTGAGCCGGCCAGTCCTTATAAACCTTGTTCGAAATCAAATGTCCCAACTGATCATACGTTTGTTCCAAATAATTAGACTTTAGGCTCGCAATCGCGGTGTTTGCCCGATAAGCCGTTACGTTCGCCGATGCGACCAGATATTGGGTCACTTTACGTGCCTTGGGGTCATACTCCGTTACATACAAGTTGCCGTAGACGTCAGCGGCTTCCTTTTGATTGCCCCATGCATCATAAGCGGCTGTCGTCGTATTTCCCATAGGGTCGATCATGTAGACGGCCCGATTTAGATCATCCATGTGATATTGGGTCACTTGCGTCGTGCCGTTGTTTGTCGCCATCGCATAGCGCAAAGATCCGAGCCCGTCATAGTACTCGACCTGACTGGACAGGATGGCGCTGCTATTGTCGGATGTCCGTACGTATTTGCGTTGCGAAGTCACTTTTAATGCGGATGTATTCGCATTTTCCGAATCCGCTGTCGACGGGATGAGCGTATTCTCATACGTGTAAAGATCCGAAACGTTATACTTCGTCCCGCTTAAATTCGTAAACGAAGGATACGTAATGCTGGTAGTCCGTCCCAAAACATCATATGTGTAAGTAGTTGTATTGCCGTTGCTGTCCGCCTCCGTTTTCAAGAGCCCTGACCCTAAATCATAAGTCATCGTCTTTTGAACGGTTTGGGTTATCCTGTTCCCCGAACTATTCGTTGTCGTAAAGTAACTCTTTGTTGCACTAGGATAAGCGTACTTAGTAGCGGCACCATAATAAGTCTCTGCAATGGAAGTTTGACCGTTGCCCAAATCCTTGGACGCTTTTACTTTGCTCACTGAACCTGTTAAAACGGTACTCGCATTGCTGCAATTTGTGGTCGTCGCACCGCTCGTGTTAACCGCTTCGTAACAGTAGGAGGTGACCACGGCGTTCGCATCCGTGTAGGATTTCAGCCTTCCGTCATTGTAATACGTGTACGATTCGGATATTGGAGTGCCTGAAACTTCCTGAAACCATGTCTTGCTTGACAGGAAGTGATGGGTGGATTCATAAGCAAATCGAATTGTATAAGCGTTTTTGGTCGTCGAATCGGTGTAAGGCAACGTTTCCTGCGCTATGCCTCCCCAGTCATTATAGCTTTTGTTTACATAAACCCGATCCGGTGATGTGTCCGATTCGGAACGATACGTTTCAATTTTGGTCTCGGTAGGTTTGTATGGATAGGTGGAGCTAAATTTGAGATTCGTAACGACTTTCTTTTCTCCGTTAGAGGCTTTCGTTGTAATGATATGTTCCTGCTGATAGCCGTTAAATTCCGTCGTTGTTGCAAGTCCGTTCGTAAGCGATGATGAGCTAACGGTTGAGGTAGACGAGAACGAATAACCGCTTGTCATCTCGCTTGCGCTGAGATATGTCGGATAACCCGTATAATCGTTTGTGTAAGAATAATCAATTTTATTGTAAATCGTTCCTTTATTTATCAATTTTTCATAGCGACTCGTGACCGCCATTTCTTGGCCAAATCCGCTGGTCCCTAGATTTCGACTTCTGATGCCATAAGCATAGTGAGTCTCTATCGTTTCTGTAATGACATCCTTAAGCGGAAAGTAGTCATTGGAAATGGCTGAGGCACTATCCTTCTTGCTGTTAAAATTAAACTTTGTTGCAATATCGTCGTAGCCAAAGGACATGCTTCGTACATTATTACCGTTCTTATCTAAAATCGTGATAGACCCGAGCACAGGCGCTGTCCCATCAGCCTTGTTGTTGAACGTAATATTCCAGAGCATCCTTCGATACTGTAGTTTTTGAGTTATGTTCCCATCCGGGTCCTTTACCGTCAGAATAATATCCGTTGTATCGGCAGTCCCATCCTTATATTCGAACGATATCGTTCTTCCAATGGTGTCGGTAATAGACGAGATAACTTTGTAAGTTTGTCCATCGTACATCGTTAGATTTATGTGTTTAAAGATAATTTGGTTTCCGAAACGATCGACAATGCCAAGAAGGCGGCCGTCGTCTGCAAAGTACTCTCTCTTCCCATCGTCATATTCTAAATAATATTTGGACGCTTCCTGCCCATTGGTAAAGGTGCCTGTATCCTTTTCCAGGTGTAAATCTTTTCCTTGGTATCCTACCAAATGCGAGAAATTATAACTTTCCATTGTGACGAAGTCTACTTTATAAACGGCTCCGTTCCCCTGATGGTAGTAGAGATAACTATCCTGCTTTTGCAGGGAAGGAAATTGAAAAGACCAGCCGGCCCCAAGGTCGTAGCGGGATATAAGATAGTTATACTTTTTCAGGCTTCCATCCGTCTTCTTGTGCCTCATATAGAAAAAAGCATCGTTTAGCTGATACATAACGCCAATATTTAAATCCAGCCCTTCTCTACCCGGCAGTTGAATTTGCGTGGACTTCCATGTCAAATTACCGGAAGCCGGATCTACGACTTCGAATGTACCTGCATTTCCTGAGTACTGAGGCTTGTTCGTCTGGTTGATTTGCTCTTGCACGACGAGTCCGTTAAAGGCGCTTAAAACATCTTCGTCGGAGACGGCAGCTGAAGCGGAAGAAGAGAAGATTAAGAGGACGAGGCCTAACGCAAGTCCTAAAGCAAGGGAATAGAGCGCTTTTCTCATTAACGTGTCACCCCTTGCGATTTCATGCTGTCGAGCCCTCTCTTGCCTCTGGATTCATAGACTTTCATAGCACTATCCAGAGAAGCATCTCCTTGCTGCTCGAGCGTTAGCAAAATTTCAATTTTCTCAGCAGTGCTCATTTTTTTGTTTTTTAACGTGTTTTGGGCTTTCGCATGCCTCTTTAACAGCCCTGACAGCTCCTCTTCTTTTTTCATCTGGAGATCGGATGCGATGTGTTCCCATGACTGATTGTTGGCCCGCTTCTCCTCAACCAGCTTTTTCGGATTGATCAGCCACTCATTCCCCAATTGATCCGAACGATAGATGTCTTCGAGAGAGGCGCCGGCTTCCAGCAGCTCTTCGATGTCACTCTTGGTGTAGTTGTATTGATCGGCCTGATGAAGCCGATTCTTCCGATTCGCTTCGGACTTCGCTTTGATGGCTTCAATGAGCGGATCCTTCAAGCCTGCAGTTGGATCGCTGACTTCAATTGTTTTCTTCTCCAGGTGACGATCCGTTCGGTTGGTAATATTGAGATCCAGATCCTCCCGGTCTTGAGCCCAAGCCAGGCCGACCAAGCCTAAAGCCAGAAAACTGAGCATGATCGTACCCAGAAAGGCTTTTTTCCAAATAAACAATTTAATATTCATGGCAGGACATTCCTCTCCGATTAGATTGAAAATTAAAGCGTGAATCTTGCCGTCGTTGTATTGATTAAATTGCCATTGAGATCGTACGTGTAGAGTCGGCGATAAACTACTATTCCTTGGTAGAAACTGAACTCCGTTACTTGGTTAGACGCATTGTAAAAATAGCGGTACAGTACCTGGTTGACGAGGGAGACAGGAATGAACGAATTTGTAGTTGACCCGTTGCCGAGTTCACCATCGCCATTTCGGCCCCAGCCCCATATCATTCCATCTGATTTAAGTGCGATCACATGAAAAGTCCCGGCGCAGATCTCGGTGACTCCGTTCAATGCCCCTGTGCCGCCGGATCCTAGCACTTGAACAGGCCGTTTACTAGTCACGGTGCTGTTATTTCCGAGCTGTCCGAATTGATTGTATCCCCAACTAACAACGGTGCCGTCCGATTTTAACGCAACTGAAAAATAACGACTGGCCGAAATGGCAATGACACCGGATAGTCCACCTGTTCCGCTAACGTCTAACACTTGAACCGGAGTTGAGCGTTTCGTTAAGGTGCCATTTCCAAGTTGTCCATCGTCGTTTAACCCCCAACTCCAGACGGTGCCGTCGGATGCAAGTGCGAGGGAAAAACCGTTGCCCGCTGCAATTCCAATAACATTGGTCAATGCCCCCGTCCCGCCTACGCCCTTTACCTGAATAGGTTTATTGCTGTCCATGGCTGAGCCGGTTCCAAGTTGCCCGTTGACATTTTCACCCCAGCTCCAGACCGTTCCATCCGCCTTCAGTGCCAAGGCATGATCGCTTCCCGCACTAATTGCTACTACATTCGTTAATCCGCCAGTATTGTCCGAATTGACCACTTGAACCGGAAATTTGCTCAAAGAAAGGGATGTCCTGGATTTACCGACACCCAGTTGACCCACAGAGTTGTTTCCCCAACTCCAGACGGTTCCATCCGACTTAAGAGCAAGATTGAAAAGGCCTCCACTGCTAATTGCAATAACGTTGTTTAAAAATCCGTTTCCTCCGCTTCCTAACACTTGTACGGGAGTAAGTCGGTTAGTGGTGGTTCCGTCCCCTACTTGACCCGAGCCGTTGTTCCCCCAACTCCAGACGGTTCCATCCGTTTTAAGCGCAACGGAGTTGGTGAATTGTGTGCTGACCGAATAAACATCGCTTAAGAATCCTGTTCCGTCCGAATTTTTGACACGAACTAATTCCGAGCGATCGGCTGTCGTCCCGTCTCCAAGCTCTCCGTAATAGTTATCACCTGTCGACCAAACCGATCCGTCCAGCTTCACGACAAGAGAATAACCCGACCCGGCTGCAATCGTGTTCTTTACGGCGGCCGTTCCCGCAACCGTTTTGAACGTCAACGTGTATATTGAACTTGTGGAAGTCGCCGTCAACGTATGCACCTCTTTCGTCTTGAAGAGAGCCGTCTCCGTTGTTGTGCCTTCAGCTGAAGAAGGGTCTGCAGAATTCGTCGATGAATTATCCGGAAGCGACTCCGTGTTATTCGTTTCTTTTTCCGTTTCGGACGGTTCGACTGTATCGCCTCCCTGCGAATCCACATCGTCTGAGCCGACCGCTTCCTGCGGAATCGTCAGTATATAGGTTGCATTAGGCAGCAGCGGTTCCTTAGGAGTCAGCCGCAATTCGTTGTCGACAATCTCTTGGGCCAGTTCAACCGTTTGCCCATCCGTTTGCAAAACAATATTTTCATAACCGTCGCCTTCTTGAATCTCGTGGTTGAACTTCAGTTGGATCATTGGTGTGAGGGTGGCTACGGTTCCGTTCTGCTCCGGGTAACTGCTCACCACCGTAAGCTTCGGTATCCATGTGAGCTCGACAGGATAGGAGAAGTTTGCCGTGCTGTCATTTCCCAGTTGGCCGTAGGCATTATTGCCCCAGCTCAATATGGAGTTGTCTTCATTGCGAATGACGATATGGTCACCTCCGACACGCAGGTCCTTAACACCTGCAAGCGTCCCTTCCTTCTCCGTCCCGACAACCTCCACCGGATTCGCGCGATCAATTGCCGTGCCATCACCCAGTTGTCCGGATGCGTTGTCTCCCCAGGCCCATACCGCTCCATCCGCCCGGAGCGCGGCGCTATACGCAATACCGCTGCCGATCGCGATAATGTCCGACAATGCTTCCTGACCTTCGGTCGTTTTGACCTGAACAGGGAGCAAGCTATTCACATTCGTACCTTCGCCGAGTTGGCCTTTAGCATTGTCTCCCCAACTCCAGACAGTGCCGTCACTTAACAAAGCCGCCGCATGACCGGCGCCTCCGGCGATCGAGACGACTCCGGCAAGCGGTTCCGTTCCGCCAACAGCTTGGACTTGAACGGGCAAAGATCGATCGGTCGTCGTACCGTCGCCCAACTGGCCGAAGTTGTTGTCCCCCCATGCCCATACCGTTCCGTCCCCCTTCAAGGCAAGCGAGAAAGAAGCCCCGGCGGAGATAGCGACCACGTCGGATAAGATGCCCTCGCCCGTGGCGTCCTTGACCCGAACTGGTATGCTTCTGTCCGTCAACGAGCCGTCGCCCAATTGGCCGCGAACGTTCAAACCCCAGCTCCATACCGTTCCGTCGGCGTCCAACGCCAGCGTATGCTTGTCCCCACCGCTAATCGCCACGATGCCGGACAAGGTGCCAGTTCCATCGCCGCCGACGACTTGGACGGGTTTGCTGCGATTCTCGGAAGTCCCGTCTCCTAGTTGACCTGCATCGTTCTCTCCCCAGGCCCATACGGCTCCATCCGCTGTCAAAGCGAACGAATGGTTGCTCCCTCCGCCTACCGCTGTGACACCGGCAAGCGGTTCCCCCTCTTCTGCGGGGGCGATGACTTGCACCGGCAACGGGCTGTCCTGTGTAGCCCCGTTCCCCAGCTCACCGAAACGGTTGGAGCCCCAGGTCCAGACAGTGCCGTCTTCATCCAGATAGACCGTATGACCGCTTCCGGCGAACAACCGCGAGCCGAATTCGACAGCAGGCTGATCCTCCGTCTCAAAGGTCACGCTAAAAGCCTCGTTGGGTGTCTCTCCGTCGACGGAACGAACGGCGTCCTGAGGCAGCGATATCGTAAAGGAGGCCAGACTCGCCAGCTTCCGATCCGGCTTAATGGTTAACCGATTGCCGGCAATTGCAGCCGCGAAGAGGATGTCGCCGCTCTCCGATTCGGAGAACATCCGGATGTCGGTGTAAGCTTTCCCTTCTTGAATCGGCGAATCGAAGTCGATCGTAACGGATGCATCCAGCCCCACGTCCTTCTGGTGATCCTCAGGAGAGACGGAGACCACCTTGAGGGATGACGGTTCTGACGGCGCTTCATTGCCATTCTCTACCGTCGTGAAAGACACTGTAATAGGCTCGTTCAGCGTCTGTCCGTTTCTTGCGGCGACACTGCCTGCTTCGATAGAAAGCGTGTATGTAACGGCAGGAGCCAGTTTTTCCTCCGGTACTATCATTAATTGATTTTCCTGCTTTTCGATCCGCACCGGAACCGAGGTTTCTTCGCTCTTGAACACAATACCTGCCTCATCCACCGATTCGATCGGAAGATTGAAGCTTACGATCGGAGTAACCTCAAGCGCGATTCCCGATTCTTCGTTCATCGGCTCCGTCGAGGTGACAGACAGCGCTTCGGGCAAGGTAGAGAACTCTATCGTATAAGTGTCGGCAAGTCCGATTCCGGATGCATTCCGAACGGAATCCGTGGGGATATAGATTTTATACAAGTTTCCGTATTCGAGGGAAATCCGAGGGGAGAGCGTAAGCTCGTTGCCGTTTATGGCGATGTCCACAGGAAGTTGTTCCAGCTTATTCTGATTAAACGCCGTTATAATTGAAAAATTGACACTTTGCTCGATCGGTTCGTCGAACGCGATGTGAATGATGCTATCTACGGGCACATTCTGTTTATTGTCAGACGGCGTCGAACCTACAATGACGGGACCGGCTTCAGAGGCAGAATATACCTGACTTGCAGAACCTGCCCATAAAAGAAATAAACATAATAGCCAAGTTGCCGCTTTTCGAAAACGAATTTCCCAGACTGGCATAAATACGACACTCCTTCTTCTTTATCTTCTATCTTTTGGCAAATCTACTTCAGCATAGTAGAAGAATCGATGTTTTTCTAGTCCTTTTTTATTAATTTCTGTCCAAAAAAGAATTTTTTTCAACACAAAAAAAGAACTGCCTCCTCTTCCCCTCAGAAAAGGAATGCAGTTCTTTTTTGCTTTCGTTTCCTACCGGTTCAACAGGCTCCCCACGTAACGCAGCAGCTCGTTCGAGCAGACCGGGCAATAGCCGTGTTCGTCGATCAGCCGCTTCGACACTTCGTTGATGCGCTTGAGCTGGTTCTCGTCGGGCGTCTTCGTGGAGGTCGTAATCTTGACGATGTCCTTCAGGTCGGTGAACAGCTTCTTCTCGATCGCCTCGCGCAGCCTTTCGTGCGTGCTGTACTCGAATTTTTTGCCCTTGCGGGAGTAGGCCGACATGCGGATGAGAATCTCTTCGCGGAACGCCTTCTTCGCGTTCTCGGACACGCCGATCTGCTCCTCGATCGACCGCATGAGCCGTTCGTCGGGATCCATCTCCTCGCCGGTGAGGGGATCCTTCATCTTGGCCCAGTTGCAATAGGCCTCAATGTTGTCGAGGTAGTTCTCGAACAGCGTGCGCGCCGATTCCTCGAAGGAGTAGACGAACGCCTTCTGAACTTCCTTCTTGGCCAGGTTATCGTATTCCTTCCGCGCGACCGAGATGAAGTTCAGATACTTCTCCCTCTCCTCCTTCGTGATCGAAGGATGCTGATCGAGGCCGTCCTTCAGCGCCCGCAGCACGTCGAGGGCGTTGATGCACGGCATGTCGTGCTTGATGAGCGCGCTGGAGATGCGGTTGATAACGTAGCGCGGGTCGATGCCGGACATGCCTTCCTCGGCGTATTCGTTCTGCATCTCCTTCAAGTCGGCTTCCTTGAACCCTTCGACCTCTTCGCCGTCGTACAGCCTCATCTTTTTGACGAGATCCATGCCCTGTTTCTTCGAATCCTTAAGTCTCGTCAGAATCGAGAAGATCGCCGCCGACCGCAGGGCGTGCGGGGCGATGTGCACGTGGCTCATGTCCGATTGCCCGATCAGCTTGGCGTAAATTTTCTCCTCGTCCGTCACTTTCAGGTTGTATGGGATCGGCATGACGATCATCCGCGATTGGAGCGCCTCGTTTTTCTTGTTGGAGATGAACGCCTTGTATTCCGACTCGTTCGTGTGCGCGACAATGAGCTCGTCGGCGCTGATCAGCGCGAACCGGCCGGCCTTGAAGTTGCCCTCTTGCGTGAGCGACAGCAGGTTCCACAGAAATTTCTCGTCGCATTTGAGCATTTCCTGGAATTCCATCAGCCCGCGGTTCGCTTTGTTCAGCTCTCCGTCGAAACGGTAAGCGCGCGGATCGGATTCCGAGCCGTATTCGGTAATCGTCGAGAAGTCGATGCTGCCCGTCAGATCGGCGATGTCCTGCGACTTCGGATCCGAAGGGCTGAACGTTCCGATGCCGGTCCGGTTCTCCTCCGAGATGAGCACCCGTTCGACCGGAACCCGCTCGATGTCGCCGTCGAACTCGGTTCGCAGCCTCATCTGGCAGGACGGGCACAAATTCCCTTCGATGCGGACGCCGAGCTCGCGCTCGACTTCCGAGCGCAGCTCGCTCGGAATGAGATGAAGCGGCTCTTCGTGCATCGGACAGCCTTGAATGGCGTACACGGCGCCGCGATCCTCCCGGGAGAACTGCTCCAGTCCCTTTTTGAGCATGGTAACGATCGTCGACTTGCCGCCGCTGACCGGACCCATCAGGAGCAAAATCCGCTTGCGGACGTCGAGCCGGCGCGCCGCGGAATGGAAATACTCTTCTACCAGCCTCTCCATCGTACGGTCGAGACCGAATATTTCCTTCTCGAAAAACTTGTATCTCTTGTGCCCACCGACCTCCTCCACGCCGTGCGAGACGATCATGTCATATACCCGGGCATGCGCGGTCATTGCCGGAGCCGGATCGCGGCGCAGCAAATCGATGTATTCCCGAAAAGTTCCGGACCATGTCAACTTCTCGCTCTCGGCCCGATACTCGGCGAGACGTCTGAATATATCCATGCCGCTACCTCCTCACCTAGTCCTTCCCGTTGCGAAACGTATTACATAACTATGCGGTAAGAAGGACGAAATTGCTCCGAAAAGAGATGAAAACGCCGCAGGTTGTCCCGAAGCGATGCTCCGCACCGGGAAAAGCCGCGTCCCGCTTACGAAAAAACCGTTACGTGCTATAATTTGATGAGCGATCGTTCATCGGAGAGCAGGAGGAAAGATAACGTGGCCGTCAAGCTGGAAACCGATTTGTACCCGCCGATCAAAGCTTATTTCGTCAGCCGCGGGTACGAAGTGAGAGCGGAGGTGCGCGGCTGCGACCTGGTCGCCCTCCGCCCGGACGAAGGGGAGCCGGTCGTCGTAGAGATGAAGAAGACGTTCACGCTTCCGCTGCTGCTGCAGGGCGTCGACCGCCAGCGGACCGGGGCGTCGGTGTGGCTCGCGGTCGAGCGGAACCGGACGAAGAAGGGCGCGCACAACCAGCGCTTCCCCGAGCTTGCCGCCCTGTGCGGAAGGCTCGGGCTCGGCTTGATGACCGTCACCTTCTACAAGACGAAGGAGCCGGTCATCGAGGTTTGGCGCGAGCCCGGCCCGAGCGGCCGGGCGTATGCGCCGAGCGCGCGCGGCCCGGCCGAAGGCATGCTGGCCGCGGAAGAGGCTTTCGCCGCCGGCTATGCCGCGGCGGCGGGCGGGCGCAAGCGGGCGGGCGCGAAGCCGCTGCTGCGGGAGTTCGCCGGGCGCAGCGGCGATTACAACGTCGGCGGCAGCACGGGCCGCAAGCTGGTGACGGCGTATCGCGAGCGCGCGATCCGGTGCGCCCTCGCGCTGGCGTGCCGCGGGCCGCTCGCGCCCCGGCAGGTGCAGTCGCTCACGGACTGCCCGAATGCGGGAGCGCTGCTGCGGGACAATCACTACGCCTGGTTCCGCAGAGTGGAGCGCGGCGTTTACGAGCTTACCCCCGAAGGCCGCGCCGGACTTCGGGAATTCGCCGAAGTGGCGGCGGCCTGGGCCGCCAGGCTCGAATGGGCGGCCGGCTGGGAGAACGCCGTCATCGCAAACGCCGCCGGCTCGGACGCAACCGGCAAGATCCGGAACGGAGGGACGCCATGAGCGGCACGGCCGGCTTGATCCATCATATCGAAATCTACGTTTCCGATCTGCAGCGTTCCGCGGCTTTCTGGGGGTGGTTTCTGGGCGAACTCGGTTACCGGCTCCATCAGCAATGGAACGAAGGCGCAAGCTGGAAGCTCGGACACGCTTACCTCGTGCTTGTGCAGGCGAAGAAAGCGTACATGGACGTTCCTTATCATCGCAAGCGCGTCGGGTTGAACCACCTGGCGTTTCATGCGTCTTCCCGGCGGCAGGTCGACGAGATGACCGTCAAGCTGCGGGAACGGAATGTTCGGATCTTATACGAAGACCGGCACCCACATGCCGGGGGAGACGGAACGTATGCGCTCTTCTTCGAAGATCCCGACCGCATCAAGGTGGAGCTCGTCGCTCCGTGATCTAATTTCATAGCAAAGAAGGGCCGTTTATGAGCAATGAGACGTTTATCGGGCCGGTCGACGCGTTCGGCTCCCTGCCGGCGTTCGTTGAAGTGGACGGGACGCCGTATTGGCTTGTCCGGAGAGAGGATGGAGGCTACAGGCTGCTGATGGCGCTATGTCCGCATGCCGGCGGCGAAGTGCTCCGGACGGACGGCATGTTCTATTGTCCGCTGCATTTCTGGACGTTCGACGAGACGGACGGCGTCTGCCTGAACGTGCGGGACGAACGATTGGCGAGAAGAGACGCGGAAGAGCGCGACGGATCTTTGTATGCCGTCGGCCCCGTCTATTGAACTTGGAGACCGAATCCCCTTACCCCCATCGGCCGAGAAAATCACCCATCGTGTCGGCCAGCCGCTGCACGCCGGCGCGAATCTGTTTGTCTTCCGAATGGACGACGGTAAGCCGCAGCTTGCACCGCTCCGTATCGGACGCGTAGAAGGCGCCTCCCGGCTGGAACAGCAGGCCGTTCAGCCAGGAGCCCCGCAGCAGCGCATCCCCGTCAAGCCCTTCGGGGAGCGACAGCCACAGGTGCATGCCGCCCTGCGGCGTGACCCATGACGTGCCGGGCAGCCCTTGCCGCTTGAGCTGCTCCATCAGCAGCCCGTTTTTCGCGCCGCAGATGAATCGCATCGTCTCGAGCAGCGGTTCAAGCTCGCCTTCCTCCATCAGCGACAGCAAGGCAAACTGCTCGGCGACCGGAAGCGGCGCTTCTCCGCCCCGTTCGCCGGTCAGCAGCTCCCGTCCTTCAGACGGTTGACCCGACAGGCATAACCAGCCGAAGCGAAGCCCGCCGATCGTTCCGGGAGGGAACTCGCCGATCGTCCAGACCGTGCCGTACCGACCGGAATCGGCGGCGCCGGGCGCGTTCGGGGCATAGCGCAAACATGCCTGCCTGTCGTCGATGAGCACCGGCACCCCGGCTTCCCCGCATAATCGCAATAACGCTTGGCGGCGCTCAACGCTCCACGCCCGGCCCTCGGGATCCGTGCATTCCGGCGCGGCATAGACGAGCCGCGGCTGTAACTCGGCGAGCGAGCGGCCGAGCGCTTCCGGAAGCATGCCGAAGAGATCCGACGCGACCGGATGGGGCACGACGCCGGCCTTGCGGAACGCCTGGAGCGCGGAGCGGCTCGTCGGGCGCTCCACCAGGACGGCGTCCCCGGGCTGCAGCCAATGTCTGGCGATCCGTTCCAAGGCGGCGTCCGCCCCGGGAACGACGATGACGTCGGCTGCATCCGCTTCCGGCAAGCGCAGCCATCCTTCCGCGGCGAGACGTTCGCGAAGAAGCTTCATTCCTTGCGGGTCGCCCGATCTTCCGGCTGACTCCGGCCGAGCGGACCACCGGGCCACTCTCCCTTCCCATTCCGCAGCGGCGAGCAGTCCCTCCTTCGGCCAGCCGCCCATCCAGTTGATGATTTCGCCCATCGGTACGCCCTCCTCTTCGATTCGGCGTCAACAACTGTAGTTCCGCTACCATTCTATGCGCGAAGATCGCAACATTTTGCGTTTTCTTTTTGGCGGACGTTGGTTATAATAAAGGAAGTTAAGTGGAGGTGTGGAAGATGTTTCTTGGAATGAGCGATAAGTTCTGGATTGTCGTTCTTGTCTTCGCCATGCTGCTGACGGCCATTTTGACGGCTGCGTACAATGAGGACAAAACTCAAGGATTGTAATCTTCGAACGAACGGAAACAAGCAAAGCACCGGAGCGCCCGCCGTCGGCGGAGTCCGGTGCTTTTTGCATTCGCTTTATGATTCGCAAGCCCCCTCGCAACGGCCGTGCCGATGCGCGGGCGGCAGATTGTCGGTTACAACATTTCCTTCATTTCGGACATGCAAGAAGCGCAAACATAGCGTTCTTTGAATTCGCCCACGCTGTCCATCGAAGAGCAAAATACGCAGCGGGGACGATAACGCTCTAAAATGATATGATCGCCCTGCACCAAAATTTCGACAGGGTCTCCTTCATTCATTTGATACCTCTTGCGCAATGATTTCGGCAACACGATTCGGCCGAGTTGATCCACTTTGCGAACAACACCAGCAGGTTTCAACGCAGTTCCTCCCATTCATTCTCCCGTTAATCTAAGCTAGTGTAAAACTGAAACCTTAGCCTCTCTACATTTCGCTAACCGCCGCTCATTTCCTTTCCCCCGACGGATTTTGCTTAAAAATGTACAAGAAATCGAAATTTGGCCGAAATAGCTGCAGTTTCCGGCGTTAGCCCTGGAGCCCCGGAAAACCGTTCTGGCGCAGCGCCTCAAACACGACGATCGCCGCCGAATTGGCCAGGTTGAGCGAGCGCACCTTGTCGGTCATCGGAATCCGCATGCCCGTTTCGGGGTTGGCGTCCAGCAGTTCCTGGGGCAGGCCCTTCGTCTCCTTGCCGAATACGAAGAAGTCGCCGTCCCGGAACCGAAAGTCGCTGTAACGCTTGCTGACGCGGGTGCTCGCGAAGAAAAACCGCCCTTCCGGATATTTGTCCCGGACTTCCTGGAACGAGTCGTAATAATCGATCTGGACGGCGTACCAGTAATCCAGGCCCGCGCGCTTCAGCACCTTGTCGTCCGTGGAGAAGCCAAGCGGCCGCACCAGATGCAGATGCGTCCCCGTGGCGGCGCAGGTTCGGGCGATATTGCCCGTATTGGCCGGAATCTCCGGCTCGACGAGCACGATGTGAAATGCCATGCGAATTGGCGCCTCCTTGCGCTATCACCAAATATTACCCATTGTGCGTCAAACAAAAACCGCGGCTGCGGCCGCGATTTTGTCTGGCAGAGCTCGTTATGTGCCGCGGGCGACGCGCAAACGGTCCTTAACCGTTGCGGCGTTGGAAGTCGCCCATAAAATCGACCAGAGCCTTGACGCTGTCCAGCGGTACGGCGTTGTAGATCGACGCGCGCAAGCCGCCGACGCTGCGGTGTCCCTTCAAACCGACAAAGCCTTGCGCTTCCGATTCCTTCACGAACAGCTTCTCCAGCTCTTCGGAGCCCAGGCGGAACGTCACGTTCATGATGGAACGGCTGCCTTTCTCCGCGCAGCCCCGGTAGAAGCCGCCGCTTCCGTCGATGGCGTCGTACAGCAGCTTCGCCTTCTCCTTGTTGATCTTCTCGACCGCGGCCGCTCCCCCCTGGGCTTTGACCCATTGCAGCACGAGGTTCGTCATATAAATCGCGAACGTCGGCGGCGTGTTGTAGAGGGAATCGTTCTTCGCGTGCGTGCTGTAGCGGAGCATCGTCGGCACGGGCATGGACGGCGTTCCGATCAGATCCTCGCGGATAATGACGATCGTGACGCCGGAAGGTCCGAGGTTCTTCTGAGCGCCGGCATAAATCAGCCCGAATTGGGAGATGTTGAGCGGGCGGCACAAAATGTCGCTCGACATGTCGGCCACGAGCGGCACCGAGCCCGTATCCGGATATTGCGCCCATTGCGTGCCTTCGATCGTTTCGTTCGAGGTCAGATGAAGGTAGGCGGAATCGGGGGCGATGTTCAGCTCGTCCGCCGACGGAATGCGCATGAACTTGTCGGCTTCGGAGGACGCGGCGATCGCCGTCTCGCCGAACAGCTTCGCTTCCTGAATCGCCTTCGTCGCCCAGCTGCCCGTGGAGACGTAGGAAGCGACTTTGCCCGGCTGCAGCAAATTCATCGGCACCATGGCGAACTGCGTGCTCGCTCCCCCTTGGACGAACAGCACTTTGTAATTGTCCGGAATGCCGAGAAGCTCGCGAAGCAGCTGCTCCGCTTGCTTATGCACGCCTTCGTAGATGGCGCCGCGATGCGACATTTCCATGAGGGACATGCCGGAGCCTTCGTAATCGATAAATTGCTCCTGCGCCTTTTGCAGCACTTCAAGCGGCAGCGCGGCAGGCCCCGCGTTGAAATTGTAAGCCCGATTGCTCATTCCATTCCCACCTTGTGCAAATTCATGATAGGCTTATCATAACAAAGCGCCGCAGGGACAAGCAACCGGAAATACGCCTGAAAAGTTGTCGATAATAAGAATTTCCGAACGAAAATGGTGGATATTTTGGAGAACCTTCGTCTTTTCTTGGGGATCGCCCTGTCGAAAGAAGCGACCGAGCGCTTGTCGGCGCTGGCGGAGCGCATGGCGAACGAGCTGCCTTACCGGTTGTGGACGCATCCGGCCGACTATCATATTACGCTGCACTTTCTGGGCGAGACGCCCGCGGAGCGCGTCGACGCGATCGCGGCCGCCGCGGAAGCTGCCGCAGCCGGCCGGGCGCCCCTCGCGCTGGCGCTGGGGGAGCCGGGCACGTTCGGCCCGGCCGGAGCGCCGCGCGTGCTCTGGTGCGGCGTCCGGGAACCCGGCGCCGCCGCGGGGGCGCTCGCCGCGCTGCAAGCCGCGCTGGGCGAGCGCCTGACCGCCTCCGCCGGCTTCGTGCCGGAGGCGAGGCCTTACCGCGCGCACATTACGCTTGCGCGCAAAGGCGGCCCCGGCGGCGGCCCGGACGCCGCGGCCAGGGCCTGGCGGAGCGCCGTGCGGGCGCTCGAGCCGGATGAGGCCGGCGCGTTCGCCTGGACCGCGGGCAGCATTACGCTGTTCCGCACGCATCTCGGCCGCCGGCCCAGCTACGAGCGCTTGCACGAGTTCCCGTTCCACGGCGCCGGCGAGTGACAAGACCGTCTCGAATGCAGCCCTTTTTCGACCCTATAAGAGTTCTCAGATTCGTTAAGTTCCTCCAGCGGGCTTCCGGGGGCCCATTAACGTGTCCTCGGTTCGTCGCCATCACCTATTGTGACAGCAAACAGCCTTTTCCACGTAAAAATCGCAAGCCCTGACAGCGGCGAACTCCCCGTTCCAAACTTCACCCCGAAGCCCAAATAAAAAGCTCCCCGAAGGGAGCTTTCTGCTTGAGAAGCGATTAGCAGTCGAAGTACAGGCTGTATTCGTACGGATGCACGCGGATGGAGACGGCTTTCGCTTCGGCGCGTTTGAACGCAACGTAGTTGTCGATGAATTCCTTCGTGAAGACGCCGCCTTCGGTGAGGAATTCGTGGTCCGCTTCCAGAGCGTCAAGCGCTTCGTCGAGCGTTGCCGGAACGCTGCGGATTTCTTTCTTCTCTTCGTCGGACAGCTCGTAGATGTTTTTGTCGTACGGGCCGTAGCCGAGAGCGGTCGGGTCGATCTTGCGCTTGATGCCGTCCAGACCGGCCATCAGCATCGCTGCGAACGCCAGATACGGGTTGGCCGTGGAGTCCGGCGTACGGAACTCGATGCGGCAGCCCTTCGGCGTAACGGCTGCGACCGGAATACGAATGGCCGCGGAGCGGTTGCCCTTGGAGTAAACCAGGTTGACCGGAGCTTCGTAACCCGGAACGAGACGTTTGAACGAGTTCGTGGACGGGTTCGTGATCGCGATCAGCGCCGGAGCGTGGTACAGAATACCGCCGATGTAGTTCAGCGCCAGCTGGCTCAGGTTCGCGTAGGCGCCTTTCTCGTAGAAGAGCGGCTCGCCTTCGTTGAAGATCGATTGGTGAACGTGCATGCCGCTGCCGTTGTCGCCGAAGAGCGGCTTCGGCATGAACGTGGCGACTTTGCCGTATTGGCGTGCTACGTTGTGAACGATATATTTATATTTCATCAGGTTGTCAGCGGTTTTGGTCAGCGTGTCGAAACGGAAGTTGATCTCCGCTTGGCCAGCCGTTGCGACTTCGTGGTGATGACGTTCGACGCGAAGGCCGGATTCTTGCAGCAGGCGAACCATTTCGCTGCGGATGTCTTGTTGGGAGTCGACAGGAGCGACCGGAACGTATCCGCCCTTGACGCCGACTTTGAAGCCCAGGTTGCCGCCTTCTTCCTTGCGGTTCGTGTTCCATGCGGCTTCTTCGGAATCGACGAAGAAGGAAGAGGAATTCATGGTCGACTCGTAACGAACGTCGTCGAAAATGAAGAACTCGGATTCGGGGGCGAAGAACGCTGCGGTGCCGATGCCCGTCTTCTGCAGATATTCTTCGGCTTTATTCGCGATCGAACGCGGGTCGCGATCGTAACGGTCGCCGTCCGGCGTATGGATGTTGCTGATAACGATCAAAGTGGCGTGAGCCGTGAAAGGATCAACATAAGCGGTCTCCGGATCCGGCATCATGACCATGTCGGATTCTTCGATGCCGCGGAAGCCTGCGATAGAGGAACCGTCGAAAGCGACGCCGTTTACGAACGTGTCGGCATCCACTTCGCTTGCCGGAAGCGTGATATGGTGGGCGCGGCCAGCCAAATCTACGAAGCGAAAATCAACGAATTCGATGTTTTTTTCCTTGATCAATTCCAATACTTTTTGGACGGACATTTTCGAATTTCCTCCCCATTTCCGAACATTAAGTCTGTAAAGCTTACAAATCGTTCAACTTTAACGAACTCACTGAGGCTATTATAATTCCCGCTATAGGGAGCGTCAATAGTTATGTAAGGTATTTTTTGTGGAAGTGTTAGCTATCCTCACACTTTCATAAAAGGTTCACAATTCATTGCCGCCCCAAGCGTTAAAGCGCTTTCCAAGGCGGCGGGATCATGCCTAACGGACTCTAATTTTCAGTAGGTTTCTACAAAAAAATAGCGTTAAAAAACAAATAAGCTCATCCGCCCGAATGCGGTTGACCCGGGCGAACAAGCGGCGCGTCATTTTGCGATCCTTTCCGCAGCTTTCCTTCCATTAAGAGGAAAATTCAATCGTCCGAACGGTGAAACATCTCGGCCAACAGCTCGTAGCTCCTCAATCGCAGCTTGAAATCCGACAAGATGCAGGTGGCAAGCACCTCGTCCGTCCGGTAGCTTTCCGCGAACGCAATCAGCGCCCTCCGCACCCGGTCCGGCCCGCCGACGATCATTCGCTTCCGGTTGTCGGCGATGCGCATGCGCTCCCATTCGGCATACGGATAGGCCGCCGCCTCTTCGGGCGTCGGAAACGGACGGTTGTACTCCCCTTTCTCGTGGTAGAGCAGCCTAAGGTCCATCGCCGCGGCTTCCCGCTCCGCAAGCGCGTCCGTATCGGCGCAGACGACGAATACGCAAGCGTTCACCTTCGGCTTCGAGCCGAGCGGTCCCGGACGGAAATGGCGAAGATAGTCGCGAACGGCTCCCTGGCCGCCGTAGCCGTTAATAAAGTGGGCGAACGAGAAGCCCGCCCCCATCTGCGCCGCGACGACCGCGCTGTACCCGCTGGAGCCGAGCAGCCAGATTTCGGGTGCGGTATCGACCCGCGGGGTCGCGGTCAAGTCCGACAGCGGATGCTCCGGCCCGAACGGCGGGGCGAGCCCCAGGAACGTCCCGAGCTCCCCGAGCATCTGGGGAAAACGTTCGTCGGCCGGTTTGGCCCCCCCGTTGCGCAGCGCGAGCGAGGCCAGCGGCATGCCGCCCGGCGCGCGCCCGATGCCGAGGTCGCAGCGGCCCGGATACAGCGCTTCGAGCACGCGAAAGTTTTCCGCCACCTTGTAGGGGCTGTAGTGCGGCAGCAGCACGCCGCCCGAGCCGATCCGGATGCGCGACGTATGGGCGCCTATGGCGGAGACGAGCACTTCCGGCGAAGACCCGGCCAATCCGGCCGAATCGTGATGCTCGGACACCCAAAACCGTGAATACCCGAGACGCTCGGCCGCCCGGACCAGCTCCAGCGTATGCCGCAGGGCGACTACCGCATTTTCCCCCGGACCGATCGGCGACTGATCCAGCACCCCAAGCATCAATCTCATACGGCCACCTCCACCATCCATAGTATGCGTTCTTCCATCTGTCGAGAATAAGGGACGGTCGGCTCGTCAATTGTAAAGAATATGCAGCCCCAATATTTTGCATGAAGGCGCCGGAGAGGAGCAAAAAAACAACCGCCCTCGCGGTCTCGCAAGACCGGTCGGACGGCTGGTGCCGGTTTACTTCTTCCAGGTGTTGAACGCTTCCGCCGGCTCCTTCGGCGTATCGAATCGCTTGCCCATCAGCGGCGCGAGCTGCTCGAGCTCCTTGAGCAAATTCGCGAACTGATCCGGGAACAGCGACTGGACGCCGTCGCCTGTGGCGGAGTTGTCGGGATCGGTGTGCATCTCGATAATGAGGCCGTTGGCTCCGGCGGCGACGGACGCCTTCGTCATCGTCTCGACCAGCTCGCGGCGGCCGGTCGCATGGCTCGGGTCGGCGATGACCGGAAGGTGGGACAGCTGCTGTACGACCGGAATCGCGGCCAGGTCGAACGTGTTGCGCGTGTACGTCTCGAACGTGCGGATGCCGCGTTCGCACAGCATGACGTTCGGGTTGCCTCCGGCGAGAATGTATTCCGCCGCGTTCAGCCACTCGTCATAAGTGGCGCTGAAGCCGCGCTTCAGCAGAACCGGGTTCTTGATCGTGCCGAGCTTGCGAAGCAGATCGAAGTTCTGCATGTTGCGCGTGCCGACCTGCATAATGTCCGCGTATTCGGCGCAGATGTCCACGTACTCGGGGGTCATGACTTCCGTGATCGTCACGAGGCCGTATTTGTCCCCGGCTTCCTTCATCCACTTCAAGCCTTCGACGCCGATGCCCTGGAAGCTGTACGGGCCGGTTCGCGGCTTGAACGCGCCTCCGCGAAGCACCTGGCCGCCGGCGGCCTTGACCAGGCGGGCGATCTCGTCGATCTGCTCCGGCGTCTCGACGGCGCAAGGTCCGCCCATGACGACCAATTGGTCGCCGCCGATCTTCACGCCCTTCACTTCGATGATCGTATCGTCGGGATGGAAGTCGCGGCTGGCCAGCTTGTAAGATTTCGAAATCTTGATGACGTTCTCGACGCCCGACATCGAGCGGAGATGCTCTGCGAGATGGGGATCGGCCTTGCCGATAATGCCGATCACCGTGCGGTCGGTCCCGCGGGATACGTGCGCTTGCACGCCGCTCTGCTCGATATGGCGGACGATGTCGGCGATCCGCTCTTCGGAAATATGGGGAGAAGTAATAACGATCATGATTTCACGCTCCTGCACGTTTTAGCGCTTATCCGCTTTGACGCTTATACGCTTTTAAGCTTTTACTCACTAAAGTAACTATAACGGAAAAACGGCAGGTTGTCAACGCTGCCGATTCGCCTTTCCGTCCTATTTCGTCTCTTTGCCGTCTGACTCCCGGTTCTTCCTATTCGAGCGCCGCATTCGTCTCCACCGTCTTGGCGCGGCTCAGCTTCCGCCGTTCCCGCCGTTTGCGCTTGAAGGCGTTGACGCTGTACCGAATCGGGAAGAAGAAGAGCAATCCCAGAATCGCGCCGTTAATAATCCCGCCCACGATCAGCTTCAAATTGAGCAGCAGGGCATGATTGATCAGGTCCGGCAGAAACGAGATCTGGACGGCGAAATGTTTGGGCAGCACGGCCCCCGCCATCTTCGCATTCAGGAAAGACATGGGAATATAAATCATTTTGCCGAAAAGAAACCCTACGAGCGCCGCCGCGAAGCTCCCGCGCAACAGGTAATTGAGCGGAAAAATGAGCAGGAACGAGGTGCCGTAAGTCGGCAGGTTGAACATCTCGACGAACAAGCCGATGGCAAACCCCATAGCGACGACGGTCGCTCCTCCTTTGGCGCGGAGAAGCTTGACGTACTGATACTTAAGCCAACGGGGCAACTTGCGTAAACGATTCATGGGCGCTCCTTTCTCGCTATCTACGGCGCCGAGCCCCTCCACATCTTAAACCGATTTCTCCCTTACGGCAGGGAGCAGTTTTTTCATGTTGACGGTTCTGCGGATTTCCCAGGTGTCGGGATTGTTGTGATCGTACTGTTCCAAATATTGGATGACTTCCTTGGTTATTGGAGTCGGCGTCGAAGCGCCGGACGTCACCGCGACCCGATCGATGCCGGCCAGCCACTCCCTCTTAATCTCCGTTACGTCCGAAACCCGGTAAGCCGGGACGCCCGCGATCTCGGAAGAGACCTGGGCAAGGCGGTTCGAGTTGTTGCTTCGCGGATCGCCGACCACAATGCAGAGCTGCGCCTGGCCGGCCTGGTTCGCGACCGCCTCTTGCCGGACCTGGGTAGCCAGACAAATCTCGTTGTGAATCTCGGCGGTCGGATAAAGCTCGAGCAGCTTGGCCATCAGGTGCCGGATGTCCCATTGCGACATCGTCGTCTGATTGGTAATAATGATTCGCTCGGTCGACAGCTGCAAGGTCGCAATGTCTTGTTCCGTCTCGACCAGATGGACATGCTCCGGCGCGATGCCGATCGCCCCTTCCGGCTCGGGATGCCCCTTCTTCCCGATGTAGACGACCTCGTATCCCTCGGACACCTTCTCGCGGATCAAATCGTGCGTCTTCGTCACGTCGGGACAGGTGGCGTCGACGACCGTCAGCCCCTTCTCCTTCGCGCGCTTGCGCACTTCCGGCGAGACGCCGTGCGCGGTGAAGATGACCGTGCCGCTCTCGATCTTGTCGAGAATCTCGAGACGGTTCGGCCCGTCGAGCGTAATGATGCCCTCATCCTTGAACGATTCGGTGACGTGGCTGTTATGCACGATCATGCCCAAAATATAAATGGGGCGCGGCAGATCCAAGTTCCTCGCCGTTTGAAGCGCCAGAACCATGGCATCCACCACGCCATAGCAATATCCCCTTGGGGAGATTTTCACGACTTCCATTGTCTAGCGCCTGCTTTCCCGCCCTTGTTGGTTGAGTTGCGTCTCCCTGTTCGGAAGCTCCGGGCGTACCGTAGCTTCTATTATATCGTATTCGGGAGGCTGGGAAAAGTCGATGGGCAGCCAGACGATAAACATCGTGCCTTCCCCGAGCTTCGTTCGGACTTCCAGGGTCGCGTTGTGCATGTCGGCAATCCATTTCGCGATCGACAGGCCGAGCCCGGTGCCCGGCGTTTGTCCCCTCGATACGTCGACGCGGTAGAACCGGTCGAAAATGTGCGGCACGTCTTCCTTGCTGATGCCGATGCCCGTATCCGACACCGCGAGACCGACCTTGTCGTCCTTGCGGAACGCTTCGAGCCGGACTTCGCCGGCAGGCGTATATTTAAACCCGTTCTCGATGAAAATGAACAGCAGCTGCAGCAAATAATCGCGGTTGCCCATTACCCAGACGCCGTCCAGCGCGTCCAGCGAGCCGATCTTCCATTGCGCCTTGCGGGGAAGGAACGCCGCCCGGCGGGCCGCTTCCTCGGCGAGCGGCTTGAGCGCGACCCGCTCCTTCTCCATGACGTATCCCGCGTCCGCCCTCGCGAGCGACAGCATATCGTTGACCAGCCGGCTCATCCGGCGGGCTTCGTCGGCGATGTCGTGAATCGCTTCCTTGGACATCATCTCGCGCTCCTGAACTGTGAGCCGCTGTCCGACGGGCTCCGCGGTCGACGTCTCCGCGCTCTCGCGGTCGGCCGACAGCGCGCGGGGCGGATCGCTCCAAATTTTCTCCAGGAAGTCCACGTTGCCCCGAATGGTCGTAAGCGGCGTCCGCAGCTCGTGCGAAGCGTCGGAGACGAAGCGGCGCTGGGCGGCGTAGGTTTCCTCCAGCCCTTTGTAGGCGGCTTCGATTCGCTCGAGCATATGGTTGAGCGTATGGGTGAGCCGCCCGATCTCGTCGCGGCTCTCCACCGGCAAGCGGACGCTCAGGTCCGAGCCGCTCTGAATTTGCTCCACCGCCTCCGCCACTTGACCGATCGGCCGCAGCGCCTTGCGGGACAGGAACATGCCTAGCAGGAAAGCAACCAGCAATCCGGCTAGTCCAGTTAGTAGCAGAATCGTGCGAAGTTGAGATAACATGTTCTCTTCCTTGCCGATGTAAGCTGCAACTTGAAGAAGGCCGATTATACGATCGCTGCCTTGTATTCTGACAGGGTTCTCAAAAATGTAAAAGGGCTGCCCGTCTAAACTTACTTTGACAAACCCCACCTGAGCATCTTTAAGTCGAGGATGATCGAAATCTTTCTCGTATTCGAACGATTTCATACTGACATGACCGTTCTCATCATCCAAATAGGTGACCATTTGAACGAAAACCCCGTTAAAATCAAATCCTCTGGGAACTTGGAAGCTTAAATCGGTGCCCGTTGGAGTTCGGATTGGAATCGGTTGAATCGTTCTCGCTTCGTCCTTCAAACGTTTTTGCAGGTCCTGCATCGTGTTATGATAAACGACGTAATAAACCAAAAATCCAAACGTCACCAACGTAACGGCGAGCAAGCCTGAATACCACAAGGTGAGCCGAAGCCTGATGGACATGAAGTATCAGCTTTCTCCCTTCAACACGTAACCGGCGCCCCTGACGGTTTGAATGAGCCGGCGGCCGCCGTGCTCCTCCAGCTTCTGACGGAGCATGGCCACGTAAACTTCCAGCACATTCGATTCCCCGCTGTAGTCGTAGCCCCAGATACGCTCCATGATTTGGTCGCGGGACAGCACCCGCTTCGGATTTTGCATGAACAGATGAAGAAGATCGAACTCCTTGGCCGTCAGCTCGATCCGCCTGTCGCCCCGGATCGCTTCCCTGGCGTCGACGTCCAGCAGCAAGTCCTCGAAGCGCAGCTGGTTGCTTTCTTCCGTCTGCTCCGGACGGCGGCGCAGCAGCGCGCGAACCCGGGCCATCAGCTCCTCCAGCGCGAACGGCTTGACGAGGTAGTCGTCGGCCCCCATATCGAGCCCTTTGACGCGGTCCTGCACGTCGTCCTTGGCCGTCAGCATCAGAACGGGCGAATGAATGCCCGCCGTCCGCAGGCGCCGGCACACTTCCCAGCCGTCGAGCTGCGGCATCATGACGTCCAGCACGACCAGATCGGCATGCCTGCCTTGCAAAATTCGGAGTCCCTCCTGACCGTTCGGCGCGGTCGTCACTTCATAACCTTCGAACGCCAGGCTTCTCCTCAGCAAGGAAGTGATTTTCTCGTCGTCGTCGATTACTACAATATGCGGTCTCATCGGATTCCCCTTTGTGTCAACGGAATTCATTTTTTGTAAATCAACTTTATTTTATTAGAAAAGGGACAGCCCTGAAAGACTGCCCCTTGCTGCTATGCTTCCGGCAAGGCCGTTTATTGCTGTTGCTGTTGCTGCTCCTCGAATTCGTTCTTGTCGCCGATTGTAACGGTAATGTCGATTTTCTTGCCGGCGCGAACGACGTTCAGCGTGATTTTGTCGCCGACGCTCTTCGCTTGAATGGCTTCGACCAATTCGCTCGATGTCTTGTAGGACTTGCCGTCGATGCCGGTGATGACGTCGTACTGACGCAGGTCGCCATTGTATGCCGGCGAGTTGTAAAGAACGCTATTGACCAAAGCGCCGTCCGTGCTGCTCAAGCCCAGCCTTTTTGCAATGGCAGAGTTGAGATCCGACAGCGTAGCCCCGATGAACGGAGACGGTTTCGCCGGAATTTTCGTGTTCGTCTTCAGTTGCTCCAGCACTTCGCTGATCGTGCTCGTCGGAATCGCGAAGCCGATGCCTTGCGCATCCGAGCTGACGGCGGTGTTGATGCCGATGACTTCGCCGTCCAGGTTGAGCAGCGGACCGCCGGAGTTGCCGGGGTTAATCGAAGCGTCCGTCTGCAGCAAATGCTCGTAGTTCCGGGTGCCGTCCGTGTCCTGAATGCTGATTTTGCGATTGTTCGCACTGAGAACGCCTACCGTCACCGTATGGTCAAATCCCATCGGATTGCCGATGGCGACCACCCAGTCGCCCATGTTCGAAGCGTTCGAATCGCCCAGCTTCAGCGTCGGGAGGTTCTTGCCTTCAATTTTCAATACGGCCAGGTCCAGATCGTAGCTCGATCCGAGCAACTTGGCGGTAAACGGTTCTTTGTAGCCATCAACGGTAACTTTAATTTGAGATGCGCCATGAACAACGTGCTCGTTGGTCAGAACATAGCCGGTCGAATCGAAAATGAAGCCGGAACCGATGCCCGATTCTTGCAGACTTCCGCTGCCGTCATTGCCATTGCCGCCGTTGCCGCCTCCATTGCCGTATTCGTCGCCGAAGAACTGCCGGAAGAACGGATCGTCAAACAGGCTGTTGGAACGGTTTTGCGCTTGGGTGTACGTCTCGACCTTGACAACCGCCGGACTCGCCTGCTCGAAAATTTTCGAGATGTTGTTCGGACGAACGGTGTCGACCGCGTTGCTGACCGTATTGTTCACCGGTTTGGCCGATTCGGATTGCGTGACGGAGCTGCCGCTCGCAAGCTGCGTTCCGGTGAACCAGTTGCCGCGGTCGGCCGCGAACATCAGACCGCCAACCGCCACGACGCCGACCATGAACGAAGCGAACATCGCGCGGAACGAACTGCGCCTGCGGGGCGGGTTCTCCCAGTTGCGTCCGCCGCCGGATACGGTGAACGGACGATATTCCCGGGCGGCCGGAAGGCTTCGGCCGGAGCCGTTGTCGCCTCCCCCTTGGCTCGAGCTCGAACTCATGCCGAAGGGTCCGTAAGTATAAGTCGTCGTCTCCCCGGCGTCGCCGGAAGGTTTGGACGTCACTTCCTCGCTGGAAGCATAAGGACGATAGACGGTCTCCCCGTTGACTTCGGTCCGCTCCGTCCCGTATTCGGCCGCGCCTTCTTCGCGCTTCACGCTATCCCGATCTTCGCTGTATCGAAATCCGAACAAATCATCCGATCTTTTGTTTTGCTCATCCATCGCCGATTCCTCCTCACATCGTATGAACCGCCTTTTGTCGGGCGAATTTGCTATCGTTTTGCTTGACTCTATATTCGCTCCCCAACCTTAAAACTAGATTAAACCGAAATGAGCCAAATCTAAAAGATGAACGGAAGATGAACAAAGTGTTGCGAAGAGCGTTCCCGGTGAAAATGGAGCGCCCCCCGGTTGGCCCGGAGGGCGCTGCTCGCGGCGTCGGATCATGCCGGGTAGATCGCTTCCGCTTCCCGGAGACGCTCGCGCGCTTTGTCGATCCAGTGCGGCTCGATCTCCGCATCCGCGTCGACCGGGTCTTGGAATTGGTCGAACAAAGCGCCCATCGTTCTCGGCTGCGCTTCCGCATCCAAGCCTTCGTTATAAATATGCTTCAAGACGTAAGGTTGGTCGAACCGGATTTTCGCGTCGTTTTCCGGCGTCTCGCTGTCCAGATTCCCGTTCGTCACCCGAAACGGCAGCCGCAGCCACACTTTATTCGCTTCGTCGAGCGCGCAGTCGAACGAGCCGTGGTCGTAGTCCCAAGAGCCGCCAAGGGCGAATCCCCGTTCGGCCAGGGCGCTGCGCACCGGAACGAATTCCTGCTCTTGATTCGTCAAACGGGAGTTTAGCGGGTACATGGGCATCCCCTTTTTTATAGATAGCTTACCCGAATTTGCCGGGGAATAACCGTTCCCGCTATTGCGCCCAGCCTTTGCGGTGCGCGTAGATGGCCAGTTGCGTCCGGTCCTCCGCTTCGCATTTCATGAGCAGGTTGCTGACGTGGGTTTTGACCGTTTTCACGCTGATATGCAGTTCGTCCCCGATCTCCTTGTTGGACTTCCCTTCGGCGATGAGCAGCAGCACTTCCCGCTCCCGCTCCGTCAGGCCCTCGTCCTCCTCTTGCGTCGAGCGGCGGCGCAGCCCGCGCGTCAGCGCTTGGGACACCTCTCCGCTCATGACCGGCATGCTGCGCATAGCGCCCTGCATCGCATAAATGAGCTCGTCCGCGGATACGGTTTTGAGCACGTAGCTGACCGCGCCGGCCTCGATCGCTTCCACGACTTTATCGTCCTCGAGAAAACTCGTTAAAATCACGATCCGCAAGCCGGGATAACGCTCGAGCAAAGCGCGGGTCGCATCGACGCCGTTCAGTCCGGGCATCATTAAATCCATCAGCACCAAATCCGGCATCTGTCCGTCGAAGCCGCCGCTGGCCAGCGCGTTCAGCGCCTCCTCCCCGCTCGAAGCTTCGCCGATGACCCGGAACCGGGGATCCAGCATCAAGTAAGTGCGCAAGCCGGTTCGGACCATCTCATGGTCGTCCACGATCAGAACGCGACAGATTTGAGGTTCAGCATTCATCGAAATTTACTCCTTCGCCCGTTATTGGCTAGAACTTCGGAAACCAGACGCGAACCCGCGTGCCGGCGCCCGGCTTGGTCACGATCTCCGCGTCGCCGCCGAGCTTCTCCGCCCGCTCGCGCATCGTGGATAAGCCGTAGGCGCCCGCGCGCACTTGTTCCGCCCGAAACCCGGCGCCGTCGTCCTCGATCTGAAGCGAAATTTGGCTTTCGGTTTCTCCGAGCGTCAGGCGCACCGTCTTCGCTTCGGCGTGCTTGACGACGTTCGCCATCGCTTCTTGAATGATAAGAAACATTTGGTGCTCCATCGCTTCCGACAGCGCGACGTCGCACTGGATGTCGAGCGTTCCCTGAAGCCCGTTCTGGCGGCAGAAGTCCGGGAACCAGCGGTCAAGCGCTTCGGGCAGCGTTCTTCCCTGCAGCTCCATCGGCCGCAGCTGCGCGATCAGGCCGCGCATTTGCTTCTGGGCGGACGATGACATGACAATAAGCTGCTGCATGACCTTGGCCCCTTGCTCCGGATCCAGCTCCATCAGCTTCGGCAGAGAGGACGAAGCCATGTGCAGCGCGAACAGCTGCTGGCTGACCGTATCGTGCAAATCCCGGGCAAGCCGCCGGCGTTCTTCCAGAACGGCCGCTTCGTGAGCGGGCACTTCCTCCAGAACTCGCCGCTCCCCGAGCTGCTGAAGCAGCTTCATCCGCGATTCCAGCTTCTCCAGCATAAGGTTGAAATCGCGGTAAATGCCCGAGAAGGCGTCGCCTTTGATCTCGGGCAGCCGAACGTTCCAGTTGTTCGAGGCCGCTTGCTTCATCGCAAGCTGAAGTTGGTCGATTCTCCGCTCGGTACGCCTTCCTAACCTATAAGCGATGGTGATGTCGGCGATCAACAAGGCGACCCCCCAGCCCATCCACCACTTCGGATTCGGGATTTGGCCGTCCCATCGGGTCCAGCCAATATAGAGAAGGGCTATCACAACGGCCGTGGAGCCCCCCGCGAACAGGGCCAGCTCCCATTTGCTGTTTCGAATCGAGCGCAGCATACGTTCAGCCTACTTTCGTCACGCGCACGTCGCCGATGAACGTGCTCACGATGAGCACGATCCGTTTGGCCGAGTCCGCAAAGCTGGGCGTCTCTACGTTCATCTGGTTGAAAAAGCCGCCGCGCTTCTGCTCCATAACTTTAACGTCGCCGATGAGACAGCTGGAGACGACCCGGAGGCCGACGGAATAATCGTTGGGCACGAACACTTTGACGTCGCCGATGAACGAGGAGATGTAAATCTTCGTCTCGCCGACCGGAATCTGCGCCCGCGTCAGATCGAGCCGCGTGTCGCCGATAAAGTGAGAGACGCTCATCGGGCGAAGCTCGAAATAATCCCGGCCGATCTCGAAGTCGCCGATAAACCGGCTGTAATTGTCGCTTGCCGAATCGGTACCGCCCTCCGGCCAAAACGGTTGATGATGCTCCTTCCAATAGCGGTGCTTCCAATAGCGCGGATCTTTGGGGCGCGGATCGCAGGGCAGCTCCTGGAGCTCGGGACCCGGCTCGCGCCGGGCGTTGCCGCCGCCCGGAGGAGGCGGGGGCTGATCCGCGGCGCGTTCGGGCTGATCAGGCTCCGGTCCGAACGTGAACGGGCTGTCGTACGGCATCGGAGGAGGCGGAGGAGGAGCGAGGTCCGGCTCCGGCGGGGTTGAAGGCGGCGTTACCGAATTCCAGCCTTCCGGCTCCCTCCGCGTGGGCCGGCTGCGCCCGCCGCGGACGATCAGGCATAAGCCGTAGCCGATCAGGACGACGGGAATGACGATTTTCATCATATCGCCGAGGCTCCAATGGAACCACCCCAGATTTTTGCCCAGGAAATAGACGCCCACCCCGATGACGACCGGATTCCACCAGAAGCCGCCGTGGCGTTGAATAAGCAGCCCTTGAACGCCGACCAGAATGAGCACGACCGGCCAAAAGACTGAAATCAAATCGCCGATGTCGATGGCGATGACGCCGGTTTGATTGAGCAGGAATGCGGCGCCGACGCCGACCAGTATCAATCCCCAGAAGATCCGGTGCACGGTCGACTGATGCATGTTTGATTCCTCCATTAAAATAGTTCGGAGCGCGTTGCCCGTCTATTTTTTTTCTTGTTATGTCCTCATTATAGCGGAAGACGGGAAGCGGCCCCAGCGGCGGAGGATGGAATCCGGCCTCCGTCTCGAGACGGAGACGAATGGCTGAACCGATGTAATATGTAACATACACTAACATTATCCGTTGACATAGGTAACTCTCCACTATATAATGAGTGCGGTTTCCAAGCTGTCATGTAAGGTTTCCACAAAAATCGATGGAGATGAACGTTATGCAGCTCGCCGACTTGTCCAACGGTCTCGATACCGTCTGGGTCGTGCTTACCGCAGCTATGATTCTGCTGATGGAAGGCGGCTTCGCCTTGCTGGAAGCGGGATTCGTCCGGCAGAAAAACGCCGTCAGCATCATTATGAAAGTATTTGTCGACATTTCGTTCGGCGCTTTGATTTATTACGTCTTCGGGTTCGCGTTCATGCACGGCAAAGACGCCGGCGGCCTGATCGGGCTGACCGGCTTCAATATGACAGGAGACCTGACGCATCTTCCCGGCAACGTCTCGCACGATACGTTCTGGCTGTTCCAATGCGCGTTCGTCATCGCGGTTATCTCCATTGTATCGGGCGCTGCGGCGGAACGCATCCATTTTCGCGCTTATATCGTTTATACGATCGTCATGACGGGCCTTATCTATCCGATATCGGGCCATTGGATTTGGTCGTCCGAAGGGTGGCTCGCGAAGCTCGGCATGATCGACTTCGCCGGGTCGGCCGCCATCCACGCGCTCGGAGGTTTCGCCGCGCTGGCCGCCGCGCTCTTCCTCGGCCCGCGCATCGGACGGTACGGCGAAGACGGCAAGGTCAACATCGTGCCGCCCTCGAACCTGCCGCTCGCCTCGGTCGGCGCGTTCATTCTCTGGTTCGGCTGGTTCGGCTTCAACTCGGGCAGCACGCTGAGCGCCACGAATCCGGGCATCGGGCATATCGCCGTCACGACGATGCTCGCCTCCGCCGCCGGGTGCGCCGCCTGCATTCTGTTCACGATCCTTCGGTACCGGAAAGCGGACCCGCCGATGGTCATCAACGGCGCGCTCGCGGGACTGGTCGGCATTACCGCCGGCTGCGCCTACGTCTCTGACGGAGCCGCGATTCTGATCGGCGCCGTGTCCGGCGTCGTCATGGTGCTCGTCTCCGAATGGCTGGAGAAGCGGAAGGTGGACGATCCCGTAGGCGCGTTCGCCGTTCACGGCGTCAGCGGCAGCGTCGGTACGTTGGCCGTCGGCCTGTTCGCCCAGCCGGGCGCCGCCGCGCACAGCGGACTGTTCTATGGCGGCGGCTGGGAGCTGCTCGGCGTCCAGGCGCTCGGCCTCGCGGTCGTCGCCGTCTGGGGCTTCGCCCTCACCTGGCTGACGCTCAAGCTGATCGGCATGTGGCGGCCGGTCCGCGTCACTTCCGACGAGGAGCGGATCGGCCTGGACGTCAGCATTCACGGCGTGCCGGCTTACAGCCAGGAGCGCGACTTCATCGACGTGGACAAGTTAAGGTCGCCCTGACGGCGGCAAGGCTTAGGAAGACTTCCGATGGCGATCGGGAGTCTTCTTCGTTCAGCGGTGCATGCGACGGGGTGACGGCTAGGCTAACGAATCGAGGAACTGTTATATGGTCGAAATTGAGCAAAGAAGCAGTCTAACGAATCCTACAGTCGTTATCCCGTCCGTTTAACCGGAATTAAAGGATTTTCGCTGCGAATAGCGACGCTGGAGTTCGTTAAATCAAAAACGAGCTCAATTTCTGAGAAATAACGACTCTCAGGTTCGTTAGCACCAACATGTTTAGTGAATCTTTGCGTCCCGAGCTCGTCCCCGTCCCGGAAAACTGCTACACTTACCGATAGTGGAAAACGACACTTCAGGAGGTGCGAATCGTTGAAGTTGAGCATTCTGGATCAAGCGCCCGTTACGGCCGGAGGCACGCCCCGCGAGGCGCTGGAGAACGCGCTCCGGCTGGCGCAGGAGGGCGAACGCCTCGGCTACAGCCGATATTGGCTGGCCGAACACCACGATCTTGGCGGGCTCGCCTGCTCGGCGCCGGAAATCATGCTCGGGTATATCGGCGCCCGGACGTCGAGCATCCGGCTCGGAGCCGGCGCCATTTTGCTGCCCTACTACCGTCCCTATAAAGTCGCCGAAACGTTCAATTTGCTCTCCACCCTGTTCCCGGGCCGGATCGACCTCGGCGTCGCCCGGTCTCCCGGCGGCTCCGCGGAAGTGTCCATGGCGCTCTCCGACAACTTCCTGGAGAAGGTCTGGAAGCTGCCGGAAGCGTACGAAGAGCTGCTGCGTTTTCTGGACGACGACCACCCGGAGGATCATCCCCATTCCCGGATCAAAGCCGCGCCGATTCCCGCTTCCCCGCCGGAGCCCTGGGTGCTCGGCACGAGCGAGAAAAGCGCGAAGCTCGCCGGAGAGACGGGTTCGGCTTACGCTTACGGCCACTTTATGAACGATGAGAATACCCGCCGGGCGATGGAAACGTACTTCGAGCATTTTCGTCCGCGGCGTTCGCTCAAGCGGCCGTACTTCATGCTGGCCGTCTCCGCCTTCTGCGCGGATACGACCGAGCGGGCGCTGGAGCTGTATTGGAGTACATATGCCTGGCGTTGGCTGGCCTCTCAGGGGAAAACGACCGCCGAAGGAATCCCGACCGTAGAGCAGGCAAAGCGGATGCTTGCGGGGGAGAACCTGGAGGAAATTGCGAATCGGATTGCCCTGAAAGCCGCCGTCGGCAGCCCCGCGGACGTTAGCCGGCGGCTCCGATCGTGGGCCGAAGCCTACCGGGCGGACGAGTTGATGATCGTCTCGTACGCGCACGATTTTGACGAGCGCGTCCGTTCTTACGAGTGGATCGCCCGCGAGCTTATTCCAGGCTCTCGTGCCTAGCCAGCCAACGCCAAGCCTCCTCCACGATCAACTCCAGATTCGTCCGGCCTTCCGGGCTGACAAAGGGCGGGCGGCTGCGGAAATAATCCGCATGCCCGCCGAGAATCGGCACCGGCCGACGCTCCGCGGGCGCATGCTTGCCCGCGTTCCACACCGGCAGCCGGAAGCGGCGCGAGGCTTCCCACCCGCCGAACGTTCCGAGCCGGACGACCGGATCGGACGGTCTGGGGCGGCCGGCGCCCGAGCTTTTTCCTTCCGCGAACACGTACAGTACGGAGCTTCTAAGCTCGGGCGCGATCCGGCATCTCGGAGCGCCGACCATGACGACGGGAGAAGGCCGGCCCCCCTCCCGCTCCAGCAGCAGTTGGGCCGCATGAACGGCCGCCACCCCTCCCCCGCTGTGGCCGACCAGAATCGGCCGGCGCCTGCTTCCGGTCTCTTCTTCATCCGACCGGATCGCTTCCAGCACGCGGTTGCCGCCGATCGACTTGGCCGCGTTCCGCGGAGCCAGTCCGATGTCGCGGCGAATTTCCCACAGCTGCGGAACCGCCTTGCGCGTCCAGTCTCCGTAAGGGAACAGAAGCCGGGATCGTACCGCAGCGCCCGCAGACTCGAGCTTCCCGTGAAGCTCCTGGCGGAACTCTTCCATAAAATGCGGAGCGGTCTTCACCCCCGCGATCAAATAAAGGCTTACGTCAGGACGAATGCTGTTGTTTGAACCGCTGGGCATCGATCATTCTCTCCATATCGCTCGGGTGCGTATCGCGGAACCAGTGGACGAGCAGCGGCGGGTTGACGTCGCTCAGGCTGGTGACGGCCATCCGCTGGTACATCGTCACCGCCGCGTCCGCGCTCCCGAGCAGGTTCATCCCGTAGCGGTCCGCCGCCGCCTCAGCCTGCCTGGACACTGCGTTCGAGATCGGAAGCGACGCGAACGACAGGACGGACAGCAGCAGAAGCAGCAAAGGCAGCGCAGCGACGTCCGCGACGGAACGGATGCCCCAACGCTCTCCTCTTGCGCGCAGCACCCATTCGTACAGCCGCGAGCCGAGCCACAGCATGACGAGCGAGGCGCCGACCTCCCCGACCGCGCTCCATTCCAGATGGTGCATGGCGTAATGGCCGATCTCGTGCGCCATGACGAGTAAAATCTCCGGCTCGCTCAGCTTGTTCAGCGTCGTGTCCCACAGGACGATGCGCAGCGACGGGCCGATTCCCGTCACATAGGCGTTTAGCGCATTCGTCTTGCTCGACATGTCCACTTCGTAAACGCGGTCCGCATGGATGTTCGCTTTGGCGGCGAGGCTTAATATTTTGCTCTCCAGCTCGGGGTTCGACAGCCGGGAGAAATGGTTGTACAACGGATCGATGACGACCGGTTGAATGTACATCGAGAACAAGGTGAACGGAATAGAAATGAGCCACAGCTTGAACCACCACCGGCCGTGCCGGGACAGCATCCAGAAGACGACCGCCGACACCGCGAGCGCCGTCACATAGCTGACGCCGAAGTCGACCAGCTTGTCTCGGATCCAGCCGCTCGCCGGCTGCGTCGTGATGCCGTACGATTTGGACATCGCATAGCTGCATACCCGGAGCGGCAAATAAACGACGAAGGCAAAGGCGTTTACCATCAGGACGAACAGCGGAAAGCGAACGGCTCCCGGAAGCCTCGTCCGCTCCAGCGCCTCCTTCCAGCGGCGAGCGGCGCCGCTCGTCAGCAGGTACAAATAGATAAGCCACTCCCATGGCGCGCTCAGGAAGAAGATCCAGTTGCGGACCGCATTCAGTTTCTGGCTGTCGCGCAACTGCTCCGCCGTGTAATACGTGGCGGGATCGACCGCCGTCCCCTTGTAAGCGTCCGGCACGTTGTTGGGCGACGTGTAGATCGCGTAAGCGGCCATGATCAGCGCGTAAGCGACAAAGACGAGCACAAAGAGAGGAAAACGAGATCGAATTCGCATCGGATTGGCTCCTGTTCGGAATAGTGGTCCGTCCATGTTGCGTTCGTGCCCAGTATAGCAAGCGAAGCTCCGCTCCGCAACGGGAGCCGCTTCGTCCGACGCCGGCATTTCGATGGGGCGATTTTTCCTGCTGCAGAAAAGAGGCCGTTCGGCAAAGGCGAGATTCCTTTGCCGAACGGCTCTTGCGCTTGCCGCTTCCGCGGCTCCAGTCAGAAATTACGGGGTGGTCGTCGTAGCGGGTGCGGATGCTTTTACCGGCCGAGCGTCCGCTTCAGCCAGTCGAACGATTTTCGCCCGCTGACTTCGTGCCCCCCGGGGAAAAGGTCGCTGTCGAACCGCTCTTCCGCTCCTTCGGCCCGATAAATGGAGCGAATCTCCTCCACCGCTTTCCGGAAGCCTTCCGCCGGAAAAATCGGATCGCGATCGCCCGATTCCAGGAAGAGCGGACGCGGAGCGATCAAGCCGATCAGCTCGGGCAGCTCGGCGATCTCGAGAATACCCGGCGTATAGTTGCAAATGCAATGATGGACAGACATGACGCTGTCTTTGAACGTATTGGGAAAACCGATCAGAGCGGCGGCTTCGATGCGTTCGTCGAGAGCGGACACGAGGCAGGAGATGAGCGCTCCGCCCGAGAAGCCGACGATGCCGATCCGTTGCGGATCAACCTCTTCTCGCCGGGCGAAATAGTCCAGCGCGCCGAGCATCTCGGTGACGCGAAGACCCGTGAGCGTCTTGCCCATCATAAGCAGCTGCGTCGACAGCCGGTAGCAGGAGTTGGGCGACTGCGGATTGTCGTCCAGATCGGCCTGCAGCATCCGTTCGCCGAAGCCGATCATATCCGGAGCGATCACCGCCATCCCCCTGCGAACCAATTGGACCGCGAAGTGGCGATAGATGTCCGTGTCGCCGGGATCGGGCGTCCCGTCGGCGAGCATGCCGCAAATTTGCCGGCTTCCGTAGCCGTGGCCGTGTACGGCGATAACGCCCGGCCGTCGGCCTCCCGGCTTCTTGGGAAGAAGCACGTAGGCGCCGAACGACAGTCCCGCCACGACGGACAGCTCCACTCGCTCGCGAACGTAATCCGGGAACTCCACGCGCTCCAGCGGCACCGAACGAATGCGCCCGACCCGTTCAAACGCTCCGAGAGACGCCTTTAGTTGCTCGAGCAAACGCCCCTTCCGTTCGGCGGGGCCGGCGGCCGCATTCCTCGCGGCTCTTTGCCCGGCCGCTTCTTCATATAGCTTGTCGAGGTACGAATCTCCTCTCCGCATCTTCGAACGTCCCTCCTGTAACGAATCTCGATCCCCGCAACCCGAATGGCGAGGCAAGCGCTTACATCCGTTTCACCGAACAAGCGTCCGACGAGCAGCATTACGACGATTAGGGATCCAATCCGATTCTAACACGAAAGCGCCTCCCCGGCAGCAGCGGGCTGCCAGCGAGGCGCGCAATCGCGGGGGTATATAAAGACTGACGATGCGTTAGCGACTGGGTTGCCCGTCCGGATCGATCCCTTTCGTCTCCCTTCCGACCAGGAGCACGGTCAGCGCGCCGATGACGATCGCGACGAAGAAGATCGCGAAAATCGCGGAGATCGAGGTGTTTCCGGCCACCAGCAAGCCGACCAGATAAGGACCGATGACGCCCCCGATCCGTCCGAACGAGGCGGCGAGTCCGACGCCCGTCGCCCGGACGGAGGTCGGATACAGCTCCGGCGTATAGGCGTACATCGCGCCCCATGCCCCCAGGTTGAAGAAGGACAGACAGATTCCGGCGGCGAGAAGCGATCCTTCCGTCACCGCGTTGCCGAACCAGACGGCGCTGGCGGCCGTCAGCAGCAAATACGCGACGAGCACGAACTTGCGTCCGAGCTTCTCGATCAAGTAAGCGGCCGTGAAGTAACCGGGAAGCTGCGCGAGCGTCATGATCAGCACGTATTCGAAGCTGCGGACGAGATCGAAGCCGCGCATCACCATGACCGTCGGGAGCCAGAGAAACATCCCGTAATAGGAGAAGACGACCGTAAACCAGAGCACCCATAGCGCGACGGTGGATCGGGTGTGCGGAGCCGCCCAGACCGAAGCGGCCCTTGCTCCGAAGGTGAGCTTTACCGTCTTCTGCCCGGCGATATACGTTGGCGAATCTTCGATGCTCCTCCGCAAATAGAGTGCGTAGAACGCGGGAAGCGCGCCGAGTATCAATGCCGTGCGCCAACCGTACTGCGGGATGACGAAATACGAGATCAGCGCCGCGACGAGCCAGCCGCCCGCCCAGAAGCTTTCGAGCAGGACGACCGCGCGTCCCCGGAATGCCGCGGGCGCCGATTCGGAGACGAGCGTGGATGCGACGGGGAGCTCGCCGCCCAAGCCGAAGCCGACAAAAAAGCGCAGCGCGCACAGCATGGCGAAGCTGGTGGCGAAGGCGGACAGTCCGTTGGCGACGGAGAACAGCAGCAGCGTCCAGAGCAGAATCGCGCGCCGTCCGTAGCGGTCGGCCAGCGCACCCGAGACGGCGGCTCCCACCGCCATGCCGATCGAGTTGACGGCCGTCAGCAGGCCGACCTGCTGGGCGCCCAGCTTCCATTCGACGGCCAGCGCGGCGACGACGAACGAGACGAGTCCCACATCCATCGCGTCGAAGAGCCAGCTAATTCCGGCGCTGGCGAGCAGTTTTCTGAGCTTCGGTTCGCGAAGCGCGGCAGCGTTGTTCATAAACGACGCACCTCCCTGCCCCTTATTGTGCCCGAAGCCTTCCCCGCAAAACGGCTTTGCCGCCCGGCTTTTCCCTTTTAGATCACGCCTACGAAAGCCAAATCGAAATTCGTTCCCTTGCAGTCCGGCCGGCCGCCGTGGACGACCTCGAGCTCGAATTCGTGCCGCCCCTGCGCCAAGCCGTCGTATAGAACTTCCAGTTTCATCCAGCCGCTGTCTCCGCACCAGTCCGGCCGTTCCCTCGAAGACACGATCCATTCTCCGCCGTCGATCCGGTAACGGAATTCGGCCGAACGTTTGCCGAAGTCGAAAGCGAGCGCAAGAACTTGTCCCTCAAACGAAAACCTTAACTTCGCGCCGACCGCAAACGTCGACAGCGTCCGGTCGATCCAATGCAGTTTCACCCAGCGACGCACGGTCCACGGACCTTCCGTGCGAATGTCCTCGAACGGAACAAACCGCACGTCCTGCCAACAATCCGCGTGAAGCGGCTCCGGAAGGGACGATGCCGCCGACTCGTCTTGACCGCTCCCGCCGTCGCCCAGCGCCTCCCTTAGAAATCCGATCACGCTCTCGCCGTAGCTAAGGCTTCCGCGTTCCGTCGGATGCAAACCGTCGGGCAGCCACTCCTCCCACCGCAGCAGCCCGCGCCGAACTTCCTCCAGCGCATGCTTGCCCATCCATACAGAGTTCAAGCCGTAGTGCTCGGCGAGCGCCTCGAATTCGGCCACGCTGGGCGGCACGCGGCCGTTCATCATGTCTTCGTACATGTCTTGACAGTACGTATAAACGAGAACGACGTCCCGCTTGCCGTCCGACAGCAGCTGGCGCAGCAGCCCTTCGCGGGTCCGATTGCGGCGCTCCGTCGGAACTTCGTTGTCGTTCACGGCGAACTCCACGAAGACGAGATCGCAGCCGGTATCGATCAGATCCCGCCGGGCCCGGAATGCGGCGAGATCGCTGCCCGTCGCGCCGATGCCCGCGTTCTCGACGGCGATCCGCGCGTTCGGGTACGTCTCCGCCAACCAGCGGATGACCGGCTCCGGCCAATTGTGGCCGGGGCGCCCGTCCGTGATGGAACCGCCGATAAACCCGACCGTCAATGCGCCTTCCGCCAGTTTCTTTTGCGCATGTCGCAGCGCTCCTCTTCGATTGACAATGCTCGTGTCCATCTCCAGATGCCTCCGTCAACGTTGATAACGATCCCTTCTTTTCTATCTTGGTCGTCGAATAGGCGGATGTCAACGAACGGGAACCTCCCGCCAATCGCTCGCTATAGCGTATCGATAAACCGTTCCAATTCGTTGGCCATCGAGAATAAATTCGCCCGGTTCTCGAATTCTTCGCGCGTCTCGGGCAGCGGCAGCCCTTTGTGATACTCCCGGATGCCCCGCAGCATGACGTAGAACCGGTTCGTCTCCTTTCCGCTCTGAAAATGGACGCTCAACTCTTCGACGAAATTGCCGATTCGGGTGCTCTGCTCCATCTGCGCCGTAATTCGCGACACCATCGGCAGCATCCGCTCCAAGAGCTGGAATTGAATCTGCTTTTTCTCGAAAAACAACGCATAGCTGTTCGACCTGCCGTACCGCCGATTTTCCGCGTCGAGCGCGGCGAGATCCCGGGCTTTCGCCAGCGTCTCCGACAGCTGCAAAATTTCTTTCCCGTCCCACTGCGTGTAATTGTTCTTCAAATAGGAAGCGATCTCGTGCAAAATGCGGCCGATCAGCCGGTCGGTTTCCTCCTGATAACGGTTCAGCGTCCTGTCGATGCTGGGCATGTACCAGTTGACGGCAAGCGCGACGCCCAGCCCGATCACTACGATCAGGAATTCGTTCAGGAAAAAAGCCGCCTCGACCTTCTTGTGCATATAGACGTGCATCATGATGACCGAACTGCTGGCGATGCCCTCTTGAATTTTGAACCGTACGCATATCGGAATGAAAATCAGGAGGATGGCGAGCAGCGCGTAGGGCCGATAACCGACGAGCTCGAACAAGCCGGCGGCGAAGAACATGCCGGTCAGACAAGCGAAAAACCGGCTGACCGCGGCCCTGATGGACTGTTTGCGCGATTTCTGAATACAGAGAAGCGTCAGAATGCCCGCCGCCGTGAAATTTTGCAGGTGAAGCAATTGTCCCAGCAGAACGGATATGCTGACGCCAATGGCCGTTTTGAGCGTGCGAAATCCGATTTTCATAATCAACCGTCCGTAACAAATGAAGTCTCGTTGGAGAGCCCTTTGGCTTTGTCCCGAATTGTACCATACTCTTTTCCGTCGGCGCTAGGATCGGAGCCGCAGCGTTGCCGGATTCCCTGAGAAAATCAAAAAGGCGACAGAATCATTCTGCCGCCGGAACTTCGGTTATGATGGCCTTGCGCCTTGATAACCGGATACGAAACGAATGCGCCCTTACGTGTCTTAGGATAAGCCCTCGACCGATTAGTACTCGTCAGCTCCACGCGTTGCCGCGCTTCCACCCCGAGCCTATCTACCTGGTGTTCTTCCAGGGGTCTTACGTACTGGGAAATCTCATCTTGAGGCGGGCTTCGCGCTTAGATGCTTTCAGCGCTTATCCCTCCCGCACTTGGCTACCCAGCGGTGCTCCTGGCGGAACAACTGGTACACCAGCGGTGCGTCCATCCCGGTCCTCTCGTACTAAGGACAGCCCCTCTC
>NZ_AUCP01000057.1 GCF_000429825.1 Cohnella thermotolerans DSM 17683
AATCGAGTAGGAGGAGGCGCCTAGCCTCCGTCCTCTCACACCACCGTACATGCGGGTCCGCATACGGCGGTTCCAAAAGGGTAACAAAGCTCCATATAACGAGTAAGCAAACTTTTCAGCCCTTTCGCTTCCCAATAGGAGGTCGGGAGGGCATTGTTTGTGTTTCGAGACATTTCCCATGCTCCTCGCCTGGAATAAGCCATCACGCGGCCTGCCCATTCTGGGACCCCAAGTGCTCGGAGCTCTCGGATTCGGGTCCGTACCCGTTTCCATTGCTTCCACAGGCACATGCGCAGTCTGCGGCGAATCCACTGGTCGAATTTCTCGCAGTGACCTTTCGCCGAAGCTAGTCGGAAATAGCCGATCCAGCCGATCATGTAGCGGTTTAGTTGCATAATCCGGTTTTCCATAGACATTGATCGCGTTCGGTTCGTCAGCTCTCGTATTCTCTCCTTGAATCGCGAGATGGTTTGTGGAGCTAAACGAATCGTGGCTTTCTTGTCCCTCAGGAAACTGAATCCGAGGAACTTACGGTTCCAAGGGCGATCGACCGCGCTTTTCTCTCGATTCACTTTCAGTTTCAGCTTTCCTTCTACAAAGCGTGTTACCGAATCCATGACGCGTTCACCCGCACGTTTACTGGCAACGAAGATATTGCAGTCGTCCGCGTAGCGGACAAATCGCAACCCTCGTTCCGTTAGCTCTTTGTCCAAGTCGTCTAGCAGAATGTTCGCTAAAAGCGGGCTTAGTGGTCCGCCCTGCGGCGTACCCTCTCCCGTTCTCTCGAACACGCCATTCGCCATGACCCCTGCGTTTAGATAGGCTCGAATAAGCTTTAGGACACGCTTGTCCGTCACTTTTCGGGCTACCCTTGCCATGAGCATGTCGTGGTTCACTCGGTCAAAGAACTTCGCTAAATCCATATCTACGACCCAGCGAAAGCCTTCTTGAATGTAATGCTGTGCTTGTTTTACCGCGTCATGTGCTCGCTTCCCGGGGCGGAAGCCATAGCTATGCCTCGAGAAACCAGCATCGAAGATCGGGTTCATCACTTGCAGAAGGGCTTGTTGAAGAAAGCGGTCCATCACGGTCGGGATGCCGAGCAGCCTTACGCCGCCTCCGGGTTTGGGGATTTCCACCCGTTTGACGGGCATGGGTCTGTAGGTTCCCGCGAGAAGTTCGGTCCTCACCGTCTCCCAGTGTGTTTTCAGGTAAGCTTGTAGATTCGCTACCGTTACACTGTCCACACCGGGCGCTCCTCCGTTCTGCACCACTCGCTTGTAGGCGAGCCTAAGGTTATCTCCTTTGAGCATTCGTTCTAACAAGTCGTTATTCGCTTCGCGAGAGGAAGGGGCGACTTGTGCCGACGAAGAACTCGGCACTCCGGCATACCCTGACGGCTTCACCGCTTCTCTTTGCCGCAAGCTCCCTTGCGGGATATTCTGCTGTCTTTGCTCTTCATGCGAACGCATCGGTTTCCTCTCTCCTTTCGGTTCAGCCCTTCCGGTTTCCGGCGTCCCGTACTCCCGTACTATGGCCTCTGCTGACTCCTGTAGATTCAGCGCGGCTTCTCAGCCGCGGTTACGAAATGATTTCGCGTATTCCACAGGCCTCCCCAGATAAGAACGTCATCTTTCTGCCCGCAACCACTCCATTTACACAGATAGCCTTTGGCGACTTTGGATTTCGTCATGTCGTGGTGACTCATCCGACTATCTCTGCCTCAGATGGAGTTTGTGTCCCTTGGCTCGTGCATTTGCCTCCAGCTTCCTTCAGATTCCACCTCACGGTGGACACCCTTGCTCTTGGCTAACGGTAGGCGTTCGCCAGCCCCCGTTCGGGACTTTCACCCTAGAGATGACGCCCATGCTGGGCGTACACGCAAAGTCCCCAAGCGGCCGCTGCGCTTGGGGACTTCCCTTCAAGGCTTCGAACGAGCCGCCCGCTTCCGCGGAGCTCGCCAAGCTATTGCCTTACGGCGATATCGTACTTCTCGGCAACCGTGTGAATCAAGTAATTCTCGACATGTTGGAAATCCCCGAGCTTGTCGCTGGTAATGACGATCGGTTCTTCCATCCCCAGGACCGAGATTCTGATCGCTTGCACCTCGACGGTGCGGAACAGCTTGCGTACCGGTTCCGTTACCTTCTCCAACCGGTCGATCTTCATGTACTCGATCGTCCTGGGCGACTTCTCCTTCTCCAGCGTGAGCACCATTTCTGTCGCATCCAAGTTGACATCCGCCGCTTTAAGCATGATGAATGTCCTCCTTTGATTGCCCCGGATAGGGGCTCAGAATGATGGGCTTTCTCCAACGCGATTACGGAGAAAAGACATTCGGGCGATCGCGGTCCATCGGGACCGCTGGCCATAAAGACGCGTTCGGCGCGCGCCCTTACGGGCTTTGCGGGCTCGCTTCGGGCGAAGCCGCCGGGCTCTCGAGAGTGCCCGCGTCCGCGGCGCCGCTTCCCGTATCGCTGCCTGCATCCGCGGCCCCGCCGACCGCGGCGTCGCCTGCGTCGCTTCCCGCGGCGCCGCTGTCCGCCGACGCGCCCGGATCGATCGAAGCGCCCGCCGAGGCGCCCGCGTCTCCGGCCGGAGCCTCGGATGCGGAGCCGTCGTCCTGTTGTATGTTATCCGTGCTCATCCCGTCTGCAGGCGCGTTCTCGTTATTGTTGGAACATCCGGCAGCCATCAGCAGTACAACGCCGAGCAACAGAGCTAGCAAATAAGAGAATCCTCGTTTCATATGCAGTACCTCCTTAAATCTGGTTGAAATGGATGCGCTCCTCGACTTGAATCTCTCCCCCTTTCTTACGAACATCATACCGCACTCTCGTTAAAAGGTTGCCAGATATGAGAGAATATTCACGTTTCTCATGAAACGCCGGAAACGCCAAAAAGGCGGCGCGGGGATGTCCGCATCCCCCGCGCCGCCCGTCTCCCGCGCGAGCCGTTACCGCTTCATGTTGCTGCTGTGACCCGGCGACAGCTTCGCGCCCGGGTCGATATACGTCTTCGCGTTGTTGACCGCGGTGGCCGCTTCGCCGAAGCCGACGACGATCAGCTTCAGCTTGCCGTCGTAAGCGGTGATGTCCCCGGCGGCGAAGATGCCCGGGACGTTCGTCTCCATGCGGGAATCCACGAGGATCGAGCCGCCGTCCATGGCCAGCCCCCACTCCATGATCGGACCGGGCTGGGACACGAACCCGAAGCTGACGATGACGTCGTCCGTCTCCAGCAGCTCCCGCGCGCCGGTCGAGGCGTGAACGAGCGTCACCCGCTCGATCCGCTCCTCGCCTTCGAGCGCGCCGATCTCCCAAGGCGTCTTCACGCGGACGGCGGATGCCTCCAGCCGCGTAATGCTGTGCTCGTGGGCCCGGAACTTGTCCCGCCGGTGAACGAGCGTCACCTGGCCGGCGATCGGCTCCAGCATCAGCGCCCAGTCGACGGCGGAGTCGCCGCCCCCGCTGATCAGCACGCGCTTCCCCCGGAACCTCTCCAGGTCGGTGACGGTGTAGTGCAGGTTCGTCCGCTCGTACTTCTCGGAGCCTTCCAGCCCGAGGCGCTTCGGGCTGAAGACGCCGATGCCGCCCGCGATAATGACCGCCTTCGCGTACAGCGTCTCCTTGTCCGTCGTCACCTCGAACTTCCGTTCCTCGAGCTTCTTCACCGACAACACCTGCTCGTCCAACCGGACGTCGATCGGAAAATGCGACATCTGCTCCGCGAGCCCGTTCACGAGCTCCTGCGCGGTCACCTTCGGGAATCCCGCCACGTCATAAATGTACTTCTCCGGATACAGCGCCGCGAGCTGTCCTCCCAGCTGCGGCAAACTTTCGATCAAAGTGACGGAAGCGTTGCGCATCCCGCCGTAGAAGCAGGCGAACAGACCGGCCGGTCCTCCGCCGATGACGATCAGATCCGAATCTCTCATCGTTGTCTCCCTCTAGCGCGTCAAAGTCGTTCCCCTATTGCCTCGATCTCTTCCAGCGAGCCGACGATCTCGTCCGCGAAGGGCCGCATCTTCTCCCGCATCGCGGGATCGTCGGGAATGCCGATGCCGATGCAGCCCGCGAGCCGGGCCATCTGCACGTCGACGAACGAGTCGCCGATCATGACGATCCGTCCCGGCGCGGCGCCCGTCCGATCCGCGATCAGCTCCAGCATGTCCGGATGCGGCTTGCCGCGGCGAACGTCCGCCGGCGTCACGATGAACGCCAGGTCGTCCGCCGCCGCGAAAAGGCCGATCGAGGCGACCGTGCGGTCCCGGTCGTCGGAGGTTGCGATTCCGAAGCGGATGCCCGCTTCGCGCAGCCTGCCGAACACGCCGGGGAAGCCCGGCTTCGGCTGCAGCGCGTCCCGCACGCGGAATTCGCGGTCCGCCCGCTCGAACACGGCCGCCGCCGCGTCTCTGCACGCTCCCCAGTCGCCGCCGCCGTGCTTCTTCAGCAGCGAGGCGGTGACGACGATCTCCTCCTGCGGCGACGCCAGCGCGAAGATGCCGTTCGGATCGGCGCCGGCGATGCGCCCGTCCTCTTCCCGAACGCCGAACAGCTCCAGCCATTCGCGGAGGCCCGACGGCCCGACATGCCGCGACAGCTCGCGCAGCCGGACCTCCGCCAGGCGCTTCCAGAAATATTGGGAATCGAACAGCAGTCCGTCCTTGTCGAAGACGACGACGTCCGCGTCGATCCGCCTCCCGTTCACCCGCAGCGCCGCCAAGTCAGAGCGCCAGCCGATAGATGGCCAGCACATCCTCCCGTCCCAGCTGCTTGACGACGCCGAACGGCCCTCTCGCCATCGCCTTGTCCGCCATCTCCTCCAGCCTCTCCTCGCCGATGCCGAAGTCCGCCAGCCGGCTCGGCGCCCCGATCGACGTCCAGAAGGCGCGCAGCGCGCGGACGCCTTCGAGCGCCGTCTCGCGGTCCGTCTTGCCCGCCGGGTCGATCCCGAACACGTGGACGGCCATCCGCTTGAACCGCGCCAGGCCGTCGTCCAGCACATGCTCCATCCAGCAAGGGAACAGGATGGCCAGCCCCGCGCCGTGCGCGATATCGTAGACCGCGCTGACCGCGTGCTCGATGTTGTGCGTGGCCCAGTCGCCCGGCGTGCCCATCGCCAGCGTCCCGTTCAGCGCCATCGTGCCCGCGTACATCATCGTCTCGCGCGACTCGTAGTCGCTTAGATCGTCCAACAGCTTCGGCGCGGTCTCGATCACGGTGCGCAGCAGCGATTCGCAGAAGCCGTCCTGCACGGGCGCATTCGGCGTATGGTGGAAATATTGCTCGAAAATATGCGACATGATGTCCACAATGCCGTTCACTGTCTGGTCGCGCGGCACCGAGTAGGTGAACTCCGGATCGAGGATGGAGAACTGCGGATGGTTGAAATGCGCGTACCAGCCGTTCTTCTCCTTCGTCTCCCAGTTCGTGATGACGGATGCCGCGTTCATCTCCGAGCCGGTCGCCGCCAGCGTCAGCACCGCTCCGTACGGGAGCGCGCCCGGCGCATACAGCTTCTTGCAAATAATGTCCCAGACGTCGCCGTCGTACTTGGCGCCGACCGCGATCGCCTTGACGCAGTCGATGACGCTGCCTCCGCCGACGGCGAGCAGGAAGTCGATGCCTTCCTTCTTGCAAAGGTCGACGCCCTTGTGAACCGTGGACAAGCGCGGATTCGGCTCGACGCCGCCGAGCTCGAACACCTCGGCCCCGGCCTCCTTCAATTGCGCCATCACGCCGTCGTAGACGCCGTTGCGCTTGATGCTGCCGCCGCCGTAAGCGACCAGCACCTTCCGGCCGAACGGCTTCAATTCCTCGGCCAGCCGGCTCAACGTCCCTTGGCCGAAGATCAGCTTCGTCGGGTTCATATGCACGAATTCATTCATTGTTCTGCGCCTCCTCCGCCGCTCTGCGGCGATACGATCCTGACATCCCCCGCGCCGTTCTCCCGTATCTCGAACGAGTGGAACGTCGCCGTGCAGCCGTCCGCGAACGGTGCCTGCGCCACGAGCCCCACCTTCACTTCGTCCGGGACGTCCAGGCGGAAGTACCGCACCAGCTCCCAGTTCGCACCGTCGTCGGAATAGTGGAATGCGAAGCCGTTCCCGGAGCGCGCCGCCCTCAGGTACGGAGCGTCCGACGCCGCCGCCTTGCCGTTGCAGTCGTCCGATCGCGACCGGGTAACGACGGTGACGATGGTCGGCACCCGGTTCATGTATTCGAAGCAGATTTTCGCCCAGTTCGAGGTGTCGGCCATGATCATCAGGCAGCCGGAATCGCATGGGGCCGCCATCTCGACGCCGAGCCGCGCGACGGCGACGAAGTCCCCTCGGACGGCGGCATACAGGAACGGGGCGGTGGCGACGACGGTATCGGCGCCGGGGTCGTTGAAGAAGTCGCCCCGGGCCGGGGCCGTCATCCGCAGGCGTCCGTCCCGCACGCTCCAATCGCGCGGCTCGTTCATCCACCGCAAGCCGGCGTCCGCCGGCAGCGCCGAGCCGTCCGGCAGCGCTTGAAGCCGCTCCGTCATTGGACCAGCACCCCGCGGAACGCCTTCACCTTGTCCATGAACGCCTTCACGCGGTTCACGTCGACGTGGTTCTCGAACTTCCCGTCATACTTGAACGTCGTGCCGACGACCGCGCCGTCGGCGATCGCCAGCTGCCGGTCCACGTTGTCGAGCCTCATGCCCGTATTCGCCAGCACGACGGTGTCCGGCACCGTGTCCTTCACCCGCTTCAGCAGCGCCGAATCCGTCTCGGCCCCCGCCGTCAAGCCGGACACGCACAGCGCGTCGGGACGGTTGTTGAACACGGTCGAGCGCGCGATGCTCTCGATCTCGCGGCTCGCCATATACTGCGCCGCCTCCGGCACGATGTTGAACAGCAGCTTGACGTCCGTCGCGCCGATGTGGCGCTGATGGCGGACCGTGTCGCCGACGTTCGTGTTCCACATGCCGAAGTCGCTGGCATAGACGCCGGTGAAGATCTCGCGGACGAACCTCGCCCCTGTCGCCGCGGCCAGATCGAGCGACTTCTTCGCGTCCCACAGCACGTCGACGCCGAACGGAATGCGGATATCCGGCATCAGCTCGCCGATGATGCGGGCCATCGCGGCCACCGTCTCCGTGCGGACGTCCGTCAGATACGGCAGGCTGAATTCGTTGGAGAACATGACGGCGTCCACGCCTCCGTCCTGCAGCGCCATCAAGTCTTTTCTCGCCCATTCGATGACGTCCTCCATCCCCTTCGCCGGATCGTAGTGCGGATCTCCGGGCAAAGCGTTGAAGTGGCACATCGCGATGATCGCCTTCTCGGTTCCGATAACATCCTTTAACCAGCTCATCATACGCACGCTCCTTGTTTATGGAATCGGTTACGCAGTTGGACCTCGCGGCCCCTTGCCGCGCCTACCAAGCGGCGACCGCGCCGTCCGTGCGGGGATCCGTCCCCCCGGTCAGCACGCCCGTCTCCGGGTTCCGCCAGATGATCTGCCCCCGGCCGAACAGACCGGGATTGTCGCCGACCGCCACCTCGTGGCCGCGCCGCCTCAGCGCCTCGGCCAGCTCCTCCGGGAACGAAGGCTCGACCAGCACGCGCTTGCCTTCGTCCCACCGCCAGCGCGGCGCGTCCAGCGCGGCCTGCGGGTTCATCCGCCCGTCCAGCGAGTTCACGACGACCTGGAAATGCCCTTGCGGCTGCATGAACGCGCCCATGACGCCGAACGGCCCGATCGCTTCGCCGCCCTTCGACAGAAATCCCGGAATGATCGTGTGATACGTTCGTTTGCCGGGCTCAAGCGCGTTGCGGTGCGCCGGATTCAGCGAGAACGAGTGGCCGCGGTTGTGCAGCGCGATGCCGGTGCCCGGCACGACGAGGCCCGAGCCGAATTCCATGTAATTGCTCTGAATATAAGAGACCATGTTGCCGTCCCCGTCGGCCGTGCACAGATAGACCGTCCCGCCGGTCGGGATCGGCGGCGTGCGGGGCTGGAACGCCTCTTCGGCGATTCGCCGCCGCTGCCGGTCCGCATACTCCTCGGAGAGCAGCCAGTCGACGGCGCCTTCGCGAAGCTTCGCGGGATCGGCGATCTCCTCCAGCCCGTCCTCGAACGCCAGCTTGATCGCTTCGATCTGCCGGTGCGCGAAGCGCGCCGGATCGTCCCCATCCGTGTCCAGTCCTTTGAAAATGTTCAGCGCCATCAGCGTCACGATGCCTTGGCCGTTCGGGGGAAGCTCCCAGACGTCATAGCCCTTGTAACGGGCGCTGATCGGCTTCACCCACTCGGGCGCGTACCGCTCCAGATCCGACCTGCGCAGGAATCCGCCGGTCTCCCTGGAGAAGCGGTCGATGCGGTCCGCCAGCGCTCCCCGGTAGAACGATTCGGCCCGCGTCTGTGCGATCTCGGCCAACGTGTCCGCGTGCCGCGGCGACGACCAGATGTCGCCGGGCGCAGGCGGCGCCCCGTCCGGCAGGAACAGCTCGCTCCATTGCTCGAGCAGATGCTTCGGGAATTCCCGCACATGACGCTCGTAATTCAGACGCCAGAAATAGCTGAGCGTCGGCGACACCGCGAAGCCTTCGCGCGCATAGCGGATCGCCGGCTCCAGCAGGTCGCGGAACGGCAGCCGCCCGAACCGCTCGGACAGCTCCGCCCATGCGGACGGCGTCCCCGGCACGTTCACCGGATGCCAGCCGTACTTCGGCATCTCGGCGAAGCCCTGCTCCTTCAGCTTGCCGATGGAGATCGCTTCCGGCGCAGGACCGCTGGCGTTCAGGCCGTGCAGCTCGCCCTTCATCCAGACCAGCGCGAAGGCGTCGCCGCCGATGCCGTTGGAGGTCGGCTCGACGACGGTCAGGCACGCGGCGGTCGCGACCGCCGCGTCGACGGCGTTGCCGCCCTTCTTGAGGATGTCGAGCCCCGCCTGCGCCGCCAGCTGCTGGGAGGTCGCCACCATGCCTTTTCTGCCGTAGACGGCCGTTCTTCTGGAAGCGTGCGGGTAGCGGAGCGCGTCGAACTCGATGCCCATGTCCATCCTCCTCTACAGCAGATGCGCGCCGCCCGTGACGTCCAGCGCTTCCCCGGTGATGAAGTCCGCCTCGTCCGACGCCAGGAAGCAGACCGCCTTCGCCACGTCCTCGGGCTCCTGAATGCGGCCGAGCGGCGTCAGCCTGACGTACTCGTCCTTCACTTCCTGCGGCGTCATCCCGCGAAGCTCCGCTTCCCACACCAGCTCCCGCTCCTGCATGCTCGTCTTCACGAAGCCGGGGCAGACGCAGTTGACGGTGACGCCGAAGGGTGCGAACTCGACCGCCGCGCTCTTCGTGAAGCCGACGACCGCCCACTTCGACGCCGCGTAGTGCGCGAGCAGCGGCGTGGCGCGCTTGCCCGCCATGGACGCCGTGTTGATCATCCTGCCTCGGCCGCGCGCCTTCATATGCGGGAATACCGCCTGGGTGAAGAGGAAGACGCCCTTCGTATTGACGCCGAAGTTGAAGTCCCATTCCTGCTCGGTCAAATCCTCGATGCGGTTCATCGTCGATACGCCCGCGTTGTTGCACAGAATGTCGATGGCCCCGTGCTCGGCGACGATCGCTCGCACCGCCGCCTGCACCTGCTCCTTGTCGGTCACGTCCACGGCGACGAAGCCGTGCTTGCCGGCCGCGACGGCGGGCAGCGATTCGGCGGCCGCCCGGGCCGCTTCGCCGTTCAGGTCGCAGACGACGACCGCCGCCCCGGCTTGCGCCAGGCGGACGGCGATGCTCTTGCCGATGCCGCTGGCCGCGCCGGTGACGACCGCTACTTTCCCTTGCAGGTTGCTCATCTCGTTAGCTCCTCCCGGTGCGTCGCCTTCCCGTCGTAAAGCTGCCCGACGGAAGCGAACAGTGGTTTCAGCTGCGTATACAGCGATCGGTAAATGGCGTATGCCTTGTCGTAAACGGCCGCCCGCTCCGGGTCCGGCCTGAAATCCCTGTAGTCGGTTAGAAAATGTCGGATTTGTTCCCACCGCTCGTAGACGCCCGCCGACTTGCCCGCCAGGAAGGCGACGCCGAGCGCGGAGCCCGGATGGGACGGATAGGAGCGAATGTCGGCGTTCAGCACGTCCGCCGCGATCTGGCACCAGAACTTGCTCTTCGCGCCGCCGTTCGTGGCCAGAATCCGCTTGGGCTCGTAGCCCAGGCCGTGAATGACTTCGATATGGTGGCGGAAGCCGTAGATGACCGATTCGAGAATGGCCCGGAACAGGTGCTCGCGCTTATGGGCGAGGCTCATGCCGAACAGGACGCCTCTCGCTTCGGGATCGAAGATCGGCGTCTTCTCGCCCAGGAAGTACGGCAGAACGATCAGCCCGTCCGAGCCGGGCGGAACCCGTTCGGCGGCGCGGTCCAGCCGGGCGAACAGGTCGGGGGACTCGTCCTGCAGCAGCTCGTTCGAATACCATTTGACGAGCGAGCCGCTCGACGCCATGCAGCCGTTCAGCAAATATTTGCCGGGGTAGACATGGTAGTCGAAGAACAGTTCCGGCGCCGGACGGATCTCGTTCAGGCAGTAGAGGATGTCGCCCGCGCCGCCGAACTTGATCAGCAGCTCCCCCTGGTCGAGGATGCCCGCCGCCAGCGTCGAAGCGATATGATCCGCGCTTCCCGCGATGACCGGCGTGCCCGCCTTCAGCCCGGTCATCGCCGCGGCCTCCGCGGAGACGCCGCCGATGACTTCGGCCGATTCCTTGACCGCGGGGAAGACGGCCTGCGGCAGGCCCAGCATCGCGAGCTGCTCGCCGAGCCACTCGCGGCGGCGGATGTCGAACAGGCCGCTCTCCACCGCCCAATTGATCTCCAGCGCGCGAACGCCGGTCAGCTTGTAATTGATATAGTCGTAGGAGCCGAGCACGGTCGCGATCCGCGGCCACAGCTCCGGCTCGTGCTCGCGAAGCCAGAGCAGCCGCGGCAGGACGTGCTGCTGGTTCGTGAACCCGCCGGTCGCCGCGAACAGCTTCTCCTGATCGAGCTCCCGCTTCAGCCGCTCGATCTGCTCGGTCGCCCGCGCGTCGTTCTGCTGAATGCTGTTGCGCAGCGGCTCGCCCCGATCGTCCAGGAGCACGATGGCGGGCACCATCCCGCTCACCCCGATCGCGCGGATGCCGTCCTTCGCGTCGGGCACGGCGGCGAGCGTCTCGCGGACGACCCGCACCGCGTTGCTCCACCATCGGCCCGCGTCCTCCTCCGCCCAGCCGTGCCGCGGGGACAGCAGGTCGTGCGCGGCGCTCGTCTGGTAGACGATGCGGTCCTCCGAGAGCAGAATCGCCTTCACGGCGGTCGTGCCGATATCGATGCCAAGCGCGTAAGAGGACATCTGCCTCACCTCATTCGTTCGTATGACCTCTTATGCCGTGATGACGGACGTGTCGAGCAGCCCGTGAACGCCCTTGATACCGTTCACCGCCTGGGTGACGCGGAAGTCGCAGCAGATGCTGCACAGCCGGTAAGCCTCGCGGCGGCTAAGGCCGTACTGTGCCTCCAGCAGCCCGATCATCTGGTTCGCGCTCGCCTGAAGCGCGCAAGCCCAATCCTCGTCGAAGCCCATGCTGACGAGCGTCGAACCTTTGCGCGCATAGGGCCACGTCTGCCCGGTCCCCCGGATCAGGTCCAGCTTGAACTGCCCTTCCAGCGACGTCTCGATGGCGGTCACGTCGATCTCGCCGTCGCCCTGCGCGCCGTGCCCGTCGCCCGCGTAGAATAGCGCCCCTTCGCGCATGACCGGCAAATACAGCGTCGCGCCCTCTGTCAGCTCCTTGTTGTCCATGTTCCCGCCGTACCGGCCCGGCGTGACGCTCGTGATCCGGCCCCAATCCTCCGGCGGGTTCACGCCCATGATGCCGAAGAACGGCCGCAGCGGAATCGACGCGCGGCCGAGGCGGCCGTACCGGCGCTCCTCGTCGTACGTCACGATCGCGACTTCGGCGTCCTCCATCTCGTTGTAGAACAGCCCCGACATCGGCCCCATGTAGTTGAATCCGTAGGGGGCGTCGACGCGAATCCGCTCGATCCCGACCGCCAGCGTGTCACCGACGGCCGCTCCCTTGACGGCGACCGGACCGGTCAGGATGTGAACGCCCGGGCCGTGGTCCGTCACCGTCGCGTAAATCTCCCGCAGCGCGTCCGGAATCCATTCGCGCGGCACCGCGTCGTCCGGCGTGCCCGAGACGGAGCGCAGCAGCACGGAATCGCCCGGCTCCACCTCGAGCACGGGGCGCTGCGCTCCGCCGATGAACCCCCAGACGACCGTCTCGGCGGACGGGTCTAACCGATGAAGCTTGGACATCATGCTCACCTCTCGTCAGGATCGGGATGGTTCCGGATATCTATGAATCAAAGCTTTATTTTCCGTCGTTACAGAATGCCGCAGGTGGTCAGCCGGACGCCGATGCCGAACGGATCCCGGAAGTACCAGCCGTCGCCGCGGGTCTCCGCTTCGATTGACCAGACTGCCAGCTTCTCGAGAATGCGTTCGATATGTCCGGGGTCCGGATTCACGATGGTGAAATACCGGAGTCCGGTCGCCCGCTCCGGCGTCGGCGGCGCGTTCGCGCCCGCCCAGAGGTTCAGGCCGATATGGTGATGATACCCGCCGGCGCCGGCGAACAAGGCGGACGAGCCGTAATGAAGCGTCGTGCCGAAGCCGAGCAGACCGCAGTAGAACGCTTCGGCCAGCCGCAGATCGCCCACGTGCAGGTGCACGTGCCCGACCCTCGTGCCGACGGGCAGTCCGCTCCATTCGCCGTCCTCCGCTTCCCGCAGCAGGCCGGCGCCGTCCAGCGGATCGGCCGACATGTAGATCTCGCCGCTCTTCATCCGCTTCCATTCCGTCCGGTCACGGTCCCGGTAAATTTCGATGCCGATGCCGTCGGGGTCGGTCAAGTACAGCGCCTCGCTGACGTCGTGATCCGCGGAGCCGACCCGAACCTGCGAGCGGATCAGATGCTTCAGGACATTGCCCAAATCTCTTCGGTTCGGGACGAGCAGCGCGAAATGGTAGAGGCCGCTGTTCCTTCCCGGAGGCAGAACGAGCGCGTTCGGCACCTGCTCCAGAACGACGAGCGGGTAGGCGCCGTCCGCCGTCATCCTTGCCGCGCCGCCGTAGCGGTTCAGCACGGACAAGCCGATCGTCTCGGTATAGTACCGCACCGACCGCTCCAGATCGCTTACCTTCAGATGGACCGCTCCCATCTCGGTGCCGGCATGCGCCGCCGCGGACGGCAGCTTCGCCCCAGTCGGCTGCGTCCAGGTCATGAGGATCCTCTCCCTTGCCTTCAGTTGGTGACGGGCTTATCGGTCTTGACCGGCGAGAACGCCGGATTCAGCGGACAAGCCTCCTTCCACGGAATGCCTCTCGGCGCGATAACGCCCTCGCTGTAAATCTTGTCCATCGGGATGCTCGGATCGAGCGCCGGCGGAAGCTCGCCCCTCTGCAGCATCTTGATGGACTGCAGCACCATGCGCCGCAGCGCGATGACGCCGACGTCGCTCGTGCCGAGATGCTCCTTCGAGCGGTCGACGATCGGCCCCATGCTCTCCGTCACCGCATGGTCCTGGTTGCTGATGCCGAGGATGCCGGAGAAGTTGCCGCTGTCCATCAGCGAGCGGTCCTGCTTGTAGTTGTTCTCGCGGTTGTAAATTTTCCTGTAATTCTCGTCCACCCACAGGCCGCGGCGCTCGCGCTGCGTCTCGTGGTTGAGCGGCCGGTCGAGCGTGAAGTGCACGTCGTACGACCAGGTCGTCGTGTCGTCGATCGGCACGTAGGCATGGAATAGATGGTCTTCCTCCGGCATCCGCGGGGTGAAGGCGAACGACGGCATCACGATCGGCGCGTCGAGAATGAACTGGTCGGCATCCTCCGACGTGTCCGCCTGGCCGACGAACATGTTGCGGAACCCGTACGTCGTCGGCTGCACGCTGAGCAGCGGGTTCCGGGACGTGACGAGCGGATGCGACGGGTTGATGCCGAGAGCCGTGCTGAGCGCCCCTTCCTTCATATCCTGCTCCTTCAAGGCGAGATGGGCGAACGCGGCGTGCATATAGTCGATCTCGTTCTCCCAGATTTGCATGAAGTTGCACTCCTGGTACACCTTGGCGACCATTCGGTGCGTCTCCGGCAGCGACGTCCAGATGAAGTTCGGCGGCGGCGGCTGCAGCGCCGGATCGCCCATATAGGTCCAGGCGATGCCGCCCGCCTCGTGAACCGGATAGCTCTTGTTCTTGATGCGCTCCTTGAAGCGGCTGAAATCCGGCTCCGAAGGCATGTTCGTGCAGGAGCCGTCCGTATCGAACGCCCAGCCGTGGTAAATGCAGGTCAAGCCGCAATCGTCGTTGCGCCCGAGCGTCAAGGAAGTGCCGCGATGCGGGCAGAATTCGCCCAGCAGCCCGATCTTGCCTTCCTTGTTGCGATAAGCGACCAGCCGCTCGCCCAGCAGCTTGACCGGCACCGGGGCGCCGCCCGGCTTCAGCTCTTCGGACAGCAACGCGGGCAGCCAATACCGGCGGAACAGGTCGCCCAGCGGCGTTCCTTCGCCCACCCTCGTAATCAGTTCGTTGTCCTCACGCGACAGCATCGTCGTATCCTCCTTCGCTTCCGCGCCCTGCGGGCCGATCGCCGGGCGGAGGCGGCGCGGGGGCCGCCTCGCCGACGACGCTTGGCGCGGCCGTTATTTGTTCAACTTGTCCCAGTCGGCTTGCATCTCTTGCAGCGTTCCCTGCTTGTCCAGCTTGCCGGCCAGCATCTTGATCATCGTGTTGCCCCATTCGGTCGTCAGGCCTTCCGGGTATTTCGGGTATTGATAAGACAGGTACTTGCCTTCGTCCAAATAATCCTTAATGCCGGCGCCGATCGATCCGAGGCTGGCGTCGTCCGTCTCCAGCCCCTTCAGCACCGGCAAATAGCGGAAGTCCTTGACATACCAATCGCGAGCTTCTTGCGAAGATTCCAGCCAGTTGATGAATTGCTCCGCTTCCGGCTTCACCTTTGAGTCCTTGTTGACGACGAGGTAGGAAGACACCTGCACGAACACCTTGTCGTTCAGCGCGGCGTCGTCGTTCAGCGGGGTGCCGAAGACGCCGACTTCGAAGTTCGGCTGCGCTTGGTCGAGCAGCGGCTGCGAGCAGGAGCAGCCGAGCGTGATGGCGCCCGCGCCCGCCGCGAAGTCGGTGATCATGCCCGTGTAGTCGATCGAGAGCGGATTTTTGCTGGCGTGCTCGTACTGCAGCTGGAACAGATCCAGCATGTCCGAGAAGAGCGGGTCGTCCGTCAGCTTCGCGGCCCCGGACTTCAGATCGGCCAGGAACTTGTCCGGATCGGGGTGCTTCGCCACCGCGTTGTTCGTCTCGAACACGCCGGGCACGTAGAAGTTGCTGTAATCCGGCACGAACGCCTTGATGCCCGCCGCTTCCAGCTTCGCCACGGCGTCCTTCAGCTCGCTGAACGTCGTCGGCACCTTCGCAATGCCCGCTTTGGCAAAGTAATCCTTGTTATACATGAAGCCGTAGCCTTCCATCGACAGCGGGTAGCCGTACACCTTGCCGTCCTTCGTTATGCCGTCCAGCGAATGATCCAGCACGTCGCCTTGCCAAGGAGCGCCGGACAGGTCCTCCAGATGATCGGCCCATATATCCAGGTCGGTGAAGCCGGCGTTCGTGAAGATGTCCGGACCCGCGCCCGCGGCGAATTTGGCCTTCAGCGCCGTGCCGAAGTCGCTGCCCTGCGTCACTTCGATGTTCAGCGTGATGTTCGGATTGGCCGCTTCGTAAATTTGCTTGAGCTTGTTCAGCGCGTCCACGCTCTCGGAGCGGTTCAGGAACAGGTTAAGCGTTGCTTTCTTCGCAGATGCAGAGGGAGAGGCGGCTCCGGATGCGGATGCCGATTCGGCTGACGATGCGGACGAGCCGCCGGCGGCATCGTTCTTGCCGCCGCATGCGGCGAGGAACAGCGCCAACGCTACTACCAAAGCCATGACAGGTGCTGCGGACTTCCATTTTCCCATTCGTTTCTCCTCCAATTCATCCCTATTCCGTATTTTTCTTCTATCTATATAAGGAGCCGAAGAGCCGGGAGAGATAGGCGCGTCCGCTTATCCCTTGATTCCTCCGCTCGATATACCTTCGATAATGTGGCGCTGCAGCAGCAGGAAGAAGGCGACGGCCGGGGCAAGCGCCATGACGATGCCCGGAAGCGCGACGTCCCATCGCTTCATGTACTGGCCGAACATCGTGTTAATCGCCACCTGGATGGTATGCTTCTCGGGACCTTGCAGCAGAATCATCGGAAGCAGGAAGTCGTTCCAGATCCAGAGGGCGTTCAGGATCAGCACCGTCGCCGTAATCGGCCGCAGCAGCGGGAGGACGATCCGGAAGAAGACGCTGTAGATGCTGGCGCCGTCGATCAGGGCCGCTTCCTCGATCTCGTACGGCAGCGCCTTGACGAAGCCGTGGAACAGGAAGACGGCGAAGGCGAGGCTGAGCCCCCAGTAGGCGTAAATGATGCCGAACAGGCTGTTGATCAAGCCGAACTCGCGGAGCACCTGAACGAGCGGGATCATGATCGCGTGGAACGGTATGACCATCGAAGCGACGAACAGCCCGAACGTCGCGTTGTTGAACCGGCCGGGCCGGCGCACGATCTGGTAGGCGGCCATCGCGGCGAACAGCGTCACGCCCAGTATGCTGAAGACGTCGATCAGCAGCGAGTTGAGGAAGACCCGCGGGAAGTTCAGCACCGACCAGGCCGTCTTGTAATTCGACCAGATGTATTGCCTGGGCAGCGAGCCCGTGTGCATCAGAATGTCGTTCATCGTCTTGACCGAATTCAGGATCGCCAGAACGAGCGGATACATGAAGAGGAGCGCGGCCGCGGCGAGCAGCCATTCGGTCGCGATCAGGCGTTTGCGCGCTTGCTGTCCCATTTAGATCTCCACCTCCCTGCGCTTCGTCAGGATGACTTGAACGGATGTAATGACAACGACGACGCAGAAGAAAATGACGGCTTTCGCGGAGCCGAGACCGAAGTTGCTGTTGCCGAAGGCTTCCTTGTAAATATTCATCGCGACGGACTCGGTGGACCCATACGGTCCGCCGGACGTGAGGGAGAAGTTCAAATCGAAGATTCGCAGCGTGGAGCTGATCGTCCAGAAGAGGCAGATGGTGATCGATGCCATGATGAGCGGAAGCGTGATCCTGGTAAGCATCTTCCAGCCGCCGGCGCCGTCGATCTGCGCCGCTTCCCGGATCTCCTGCGGCACGCCGGCCAGTCCGGCGATGTAGATGACCATCACGTACCCGAGTCCGTGCCAGACGCTGACGATGACGAGCGACCAGAAGGCGGTATGCTCGTTGCCGAGCCAAGCGATCTTGAACAGATGCCAGTTCGTCGCGGCCCCGATCGCCCCGAAGCCCTTGGTGAAGATGAAGTTCCACAGAAATCCGAGCACGAGGCCGCCGAGCACGTTCGGAATGAAGAACACGGCTCGCCAGGCGGTGCGGAAGCGGAGCTTCTTCGTCAGCAGGAAGGCCAGCCCGAAGCCGATCAGATTCATCAGCACCGCTATGGCGAAGGTCAGCCGGATCGTGAACCAGAAGGAGGCGGCGAAGTCCGGATCGTGGAGCAGCGTTGTTCGGTAATTGTCGAACCCGACCCATCGATAAACCGTCGAGACGCCGTTCCAATCGGTCATCGAATAGTACAGCCCAAGCAGGAACGGAATTAGGATCATCGTTACGTACACCACGATTGACGGGCCCATAAATGCGGACTGGCGGAGCGCTTCGAACATCTTCTTCCTCATGGCATCCCTCTCCCAAAGCCGTTCTAGTTATATTTAGTTACCGGTTATGTAATTATATATAACACATTTCATAGATAGATTATAAGATACGTTTCAGTTTCAGTCAATATCAATCATTCAAAAATCATTTTCAATCATAATTTGTTCATTAACTCCTTAAAATCGATTAGTTTTTTCCATTCGTTCTATTTTTGTCCTCCATTTTCTATCAAAACGCCAAGGAAAGCCCTTACGTTTGCGTCATCCGTTGGTTATATTTCATAACACGAACGAGCAGAGCCAAACCCGCCCACCTGCGTAGAGGCCGGTGTGCGCAGCGAATGATGCCGGGCTCGTCCGCTATTTTCTCGCAAAACCAGATACAAGGAGGGAAGTCGAGGGAATTGGCGGTCCGCGAGAGCGCTATGGGTGCGAGACACGGGGATCGCGCGAATTAGCGGTCAGTGAGGGGACTTATTCGTGCGGGACAGGGGGAATTGAGCCAGCATGCCGATCTCGCCTGGGCGAGACGGCCTAACGGGACCGGAGGCAGCGCGCGCCGCGAAATCATCCGGACGACCCGGTTAACCTGCGCACGCGTCGCATCTATCGCGCCCCATCCGTCAGTCGCCGAAAAAAAAGACCTCCGCCGCCGGCGACCGCAGCCTTGAACAGGCCCCGATCCCGCGGGCAAAGATCTTCTCTCAGCCTTTCGTCAAACCATCGTCAGCTTGCCTTGAAACGCCAGCTCTTCCGCCAGCGGAACGCCCGGCATCTCGTTCGTCACGATCTCGTCGATGTCGGCGTAGTCGCACACCTTCACCAGAGAGGTGACCCCGTATTTCGAGCTGTCCACCAAAGCGACGACCTTCTTCGAGCGTTCGATGAGCGCCCGCTTGATCTCCACTTCTTCCAGGGCGAAATCCGTCGGCCCCTGATCCTTGCAGAAGCCCGCCAATCCCAAATAGAAGCGATCGAAATTGAACTGCTTGATCGTCTGGATCGCGATCGAGCCGACCATCGACATCTCCAGCTTGCGGAAGCCGCCGCCGATCACGTAAATATTGTGTTGGCTTCGCGACAAGATCGAGGCAATCTGAAGCGAATAGGTGAAGATGGTGAGCCCCTTCTTCTTCAGCAGTTCCTTGGCCAGCGCCGCATTGGTCGTTCCGACGTCCAGCGCGATCACTTCCCCTTCCGCGATCTGCTCCGCCGCATGCTGAACGATCCGCTGCTTCAAATCCACATTCTGGCTCAGCCGCTGGTTGAACATGGGCTCCACGCCGAGTCCGGGCAGCGAAGCGCCGCCCCGCCTCCTGAGGATCAGCCCCCGATTCTCCAGTTCCACCAGGTCTCTGCGGACCGTCGCCTCCGACACCTGAAGAAGATTGACCAGTTCTTCGACTGACAAGGGCGATTTCTTACCGAGATGATGTAAGATCTCCTGCTCCCTATTCATCGACATATCGACTGCCTTTTTCCAATTTTTGTTCTAACTATAACACAAATAAATTTGCCCGAGCACCCCTCGCGCACCTCCGGCGGGATCAATAATGAATGACGACGTTGCCGTCCTCGATCGTCACTTCGAAATGCTTGACGCAAGCGCGCCGATCTTCGAACAGCGCCTGGCCGCTGGTCACGTCGAACTCCCAACGGTGCCAGGGGCAGCGCAGCACCGCGGCTTCCTTGCCGTATACGTATTCGCCGACGCCGGAGGGCAGGGTCGTCCCCGTCAGCTCCCCATCGGACAGCTTCGCCCCTTGATGCGGGCACGTATCCATCAGCGCGCTGTAGTCGCCGTTGCCCATTCGCACGAGCACCACCGAGCGCTTGCCGACCTGAACAGCCATTTTCTGCCCGGGAACGAGCGCCTCCGAGCTGCACACGATTTGTCTCATCGGAACCTTCACCTCGCAGCCTTCGGAGAATCCGGCAATTGATAGAAGTTCTTGGCGTTGTCGTAGAAAATTTTGCGCTTCAGCTCCGGCGAGAACGTGGTCGGCAGGCTGCGCAGCGGCGAATCGAAGTCCCAGTGCGGGTAGTCGGTGGAGAACATCAGCAGCTCGTCGCTCTCCATCATCTCTACCATCCGCAGCATAAACTGCGGATTCGGATCCTCGATCGGCTGGGTCGAGAACCGAAAGTGCTCCTTGACGTATTCGCTCGGCAGCCGCTTCACCCACGGCACCTCGACGCGAAGCGACTTGTAGTTGTGGTCCATCCGCCACATGAGCGACGGCAGCCAAGTGAAGCCGCCCTCCAGCATGGCGATGCGGGTGCCCGGATACTTGTCGAACACGCCGTTCAGAATCAGGTTGACGACCGTGCCCATGAACGCTTGCGACAGAATCGTATGCCATTCGATGTAATAGCGCGGCTGGCCGAAGCCCGTCGTCACCGAGTTGCCCTGGTGCATCCCGACGACGAGATTCTTCCGCTGGGCCGCCTCGTAGATCGAATGGTAGAACGGATCGCCCAGCGGCACGCTGCCGATCGGCAGCAGCACCTGCACCATCTGCGGATGGTCGCCCCACTTCTCGATCTCGCGCACCGCCAACTCCGGTATTTGCGGCGCGACGTGAATCGAGCCGAGGAACCGGTCGTCCTTCTCCAGCCAATTCCGAACGTACCACTCGTTATACGCGGACGCGAGCGCCCCGGCCAGCTCGAACTGCGCCTCCATTGTCGCCGGATAGAACAGTCCGGTCAGAATGGCGTAGTCCATGTCGTACCGGTCCAGCAGCTGCTCCTTCAGCACCTGGTAGTCCGAGCCCGGCACGTTGCCGTTCGGGAGCAGCGAGTCCAGCCTCGAGCCTCCGATCGGGTGCGTATACTTCAGCTCGCCCCAGCCCGTCCAATGCTTCATATAGCCGAGGAAAGGCTCCTTCATATAAGGAAGCAAATCCTCGATGGATACCATCCGTTCGTGAACGTCCGTATCGATAATCGGAAACGGCGCAGGTCTGACTCTCTTCCCTTCCGATGTCTCATCGGTCGGCGCTGTGGTCATTGGAGCTCCTCCTCTGCTTCGCAAAATCGGCCGGGTTAATGTCATGTTATGCAATATAACGTACATGAACCCGAAATACCGTCTTCGTTAAGGCTATTATAGATTTTCAATCAATTTAAGTCAATAAAAATCACATTACGATCAAATTGAATCAAAAACCCACATCAACCGCCCATAATTAGGAAAATATTGTCCTATATAAAACGATTGGTGTCACCTATATTTACGCAAAACAAACGCACCGGACCGGACAATGCCGATCCGACGCGTCTGCCGTCATGCCGCGCTCCGTTCGATACGCCTCCCCTCGCAGCCCCCTTCGTTCACCCGTTCCGGCTCCACGCCTCCAGGTTCAGCTCGTTGTTCATCGCCGCGGCGGCCATCGAGCCCGCCGAAGCGGCGGCGATGGCCTGGTGCATCCGCGAGGCCGCGTCCCCAGCGCTATAGACGCCCGGCACGGTCGTCTTCCCGAAGCCGTCGACGACCACCGTCCCCGCTTCCGTCACTTCGCATCCGATCGCCCGGGGCAGATCCGATCCCGTCGTCAGCTCGGGCTTAAAGAAGATGCCCCGGCACGGAATGGCTGTTCCGTCCTCGAGAACGACTTGCCGCACGATTCCGTCGCTGGAGTCGATCGACCGGATCGGCGATTCGTGAACGGGCACCCCATGCCGGCGAAGCTCCTCGCGCTGCGCGTCCGTCAATTCGTCCGGCCCGTTCGCGCAGACGGCGAAGCGCTTCGTCCATCCGGAGATCAAGGGGGCGAAATGCATGAGCTCATGCCCCCTGTTGATGACGACAAGCGACTCGTCCCGCAACTCCCAGCCGTCGCAATACGGGCAGACGAAGGCACTCTTCCCGTAGACGTCCGCCAGCCCCGGGATGTCCAGCGGCCGGTCCTTCATGCCGACGGCGAACAGCAGCTTGCGGCTGACGACGGTCGCGCCCTGCGCGGTCGCCACTTGAAAACGGCCGTCCTCTCCCGCGACCGACACGACCGCATCCGCCACGAAGGTTACGGACGGGTAAGCCTCGAGCTGTTCCTTCGCCAAGCGTCTGAATTCGCCCGGACTGACGCCGTCGCGCGTCAGAAATCCGTGGGTCTCGCGCGTCACGGCATTGCGGGGCCGGCCCTCGTCGATCACCGCCACCCGCTTCCTCGCCCTCCCCAGCACGAGCGCCGCGCTCAAGCCTGCCGGTCCTCCGCCGATAATCGCCGCATCGAGAAGCTCATGGTCCATAATCATAACCTCCATGGATCTTTAATGTCCATAATTAAAGCGCAAGAAGCTCGTCACTTCCTGCCCGCGGTTCGGGAGCGCTCGCGGGAAGCCGCGGCGTCCAGCAGCGACTGGATCGTATGCTCCTGCAAGTATTGATGCAGGTGCCGCTCGGCCCCGTCCATCACCTGCTTCACCAGGCATTCGTCGCTGTCCGGAAGGTCCCCGGCGGGTTCGGAGCCCGACTCCTCGGCCAGCATTCGATGCTGCCGGGAATTCGCGTTCGAGCATTCGAACAGCCGCTGCCGGCCTTCGATGACGCGGACGACGTCGAGGAACGTAATCCGCCCGGGCGGCTTCGCCAGCTCGTAGCCGCCGTTCGCGCCCGGCACGGCGCGGACGATCCCATCCTGTCTCAGCTTGGACATGATCTTGGACAGGTAGCTCTCCGAGACGCCGAGCGAAGCGGCCAATTCCTTGATTCCGATGTTGTCGCGCCGCCGCGTATGCGCCATATGAAGCAAGGCGTGCAAGGCGTAGTCGGTGCTTTTGGAATACTGCATGCTTCCTCGATCCTTCCCTCTCCGCGGTCGCTCTTATTATGGATATTCGATATCCATAATAAACGATCGGGCGGCGCAATGCAAGCTTCGGACAACCATCAGCCGGCCGACGGCAAGCCCGCTTGTTCGACAGCGCGCTCACCGGCGGCCGGCGTTAGGCTTATTCGGCTCTAACCGGTATCCAGCTCATCCGGCGGTAATCGCCGTAGCGCTCAGCCGCGGCCGTCGAGCAGGAATAGGCGACGCGGTTGCTCAGGTCGACGAGCGTCAGCCGCTTGCCGTGCTTGGCGCCGGTGTCGATGCCGATACGGTCGCGACCGAACCACAGCTCGCCGGGCTCCGCGCCCATCTTGAACGTCGGCGTGTGCCCGAACACGACGGTGAATGGCAGCTCGCCGCCGTCGCCCCAGAACGGCTGCCGGATGCCGGTCAGATCGTCCGGCCGTTGCCGCTCCAGCGGCAAGCCCGGACGGATGCCGGCATGGACGAACAAGTAGTCCTCTTCCCGCCAGACGAGCGGCGTCCCGCGCAGCCAGGCGAGCTCCCGCTCGGACAGGCCGCCGTCCGCCCGGCCCTTCTTGACCGCTTCTTCCAGCAGCCAGCGCTCCATATTGCCGAGCACCGCCCGCGCCCCGCCCTCCGTCAGCTCCCGCACTTCGCGCAGGGCCGACCAGGTGACGGGGTCGGCATCGATAAAGTCCCCCAGCAAATACAGCCGGTCGCGGCCGGGGTCGTAAGCGGCCATGCGCAGCAGGGAACGCATCCCTGCGGCATGGCCGTGAATATCCGAAATCGCTAATATGCGGGTCATGAACGGCTCACCTTTCGTCTGTATGCGGATATACATAGGTGTCGGCGACCGGAACGACGAGCCTCCCCGGCGTGCCCGCCGGCAGCGGTTCATGATGGAACAGCGCCAGCTTGACGCCGCCTTCGGTCTCCGCCAGCACGCGCCAGCGGCTGCCTTCGTAGGAGCTGTGAACGACGCGCGCCCCGATATCATTGTACGTCTGTCGCCCGCCGGCGGCACCGTCGCCATCGCCGCGCGTGCCGGTCTCCCAGCGCGCCGCGTCGGGCCGGAACAGCGCCTCGGCCGACTTCTCGGCGGCCGTCGGGCCCCAGCCCGCGGGCGCGACGCCGCGCACGACCTCGTCCCCGTGGCGGATCGCCGGAGCCGGCTCCTTCCGCACGGCCTCGCCCCGCAGCCGGTTGGCCGTGCCGAGCAGCGACGCCGCCGACCGGGTGGCCGGGCGCTCGTAGCAGGCCTGCGGCGTGTCGATCTGATCGATCGCGCCGCTTCGCATAATGATCAGCCGATCCGCCATCGCGAACGCTTCCTCGGGATCGTGCGTGACATGGAACACCGTCGTGCCGAGACGGCGGAACAGATACGCCATCTCCGCCCGCATCTCGATCCGGAGCCGCATGTCGAGATTGGACAGCGGCTCGTCGAGCAGCAGCAGATCCGGCTCGGTCGCCAGCGCCCGCGCGATCGCGACGCGCTGCTGCTGGCCGCCCGACAGCTGCGCGGGCAGCCGCTCCTCCATGCCCTCGAGCCGCAGCAGCCGCAGCAGCTCCGATACCTTGGCGCGAATGTCGGCCGCGGAAGCCTTCTTCCTGCGCAGGCCGTACGCGACGTTATCGTAAAGCGACATATGCGGCCAGAGCGCATAGTCCTGGAACACCATGTTAATGCCTCGCTTCTCCGGCGGAACGAGCCGCGAGGCCGACGAGACGACCTCGCCCCGCAAGCGGATCTCGCCCGCGCTCGGCTGCTGCAGCCCTGCGATCAGCTGCAGCAGCGTGGACTTCCCGCAGCCGGACGGACCGAGCACGCTGATGATCTCCCCGGCCGACACGCTGAAGCTCGGCCCCTGCAGCGCGGCGTGGCTTCCGAACGTTTTATGAAGCCCTTCCACTTCCAGAATCGGTGTCATGGTTCGGTTCTCCTTGCCTTCTTGGGTTTGAACAGCCATTCGATGATCATGATGGCGGCGATGACCGCGCCGCCTCCCGTCAGCGTGGCCGCGGCGGCATAGCCGAACTTCAGGTCCTCGAACGCCTGGTTGATGACGACCGGCAGCGTCATGAAGTTCGGCGGGAACAGAATCGACGTCGTCGCCAGGTCGAATACGCTCGCCCCGAACGCGGCCAGCGCCGCGGAGACGAGCGCGCCGCGCAGCAGCGGCACGAACACCGTGCGAAGCCGGCTGCCGAAGCCGGCGCCCTGCATCTGCGCGGCTGCCAGCAGGCGTTCCGGCACCTTCGCCATCGCCCCGGACAGCATGCGGGTGATGACCGGGATCGCGCCCGCGACGCTCGCCAGCACGAGAATGCCCGGCTTGCCGTAGAGCAGCATGCCGATCTTCTCCAGCCACGCCTGGTTCCAAATGAAGATATACCCGATTCCCAGCACGACGCCCGGCACGGCCAGCGAGATCAGCGAGATGACGTCGACCGCCTGCCGCAGCGCGAAGCGGGAATAGGTCAGCACGTAGGAGACGAAGAAGCCGACGATGAGGCCGATGACGGCCGCTCCCGCCGCGATCTCCAGCGAATGGACGAGCCCTTCCGACAGCAGGCCGCTCGTCTCGAACAGCTGCTTGTAATTATCCAGCGTAAGCGCCGCGCCGCCGCCGCTGCCCGAACGGGTAACGGACGTCAGCAGGTTCGAGCCGAACGGAATGCCTGCCGCGATCGCCATCGTCAGCACGTTGATCGCGGCGAACAGCCATTTTCCCCGGATCGGCGGCCTCGGTTCGGATCGCGTCGCCCTCGCGTTCAGGAAGTCGAAGCGCGACCGGCGCAGCACGTAGAACTGCACGCTCATCGCCAGCGCGATCAGCAGCACGAGATAGAACGACAGCACGCCCGCCATATCGAAGCGGATCGGCGACGTGTAGAGCGCCGAATAGATGGAGTAGGGCAGCGTCGGGAACCGGAAGACGGCGGCGATCGAAGCCGGCAGGCCGAAGTCGCCGACCGTGTCCATGAAGACGAGCATCGCCCCGGAGCAGTAAGCCGGCAGCAGCAGCGGCGCGTGCACCGTGCGCCAGACCGTCCAAGGCGAGCCGCCGTTCATCCGAGCCGCCTCGCCCAGCCGGTCCACCTTCCATTCCAACGCGGTGTAGACGGCCAGATAGGCGAACGGGAACTTGCTGAGCGCCATGACGACGATCAGTCCGACCGGCGTGAAGATGAACGAATGCAGCCAGTCCCAGCCGAACCACTGCTTGGCGAGGCCGCCGGCGGCCGCGAACATGACCCAGCCCTGGGCGAGGATGAAGGACGGCGTAATGACGAGCAGCCACACCGTCACGTCCAGCAGCCGGGCGCCCGGGAATTTCCATTGCGCGCGCACGGTCGCGAGCGCGGCGCCGATCAGCGTTCCCAGCAGCGTCGTTCCGAGCCCGAGCACGATCGTATTTTTCAGCGAAGTATACCAGAGCGGACGCCGGAACACGTCGAGCAGCAGCGACAGATCGCCCAGCTGCCAATTGCCGAAGAAGACGCCCGGCAGCAGCACCTGAATGACGACGGCGGCGAGAGGCAGCAGAATAAGAAGAATCAGGACGGCCAGCACCAGCCAGCCCGTCCTGTTCCCGTAAGCGAACCATCGGTTAACCATTCGTTACTGCACCGAGTTGTCGGCGAACCACTGCTTGATCTCGCCTTCGTGCTCGCCCGCCCAGCCGGCTTCGGCCACGACCAGCTTGGCGTTCGGATCGCGGTCCGGCTTCGCGGTGACGCCCTTCACGCTCGGCTCGAAGTAGCTCTCGTCGCCTTTGTCGATGAGCGCCTGCTGCGTCTTCGGATCCAGCAGGAAGTTGACGAACGCCTTCGCCGCGTCGGCATGCTGCGTATTCTTCTGGATGGCGGCGACGCGGACCGAGCCCGGCGCCCCTTCCTCCGGCCAGATGATGCCGATCGGCTCGCCGCTGTTCTTCAGCGTATAGGCGTTGCTCTCCTGCAGCGCCGCCGCCTTGATCTCGCCGCTCGTCAGGGCGTTGGCCACTTGCGGATTTTTCGGATAGATGTGAATGCCGTTCTTGATCAAGCTTTGGAAGTAGGACTTGCCGGCATCCATGCCCTGCGACTGGAAGAACCAGGCGACGAACGGATACGCGGGCGCCGCGACGGCCGGGTCGGCCATGCCGACGGCTCCTTTGAACTTCGGATCGGCCAGATCCGCCCACGTCTTCGGTGCGCTGGCCTCGTCGAACGACTTCGTGTTGTAGACGATGACGGAAGCCGCGTGCGTGCCCGTCGGGTAGTAGGATTGGTTGGCCGGAACGAACTGCTTGGAGAAGTCCGTCAGGTTGGCGGCGTTGTCGGGCGTCCAGCCCTCCAGCAGCTCGCCTTTGGCGCCCAGCTGATCGATGGAAGGCATCGAGTCCATCCAGACGACGTCCCAATGCGGATTGCCCTTCTCCGCTTCGATCCGGGACATGATCTCCGCCCCGTTGCCGCTGACGATGTTGAGCTTGTACCCCGTCTGCTCTTCGAACATCGGCTTGACAATGTCGTCGAAGTCGTTCAGATAGACGGTCAGCGTCTCGCCGTTGCCGTTCGGCGCGGCGCTCGCGCTCTCGGCAGGCGCCGAAGCGGAAGGCGAAGGGCTTGCGCTCTCGGCGGAAGCGGACGGCGATGTCGAAGCCGAAGCCGAAGGCGATTGCGATGCGGAAGCGTTGTTCGAAGCGTTGTCGTTCGAGTTGCCGCAGGCGGTTGCCGCTACGGTCAAGCTGAGCAGTGCGGCGGTCGTCAACCATTTGGAGCTGCGCATGTGGATTGGATCCTCCCCTATGAATCTTTGGTATAGCTCTACTCTAGCGGGGATTTGTCAGACCGACGTAAACGTTGTGCTAAATGTAAATTAAATAGTTTCTATCCTTATTGTTAGTTGCATAGATATCGTCTATATTGGGGGAGGAGAAAGAACTTTGCGCGAAAGGGACGGAGGCTGCGGCATGAACGTTCAGCAGTTGAGGGTATTTGAGAAGGCGGCCGCCTGCCGCACGGTCACGGAAGCCGCGGCGGAGCTCGGGCTGAAGCAGCCGACGGTAAGCTTCCATCTGCGGAAGCTGGAGGAGTCGCTCGGCGTGGAGCTGTTCCGCAAGCTGGCGGGGAGGCTCGCGCTCACGAACGCGGGCGAGAGTCTGCTCCCTTACGCCCGCAAGATTGTCACGCTGGTGGAGGAAGCCGGCCAGCTGATGCGGGAGCACAAGGAGGCCGGAAGGGGCAAGCTGCGAATCGGGGCAAGTTACACGCCGGCCACCTACTTCCTGCCGCCCTACCTCGCGGAATTCCAGGAGAAGAACCCGCGGACGCTTCCGCTGCTGACGGTCAAGCAGGCCGGCGACGTGCTGGAGATGCTGGCCGGCTACGAGATCGACGTGGCGATCGTCTCGCTGCCGGACCGGCCGTATCCGGAGCTGAACGTCGTCAAGCTCGCGGACGACGAGCTGAAGCTGGCGCTGCCGCCCCGCCACCGGCTCGCCTCCCGCGAGCGCATCGAGGTGGACGACCTGCGCCGCGAGCCGTTCCTCGTGCACGAGCACGGCTCGACGTCGCGGGAGCTGTCCGAGCAGTGGGCGCTGGAAAACGGGCTGCGCTGGAACGTCCGGATGGAGCTCGGCGGCATCGAGACGATCAAGGAAGCGGTCAAGCACGGCATGGGCGTCGGCATTCTCCCCTGGCGCAGCGTCATGAAGGAAGCGTCGGAAGGAACGCTGGCGATGCGCGACTTGCCCGGACGGGTGCGGAAGCGCACGATCAGCCTCGCGTACCGCAAGGAGGACGAGCTCGTGCCCCAGGCGGCGCAGTTCATCTCCTTCCTGCGGGCCAAGCTGGGCGTTTGACCCGCAGGCCGCAGCCGCTTCCGCGTCCAGACATGTCCGCATTGCTCCCCGCTTCAATTTCATATTCTCCGGACGGCGATTTCTGTTAGAATGGAACTAATCTTTGCGACGGAAGCCCGACAACGTCCAGATCATCAAGTCCGCTTGCATCCGCGCGGGGAGGGAACTCGTTGAGACTGCTCAAGATCAGGAGAAATTCCATTCAATTCAAGCTGTTTTCCGGTGTGCTGATCGTCGTCGTCCCCCTGATTTCGCTCCTGTTCTTCAACAATTTCTACGCGATCCATGTCGTCCGCGACCAAATTTACGTTTCCAACAAAAACATGATTTCCTTGTACATGGGCCAGATCGACGAGAATTTGGACGACGTCTCCAAATACTTGTACAAGATGGCGTCGAGCAACCCGGACTTGATCGGGATGAACCAGGTCGGGTTGACCACCGGATACGAACTGTCCAAATTGCAGCTTTCCAACGATTTGAACCAGGACATCCTGCTCCTGAAGGCGGTCGACTCCATTTTCGTCTATTCGATTCCGAACGACGACGTGCTCAAGACGTACCGGAACAGTCCTCCGGACGGGCTGTCCGTATACGGCCAATTGTTCCGGCGTTTGCGCGCCCCCATCTCCTCGCCGGCAGACGTCACGAAGCCGTGGTACGTCGAGCAATTCGGCAAGGAGCATTATTTGGTCACGTACCTGAAGACGGACCATCTGCTGATCGGCGCCTGGGTGAATGTGAAAAATTTGCTGATGCCGCTCGGATACGTAAATTCCGGGAAAAACGTCACGTCGCTGTTCGCGACGGACACGGGCGTTCCGATCGTGAACGAGGACTTCGTCCGCGGGCATCGAATCGACCTGGCCCGCCCGACCGACTCCTATTACCTGTCGGGCGAAGGGGACAGGTTCCTGGTCGTGCGGGAGAAGTCGCAAGCCAGCAGCATCAGTCTCGTCGCGCTCGTTCCGGACAGCGATATTTTGAAAGGGCTTCCGTATTTGACGAAGGTCATCGCGCTGTGCTTCGCGGCCGTCGCGCTGCTGGTTCCGATCTCGCTGATGATGCTGCGCAAGACGGTGCTGCTGCCGCTGAGGCGCATCCTGACGGCCATGAAGCTCGTCAAGGAAGGGAACCTGAAAGTCGCGATCGCGCCGTACCCGACTTCGGACGAGTTCGAGACCGTGAACGAATCGTTCAACAACATGATCCAGGAAATCGAGACGCTGAAAATCAACTATTACGAAGAGCAGCTGCGAAAACAGCAGGCGGAGCTGAATTATTACCAGCTTCAGATCAAGCCGCACTTTTTCCTGAACGCGATCAACGTTCTCTACAGCCTGGCCCACGTCAGGAAATACGAGGTGATCCAGGAGCTGTGCATCGCCTTGTCCCGCTACTTCCGCTACATGCTGCAGACGAACCAATACGCGGTTTCTCTCGACAAGGAGCTGAAGCATGTGCGCAACTACCTTCGCATCCAGGAGCTGCGGTTCCCGGAACGCTTCCGGTGCGAGATCCGTGCGCAGAACGAGACGCTGCCCTTGCCCGTGCCCCCTCTGACCGTGCAGACGTTCGTCGAAAACGCCGTCAAGCATGCCATGTCGATGGACCGGGTGATGACGCTTACGGTCGAAACCGGGCTGAGGAAGGAAGAAGGAGCCCCCCGCCTCTGGATTCGGGTCCGGGATACGGGAGGCGGGTTTTCGAAGGAAGCGCTGGCGAAGCTGCAGGCAGGGGAACGCATCGTGGACGAGGATGGCGAGCATATCGGAGTGTGGAATATCCGGGAGCGGTTGTCCCGTCTGCATCCGGGCAGCAAGCTCACGTTCTCGAACCGTCCGGAAGGCGGAGCGTCCGTCGAAGTGCTCATTCCCGTATGAACCGAATTTCCGTTGGAGGTGCCACGACCGATGAACATGCTGATCGTTGACGACGAGATCCATGCGCTGGAAGGGCTGAAGCACGCGCTGGATTGGGAAGCCCTCGGCATCGCGTCCGTCTTGACGGCCAACAATATCCGTCAGGCCAAGGAAGTGCTTCGGAGCCATTCCGTCGACATCATGATCTGCGATATCGAGATGCCCGAGGGGAGCGGGCTCGAGCTGCTCGCCTGGGTGAAGGAGAGCCGCCGGGAAGTGGAGTCGATCATCCTGACCTGCCACGCCGAATTCACCTACGCCAAAAGGGCCATCCAGCTGGGAGGCCTGGAGTACTTGCTGAAGCCGGTGCCGCACGACGAATTGTCCGAAGCGGTCGAAAAGGCGAAAAGGCTGGTGCTGGACAGGCGGGACCGGGAGAACCGGCACAAAAACAGCGAATATTGGGAACGGCACAAGCCTCTGGTCATGGAGCGGTTCTGGCACGATGTTCTGCACCGCGTCATTCCTCCGGACCGCCATGCGATTGAGGAAGCCGCCGCGTCGCGGAATATCGAGCTTGCGCAAGAGAGCGAATATTTGCCCGTGCTGATCGATCTGGAGCGGATGCCGGAAGGCGAATCCGCGGGACGGAGCTTGAAGGAGGCGGCATCCGCGTACGTCTCGAAGCGGTTCGCGGAAGCGTTCTCCGTCGCGGTCGATGCCGGGACGCTGTTCGTGGCGATCCCGCAGCGGCCCGACGCCCCGTACGATTTGGACGCGATCCGAAGCTGCTGCCGGGGGTTCATCGCCTTTTGCCGGGAGACGTACGGCTGGGAGCTGTCGTGTTACGTGGACTTTCCGGTTCCGGTCACGGGCTTGCCGGAATCGTTCGAACGGCTGAAGCACGGCATGCAAGCCAACGTGGCGATCCGCAGCCGCGTGTTCATGCCGGGCGAAACCCCGGCGTCCAAGCGGAACGTCCCGTTGCCGGACGACCGGCTGTGGAAGGTCATGCTGCAGGAAGGCAAGATGACGCTGCTCGTCCAGGACGCGGAACACTTCCTGGAACGTCTGGTCGAGGAACAGGCGCTCGATGCTGACATGCTGCACCGGTTTTACCACCACTTCCTTCAAGTCTTGTATTTCTATTTGAACGAGAACGGCATTCACGCGGCGGAGCTGTACCAGGACAGCACGTCGCTCGAGCTTGCCGCGCGTTCGACGGCTTCCCTGGAAGATATGCGCGTCTGGCTCCGCCACGTGACGGAGAGAGCCGAGGCCCATCTGAACGTCGAACAGAAGCCGGAAATGGTGATCGACCGCATCAAGAACTATATCCGGAACCATCTGGACAAGGAGCTGACGCGCCAGGAAATCGCCCAGCATGTGTTTTTGAATCCGGATTATATCTCGCGCCTGTTCCGGAAGAAAACCGGCTTGTCCCTCACCGAATATACGACGCAGCTGCGCGTGGAGATCGCCAAGGAGCTGCTGGCCAAGACGGATCTGGCCGTGCAGGCGATCGCGGCCCGCGTCGGGTATACGAATTTCTCGTACTTCTCGAAAATGTTCAAAGCCGCAGCCGGCATGAACCCGGTCGACTACCGCCGCTCGCTGAACGACCTGAGCGGCCGGAGGTCAGATTAGAGTCAGGAAGACGTCAGAACGCAGGTAGAGCCCGCACCCGCCGCTGCCCTACAATCAACTCAGATTCACCAATCTTACTGCATGGGGGCTGCAAATGAACAAGTTCAAGAGGCATGTAAGCGGTTTATCACTTGTGCTCGCGCTGCTCATGGTGCTGACGGCATGCGGCGGCGGCTCCAAAGGCGGCGAAGAGGCTTCCGGAACGCAAGCGTCCGGCGGTGAATCCGCGAACAGCGGAGATACGCCCGAGATCGTCATGCCGTTCTTCGTCCTGAACGGCATCCCGGAAGACATGCAAGCGGTTAACGACGAGATCAACAAAATCACGAAGGAGAAGATCGGCGCGACCGTGAAGCTGATGCCGATCAGCTACGGCACTTACGGCCAGCAGACGAACCTGATGCTGACGGGGAACGAGCAGGTCGACCTCATGGTCGTCGGCACGTGGTTCAACTACACGACGCAGGTGGCCAAGAACCAACTGCTTCCGCTGGACGACCTGCTGGCCCAATACGGCCAGGACATCGTGAAGACGCTGGGGGACAACTATATTTCCGCCGGCAAGGTGAAAGGGAAGACGTACGGCGTCGCGACGATGCGCGACCTGGCGGACATGTACGGTCTCGTCATCCCGAAGGACGTGCTGGACAAGTACCAGATCAAGACGGAAGACATCAAGACGTTCGACGACGTCGGCAACCTGCTCGCCACGATCAAGAAGAACGAGCCGGATTCCACTCCGCTCGTCCCGTTCGGCCCCGGCGACTCTCTGCTCGACAACTACATGACGTACGACAACCTGGGCGACAAGCTCGGCGTGCTGCCCGGCGACGCGACGGATCTGAAGGTCGTCGACTGGTTCGAGCAGCCGGAATACGCCGATTTGCTGAACAAGATCCGGAGCTGGTATGAAGCGGGCTTCATCATGAAGGACGCCGCGACGAACAGGGACAGCGGGCTCGAGCTGATGAAGGCCGGACGGGGCGACGTTCTCCTGACCCGGATCAAGCCGGGATACGCCGAACAAGAGTCCCGTCTCATCGGCAAACCCGTCGTCACCATCCCGCTGACGCAGCCGCAAGCCCGGACCAGCTCCGTCGCCAACATGATGTGGGGCATTCCGCGCAACGCCAAGTACCCGGACAAAGCGATGCAGATGCTGAACCTGATGTTCACCGACAAGGACGTCGCCAACCTGCTGGCCTGGGGGATCGAAGGCAAGCACTACGTCGTGAAGTCCGACGGCGTCGCCGGTTATCCGGACGGCGTGGACCAGAACAACAGCAAGTACAACCTGAACCAGGGCTGGATGTTCGGTAACCAATTCCTGACCTACGTCTGGGAAGGCGACTCTCCCGACCTCTGGAAGCAATTGCAGGCTTTCAACGATTCCGCTGTGCCGTCGAAAGCGCTCGGATTCACGTTCGACCAGACGCCGGTCAAGACCGAAGTGGCCGCGGTGCAGAACGTGCTCAACCAATACAAGATGGCGCTGGAATGGGGGACGGTCGATCCGGCCAAGGTGCTCCCGGAATTCCGGAAGAAGCTGAAGGACGCCGGCATCGACAAGATCATCGCGGAAAAGCAAAAGCAATTGGATGAGTGGGCCGCTTCGAAATAAGACGACCCGCCCGCAGGACTGGAGAACGGGCCGCCGCCCCCGGCGACGGTCCGTTCCTCCGCCAGGAAGGAGGCGCCATGGGTACGACCCTTTGGCAACGAACGTGGAGGAACGTCGCCCGGAACAAGGCCATGTACGTGATGGTCATTCCCGGACTTCTCTATTTGCTGGTCAACAATTACTTGCCGATGCTGGGACTGGTCATCGCGTTCAAGGACGTCGATTTCGCCAAAGGAATTTGGCACAGCGACTGGATCGGCTTCAAAAATTTCGAGTACTTGTTCAAAACTTCGGACGCCTGGCTCATTACGCGCAATACGCTCGGATACAACGCCGTGTTCATCGTCGTGAATTTCGCGTTCTCCATCGCAATCGCCATTTTCCTGAACGAAATCACGTCGAAATTTTTCTCGCGCTTCTACCAGAGCGTGCTGCTGCTTCCTTATCTCATCTCCATGATCATCGTCAGCTACCTGGTGTTCGCCCTGCTGAGCCAGGATACCGGAATGATGAACCATACGATCCTTCCGCTGTTCGGAATCAAGGAAATATCGTGGTATAACGAACCGGTCTACTGGCCGTTCATCCTGGTGATCGTCAACTTATGGAAAAACGCCGGATTCCTGTGCGTCGTCTTCCTCGCGGCGATCATCGGCATCGACAAGGAATATTACGAGGCGGCGACGCTGGACGGAGCCTCCAAGTGGAAGCAAATCCGCCTCATCACGATTCCGCTGATTTCCCCGGTGATCGTCATGATGCTGCTGCTCTTCATCGGCCGCATCTTCTATGCAGACTTCGGCCTGTTCTTCCAGGTTCCGATGGAGTCCGGTCCGATCATGAACGCAACCAACGTCATCGACACGTACGTGTACCGGGGACTGATGCAAATCGGCGATATCGGCATGTCGGCCGCGGCCGGCTGCTACCAATCGATCGTCGGATTCGTTCTCGTTCTTCTCTCGAATTACGTCGTTCGCAAAATCAACAAAGACCAAGCATTGTTCTGAAAGGGGGGGCCGGCGCATGACGAGCCAAAACCGGCTGATCCAGTGGACGGCCCACGCGTTCCTCATGCTGATCGCGTTAGCGTGCATTCTTCCGTTCCTGCTGCTGTTCATGAGTTCGATCGCGGACGAGCAGGCGATTCTCCGCGACGGCTATTCGCTGTTCCCGGCCGAATTCAGCGACGCGGCTTACCGGTATCTGGCCCGCGAGTCGACCCAGTTGATCCGGGCTTACGGGATCACCGTGCTGATTACCGTCGTAGGGACGTCGGTCGGGCTGGCGATTACGGCCATGCTGGCGTATCCGCTGTCGCAGAAAGCGTTCGGGCCGCGCAAACCGCTGACGTTCATCGTGTTCTTCACGATCCTGTTCAACGGCGGCCTGGTGCCGACCTATCTCGTCTACACGCAGTACTTCGACATGAAGAACACGATTTGGGCGCTCATCGTCCCGAACCTGCTGATGAGCGGCTTCAACATCCTGCTGATGCGCACGTTCTTCCTGACGTCGGTGCCGGACGCGGTCATCGAATCCGCGGGCCTGGACGGAGCGGGGCAGTTCCGGACGTTCGTCTCCATCGTGCTGCCGCTGTCGACCCCGATCCTCGCGACCGTCGGGCTGTTCCAGGGCATCGGGTACTGGAACGATTGGTTCAACGGCGTCATTTTCATCACGAATCCGGCTTATTTCAGCATCCAGAACATCTTGAACCGCATTCTGATGGATATCCAGTTCCTCTCGAGCAGCAACATGTCGTCCCACGTGGGCGACGCCATGAGCAGCATCCCGGGCACGACCGTCCGGATGGCGATCGCCGTCATCGGCGTCGTTCCGATTCTGATCGCGTATCCGTTCTTCCAGAAATATTTCGTCAAAGGCATCATGATCGGCGCGGTAAAAGGGTAAGGCCGGCTGCGGGCGGGTCCCGGAAGCCGGACGTCGGATGCCGTGAACGAAAACAACCTTAGGAGGCTTGTCCCATGAGCTTTGAACTCGGTTTGCAGCTGTTTTCCGTGCGCCAGGCGCTGCAGCAGGACTGCGCGAAAACGCTGGCGGAAATTTCGAAGATCGGCTACCGGAACCTGGAGCTGTTCATCCACGACGCTTCGAACGGCATCCGCTTCTGCGGGTTGTCCGCGAAGGAGCTGAAAAAAACGCTGGACGAAAACCAGTTGAAGATCGTGTCCAGCCACGTCGGCATTCTGGACAGCGTCGATTGGGACGAACTGATCGCCTATACTCACGAGATCGGCAGCAAGACGATCGTTTGCCCGATGGAGCTGTTCGCGGATCTCGAAGCCGTCTACGCTTTCTGCGACAAGATGAACCGCTACGGGGACATTTGCCGCCGGAACGGCATCGATTTCTACTACCACAACCACTTCGAGGTGTTCCAGCGGTTCGGCGGACGATATATGCTGGACATTCTGCTGGAGCGCACGGACAAAGAGCTGGTCAAAATCGAGTTCGACACGTATTGGGCGCTGCGCGGGGGCGTCGATCCGATCGAATGGCTGGCCAAGCTGGGCGACCGGTGCGACCTCGTGCACCAGAAGGACGTTCCGGCCGGCGTTCGGCCCTTGAGCGCGTTCGAAACGATCGACGAGTCCGAGCCGATTACGTTCGGGCGCTTCATGTTGTTTTCCAAGAAAGAATATTTCACGGAAATCGGCGAGGGCGCCATGAACATCCGGGGCATCGTCGAAGAGATCAATCGGATCGGCGCGGCCAAGTATCTGTTCGTCGAACAGGACCATACCGTGCGCGACGAGCTGGAAAGCGTCGGAATCAGCTACCGGAACATCACGAAGCTGCTCGCTTCCATGGAGGGATAAAAGCGTGAAACCGTTCAAAGTTGGCATGATCGGCTGCGGCAACATCAGCCCGATTTATTTCGAGGCGGGGCGCAAGTTCGACATCATCGAGATCGTGGCGTGCGCGGACATGGATATGGGGAGAGCCGCCGCGAGGGCGCAGGAATTCGGCGTTCCGAAAGCCTGCACGGTCGAAGAGCTGCTGGCCGACCCCGAGATCGACATAGTTGTCAACCTGACGATCCCGAACGCGCATGCCGACGTGCATCTGAAGATTCTGGAGTCCGGCAAGCATGCGTACGGCGAGAAGCCGCTCGCGACGCTGCTCGAAGACGGCCGGCGGGTGCTGGCCGTTGCGGCCGAGAAGAAGCTGCGCGTCGGCTCGGCTCCGGATACGTTCCTCGGCGGCGGCATCCAAACGTGCCGCAAGCTGGTGGACGACGGGTGGATCGGCGAGCCGATCGCCGCGACGGCGTTCATGATGTACCACGGGCCGGAAATATTCCACCCGAATCCCGATTTCCTGTACCAGAAAGGCGCCGGCCCGCTGTTCGACATGGGGCCGTATTACTTGACGGCGCTGATCAACCTGATCGGTCCGATCCGCCGCGTCACGGGCTCGGCCCGCATTACCTTCCCGGAGCGGACGGTCACGAACCCGAGCAACTACGGGCGCAAATTCCCGGTGGAAACCCCGACGCACATCGCTGGCGTGCTCGACTTCGCGAACGGCGCGGTCGCGACGCTCATCACGAGCTTCGACGTCTGGGGCACCAAGACGCCGTACATGGAGGTGCACGGAACCGAAGGCACGCTGCTCGTCCCGGACCCGAATACGTTCGGCGGGCCGGTCTATGTGAAAAGGCAGGGTCACTCCGATTTCGCGGAGGTTCCCCTGACGCACGGCTATACGGAGAACAGCCGGGGACTCGGCCTCGCGGACATGGCCTGCGCGATCCGCAGCGGAGCGCCGCATCGGGCGAGCGGAGAGCTGGCCTACCACGTGCTGGAGGCCATGCACGGAATTCTGAAGGCTTCCGAGGAAGGCCGGCATTACGAACTGTCGAGCACGTGCGGGAAACCCGAGCCGCTGCCGATGAATTTCTTGCGGTAAGCGGCGGTAAACTTGCGCAAGGCGATGCATGGGAATCGTTCCCTTGCATCGCCTTGCTGTACGGAATCCCTCTTCCACCAATTGCCACATCCTGCTGTCTTCGCTTATTTCTTCCTGTCGTACCGGCCGTCCACTTCCTTGGCGAGCTTGCGGTACATCGCCGTCTCCTCCGCCACAGGGTCGTATTCCGACTGGATGCGGACTTCCCAGCGGGGGCCGTCTTCCGGACGGTCCCCGGTTGCGTTCGTTATCTTATGGCCAGGGGGTTATCGGAGCATGGAGAGAGCAAGATCCGCGCAATTGTACGAAGAGGCGAAGCGGCATATCGTCGGCGGCGTGAACAGCCCGTCCCGATCGTTCAAGGCGGTCGGCGGCGGCGCTCCCGTGTTCATGGAGCGGGCGGAGGGCGCGTATTTCTGGGACGCGGACGGCAACAAGTACATCGATTATCTGGCCGCGTTCGGGCCGATCATTACCGGTCACGCGCATCCGCACGTCACCGAGGCGATCGTGCGCGCCGCGCAGAATGGAACGCTGTACGGCACCGCGACGGAGCTCGAGATCACGCTGGCCCGCATGCTGAAGGAAGCGATCCCGTCGCTGGACAAGGTGCGCTTCGTCAATTCCGGCACGGAGGCGGTCATGACGACGATCCGCGTCGCGCGCGCGGCGACGAAGCGCAACAAGATCGTCAAGTTCGCCGGCTGCTACCACGGCCATTCCGACCTCGTGCTCGTCGCGGCCGGCTCGGGCCCGTCGACGCTCGGCATTCCCGACAGCGCCGGCATTCCGGTCAGCATCGCGAGCGAGGTCATCACGGTGCCGTATAACGAGCTGGACGGGCTGAAGCTGGCGCTGGAGCGCTGGGGCGACGACGTGGCGGCGGTGATGGTCGAGCCGATCGTCGGCAACTTCGGCATGGTGATGCCGAAGCCGGGCTTTCTGGAGGGCGTGTGCCGGTTGGCGCGCGAGGCCGGGGCTCTCATCATTTACGACGAGGTCATTACGGCGTTCCGCTTCCATTACGGGTCGACGCAGACGTTCGCGGCGGCGTTCCCGGATCTGGCGGCGATCGAGCCGGACCTGACGGCGCTCGGCAAGATTATCGGCGGCGGGCTGCCGATCGGCGCCTACGGCGGACGGCGCGAGGTGATGGAGCAGGTCGCGCCGCTCGGTCCCGCTTATCAGGCCGGCACGATGGCGGGCAATCCCGCTTCCGTCGCGGCGGGCATCGCCTGCCTCGAGGTGCTGCGGCAGCCGGGCGTGTACGAGCGCATGGACGCGCTCGCCGCGCGGCTGACGGACGGGCTGCGGGAATCCGCCGCCCGCCACGGCGTGCCGCTGACGATCAACCGGATCGTCGGCGCGTTCTCGACGCACTTCTGCGACCATCCGGTCACGAATTACGAGGAGGCGCAGGATACGGACGGCGAGCGGTTCGCCCGCTTCTTCCGCGAGATGCTGGAGCGCGGCGTCTACCTCGCGCCGTCGAAGTACGAAGCGTGGTTCCTGACGACCGCCCATACCGACGCGGACGTCGACGCCACCCTGGAAGCGGCAGAGGCGTCGCTGCGCGCGATCGGCCGGGGGTGACCCCATAACGAATGCGACCCGCAGAAGTGTCTGCGGGTCTTCTTGGTGCCGCTGCTCGCCGCGATCGTTCGCTTCCCGGCTCTTCCCCCCGCCCCGCGCCCTTCAGTGCAGAGAGCGGAGCACGCCGAGGCATCTGTCCGCATAATCGCCGGGCGATTGCCCCGGGAGGCGGGATACCGCGTAGCCGCCCGCGGCGTTAAACGCGTCCTCCAGCAGCCGCTGCAGGCCGTCCGCCGCGGGCCGGTTCCCGCCGGTCCAAATGCCGAAGAAGCGCCCCGCCGCAGGCGCCGGATGCCGCTCCAGCTCCGTCAGCCAGCCGCGGAGCCAATCCGGCATTTCCCCGACCGAAGTGGCGGCGAAGACGAAGATCAGCCGGCTGTCCGCCTGCAGCGCTTGTTCCGGCGACCGCTCGTCGACGAACCGGAGCGGCGCTTCGGACCGATCCCGCAGCGTCTCCAGGATGCGGCGCTGCTCCTCGCTCGGCGCCTCGCCGTCCGCCGCCGGCCGAACGACCGTCAGGGCGGGCTCCGGATGCGATGCGGAAGACGGCGTCCGCGCCGGCTCTTCCCGCCTGGACAGCGCGCCGTGCAGCGTCAGGCCGATCATCTGCTCCGCCGCCTCCGCATGCAGCCGTTCGAGGCTTCCTTCGCCGCCGAGAATCGAAGCCAGCTCCCGATCGCCGCGATAATAGAACTGGTCCATCATCCCGAACATGAGGAACAGCAGCGCCTTCGCGTTCAGCTGCGGCCGAAGCGCGCCCGTGTCCTGCCATGCCGCCAGCTTGCCCGCGATGTCGCGGAAATCCTGCGTCCACATCGGGGAGGCGTATTTCTCGAACAGTCCGCCGCCTTCGAGCGACTCCCAGTGGAAAATTTTATACAGATTCGGCAGCTTGCACTTCATCTCGTACTGCGCCCGAATGTATTCGCGAAGGAACGCGGTCGCGTCTTTGCCCTGCCAGTCCTGCCGGCCGAGCATCGCTTCCCATTGCGCGAACAGCCGGTTCAGCACCTCCTGGTACAGCCGCTCCTTGGACTCGAAATAATAATAGATCAACGCCTGGTTCACTTCGGCCTTGACGGCAATCTCGCCGACGCGCGTGCCCGAGAAGCTGTTGCACGCGAACGCTTCCTCCGCCGCGTTCAGAATGCGCTCCTTGACCGATGCCTTGACGTTCGGCGACTCGAGAACCTCCGCCACGCGAGTCCCCCCTTTCCTGCTTCCGCCGCTCGCAGTCTCCTATTTTCCGTTGCAAATTCGCCACGCCGTCGCCGCGTAGATGACGGCGGCGTCCATCATGTCGTCCACCGTCGGCCGGGACCGGCTCGGCCCGTACGTGACCGACGGAATGCCGAACATGTTGAACACGTTATGATCCCGCCACATGCTCGAGTAGACCGGGTGGGCCAGCTCGGCCGCGCCTCTGCCGCAAGCTTCGCCCGCCGCGCCGAACGCCCGGCGCAGCGGCCCCACCTTCCCTTCGTCCGCCTCGAAGCCTTGCCGATAGACGATCGGATAAGCCCTGCCGGCGAACTTCTCGTCCGCCAGCAGCGCCTCGAGCTCCCGCTGCACGTCCGCGATCGACTGGACGGGCGTCAGGTTAACCTCCAGGTAGAGCGAGCATACCTCGCTGCCGCCGCCCATAATGTGCGGGTCCCCGCCGCGGATCGCCGCGATCTGCACCTTGGGAACGGCCGTCCCGCCGGGGGCGCGATACGTATGGCGAACTTCGTAATCGGCGGCCCAGCGCTGCACCGCTTCGATCAGCGGAGCGGCAAGCACGAGCGCGCTCGGATGGTCCCGCAGGCGCGGCGGATGCTCGAGCAGCGGGGTGAACACGTCTTCCCCGTAGACGTCGACGCGGAAGTTCGCATAGCCGCACGATACCCACGAGATGCCGAAGTCCGTCCCTTCGGCCGCGACGGCGAAGTCCGGCGCGACGCCGCCGTGCGTCATCATGTACTGGGCGCCGATCTCCTTGCCGTAATACGACGGGCCTTGGAACTCCTCGACGTGCTCCGGGCCGATCTCCGCCGGGCAGGCGGTCAGATACAGATGGCCGTTCAAGGCGAGGCCGGCCCGCTTCAGCGCTTTGGCTCCGATCAGAAAACAAGCCATCGGCCCCCGGTCGTTCTCCACCGGGTGCCCGCGGAAGACGCCGCCCTGCAGCTCCGCCCGCACCCAATCGGGATCGTCGATCGCGCCGCCGGGCCGGTATTTCCAGCCGTCGCGCCAATTGTACTGCGGCGCCTCGGTATCGAGATGGCTCGTGAACAGCAGGTTCCGCCCGTTCGCCGGGTCGTCGCCGCCCATCCGCCCGATGACGTTGAATCGGTCCGGCACCATGCCGATCCGCTTCGGCGACAGCCCCTCCCGTTCCATCCACGCGAAGACGTAGTCGCCCGCCTCCTTCTCGAAGCCGGCCAGGCTGCGGATATTGCACAGCTCCAGAATGAGCTCGATCAGCTCTTCTCGGTCGATGTGGCGGCGAATCAGCGCGGCCGCTTCGGCGACCGTCGCGACCACCGGCTTCTCCGGCCCGGCCGGCGCCGCATTCGCGGCCGTCCCGTTCTTTCGAATCATACCGGCGCTCCCTTCCCGGCCGTCCAGCCGTTCAGCACGTCCGCCGTCGTCGCGACGGTCGCGAAGTTCAGCCGCATCAGCCGCAGCGAGATGTCGTGCAGCTCCCGCTCGTACGCCGCGCAGGCGTCTTCGACGACGAACGTCTCGTAATCCAGCATGAAGCCGTCCCGAACGGTCGACTCTACGCAGCATTCCGTCGACACGCCGGTCACGACCAACTTGTCCACGCCGAGATGCCGCAGCGTCAGCTCCAGGTTCGTGCCGATAAAGGCGCTGTATCGCTGCTTGTCGACGACGTAATCCCCCTCGGCCGGGAACAGCCGGTAATAATCCGCTCCCGTCGTTCCGGCCCGGCAGATGGCCGCGCCGGATTCGTCGATGCCCTGGCGGGCGAAGAAGGCCAGCATCGCCTTCGAATCCGTGTGCGGCGAGGTGATCAGCCGGATGAAAATAACGGGGACGCCGGCGCCGCGAGCCGCTTCGGCCAAGCGGCCGATTCGCCCGACCGCCGGGTCGATGGCCGACAGGTCCGCGCCGTACCTTCCCATCAGGCCGTCCGCGGCGCAGAAATCGTTCTGCACGTCCACGACCAGCAGCGCCGTTCCCTTGCTAGGAATATCCATCATATCGGATCAACCGCCCATTCGCCGGATGCCGGCTTATTTCGTTCCGCGCAGCAGCGGCAGCACCTTCTCGCCGAAGTAGCGCAAATCCCCGATATAGTCCGGGAACGTCAGCATCATGCCGTCGAGGCCGGTCGTCTCCATAATGAGCTTGATCCGCCCGACGATGTCGTCGGCGTTGCCGGTCAGCATCTCGTTCATGAACACGTTGCGCGCCCGGGCCTGCATCGAATTCTCGCGGCCGTCGGGCTCCAGGCCGTAGCTGCGCAGCAGTCCTTTGATCGCTTCCAGGTCGGCCCCGTCCTGGTACTTCTTCATCCTCGCCTCGACCTCTTCCGCGGAATCGCCGGGCAGCACGCCGAACATGGCGTACGTCTTGATCGTCTTGCCCCGCTCGGCCGCCATCTCCTTCGCGCGGCGGCTCACCTGGGCGAGCTCGTCCAAATCCCGGCCGCCGATGAAGCAGGCGTCGCCTTCCTCGATCGTGAAGCCCATCCCCTTCTCGGATGCCCCGGCGCAGATGATCGGCGGGCGCGGCTGCTGCAGCGGCTTCGGATTCGACTCGCAATCCTCCAGCTGGTAATAGTCGCCGCGATGCGTCACCCGCTCCTCGCGCCAGAGGCGCTTCACGACCTGCATCCACTCGCGGGCCAGGTCGTACCTCTGGTCATGGTCCAGATGCTCCGGCCACATGCCCATCTGCCGGAATTCGCCCGCGTAAGCGCCCGAGACCACGTTCATGCCGACGCGCCCGCCGCTGATGTGGTCGAGCGTGGCGAACATCTTCGCCGCGACGGCCGGATGGTAGAGCAGCGTATGTACGGTCGCGAACACCTTCACCCGGGACGTCGCCTCCGCGAGGCCCGCCATCATCGTCATCGACTCGAGCGACACGCCCCAATGATTGGTCGTGCCGCCGTAGCCCCTCCACTTCGCCATCGACATAATGAAGTCGAAGCCGAGCGATTCCGCCAGCACGGCGGCTTCGCGATTCAGCGCGTAGCTGCCGTCCGGGCGCGGCTCCGCGTCGGAGATGATCCAGCCGCCGTTCGCGATCGGCAGGAAAATGCCAAAATCCAGCTTGTTGTAGTCGAGCTCGGGGGAGGTTGCCATCGTCTCATCGCTCCTATCGGTCATTTTAACCAAACACTTAAATCATATAAATATTTAGTTAAACCTCTTTGTTACTAAATTAGCACGCGAGTCTCCCTTGTGTCAACTTATATCACTTGCGAATTCAGGGATTCGTCAAAGTCAGGTTGATAAATGCTCAGACATGTCCTTTGTCGTCTTTAAGCTCCGATCAGTTCCAAAGCCCTTTCTGGTTTTCTGGCACAACGGCGGGTCGCTTTCGCAATGTTGGATTGATTTCCTAAGCGGAACAAGCTAATTGCGAGATTGCGCAAGGTGGCCATGACTCGCGGCCCTTCTTTGGTTCGAATCTGAGAACGGTCTTCGTCAAACGTGACGTCGCGTACCCAATGGAGCCGATTTTCAATCGACCAATGT
>NZ_AUCP01000058.1 GCF_000429825.1 Cohnella thermotolerans DSM 17683
ATACGTCGTGCCATCGGCCATAAAAATGATGGCGAGCGCGCGCCGCGGCTTATCCGTCCGATTCGCATGCGCATAGTGGAAGGTAAGTCCGTCGTGGAACGTGCAGCTGCCCGCTTTCATTCGTACGATGACAGCCGTATTGCGGTCAACCTCCGAAGCGCCGGAATCCGAAAAAATATCGTGGGGACTCACCAGATCGACGTGCTTCAAATTTTTGATTTTTGGCGTTTTCGGCACGAACATCGAGCACGCCTTGCACAGACGAGCGAATCGGTCATCACGCTGCAACTGCTGGTGATGAACCTGGAACGCAGGCTGCGCGTTCTTTTTTGCCTCATTTTCACCTTCTTATTCCGCCGTCGCCCTGCCCCGATTTACTATTGAAATCGTTCAGCAAACCCTAAATACACAGCAGGTTACCCACAACATTTAAAAGGCCGAAATTCACCTTGAAGGTTGATTTTTCGCCCTTGTTTTCGAATAGATTTTTTACGACCCGTTTGTTGACTTCATGTTGATTCCGAAGCAAAAAAATACAGAGCCGCGGAGGTAAACCCTCTGTTGCTCTGTATTTTGCTTTTCATACTATTAAACGCCTCTTTGTTCTTCTTCGTCGCCTGTGGCAATCGGATTCCCCTCATACGAGATCCAATCGCTCCAGCTGCCTGCGTACAGCTTCACCTTCTCGAACCCGGCCTCGCTCAGGGCGAGCACGTTCGGCGTGGCGGTGACGCCGGAGCCGCAATAGACGACGATCTCCCGGTCGCGCGGCAGATCGGCGAAATGCTCAGCGATGGCGTCCGCCGGCTTGAACCGTCCCTGCTCGTCCAGCACACCCTTCCAGAACTTGTTCCGCGCTCCAGGGATGTGGCCCGCCTTCTTGTCCATCGTCTCCGCCTCTCCACGATAACGCGATGGATCGCGGGAGTCGACAAGCACGAAGCGATCGGTGCCGAGCGCCTCGCGCACGTCGTCCATCTCGGCAAGCATCTTGTGCTGCACCGTCGCGAGGAAGGACGCCGGAACGATTACCTTCTGCTCCGCGTTCACCGGGAACCCTTCGCGCTTCCAGGCCGAGAAGCCTTCGTCCATGACGAAGACTTGCTCGTGGCCCAAGTACCGGAGCAGCCACCACAGGCGGGAAGCCATCGCCCCGCCCTGGTCGTCGTATGCGACGACGCGGGAATCATTGCCGATGCCGGCGCGGCCCAGCCGTTCAGCCAGCTCCGCGGCGTCCGGCAGCGGATGGCGACCGCCGTGCTCGCCGACGGGAGCGGACAGGTCCCGCTCCAGGTCGAGGTACACCGCGCCCGGAATATGCGACTCCTCGTAAGCTCTTCTTCCCGCTTCGGGTTGGCCGAGCGTGAAGCGGCAATCGACGATGACCAGATCCGGTTCGTACAAGCGGGCCAGCACCCATTTCATAGACACCACGTGCTTCATTCTATCCATCTCCTTCGTGTTAGATTCGATTCGAAGCTGCAACCGGCTTGCCCGTTCGATTCGACAAAACCACAGCCGCGGCCATCGTCAGAAGCATCAGCGCCGCGACGAGGGTGAACAGCCAGCGGGTCGCGGACACATCGTAGTGGTCGAGGGACCAGCCGGCCACTTTGGGCACGATGGCTCCTCCGAGCAGACCGCAAGCGATGAGCGTGCTGGTGGTCCGCTCCGTCATGCCGGGCACGGCCCGGTTCGTAAACACAAGCGCAATGGCGAACATCCCGGACAGGAACAATCCCGCGAAGAAAGTCAGCACGAAGATCGCCGTCGCCCCGCCGGTCAAGCTCATGAGCAGGAAGACGACCAACGCCGCCAGACAGGTTCCCAGCAGGTAGGACGCCCCTCCGAGACGGTCGGCGACGTTCCCCGCCACCAAGCGTCCGAGCGTCATCGCCCCCCAGAAAATGCTGAGCGCCAGCGTCGCCGTCGCCTCGGACAGATCGTCCGACTGAACGAGCATCGAAGGCAAGTAGTGGACGAAGCTCATCTCCATGCCGACGTAAACGACGAAGAACAAGGCGCATACGAGCATGACGGCTCTGTACCTCCCGGCGCTCGAACGGGGCAGGGACGCGGCGCCCGCCTCCTCGCTCTCTCCGGCTTTCCCGCTGCCGATCGAGGCCGGCAATAGCTTCAGCCACAGCCCGAACGTGACGATCGCGAGCAGTGCGACGACGCCGAACGCCATCCGCCACTGCCCGATCTCGATCAGCGCCGCTCCCGCGAACGGAATAATGAGCGCCCCGATGCCGAAGAACGTCTCCACGCGGCTCATCGCCACGTTGGCCCGCTCCCCTGTTCCCGCGATAATCAGCGAGCCGACGAGCGTCTCGATCATGCCGAAGCCGAAGCCCGTAATCGGCGCGATGATCAGCATGACGCCCCACGGCGGGAGCGACGCATAAGCGAACTCCGCTGCCGCCATCATAGCGAAGCCGAAGAGCAGGAGCGTCTTGCGCCCGAACCTTCGCATAAGCCAGGGTGCGCACAACGTGCCGAGCAGCCCGCCGAGGAACTGATTCATCACCAGCTGCCCCCCGTCGCCGTATTGAATCCCGTAAGCGTGCACCATCGGCTCCATCACCGCGCCCACGACCAACTGGCCAAGCCCGATTGTCAAATATGCCATGCAACCCAAAAAAATAAGCCTGGACATCGGCCCGACCTTCCCTTCCTTTCAGAACACCAACCCAATCGTCAATTAGAAATACCGTCCTATTATACCATGAACCCCGGTCTGTGTTATTGTTGGAGAAGAGAATGGTTCCCGCGCCGGGGAAAAAAGAAAGGGGGATTCCGGAAGCGATGCCGCCGGAATTTCGGATTGGCCCCATGTCCGAAGCGGACGGGGCGGAGATTTGCACATGGCGGTATCCCCCGCCATACGACTTGTACCGATGGCCTTCATGGGAGCGGATGAAAGCCGAAGAACGGGAATTCGGCGACCCGGCCATCCGGGAACGCCAATATGCCTCCGTGCGCGACGGCGACGGGAGGCTGATCGGGTACGCTCAATTTTTCCCGATGGTCGGGGTCGTCCGTCTCGGCCTGGGGCTCAGGCCCGACTGCTGCGGCCGGGGCTGGGGAGCGGCCTTCGCGGCTGCGATTGCCGAGGAAGCCGCCCGCCGGGCGCCGAATGCCGAGATCGATCTGGAAGTGGAGACGTGGAACGTCCGGGCGATCCGCGCCTACGAGAAGGCCGGCTTCGTCGCCTCCGATCGCTACGAACGCCAAGCGTCCCACGGCCGCGTGTCGATTCTGTGCATGGTTTATCCGCCTGCCGGACGGTAACCGCGGCTCATCTTCCAAACTGATCACCCTGCGCGTAGGGAACGTTCAAATCGAGATTGTATAGGCTTGCCTGCAAATGAAGAAGAGGCGCCCCGAAGACCCCTCTTCCGCTCATCTATTGCCTGCGTCAATCGAACAAGTCGCCGAACAGATCCATAACGCTTCTCTTCTTCTTGTGCTTGTGTCCATAGTAAGAGTCGTGCGACTTATGCTGGGGAGGATACGGCGCATGGGACCGATGGCGATCGTCATCGTCGTCGTAATACCAGCGATTGTAATCGTCCCTGACTTCGCGCACTTCCGCCATCAGCTTGTCCAGCTCCCCGCGATCCAGCCAGACGCCCTTGCAGCTCGGGCAGATGTCGATCAGAACGCCGTTCTTCTCCACTTCCCGCATTCTCGAATCGTGACATACCGGACAATTCATGCGTTTCCAGCCTCCTTATCCTTATTATGCTTATTTACGGCCGGAACTATGGATGGTTTCGGGGCAAAAGTCACGCTAAGGCACAAGACGGTCGTACGCTTCCGCCGAAGCCAGATCCAGAGCCGTCAACCCACCCGCGTGCCAAGTCGTGAGCCGCAGCGTCACCTTCCGGTAATCGATAGCGATAAAAGGGTGATGATTGTGCGCCTCCGCCAGCTCGGCCACCCGGTTCACGAACCGGATCGCGTCCGGGAAGGCGGGGAACAGATACTTTTTGACGATGAACTTGCCTTCTTCCACCGACCACCCGTCCAACGCCATCAGCCCCTGCGCCAACTGTTCCTCCGTCAACCGATTGCGTGCATCCATCCGCTTCTCCCTCCATGCCCCGATGGGCATTTTTGTGAAATTGCTCTCCTTATCTCTAAACCTTTCGCTCCATCGTGTCGATAATCCTATTAAAGTGTCGGTTACGAGAACCTGTTCAGCCACGCCAAATTATTACTCGACAAGCTGGGGTGTACGAATGAAGAATTCAACGATTTTCGGGCTTATATTGGGATTTGTCGCCCTGCTGCTGGGGATGGTCCTGAAGGGTGCTCCGCTCGGCGCGCTCATTACCAACCCGGCTGCCTACGTCATTATTCTGGGCGGTACCGCCGCTTCCGTGTTCATGGCCTTCCCCATGAAGGAGCTGGCCAAGGTTCCGAAGTTGCTCAAAATTATTTTCGTCGAACAGAAGCTGATCTCCAAGCCGGAAGTCATCCGCATGTTTATGGAATGGGCTTCGATTACCCGCCGCGAAGGCCTGCTCGCTCTGGAGGCGAGAGTCGAAGAGATCGAGGACCAATTCTTGAAGAACGGTATGCGCATGATCATCGACGGCAACGACCAGGAGTTCGTGCGGGACGTGCTGCTCGAGGATATCGCGGCAACCGAGGAACGGCACAAGGCCGGCGCGATGATTTTCTCCCAGGCCGGGATGTACGCTCCGACGCTCGGGGTGCTCGGCGCCGTTATCGGCCTGATCGCAGCGCTCGGCAATCTCGCCGAGATGGAGAAGCTCGCCCATGCCGTGGCGGCCGCGTTCGTCGCGACGCTGCTCGGGATTTTCACCGGGTACGTGCTCTGGCATCCGATCTCCAACAAGCTGAAGCGCCTGTCCAAGCGCGAAGTCGAGCTCCGGCTCATGATGGTCGAAGGGTTGCTGTCGATCCAATCCGGCGTCTCCACGACGGCCATTCAGCAGAAGCTCGCGGTATTCCTCACGCCTACGGAGCGTCTGGCGTTGGCGGAGAAGGAGGAGAGCGAACGTGAGCAAAAAGCATCGGCGTGAGGAACACGAGGAGCATGCGGACGAATCGTGGCTGCTGCCGTATTCCGACTTGATGACGCTTCTGCTCGCCCTGTTCATCGTCTTGTACGCGGCGAGCTCGGTTAACGTCTCCAAGCTTGAAGCGATGAGCAACGCGTTCAAGAGCGCCTTCACGTCCGGCATCGGCATTCTGGACAAGTCGGCTCTTATAGAGAGTCAAGACGAGCTCGACAAGCGCCAGAAGCAGAAGCACGAAGAGACCGACATGAAGACGCAGAAGGAGAAGCTGGCGCAGCAAGAGCAGGAGAACCTGGAGAAGCTGAAGAAGGAACTGGACACCTATATCAAAAAGAACGGCTTGGTCACCCAGCTTCAGACGCAGCTCAACCAGTCCCAGCTCATGATTACGATTCGCGACAACGCCCTGTTCTCCTCCGGCAGCGCCGACGTGAAGCCGGAAGCGCAGAAGCTGGCCGTCGCGATCGGGCGGATGCTCCAGAACTACCCGGATTACGAGGTCATCGTATCGGGGCATACGGACAACGAGCCGATCAACACGTACCAATTCGCCTCCAACTGGGAGCTCAGCTCCAAGCGGGCGATCAACTTCATGAAGATTCTTCTGCAGAACCCGGCGTTCGATCCGAAGAATTTCAGCGCCATCGGCTACGGCGAGTACCGTCCGGTGGACACGAACGCCACCGAAGCCGGCCGCGCCAAGAACCGCCGCGTCGAAGTCTCGATCCTTCGCAAGTATACGGATACGGACACGACGAACACGGTTCTGAACGCGATCGCGAACGACGGCAAGGACGGCCAAAAAGCGTCGCCTTGAGCATGATTGGCGGTCCGCCCTCCGGGCGGGCCTTTTTGCGTTTGTTGGACGAGGTGCGAAGTCCCGCGAATCGGCCTAAGACGGCGGCGGCTAACAGGCACGCGGTTGCCGGCGAGCGTCCGGCGGTGCGCCACCGCCAGGCGCGTCACTGCCGGGTACACCACCGCCAGATGCGTCACTGGCAGATGCGCCACTGGCAGATGCGCCACTGGCAAAGTGTATGCCCCTTGGCGTTTGACGTTCGGCGAGTTCCCCCGCTTGCCTACTAGCTTCCGGCTGGCTCGCTGTGCCTCCGGCGCTCAACGCTTGGCGTCACGCTCTCCCCGCTTGCCGATGCCGTTCCGCGCGGCTCCTTTCTTGCTCCGACCATTCCAGCAAATTGCGCCAGATGGCCGCGATATCCTGTCCGTAATTCGTGCCGGGATAAGACCATTTCCCGTTCAAGTCTTCCCAATGCGGCGCCTTCCCCCTCCATCCCTTCCGCTCGATCCATTGCAGACGCGGCGCCGACAGCCCGGCGGCTTCGGGCAACGGGCCAGCAACGGCGAAGCCGTACAGCAATTGGAGATGCATCTCGACGAACGCGTCGGAGAACAGCTCGTCTCTTCCTTGCAGCCCCCACAGATCCGTCATCCGCGCCTCCCCGATCGGCCTCACCCTTCCCGCCGCCAACGCCCTCGTCTCGTACAGCGCCTGGCAGAAGGCGATGTCCCCGCGGATGCCGTACCGTTCGCCCAGCCGGAAATACGCATAGGCGAAGCTCTCCGGGACAGGCTGCCGCCGCCGTTCCGCGAACTTCGCCAGCTCCGCGGCCGTGCACCGGGACGGGCCCCGAATAGGCGATTTGCCCGACGGCTCGGTGCCCGGCCGCTCCCGAAACAGGCTTGTTACGCTCTGGACCATGCCGCTCCCTCCATATGGCCTCAGCTCAGGTTCCGGTTCCCGCCGCCCCAAGCTGTCCACATCCGTTTCCCTACCACTATATTCGTGCGACGGGGTACTTTTGAACTTTAATTCCGCTCTGTTACAATAATGAAAATCGCCGCATCGTTATTGACATCCGATTTGTGCATAACTTCTGGATAACGTGAACAAATAAGAAATCGGCCCCTAAAACGGCCTGTTTTTTGGGATTGGCGGCAAGTTATACCCACAGCTTATAATAAAATGTGCACAACTTCGTGGATAACCGCGGAATTATCAACAGAATTGTGCACAGCATGTTAACAACGAATGCACGTTCGCGGGAAAAGAAAGGGGAACCTGTCGTGTCAGAAGACGAGAAGTGGATGGAAGAAGCCATTCGTCAAGCCAAGCTTGCCGAGCAGATCGGCGAGGTGCCGATCGGAGCGGTCATCGTCCGCGATGGGGCCGTCGTCGGCTCCGGGTACAACGTTCGGGAGACGACGCACGATCCGACCGCCCATGCGGAGATGGTCGCGATTCGCCAAGCCAGCGAGAAGTTCGGCGCTTGGCGGCTTCTGGGCTGCACTTTATATGTAACGCTAGAGCCTTGTCCGATGTGCGCCGGCGCTATTCTTCAGTCGCGGATCGAACGGGTCGTCTACGGGACGAGCGATCCGAAAGCGGGCTGCGCGGGGACGCTGATGGACTTGCTGCAGGACAACCGGTTCAATCACGTAACCGATTGGACGTCAGGGGTGCTCCAGGAGCAATGTGCTTCTCTCTTGACGGATTTCTTCCGTCGGCTGCGAGTCCGTAAATAAGGCTGCGGTCTTAGGCTTCTTGCTCGTTTTACGTTTGTCGTGTTCGTACATTTGCTCCTTCAGCAATTGTACGATCAGTCGGTCCGCTTCTTCGCTGACTGCCACAATTTCGGGATCGGTCAGATTGCCCAATTCTTTCGCCATGTCGGATAGCCGGTTCTGCAACAGCTTCAGGCGATGGATGAGTTGGTTGGTGTCCATTAGGTATCCTGGCCGCTCCTTTCCCGTGAGGTATCGTCAAAGACCGATAGCATCCGTAATTTCTTCCATTATAGGCTAAAATCATCAACCGCGATGTAGAACAGTGTCGATGTATTTGGGTTAATTTCCACCATTTTATGACATTAGTAGTCCATATGAACTAATACCTGAGGATTAATCTGTCGAATTTAATCTCTTTGGCAAAGGAGTCGACCGGATGACGCCGCATCTATTGCTCGTCGAAGACGATGAAGCTTTGCATCGCGGAATCGAATTCACGCTGCGCCAGGAAGGCTTCGAAGTGACCGGAGCGCGCCTGATCGCCGAGGCCGAAGCCGCCGTGGCCGCCCGGACGTTCGACCTGATCGTGCTGGACGTCCAGCTGCCGGACGGCAACGGGTTCGACTTCTGCACCCGCCTGCGCCGGACATCGGATACGCCGATCGTGTTCCTGACCGCCAGCGACAGCGAGATCGACATCGTACGGGGGCTGGACCTTGGCGGCGACGACTACATTACGAAGCCGTTCCGTCTGCGCGAGTTCCTGTCCCGCATTCAGGCGGTGCTGCGGCGGCGTCTGGCCGCCCGCCCCGCCTCCGGCGATTCGACTATCCTCGAATCGGACGGCCTCGTGCTCCACACAGCGGAGATGCGCCTTACGAAGCATGGCCGTGAAATCCCGCTCAGCGTCACGGAATTCCGGCTGCTCGCTCTGCTCATGAGCCATCCGCGGGCCGTGCTCTCCAAGGATCAGATCGTCCAGCATCTGTGGCAGGACGGCGGCGACTATTTGGACGACAACACGGTCGCCGTCAACATCCGCCGGCTGCGCGAGAAGATCGAGGATCAACCGAACGATCCGCAGAAAATCACGACCGTACGAGGAGCCGGTTACCGATGGAACGGATAAACGAGGACAGGCTGCGCGCGGCCCGGCTGTGGCGCAATCCCGGCATTCGCCGGCTCGCGGTTCTCTGCCTGCTCGCCCTGCTGGCCGCGCCGATTCTCTCCTGGGCGTTCGTCGCCTTCGAGACAAGCCGGCTCAAGCAGGATTGGCTGGACCGCGATGCCGCGCTGATCGGACAGCTAGCCTCCGCTCATCCCGAGCTGGCCGCCGAGCTGCCCTACCTCTTCGCCTCCGGAGACCGGAAGCCCGATCCGGAGACGGTGCGGCAGGGAAAGGAACTGGCGGCCAAGTACGGGATGGACGCGACGCTGGACAGCTCGCTGCTGCCGGTCGTCTCGGCGTTTCGGTCCCATGCGGCGATGCTTCTCGCCGGGGGCGCCGCGCTTGGGCTCGCCGCCTTCTCGGTTCTGATCTTCCGCGAGTTCAACAAGCCTCTCCGGGACATTCGCAGGCTGGCGGCTTCGCTGGAGAAGGCGGTCAAAAACAACGAGCGGATGGACTACCGGATCTATGGCGAAGGAGATCTGGGCTTGCTCGCGCACGGAGTGCAGGAGTTGTCCCTCCGTCTGCAGGAGACGATCGCTCAATTGCATCGTGACAAAGAGTTCCTCAAGGAGACGATCGCCGACATCTCCCACCAGTTGAAAACTCCGTTAGCCTCGCTCGCCATCTATATCGAGCTGCTGCAGGACAAGCGGACGAAGCCCGCCGACGCCCGGGAATTTCTCGAGACGTGCCGCCGCGAGCTGGAGCGAATGGAGTGGCTTACGCTCACGCTGCTCAAGATCGCCCGCCTGGAAGCGGAGGCGCTCGAGCTGCAGCCGGTCGTATCGCCCCTGGCCGATACCGTCGAACAGGCCGTCGAGCCGGTTCGCAAGCTGGCGGAACAGAAGGGCGTGCGCATCCTCTTCGAGGAACGGGAACGGATCGAGTTCCTCCATGATCCCCGGTGGCTGGCGGAAGCGATCGGCAATCTGGTCAAGAACGCCGTCGAGCATAGCCCTCCGGGCGCCGCCGTAACGATCCGCTCCGAGCAGACGCCCGTCTTCGTCCGCCTGACGGTCCGCGATGAAGGCGCCGGGATCGCGGAGCGGGATTTGCCCCATATTTTCAAAAAGTTTTACCGGGCCTCCTCCGGGGGCGGCGGAGTCGGACTCGGTCTGCCGCTCGCCAAATCGATCGTGGAACGCCATGATGGCGTCCTATCGGCCGTACGCAACGACACCGGGGGAACGACGTTCACCGTCGCGATTCCGTACCGCCACCTTACAAATCTGTAAGCTTCGGTTCCGGCCCCTGTAAGGTTGCTGCGATATACTTGGCCTCATCATACAGGGGAAGGATGAACGAACGATGAATGTAATCGAAGCCTCCGGCTTGTGCAAGCGATACGGCAAGGACAGCACGATGGTCGAGGCCCTTAAAAACGTAAGCTTCGGCATCTCGCAAGGCGAGTTCGTCGCCATCGTCGGTTCGAGCGGTTCCGGCAAAAGCACGCTGCTGCACTTGCTCGGAGGGCTCGACCGTCCCTCTTCCGGCACGGTGCGTATCGACGGAGAGGACCTGTACGCGCTGAAGGAACAGGAACGAGCCGTGTTCCGCCGGCGGAAGATCGGGTTCATTTTCCAATCGTATAACTTGATTCCCGTGCTGAACGTGGAGGAGAACATTCAACTCCCGCTGCTGCTCGACCACCGTCAGCCCGACAAAGCTTACATTAACGACCTGATCGAAACGCTCGGTCTGAGCGAACGGCGCAAGCACCTGCCTTCGGAACTGTCGGGCGGCCAGCAGCAGCGCGTCGCCATCGGACGGGCGCTCGCCTACCGGCCCGCCATCGTGCTGGCGGACGAACCGACGGGGAACCTGGACAGCGCCAACGGGCGCGAGGTGCTCGAGCTGCTCAAGTTGGCGGTGCGGCAGTATCACCAGACGGTCGTCGTCATCTCCCACGACATGAACGTCGCCGCCGAAGCCGACCGCGTCTTGCGCCTGCAGGATGGAAGGCTGATCTCCGATTCGCGCGGGGGGAACGGCGCATGAAGAGCTACGGCGCGCTCTCCGGACGCTATTTGAAGCAGCAGCGCAAGCGCTCGATTCTGACCGTCATCGGCATCATCCTCTCGGTTGCGCTCATCAGCGCGATCGGCACGATGGGGCAGAGCATGAAGGACAATATGCTCCGGCAAGCGATCTATGAGCAGGGCTCCTATCATTTCGCTTATCCGTCCGGGAACAAGAAGCTGTATGACGAGCTGAAGAACAACGTTCTGGTGAATCGGATCGGGGTGGTCAAGGAAGGACCGCAGACGGAGCTGCAGGATTCGTTCAAGCTGACGCTGGTCGAAGCGAACGCGGACTTGTTCGATTTGGCGCCGCTGCATCTTCAGGAAGGCCGCTGGCCGCAAAAGCCGGACGAAGCGGTCGTCGAGCAATGGATGCTCGCCCGCCTTCCGGGTGCGCCCAAAGTCGGCGGGAAAGCGGAACTTGTCGGCCCGGACGGAAATAAACGCTCGTATACGATCAGCGGCGTATTGGTCAATACGCGTTCCGGACAGCAAAAGGCCGAGTCGAACGCCTATACGCTTATGGATGAGAACGCCCTGTCATCCGGCAAGCTCATGCTGTTCGTTACGTTGAAGCCCGGCGTCGACATCAGCTCTCATCTCGAGGCTTTCGCTAAGTTGGGCGATCCGTTCGCGCCGAACAATCAGGTACTCGCCTACATGGGCGAATCCTCCGACGACAACTTCAACAAAGCGCTGGCCATTATTTTCGGAACGCTGATCGGACTGGTTGTGCTGTCGACGGCCGCGGTCATTTATAACATTTTCCACATCTCGGTGTTGGAGCGCATTCGCCAGTTCGGCCTGCTCCGCACCTTGGGAGCCACGCCCTCGCAAATTCGCGGGCTGGTGTTCCGCGAAGCGACGACGCTCGCGGCCATCGGCATTCCGCTCGGACTGGCGTGCGGGTGGGGGGCGCTATGGCTCGTCATTCGGCTGATGCTGTCCGCCGGGTTCAGCATTCTGCAGATGGACGACTTCCAACTGACCTGGCACAACTGGATCATGGGCGGAAGCGTACTGGTGGGGCTGCTCTCGGTGTATCTGGCCGCCTGGCTGCCGGCCCGCAAAGCCTCGAGCGTCTCGCCGGTCGAAGCGGTCAGAGGCGCCGGCAGCATCGTGCGCGAGTCTTTCCGCCGCAGCAGGCTGCCCTCTCCGCTGCAAGCCTTCGGCGTGGGCGGCAAGATGGCGTCCAAGAACATCCGCCGCAATCGGAGCAAGTACCGGATCACGACGTTCTCGATCATCATCAGCGTGACGTTGTTTATCGTGTTCCACTATTTTACCCAGGAGTCGCTGAACTTGACGGTGGATTCCAACGAGGAGAACCGGATCGCTTTCTCGGTTTACAAAAACTACTCGTCCTCGGACGATAACGGCGAAGCGGCCCGCGATTTCATCCCGAAGGAGCAGATCGAGCGGATCGCGGCCCTGCCCGGCGTGCGCGGAGTATATGGCAACTACAGCTCTCTAGTTGGCAACCTCTGGATTCCGGCGAATCGGGTAAATCCGCAATTCCTGGCCGTATCGGGACTGCAGATGGAGACGAAGGCCAAAGACGGGGCCGATTACCGGATCGGGCCCGCCTACATTCGCAAGTACGACGAAGCCCGGCTCCAAGAAGCGGCTTCCTACCTGATCGCGGGCACGGCCGATCCGCAGAAGCTGGAGGCGCAGAACGCGGTGCTCATCGTCACGGCGGTCAAGCCGCAAGATCCGAAGACCGGCAAGCGGACGCTGCTGAACATGGCGGATTACAAGGTCGGAGACAAGCTGTTGATCGACTGGTCGGCCATGGCGAGCGATCCGGATCAGGCAAGCAAGCCGATCTACGCCGAAGTAACGGTTGGCGGCATTCTGTCGCAATCGCCGTTCGGAACGGCGTACCAGGATGGGGTCCTGACCGTCATGGCGCCGATCCCCGTGTTCGACAAGCTGGTTAAGGCCGTACCGGGCGAGACAGGCGCAAGCCTGGGAATGGAAGGCATCGACGTCGCCTTGGAGGACGGAGCGGACGCCGAAGCGATTCGGCAGGCGCTGCAAGCGCTCGTCGACTCGCTGCCGAACGCGCGTCTCGTAGACATCGCGGCGCAGCAGAAGCAGGAACGCCAATTCAATTTGCAGATGCAAATCTTCGTGTACGGCTTCCTGACCGTCATCGGGGTGATCGGCAGCCTCAACATCATCAACACGGTGCAGACGAACCTGCTGCTGCGGCGCCGGGAATTCGGGCTGCTGCAGGCGGTTGGCATGACGATGGGCCAGCTCAAACGCATGGCTTCGCTCGAGGGCATCTGGTTCGGCGTGCTCGGGAGCTTCTGGGGTCTCGTCTTCGGCATCGGTCTCAGCTACTTCCTGTTCGTCGAGCTGAGCGGCATCCAGGGCATGCCCTTCCGGTTCCCGTGGGGAGGCGCGCTGATCGCCTGCGGCGCCGCGCTGGCCGTCGGCCTGCTGTCGGTGCAAGGCCCGATGCGGCGAATGTCCAAGCTGAATCTGATCGAATCGTTGCGGGAAGAGACGTAAAAAAAGGCCGGCCGGCGATCAGTCGTCGCGCTTGGCCGGTCCGCAGGAATCCCTCCAGATCCACTCGGTGGGAAGGATGATTTGCTTGGAGGGGATGTCGGCGCCGGTGATCAGGTCGTCAAGCAGCGCGACCGCCCGGTAGCCCATCGCCTCCATGTCCTGGCGGATCGTCGTCAGGGCTGGACGGACGCTGCGCGCCGCCTCGACATCGTCGAAGCCGACGACGGAGAGGTCTTCCGGCACGGACAGCCCGTATTCGGCCGCCGCCTCCATCGCCCCGACGGCGCTTACGTCCGAGCAGCAGATGACGGCCGTCGGCCGGACGGGCAGCTCCAGCAGCTTTGTCATAGCTGCGTAACCGCTCTCGCGAGTGAAGTCGCCGATCACCGTGTATTCGGGCAAGCACGGCAATCCATGTTCGGCCATGCCTTCGCGGAAGCCTTCATACCGCATCTTGCCTGCATAGGAGCCGGGAATGCCCGAGATAAAAGCGATCCTGCGGTGGTTCAGCAAGGCCAGACGCCGAACCGCCGTGCGGATCGCTTGCACGTTGTCGGACGTAATCATCCCGACGCGTTCGCCGGCCATGTCCATGTCGATGAACACGGCGGGCAATCCGGATTCGATCAGCTCGCTGAAATCCATGTCCGTCTCCTGGAAGCCGAAGACGAGCACGCCTTCCACGTTGCGGCTCCGGCAATGCCGGACCAGGCTGTATTCCTGAAGCATGGCGACCTGGGTCAAATAAATCAAATCGTAGCCTCGGGCTTTGAGCGCCTCGTCGATGCCTCCGAGCACGCTGGCGAAGAACGGATGCTTGAGCCCCGTCGTCAGGAACACGCCGAGCGTCATCGAGCGCTGGCCGACGAGCGAACGGGCGGCCGCGTTCGGATGGTACCGCATTTCCTCCGCGACCCGCAGCACCTTCTCGCGCGTCGCCGCGCTCACCGTCGAGTACCCGTTCAGCGCCTTGGATACCGTCGCCACCGACACTCCGGCAGCTCTGGCTATGTCGCGTATGTTCACCGGCATGTGTTCAACCGCCTCGAGTCTGCATTTTTCACATTCGATACGTTAAAAATACCTTTATTCGGGCGGGTTGGCAATCCTCCGGACCGTTCGCTTTTCGTTTCGCACGAATTTTGTTATAATGGTATTCGTTCGCGCGCCCGTAGCTCAGCAGGATAGAGCAACAGTTTCCTAAACTGTGTGTCGTACGTTCGAATCGTATCGGGCGCGCCATTCCATAAACAACCTCATGGCATCAACGACCGCTGATGTTGAATGTTGCGGTCATGCGGGCGATATCGATATTGCACGAGCCTCGAATTATGAACCTCCCATGCGTGGGAGGTTTTTTTCGTAGGGACCAATTCTTGAATAAATCGCTTCATTTGCGATGGCGTCAAAAGGAACGTTCTCAGGAAAATAAAAATAAAATTTAATATTATTTATTAACAAGTTGAATTTTATTAATAAATATTTTAATATTTTTAAAAAAGGAGGGGTTTAATGGAAAGAAGTGACGTTCCATCTTGGGTATTGGCGTTGGATAAAGAATCTTTGGAGTTTATTAGAAAGTTTATCTTAAACTCCGGATCGTTGAAAAGTATGGCGAACGATTATGGGGTATCCTACCCAACGGTGCGCACGATGTTAGATAAGTTAATTGAGAAGATTGAGCTGAACAGTAAGGAAGACAATGTAGAATTCGTGAACATGATTAAAAACTTAGTGATCGATGAGCGGCTCAGTTTAGAAACAGCCAAAATAATTATTGAGAAGTATAAAGCAGAGAAGGGTGATTGAAATGGAATATGCTTTTCAATTTGCTATCGCAGTAGGGATTTTGGTTGCACAATATTTTATTTCAAGACGTGGACCTGCGTGGGTCGGTGCCATTTTACCCATTATTTATTTAGGAGGATTGGTTTACGGGTTGTTTACCCAGCATTTTAACGGATCATTAAAATCTATTCTTGTTGCAGGCGTCGGGGGGACTGTTTTACTTATATCCGCTTGGATAAAAGGCCGGGAAGCTTTAGCAAAAAAAAGACAAAGAGAACTCAATAAAATTAAAGCAATGGATTTATAAGCGAACCCCCGAGCGACGGTACGGGAAAGACCACTTCTTTTGCCGAACGGCCACTACGTTTGTCACCCCTACAGGGATCGCGGATCGGCTCTCGAATACGTAAGAAAAAGGTCCGTCAGGGAGTGATAAAGATGAGTTTCGGGACGAAGGAAGCGGCCGATCATCTGGGCGTCAGCCAAACGACGCTCAAACGTTGGGTTTCTTATTTTCCAGAGCTCTTTCCGAAGGATCGGCTGGGACATTACATGTTTTCGGAGCAAGAAATGGAATGGCTTCAGAGCATTAAAGCGGAGGTGCGGAGCGGCGTCCCGCTGGAGAGCGTCCGCCCGCCCGGTCGTCGTTCGCAGCCGGCCGGTTCCAATCGGGATTCGGAATCGATCATGCTGCGTTTGCACCAGCTGGAGCGGATGATGGAACGGAAGGCCGACGAAGTCGTAAGCGCCCAAGTGCTTCAGCACCGGCGCGAGATCGACGAGCTGCGCCAGATGATTCAGCAGATCGCCGATTCGCTGGAGAAGATGCGGCAAGCCGCTGCCAGCCGGGACATCGAGCCGTCCCCTCGTCCCGCATCGCCCCCTCCCTTCGTCAGCGAGAATCGAACGGCCCGTAAACCCCGGAAGAAGATCTTTCGTCTATTCTAATTGGAACGGCATTCCGGTCGAAGATCTGCTGGAGGAGTACCGGAAAGCCCGCAGCAAATAACCTGCCAATTCGCCTACGACGAACCCTTGCGATCCGCGCAAGGGTTTTGCTTTTCACGGCCCCATGCGGCGACCCGTTGTGCGCGTTCCCGCTCCAACTGGTATAATTCAAGGCAAAGGAGTGAGAACACGGATGCGCATCATCGATCAATATATCCGGAACGAGGAAGAGAAGGCGCGGGCGGAACTAGTGGACGCGCTTGCCGCCAAATTCGCGGAGAGGGCCGAGCGGCACGACCGGGAAGGATCTTTTCCATTCGAAAATTTCGCCGATTTGCGCGATGCGGGATACTTGAAGCTGACCGTTCCCCGTTCCTTCGGCGGGGATGAGATATCATTGTACGAGCTCGTTCAGGTGCAGGAACGGTTAGCCTACGGGGATGGATCGACCGCCCTGGCCGTCGGCTGGCATATCGGGCAGGTGCTTCATCTGCGCACCTCGCGGAAGTGGCCGGAGGACCTCTTCGCCGAGCTGTGCCGCTCCATCGTGAAGGACGGAACGATGATCAACACGTTCGCCAGCGAAGCGGCGTCGGGCAGCCCCAGCCGCGGCGGCAAGCCGGAGACGACGGCCGTTCCCGCGGACGGCGGCTGGCGCCTGACCGGCCGCAAGACGTACAGCACGCTGTCGCCGATTCTCGACCGCTTCGCGGTGTCCGCCTACCTCCCGGACGAGGACTGCACGGCGGACTTTCTCGTGCGGCGCTCCGATCGGGTCACCGTCGTGGAGACGTGGGATACGCTCGGCATGCGCGCGACCGGCAGCCACGATGTCGTGCTGGACGGCGCCTGGACGGAGAAGCGCATGCGGCTCTCCGGTCAGGGAGAAGACGACGGAGGAGGCTGGCTGCTGCACATCCCGGCCTGCTATGTGGGCATCGCCCTGGCCGCCCGGGATTTCGCGCTGGACTACGCCCGGAGCTATCGGCCCAATCATCTGTCCGAGCCGATCGCCTCCCTTCCGGCGGTCCGCCAGATGTTCGGGGAGATCGAAGTCGAGCTTCGAACCGCCCGTTCGCTGCTGTATGCGGCGGCCGACCGTTGGGACCGCGAAGCGGCTAACCGGCCTTCGATGAAGCCGGAGTTCGGTCTGGCGAAGTACGTCGCCACCAACGGCGCCATTCGCATCGTGGATCTGGCGATGCGCATCGTCGGAGGCGCCAGCCTGTCCCGCAAGCTCCCGCTGGAGCGCTATTACCGGGACGTTCGCGCCGGCCTGCACAATCCGCCGATGGACAGCAACGTCCTGCAGATGCTGGCCTCCTCCGCCCTAAGCGAGAAGTCCCTGTAGCCGGCTAGAACAAATCGCGGGAGTTGCGGCCCGAGCCTGCGGCGGCATCCGCCCGAATGAAATATTCGTGCTTGCCGAATCGGGACAGCGCCTCCCGATCGGGCCGCCATACCCATTCGTCGATCTCGGTCTGGCAGCGGTGAGCCCGGAAGGCGGCGAGCTTCGCTTCGAGATGGGCGGATACGTCGATTCGGACGATATCGTTGCGGGTGTACCCGTACCGTTCCGGGCGCTCCATCTCGCTGCCGAACGAAATAAAATAAAGCGAGCCCTTGCGTCCGGCGCGCCGATAAGCGGCCGTCGTCGCTCGGCCGATCGCGCAATGGTCCGGATGCCCGCCGAGCTTCTCATGGAACGTCAGCACGACGTCGGGATCGAGGTCGCGGATCAGCGCTTCGACGGTTGCGGTCAGCTTTTCCCCGTCGATAAATTCCACCGTCTTGTCGCGAATACCCAGGAAGCGGAGCTGCCGGATGCCGAGGCGTTCGCAAGCTTGCCGCAGCTCCTGCTCGCGGGCCGCCGCTATCGTCTCCCGGTTCAGATAAGGCGGATTGCCCATCCGCCGGCCCATCTCGCCCCGGGTGGCGCTCACCAGCGTAATGTCGACGCCTTCGGAGGCATACTTCGCCAAGGTTCCGCCGCAAATAAACGTCTCGTCGTCCGGGTGCGCAAACACCGCCAGCAGCCTGCGCCCCGCTTGCGTTCGGCGTTCGCTCATTCCGGGAACGGCTCCTTTCCCAGGTGGAGCGCAACGTGCATCCGTCCTCGATCGTCATAGCCGGCCAGCAGCAGACGGCCCGCTTCGTCCGCTTCGTAGTGGGTGAGCGCCTCCATCCTCAGCCAGCCGTGGCCGTCGAACCGGAGCGCGACGCGATACGGTCCTTCTCCGGCAATCCGGGCGTCCGTCGCCCGCACCTTGAAGTTGCGGACGAAGACGAACGAAGTGGCCTCGCTATGCACGTAAATGTCCGCTCCGACGAATTTTCGAAGCTCCGCCTCTACGGAAGTCCTGTCTATGTTCATCATCGCAGTCGTTCCTTTTCGCCCAAATAATGAGAAAGCCTTCCCTTATTGTATCACAAGCCGACGGACGGCCGCCCCCGGTATGAAGCTTCGGCTTTCGCCCTATAATGAGGATAAATGAGGTGACCAAGATGACTCCATTCCCGAAAATATTAATCGGAATCGGCATTCTCCTCGTCGTTGTCGGACTGATCTGGATGATCGGAGGACGCTTCCTTCCTCTCGGGCGGCTTCCCGGCGATATCTCGTACGAGAAAGGCAATGTCCGGTTCTACTTCCCCATCGTGACCTGTCTACTGGTTAGCGTCGTGTTGTCGCTAATTTTCTATGTGGCGAGATTTTTCACCAAATAACTTGGGGCCGCTCTGCCTTCTCAAGCTCCGAACGGCCTGCGCCAACTTCTGTTCGCGTTCCGCCCGGCTCCACTCGTCCCAGAACTTGACCGTTCCGGAGCGAGGGGGATACGCCGGTTCCCGCACTTGAATGCGGCTCGGCAGCAGGCAGGCGTCCCCGACGACGACCGCCTCTCCGACGCCCAGAAGCGGCAGCATGTCCCGAATGCCGCCGAGAGCCTCGGGCAGCTGCCCAGCGACGGCGCTCTGGTCCGCCGGATGGGAGAGCCGAAGCGCGACGATGTTGTGGCACTGGCTCATCACGGTCGCGTTTAACTCGGACGGGCGCTGGCTGACCGCTACCAGACCGACCCCGTATTTGCGCCCTTCTTTGGCGATTCTCTCAAAATGAGCGAGCGCCCGCGCTTCCGTGGCATCCGCCGCCGATCGGCCCGGGAGGTACAAATGCGCCTCGTCGCACACGAGAGCGATGGGGTGCCGATCGCCGCCGCCGGACCATAGCTGGACCTGGAAGATCAGCCGGGCCGTCAGACCGATCGCAATCGGCAGCATATCCGAAGGCACTTCGCTGAAGTCGACGATCTTTACGCCCGCCCCATCGGGCGAGCCGGCCCGCATGAGCTTCCGGACGAGCGCGTCGAGATAAGCGGCATCCCGCTGCTCCTCCCGCAGCGCGAACATGAAGCCGTGCCGGCGGTCGCTTCGCTTGGCGGCCAGGCGCGCCAGGAACCGGCTGAATTTGCCGTGAAAAGGCCCGTTCACCAGCCCGCTTCGCCCCTGCACCCTCTCCTCGTTCAAGTTCGCAATCTCCGCGGCGACCGCATCCAGATCGTAAGGCACCGGGCTGTCGATCGTGAACGTCTCCAGCTCTTCGGCCATGCCGGCCGCCGACAGCGCCTCCCGTTTGGCCCGCACCACCGCCCGGCTGAACGCCATCGCCTGGTTGGGAGCGTTCTCGTCGCTGCGGTCCAGAATCAGCGCCAGCATATCCTCGTAGCCAAGGAGCCAGTAAGGGAGGAAAAGCGCGTCCTTCCCGGGATCGTCGAGATCGCCGGGTCCGGCGATCCGATAGCGCGCGATGCGGGGATGAGCGGCGAGCGGCTCGTATTCCCCGTGCAAATCGAAGACGATCAGATTCGCCCGCTCCAGCTCCGCGACTTGCTCGACAAGGGCGGCCACCGTCCAGGACTTGCCGGAGCCGGTCGAGCCGACGATCATCGCATGCCGCTGAAAGAACGCGTTGCCGTCCAGAACCGCCGCCGCTTCCGGCGCCATCGTGTACGCTCCCAAAGTGAGCGGTGCCCGGGACTTGGCGGTCTCGTCGGCGATCAAGCCGGCGAACGCGGCCAAATATTCGCCCGTCAGCAGATAGCACCTAGCTCCGATCTCGGGCAGCTGCTCCACCGATCGCGCAAACGCCGCCCGCGCTCTGCCGCCTCCCGGTCCTTTTAGCGTCCCCATCGCTTGGATCGTGACTTCGTTGCTCACGCGCCCGCCCGCTTCGGTCGCCTGGCCTGCCGCTTCCTTCCGTCTCTCCTCCAGCTCGAGCCGAACGACGCGGCCGATTCGGCCGATCAACCGCGTGTTCGGATCGGCCGTGTTCAGAATAACGTAACCGTTCACGGTGACGTTGCGAATTTGACGATCGTCCGTCGCATAGACGGTCACGCTGTAGCTGTCCACGCGGCCCACGAGTCCGACGAGCCGGTCCGGGACGGCATCAAACAGATTCGGACGTTCCCGCATCGGCTTCGGCCCCCCATGCTTGATCGAGCAGCGCGTGAAAAGTCCAGAGATCGGGCTCGGGCGCGGAGAAGGACGCCACGGCGTCGCTTACAATCCGGCTTCCGGAGCCTTCCTTCTGCACGGCGATATAGTTGCGGATGCGGCGGTCCCGGATCAGCGCCTTGGCGCTGTCGGACAACTGCCGGGCCAGAACGATCTTGGGCACGCCCTCGCTGCGCAGGACGGCCTCGAAGCTCCCTTGAATGTGCAGATCGTTGAAGCCGAACCCGACGATGACGAGCGGCCTTCGTTCGTCCAGCACCGATCGCATCTCCGCCAGCACGCTGTTGTAGGGGTCCCGGTGCGTCTCCAGATATTTTCCCGTTCCCGGCGTCACAATGGACGGCACAATGCCCGCCCGGGCCAGCATCGGAAGCAACTGGAGGCCCGCTCCCTGCAGCCTCTTGATTTGCCCGTCCGGGTATTTGAACCAGCTGAGCGAGCCGTGCGGCTTATAGATTCGCAAGTGGGGGCGGTGAGTCGTCACGCGCCGCTTGCCGTAGCCCGAGATTCTGGTCATGCTCTCGTTCAGCTCGGCGGCGGAGAGCGGGGAGCCGATCGCCCCTTCCTCGAAGCCGTCCCAAACCCTCCATCCCGAAGCCGACGCGGACCATTCGATCAGATGATCGTAGTTGGTCGTGATGACATGAACGATGGCATGGTTGGAGTGCTTCAGCGTGCGAAAATAGCGGCCGAAGCCGGTCGGGTCGACGCCGCTTGCGATGTCCGGCATCCGCTTCTGCTCGTCTTCCGAGAGGCAGCGCCACGTCTGCCGGACGATCTCGCGAAGCAATGGGCCGCTGACCGCCGCTCCCGATTGCTGCAATACCTCTTCGAGCCCCCGCTTCTCGACCGTCAGCCGATGCTGAATGCGGACCCACTCCTCCCGCTCCGGCTTCGAGAAGCTTCCGATCCGGACATGGCGGACCAAATAGTCTGCCAATTGTCCCATGGTCGCCAGACCCGCTCCGGCGGACAGACCGCTTCCGATGAGAAAGACGGGGTTTGACCGGATCGTTCGCTCGACGAATTGGGCATAGGGCTTGTTCATGGTTCAATCTCCTAATCTCTCATTGGTTATTTCTAGTTTGAACCGAATGAGAGAGATCGATACATGGGAGGGAGTTGCCCGATCGGCATCCTGAACTAACATTTTTTGGTTGACGATCTTTGAGCGGCCGTGATATATTCTCCATATCATTTATTTCAGGACGAAGGAGGTCGCCGCCAATGCGACAACTTATTCAAGAACGCCGCTATCAACCGAATAGGCTTGTCCTGCGGGCTGACCTTGCCGTGCGTATGCATTAGTCCTCTTATGTATACCTCGCTCCAGGCGGTTGCGCCTGGAGTTTTTTGTTTTCTCCTCCACGGTTCCTTCCGTCTGTCGGGTTCGGCCGCACGCTTTTTTTCTCACGGAAAGGGGCACTCTTATGCCACAGAAACAAACGCTATCCATGTCCTGGCTTCTTCAGTATCTCCGCCCCGTCAAATGGCGGATGCTGCTGCTGCTCGTCCTCCTGCTGACAACGACGGCGCTGCAGCTCGTGCAGCCGCAGCTCGTGCAGCGCTTTATAGACGAGGCCGCCGGCTCGGGAACCGTCTCCGCCCTGCTGACGCTGGCCGGCCTCTACCTTGCCGTCGCCGTACTGAATCAATTGTTCACGGTGTCCGTCGATTATCTCGGGAACGATGTGGCCTGGCGCGCGACGAACCGGATCCGCTCCGTCCTGCTCCGGCATTGCCTGCGGCTCGACATGCGGTTCCACAATTTGAAAACGCCGGGCGAAATGATCGAGCGCATCGACGGCGACGTCACCCATATGTCGAATTTTTTCGCGATGTTCATTGTGAAAATCGTAGGCAGCTTCGTTCTGCTCGCCGGCATTCTCGGCTACATGTTCGCGTATAATTGGCCGATTGCCGCCGTCATGACGGCGTTCACCGCCCTCTCGCTCGGCGTCATGTTCGCCATTCGCGACATGGGCGTGAAGGCCTCCCAGGCGGAACGCCAAGCGAGCGCCGCCCTGTTCGGCCTCATCGAGGAGCGGATCGCCGGCATCGAAGACGTGCAGACCAACGGCGGCGTCCCCCGCCTGATGAACCGCTACCACCGGGCGATGCGGGCCGTGTTCTTAAGCGGACGCAGAGCGTGGATGCTCCGGGTGTCGCCGTGGAACGCTACGGTCGGTCTCTATACGATCGCCGTGACGGCGGTGCTGCTGATGAGCGTGCGCATGCATTTGAACGGCGCCATCTCGCTCGGGACGCTGTTCCTCTTCTTCCAATACACGCAAATGCTGAACGACCCGATCGAGCAGCTCGGCGATCAGATGCAGGAATTTCAGAAAGCCAAATCCGGCATGCGCCGCTCCCGGGAGCTGCTCTCGCTGCAAAGCGAGATTGCGGACGGCACGGAGGATTCGCTGCCGCCGGGGCCGCTCGGCGTCACGTTCGACCGGGTCCGCTTCGGCTATAACCAGGATCAAACCGTGCTGCACGACATCACCTTCGAGCTGAAGCCCGGAGAACGGCTCGGCATCGTCGGCCGTACGGGCAGCGGGAAGTCCAGCATCAGCCGGTTGCTGCTCCGGCTGTACAATCTCGACAGCGGCGTCATCCGGATCGGGGGCGTGGACATCCGCAGCTTGCGCCTTGAAGCGCTTTACCGAAGGGTCGGCATGGTGACGCAGGACGTTCAGCTGTTCGACGGAACGCTTCGCGACAACCTGACGCTGTTCAATTCCGGCATTTCGGACCGGCACATTCTCGACACGACGGAACGTCTCGGACTGCGGAAGTGGATCGATGCGATGCCGCAAGGGCTGGATACCCGGCTGTCGACCGGGGGAACGTCGCTGTCCGCCGGCGAAGCGCAATTGTTCGCGCTGACGCGCGTTTTCTTGACGGAGCCGAGCTTGGTCGTTCTCGACGAGCCTTCCTCCCGGCTCGACGCCGCGACGGAAGCGGCCTTGCAATCGGCCGTGGACCAATTGCTCGCGAACTGCACGGGCATCGTGATCGCGCACCGGCTGGCCACGCTCGACAACGTCGATAAAATTATGGTTCTCCGCCAAGGCCGAATGGTGGAATTCGGAGCGAGGGAAGCGCTCGCGCGCGATCCGTCCTCTCACTACGCTCAGCTGCTGCGGACGAACCGGCAGGAGGAATGGGCATGACGGTCAGTCACTTTATGGGACGCCTGTTTCGCTTCAGGCCCTCCCTTTATCTCATTAACGGGCTGCTATGGGGGCTCTTTCATTCGCTGCCCGTAGGCATCGGCCTCGGCATGAAATGGTTTTTCGACCGGGCCGCCACCCCGTCTTACGATTTTCTGTGGCTTGCGGTGCCGCTCGTCGTCGTCGGTCTTGTCCGGTTCGCCCGGGTCGGGACCTTCTACATCGCTTTCTATAAGTGGGTAACGTATATCTATCATCTGCAAGCGGTGCTGCGCCGCAATATGCTGGCCGGCATCATGCGCTGGCCCGGCCGCAACCTGCCCGCATCCCCCGGCGAAGCCATGACCCGCTTCCGGGAAGACGTGGACGAAGTCGTCGAATACGTGGAGTCGTGGGTCGACTTCTGGGGACGCTTGATCTATGCCATTGTCTGCATCGTCATTATGGCCCGCATCAATTGGCTCATTACCGCCTTCGCCATTCTCCCGCTCGTGCTCGTCACGTTGTTCAACAACTTGTCCGGCAACCGCGCGAGACGATACAGCCAGTTGAACCGGGAAGCGACCGGACGCATTACCGGCTTCATCGCCGAGACGTTCGGGGCGGTTCAAGCGGTCAAACTGGGGCAAGCGGAGGACCATGTGTTGAACCGGTTCGGGCAGCTGAACGAGAGCCGCCGGCACGCCGCCCTTCGCGACAATCTGTTCAAGCAGTGGATGAAATCGCTCAACCAGCATGTGCTCAGCATCTGCACCGGCGTCATTCTGCTGATGTGCGCCGCGGAGATGAAGGCGGGCCGCTTTACGGTCGGCGATATCGCGCTGTTCACGTCTTACCTGACGACGTTCTCGTTCAGCATCTCTTTGTTCGGCTACATGATCTTTCAGCACAAGCGCTTGCGGGTGGCGCTCGACCGGATGCGGGTTCTGTTCCGCCCGGGCGAAGAAGACCGCATTGCGGAGCATAGCGACATTTATCTCTACGGCGATCCGCCGGAAGCGGAGCAGCCGGAAGATCGCGAGGAAGATCGGCTGCAATGTCTGGAAGTCGAGGGGCTTAGCTATACGTATCCGGATTCCGGCAATGGAATTCGGGACATCGGGTTCCGGCTGGAGCGCGGCAAGTTCCTGGTCATCACCGGCCGAATCGGATCGGGCAAATCGACGCTGGTGCGCACGCTGCTGGGCATGCTTCCGAGGACGGGCGGGACGATTCGATGGAACGGCCGCGTGGTGGAGGAGCCCGCGTCATTCCTGAAGCCGCCGAGAACGTCGTACACGCCGCAGGTGCCGCGGTTGTTCAGCGATACGCTGCGCGAGAACATCACGCAAGGCAGCCGCGTCGCGCCGGAGGCGCTGGATCGGGTCATCCGGCTGGCCGTAATGGAGCAGGACCTTCAGACGCTCGATCAAGGGCTGGAGACGCTCGTCGGCCCCCGCGGCGTCATGCTGTCCGGCGGGCAAATTCAACGCGCCGCCGCCGCGCGGATGCTCATGACGCAATCCGACCTGTTCATCTTCGACGACCTGTCCAGCGCCCTCGACGTCGAAACGGAGAAGACGCTGTGGGAGCGGCTGTTCCGGGAGAGCGGCGTTACCTGCATCGCGGTATCCCATCGCCGGGCGGCGCTGGCGCGGGCGGACCACATCATTGTTCTGAAGGACGGGCGGATGGAAGCAGAAGGCACGCTGGCCGAACTGCTGGAGGTGAGCGAGGAAATGCGGCTCTTGTGGCAGGGAGAGGAGACTTCGGCCGAAGCCCGGGAAGAGGATGAGGAAGCCGAGCAGCCGGCATAAAAGAGCGTTTATTAAACGAAACGCAACAAGCGGAAACCAGGCGCCGACCCGGTCTCCGCTTGTTTTGTTACGTCGAATGCCGATCTCAATGGAACTCCACGTCGATGCGGCGTCTCGAGTCGCCCTTCAGCTTGGGCATGCGGACCTCGAGGACGCCATTTTTGTAGCTGGCTTTGACGCCTTCCGAAGAGACGCTGGCGGGAAGCGCAATCGAGCGGTGGAACCGGCCGACGAAGCGCTCCTGGCGGTGCATGTGCTCGTCCTTCACTTCGTGCGTTTTGTTCAATGTGCCGCTAATGGTCAGGACGTTGTTATCGATATCGATATTCACGTCTTCCTTTTTCTCGAGCCCCGGAATGTCGCAGGAGGCGACCACTTCGGTCTCGGTCTCGTAAACGTCCACGTTCATATGACCGAAGCTCTGAGCGAATCCCGGCCGGAACAGCGATGCGTCATCGGTGAAAAAACGGCCCAGTTCCCTCCGCATTTGGTCCAGGTGCCGAAACGGTTCGTACGGTACGAGCGCCATCCTCAATTCCTCCTCGTTAGTGATGATCCATGTATGTGATGCCCGAAAAAGAAGGCGGTTATTCGGAGTTTGGGCTGCGGCGGCACTTTGACTTGGCGCATTGTACTCGCTTCGCAGAAATTGTATGCTTCTGGAAGAGCCCCAGGATATCCGGTTGCGAAGGAAGCGGAAAAAACGATGAAAAATTCGGACAATCAACGCAACTTTAATGCCGTCTTCGACGATTTGCGCAAAGATTACGTTTTGACGGCTTATCGTACGGGGTCTCTTCAGCAGTTACTCCCTGCAGTTTGCCCGCCCGGCGGAAGCCCTGAGATGAAAATATTCCTTGGATACTGACTAGGCTGTTGCAGTAAACTAAATAATCATGTTTTATGGGAATTGTTGACTCACCGGGATAATTAGGGTTAAAGTGAAAGTATAGGAAATAGGACTTCGAGGAGACGACCCCCATGCATGATAATTGGCTTATTTTTTGTGAAGAGTCTGGGGATAAAGCACTACCTTGGAAGAAAGGATCTACAGACTATTATATTGTCTCTGCGGTGCTAGTGCATGAAGAACATGAACAAGATTTCATAAATACAATCAAACACCAGACTAAGAGAGTATTAAAAATATCAGAACCCCTAGAATGGAAGAAGTTACAAACATATAAAAAAAGAGATGATATTTTATTAGCAAAATTCTTTAAAAATGTGGAACAAAGTGCTCCTCCATTTATAATTTCAAAAGTAATTTGTAATAAACATGAGACTAGTGGGCCTGGATTAGTTGATACGCAAACGTTTATGAACTATCTATATGGCCTAATGTTTAAAAGAATTTCTCTCTTCCTAAGAATAACAAAGTCGCATGCTAAATTAGTCATTGATCGCAATACCGATCCTGTCGCACAAGAGTCTCTTAGGAAATATTTATCAGATGTGGCGAAATATAAAACTGGAGAGCCGCCGAGGTTTTCAAAACCGAAATGGTTGAATCCTGAGGATCATGCAATTCTAGGATTATCCGACTTTATCGCTGGCTCAAGTCTTCGCTCTCTTTCAGACTACTATCATAACGTTAATATAGAATGTAAACGTTGCAGCTCAGGCTTATGTATATATGAGTGCAGCAAAAGCAATTTTTCATATTTTCGAAGTTACAAATATCTTGTTGACTGGAACTACTATAATTTTGAAAATTGGGCATGGAAGGGATTACTCTATCATCCCTTTGAAAACAAAAATAACTATCGACATTTATTTATGCCAATATAAAAAAACAGCCCTTAGGCTGGAAAATGAAAATAGTGGCGGGAGGAGCTCACACTTATAAAGTGCTGCCACAAATTGAGTTACTAAGACTCGATGTGACCTACCGCCAAATCCATATTACCCCATTAACGGTGATGTTGTCAAAAATAAATTAATAAAAAGAGCAGTTTGGGAGGATCCCGCACTCAAAATGAAGTGCTGCCACAAATTGAGTTGCTAAGACTCGATGTGACCTGCCAAACTGCTCCTACATTACATATATCCAATATTTAAAAAAACAACACTCACCTGGGATAATTAAATTATATACGAGAACACATGTTCTGTAAAGTCGTTTTCCAAACAAATTTTTGGAATGCTAATAGTAAATGAAGTCTCGGGGCGGTCAAGCCGAGTTCCACCAATGCCCGCCTTAGGGCGTGCAATAAACTTGTCACGCTTGACGTTGACTTCCCGATTACATAGCTCTAAATACTACCACCACTGTTGGATCGGGTTCGCCGGTACGGGCCATTTCATCTCGATCGTACCGTTTGGCCTCGCTTTTGTCGCCGGCGCGATGATGTTTGTCGTCTGCAAGTAGCTAATTTAAGGAGAGTCATGCGGATGGCAACGAACGCGCATCCACCTTTGCTTTTATCTTATGGATGTTGGCTAGTATCGCATAAAACTCCCGTTTTCTCTTGCTCTGGTGAGGTTCAGGTGCCTAAATCCACCGTCATCCCCGAACAGCACCATCCGCCAGCTTGCACCTGTCGCCTCCGCACCCGGAGTGAACCCGATCGGGATTCACGCCAATCGCGACGAGCCAGTCATTCCTTACCAATAGATCTTCGGCTTGGAAGTATCCCGTTCGCCGGATTCATCGTGATGTCTTACCCGTTGTGACGCCGATCGCCTTTATCTTAAACCTTAAACCTGCACCTGCGTTATTGACGGCCATCCCAGAACTGTGTTAGAATCAAACAAAACTTAATTCATATTAATTCTATAGGATTATAAAGTATTGACCGGACGACCGGAGATGCGCTGAGCGACGCTTAGTGTCATCTCCTTTTTTGTTGCCCGCAACGCAATCTGACGACGGAGATGATTCGATGAACACCCCCGCATCTACTCCCCCGCCCGAAGCCGACGCCGCCTCCGGAACCGATCCGGCGAATCTGATCGTGGAGCGGGACGTACCGGTCCCGATGCGCGACGGCACCGTTCTGAAAGCCGATATTTACCGGCCGGCAGGAACCGCCAGACATCCGGTTCTGCTAATGCGAACCCCGTACAACAAAGAAGACGCACAGACCATGAACTATGCGCATCCGACCTGGTACGCGGCCCGCGGCTATGTGGTCGTCGTCCAGGACACGCGGGGCCGATGGGCTTCCGAAGGCGAATTCCGGCCGTACGCGACGGAGGGCACAGACGGCTATGACACGGTCGAGTGGGCCGCGGCCTTGCCCTATGCATTGCCCCGGGTCGGCATGTATGGCTTCTCCTACGTAGCAGCCGTTCAGTGGTTGGCGGCGCTGGAGCGTCCGCCTCATCTGGCCTGCCTCTCCCCCGGCATGATCGGAGCCGACGCCTACCAAGGCCCCGCTTACCGGAACGGAGCTTTCGCGCTGGCGTCGACGCTCTCCTGGGCGTTGTTCGTCGGTCAAGACGCCGCCTTGCGGCAAGGCAGACTCGATTGGGTTGCCGAGATCAACCGCAGCTATGCCGGAATCCACGGCTTGTACAAGCATCTTCCGCTTAAAAGCGTACCGGGAGTCAAACCGGAGCTGCTCCCGTTCTACGCGGAGACGCTCGATCACCCGACCCGGGATGACTTCTGGCACGGCCAGTCGCTGCGCGAGCTTTACGACCGGATTGAAGTGCCCGTCCTGCATTTGGCCGGCTGGTACGATCTGTTCCTCGACGGAACGATCGAGAACTTCCTCGGCGTCCGGTCGAAGGGCGCAACGGCTGCGGCCCGCGACCATCAATACCTGATCGTCGAGCCCTGGTACCACATGCCCTGGTCGAGATACGTGGGCGACCTCGACTTCGGGACGGAAGCGGCGAACCGGATCGACGAGATCCAGCTGCGCTGGTTCGACCGGTGGCTCAAAGGAGACGAAGCCCGATGGCGGGACGAACCTCCGGTGCGCTATTTCCTGATGGGAGACAACCGGTGGGAGCAAGCGCAGCAGTGGCCGCCGCCGGAAGCGGTCGAGACGCGATTCTACTTCCATAGCGCAAGCAAGGCCAATTCCATCAACGGAGACGGCTCGCTGTCGGTGCGTTCGCCGGAACGCGAGTCCCCCGACGTGTATGTCTACCATCCCTCCATTCCGGTGCCCGCCCTGGGCGGACGCTCCGGAGCGGTGCCGGATCTGACGCCGATGGGGCCCCGGAACCAGCTTCCGATCGAAGTGCGCAACGACGTGCTCGTCTACACCTCGGAAGTGCTTGCCCAAGAGGTCAAAGTCGTCGGCGATATTCGGGTCGTTCTCTATGCGTCGACAACCGCCGAGGACACCGATTGGGTCGCGAAGCTCGTCGACGTCCATCCCGGAGGCGCGGCGTACAACGTGGCGGAAGGCATCGTCAGAGCCAGCTACCGTCATTCCCTCGAACGCCGGGAGCCGGTGACGCCGGGAGAGGTGGTTCGCTACGAAATCCCGCTCGGCAGCACCGCGATCGTCTTCAAGCCGGGACACGCCATCCGGGTCGACGTGACGAGCTCGCTGTTCCCGACGTACGATCGCCATCCGAACCGGATCGTGCCTCCGGGCGAGGCGACCGAAGCGGATTTCGCTACGGCGACGCAAACGATTCATCACGATGCCCGTTATCCGTCCCATATCGTTCTGCCTGTCGTTCAAGCTACATAAACCAACCGCACCGACGGAGGAGCTATGCGAAAGTCCTTTATCTGGTTCGACCTGGGCTACACGCTGGTTTACCGCCCCAGGGAGCAAGCGTTCCGGCAATTTCTGCAGGAGAACGGAGTCGAGCGAACGGCCGAAGAGATCGAAATCGCCTACCATCTGACGGATAAGCTCTTCATGCGGGAATATCCGGGCGTGCTGGGCAAAAGCGACGAGCGATTCTTCCTCTGGTATCTCGGCGTGCTCAATTACAAGCTCGGTGTCGACTTCGATCTTTATGCCCAGAACCGCCGCCTGTCGGAAATTCAGCGCAGCATCCGATCGGCGTGGATGCCGTATCCGTTCGCCAGAGACGTCCTTCAGTCGCTCAGAGAGAGCGGACTCGGCGTCGGTCTCATCAGCAATTGGGATGCGACAGCCCGTCAGGTTCTGGACGAAGTGAGACTGACAGACTGCTTCGACCACATCGTGATCTCTTCGGAAGTCGGCTTCGAGAAACCGACGGAGCAGATTTTCCGGCATTCGCTGCGGAAGGCCGGCGTCTCGCCGGAAGAGTGCTGCTACGTCGGCGACAACTACTACGACGACGTCGTCGGCAGCGCACAAGTCGGCATGGATGCCGTCTTGATCAACCGGTTCGGATCGCTCGGCATCGAAGAGATCGTCCATGAGCCTACGATCCTTTCCATTCGAGAATTGCCTGCCTTATTAGCCATTCCATCCTGGGAGGAGTCCAAAAAATGAAAAATCCGTCCAAATTCGCGTTCCGCCGGTTGCCCGTCCTGCTGACGGCCGTGCTGATCGTTGCCGTCTTCCTGTCGGCCTGCGGCAACAACAACGCAGGCAACGGCAGCGCGGCAAGCCCGTCCGCTTCCCCGTCGCCTTCCGCCTCCGCTTCCGGCGAATCCGCCTCTCCGTCCGCCGAAGCTTCACCCGTGTCCGACGCGAAAGCGGGAGGCAAGGTCGTCGTCGCCATTCCGCAGGACGTGGACTATCTCGATCCCCATCTGGCCGTCGCTGCCGGAACGTCCGAGGTGTTGTTCAACCTGTTCGAAGGGCTTCTGAAGCCGAACGACAAAGGCGAGCTCTACCCCGCCATCGCCGAATCGTACGAAATTTCGCCCGACGGCCTGACGTATACGTTCAAGCTGAGGGACGGCGTCAAGTTCCACAACGGCAGCCCGGTCACCTCGGCGGACGTGAAGTACTCGTACGATCGCCTCGCCGGCAAGGTTACCGGCACCCCGCTGCTCGCTTCGTTCGCCAGCGTCGATTCCATAACGGCGCCCGACGACAAGACCGTCGTGATCAAGCTGAAGGAGAACAACACGTCGTTCCTGACCGCGCTCACGTCGGCCGTCATTCCGAAGGACTACAAGGACAGCAACAAGCAGCCGATCGGCACCGGTCCGTTCAAATTCAAGGAATACGTGCCTGGACAGCGAATCGTCCTGGAGAAAAATCCGGATTACTACGTGAAGGGCGTTCCTTACCTGGATGAAGTCGAGTTCCGAATCATTACGGATGCCGAGGCGGCTTACCTCGCCTTCAAGTCCGGCGAAGTGGATCTGTATCCGCGGATCGGAGCCGAGAAGCTGGAAGAGCTCGGAGACGAATTCGGCAAATTGAGCGGCCCGCAAAATCTCGTTCAGGAGCTGGTGCTGAACAACGCGAAGAAGCCGTTCGACGATATCCGGGTCCGTCAGGCCGTCAACTACGCGATCGACAAGGACGAAATCATCCAGGGCGTCGCGCTCGGCCAAGGCGTGAAGGTCGGGTCGCATCTGAGTCCGGTGCTGAAGCAGTACTACCAGGAAGGTCTGGAGGACCTGTACAAGACGGACGTCGAGAAAGCCAAGAGCCTGCTGGCGGAAGCCGGCTACAAGGACGGCTTGGAGATTACGATCTCCGTCCCCTCCGTTTATCCGTTCCATGTCAACACCGCCCAGGTCATCGCCCAGCAGCTCGAGAAGGTGGGCATCAAGGCGAAGATCGAATCGGTGGAATGGGCGGTATGGCTGGATCGCATCTATAAAGGCCGGGATTATCAATCGACGGTCATCGCCTTCGACGGCAAGCTGAATCCCTACGACATTCTCAACAAGTACTTGTCGGACGCTCCGAACGATTTCTTCAATTATAAAAATCCGGAATATGACCAAACGCTGAAAAGCGCCTTGACCGAGGTCGACGAGAACAAGCGCACGGAGCTGTACAAGAAAGCCCAGACGATTCTCGCGAAGGATGCCGCCGCCGTCTTCATTCAGGATATCTACGATTCCGTCGCTTTCAAGAAGGACCTCGCCGGTTACAAGAGGTATCCGATCTATGTACAGGACCTGTCGACCGTCTACTGGGACAAAAAATAACCGGGCGCGCTTCAGAGGAGACCTAGCATGAACCTGGCTTATGTGACCCGCCGCTTGGCGACTCTGCTGCTGACCGTGTTCTTCGTCATTCTGATTACGTTCTTCGCCTTCCGGATTATTCCCGGCAATCCGGCGCTCGCCATTCTGGGCACAGAGGCGACGCCGGAGCAAATTCAAGCGCTGGAGGCGAAGCTGGGCACCGACCTGCCGCTCGGGGTGCAGTTCGTCCATTGGCTCGAAGGCGCGGTCACGTTCGACTTCGGGGAGTCGCTCCGCTACTCCGAGCCTGTGCTCGACTTGATCGCCGGGCGGCTCCCCGTGACCTTCTCGCTGGCGCTGCTTGCGCTGGCAATCACCGTCCTGACGGCCGTTCCGCTCGGCATCGCGGCCGCCCGGCGACGGGGCAAGGCGCTGGACCTGCTCGTGTCCGGCCTGACCCAAATCGGACTCGCGATTCCCTCCTTCTGGTCGGGAATCGTTCTTGTGCTCGTCTTCGGCGTGCTCCTTCGATGGTTCTCGGTCAGCCATTACGTCCCTTTCGCCGAGAATCCCTGGCTGTCGCTCCGTTCGCTGGTGCTTCCCGCCGTCGCGCTGGCCATTCCGCAGATCGCGATCGTCGTCCGTTACTTGCGAACGACGATGTTGGAGCAGCTTCACCTGGACTATGTCCGGACCGCCCGGAGCAAAGGGCTGAAGCCGTCCGCCGTCTATTACAAGCACGCGCTCAAGAATGCGCTCATCCCGGTCGTTACGGTCGTCGGGATCAACTTCGGCGAGATTCTCGCGGGAAGCCTCGTCATCGAGCAAGTGTTCACGCTGCCCGGGCTGGGGCGGCTGCTCATTACCGCAATCGGCAATCGCGACTACCCGCTCGTGCAGGGGCTCGTGCTGCTGATCGCTTCCATCGTCGTCGCCGTCAATTTTATCGTCGACCTGTCCTATGCCTGGTTGAATCCGAAAATCCGTTTAAGGTAGAGGCGATAAGGCCATGAATTCGAGGAAAAACGTCACCCTGTGGCTCGGCATCGGAATCGTGTCCGCGTTGCTGCTGCTGATGGCGGTCAGCCTCTTCTACGTTCCGTACGGGGCCAACGAGATGAATATCGCGCACCGCCTGCAAGCGCCGGGCCGCGCCCACTGGTTCGGCACGGACAATTTCGGCCGGGACATCCTGAGCCGGATCATGGAAGGGACGCAGACCGCCTTCGCCGTCGGCTTCTTCTCCGTCTGCATCGGAGCTGCCGGCGGATTCGCCGTCGGCTCCGCCGCAGGCTACCTGGGGAAATGGACCGACGAGCTGCTCATGCGGGCTGTGGATGCGCTCATGGCGTTTCCCGGCATTCTGCTGGCGCTCATCTTCGTAACGATTTTCAAGGCCAGCTTGCCGCAGACCGTCATCGCGATCGGGGTGATCTTCATCCCCGGCTTCGCGCGCGTCATTCGCGGCGGCTTCCTGCAGTACAAGGAGGCCGACTTCGTCAAAGCGGCGCGAGGACTGGGCGCGGGACACGGCACCGTCATCTTCCGCCATATCGTGCCGCACGTGCTGTCTTCCGTCATCGTGACGGCGTCGCTCTGCTTCTCCACCGCCATTCTGGCGGAGGCGGCGCTCAGCTATCTCGGTCTCGGCGTGCAGCCCCCCGATCCGAGCTGGGGCCGCATGCTGAACGAGTCGCAAAGCTATATGAACAAAGCGCCCTGGTTCGCGCTCGCTCCAGGCCTGTTCATTACGGCGACCGTGCTCGGCTTCAATCTGCTCGGAGACGGCATCCGCGATTTGCGGGACCGCCGCGCTTAACAAGGAAGGAAGGGATCGGAATGCAGGCATCGAATGAAGAGACGGACGCTCGCCTTCCGCTCTTGGAAATACGCGATTTGCATGTCGAGTTGACCGCCCCGCGCCGAAGGCTGCCGGTGCTGGAAGGCGTTCGGCTCGAAGTCCGGCCGGGGGAGACGGTCGGCATCGTTGGGGAGTCGGGCTGCGGCAAAAGCGTGCTGTCGCTCTCGCTTCTCGGCTTGTTGCCGCCCGCGATGCGAATCCGGGAGGGCGAGATCCGCTATGCGTCCGAGACGCTTCCCCATGCGGACGAGGAGTCGTTCCGGCGAATCCGGGGGAAGGAGATCGCGATGATTTTCCAGGATCCGATGTCCGCCTTGAATCCCGCGCTGACGATCGGGGATCAGGCGACGGAGATGGCGCGGCTCCACCTCGGGCTGACTCGCCGGGAAGCGCGGGAACATGCGGCGGCCCTGTTCCGCAAAGTCGGGCTCCCCCGCCCGGAGGCGCTCCTGCGGGATTACCCCCATCGGCTGTCGGGCGGCATGCTGCAGCGCGTCATGATCGCGATCGCCCTCTCGTGCGGTCCCAAGCTGCTGATCGCCGACGAACCGACGACCGCGCTGGACGTGACCATCCAGGCGCAAATTCTCGATCTGCTCCGGAAGATCCGGGAGGAGGAAGGCACGGCCATTCTGCTTGTCTCGCACGACTTGGGCGTCATCGCGGACATGTGCGATCGCATCGCCGTCATGTATGCGGGCCAGATCGTGGAAGAGGGCACCGTCGCGGATCTGTTCGATTCGCCGAAGCATCCGTACACGATCGCACTGTTAAACGCGATTCCGACGCCCGCCAAGAAGCACGAGAAGCTGTTCGCCATCCCGGGAACGGTGCCGGCGCTGAACGAGCGGGGCACGGGGTGCCGCTTCCATTCGCGCTGCCCCCATGCCGACGAGCGATGCCTGCTGCAAGCGCCGCCCGTCGTGACGGTTCGGGGCGTCCATTCCGCCCGCTGCTGGCTGGCTGCCGAGGAAGGAGGGCTCTCGAATGCCGTCGGTTGAGCCCCTGGTGCAATTCGACAATTTGCAGAAAATTTATCCGGTCTCCGGATTCGGGAGGAAAAAAGCATCGCTGCGGGCGGTGGACGGCCTGACGTTGTCGATTCATGAGGGCGAGACGCTGGGACTGGTCGGGGAGAGCGGCTGCGGCAAATCGACCACCGGGCAGCTCGCCGCCCGTCTCCTCGATCCGACGGGTGGCATCATTCGGTATCGGGGAGCCGATCTGGCGCAGTTTCGCGGGAAGTCGGCCAAGGCGATGCGCCGGAAAATCCAATATGTGTTCCAGGATCCTTACGCCTCCCTGAACCCGAGGCACGCGGTTGCCGAATTGCTGGAGGAGCCGCTGCGAATCCACCGGATCGGCGACAAGCGGGAGCGGAAGCGCCGCGTGGACGAGATGCTGGAGAGGATCGGCCTGGAAGCCTCCTACGGGAAGCGCTACGTGCACGAACTGAGCGGCGGGCAGCGGCAACGCATCGGTATCGCGCGGGCTTTGATGCTGAAGCCGGAATTTCTCATCCTCGACGAACCCGTGTCCGCTCTTGACGTATCGGTGCAGTCGCAAATTTTAAATCTGCTCAAGGAGTTGCAGTCGGACTTCGGCTTGACGTATTTGTTCATCTCGCACGATCTGAACGTCGTACACTATATGAGCGACCGGATCGCCGTCATGTACCTCGGCAAAGTCGTCGAAGTGGCGGGCGTCGACGATATCTACGCCAAGCCGCTTCATCCGTATACGCAAGCGCTCGTCTCGGCCATCCCAACCGAACATCGCCGGGAGAAGCGGGAGCGTATTCTTCTGAAAGGAGACATTCCGAGCGCGTCCGACGTGCCTGCGGGCTGCTCCTTCCACACCCGCTGCCCTTTGGCCCACGACCGGTGCCGCCGCGCCGAGCCGGATCTGCTTCCCGCCGGTTCGGGGAATCGCTCGGTCCGGTGCCACCTCTATGCCTGAACCCGAACGGAGCTGAACGCGTGGTCGATCTATGAGAACCTGCAGGCCTTTGAACGGAACCTGGCGGCGGAACCATACCGGATCAACGAAGAGTGGATCGTCATCGGGGATGCCGGCTGGTACGACTTCTCCTTCGGCGATTCCCGGTACGGCGAGGACGAGTTCCTGAAGATGGAACGCGGCCAGCGGGTTTGGAAAGATAAGCTGTACGCCCGCTGGGACCGTTCTCCGATCGAAATGAGCCGTTTTTTCCGCCTGAAGCTGCGAGCCCAGCTCGAACGGTTCAAGGACCGCAAGATCGTCCTTGCGACGCACGTGGTTCCCCATCCGCATTTCACCGTTGCGACGCCCCATCCCGTGTGGGATTATTTCAATGCTTTTCTCGGAAGCAGGAGCTACGGGGATTTGATCCGCGAGTTCGAAAAGCTCGGTGCGGTTCGCCGTCTCCGGCCACGTTCATTATCGGGAAGGCTCCTCGGCTGCGCACCGTCTGACGGCTGGCTACAGGTCAAGCGTCGCGGACGGCGGAAGCCGAAAGCGCCCCGGCGGGCACGGATTGCGCATTCAGGTTGTGCGGCCGCCGCCCCTCAGACGCCGCTTGGTTCATGCCTGGGAGCGGACGTGAAGCCGCCCCGACGCTGCGATGGATTGTATTCCCACAAAAAAATTGGGCAAATGTCTTTTCTTTTGCTGATGTCTATGCTATACTATATCTCGTTCGCTGTTACGCAATGCATTTCGAGACGTGGCTCAGCTTGGTAGAGCGCTTGCTTCGGGAGCAAGAGGTCGCAGGTTCAAATCCTGTCGTCTCGACCATTTCTAACAATTACGGAAGCCCTGAATTTCAGGGCTTTTTTGTTTTTCAGAGCAGCAGCGCAAACAGCAAGACAACCGCCTGGAGAGGTCATCCTCTTCCAGGCGGTTTACGTTAGAGCGGTCAATCGCGGGCAGCGGGCTGCAGATCTTGCGTGTCTTTCTTGTTCAGAACGTTGTCCTCCAGCACCGCGAACTTGTCTCCGTATTCCTTGATGATATGCCTTTCTCCCCAAGCGCACAGCGAATCCAGGATCGACTTCAGACTCCAGCCGTATTCGCTGAGCTGATATTCGACCTTCGGCGGCACCTGATTGTACACGATCCGCTCGATAATCCCGTCTTCCTCCAGCTCCCGGAGCTGCTGCGTCAACATCTTCTGCGTAATGGCCGGCATCAGCCTCTTCAGATCGCTTGTTCGTTTCTTGCCGTGCGTCAGATGGCAGAGAATGACGCACTTCCACTTGCCTCCGATCACTTCGAGCGTCGCTTCGACCGCGATGTTGTATTTTTTCGGAGCCACGGTTATCGCCTCCTGTATGGAATAAGGGAATAGGTACTTTTTAGTACCTATAGTACTTTGAAGTACGTACTATTCTTTTCGACTCACTGGATTCATAATAACATTCGCGGCCGCTAAAAGATAGATAGGAGTGAACAAGATGTCGTTGAATTGGAAAAGAAGCTCTCTGGCGTTGCTTGCGCTCGCCATTAGCGCATTCGCGATCGGAACGACCGAGTTCATCAGCGTGGGGCTGCTTCCTCTCATCGCCAAGGACTTCCACATATCGGTGACGGTGGCCGGACTAACCGTCACGCTCTACGCGCTGGGCGTAACGTTCGGGGCGCCCGTGCTGACGTCTCTGACTACGGGAGTTCCCCGGAAGACGCTGCTGCTCGGCATTATGATCGTCTTCATCGCGGGCAATACGCTCGCCGCCTTGTCCGGGAGCATCGCCGTGCTGCTTGCGGCTCGCGTCCTCTCAGCCTTGGCGCACGGCGTCTTCATGTCCATCGGCTCGACCATCGCGGCCGATCTCGTCCCGGCGGACCGCCGGGCCGACGCGATTGCGACGATGTTTTCCGGACTGACGGTCGCCACTGTCACGGGAGTGCCTCTGGGCACCTACATCGGGCAGCAGCTCGGCTGGCAGGCAGCCTTCGCCGCGATTGCCGCCATCGGCGTGCTCGCCTTCATCGCCAACGCGATTCTCGTCCCTTCGAGCCTGCGGGGCGGCGTCCGGACACCGGTTCGCGACCAGGTCAAGCTGGTGACGAACGGCCGGCTGCTGCTGGCCTTCGCCATCACCGCGCTCGGGTACGGGGGAACGTTCGTCGTCTTCACTTATTTATCCCCTTTGCTGCACGATATAAGCGGGTTTAAGGAGTCGACGGTGGCGCTTATTCTGCTGCTGTACGGGATCGCCATCGCGATCGGCAACGTCGTCGGAGGCAAGGCGGCGAACCGCAGGCCGCTTACCGCTCTGCTGTATATGTTCGCGGTTCAAGCCGCCGTGCTGATCGTCCTTGCGTTTACCGCCCCCTTCAAGGCGGCAGGGTTGGCGACGATCTTCGCGATGGGCTTGCTCGCCTTCATGAACGTCCCCGGACTGCAGCTTTACGTGGTGAAGCTGGCCGAGCGGTTCGCGCCGAAGGCGGTGGACGTCGCTTCCGCCGTCAATATCGCCGCGTTCAACGCCGGGATCGCCTTTGGCGCCTACCTGGGAGGGATCGTATCCGACCGGTTCGGGCTGATCTACACGGCGCCGGTCGGCGCGGCGATGGTTCTGTTAGCCCTAGCTTTGACGGGCTGGAGCCGGGTGCTGGAGGGCAAGGACGCGCGGGAGTGCGAAGCCGGAGCGGCCATTCATCGGGCAGGCTAATCGAATCCGCCCCGCGAACATCGGTATTGATCTTTTAAACAAGAAGGAGATTGACGATGATTCAACATCTGCAAAGTAAAACGACGCTTTACAACGGAGTAGAGATGCCTTGGGTCGGACTGGGCGTATTCAAGGTGGAAGAAGGCGAGGAATTGAAGGAGGCCGTGAAGGCTGCAATCCGGTTCGGCTACCGCAGCATCGATACGGCTGCGATTTACGGCAACGAGAGCGGCGTCGGAGAAGCCATCCGGGAAGCGTTGGCCGAGAACGGCCTCTCCCGGGAAGATCTCTTCGTCACGTCGAAGGTATGGAACGCCGATCTGGGGTACGAGTCGACGCTGGCCGCATACGAGGCGAGCCTCGCCAAGCTGGGCCTCGACTATCTGGACCTGTACCTGATCCACTGGCCGGTGGCCGGCAAATATAAAGAAGCCTGGAGAGCGCTGGAGAAGCTGTACAAGGAGAGCCGCGTCCGGGCGATCGGAGTCAGCAACTTCCAGGTTCACCATCTGGAAGATTTGATGGCCGGAGCCGAATGGAAGCCCATGGTCAATCAGGTCGAATTCCATCCGAAGCTCACGCAGAAGAAGCTTCTCCACTACACGAAGGAGCAGGGAATTCAGCTGGAGGCGTGGTCGCCCCTCATGCAGGGGGAACTGATTCATGATCCGGTTGTCCAAGAGATCGCCTCCCGTCACGGGAAGAGCGTCGCCCAGGTGATTCTGCGCTGGGATCTGCAGCACGGAGTCGTGACGATTCCGAAGTCCACGAAGGAACACCGGATCGCGGAGAACGGGTCCCTCTTCGATTTCGAGCTGTCGGATCAAGAGATGGAGAGGATCGACGCGCTGAATGAAGACCGGCGAGTAGGACCGGATCCCGACAACTTCGATTTCTAATATTCGCTTCGCAAAAACGGCAAGGCGCCATTCCTGCCCATGCGGCAGGAGATGGCGCCTCTGTTTTCTCTCTTCATTACAGACCTTGATCCGTCGTGCCGGCTCCCTCGTCGAAGCCCTCCAGCGACTCGTCTCCAAGGCCGTCGGCTCCGGCGAACATGCCGCCGAGCAGATCGTTCAGCTGATCTTCCGGGATGATCTGTTCGGCCTTCGGCTCGCCGAATTCGAACTTCACGTCGCCGTTGATGTCGGTCAGCTCGGATACGACTTTGATCGTGCCGCTGCCGGACTGTCCGTTGTCTTCGATCTCGCCCTTCAGCGTGATGTCGCTGTAGCTCGCGTAGCCTTGGTCGTCGATGCCGAAGTTGACGACGGCGTCCATCGACTTGACCGTCTTGTTGAATTCGGCAAGCGCGTCCTTGATTTCTTGATCCTTGGTCTCGGAGAGCTGCTTCTTCGCCTCGTCCAGATCCTCCGGCTTCACTTGGAGCAGGTTGCGGTACTCTTCGTTGTTCGCCAGCAGATCGATCACTTCCGGCGCGATGTCCTTAATGAGCGTGTTCACGAACGGCTCCACTTGATCCCTGGTCACGTGCAATTGAACGACGCGCTTCAGTTTCTTATCCTCCGGAATACCCGCGTCCTTGGCCTTCGGCTCGGACAAATACGTCTTCTCGTCGAGATGCTTGAAGGCGATGCCGTAGACGTCGTTGGTCAGCTTCACCGAGCTGCCGATGTCGATCGTAGACGGCCATTCCGTGCCTTGCTCCTCGGCCAGCTTCTTCAGGTCGAACTCCACGAACTTGCCCGTGACGTCTTCCGGCAATCCCAGCATCGGAATGTTCGGCACCTGAATCCACATTTTCTCCTGGTTCATGATCATCGGCACCTGGAACGACATCGCCAGGTCGCCGGATACGCTAATTTTCAATTTGAGCTCGATCAACATCGGATCGGCCCTGTAGGCACCGGTCCAGCTCAACTCGGCATTCTGAAGCATGCCGATCGCGCCGGCCGCTCCTTCCTCCTGCAAGACTTCCTCGGGCAGCTTCAGATCCTGAATCTTCAGGCTTCCGCTCAATCCGTAGGACTTCATGTCCGCGGACTTCTCCAGAGCGGCCTGAAGCGAATCCTTCGGCGACTTCGATTCGCTGCAACCCGCGAGGATCAACGCAAGTGAAAGGAACAAAGACAGAACGGCGACTACACTTTTCCCCTTGAACAAATCAATAACTCCCCCCAAATCATGACGTTTCAGAAAACGAAATGCAGGTTTATTGTATCTTAAACCCCTGCACCGGGGAAGTTTTTTTCCTTAAAAAATCATTAAAATGCAAACAAATGGCGGGTGAGTTGTCAATGAATGTCTTTCTTTTTGAAGCGCCCGCCGCGCACGTCGTGAATATTGCCTACGGCCAGGAAGGCCGCCGGGTCGAGCTCGGTGACGATCGATTTCAACTTGGCTTCTTCCATACGGGTTACGACCGTAAAAATGACCTGCTTGGAATCCCCGGAATATCCGCCTTCCCCGTTCAGGTAGGTGACGCCCCGGCCGAGACGGCTGACGATCGCTTCGCCGATCTCGCGGTAATTTTCGCTAATGACCCAGATCGATTTCGATTCGTCGAAGCCCTCGATTGTGAGATCCATCACCTTAAACGCGATAAAATAAGCAATCAGGGAAAACATCGCGTTGTCCCAGCCGAAGACGAGCCCCGCGCTGCCGAGAATGAAGACGTTGATGAACATGACCATCTGGCCGACGGAAAACGGCGTTTTCTTGCTGACCATAATCGCCACGACTTCGGTTCCGTCCGTCGTTCCGCCCGAACGGATGACGATACCGACGCCGATGCCGAGCAGAATGCCGCCGAAGACGGTGGCCAGCAAGGTTTCGTCGGTAAACGGGTCGACATGATGGAGCAAGGTAGTGGTGACGGACAACGTGACGACGCCGAGCAGCGTGGATAGCGCGAACGTTTTGCCGATGGATTTGTAGCCTGCAATAAGAAACGGAAGGTTAAGAACGAAGAGGAAAATACCGAGCGGGATATGGGTCAAATGCGCTCCCATGATCGATAAGCCGGTGATGCCGCCGTCAATAATGTTGTTGGGAATCAGGAAGATTTCCAGGGCGACCCCGGCCAGAACGGCTCCGAAAATAATTAAAACGACCCGTTGAGCGATCCCTAAAGGGGTTAGCTTATTGTGCTGAATAGGCTTGGCTTTGACGGCGGATTGAACGGTAGCTGGACTGGTCATAGGCACCTCCTAATATTTTTATATGCTTTTATTATAACAGTGATTTGCCTGCGAGTAAAATGAAGCGCTTTCATTGTCATAATGAAGTTAGACTTGTTAACGCTAAGCTTCCTTTATCACCATGCCATATCGGTTAGCAGCGGCGGAAGGCAACGTCGCCGTTGCCTTCGGCGTTATCGGTATTTTGCAGATAGAAAAAACAGCCGGATGCGCATTTGCGCGTTCCGACTGGTTGGAATTCGATATTTCGATTTGCGATGTTAGCCTTCGCCGTTGTTGTGCCGGCTGTGATTGCGGTTCTTGACCTTTTTGGACCCGGACAGCGGCTCGTTCGGCTGCCGGCCGTTGCCGTCGCGCCGGTCGTGGGCGTGCTCCGAACCGCCCTCCGGGGAGGCCACCGATTGCGCTCTTGGTTTGCTCATGGGTTAGCGTCTCCTTCTCAGGTCGTCTTCGGATTCGCCAAGTCCGTCGGATCGTCGTGATTGAGCGCATCCTGGTGACGGCGATCGTTCGTTTGCTGTTGAATCTGCTGAGCATGATGGCTGTTGACCGGAGCGCGCTCCAGATTCTCCACTACGTTGCTCAAATTTTTATCGGGCATCCCGTTGGCGTTGGACATGCTCGGCCCCCTCTCTCTTCATGCGTGAGTAAAATGATGCAGCGCCTGCGCGCATTCGTGGAGATGCCGCCGGTAATCCGCGATCAGCTCCTGCATAACATCCGTGCGCTCGTCCACCGATTGGCCGTCCCTCTCCACGTCCGACAGCTGAATGTCGATCTCCCGGCTGTCCACATATTTGACCGAGAAGTCAAATTCCAAGTCCTGCCGTCCCGCGGATTGAATGCGGACGAGCAGCGTATCGGGGTTTTTCTCGTCTTCGGTGACTTCAGCCCGATCTCCATCGCGCAGCCGTTCCGGCAGCGTCCGGCGCCAAGCTTCCGCCAGATCCCGCTGGGGAACGGTCAGTTCGTCATACCTCGCCATCATCGACACCTCCGCTCCGTTAGGTTGGCCCGGGACGCATTCGTTCATGCACCCCTTTACCGGAACGTTTGTTCGATGTATGACAGAGGGGCTAAGATCCCATATCCTCCAATCCGGAAGGAGTTTGTGCCCTGAGTTCAGACACGGCTTTACTCGTAATCGATGTGCAAGTCGGCATGTTCCCCGAGAACGATCCGGTCTATGCAGGAGACCGGCTGGTTTGCGGCGTTTGCGAGGATGGCGAATGCGGCCGATATCGCATTTCAATAAGAAAAACGCCTGGCGGCGTCCTTTTAAGTTCGTTCAACTGAGTTCATACGTGTAAAATGGCCGGGTGTGGGAGAAAAACTTATACCCGG
>NZ_AUCP01000059.1 GCF_000429825.1 Cohnella thermotolerans DSM 17683
AAAAGAAAAAGCCGCAAAGCGGGCTGCATAGCAAAGCGAAAGTAACCTACATTTGTCTTCAATGTCATACAACAGAAGAGATTCCGCTGAATGTCGTTCGGAATTTCGATGCGATGGATGATGGAGATCCAACCGTACCTCCGCAATTCAGCTGCGAAGAATGTGGAGGAGGCATGTACCCGGAATATTACGAGGGAATTCATGGTTACGAGTACAGGATTAGCGATGTAAGAAAATAGCCGGGTATAAGTTTTTCTCCCACACCCGGCCATTTTACACGTATGAACTCAGTTGAACGAACTTAAAAGGACGCCGCCAGGCGTTTTTCTTAGTGGACAAAAACGGTCGGGTTAGCGCCTGCGCCTCTCTTTTTCGGGCTCATCCCTGCTGCTCAGTTGTGCATCCAAATCTGCCGCTGAATAGCTTATCAAGACCAATATTTTGAAAAACTAAAAAAACTGGGACACCGTGATAAGCCTTAAATTGAGCAATAGCGGTTCATTGCCTGAGTTACGGGGATATGCCTTGAAGGTCCAGACAGTTGTATTTGCTGAGCCACCGGGATAAGCCCTCAAATGCGCAACGCGGACAACCGTCTGAGGTAAGGGGATAAGCCTCAAAATGAGGCGCAGGGACCATGAGAGCGGGGGAAAGTTCGCCGGGCGAGGCAAAACGCAAAGAAGCCGTGCCGTTCTCCGCCGGGGAGAGCCGGCACGGCTTCTTTTTGTATGGAGGGGCGGCGTTCAGAGCCGGTGCCGCTCTGGCCCGTTATTCCTCGTTGACGTCGTAAAGCACGCGAGCGAGCAGGCCTTGGGCGTAGTTGCCGAAGCTGCGGCCGTAAATCGTCAAGCCCCGCTTGTTGACGGATTTGTCCGTCACCGCGATTCGGAACGTCAGCTCGCTCTTGTAATCGAGACGGATTTGATCGATCGTCACGTCCGAAATCCGGCATCCGTCGATAAAGCTGCCCTCACGGTTGATGCGAATGAGCTTCAGCATGCCGTATTGGTTTAAATGCGGAGGCCACCAGTCCGGATTGAACGTTCCTCTCGCGTCTCCGAAGTCCCCCGGACTCGTCCAGTAACCGAGCTCGATTCCGTTCATGTAGAAGTAGATGTCCGAAGGGTAGTTGTCGCAATAGCCGGGCGCTTCGGATCCGAGCTCCATCGAAAACTGAATTTCCCGGAACGACTGGTTCGGCTTCAGGTAATTCGGAATCCGGTATTCCAGGAAGCCTTCGGACAGCCAGATAATTTCGGAATCGATCCGCTGCGGGTCGGCAAAGTAACGGGGGTCGTCGAAATCGCCGATAATGCTGTCCTTCGTGGCCAGACCGCAAGTCGGCGAAGCCTGATAATTGCTGTAATGCCCGACCTGCAGCTCGACCTCGTACAAATTTTCCACGTCGTTTTTGTGCAAGTCGATCATGAGCTTGTCTTTATTCAAATAGCAGAGTTTTTGGATGCCGTGCTTGCCGACCGAAGTGTTGATCTCGATCAATCCGCTCTCTTCCAGCTTCTTGATGTGCATCGTGATGGCGCCGTTGCTGAGATTGAGCTTGTTGGCGAGATCGTTCAAATTCAAGGCCTGATTTTTGGAAAGCAGCTCTAAAATTTGAATTCGGATTTCCGAACTAAGCGCCTTAAAAATATCGATCCCGCTCATCAAATCTTTAATATAGATCATAATGAAAGAGCTCCTTAGGTCCGATTTTCGAACGGCAGGGCGTTTAAGCCCCGATAAATTCGGCGGGAAATGGCAATTCCGACGATCGCCTCCTATTTTACTATATATTTTTTTAAAATAAAACAAATATTTTTCCGTGATTTCCGCAATAAAAGCCCTTTTAAGAGCTCATTTATAATTATGTTTAAAAAAACATAAAAAGGTTTAGGATTTATATTTACATCCAACAGAGGCTGTGCTATTTTAGTAATGCAAGCGGATTCATTCATGGTTTTTCAAAATGATTTAATAATCAATGAAGCAGTTATCGTCAGGTTTGCCATTACGGAACGGAAAATTTAAGGAGGATCACGGAATGAAGAAAAAGTGGCTGGTCATTTTATTGGTTCTCTCGATGGTCACATTCCTCTGGGGGTGCGGCAAGTCTTCGTCTTCCGGCGGCAAAAGCTCGGTTCTGGAAGGAGGTGCGAGCGAGAGCGCGACACAGCTTGAATATTGGACGTTCGTCGAGTTACACGGCCAGCACTTCCAGAAGATGCTCGAGAAGTGGAACGCGGCCCATCCGGATAAGCAAATCAAGCTGAAGGTCACCGTCATGCCGTATGACGACATGCACAACAAGCTGTCGATCGCCTTACAGACCGGCCAGGGAGCGCCGGACATAGCGGATATCGAGGTCGGGAAGTTCCCGGACTTCCTGAAAGGAACGCCCCAGCTCGAACCTCTGAACGATGTGATAGAGCCTTATAAAGACACGATCGTCCAATCCCGGCTGAATATGTACAGCAAGGACGGCAACTATTACGGAGCTCCGACTCACGTCGGCGCAGCCCTCGCGTTCTATAACACGGAAATTCTTGAGCAAGCGGGCGTCGATTACACCAAGATCGACACCTGGGATGATTACAAGAAAGCCGGGCAGCAGGTGTACGAGAAGACCGGCAAATATATGGGAACGGCCGATACAAGCGCGCTGTGGCAAGCGTCCATGATGCTGGCCGAGCAAGGAAAAGACTTCACGGACGACGCCGGCAACCCGGTCGTCAATTCGCCGGAGTTGATCAAAGGCCTGACGATTCTGCAGGATTTGCAGAAGAGCAACGTTCTGGCCACCATCGCCGGCGGACAGCCGGATACGGAAGAGGCGTACGGCGAATTCAACAAAGGCAATTACGCGAGCATGATGATGCCGTTCTGGATCATGTCCCGCTTCGTCAACTATATGCCGGATTTGAAGGGCAAAATCGCGATCGCGCCGATCCCGGTCATCGAGAAAGGCCAGCCGAGATCGTACGGAGGCGGCGGCACGGGAACGGTCGTGACGAAAACGGCCAAAAACGTCCAACTGGCCAAAGAGTTCGTCGCGTACGCCAAATTGTCGCTCGACGCCAACATCGAAATCTGGAACACGCTCGGCTTCGATCCGGTCAACATGGAAGTTTGGAGCATGAAGGACGTGACGCACAACCCCGACAACAAGTTCATTCAGTACTTCAAGAACAATCCGTTCGACGTGTTGAACGAAATCAAGGACGGCATCCAGCAAATCAAATCGACGCCGGCTTCGCCTACGATCAACAACGTCCTCGGCACGACGGCACTCAACGAAATTTTCGAAGACGGCAAAGACGTTACGGAAGCGTTGAACGAAGCGCAGAAGCAGATCGAGCAGCAGCTGCAATAACCCATACCGGCAATCATAGGCGTGCGAGCTACCCTGAACAAGGGTAGCTCTATTTCGGAAGACGAGAGGTGAAGCTTGTATGGTTAAACGTTTTCTCTACTCCCAGAAGGTCGCCCCCTACGTGTTCGTCCTGCCGTTCATTCTTGTTTTCCTGCTTTTCTGGGTTTATCCGCTGGGCAGTTCGGTCGGCATGAGCTTTCAGAAAATAACGCTCGGCCAAAGCGCAAGCTGGGTCGGCTTCGCCAACTACGCCAAGCTGATGGGCGACGGGATCTTCCTCAAGGCGGTCATGAACAGCGTCGTCTACATGGTGCTGACGATCGTCATTCTCGTGCCGTTCCCGATGCTGTTCGCCGTTCTGATCAACAGCAAATGGATGTGGGCTCGGGAATTTTTCAAATCCGCCTTCTTCTTGCCGGCTCTGACGTCCGTCGTCGTCGCGGGAACGATCTTCCGGCTGATGTTCGGCGAGATGGACACCTCGCTCATCAACAGCTTTCTTGGACTGTTCGGAATCGAGCCGATCAAGTTCCTGAAAGGGCAGACGACCGGGTTCATCGCGCTGCTCGCGCTGGCCACCTGGAGATGGACCGGCGTCAACATGCTTTACTTTCTATCCGGTCTCAAAAATATTCCCGAAGATTATTACGAAGCCGCTTCGATCGACGGCGCTTCGAGCTTCCAGAAGTTCACCCGCATCACGGTCCCGATGCTGAAGCCGACGACGATCTATGTTATTACGATCAGCATTTACGCCGGCCTGGCGATGTTCATCGAGAGCATGATGCTGTGGAACGGCAACAACTCGCCGAAAAATATCGGCTTGACGATCGTCGGGTACTTGTACCGGCAAGGCATCGAGAAGAGCGACATGGGCTATGCCGCTTCCGTCGGCATCGTGCTGCTCGTCGTCGCGATGGCGATCAACCTGGCGCAACTGGCCTTCACCGGAATGTTCAAGAAGGAGGATTAAGATGAGCCGCAACCTTCCGAAGAAAATCGTCCTCATTGCGTTTTTCGCCGTCGTGTGCGCGATCGTGCTCGTCCCGTTCTACGCGATTGCGCTCGGTTCGTTCAAGCCGGGCAAGGAGCTCGTCCGCAACGGATTGAATTTGAGCTTCGATCTGTCGGTCATGAGCTTTGACAACTTCTCCTTTCTGTTTACGGGCGATCATTCCTATTTCACCTGGTTTTTCAACTCGGTGCTGCTGACGGTGGTGCAGGTCGCCCTGACGCTGTTCGTCAGCTCCTTCGTCGCTTACGGGTTTGCGGCCTACGAGTTTAAAGGGAAAAACTTCCTCTTTATATGCGTGCTGCTCATTATGATGGTGCCTTTTGAAATCCTGCTGCTGCCCTTGTACAAATTGACGTACGACCTCGGCCTGATGAACTCGTACTCCGCGATTATATTGCCTGGACTTGCGAATGCCGCTACCGTCTTCTTCTTCCGGCAATATTTAAGAAGCATCCCGAACGAAATCATAACGGCCGGACGGGTCGACGGGGCGAGCGAATACGGCATTTACTTCCGGCTCATTCTGCCCGTGATGAAGCCGGCGTTCGCGGCCATGGGAATTTTGAACGGCATGAACAGCTGGAACAATCTGCTTTGGCCGTTTATGGTGCTGAGCGACGAGAACAAGTACACGCTTCCGATCGGCTTGAAAACCTTGTTGACGCCTTACGGCAACAACTACGATTTGCTCATTGTCGGATCGTTCTTCTCGATCCTGCCTATTTTCGCCTTGTTTGTGGCGTTCCAGAAATACTTTATCGACGGCATGACGGCCGGCTCCGTCAAAGGTTAAAGACAGAAAAGACGCGGAATGGAGAGAGAAGCTTGAAAACAACCAACTTGAACTTGACGCCGATGATCGAACAACGCGCCGATCCGTGGGTTTACAAGCATACGGACGGGTTCTACTATTTTACCGCGTCCGTTCCCGAGTACGACCGCATCGAAGTTCGGCGCGCTGCGACGCTGGCGGGATTAAGAGACGCCGAGCCCGTCGTCGTCTGGCGGAAGTACGAGAGCGGGCCGCTCAGCGCGAACATCTGGGCTCCGGAAATTCATTCTATCGACGGCAAATGGTACATCTATTTTGCGGCCGCGCGCACGACGGAGACGAAGGACGGCTTGTTTGACCACCGGATGTACGTGCTCGAGAACGAAGCGGCGAATCCGCTGGAGGGCGCGTGGGTGGAGAAGGGGCAAATCCGTACCCGCTGGGAAAGCTTCGCGCTTGACGCGACGACATTCGAGCATCGCGGCGTCCGCTATTTGGTGTGGGCGCAGAAGGACCCGGACATCGAGGGCAACTCGAATCTCTACATTTCGGAGATGGACAATCCCTGGACGCTGCGCGGCCAGCAGGTGATGCTGACGAAGCCCGAATTCGGCTGGGAAACGGTCGGCTTCAAGGTGAACGAAGGAGCGGCGGTGCTCAAGCACGGCGGCAAAATTTACATCGCGTTCTCGGCCAGCGCCACCGACGCCAACTATTGCATGGGCTGCCTGGAAGCGTCCGCGGACGCGAATCTGCTGGACGCGGGGGCCTGGACGAAGACCGCCGAGCCCGTACTGAAGACGAACGAGGACTGGGGGCTGTACGGGCCCGGACACAACAGCTTCACCGAAGCGGACGGGGAGGTCGTGCTCGTCTTCCACGCCCGAACGTACAAAGAGATCGACGGCGACCCGCTGTACGACCCGAACCGGCATACGTTTATGGCCAGGTTGGGCTGGCGTTCGGACGGGAAGCCTGATTTTACCGGGCTTCGGCCGCTATAAAACGGGATCAATCGAGCGCTTCTCCGTGCACGCGGGGGGCGTTTTTTTGTCCTTATGAGAACGTGACGGCGAGGAGCTTGCGGCCGAGCTTGTTCTTGGAGCGTATCGCCGTGTCCCTGGCCGTTCCATCCGGAAAAATTCCCTCTTGAAACGAAAGAGAAGGATGTGTACGATTACTAAAGATCAATAACGACAACTCATATAATTTTGGGAATACGGCCCAATAAGTTTCTACCGGATGACCACTGCAATCATCCGACTATGAGTGAGAGCGAACGCATCAGGAGAATCCGCATCAACGCTTTGACGTCAGACGGGTTCGGGTGCCCCCTTTATGTACCCGCCAAGGATACGAGTTAGCGGAAGGGACAAGCTTCACTTGAGAGACAAGGCTCAAGGAAGGTTGTCCTTTTTTATTTCAAGAAGGAGCGATAGACGAAGATGGAATTATTGAAGGAACGCATTCGCCAGGAAGGTCTCGTTCTGTCGGATACGGTATTGAAAGTCGATTCTTTCCTCAATCATCAGGTGGACACGCAGTTGGCGCTGGCCATCGGGCGGGAGTTCGCGCGGATTTTCGCGGACAAGCCCGTAACCAAAGTGCTGACCATCGAGGCCAGCGGCATCCAGTTTGCGATGGCGACGGGCATTGCGCTTGGGGTACCGTTCGTCTACGCGAAGAAGAAGAAAGCCGTCACGCTGTCCGAGCGGGTCTATTCCGCGCCCGTGCGTTCGTTTACCCGGCAGGAGGAGTATCGGGTTTGCGTCGCGCAGAAGTATTTAGGTCCAAGCGACAACGTGCTGATCGTGGACGATTTCCTCGCCACGGGAGCCGCGCTGGTCGGACTGGTCGATATGGTCCGGGAGTCCGGGGCGGAGCTCGCGGGCGTCGGCTGCGTCGTTGAGAAGAGCTTCCAGGAAGGCCGCAGCCTGCTGGAGCGCAAGGGCGTAAGGGTTCACTCCCTGGCCCGGATCGCCTCCATGTCCCCGGGCGACATACGCTTCGCGGAAAACGATCATCCCATTCACCGAATCGAGGAGCCTGTATAAGATGCTGAGCAAACAAAGAGTCGTTGCCTTAGGATTTCAGCACGTTCTGGCGATGTACGCCGGGGCCGTCGTCGTTCCGCTCATCGTCGGCGGGGCGCTCAAACTGAACGGCGAGCAGATGGCCTACTTGATCGCGGCCGATCTCTTCACCTGCGGGTTGGCCACACTGCTGCAAGTTCTGGGCACCAAGTATTTGGGCAGCAAGCTGCCGGTCGTGCTGGGCTGCACCTTCACGGCGGTCGGTCCGATCATCGCGATCGCGTCGGCGTCGAACCTGGCCACCGTGTACGGGGCCATTATTTTGTCCGGCTTGTTCGTCGTTCTGGCCGCTCCCTTGTACGGCAGGCTGCTCAAGTTCTTCCCGAGGATCGTCACCGGCTCCGTTGTGACGATTATCGGTTTATCCTTGATCCCGGTCGCCATGAACAATGCGGCGGGAGGAGAAGGGAGCGCGGATTTCGGCGAACCCCGCAACCTGCTGCTGGCGCTCGGCACGCTCGTCGTCATCCTGATCGTGAACCGTCTGGGCAAAGGCTTCCTGCGCTCCATCGCCGTTCTCATCGGCCTGGCCGCCGGCACCGCCGCCGGTTACGCGATGGGAATCGTCGACTTCTCGTCCGTAGGGGAAGCGTCGTGGCTTAGCATCGCGCAGCCGTTCTACTTCGGCACGCCTCAGATCGGCGTGACGGCCGTCGTCACGATGATCATCGTCAACATCGTCAGCATGGTGGAGTCGACCGGCGTCTATTTGGCGGTCGGCAAGGCGACGGACCAGCAGGTACGGCCGAAGCAGATCGTGAACGGTTTGCGCTCCGAGGGGCTGGCGATTATGCTGGGCGGGATTTTCAACGCTTTTCCGTACACGGCCTTCTCCCAGAATGTCGGATTGGTCGCGCTCACCCGGGTCAAATCGAGAGACGTCATCTTCGCGGCAGGCGGCATTATGGTCGTTCTCGGCTTGCTGCCCAAGCTGGCGGCCATTACGACGGTTATCCCGACTGCCGTGCTGGGCGGCGCCATGATCGTCATGTTCGGCTCCGTCGCGGCGTCCGGCATTTCGATTCTGTCCGAGGTCGATCTGCGCAAGGACGGCAACATGCTGATCGTCGCGTCTTCCATTGCCGTCGGCCTCGGTTCGGCCGTGCTGCCGGGCATGTTCGAGCATTTGCCCGACTTTGCGAAGATGCTGCTGCAGAACGGCATCGTGACCGGATCGCTGACCGCCGTGCTGCTGAATTTGCTGCAGTCCGGGACGGGCCGATCTTCGTCCGAATCCGGCCCGGCGGAAAACCCGATTCCGACCGAAGCCGTCTGATGGCCGGGCAGCCCGTTCCAACCTGGAAGGTGTACGGATCGCCGTCGATCTAACGACAAAGAAGAGGCTCGCCGCCTCTTCCCCGTCCTCTTTAAGGATGATCTAAATCCGACGTCCGATCCATTCTTCGTACACGCGCGCCAGCGCCGCCAAATCTTCGTCGCCGTAGCCCTTGGCCTGGCCGGCCTGGAACAGGCTCTTGGCGGCTTCCAGCATCGGCGTCGGAACGCCCATGCCGTCGGACAGCACGGACGACAGCTTCAGGTCCTTCAGCATGAGGGAGAGCGCGAACTGGACGGAATAGTCGCCCGCGATCACTTTCTTGCCCTTGAGGTCCGCTTGCTTGCTGGCCGCCCCTCCGCCTTGAACGACGCGCAGGAACGCCTCCATGTCGAGCCCGCCCTTCGCGGCGATGGACATGCCTTCGATCAGCCCGGCGGCGTTGATGCCCACGATCGTGTTGTGGCACAGCTTGGCCGTCGCGCCGCTGCCGCTCTCGCCCATATAGACGATCTCTCTGCCCATGGCGAGGAAAATGTCGCGGTTCGCTTCGACCGTCTCCCGGTCGCCGCCGACCATGAACAGCAGCGTGCCGTCCGTGGCTCCGTCTTTGCTGCCGGTAACGGGAGCGTCGAGGAAGGAAGCGCCCTTCGCCGCAATATCCTTCGCCAGACGGCGGGCGAGGGAGGGCGAGATCGTGCTGCTGTCGATGACGGTCGCGCCCGGCTTCAGCCCGGCCAGGACGCCTTGCTCTCCGTAATAAACTTCTTCCACCGCGCTGTCGTTGCTGATGATCGAGATGACGACATCCGCGCTCCCGGCGGCTTCCCGCGGAGTCGAAGCAGCGGTTGCGCCCGCTTGGAGCAGCCCGTCGGCTTTGCCGGGCGTCCGGTTATAGACGGTAACGGCGTAATGATGGCGGAGGAGATTGGCGGCCATGGGCGAACCCATCGTGCCGAGTCCGATAAAGGCGATAGCGGTCATGTCGTTGTTCTCTCCTTTTGTCCTCTATTCCCCTTATTCTAATGAAAATGAGCGCTTTTTGAAAGCCGAACGCCGCTAACCGGACATCACGGTTTTGTCCGGGCCTCCTTCAAACTTGTGTTGCAATCCATTTTTAAGTATCCTTAAGCTACGGTGTTTCGACACGATTGGTGAAAAATGAAGGGAGCAATAACAAGTGAGTCAAAGCATTCGACTGGACTATTCCAAAGCCCTCAAATTCGTAGGGCAACATGAGATCGACAACCTGGCGCCCGCCGTCAAGCTGGCGCATGAACAGTTACATAACGGAACCGGAGCCGGTTCCGATTATTTGGGTTGGATCAATCTGCCTTTCGATTACGACAAGGAAGAATTCGCCCGCATCCAGCAGGCGGCCAAGAAGATCCAATCCGATTCCGACGCGCTCGTCGTCATCGGCATCGGCGGCTCTTACCTCGGCGCCCGCGCCGCGATCGAGATGCTGTCGCACTCGTTCTACAACACGCTGTCCAAGGAACAGCGCAAGACGCCGCAAATTTTCTTCGCCGGCAACAACATCAGCTCCACCTACATGACCCATCTGCTGCAGGCGCTCGAAGGCAAGGACTGGTCGATCAACGTCATCTCCAAGTCCGGCACGACGACCGAGCCGGCCGTCGCTTTCCGCATTTTCCGCGAGGCGCTGGAGAACAAATACGGCAAGGAAGAAGCCAAGAAGCGCATTTACGCCACGACGGACAAGGCGCGCGGAGCGCTCAAGAAGCTGGCGACCGAGGAAGGCTACGAGACGTTCGTCATTCCGGACGACGTCGGCGGCCGTTATTCCGTGCTGACCGCGGTAGGTCTCCTGCCGATCGCCACGGCGGGCATCGACATCGAAGAGATTATGAAGGGCGCGCAAGAAGCGGCTACCGAGTATAATAACGCCAACGTAAGCGAGAACCCGGCCTATCAGTACGCGGCTATCCGCAACGCGCTGTACCGCAAGGGCAAGACGGTCGAAATTCTCGTCAACTACGAGCCCGGCTTGCACTTCGTGTCCGAATGGTGGAAGCAACTGTACGGGGAGAGCGAAGGCAAGGACTACAAGGGCATTTACCCGGCGTCCGTCGACTTCTCCACCGACCTGCACTCCATGGGGCAGTTCATTCAGGAAGGCAACCGCATCATTTTCGAGACGGTTATCCAAGTCGGCGAAGTGAGCGAACAAATTACGATCAAGAGCGATCCGGACGATCTCGACGGACTGAACTTCCTGGCCGGCAAGACGGTCGATTTCGTCAACAAGAAGGCGTTCGAAGGCACGATTCTCGCGCATACGGACGGCAACGTGCCGAACCTCGTCGTGCACATTCCGGACATGTCCCCGCGCTCGTTCGGCAAGCTCGTTTACTTCTTCGAGATCGCCTGCGGCGTCAGCGGCTATCTGCTCGGCGTTAACCCGTTCGACCAACCGGGCGTCGAAGCGTACAAAGTCAACATGTTCGCGCTGCTCGGCAAGCCGGGCTTCGAAGAGAAGAAGAAGGAGCTGGAAGCGCGCCTCTAATCGGCGTCGTTCCCCGTTCCGACCATCCTGTTGCCGCATCGGCCTCCGGACGCGAAAGTTCGCGTCTCCGGGGGCTTTTTTTCACGATTCCGGGGACGTCGAAGCGTTTTGGTTTAAAGCCGTTCGTGTTAAGATAGTGCAAGCGCCATGCAAAGAGAGGAAGAATGAAGTTGCTGCCCAGATACGCTACGGTAAGACAATACGGAGAGAGCGAGATCGTCAACAAAAAATCGCGGTTCATCGGCCACGCGAAGCCGGTCTCCAGCGAGGAGGAGGCGGTAGCGTTCGTCGAGGAGATCAAGAAGCGGCATTGGAACGCCACGCACAACTGCTCGGCGTACGTGGTCGGGGAGCGGGACGAATTCCAGAAGGCGCTGGACGACGGGGAGCCGAGCGGAACGGCGGGCAAGCCGATTCTGGAAGTGATCAAGCACCGCGGCCTGAAAAACGTGGCGGTCGTCGTCACCCGCTATTTCGGCGGCATTCTGCTCGGCGCGGGCGGGCTCGTCCGCGCTTACACGGACGGCGCCGTTGCGGGAATCGACGCCGCGCAGCCGATCGTCAAAGTGCTGCACAAGGAAATTATCGTAGATGTGGATTATACGTGGTACGGCAAGCTGGAGAACGAGCTGCGCGGCCGCAACGCCCGGGTCGGCGACGTCTCGTTCACCGACCGGGTGCGGATCGTCTGCCTCCCGGAGGTCGCGGAAGCCGAACGCTTCGCTGCGTGGATTACCGATCTGACGCAAGGTCAGGCGGTTCTGGAGACGGGCGAGGAGAAATATTTCATCGAAGGCGAATGAGAGCGGAGGTCCCCTGCTCTAGCCCCGCAAAATTTTCACGAAATACTCCCGGTCCCTCGGACCGTCGAATTCGCAGAAGTAGATGCCTTGCCATCGGCCCAGCAGCAGGCGTCCACCGGTGATAATGACGCTCTGGGACGAGCCGGCGGTGATCGCCTTCAAGTGGGCCGCCGTGTTGCCCTCCGCGTGCCGGTACTTCGGATGCTCCCACGGATAAACCTCGTCGAGCCGCATCAAGACGTCCCGCTTCACGTCGGGATCGGCGTTCTCGTTGATGGCGATGCCCGCCGTCGTATGCGGGCAATAGACGAGCGCGATCCCTTCGTCCGCTCCGGCGCGGGATACGATGGAGGCGACCTGCCTCGTAATGTCGATCATCTCGTCTCTTCTGGACGTGCGGAGCTGTTCGCGGTGCAGCATCGTCATCCCCTCCTTGTCCGTTCGGTCCTCCTTATTATAGCGAACGCTGCCCGGGCGGAACAAATATCCCGGTTTTTTCGAACCGTTCATCACGTTCACGTATAGGCTGTATAAAGAATATTGATAAAAGGGCGTTTTTTCGACTTTTTTGGATTGACGGAGAAGGCGTATTTCTGCTACATTAGCAATACCGACTAATTTAATAGGAATTATATTGATGGCCCAACATCTCCGGGAGGTTCGCATACGTGACCAACATGCTGCAGAGCCGATGGTGGAGCTGGGGTTTCCGCAGCGCCGTGATGCTTTATTTCGCCGTTCTCATCGTGCTTCCGATTCTAGGTATTTACGGCCAATCGTTGTCCGACGGCTGGTCCGCACTCCTCGGCAATTTGACGGAACCGCTCGCTTGGAAGGCCGTTCTGCTCACCTTTAAACTCGCCCTGATCGCCACGGCGGTCAACGCGCTGATCGGCACGTTGGCCGGTTGGGTGCTCATCCGGTACCGGTTCCCGGGCCGGCAGCTGTTAAACAGCATGGTCGATTTGCCTTTCGCGCTTCCGACGGCCGTTGTCGGCCTGATGATCATGCTGCTACTCGGACCCCGCAGCGCAGTCGGCCAATGGGCCGATTCCATGGGGTTCACCATTTTGTTCCACGAGCCGGCGATCGTCGTCGCGATGGTGTTCGTGACGTTCCCGTTCGTCATTCGCGCCGTCCAGCCGCTGCTGGAGGAGATGGACGCTTCCGAGGAAGAAGCCGCCTATACGATGGGAGCTTCGAAGGCGAGGACGTTCTTCCGCGTTATTCTGCCGTCGATGATGCCGGGCATCGTCAGCGGCTCGATGCTCGCCTTCTCCCGGGCGCTGGCGGAGTTCGGCGCGGTCGTGCTCGTCGCCGGCAACATTCCGGGCCGAACGCTCGTCGCGTCGGTTTACATTTTCGGCCAGATCGAGAGCGACAATCCCGCCGGAGCCGCGGCCGTATCCGTGCTGCTGCTCACCTTCTCGTTCGTCATTTTGTGGCTCGTCAGCTACGTGCAAGCGCGGAGGACGGGACGATGATGAGAAGACTATGGATCGCTTTGACGTTTGTCGTATTCGCCCTGCTGCTCGGGGCGCCGGTCGTCCGCATCGCGGCGGGAGCCTGGGACGACGGCTGGAGCGGCTTCGCAGGCGGCATTGCGAGGCCCGAGGCGCTGCATGCGCTTCTGATGACGGGAATCATCGTCGTCATCGTCACGCTCGTCAATACGCTGTTCGGCGTCATGCTGGCGCTCTATCTGGTGCGGGCCAATTGGCTCGGACCGCAGCTCAAGCGCATTTTGAACAGCGTGGTCGATCTACCGTTCGCCGTCTCGCCCGTTATCGGCGGGCTGATGATCGTCCTGCTGCTCGGGCCGGATACGGTCATCGGCTCGCTGCTGAACAAAGCCGGCGTCGACATCGTCTATGCGCTGCCGGGCATGGTCATCGCGACGCTGTTCGTGACGTTCCCGCTCGTCATTCGCGAAGTGATGCCGGTGCTGCAGGAGATCGGCAGCCAGCAGGAGGAAGCGGCGCAACTGCTCGGCGCGTATCCGTGGACGATTTTCTGGCGGGTGACGTGGCCGTCGATCCGCTGGAGCGTCGTCTACGGCGTCGTGCTGACGGTGGCCAGGACGCTTGGGGAGTTCGGGGCCGTGCTCGTCGTGTCGGGCAACATTTTGTTCAAGACGCAGACGGCGACCACGCTCGTTTATCAGGATGTCGAGAACTTCAACTTGACGGCCGCCAACGCGGTGGCCCTCGTCCTCGCCGCCTGTTCCGTCGTGTTGCTGCTGTTCATGGAATGGGCCAAGTCCCGCAAGGAGCGTTAAGGCCAACAACGATCACGATCCGATAAGGGGTGCGTAACATGCATGTTGAGGTGCGCGGCTTAAACAAGAAGTTCGGAGAATTTCACGCGGTGAAGGACGTCGAATTTACGATCGAGACAGGGCAGCTTATCGGCCTGCTCGGACCGAGCGGCGGCGGCAAAACGTCCATTTTGCGCATGCTCGCCGGACTGGAGACGCCGGATACGGGCGATATCGTGTTCCATGGGAAGCGCGTGAACGACTTGCCGCCGCAGGAGCGGGGAATCGGGTTCGTGTTCCAGAACTACGCGTTGTTCAAACATATGACGGTTACGGAAAATATTTCGTTCGGCCTGGAAGTGAAGAAGTGGCCGAAAGCCAAAATCAGGGAGCGGGTCGCGGAGCTGGTGGAGCTGACGGGGTTGTCCGGCTTCGAGAAGCGGTATCCGCACCAGCTGTCCGGCGGCCAGCGGCAGCGCGTCGCCTTCGCCCGGGCGCTCGCGCCCGAGCCGCAGCTGCTGCTGCTCGACGAGCCGTTCGCCGCCATCGACGCGAAAATTCGCCACGAGCTGCGCTCCTGGCTCCGCGAGATGATCGACCGCCTCGGCATTACGTCGATCTTCGTCACGCACGATCAGGACGAGGCGATCGAAGTGGCGGACCAGATTATGATCATCAACCAGGGCCGCCTGGAGCAGAAGGGCACTCCCTGGGAAATATACAAGGATCCGAAGACGCCTTTCGTCGCCTCGTTCATCGGGGAATCGACGGTCATCGAAGACATCGGCAAGCTGCGCGGCTTTGCGGATGCGGCGGCGATGCCGGGCACGAAAGGGCTCATTCGTCCGGAATACGTCGAAGTGGGCAAGGCGAACGAGTTCACCTTGCTGTCGGCGACCGAGACGGGCACCGTCAGCCATATCCACTTCCGCGGAAGCGAATGGCTCGTCGAGATCAAGATCGGCGATATCAAGCTGGTCACCTACCGTTCGCTGGAGAAGCCGGTGCTGCACCCGGGCGAAGAAGTGCACGTTCTCGTGCATCGCGCTTATCTGTTCAACGACAACGACAGCTGGGTGACGGAAAACAAGCTGAAGGTGGATCCGCTGCCCGTCCATATTTGATTTTGCGGGCAGAGAGACCGGGGCGGTTCTGTCGGAGAACCGTCCCTTGCGCATGAGAAGCGGGAGCCTGCGTAGGCACCAGGGAGGCAAGTGAATGTATCCGGATAACCGACAACAGGTCAAACGATGGAGAACCGGCCGAACCGGATGGCTCCTCGGGTGGCTCACTCTGGCGGTTTTCGTCGCGGGCTGCGGCGCGAACGGGAACGCGGCGGCGCCGGGCGGAGCGTCCGCATCCGCATCGGCGGCGGGAAGCGGCGGCAGCGTCACGCTCGTCATCGGAGCGTATTCGGTCGCCAAGGATGCGCTGCAGGAGATATTGCCCGCGTTCCGCGCGGAATGGAAAGCGAAAACCGGCCAGGACGTGAAGTTTCAGGAATCGTACGAAGCGTCCGGCACGCAAGCCCGGGCGATCGCGGGCGGCTTCGAAGCCGATGTCGCCGTTCTGTCCATGGAAGGCGACATCGACAAGGTCAAGCAAGCCGGGCTCATCCGCGGCGACTGGAAAGCGGGCGACGACGGCGGCATGGTGACGAGGTCGATCGTCGTGATGGGGACCCGGCCGGGGAATCCGCTGGGGATCCGGGAATTTGACGATTTGGCCAAGCCCGGGGTCAAAGTGCTGTATCCGAATCCGCAGACTTCCGGAGGGGCGCAGTGGGACATCAACGCGATCTACGGCGCGGGGCTCAAGGAGGCGGAGGAGCGGGAAGGCAAGAAGGACGAGGCGGCGGCGAAAGCGTTCCTCGCTTCCGTTCACCGCAACGTCGAGTCGATGGATAAGAGCGGCCGGGCGTCGATGGCCGCCTTCGAATACGGCGTAGGCGACGTGATCGTCACCTACGAGAACGAATTGCTCGCCCGGATCGCGCAGGGCGTCAAATACGACGTCGTCACGCCAAGCCGGACGATTCTCATCGAGAATCCGGCGGCCGTAGTCGACGTGAACGCGGATAAGCACGGCGTTCGCGAAGCGGCGGACGCGTTCGTGGCGTATCTCCACGGCGAGAAGGCGCAGACGATTTTCGCGGAGCACGGCTTCCGGCCGGTGAAAGCCGATGTCGCCGCGAAATACGCAGCCGATTTTCCCCAGCCGAAGGAACTGTTCGATATCGGATATCTCGGAGGATGGGACGAGGTGCGCCAAAAGCTGTATTCCGATAGAGGCGTCTGGTACCAGGTGCTGGCCGGACAATAAGAGCAAGAACGAAGAGGCTGCAAAGCCTCTTTTTTAGTTAGATCCCGCCGTTCGCCTCGATTAGCCTTCGGCGGCTTCCTTCAGCCAGACGGAGACGGACAATTCGTTGTCGCCCACGACGAGTCCGGTTCGGATGGGAGTGAAGGGCTTGTCCTGCAGGTATACGGTCCGGACCAGGCGAAGCAGGAACAGCAACTGCTCCACGTCGGGGCAATCGTACTCGGTCGCCGGACCGTTCGGCTTGTGCCAGACGACTCGCATCGTTATTTCTCCTCCTCGGAGCCCTTCTTGCGGCTTCTGTATTCCAGCACGAACGAGGCGATGACGCACGGAACGAATATGATCCACAGCCAGATGGACAGATGTCCCATGAGTTCACTCCTTTCAAAGGCGGAAGCGGGGTTCTCTTTCTTTTGAAGAATCTTCAATTGACTCCATTGTAACTTGAAAATAATCCCTTTTTCAACAAGAATATTGAATAATCGGCAACAAATCTGTTGGAATAACGGCTAATCTTTTATACTGATTAGTTGAGAGGTGAGGCCGATGTCGTTCGGCTCGCGTTTAAAGCAAGCGCGCAACGGGAAGCATTTGACGCAGAATCAAGTCGCGGCCAAGCTGGGACTCGACTTCACGACCATCTCCAAATACGAGAACGACAAGTCTCAGCCGGACAATGAAATTCTTCGGGAGCTGGCCGGCATCTACGAGGTCTCCCTGGACTGGCTGCTGACGGGGGACCGGCCGCAGAAGGACAAAGAGCAGCCCGAGTCGCCGAACCGGCTGTGCATCGGCGGCGAGTGCGAGGATTTGACGGACGAGGAAGCGAAGCACCTGTTGGACAGCCTGGAGATGTTTCGCCTGCTGAAGGCCAAGCGGGAGAGGGAACAGAGGCGAAGCGAACAAATTTTGCCGCGACGAACGGAATAAGGGCACCTGTTTTCCCATGCGAATGGGCGGACAGGTGTTTCTTATTTCTGAAAGGGTTAAAAAAGACGAGCCGTTCGAACTGTTCATACGTATGAGGTATAATAAAGTATCTAGCCTAGCTCAGGAGGTTCCCCATTTGCCGAAACCAAGCAGCATCAAAACCGCTCAAATTGTGTTAGTCTTGAAGCTCGCCCTTGTGTTGTTCATGCTGGTGTTAGCCTTGCTGCTGCTTGTCATTCCGGACAGCTTTTCCAGCGGCTGGAGCAGCTACAGGAGCAAAACGATCGATACCATGTTCGGGTTGGCCCCGCAGGAATATAAAGCCGGACATTTCGGCATCGTGGCGATCAACCTCGCGCCTTCGATCATTCTGATTGCGCTTACGCTGTTCTTCATCCATCGGCGCAAACGGATGGCGTCGATCATTCTGGCGCTGCTCGCTTTATGGTTCTCCTCCAACAACGTCATTCAGTTGGTGCTGTCGTTCGCCGTCGTCGTCTTGTTGTTTACCCGGTCGAGCCGATCCTATTTCGCAGCGGGGGCCGATGCGCCAGGCGCGGAAGTGCCGGCCGAAGCGGAGCGGCAGGAGGAGACGGAGCCGACCGCCGAACCGGAGAGCGAGAAGGAGACGGCTTCGGAAGACGCGGAAGGCGAGCGTTCCGGGACGAAGCCTGAGGCCGCCGCAGCGGCGAGGCGGAAGCCGAGCGCCGATCCGGTCGTCGAAATCCGGGAGGCGGACGCCGGAGATGCGGAAGTCGTGCACGCCCTCATGATGGAGGCGTTCGAGGAATACCGCGCGGCGGTTCCCCCTTCGAGCGCGCTGGACGAGACGGTCGAATCCGTTCGCGCGGCGCTCGAGTCGGGGAGCGAATCGGCGGCGATTTTGTATGAGGACGGCATCCCCGGCGCCATGGTGCGCTTCCGATACGACGAAGACGCCATTTATTTCTTCCGGCTGTCGGTTCTTCCGGCGCGGCGGAAAAGGGGCTATGCCCGCCAATTGGTCCAATGGATCGAGCAGCGCGGCCGGAGCAAGGGGCTGGCCATCAGCCGCTGCCGGGTAAGGCAGTCCGTCCACCGGAATCTCATCCTCTATGAGAATATGGGCTACGAGATCAAGGATCAGGAGCTGATCGTCCGCCCCGGAGGAACCGTCAAGACGCTGACGCTGGAGAAAAACCTGGGCCCGTATTAGGAAATGGGCATCCCCGTTTAGCGGACCGTCATCCCATTATCCCCAGGGTTCAGGGAGGAACGGGCTGGTTTCCGGAGGTCATCCCATTATCCCTTGGGCTCAGATACGGTTTGTGTTCGGAGGCCTCCCATTATCCCATCGGCTCAGACACGGCTTGCTTCTCGGGAAGTCATCCCATTATCCCCTTGGCTAAGGCGGGCCTGCTCATCGGGAGGTTGTCCCACTATCCCCGGCGTTCAGGTTTCTGCCCGTTCTGAACGAACGGGATAATGGGACGGCTGGCGGAAAGACGATGGATGACCGCGAGTGGCGCGGCGACAGACAGACGAAGGTCGGGGGCGCTTTCTCCGTCCGGAGCGGCGTTTTTCGTTCTGAACACCGCCGCCAACATTGCTGAGATGGAAAAGAGCCGCACCCGCGTGCGGCTCTTTTCCATGATTAGGCGTTCAGCACGAACTTCTCCAGAACGTGGGCCACTCCGTCGTCATTGTTGCTCAATGTGACGTAATCGGCGATCTCCCGCAGCGCCGGAACCGCGTTGGCCATCGCTACGCCAAGGCCGGCCGCTTCGATCATCTCCCGGTCGTTCCAGGCGTCGCCGATGGCGATCGTCTCCTCCATCGGGATGCCGAAATGGCCGGCCAGGAAGCGTAAAGCGTGCCCCTTCGTTCCTTCGGGATGAAGAAACTCGAGGTAGTTCGCTTTCGACTTGGTCATGTGCACCCCGTCTCCGAGCAGAGGGCGAAGGACGGGGATGAGGTCGTCCAGCTTTTGCGGATCGTCGATGATGACGAGCTTCGTGTGGCGGCCTTCCGGCAGCCGGTCGAGATCCGGCTCAATCTTGTAAGGAATGCCGGATTGCTTGGCGTACCCGATCAGTTTCTCGCCCCCGTCGAAGGAGTACAGCTGATCGTCGATGTAGGTTTGCAGGTGGAGACCGTGCTCGCGCGTATAATCGTACAAGATGCGAACCGTCTCCATCGGCACCGAACGTTCGTAGAGCACCTGCTCGTCAAGCAGGTTGCGGACCAGCGAGCCTTGGTACGTGATGATCGGCACGTTCAGTCCGACCTGCTTCGCGATCCGCTGGGCCGAAGCGAACATGCGGCCGGTTGCAATCGTAAGCCGTACGCCTTGCGCCAACGCACGGGCCATCGCTTCGCGCGTTTTGTCGCTTACGGTCAACTCGTCGGTCAACAGCGTGTCGTCCAAGTCCATGGCAATAAAACGATACTTCGTCATCGTGCGGTTTCTCTCTCCTTTGACTCCTATCGGAGCTAGGCTATTCTCCGATTGTATCCCAACGGCGGCGCTGCCGACAACCCGTTCGCTTCTGCGGTAACTGCGCCAAGAGGCGTTCATGCCGCATGCGGTTGACTGCCGTCATGCGGCGCCACACCGCTCGCCGGTCGCTGCGGGTCCCGTGAGAAGGCTTATTCCGTCGTTCCGCCGGGCGCATGATCGGCCAGCCATTGCCGGATGACGGTGAACACGGCGGCCCGTCCCGCCTCGTTGTGCAACTCGTGCCGGTAGCCCGGCCATTCGACGAAGGTGCACAGGCTTCCCGCGGCTTCGGCGAACAGGCGGCTGGCCGCGATAGAGGTCACTTTGTCGTCGTCTCCGTGCATGAGGAGCAACGGAACGCGCAACCGATCCGCATGCCGGATCGCCCAAATTCCCGACCGCCGGACGCCGAAGAAAAATTTCGCCGTAATATGCCCGTGTCCGAGCGGGTCTTCCGACAGCCGGCGAATCATCTCCGGATCGGAGGTGAGACGCTCGGCGGCAAGGGGACGATGATTGGAGTATTGCGGATATACGCGTTCGAGCAGCCGGCCGATTAGGACCTGGGCTTGCGGGGGATCGAACGCCAGCTTGAGCCACGGCCCTGTGACGATGGCGCCGGCGATGTCCGGCTGCCGCCGCAGCAAATAATTGAGCGTCACGTTGCCGCCCATGCTATGGCCGAACAGAAAGATCGGCGCCCCCGGGTAACGGGTGCGCGCCTCTCTCACCAGCCGGTCCGGCCCTTCCAGCAGCGCCTCATAGCTCGGCACGTGACCGCGGCGTCCTGGCGTCTTGCCGTGCCCGTATTGATCGAATGCGGCGACGGCATATCATTCTTCCGTTAGCATTTTCGCTACGTGCTCGTAACGTCCGGCATGCTCGCCCATCCCGTGCACGATTCCAACGAAGCCCCGCGCCTCGCTCCGCAGCTCCGGCAGCCATTCGCAGGCGTACATTCGGGTTCCGTCCGCGAGCGGCCATTCCCATTCCCGATCCGCCATTCAATGTCCTCCTTCCGGTTTTTCGCGCACTTTCTTCCTTTGTAGCCCAATTTCGGATCAAAAGCAATCTTCTTGGCAAGCAACATTTTTCGTATGTTCTCCGTTTCTTTAAACAGACGGCACAAATAACAAGAGCCGAACCAGGAAGGGGAACACAAACGATGAGATTCACACGGTCCCAAAAAACGGCGCTCGCCTTGACCTCCGCCGCCATGCTGGCGGCGCTGCTCGCGGGCTGCGCTTCCGACAACAGCGGCGGAGCTTCGAGTCCGTCCGCTCCCGCTTCGCCGACGGCGAGCGCACCGGCGCAGGCCGAGACGGCTTCCGCGTCGCCATCGCCGGGCGAGGACAACGGCGCCGCGCTGCTGGCCGACTTCAAAGCCAAGGTTCAAGCCGGCGCCGCCGCTTCGGAGCTGGGCAAGCTGCTGGACGATTCCATCCCGCAAGTGAAGCCGGAGATCGCGGATGAGATGATCCGGGAGCTGCTCGCCTACTACGATGCCCGTCTCCAGGATGTCGAGAAGACGTTCGAGGCGGACGCCGTGCAGCAAAACCTGCAGTCGCTGAAATGGCCGTTCACGGACGACCAGACGGCGGGCATCAAGGACGAGACGGCCCGCAAGGCGATCGAGGAAGCGGTCGCCGGCGGCTACAAGCTGGAGACGGCGGAAGGGTTCGTTTTCCCGGTCGTCGATTACGGCAAGCTGAAGCGGTTCGACGCCCATCTCTCCGCCGAGATGAAGGACTATATCGCGCTGCTGGCGATGGAATCCGACGCCAAAACCGCGGCTGACGGCGGACTCGTCATTACGTGGGATGAGCTGGCCAATCGCGCGCTCGCGGCCGAAAAATACGTCAAAGATTATCCCGAATCGAAGGAGCGCCAAGAGGCTGCCAAACGTTACTTGCAATACATGTGGGATTTGCTGATCGGGCTTGACAATACGCCGGTTTTCGAATTCGAGACGTTCAAGATCGATCCCAAAGTGAAAGCCGAGTACGAGAAAGTCGTCGCGGAGCATCCGGACACGGTTACGGCCCAGATGGCACAGCAATTCCTCGACGTATTGAAGAAGACGGGCGGCGCCGTATTCAAGAAGGGCAAGGACGGACAGCAGGTCGACATTCCGGAGGTCAAGGCGTTCCGGGACGGCATGCAGGCGAAAATTTTGGAACGGCTCGGCGTAGCCAATCCGAATAAATAATCGCCAAAATCGTACAGCAACAAAGCCCCCATTGCCGCGCGAAATGATTTACAATGGTAGACAGAAAACGTTTTACATCATCCATTTCATTCGCGCGGAGGGATAGGCTTTGACTAAATTGGTTTTTCCGCAAGATTTCGTTTGGGGTACGGCCACCGCGTCCTATCAGATCGAAGGCGCTTATCAGGAAGACGGTCGGGGACTGTCCATTTGGGACACGTTCTCGCATACGCCGGGCAAAGTCGTTAACAACGACAACGGCGACGTCGCCTGCGACAGCTACCACCGTTATGAAGAAGACGTAGCGCTGTTGAAAAAGCTCGGCGTCAAGGCGTACCGCTTCTCGATCGCTTGGCCCCGAATTTTCCCGCAAGGAACGGGGGAAGTGAACGAGAAAGGGCTGGACTACTACCACCGCGTCATCGACGCTCTGCTGGAGGCCGGCATCGAGCCTTGCGTGACGCTCTACCACTGGGATTTGCCGCAAGCGCTGCAGGACAAGGGCGGTTGGGCGAACCGCGAGACGATCGACGCTTTCGTGAATTACGCGGAAGTGGCGTTCAAGGCGTATGGCGGCAAAGTGAAGCAATGGATCACGTTTAACGAGACGTGGTGCATCTCCTTCCTGTCCAACTACATCGGCGCCCATGCGCCGGGCAACACCGACCTGCAATTGGCTGTTACCGTCGCCCACAACTGCATGGTCGCGCATGGCGAAGCGGTCAAGAAATTCCGCTCGCTCGGCATCCAGGGCCAAATCGGCACGACCCACAACCTGTACTGGTTCGAGCCGTATTCCACCAAGCCGGAGGACGTCGCGGCCGCTCGCCGTCAGCGTGCTTACAACAACGAATGGTTTATGGATCCGACCTTCAAAGGCTCCTACCCGCAATTCATGGTCGACTGGTTCCGCGAGAAGGGCGTCACCGTGCCGATCCAGCCGGGCGACCTGGAGACGATATCGCAGCCGATCGACTTCATCGGCGTGAACTTCTACAGCGGCGGCTTCGGGCGCTACAAGAAGGGAGAAGGCCTGTTCGACTGCGAAGAAGTGCAAATCGGCTTCGACAAGACGTATATGAATTGGAACGTCTATCCGGACGGGTTGTACAAAGTTCTCTCCTGGGTCAAAGAAGCTTACGGCGACATTCCGATCTATATTACGGAGAACGGGGCTTGCTACGAAGACGAGCTGACCGCCGACGGCCGCGTTCACGACGCGAAGCGCGTCGATTACTACAAGAAGCACTTCATCCAATGCCATCGGCTGATCGAATCCGGCGTGCCGCTCAAGGGCTACTTCGCCTGGTCGCTGCTGGACAACTTCGAATGGGCGGAAGGGTACAACAAACGCTTCGGCATCGTCTACACGAACTACGAGACGCTGGAGCGTTATCCGAAGGACAGCTTTTACTTCATCCAGCAAGTCATCAAGGACGGCGGGCTGGAAGTGTAAGACGGCTTTTTGGGTCCGGGAGGCCCGGCATAGGGGTTCGGCGAGGCGCTGCTTCGCCGGGCCTTTTTTACGTTTTATCTCGCCGTTCAAGGACACCTATGCGTCGTTGCCCATCCTGCCGGATAGATTGGTCCGAAGCTACGCATACTGCGTACACGGCGCTAGCAAGACAAGACATCATGAGGATGGGAAACATGGCCATTATTTGCGATTACTGTGAGCAGGAGTCCGACTCGGCGCATACCGTAACGAAATACGACGAGGAAGGCAAAGAGAAAGGCCTTGAGCTTTTATGCGGGCTGTGCTACGCAGAGTGGCTTCAATCCATTAAAGGGTAGGTGACACCGGGATGGACGAAGATCGGGAATTCGACTCCGACCGTCATGAAGATCCCGCCCGGGAATTTCAGCTCGATCAATCCTACGACGCTTGGTATCGGGCGATGAAAAAGCAAATTCGCCAAGCGGAGGAAATGACGCGGGCGCCTCGGAAGTCAGACGTGTACGAAGCGATGGACGACGACGATTTTTGAGAAGGGATCGCGGCGAAGATGCCGTTACGCACCGCAGCGCCGTTGCCCGGACAGGGATGCGGCGCTGCGGCGGTTCGAATGCCGTTTAACGGAGGCGCATGGCGCCCCGGATGTTCCCGCGCCGCTGCCGGGGCGCCATGCGCCGGGCGGCCGGTTGCTTTGTCATTCCGCCCGCTTATCCGTTACAATAGAGAGAGACTGCAAGATGAGAGGATTAACCGCTTATGAACGTCGTTCTTGCGACGCTGAATGCCAAATATATTCACACTTCGCTCGCCCTCCGGTATTTGAAAGCTTTCGCCGAAAGCGAGTTCGACGTGGACATTGCCGAATATACGATCAAGGACCCGGCGATGGCGATCGTCTCCGACCTGTTCCGGCGGAAGCCCGACGTCATCGGCTTTTCGTGCTACATCTGGAACATCGAAGAGACGATTACCGTCATCGACATGCTGCGCAAGGTGCTGCCCGACGCTGCCATCGTGCTCGGCGGACCGGAGGTGTCCTACGACACCGAGTTCTGGATGAACCGCTTGCCGGCGGTCGATTATATCGTGATGGGCGAAGGAGAGGAGACGTTCCGGGACCTGCTGCGGGAGCTGTCCGGCAGCCGCAAGTTCCATTTCGTCTTCGGCCTCGCCTACCGGAAAAACGGGGAGGTCGTCATCAACCCCGGCCGGCCCAAGCTCGATCTGAACGCCATTCCGTCACCGTACCGTTTTGCCGAGGACTTGCCGTCGCTTCCGAACCGTGTCGTCTATTTCGAGACGAGCCGCGGCTGCCCGTTCAGCTGCCAGTTCTGCCTGTCGAGCATCGAAGTCGGCGTCCGTTACTTCGATATGGAGCGGGTCAAAGCCGACCTGACCTATCTGATCGACAACGGAGCGAAGCTGATCAAATTCGTCGACCGGACGTTCAATATCAAGCGCGAATACGCGATGGAAATTTTTCAATTCCTCATCGACAACCACCGGGGCTGCGTGTTCCAGTTCGAAATTACCGCCGACATCATGCGTCCGGAGGTGCTCGACTTCCTGGCCGAGCATGCGCCGCCGGGCATCTTCCGGTTTGAGATCGGCGTCCAGTCGACGAACGACGAGACGAACCTGGCCGTGAAGCGGCGCCAGAACTGGACGAAGCTCGTCCGCACCGTCACGAAGGTGAAGGAGAGCGGCAAGATCGACCAGCATCTCGACTTGATCGCGGGCTTGCCGCACGAGGATTACAACCGGTTCCGCCAAACGTTCAACGACGTTTTCGCGCTTCGGCCGGAGGAACTGCAGCTCGGTTTTCTGAAAATGCTTCGGGGAACGGGACTGCGTCTGAACGCGGAGAAGTACGGCTACGTGTACATGGACCGCGCGCCTTACGAGATGCTCGGCAACGACCTGCTGCCGTTCGAGGATATCGTGCGGATCAAGCGGGTCGAGGACGTGCTCGAGAAATATTGGAACGCGCACCGGATGGACCGGACGATGGAATATTTGACGCAGACGGCTTATCCGTCGCCGTTCGACTTCTTCCAGAAATTCGGGGACTACTGGGAAGAGCGGGGTTGGCAGCGCATCGGCCATCAGCTTGAGGATCTGTTCGTCCGGCTGTGGGCGTTCCTGCGCCACGACGCCAATCCGAAGCTGAATCCGGAGCTTGCGCTCGGCTTGCTCAAGATCGATTATTTCCTTCAGCACAAGTACAAGCCGCGCAAGGTTTGGTGGGAAGAACGGATGGACAAGGACGACTGGTCGTCCGAGCGAAAGCGGGCCGCCGAGGCGCTCGGCATGGACGAGCGCGAGCTCTCCAAGCGGGCGGCGCTGGACCGATTGCCGTTCGACTACGCGCTCTGGACGGAGCGGGGGGAGCTCTCGTTCGACGCGGAGACGCTGCTGGTCGTGCTGTACGGAGGCGAAGAGGCGCCTCCGCGGCTCGTCGCGCTTCCGCGGCCCGTCGTTTGCGGAAGCCGCGTATCTCTGCAAGATTAGGTTAGGCGGAAGAAGTTGGACGCAAAAACAATGGGGGGTGCCCGGACGGACGACTGCCGCGCTACGGCCGGCTTTTGACGGGCGCTTCTTATTTGGCGGTCTCCGGGAAAAAGGTGTCGAAATTGATCAACCGGCCCAAATATTCATCCATCTCTTGGGCGGATACGGCAGCTTCGTGTCTCAGCCACCAGGCTCCCAGAGCGGCGATGGCGCCCGAATAGAAGGCGGCGATCACATCCACGGGCACGGGAAAACGAACGCCCTTTTTCTCCGCTTCCGTGAGGTCACGCTTCAGCGAATCCTCGGCGTGCTTCTGCATAATGCAGCCAAGGGTGCCGCCTCTTTGCTCGGCATTCAGAAGCGTCTGGAACTGGCGCATATGCCCCATCTCCTCAAACATCTGCATCGGACGCAAGATCCGGTCTTTATAGCTTCTGCTCGCGAACTTCTCTCTCGCCTCTTCGAGGCCGTAGGCGAGCAATTGATATTTATCCCTGAAGTGCTTATAAAACGTCGTTCGGTGCACCATGGCGTTGTCGCAAATTTCCTGAACGCTGAGAGACTCGAATGAACGGTACTCCAGCAGCGACATCAGCGATTCCCACAGAAGCTTCCGGGTGCGGCGTACGCGCAGATCGGTCTTATTCCCCGAATCGTTCGTATACATATGAAGCCTCCTTTGTAGATTAGGCTACAGTTGGCACAAAATTGGTTCTTGACTGTGGAACCCTAAAAAAGTGTATATTAATAACTATACATTTGTAAAATTAAGTATACAAGTGTAGAAATGTTGGGGAGAGGAACAGGAGGTTTATCGTAAAGACATGAATGCCGCAAGTACAAATCAAACGGGAAGTGCGGTCGATCTGAGCAAAATCAAGCGCGGTCCGATTGTGTTCGCGCTTATTATCGGAGCGTTCGTCGCGATTCTCAACGAGACGCTGCTCGGGAACGCGCTGCCCGACCTGGTGCAGGAGCTGGGCGTATCCTATTCGACCGTTCAATGGTTGGCCACCGCGTACATGCTCGTCATCGGGGTGCTCGTTCCGGTTACGGCTATTTTGCAACAATGGTTCACGACGAGGCAAATGTTTTTGTCTGCGATGATCTTGTTTTTCACCGGTACGTTGATCGCGGCGGCAGCGCCCGGATTTGAATTGCTGTTGACGGGGCGTGTCGTACAGGCTCTCGGCACCGGTCTCCTGCTGCCGGTCATGATGAATACGATTCTGGTCATCTTCCCGCCGGAAAAACGGGGAGGCGCCATGGGCCTCATGGGCCTCGTCATCATGTTCGCGCCGGCCATCGGTCCGACGATATCGGGCTTAATTCTGGATTCGCTGGCTTGGCGGTGGCTGTTTATTCTCGTTCTTCCGCTGGCGGCCTTTTCGATCGTGATCGCGGCCATTTTCTTGCGGAACGTATCCACGGTGACCAAGCCCAGTGTGGACATTCTGTCCATTCTGCTGTCCACGATCGGCTTCGGCGGCATCGTTTTCGGCTTCAGCAAAGCGGGCGAGAACGGCTGGTCCGATCCGCAAGTGTACTGGCCGATCATTGTCGGAGGCGTCGGGCTCGCTCTGTTCATCTGGCGGCAATTGGTGCTGAAGTCGCCGGTCATGGACCTGAGGGTGTTCAAATATCCGATGTTCTCGCTCGTCACCGTACTGCTTTTCGTTCTGATGATGACGTTGTTCTCTTCGATGACGCTGATTCCGCTGTATTTGCAAGGCGCGTTGTTCCTGACCGCGTTCAAATCCGGGCTGATGCTGCTCCCGGGCGGCATGGTGAACGGGGTTATGGGCGTCGTCTCGGGCAAGCTGTTCGACAAATTCGGGCCGCGGGTGCTCGTCATCCCCGGTCTCGCGATCGTCATCGTGGCCCTATACCTGTTCACGGGCTTCGACGCTTCGACGAGCACCGGATACATCATCGCCATTCACATCGTTATGCTCATCGGCATCTCGCTGGTCATGATGCCCGCGCAGACGACGGGGCTTAACCAATTGCCGCCCCAGCTTTATCCGCACGGCACGGCGATTCTGAACACGCTGCAGCAAGTGTCCGGCGCGATCGGCACCGCGTTGTTCATCAGCATTATGTCTAACGGGACGAAAAATTACATGAGCGCGTCCAAAGACCCGACCAATCCGGTTGAAATTGCGAACGGCGTCGTCGCCGGCGTTAACGATGCCTTCTGGATCGGTTTGATGATCGCGATCGTGGCGTTCATCATCGGCTTGTTCATCCGCCGGACGAAAGCGCCGGAAGGTCAAGCGGCAGGCTCTCCGGGCATGCATTGAGGCTTCAAGTGCAAAGCGTCGTCTCTCCGCCACGCTGCGTGAGAAGACGACGCTTTTTCTTTGTCCAAACTATCAAGCTCCACCACCGACACGTACAGTACGATTATCGACCGGGCGCGTCCTTGTAAATTTCCCGCATGACGTGGCGAAGCTCCGGCAAGATGAGGCGCGTCATCGCCAGCTTGACCGCCCCGGTCGAGCCGGGCATCGAGAAGACGGCGGTCGTTCCGACCGTGCCGGCGATGGCGCGGGACAGAATAGCGGCGGAGCCGATGTCCTCGGTATAGCTCAACATCCGGAAAATTTCGCCGAACCCCGGCATTTCCTTCTGCAGAACATCCCGCACCGCTTCGTAGGTCGTATCTCTGCCGGCGATGCCGGTGCCGCCGTTCAGCAGAACGGCTTCGATGGACGGATCCTCGGCGGCCTCCCGCAAGAGTGCCTGAATACGGGCGTATTCATCGGGAACGATCCGCATCCCGGCGACGATATACCCGTGCTCCTCGAGCAACTCGCGCGCCAGCCGGCCGCTTTTGTCGGTGTCGGGCGTGCGGGTATCGGATACGGTGACGATCAGGCAGGAGACGGAAGACGGCGCCTCTCGCCGGTGCTGTTCGGTGGACGAAATTTCGCTCATGGGCTCGCTCTCCTCGCGGCTGCGCGCGGCAACCGCTTTTTTTTCTTAAGTTTAGCAAAGATAGAGGCGCCTCGCACGGACAAGGCTGCAATTTGTGTTCCTCTGCCTACCTTGGTGTCTCAACATCCGGGTACCTCTCCAAACTATCTAATTTTTTCTATCCTCGTCTCTTAGTCGGTTCCGCCCCCCTTGCTTTCCCTTTTTACCATTTTTGCGGGCTTATCCCCGCTGCTCAGCGGAGCATGTATTGCCTCATTGTTCGAGTTCGGTATTTATGAAGTTTGACAACAGCTTATCCGAGCACGCGACAGTCGTTGCCCTGCTGCATGTCCAGTTCTGCGATCCGTTTGCCGTGAATCCTTTACAGAAAAAAGACGGAACGCCAAAAACCTCCCCAGAAAAGGCGCGGAGGAAGGGAACCATGTTTTTGAGGCTAGCCTTAAAAAACGTCTTAGAGCCGTCCATAATTACCTAGAACGTCTTTTTATCAGACAATGACGGGGCGCGAGACGCACTGCCGCAGCAGATCCCGCACGATCGAATCTTCACTGGAAGTGAAGTTGAATCGGTAGCCGTACTCGTCCAAGTAAGCCTGCAAATGCTTGGGACCAATCCCGCAGTAAATCTACAGAAGGCCTCCATAGACAACTTCCAATCCATCACGGCTCCCCCTCAAACCGAATATATGTTCCTATATTTGGATTATAGCAAACATATGTTCTTGTTTCAAAGGCGATTTTTTAGGAAGAAGAAGAAACGACCACGCCATCTGAGGTACGGGGATAAGCCTCCAAATGAGCCATTCAGCACAGGCAGGAGGTGGGGCCGGAAAAAGGGGCATCCTCAGCCGAGGGAGATTATCGCATTGCAATGAGAGAGTGTGGAGGAGCGCTTAAAGCAAAGAACCTCCGTTGCCATGCGAAATGGCAACGGAGGTTCTGCGGTCTGCGATTAGGAGACCAACGCTTATTCGCGATCCGGAGCTTCGACGGCGTCCGGACGGGCTTCGCGCGAGGACGGAGACCGGACGAAACGGTCCGTAATCGCGGGCACTAGAAGGAAGAGGGCGTACGCCAGCGTCATCCAGATCGTAAAGGCGTGGTGTTGGCCTTCGTCGAATTTCGGAAACACGTTGTCGCGATACCAGATCGAGAACGTGTCGAGCAGCAAGCCGACCGCCGCGCCGATAAAGCCGAGCCTCGTCGCCGAGCCCGGCTCGGGGAACAGACGCAGTCGGATAATGAGCGAGAGCCCGAGCAGGATGAGCACGGTGAGAGCTTCCAGCAAGAACAACGAAGCCCCGAATTGGGGATTCCCCGTATCGACCAGCACCCAATGTCCGAACAGGATGAAAAACAGCGTGGCCAGCGCCCACATCGCGATTCCGATTCCGATCAAGATTAACGTTTGGCGTATCATCTTCGTCTTCCTTTCGCGCATCCGCGCATCCGTAATGTTGCGTTATGCAGAGACGCCTTTTTCTTCTATTCGACGCGGCTCCGCAGCACGGTCATCTCGCCGGCGAGCGCGTAATCGCCCAGGTTGGCCGGCAGAAGGAAGCAGTCGCCCGCCTTCGCGTCGATCAGGCCGCTCTCCCAGCGGATCGATCCGGAGCCTTCCGCCACGATCACAATGTCGAAGCTTTCCGGCGTCGTCGCCAGCTTCCATTCGCCGCGGACGATGCCTTTGTCCGTGGCGAAGTAGGGCGACTTCGCCAGCCTCAGCCACTCGCCGGGCTTCGCGCCGTCCGTCTTCATCCGGGTCGCCCCGGCGCCTTCGTAAGCGGTGACGTTCAGGGAGTCCTCGATGTGCAGCTCGCGCGGCTTGCCGTCCAGGCCGGGACGGTTGTAGTCGTACACGCGGTACGTCGTGTCGGAGTTCTGCTGGATTTCGGCCACAAGCACGCCCGCGCACAGCGCATGGACAGTGCCGGCCGGAATGTAGAACGTATCGCCCGCTTCAACGGACACTTCTTGAAGCGTGTCCATAATGCGATTCTCCGCGATCGCGGCTGCGAACGACTCGCGATTGACGCCCGGCTTCAGGCCGTAAATGATTTTGGCGCCCGGCTTCGCGTCCAGCACGTACCACATTTCGGTTTTGCCGAGCTCTCCCTTCGGCAGTCCCGCGTAATCGTCGGTCGGATGCACCTGAACGGACAGGTCGTCGTTGCAGTCCAGCAGCTTGATAAGCAGCGGGAATCGTCCGTTGCCCGAACGGCTGCCCTTGGAGCCGAACCACTCGGCGCCGAAGGCCTCGCGAACCTGATCCAGCCCTTGCCCGGCCAGTTCGCCGTTCGTCACGTGGGAGACGCCATGCGGATGGTCGGCGATCATCCAGCCTTCGCCGATGCGGCCTTCCGGCACGTCGTAGCCGAAGCGCTCGAGCGCACGGCCTCCCCAGACGCGCTCCTTGAATTCCGGTTTGAAGTGCAGCGGGTACGGTTTTACTGTTTGGCTCATGTCGGTTGTCCTCCTCTGGTGGATTGGAAAAATTCGATCGATTCGCCGTCGGGCCCGAGGAAAAAGAAGTAGCGGCTGCCGTTCGGCAGCGTCGTCAGCTCGGCATCGAGCCCGTTTACGCCAAGCGACTGGAGCCGGCGGTATTCTTGCTCGATGTCGTCCACCGCGAAGGCGACGTGGTGCACTTTCCCTTCCGGCGCCACCTGGCCGGTATAGCCTTCGATCAGCTCGATCTCGGTATCCCGGTGCCCCGGGAACGAGAGGAACGCCAGCCGGATGACCCCGTTCGTATGCGTCATCGTCTCCAGATGCTCAAGACCGACGACATCCGTGTAAAATCGGATGGAAGCCTCCAGATTGCTTGCCATGATGCCGACATGCTCGATTTTTTTGACGGCCATATGCCATCGCTCCTTCTTTCGTGATCTGAACGGTTCCCTAGCGCTTCTCCAGCGCAAGCAAATAGGGGGAAGCGGGCTTCTGCGGGTAGCGGTACTGGACGGCTTGCGCGACGGTCGGCGGGAGAGCGGCCATCCATCGCTCCACGGCTTCCGCTTCGGCGTCCCCGCCTTCGTGGCCGGGATAGACAACGGCGGTCAGCACGCCGCCCGGCGCCATCAGGCCGAGAGCAGCTTCCATGGCGGCGAGCGTCGTCTCGGGGCGCGTGATGACGCGCCGATCTCCGCCCTCGCCGGGCAAGTAGCCGAGGTTGAACATGACGGCGCGCACCGCTCCGCGATGCTCGGGCGCGACCAGTTCGGCCATCCGCTCGTGCCCCGCGAGCAGCAGCGTGACCGGCGCCAACCCGCCGCCGGCCGAACCGCCCCGGCGGCCCCCGCTCGCCGGCGCTTCCCCGGCGCGCCCTGCGGCCTCCAGCCGGGCGCGGGTTCTCGCGATCGCCGCCTCCTGCACGTCGAACGCGTACACATGGCCGCCCGCGCCGACCGTGCGGGCGAGAAAGAGCGTGTCCACGCCGCTTCCGGCCGTGGCATCGATCGCCACCGAGCCCGGCGCAGCCCGCTCCGCGACCCAGCGCTGCGCCGCGCTGAGCACCGAGAGGAAGCCCATGTCAACGCTCCCTCCAAAGCTTGCCCTGCCAGCTGTCCCGGCGCTCCAGCTCGGCGTCGATACCGTTCAGCACTTCCCACTTCTTCAGGCTCCACATCGGGCCGATAAGCAGGTCGCGGGGGGCGTCCCCGGTCAGCCGGTGGACGATCATTCCGGGCGGAAGCATCTCGAGCGTATCGACGACAAGGCCGATGTATTCGTCCTGTTCGAGGAAGCGCAGCAGCCCTTCGCGCCATTGCCGGACCATCGGCGTCTTGCGCATCAGATGGAGCAGGTGGATCTTGATGCCCTGCACGTCCATTTGCGCCGTCCGGCGTCCGGTCTCGAGCATCATGTCGCGGTCCTCGCCCGGCAGCCCGTAAATGATGTGCGCGCAGACGCGGATGCCTCTGGCGCGAAGGCGTTCGACCGCGTCGACGTAGCAGGCCGTGTCGTGCGCCCGGTTGATCAGCTTCGACGTCGATTCGTGCACCGTCTGCAGCCCCATTTCGACCCACAAATACGTCCGCTCGTTCAGCTCCGCCAGATAGTCGACGACATCGTCCGGCAGGCAGTCGGGCCGCGTGGCGATGGAGAGGCCGACGACGCCGGGCTGCGCGAGAATCGTTTCATAATATTCCTTCAGCGTCGCGAGCGGAGCGTAGGTGTTCGTGTAGGCCTGAAAGTAGCCGATATACTTGGCGTCCGGCCATTTCAAATGCTGACGGTCCCGCACCTCGTTGAACTGGGTGACGAGGTCGTCGCGCCGGCTGCCGGCGAAATCGCCGGAGCCCCGGGCGCTGCAGAACGTGCAGCCGCCCGCCGCGATCGTGCCGTCCCGGTTCGGACAGGTGAAGCCCGCGTCCAACATCACCTTGAACACCTTCGTCCCGAACCGCTCGCGCATTTCGTGGTTCCACGTATGGAATCGTTTGCCGCTCCACAGCGGCGGCCGTGCGGCGGCCGTTTCGGTCGTTGACATGAAGTGAACCGCTCCTTGCTTGGAATGCCTTGCGATTATTGTACCGAAAAACAGCGGGGTTGGCGAGAACGCGGCGAACGCCCGATAAAAGGTTTTTGGCGATAAAGCGCTTTCCGATAAAAAGGAATTTCGCGAATCGGGCGCAGACGGAAGCGGTTTTCGCTTGAAAAACCTAACATGATGTGTTATATTAAAAGTGCGCCAAATCAACGAAAATTGCAATTTTCGACCTCCAACTTTGGCAATGAAACTCATAGCTGCTCCAGCCGCAGGGTACGCTAACCCTACACACCCAATCAGGAGAAAGCGAGAGGTGAGGATCATGACCACTACCGTTAAGATCCCGCAAGGAGACGATACGATGAAGGTCGAACTGACCGTCAAGGAAGCAATGGCGCTTACGGGCATCAAGTTCCACGGCAACCACAACGTCGAAGTGTCTGCCAAGCGGAAGCTGCAGGAAGCGCTCGACCAGCAGTATATCGAAGATCGCCGCACGATCAACTGAAGCGTCCGACCGCACGCGCTCCGCGAGGAGCCGCGGCGGTCTTTTTTTTACCGGGACCGCTCCGGCCGCCAGGGCTCTTCCTCTTTACAATCGTGCGCGAATTGGGCACAATAGGGAACGGCTTATCAAGCGGAGCGGCACGAAGCAAGCGCCGGTTCGCTATCGTGCGGAATCGAAGCGGAGGACGAGTCATGCGACTGCGAGGAAAGAAACATACTAGAGAGAGTCTGGAGAGGCAGCCGGACCTTATCGTGCTGGAGCCCCATCGGTGGAAAGGCCGCTGGCGCGAGCTGTTCGGCAACGACAACCCGATTCATGTCGAGCTGGGCATGGGCAAGGGCCAGTTCATCAGCCGGATGAGCGGCAACAATCCCGGAATCAACTATCTCGGCATGGACATGTACGACGAATTGCTCCGCAAGGGAAGCGAGAAAGCGAGAGCGGTGTGGAAGGAGAAAGGATCGGACGAGGTTCCGAACCTGTATCTGGTGCTCGGCAACGTGGAGCATCTCGAGGACATGTTCGAGCCGGGCGAGCTGGAACGGATTTATTTGAACTTCAGCGATCCGTGGCCGAAGAGCAAGCATGCGAAGCGCCGGCTGACCCATCCCCGTTTCCTCGATAAATATAAACGCGTTCTGAACGAACGGGGCGAGATTCATTTCAAGACCGATTCGTTAAGCCTGTTCGAATATTCACTCAACAGCTTCTCGGATTCGCTGCTGCAGATGCGCAACATTTCGCTCGACCTTCACCGGAGCGGGCTTCGCGAAGACCTCGTTCTGACCGAATACGAAGCGAAATTCGTCGGGCAGGGCATGCCGATTTACCGGCTCGAAGCGGTGGTCGGCCGCGAGGCGATCGAGCGGCACCGGGCCGCCGTCGCCGCGGAGCTGCAAGCTTCGGTAGCCAGAGCGGAGGCCCGGAAGCGCGAAGCGGGGGACGCGTCCGCCGCGGCGCCCGAGGGCTCCGCATGCGGAGGGACGGGGCCGGCGCTGTAGAGGGGCCGCCTGCGAAGTTTCGGCGCCGAGCAGGCCGTTCCGTCCGGAACGGCGAATCCAGCGTCCGCAATCGCGAGATCGGGCGCGGTCTAAACCCGATAACGAGCCGCCAGGGTCATTTCTGGCGGTTTTTTTACGTTGACTATATTATCCAATCGTCTATGATGAAAGTAGATACCCAAAAAACCCAAAAATACCGCCGCGCCCGAACAAGCGCGCGGACGGGGAACGAGGGAGGCCTTATCCTGTGCTGCTGACCAAAAGACGAAGGCAATTTCTTCGGAAGCTGGTCGATTTGTATCGCAGAACGAACCTGCCCATTCATTACGCGACGCTGGCGAACGCCCTCGGTGTCAGCAAGTGGACCGCATACGATATGATGAAGGCTATGGAGAAAATGGGCCTTCTTATTCGCAGCTACGCGGCGAACGGAGGAGACTCGGGCAGAACCCAGGTGCTGTTCGTCCCGACGGAGCAAGCGAAGGAGATGGTCGAGGCCGAATCGGCTGACACCGCCTGCCGGGAGGAGGAGTGGCAGGCGATCAAAACCGCCGTGCTGGGCTCGCTTCGCGCCTTTCGGAACGGAGGAAGGGCCGAGGCGCTCGGGCGGATGACGGCGGAGATGCGGTCCGTCAAGCGCAAGCTGGAATATTGCGCGTACGGCGTCGGGCTGCTGGTCGCGCACCTGCGCAAAGCCGGCGGCACGACGGAGGAGTTCGTCCGGAACGTCGTGCGCAAAGCGCCGACCGGGGAGATGCGCATGACGATGCTGGCGGGTGCGGTGCTCGGCACGCTCGCCCAATCGATGTCGGAGGCGGGAAGCGAAATCGCCGAGATGATCGGCACCTATTTGAAATCCGTCGCGGGTCTCACCGACCGCGAGAAGGCCATGATGTCCGATTTGTTGCTGGAAGCGTTGGTTTGAACAGACAGAAACGAACGGAGGCTTGATTCGGATGGCTCGGTATTATCGCGAATTTTTCTCCAATTCCATGATTGCGTTTATCGTCGCTCTGACGGTCGCCGGCCTGGCGCTGACAATCGCGACGTTCCAAGGCTACATGACCGTCGTTTGCTTCGTCTGCGGCATGATCGTCTATGCCATTTTCGAATACGTCGTCCACCGGTTCCTGCTCCACCAGTTCCCCAGGCTCATCCCCGCCATGTACCGGGGACACGTCGCCCACCACGAACACCCGAACGAACTGGAGCATTTGTTCAGCCCGCTGCGTTACGACGCGTCGGCTTACGCCGTCTACGTTCTGGTCGTGTGGGCGGCGCTTCGCGACCTGCCGCTCGTCTGCGCGTGGATCGCGGGAACCGCTCTGTTCCAGCTTTACTATCAATGGATGCATTACGTCGCCCACCGGCCGATCACTCCGATTACCCCCTGGGGCAAATGGATGAGGAAGAAGCACCTGCTGCACCACTTTATGGACGAACACGCCTGGTACGGGGTTTCCCATCCTACGCTCGACTATTTGCTCGGAACGCATAAGCCTTCGCCGAAGAAAAAATCCGGATTGCCGCAATAACGGAATGGATGAGGGTTCGCCTACCCAAACTATCGGCATGCAGGCCGACATCCCGGAAGGAGCGATTCAAGATGAAAGATTGGGTCAACAAGGCGGTGTCCCTCGGACTCGGCATCGCGGCCGCCACCAAGGAACAGACGGAGAAGCTGGTGGACGAACTGGTTAAAAAAGGGGAAATGAGCCGGGCGGAGTCGTTCGCGTTCGTGGACGATCTGCTCAAGAAAGGCGAGGAAGCGCAGCGCCGGATTGAAGCGCTCGTGCAGGAGCGGGTGCAGGCCGTCGTCGGCGACAAGAAATGGGCGACGAAGGAAGACATCGCCCGCCTGGAGCAGCGGTTGGACCGGCTCATCGCCCGGTTGGAGAATACCGGAGGCGACGCGGCCAGCAAGCCCGATTCGGACGTTCCCTGAAGGGGAACGCCGGCTGAAGGGCGAACCAACAACAACCGCGGGGAGGCCATCCGATGAACGTGGGCAGGAGAATCCGGCACTTTCACCGTTACAGGGAGATCGTATCCGCGTTCGTCCGGTACGGCTTCGGTTACGTCGTCAAAGACTTGGGCCTCGCCGATCTCGTTCCTTACCGGGTGCTGTGGACCGGCGAGAAGAGGGATTCGGACAAGACGTCGATCGCCATTCGCGTGCGCATGTTCCTGGAGGAGCTCGGTCCGACGTTCGTCAAGCTCGGACAGCTCGCCAGCACGCGCAGCGACCTCGTTCCTCCGGAATTCGTCGCGGAGCTGAAGCGTCTTCAGGACGACGTTCCCCCCTTTGCGTTCGACGACGTCCGCCGCATCGTCGAAGCGGAGCTGAAAGCCCCGATCGGGGAGTCGTTCCGCGAATTCGCGGAGCTTCCGCTGGCCGCCGCTTCGATCGGGCAAGTCCATTACGCCGTTCTTCGGAACGGAACCCCGGTCGCGGTGAAGGTTCAGCGGCCGAACGTGAGGGCGACGATCGAGACCGATCTGGAAATTCTGACGGATCTGTCCGCGCTCGCCGAGAAGCGGCTCGATTGGGCGCGGCGCTACAGGCTGAAGGAAATGACGGAGGAGCTCGGAGCCGCGCTGCTCGGGGAACTCGACTACGACCGGGAGAGGCGCCACGCGGAGAAGTTCGCCGTGCTGAGCGAAGCGCTCCCGTTCGTCCATATTCCCGCCGTCTACCGGGAACTGTCGTCGGACAAAGTGCTGACGATGGAGCATGTGGACGGGATCAAGCTGTCCGATCGGGAACGGCTGGAGCAGGAAGGCCGTCCGCTGGAAGACATCGCCGGCAAGCTGGTCACCGCCATTCTCCATCAAATCCTCGTCGACGGCTTCTTTCACGGCGATCCCCATCCGGGCAACGTGCTGTCGCTGGCGGACGGGCGCATCGCTCTGCTCGATTTCGGCATGGTCGGCAAGCTGTCGCCCGAGACGAAGGTTCATTTCGCCTCGCTCGTCATCGCGCTGCGGGGTCAGAGCACCGACGGCGTGGTCCGGGCCGTCGAACGGCTCGGCCTCGTCCCCGAAGAAGCGGACCGCAAGGCGCTTCGGGCCGACGTGGACGAGCTGAGAGAGTTTTATTACCGGATGCCGTTCAGCGAGATCCAGTTGGGCGAAGCCATCCGCCGGCTGTTCGATCTGGCCCGGCGGCACAACATTCGCATTCCTTCCGACATGACGCTGCTGGGCAAGACGCTTATGACGACCGAAGGCGTCGTCTCTTCCCTCGATCCTTCCTTCAGCATTCTGAAGGTCGCCGAGCCGTTCGGGCGCCAGCTGCTGCTCGACCGGGTCAATCCCGTCCGGATTCTGACCGGCCTCGGCCGGAAGCTTCCGGAATACGCGGAATGGCTGACCGAAGCGCCGGGCAAGCTCCGGGAGCTGCTGACGGTGGCGAAGCAAGGCAAAATCAAGCTGGAGCTAAGCATTCCGGAACGGGAGGATTTCCTCAAGAAGCTGGACAAGATCGGCAATCGCCTGTCGTTCAGCATCGTGCTGCTCTCGTTCAGCATCCTCATGGTCGGCCTGATCGTCGGCTCGTCCATCAGCCACCAGAACACGATGCTGTGGCGCATTCCCGCCATCGAGATCGGCTTCGGCGTGGCGGGAGCGATGTTCCTGTGGCTCATCTATTCGATCTTTAAATCCGGGCGGTTCTGACTCGCGGGGCGGAATTCGGCGCCTGGAGGCGCTCAGGAGATCCAGAAGGAGACCAGCAGCGCGGTCACGCTGCCGAGCAGCGCGCCGGCCGCCGTGTCGCTGGGATAGTGGAGGCCGAAGTAGACGCGGGAGAGCGCGACGCCAAACGCGATCGGCAGGAGCAGCGGAATGAGAAGCGGCTGGGCCATCATCCACGGCGTCAGCATCGCGAAGGCGGCCGTCGTGTGCCCGGAAGGGAACGACGGGTCCCGCAGCGGCCGCTTGCCGGTGTTCGCGTGCGGATACACCTGGTACGGCCTTTTGCGCGGCGCGCTGCGCTTGGCGATGGCGACCGGCAAGTGGCTGACGGCGACCGCCGCCAGCGACTGCCAGCCGGCGGTGCTCCACGCGCCATGGCCGAACAAGCCCGCCAGCAGCGAGAAGCCCAGGCAGAACGTAGCTCCGCCCATGAGCGTAAGAACGAAAAACAGGCGGTTCAGCGCCTCGCGGTTCCACCTCGTGTTCACGTGCAGGAACAAGGGCCCCTCCATCTCCTCCAGCAGGCGGTAAAAACGGCTCATTCCCATTCTCCCCTCCGCATGTTCTCAAGTTGCTTTCGCTAACAGCTTAACCTTCCCATGTAAGGCCGATATGAACGGAGCGCTAAGGGGATGTAAACCGTCCGAAGTCCAGGCGGTTCTGACGCTCTCTTCTTACAATTCTTTGACACCCCGATAACTTCCTTCCTTTACGATGAAGGAAAGTTCAGGGAGGCGATAAGGATGGAAGAAGTCCGCCTGGCGCTGTTCACCGATACATACGCGCCGGAAGTGAACGGCGTGGCCAAGACGCTCGAACGTTGGATCGCCTATTTGCGGAAGCGGGGCGTGCCTTGCCTCGTCTTCGCCCCGGCCCGGCCGCGAGGGGAAGCGGAGCTTCCCGGCGTCGCGGAGCGGCTGGCCAGCGTTCCTTTTTTTCTGTATCCGGAGCTGCGCGTCGCGGCTCCCGTGTCCTTCGCGGCCGAACGGAAGCTGCTGGACTTTCGGCCCACCGTCGTCCACGTGGCGACGCCGTTCGGCACCGGCATGACCGGCAGGCGACTGGCGCTCAAGCACGGCTTGCCGCTCGTCGCTTCCCACCACACCCACTTCGTACGGTACTTGCCGTTTTACAATTTGCAATGGATGGGTAAACTTCTATGGAGATATTTGCGATGGTTCCATCGGCCCTGCCGCAAAGTCTACGTCCCTTCCCGGTCCGTGCTTGAGGAATGCGCCAAGGACGGCTGGAGAGGACTCGAAATCTGGAGCCGGGGCATCGACGCTTCGGTGTTCCGTCCCGGGCTGGACCGGGACGCCTTCCTGGCGGAAGCGGGCATTCCGTCTTCCCGCTTCGTCGTTCTGTGCGCGGGCAGGCTCGCGCCCGAGAAGCAGCCGGAGCTGGCCGTCGAGGCGGTGTCGCGCTTCGCGGCTTCGCGCATCGGCGCCGAGCTCGTGCTGGCCGGCGAAGGTCCGTGCGCGGACGCGCTCCGCCTCCTCGCGGCGAAGCGCGGCGTGCGCGCCCGGTTCCTCGGCGCGATTCCGCAGCCGGAGCTGCGGCGCTGGATGGCCGCGGCCGACGCGATGCTGTTCCCGTCGCCGACGGAGACGTTCGGCAACGTCGTGCTCGAAGCGATGGCGTGCGGCCTGCCGGTCGTCGGCGCGGCGGCGGGAGCCGTCCCCGACACCGTCAGGGACGGCGAGACGGGCCTCTTGTGCCCGGCGGGCGATGCGGACGCCTTCGCCGGGGCGCTGATGCGGCTTGCCGCCGACGCGGATTTGCGCGCCCGGCTGTCCGCGGCCGGGCTTGCCGCCGCCGCTTCGCGCTCGTGGGACGACGTGTTCGGCCGCTTGCTGGATAGCATGGCCGAGGCGTCGTCCGGAACGGGAACCGCGGCGGGATGACGGGCGCGATTCGGAGATCGACTTTTGGCGAGAAGCAGGGTCCGGGGTCACGGAAACGGAGGAATAACGTGAATGCTCCTCTAAACGGGAGGAATCCGTTCCGCTTCCCCCCATGGATGGGGCTCATTCCCTGATCTTTCGTCCATAGGCTCGATTACGGTGGAATCGGACTTTTGACAAAGCGGTCCGAAGAACAGAAAATCGAAGTTGTGTTTTTCAAACAAAGAGAGAGATAAAAAAACACGCATCTCGCGCCCGACGCAAAAGTCCCCGACAAAAAACAAAAGGGGCGCGCCGGCGCGGGCAAAAGGGTCTAGGGGGTAAAACTGAATATGTGGAACAGCTTGTTATTGGCCTTGCAGGTGGTCTTCTTCCTGATCGGCGCTTACCAGGTGCTGCTCTCGTTCTTCGGATGGTACCGCAAAAAGGAGAAGATCACGCATCGTCCGACGAAGTCGTTCGCGCTCATTGTGGCCGCTCACAATGAGGAGACCGTCATCGGAGCGCTCGTGGAAAACCTGCTCAAAATGGACTATCCTCGGGAGCTTTACGACATTTTCGTCATTTGCGACAACTGTACGGACGGGACGGCCGACGTCGTGCGCTCGTATCCGGGCGTTTACGCCTGCGAACGGCACAACCCCCGCGAGCGGGGCAAAGGATTCGCCATCGAATGGATGCTGAAGGAGCTGTGGAAACGGCCGAGGGAGTACGACGCCGTCGTCATGTTCGACGCCGACAACCTGGTCGCGACGGATTTCCTCAAGTACATGAACGAGGATCTCATCAACGGGCACCGCGTCATCCAGGGCTACCTGGACACCAAAAACCCGCACGATTCCTGGGTCAGCGCGGCGAACGGCATCAACTACTGGTTCTGCAATCGCCTGTGGCAGCTTCCGCGGTACAATCTGGGCCTGTCCAACTTCCTCGGCGGAACGGGCATGTGCTTCGAGTCCAAGCTTCTGAAGGAGATGGGCTGGGGCGCAACGAGCCTTGTGGAGGATTTGGAGTTCACGATTCGCTGCATTCAACGCAACATTTATCCGAAATTCAACTTTGACGCGCGCGTCTACGACGAGAAGCCGATCACGTTCCGGGCGTCCGCCCGCCAGCGCCTTCGCTGGATGCAAGGACACTTCGACGTCGCACGGCGCTACATGCTCCCGACGCTCTGGCAGGGCATCAAGGAGCGGAGCTGGGTGAAAATCGACGCCGCCTTTTACATTTTCAACGCCTATAACTTCCTGATCGGCTTTACGCTGACGGCTACGCTCTGGTTCGACTTGCTGCTGCCGGGCAAGCCGCATTTCGACTCGATCTACTCGGTCATTCCGGACTGGGCGGCGGTTCCGGTCGCTCTGTATATTTATCTGCAATGTCCGCTGGCCATGCTGCTCGAGAAAGTGAACTGGCGGAGCTACGTTCGCCTGATCACGTTCCCGATCTTCTTCTTCTCGTGGTGGCCGATCACGTTCTGGGCGTTCTTCACGCAGAAGAACAAGACGTGGAGCCATACGGAGCACACGCGCGTGCTTCGTCTCGAAGAGGTGCAGGGCAAGCAAATGTAAGTCGGCTCGCAGACGGCGGGCGCAAGATCAGAGGGGTGTCGCAATCGCGGCAGGTCATGGGGCGGCCCGAAGGGGCCGTCTTTCTTTTGGGACGCGGCAGGGATTTGACGGCGCCGGGAAAATGGCGTACGGTAAGGAAGACGAGAAGCGTCGGCTGCGGAAAAGGAGAAGGAGGGAGCGCTTTGCGGGAGTTCGAGGGTCCATTGTTGCGCCCGCCGGGAATCGGAACGTGGGTGTACGTCAACGTGCCGTTCGACGCGGCCGCGGCGTTCGGCGGCAAGGGCCAGCTGCGCGTGCGGGGCACGGTGAACGGCGCGACGTTCCGCAGCTCGCTGCTGCCTCACGGGGACGGCACGCACTATCTTGTCGTCGGCAGCGTGCTTCGCGCCGCGGCAGGAGCGGAAGTCGGCGACGTCGTGCGGGTCGCGCTCGAGGCGGACACCGAGGAGCGGACGGTCGACGTGCCGGAGGATTTGCTTGCCGCGCTGGAAGAGAGGCCGGAGGCGCTCGACTTTTTTACGGGGCTCGCCTATTCCTACCGCAAAGAATACGTGAACTGGATCGAATCGGCCAAGCGGGAGCAAACGCGCCGCTCGCGCATCGCCCAGGCGGTTGAACGGCTGGCCGAGGGCCGCAAGCTCCGCAGCTGAGCGGCAATCGCTCCTGCGGCAAGCTAATTGCGATGTCCGGGAAACCGGACGCGACAAAGGTTGAAAGATGAGCGAAAATAAATTTTACCCCAAAAACAAGCGGAAAAATGCGGGGCTATGGGCGTAAAAAGAGAGGCGGAGCGAAATTCCACCCCAGCCTCCCGATGTGGTAATAAATAGTAAACAGGCGAGTCCATCCATGGTAAAATTGTAATTGACGAGAAAACAATTTTCACTATGAGAGGGGTCGCCTGCTATGGCTATTATACCACAACTGAAACTGTTTGAGTGGAATGAAATTCAAACGCTTGGAGACTTGGATCGTCTGCGTCTGGTGCTGGACTACATGC
>NZ_AUCP01000060.1 GCF_000429825.1 Cohnella thermotolerans DSM 17683
AGCCAGACAAATTCAGTTGAATGGTTCCTATCGTCATTTGCAAAAGTTGCGCGCTCGTTGTGAGCATGTGTTTGCCGAAAGCAAAGTCGTACATGGCTTGGATCGAGCTCGGAGCCGTGGGTTGGACTGCATGCAGGAACAGGCGATACTTACGGCAACGGTTCAGAATCTGAAAAAACTATGCCGGTTTAAGAAAAAACGACCTCAAACCGGTATTTCGGCATGCGAAAAACCGAAATCCGTGATAACGGAGGTAGTGTCAGGCCTGCTAGTTCCAGCGCTCGCTGGGTTGTTCTTCTCATTTTGCACGCCGGTTAGACGGCAAGAACTGACTTAATTCACCGGACTTCTAAACCAACGAATTTTGTGGTAAACTGCATTACTGACAGCTCCTTTTGCTTTGTAGCTCTGAAATGGTGGGTTTCCTACTTTCCATTTTAACCTACGATTCGAAGCAAATACGGAGCTGTCTTACGTTCATCATAACTTACTTCCCGAGCGTTCCCGAGTACTGACGGGCAACGCCAACTGACCCGCTTCCCTTTTTCGGAATGCCCGTGTCATCGAAGATGAGATAGCCTAGCTCATGTCCAATACGCTGCAGAAACAACTCCAGTCGCTTGGAATTGACCGATTGTTTTGATTGTGATTTTGAATCAGTTTCGTCAACGCCCGATTGGCCTCTTCCAGCGTACGCACACATAACCGCAGTTCAAAGACCAGCCGTTCTTGCAAGGTGCCCCACAGTCGTTCAATGCGTCCTTTGGCTTGGGGAGTCAAGGCTTTGATGTGAGTGATCCCGAGTTCGGCCATCGCTTTGCCGAAATGCGACAACGGCTTTGGTTCTCCAACCCATTCCTGCTCCAATGTCCAGGTTTCTTTGGGCGAACGGAAGATGGTGTGGCGGTCGCTGTAAAGACCGAGGGGCAGCCGTATTGCTCAATAGTCTGCTGCATGACAGAGAAATGCCTTCCCGTTTTTCCGTCGGGTAAAAGACGGTGCCACCGACGGTCCCGGTGGCGTCATCGAGCGCGCCATGCAGCGTGAGTTCAAGGCGTAAGGGCTGGCGTCGATCTGCCACAGGATTCCCGCTTGCGGCTTGCGACAGCGGGTTTGATGAATGTTGCTCCGCCGCCGCTGTTGGGCTTGCTTCAAGATTAAAATGTATTATAAACGTTTTCGCAAGTTTCCGGTGTTGGTTGATAAAAGCAATGAAGCTTATATCGTCCTGCGAGAGGCTGATCGTACCACGTCGGAGGACAGTCGCCTTCCGGCCGAAAATACCACAAACTGAATTTTGCGGGCCAGTGCCTTTCTCCGTTAATGCACCTGCGTGCCAGGCGTTTTTCCTGTTCCCTCGCACTTTGATAAAAATAACCATGTAAAACGGCTTCAAAAGCATGCGGCTGAAATATCATTTGTGGAATGGTGCGTATTCCTATAAAATCAAGACAATTCGCTCTTACCCGGTTAATGCCCACATTGCCGACGAGCAGCATACCATACTCTCCTTCACCCTCCGCCTCGGCCCGAAGCAGCCTGGCCAAAAGTGCAACATCGCTTTCTCTGGCTTTCACAACAGCCATCATCTTCACCTCTTCCATGTGTTATAACCATAAAGTATGGTGAATAGGAACATTGGGTGCCTGCCCATGGATGTCAATCTTTATCCACAGTTTATGCAACGATCTTCAAGCTGAATAATCCAAATATACAATGGGAATCTTACCTAATTGATAACACCTGTGGGACAAAACCAGGGTGCAATAAATTACAGGGGGTTCGAATACATCGTGAGATTTCGTGCCAAAACGCCATTTCTGATGCTGTTTGCGATGCTTTGCGCGTACATCGGCAATCCATACGCCGCGACCGCTCATCCCGTCAATCAGCAGGCTTCAGGTGCACTTCAATGGGAAAATCAGGGAACCTTCGTTCAAAAAAAGGAACAATCCATGCCTACCCAAATAGGTCGATATCAAATGGTGTACCATTGGAACCGTTTGGACTGGAATTTTCCGGACGCAAAGATGAAGCAGCAATTTGAGGCCAATCAATATTGGAAAAAGGCTATGCCTGCCGGGGTCAAGGTCGATCAACAAGGCAACTATTACGTTTCGGTTCCCCGTTGGGCCCAGGGCATTCCCGCCACCATGAATCGGATTGTCATCAGAAACGGAAAACCGCTGTTGGAAGCTTTTCCAAGCTGGGAATGGAACCAGGCGGGAAACCCTAAATTTCTCCAATCCGTCCTGGGATATGAAATCGACGAACGGAACCGGATGTGGCTGCTGGACCAGGGAAAAATCGCTTACTCTCCCTCTCCGGAAGGCTCGCAGAAGCTGGTAATATGGGATTTGAACACCAATAAATTGATCGACTCGATTCCCATTCCGAACGAGATCGCATCCTATCGAACTTCCTTTTTAAATGACCTGGTTGTGGACAATAAACACGGTTTTGTCTATATCACCGATTCCGGAAATGGCGAGGGTTGGACAGGCCGCGTGGTCGGCGGAATCATTGTCTACAATATGAAGACGAAAACCTTCAGACGCGTGCTCGACCGTCATGACAGCACGCAGGATTTTCCCGGGTTTGTTTTCTCCATTATGGGAAAACCGGTGTTTAAGGACAGGCCTCTCAAAATAGGCGCCGATGGCATTGCCTTGTCCGCAGACCGCTCAACCTTGTACTACTGCCCGGTGACCGGCCGTAATTTATATGCGATCGATACGGCGCTGCTAAGAAATTTTAATACGCCGTTGGAAAAGATTAATGGCGCCGTTCAGGCGATCGGCAGCAAGGGGACAAACACCGACGGGATGCACGCGGACAATAAAGGAAATGTTTTCTACACCATGTTGGAAGGGCAGGGAGTCGGCATCTATAGTCCTGTGAGCAATCAATTCCGCCGTTTCGTGGCGGACGACCGGATGTTGTGGGTAGACGGGGTGGCATTCGATCAAAAGGGGTACATTATTTTTAACAACAATCGGCTTCACGAGATGTTTGCACCCGAGGACGAAATCAATTGGGACTATCCGTACAACATGGTCATTTGGAAAGCCTTTGTCGGGAAAGACGTCAAATCGTATCTTTACGCGAATTAGGCCCCGAAAAAGAGGGTGAACCCTTAACTTCATTAAGGAGAAATTTTCTTGACCACTTATCACCGCGGTTATGCTGCAGACGGATACGCCCGGGTGAAAGGTGTCGGGGCATTTATTACAACCTTCGGTGTCGGCGAAACGCGGTCATTCTGGCGGACTTGAAGACGCTCCGATGGCAAAGCATCGGCTACGCGACTCCAGCCGCATTCGCTTCTGTTGCGGCGGCGATGCTTTTACTGCGGACGAGGCGATCAACCGGGCACTGACACAGAATTCGAATAAACTGTGCATAACTTGAAATGATGGTAAGCGATCCGGAATCCTCTTGTTTGCGGGAACCTCAATAAGGGCAACATAACGATATCCATTCAAACAAGGAGTGAAACAGCTATGAAGAAAGTTGCTTTTCTGCTGGCCAACGACTTTGAAGATTCGGAAATGCAAAAACCTTACGATGCAATCAAAGCGGCCGGCCACCAAACGGTCATTATCGGGCTGAAAAAAGGTGAAAAACTGACAGGCAAGAACAAGCAGGCAACGTATACGACCGATGCTTCCATTGACGAAGTGAAGGCGGACCAGTTTGACGCGGTCGTCATTCCGGGCGGATCGTCACCGGAAAATCTGCGTCTCAACAAGCAGATCTTAAAGTTCGTCAAAGACATGGACAGTCAGGGCAAACTGATTTCGGCGATTTGTCACGGGCCTCAGATCCTGATCAGCGCGGGTCTTGCCAAAGGCAAGACCCTGACGTGTTACCCCCCGCTGAAGGATGATCTGATCAATGCGGGCGCCAACTACGTCGATCAGGAAGTGGTCGTCGACCGCAACTACGTTTCGTCGCGGATGCCGGCCGACGAACCGGCGTTCATCCGCGAAACGTTGAACAAACTGCTTACGCCCGTCCCTCAGTCTTGACGCTAACCGCCAAGTATTTGCAAAAGCCCCGGATTGCCGGGGCTTTTGCATGAAAAAAGATTTTCGGATTCGATCCGAAAAGGAAAACCGCGCAAACGCCGCGTTTATCATGCGCCAAAGGCGGAAGATTGTGGTCGAAGCACTGCGGACTTCCTTCAGGCAAAGAGACTTTCGTTGATTTCCTAAAGCGCGGGAGAGCTCGGCGGCGCTTGTTTACTATCCAAACAACCAGTCGGTGTTTACGACCTTGGGCTGTCTTTATGAGAGTGTTCTCCTGGCCCCATGGAATAGACCTACGGTCGCCGAGGTGTTAGCCGCCAACGAACTGGCAATTCTCAGCCTTACAAACTACGACGCGATGAACGCCATTCTCCAATCGGCTTCGGGGAGCTTGAACGGCAAGGTTCTCGTCAACCTTAGTTCGGATACCCCGGAGAAAGTCCATGAGGCCGCGAAGTGGCCGACCGACCGCGGAGCGCGTCTTCTTACCGGAGGGGGGCAGGTTCCTCCTTCCGGTATCGGCAGACCCGAGTCTTCCACCTATGATACGGGTTTGCCGGACATCGTCTTGGACTCTTCAGGCGAGGCACTGACCAAGGCCGTGTCGGCGACAGCTTCACGAGCCTGATTGAGGTCTTCAGAAGCCGATAAATACGAACAAGACTGGAAGGCAAGCGGCCTGCCGGTCTTGTTCCATCGCCGGAATCCGCTGGCAGAACTTCGGGTTCACATAAGCGGATTTCGCTTCCCATTTATGCCCCTTCCCCTCGAATGCACTTCAAGACCGTATTTTCACATCCAATTTATTCCTATCCCCCGTTTAACTCCGATTTTACAAGAATATGAATACAGCGTTAACGTTCGAAAAACAAACCAGTACTATGATGAATTTGTCTTTATTACCGTTCATTAGAAGGGGTAGGGATTTGGATGACACGCAAACGGATCAAAACTTGGGCAGCTCCGGTGCTCGGACTGGCGCTCGCGCTTCCCGCAGCAATGCCGGCACAGGCGGCCCCCGCTCATGCCACTGTAAAATCGATCGAATTCGTCGGCATGTCTGCTCCGGTGAACGCCCAGCAGATGGCGCAAGTCTACACCGGCGCTTCTGTCAAGGTCACGTACAGCGACAACACCGTCAAGACTTTTCCGCTCACGTACAAGCAGCTGTTCAAATCGACCGACTCGGTCGGCGGCACGATCGCCGGCGTATCCGTCGACGCCAAGGGCAACCCGATCATGGACACGAGCGTTCCGAACAGCCCCGTGCCGTTCGTCTCCGATTCGCCGGACTCCAACAGCCTGTTCCAGGTGCCGGGCATGAGCCCGACGTCGCTGGGCGGCAATCCGTTGTCGCTCGTTACGCATTACGAATATATTACCTCTAACAACGCAGGCAAGTCCGCCTACGGACTCGTGCCGGCGAGCATGAGTCTGACGAAGATCGACCAGAACAAGACCACGGGCGAACTGACTCCCGTAGAACTCCAGAAGATCGACTTCTCCGGGGTGGACGGACTGTGGATTCCTTGCAACGGCTCGCTGACTCCGTGGAACACGCACCTCGGCAGCGAAGAATACGAAGCGGACGCTAGGGCTTATGAAGCAGATCCGACGCAAACGTACGTAGGTCCGTTCGTTCAAAGCTATTATCAAGATACGACGAAGAAAGGCAACCCCTACGATTACAACTACATCGTTGAAGTATCGGTGGACAAGAACAACAAGGCCAGCGTAGCGAAGCATTACAGCCTGGGCCGCTTCTCCCACGAGCTGGCGAAGGTCGCTCCGGACGCCAAGACCGTCTACTTCGGCGACGATGGCGGCAATACGATGCTGTTCATGTATGTAGCCGACAAGGCGCAGGATCTGTCGTCCGGTACGCTGTATGCGGCGAAGTGGATTCAGACGAGTGCGGAGAACGGCGGTTCGGCGAACCTGCAGTGGATCAAGCTCGGCCACGCTACGGACAGCGAAGTGCGCAGCGAGATCGACAAAGGCTTGAAGTTCAGCGACATCTTCGAGAAGTCGGAGAAGCCGGCCGAAGGCTTCACGGCAATCAAGACGTATCCCAGCGGCAACGTCGAATATTTGAAGCTGAAGCCCGGCATGGAGAAGGCGGCCGCATTCCTGGAGTCCCGCCGCTACGCCGCGATGCTCGGCGCGACTTCGGAGTTCAACAAGATGGAAGGCGTTACGGTGAACGCCAAGGACAAGAAAGCGTACATCGCGATGTCCTACGTCGAGAAAGCGATGCTCAAGGACGACAAGGGCACCGATCCGGTCGACGACATTCAGGTGAACAAAATTTCCGCCGGCGTGACGTACGAACTGGCGCTTGTCGGCGGCCAGAAGGATAAGGCCGGAGAAGCGATCGCGAGCGACTATGTGCCGCAGACGATGAAGGGACTTGTGTGGGGCGAAGACCTGTCCACGCCGGACGCCAAAGGCAATAAGGCTGCGGACGACAAGGTTGCGAACCCGGACAACCTAAGTTACTCCGAGCAGTTGCGCACCCTGTTCATCGGCGAGGACAGCGGTCTTCACGCCAACAACTACGTGTGGGCATACAACATCGACACGCATAAGCTCTCCCGGATTCTGAGCACGCCGTCCGGCGCGGAAGCGACGGGCCTGCAGGTGGTCGACGATCTCAACGGCTTCAGCTACGTCATGAGCAACTTGCAGCATCCGGGCGACGAGATGATCGTTCCGGACCCACTCAAGACCGAAGTGCTGAACAACATTAACTTGAACTTTAACAACCGCAAATCGGGTGTCGTCGGCTACATCTCCGGCATTCCGAGCCAAGAGCAGCTTGCGGCCGACGCTCCGGTAACCGTCGGCGGACAGATGTCCGCCGACGCATCGGTGATCTCGCTGCGTACGACGGCGGAAGCCAGCGGAGCTAAAGTCGATTGGCACGGGAAAAACAAAGAAGTGGTCGTCACCCGGGGCTCGCACACGCTCACCCTGCGCGTCGGCGAGCAGACCGCCACGATCGACGGAACCGGCGTCAGCCTTCCGGTCGCCACTCGCTTCGAGAAGGGCAAAGTGATGTTCTCGGCCAGCGTCTGGAATCAATTCGTGCAACTGTAAGACCGTAGGGATCCCGAAGCGGGTCCCCTTTAGAAACCCATTGAACGCAGCCGAGAGGCCGCCCGGTTCGCCGGGCGGTCTCTCTTCAAGGAGAGGATTGAAGGATGAACGGCAAGAGTCGGAGGAAATGGAAGGTGGCGCTGTTCGGCGCGCTGCTCGCCTCTGCGACGGCAGAATTGGTACACGCACAGGCGATGACGATGGATGCTTCCGGCGATGCCGGCGAGGCGGGTGAAGACGCGGGACTGCAGGTAACGGTGGACGGCCGGCTGCTGCCGAACCCGGGGATCGAGAGCAGCGATCTGAGCGAGCTGCGCGTCCAGGTCCGCGATGTCGCCGAAGCATTGAACCTGCCGGTCAAGTGGGACGCCCGGCATCACGCGGTCATCGTCGGGGACGGCCTCTACCCGTCCATGGACAGCATGTACGACGATGCCATGGGAACCGCCGTCGTCTGGAACGGGAAGCTGCTGCCCGCCGATGTGGATCCGATGACGATGAACCGGGCCGTGACAGTCGTCGCGAACTCCCTGGCGAAGGCAGTCGATCTGTCGTACCGCTTCGACGCCGGCCTTCACCGCATCGAGTTCCTGACCGCCGAAGCGAAAGAGCAGTTCGCGGCGGAGCGCACGCAAGTGGAGAATGTGCTGAACGGCAAGGGCATGACGCCGACGATCGCGGCAGACGGGACGAAGGAATTCACGCTGACCGCCGAGTTGCACAATTGGGCGCCGGTGGAGGGCGTGATGACCACCGCCTGGACGTTCAACGGCCAAGTTCCGGGGCCTACGATCCGGGTGAAGGAAGGCGATCGTGTGCGCATCCACTTCGTTAACAAGCTGCCGGAGCCGGCGACCATCCATTGGCACGGCATCTTGGTTCCGAACGTGATGGACGGGGTTCCGGGACTTACGCAGCAAGCGGTTCAGCCCGGCGGTACGTTCGACTACGAATTTACAGCCAGCCACGCGGGGACGTTCATGTATCATTCGCATTATGACGATATGACGCAGGTGGGCAACGGCATGTACGGCGCCTTTATCATCGATCCCGCGGCGCCTCTCGTCCCGGCGTCGGATTCGGGCGACCTAACGGCCCAGACCGCCTACGATCACGACTACACGATGCTGCTCTCGGGCTTCCATGTGAACACGACGGCGGAGGAAGAGGAAGATTACTTCACGATGAACGGGGTCAGCTACCCGGATACGCCGCCGATGAACGTCAAGAAGGGCGAGACAGTCCGGATTCGGCTCATCAACATCGATACGATGGAAGTGCATACGATGCATCTGCACGGCATGGACTTCCAGTCGATCGCGCGCAACGGCAGTCCGCTTCGGTCGGTGGAGACGATGAACACCGTGCTCATCGGGCCCGGGGAGACGGCGGATATCGCCTTGCGGGCGGATGCCGTCGGCCAGTGGATGTTCCATTGCCATATTCTCGACCACACGATGAACGGCGGCGATATGAACATGGGCGGCCCGATGGGCGAGATGGGCGGTCTCATTACGATTCTGAATGTGACGGAGTAAGGCGGTCTCGCAAGCGTAGGGATGGGCATCCGCAAAGGTGCCCTTTTTATTGGGGACGGTCTTCGCGAAAATTAAACATCCAGCCCCGCTAAAGGGCCGGATGTCCAATTCAGGCTGATTCTTCCTCGTGTCCCGCTTTGTCTCTGATCTACTTCTCGAGGCTTGCTTCGCGGCGCTCGTTCTTCTCTTCGATCCGTTCCCGTTCCGTGCTGCCAGGTCGCCCGGTTCTACACCCGCCTGCCGGAGGACCGCTTCCCCCGCATGATCCGTCGCTCCTTACATCGCGAGTCCGGATTGGGATCGGGGGTTCCAATTCGGATTGAAAGTGCTGATCGACGGATTCACAGCCAGGCTGCAATGGGGAAAATGAGAACGGCAGCCCGTGGGGTTCCTCGGGCTGCCGGAATGCGGTTACAAGACGAAGCTTAAGCCAAGCGTGAGGACGAAGGCCGAGAGGGACAGGATGGTCTCCAGCACCGTCCATGACCTCAGGGTCTGAGGGACGGACATGTTCAGGAACTCCTTCACCAGCCAGAAGCCCGCATCGTTCACGTGAGACAGGATAAGCGAGCCCGCGCCTGTCGCCAGGACGACCAGCTCAACGTTGGCTCCCGGCGTCTGGGCGAGCACCGGGGTGACAATGCCTGCGGCCGTCGTCATCGCAACGCTGGACGAGCCGGTGGCAACGCGAATGAGAGCGGCGACCAGGAATGCGAACACGACGAGATTCAAGTTGGCGTTCGTGGCGATCGAAGCGATGGCCTTGCCGACGCCGCTGTCGATCAGTACGCCTTTGAAGGCGCCTCCGCCGCCGATAATGAGGATGATTGAGGCGGTCGGTGCAAGGCATTCCATCGTGAAGCGGGAGACCGCCTCTTTGCTGAAACCCCTTGCAAAACCGAGCGAGAAGAAAGCGAAGACGGCTGCGATGAGCAAGGCGATAATTTCGTTGCCGATAAATTTGCAGAACAAAGTGAAGCCGTTCGTCCCTTCCGGGTTGACGATGCTTGCGGCAGAGCCGATGAGCATGAGTATGACAGGCATCAGAATCGTCAGGATGGTGATGCCGAATCCGGGAAGCTTCTTGACGTCCTTGGTGGCGAATTGCTCGACCAGATCGGCGGGCGGCTCTACCTGAATGCGCTTACTAATGAACTTGGCGAAAACGGGCCCTGCGAGAATGGCGCTTGGAATCCCGACCAGCAAGGAGTACAGAATCGTCTTCCCGATATCCGCATGATACGCTTCGATGGCGATCATCGGCGCCGGATGGGGAGGGATCAGACCGTGCGCGACCGACAGTCCGGTGACAAGCGGGATGCCGATGGCGAGCATCGGTTTATTCGTTTTCCGAACGAGCGTGTACAGGATCGGAATGAGCAGGATGACGCCGACTTCGAAGAAGACCGGAATCCCGATAATGATGGCGACGAACAGGATCGAGAAGGCAATGCGCTTCTCGCCGAATTTGTCAATGATCGTGTTGGCGATCTGCTCGGCTCCTCCCGATTCGGCCATCATCTTGCCGAGCATCGTGCCGAGTCCGATGACGATGGCGATCGTTCCGAGCGTGCCGCCGAAGCCGTTCTGAACGGACTTGACGACGTCGTTGGGCTTCATTCCGACAATCAAGCCCAGGAAGACGGACGTCAGCAGCAGGACGACGAACGGATTCCACTTGAATTTGGCGATAAAAACGATGAGCAGCACGATGGCGACGAGCGCCCAGATTAACAGTGTGACATTGTGGCTAAGCCCGAATAGGGTTGTCATTGCTACACCCACCCTTTATTTTTGGTTGTTTAAATTTGCCCTTTGAACCGCTTAGCGGCCGAGCCAGCCGCCGTCCACCGCCAGCAAGTGACCGTGAATATAGTTCGACGCGTCCGAAGCCAGGAAGACGACGGTGCCTTTGAAGTCTTCCGGGTTGCCCCAGCGGCCGGCCGGAATCCGGTCGAGGATCTGCTTGCTGCGGACCGGGTCTTCCATCAAGGCCGTGTTCATATCCGTGGCGATGTAGCCCGGTACGATGGCGTTCACGTTCACACGATGCCGGGCCCACTCGTTGGATAACGCTTTCGTCAGCTGCGCTACGCCACCCTTGGCCGCGGCATAGGCGGGAACCGTGATCCCCCCTTGGTAGGAGAGCAGCGAAGCGGTATTGATGATCTTGCCCCGGCCCCTCGGTACCATGAAGCGCCCCGCTTGCTGGCACAGGACCCATACGGTTTTCAAATTCACTTGAATGACTTCGTCCCAGTCGTCTTCGGGAAAATCGACGGAAGGGGAGCGGCGCTGAATGCCCGCGTTGTTCACCAGAATGTCGATGGCCCCGAACCGGGAGACGACGGTCGGAACCGCGGCCTTGACCTGCTCCATGTCGTTCATGTCGCAAGGAATGACGGCGCACTTTCTCCCTAGCTTTTCGATCTGCTTCTTGACCTCCGTCTGCGCGGCCGAGCGCTGGAGAAGGGCGACATCCGCCCCGGCTTCGGCCAGCGCCAGCGCCATTTCGCGGCCGATCCCGCGAGTGGCGCCCGATATGGCGGCGATTTTGCCTTCCAGGCTAAAAGATTGTAAAACCATGAATCGTCTACCTCCTGTTGGATTAAGAATTAAGGATGGAACAAAACCTTCAGCGACGCTTCCGGATTGTGCATCAATTCGAAACCTTCGGCGATCTTCTCCAGCGGAAGCTCATGCGAGATCAGGCTGGAGACATCCAGGCTGCCGCTCTCCATCATCCGGATCGCTTTGGCGAAGTCGCCCGAGGAGTAGCATCGGGTCGTCGTCAGCGAAATTTCGCGGAAATGCATGGCTGCCAAGTCGACGGCGGGCGCTTGCTTGTAGACGCTGACCACGACGATTTGCCCTTGAATTTTGATCGTCTCGATCATCTGCTTCGCCGTGATCTGGTTGCCTGCGACTTCGAATACCACGTCCGCACCGACGCCGCCGGTAAGCCGAAGCACTTCTTCGGTGACGTTCACGGTCTTGGCGTCCAGCACGGTGAAGCCGAACTGCGCCGCTTTCCCCAACCGATAAGGGCTGATGTCCGAGATGATGATCCGCCCGGCACCCGCTTGCTTCGCCACCATGCCGATGAGCAACCCGATCGGACCGGCACCTAGAATGACGACATCGTCCCCGACTTTCAGATTGGAACGGCGAACGGTGTGAACGGCTACGGCGACCGGCTCCGTCAAGGCGGCGTGAGCGTCCGACAAGGCGTCCGGAACGCGGTGCAGCCGGTGCAGCGGAACGGCGACGTATTCGGCGAAGCCTCCGTGCTTGTCGATTCCGATCAGCTTCAACGTCCGGCATACGTGATATTCGCCGGCGCGGCAGGCCTCGCATTCGCCGCAGCTCAACGTCGGCTCGACGACGACCCGGTCGCCGGCCGAGAAGGATTCCGAGCGGTCGTTAATCTCCTCGATCACCCCGCTGAATTCGTGGCCCATGGCCAGAGGCGCTTTGGCTCGCGGATGTTTGCCCGCGTAGATCATCATGTCTGTGCCGCATATGCCGGCGAACGACACTTTAATGAGCGCTTCTCCCGGCTGCGGGGCCGGTTTGTCAATTCGGTCCATCTTCACCTGTTCGGCTTCGAGATATAAGCCTGCACGCATCATAGTTGTCATACCCTTTTCCCCCTAATAAGTGTTGTTTGATGGATTCATGTTGACTTGTCGACAACATAGATGAAAAAAAGACGCCTTCCGCTTCGCCTTCAGCGGGCCCGCTCATAGGGGCAGCGCTTATTGCGGTTTAAGGCTGGATTGGACGGTTTGGCGGGTATCGTCGAAATGCTCCCGAATGACCTTCTCGATATAGTCCCGGTCTTTGCTCTCCAGAGCGGCGATCAATAAACGGTGCTTCTCGATCAGCTGCGGAACTTCATGCTTGCGATGGGCGAAGCGCTGTTCCGTAGCGACCAGCAGCGCCGTCAGGACGAGGCTGCGGATGCTGTTCCACAGATGGAGAATCCGGGTATGGTCCGCTTCCGCAATGATCGTCTCGTGAAAGACCAGGTCTTGATAAGCGAATTCGACGGCGTCGTTGTGCTTATCGGCCATCGCCATCTTGTCGACGATTTTATGAAGCGTCTCCGTCAGACGGGCATTGTCCGACTCGGCCAGACATTGCAAAGTGTAATTCTCGATCAGAAAGCGGATGTCGTACAGCTCCTTGAAGTCCTTGGCCGTGAGGCCCAGCACGAAGGCTCCCTTCCGGTCCAACCGAATGAGGCCCTCCTGCGACAACGCTTTCATTCCGTCCCTGACGGGCGCCCTGCTTGTACCGAATTCCGCCGCCAGTTGATTCTCGGACAGGGTCGATCCGGGTTTGATCTGGCCGCGGATAATGCGAAGTCTGATCTCGGAAGCGATCTTCTCCCCGAGAGAGTCGTCCCGCAACCACGAGGAGGGAAAATCCATTAAACTCAAATCCTTCCTGTGTTGTCGACATGTCAGCAAATTATGGGTTTACTATAACTCATCTTTCCCTATTTGTAAACGGTTTTATGAATGGAAATCTGGCCGCATCGATCTTACGTGAACGTCATGTAGTGAACCCCGTTGTCAAGACACTTTTTTCGAAAAGTTAAGCTACAGTACCTCCCTCTATTTTGGAATTTTTGCAGCTTGAAGTTGACCGGCGGTATCGACGTCGTTTCAATCATCCGAAGCGCATGCTTCATTCGCTTGGGGCCCTTGCCTAGGATGACGAACATATCGCGCACAATGGCAGATCCTTGTGGCTCGTCGAACGCTTCGATTTCTTCTACGAACGCGTTGTCTTTGAGCCTCGATATGAAGTGGATGCCCCGTTCGCAGAAGTCGTCGTACTTGCCGTATCGAATTAGGGATCCTGTTTACTGAAAAGGTTGACACCAAAGCAACTTTACAACAAGCCTTGGAAGAATATCAATAAACTCGAGCTTCGGCAGTAAAGGTTGTCATCGACGAATTGGCTTCGGCAGCAAATTTAGTCAGGAATCGGATGCTGTAAATATCGTACCCGCAGTCATAAGGGGCCGCCTCAGAAGCCGAATGATGGCTTTTTGAGACGGCTCCTTCTGTCCATGTTCCTGGCATGAAAGCCGGTCCGGGGCCATATTTATGGAACTGACAAAGACTACTGGCACTATTTTAAGAAACGAAGGAGGCATTCTCATGGTGTACGCGTCACCAGGTCAACCGGGATCGAAAGTCGTATTTAAACACCGGTATGAGAACTATATTGGAGGAAGGTGGGTTCCGCCGATTGACGGGGAATATTTCGAAAACGCTTCCCCGGTGAACAACAGGGTGTTCTGCGAAATTCCCCGTTCCAATGCGAAAGACATCGAGTTTGCGCTTGATGCCGCGCATGAAGCCAAAGATGCCTGGGGCCGCACGTCTCCGGCCGAGCGCGCCAATATTTTGAACAAGATCGCCGACCGCATTGAAGCCAATCTGGAATTGCTGGCCGTCGCCGAGACGTGGGAGAACGGCAAGCCGATCCGCGAGACGCTGAACGCCGATCTGCCGCTCGCGATTGACCATTTCCGCTATTTCGCCGGGGCGGTGCGGGCGCAAGAAGGATCGCTCAGCATTATAGACGAGGATACGGTTGCGTACCATTTCCATGAGCCGCTCGGCGTTGTGGGACAAATTATCCCGTGGAATTTTCCGCTCTTGATGGCTACCTGGAAGCTGGCGCCGGCGCTCGCCGCCGGAAACTGCGTCGTTTTGAAGCCGGCGGAGCAGACGCCGTCCACCATTCTGGTGTTAATGGAGCTGATCGAAGACTTGCTGCCGCCCGGCGTGGTCAACATCGTGAACGGATTCGGGCTCGAGGCCGGCAAGCCGCTCGCTTCCAACAGCCGGATCGCGAAGATTGCCTTTACCGGCGAGACGACCACGGGCCGCTTGATCATGCAGTATGCTTCGCAAAATTTGATCCCGGTGACCCTGGAACTGGGCGGCAAATCGCCGAACCTGTTCTTTGAAGATGTGCTTCGCGAAGATGACGCTTTCCTGGACAAAGCGATTGAGGGCTTCGTGTTGTTCGCGCTGAACCAGGGCGAAGTGTGTACGTGTCCGTCCCGGGCGCTCATCCAGGAATCGATTTACGATGAGTTCATCGAACGTGCGCTGAAACGCGTTGCCGCTATTAAACAAGGCAATCCGCTTGACCCGTCGACGATGATCGGCGCGCAAGTGTCGACCGAACAGATGGAAAAAATCCTTAGCTACATCGACATCGGCAAGCAGGAAGGCGCGCAAGTGCTGGCTGGCGGAGCCAAAGCCGAACTGGGCGGCGATCTCTCCGAAGGGTATTACATTCAACCGACGGTACTTCTCGGCAACAACAAAATGCGCGTCTTTCAGGAAGAAATTTTTGGTCCGGTCGTAGCTGTCACCACGTTCAAGACACAGGAAGAAGCGCTGGCCATTGCGAACGATACGCTCTATGGTCTTGGAGCCGGCGTGTGGACGCGCGATACGAATACAGCTTATCGTGTAGGTCGGCAAATCCAGGCCGGACGCGTCTGGACGAACTGTTATCACGCCTATCCTGCGCATGCTGCGTTTGGCGGCTACAAAATGTCCGGCGTCGGACGCGAAAATCATAAATGTAACCGTCAAGCCCTTTTGAACAATTATTGCTAAGTAATATTGAACAGTTTTAGCTTGCGAAAATAGTCTGCCGGTACTTCAGACGATAGCTGTCGCCACTTAATTGGATGACCTCGCTCTTATGCAAGATCCGATCCAGGATCGCAGTGGTGATCGCCTGATCTCCCAACAGTTCACCCCAATCCTCCGGCCCTTTGTTTGAGGTGAGGATGATTGAAGTTTGACCGTACAGCTTATTCACAAACTGAAAAAACAAATTTGCTTCATTCCGGTCCATGGCCATGAACATCAAGTCATCCAATATGACCAGATCAGAGTTATGAATACGCCGGAGCTTATGCTGGGACGATCGGGAAATCTCTTGTGTCTTCAGTAAGTGAATTAAGCCATCCATCGGCACGAAGCTCACTTTGCAGCCGTTATGTAATGCCTCTACGCCCAATCCGATGGCGATGTGCGTTTTCCCTACCCCGGGAGGCCCGAGCAAGATGAGATTGTAATTCTGCTCAAGCCATAGAAGTTCCCGTAGTTGCTGAAATTGGCGTTTGCTTATGGATGGTTGTTCTTCCAAACGAAACTCATCCAGCGTCTTCACTTCAGGGAAGGACGCCCATTTATAACGTCTGGCGAGTTGCTTTTCTTCTCGTCGGACTAATTCATAACGGAGCAGCCGTTGCAAAAACTCACTGCATGTCCATTGGTGTTCTTCAGCCTCCATTAAGCTTTCATCAATGATCTGGGCCGCTTCCGTGAGGTTGAGTGTTTTTAAGCTTTGTTTCAGGTGTGTTATGGTCTCGTTCATGTTTAGCCTCCTCTCAAAATGCGCCGGTAGATCTCCACATCACGAATTTGAGGCTTGGCTTTCCATTTGGCCGGATCCACTCCGCTCAGCTGTGTAACATGGCTTCGATCCGATGACGTTTTTTCGCAAGAATTTGAGAAGTGGTTCACGGCATCAGCAAAATCCACGGCTCTGTATAATCGGTTGGCCACACAGTAACGGAGAGCCTGATCCACGGATTCTTGAAATGCCTGATCCAGCGTTTTTTGAATGAGTTGGAGCTGATCACGGGTATACCGCGGATGCAGCCGGCGAATCTCTTCCAGATAAGATGAAGCCAGATCAGGATCAGGAAACTGTCTCCTCACACTTTCAAAGTAAGCAGCAATGCCCTTCTGGCGATCTCGCCGGTGATTCGTGTTCTGGATGAGCTGGCCCCGCCTCTGTGAGCGTTCATGTTCAGCGATGATTTCACCGGTATCCACATCGTGGATTTGAAGCGTGGACTCATTGACCCGGATCCCAACTTCTTTCGAGGTGCCATCATACGTCCCGAGGGGAACGGAATACCGACTCCCTTCATACCAAATGGTGTTGTCCTTCCGCACAGTCCTTGTTATACTCGTACTAGGAGTTTGCATTTTTTCTGGGACCGGGCGAAGATGTTGCTTCTCAAGGGCGAACACTTCGGCTGGTATTTTTTTGGTCGTATGATGGATCAGCGCATTCCCTGTCCGGTCTAACCAAGCCAAGCAGTCCTCATTCAACTTATCCACGCTGATGAAGATCCGATGGCGTGCAAAATTTCGTTTGACGTATTTCACGACATTTTCGATGCGACCTTTGCTCTCGGGGTCTTGTTTTCGGCACATGTGGACATGAAAGCCTCGATGACGCACATAGACCGCAAATTCGTGGGTCAGGATTAGATTCCCGTAATTTTCACTGACGAGCAGCAGATGATCCTGATCATAAACGATTTCTTTCGTCATTCCGCCATAATATGCAAAAGCTAATTCATGAGCATCGATCACATCCTTCGTTACAAATGGCCGATCTTGCCAATGAACGAATTTCTGCCTGGAATGGGAGAGAACGAACGTCATGAACCAGCACTTGACTAGATTCCCTTGAAGGTTCTTCATTTTCGTCTCCCCGAAGTCCACCTGCATTTGTTCACCCATTGGAGGATCGGGAATGGCTTCATACTGCCTTTGCTGTACCCTCTTTGGGATCCCGTACATCTTCCGCATCATCCGGACATAGCTTCTCACGGTACTTTCCCCAACTTCAATGTCTGGATGGTGCTCTTTTAGCCAATCCCATATTTGAGCGGCAGAGAGGTCGGGGTACTCCCTCAACCACTGAATGATTCGCTGCTCATAGGGGTCTAATTTCTTTTTCCTGGTCTCCATACCTTCCATGAATTGTTTGAATTCATCTGGATTCATGCTCAAGTACTTATACACCGTGTTCCTCGAAACATTTAGTTTTCTAGCAATTTGTGAGATCCTTAATCCTTTCTCTTTCATCTGATGAATGGAGAAAAACATATGCCACCTTTCTAAGCGCTTCATACTCTTCCTCACCCATGATGATTATTCTAAGATGAATGATAGTTAGGGGAGGAAGGAGCGTAAAGTGTTCATTATTATCTAGCGATTTCTGATGTCTATATTCTAGCGGTTACACATAAAATGATGCTGGCCCATTATCAGCAAACGAAAAACTTGCTGGTCAGCTACAGTCAGAACGCGCTTGGCTTCTTCTAAGGTGCGGGGAGCATGAGCACGCGAGAGAAGGATCCTGCCGTGCCCAGGGTGGTGGCGACCGACGCCGCGCTGGAGCTCATCCTCACAGTGCGAGCGAAGCATGGCCCGGTCATGTTCCATCAATCCGGGGGCTGTTGCGACGGCAGTTCGCCGATGTGTTATCCGCTCGGCGAATTTCTGGTGGGAGACAGCGACGTACTGATGGGTGAGATTGGCGGTGCGCCGTTTTATATGAGCAAGGCGCAATACGAGTACTGGAAATATACCCAGCTTATTATTGATGTTGTGCCCGGCAGAGGCGGAATGTTCTCGCTCGAGGGGCCCGAGGGTAAACGGTTTCTGACCCGTTCGCGAGTGTTCACGCAGGAGGAGATGCAAGCGCTCGGACTGATGTAGCAGCCCAACGCCCGGCATTCGGGGAATGAGCTGCAATATCTGAGCGGGCAGCAGCCAACGGAGATCGAATAGATTTATTTTCGCCTCCACTATGAACAAAGCCAGCCGAATGAGGCTGGCTTTGTTGCATGAAAGGAGGGGTCGAACCCTGTTCCAAGGAGGTCAGAGGGTTCGATTGCGCGCAGGTTGCGGAGCAGATCGAGCACGCAATCCCCGATTTTACCGCTGTCGCAACAAGAATACGTCATGCAGGCTTTAGAATTCATACGCAGCTGCCAAAGCCGGGAATTGTGACCATTGATGCATGACATGATCGTTAACCCGGATCTTATTGCCGGACAATTGAATCCGCGTAATCCCATGAATTAAGGACAGCAAAGCCGTCCTCAACGGAACGGCTTTGTGGAATGCGGTCATTAGTTTGTCTGTCTTTGGGCTTGATATTCGTCAATAAAGGTCTCATAAGGAAGCAAATAATCATCGATGGAGCCCTTCTTAGCAAGTAGGGAGAGCAATGTTCCTGCTATAAACACAATGCATTGATACATACTATAAAGAAGGAAGTGAGAATCCCAAATATAAATATGCTTGAAGACGATCGCAAGCCAAACTCCGAATAGTCCTCCAGTAAGCAACCGGATTAACGTTGTCGATTCACGCCATCGCAAGGTTTGTGTGAGCCAATCCAGTGTAGCTGGTAATGGGAGAAGACATGCAAGCCAAAAAGGCTCTTTAAATGGAAAATAGATGCTTATGAATAAATAAACAAACATCATGCTGTATTGACCTGTACAGCGTGTGCATAAAACTATCTTTTTTTTAAAGATAGTTATTTGAAGAGTTCGATTCAATTGGCAATATGGATGATGCGAGAATATGATAAACCAAATGCTCGGAACGAGTTGCTTATCTGCCATATTCGTTTAGTACTGCAAAGGTCGAGGGGCAGACAGGCGAGTAGTACCGCAAATGGGGCATCTTTTTGATTTGAACGGATAATAAAGCAAGTAGAAGAGACCACACAAGAAAATGAAAACAAGCCAGTTGAATTTTTTAGTTGGTTCCACGTTACGGTTGCATAGCTCACAGTACCTGATATCAGCCATAACTTAATTCCCCTTCTAGTAAAGTTTATAAAATACATTCGAAATATAACTCCAAAATCCTCCTATAAACGACACGTTCTCATTATTTTTTTAGGTAATTCATACTGGGTAGATAGCCAAATGAACTAGTCCACTTTTTATTATTGATAGGGACAATAATCTATGAAATTGCATACATATAGGAGTTTTTTACCAAGACATGTCGAATCGTTTCATCGTTTCACAGACACTTAAACGGACTATCTATCCGCTGGCGAATCCATCCCGAAGGATCAAACCCGATGTGTCTTACGATAGCGGGAAGGGCTGACGTGATACGTCTCGGAGAAAACTCTGCTCAGGTAAAAGCCGTTGTCAAATCCGCACTGGCTTGCGATCTCCTCCAAGGTCTGGTCGGTGCCCGTCAGCAAGCTAAGGGCTTTTCTCAATCTGATGGATTTCAGATAGTCCGAAGGCTTGATTTGAAAAGCCTGCCGAAATCGGCGGGTGAATTGAACCGGACTCAGCCCGCAATCGGAGGCGATCTGCCGTAGGGAAAGCTTGGTGAAGGCCAAGTCGTAAATGCGTCTGGCGGCTTCGTTCATCATTCGATCATCGCCAATCAGCAGAGTAGCGTCATCCGTCAGCCGGCTGCGTTCGCTGCACAATTGAAACCACAAATCCTGCAGCAGATGGGAGCGCCATGCGAAGCTGTGCGGCGAGACATTCTCGGCCGCTCTGCGCATACAGGCATACGTATTGGACAGACGTTTGACGTCGTTGAAGACCAATGCCCCCCAGGGAATATCGGTTTCGGGCGATCCGTCGTGATCCGGCCCCGTGTGTATAAAGGCAAACTGAACAAAGTGAAACGAGAGGGGGGACAGGGTTTCGCGAATAAAAGGGGTTCCCGGCGGACACAGGATCAGCTGACCGAATTGGCCGATGCCTTCTTGTTCACCGATCCGATAGTGAAAGCTTCCTTCTTCCACGCCGAAGGCCACCCATTGATCGTAAAGATCTTCGGCCAGAAGAAATTGCTCCTTGCGCGTCCAGACATGATGATGAATCAATTGCGGACGATAGTGCCACAGCACCTCTTCCTCCATGGCCACGCCTCTCCCTCTGAATGAAATAAAATATATGTATTATGATAATTCGCTGCATGTAAAAAGAAAAGAAGAAGGTATACGATGAAATTATCTGCATATAAAAGGTGGGAGAGGCATGAAGTACGAAGAGGTGCTGACGGATATCACCGTCATCGGCGGAGGTCTTGCCGGCGTTTGCGCGGCGGTCGCCGCCGCGAGGCAGGGGCGCACGGTCGCTCTGATCAACAATCGGCCCGTCCTCGGGGGCAATTCCAGCAGCGAGGTTCGGGTATGGGTGTGCGGCGCAACCGGCCATGGCGTTAATCGCTATGCCAGAGAGACCGGGATTATGGGGGAAATGTTCCTGGAGAATCAGTACCGCAATAAAGAAGGCAATCCTTATTTGTGGGACCTGATCGTGCTTGAGACGGTGAAGGCCGAACCGAACATCCGGCTGTTCCTCAATACCGATGTTCATGAAGTAGAGGCCTATGGAGATGAGGAGGAGCGGAAGATCCGTTCGGTGACCGGATGGATGATGGGGTCCGAGCGGAAGATCCGCTTCGAGAGCACGATGTTTATCGACTGCACAGGCGACGGGTTGATCGGCTTTCTGGCCGGGGCCAAGTACAGGCTGGGCCGTGAGGCCCGGCATGAATTCGGGGAAGCGTGGGCCCCCGAAGAAGCGGACAACATCACGCTGGGAAGCACGATCCTGTTCTATACCAAGGACGCCGGGCACCCCGTCCGATATGTTCCCCCGAGCTTCGCCAAAGATATTACGCAGACGTCCATTCCCGTGAAGCGGGTGATCCGCAGCGGGGATTCCGGGTGCCATTACTGGTGGATCGAATGGGGCGGGGAATTGGACACGGTCCATGAGAATGAACGGATTCGGGATGAGCTCTGGTCGGTCATTTACGGCATATGGGATTTCATCAAAAATTCGGGACGGTTCGACGCCGACAACATGACGCTGGAATGGGTGGGGGCGCTGCCGGGCAAGCGGGAATATCGCCGGTTCATCGGAGATTATGTGTTGAACCAGAACGACCTCGTCGCTCAGAAGCCGTTTCACGATCGAATCGCCTTCGGCGGCTGGTCCATCGATCTGCATCCGCCGCAAGGGATGTACGCAACGGAGAGCGGATCCAAGCATTATCATATGGACGGCATTTACCATATCCCGTTCCGCTCCCTGTATTCCGTCAATGTGAGCAATCTGTTGTTCGCGGGACGCGATATCAGTGCGACCCATGTCGCCTTCGGCACTACACGGGTGATGGCGACGTGCGCCGTCATGGGGGAAGCGGCCGGGACCGGTGCGGCATTGGCCGTTGACAAAGCGGTAACTCCCCGGGTCATTGCGGCCGAATATATGGAGGAGCTCCAGCAGCTCCTGCTGAAGCAGGATGCGTCCATCATCGGCATAGCTAACGCGGATTCCGCGGATCTGGCCAGACAAGCTCACGTTACGGCTTCGAGCGCGATGAGGGTTTTATCCGTAGAGCAATCCGATCGGGTCTATCGCTTGGAGCGCGATGCCGGACTGCTGTTCCCCGTCGATCCGAAGCTGGAGCGGTTGGAGCTCTTGGTGGACGCGGATGAAGCGACGACGCTGCAGGTTGAACTGTGGGATACGGGGAGAAAAGAAAATTACGTTCCGGCGAATCGGCTTGCGGCGGTCACGCAGCGCGTGCCGCAAGGAAGCCGCCAATGGATAAGCTTGCCGCTGCCATGGGCCCCGGCGGAAGCACAGAATGCATTCGTGATTGTTCGCGCCAATTCGCACGTATCGCTTCACCTCTCCGCCCGGCCGGTCACCGGCGTGCTTTCGTTTCAATATGCGCCGCCGGCCGCAGGCAATCGGGATTTTTCCTCGCTTAAAGAGGACCAGCCGGTCATCGCCTGGAGCATGAAAGGACTTGAACGGCAAACGTTCTGTTTTCGGATTTCGCCCGAAACGGAAGCGTTCTCTCCCGATAAAGCGGTTGACGGGTACGCAAGGCCGTATGGCGGGCCGCATCTATGGGTATCGGAACCGTTAAGGCCGGACGGCGAGGAATGGATTCAATTGGCGTGGGAGGCCGAGCCGTTCATACGGGAAGTTCATATCACGTTCAATGACGACGTGAATGAGGATCTCATCAATCTGCACCATCATTTCACCCCGTTCGAGGTGATTCCGGAGCTGGTGAAGCAATACCGATTGGAAGCTCATGTAGGCGGCGAATGGCAAGTGCTTGTGCATCATCGGAACAATCGCAGACGCAAACAGATTCACCGGTTGGACCGGCCGGTTGCGGCCGACCGTCTGCGATTGGTGGTGGAGGAAACGAATGGAAGCCGTTGCGTGGAAGTGATTGAACTGCGCGTTTATTAATATCGACGGATGGATTCACTTGAGAGGGGTATGCCTAGCATACCCCTCTCGCCTGTTGTACGCCCAAAAGGAGGCGGAAAACAAAAAAATCATCCGATCACAAAAAAAGCGTGGCGCCTTTTCCGAACAAGGGAGTGGCCTCGCAAAAAGTGCGGATTTGCTTGCGGAACCGCATCTGCTATTTTCGATTCACCGGCACATTAGCGGCATGATCATGCAGCGCAGAATGGGCACAGAACACGGAAAGGAGAACGTTCATGGAATCTTCAGCCGGGCATCGCGCCAGCATTCCGATCGGAGCGGCAGGGCTGGACGCCCAGAAGCCGCTGTGGCGCAGGCGTTGGAGCAGGGATAAATATTTGTACCTGATGCTGGTTCCCGTCGCGATTTATTTCATCTTGTTCAAGTACGCGCCGCTGTTCGGCGAAGTGATGGCCTTCAAAAATTATCGGTTGTCCGAGGGGATTTGGGGAAGTCCCTGGGTCGGATTGGAGCAATTCCGGAAGCTGTTCACCAGTCCCGATTTCGTTCAAATTCTCAGAAATACGCTCCTGTTGAACCTGTACAATCTGTTGTTTGCGTTTCCCGTTCCGATCGTTCTGGCGCTGATGCTGAACGAGCTTCGTTCGGAAGTATACAAGCGAGTTTTGCAAAATCTCTTGTATATTCCGCACTTTATGTCTTGGATCGTGCTTGGCAGCATCGTTATCGCGGTTCTGTCTCCCAGCACGGGCATCGTGAATGCGGTCCTGAAATTTTTCGGAGTGGAGCCTATCTATTTTATGGCCAGTACGTTCTGGTGGCCGATCTCCTTTGTCGGATCGAGCATCTGGCGGGATGCGGGATTCGGAACGATTCTGTACTTGGCCGCGATGGCGTCCGTGAATCCGCAGTTGTACGAAGCCGCAGCGATCGACGGAGCGAGCAGATGGCGGCAAATCTGGCATGTGACGCTCCCAGGCATTCGCAGCACGATCGCCATTTTGCTTGTTCTGCAGATGGGCCATATGATGGATGTCGGTTTCGAACAAGTGTATACGCTGCAAAATTCGGCTGTCGGCAGCGTGTCCGAAGTTATCAGCACGTATGTCTATAAACGGGGGATCGTCGGGCTGCAATACAGCTACACGACAGCGCTCGGCTTGTTTCAATCGGTCGTATCCCTGATCTTGGTCGTGGCGGTCAACCGATTCATACGGGCGATGGGGGAACGGGGGTTATGGTGAGATGATGCAGGCATCCGGATGGTTCCGTTGGTTGAACACTTTTTTGTTGGGATGTTTCGCGTGCGCCGCGTTGTTTCCGTTCATTAACATCTTGGCGGTGTCCTTCAGCAGCAGCCGCGCCATCAATGCGGGGGAAGTGTCGCTATGGCCGATCGAATTCAATCTGGACGCCTACCGCAATTTGATTGCGGACGGGCAACTGCTGGTGGCAATGAGAAATTCGCTGGTAATCACCTTGGTCGGCACGGCCTTCAACATGCTGTTTACCGTGCTGGCCGCGTATCCGTTGTCGAAGCGGCGGCTTCAAGGAAGAAATGTCATGCTGATGGGTATTTTGTTTACGATGCTGTTCGGCGGCGGGCTCATTCCGAACTTTCTGCTGATCAGTTCGCTCGGTCTGGTCAATTCGTACTGGGGGCTTTGGCTGCCGGCGCTTATCAGCGCTTACAACATGTTTGTCATGAAATCGTTCTTCGAGGGGCTGCCGGAAGAGCTGGAGGAATCCGCAGCCATCGACGGCGCCAAGGATTGGATGATCCTGTGGAGAATCATTCTGCCGATCTCCATGCCCGTCATTGCGGCTTTGACCCTCTTCTACGCCGTGGGATGGTGGAACAATTATTTTAATGTTCTGATCTACATCAAAAGCACCGACAAGCTGTCCCTTACGGTCAAGCTGTACCAAATGCTGCAGAACGTAAGCTCGGAGCTGCTCCGGACGACGAATGGGGAAGGCGCCTTGCAAACGACGATCACACCGGAAGGGATTCGTGCCGCATCGATCGTGATCGCAGTTTTGCCGATTCTGTGCGTGTATCCGTTCTTGCAGAAGCATTTTGTCAAAGGAGTCCTGATGGGCTCGGTGAAGGGTTGATGTCATAAGAGCCTCGCGGCCTTGTGATAGATTGCCAGATGATTTAAGGTAAAAAAATGAGGAGGAGTCAAATGAACAGGAATTTCAAAAAATGGACAGCTGCGCTTGTGCCTTTGAGTCTGTCCGCAGCCCTATTGTTCTCCGGGTGCTCAAAAGGAAGCACGTCGGCTAACGGCGGCGCGGCTACGGACAGCGGAAGCCCTGCAGCGACGGCAGCCGGCAGCCAGGACAAGTACGACAGCTTGCCCAAAGATGTAAGCATTTCCATGTTCGACCGGGGGCAAGTGTCGAGCGATGAGGGAACGTACGAGGATAACCGTTGGGTGAAGTGGATTCGCGAGCAGTCCGGCATCAATCTAACCGTTGTGCCCGTGCCGCGCAACCAGGCGCAGGATAAGCTGAACGTGCTGATCGCATCCAATCAGGCTCCCGACTTGATCTGGGAATACGACCGCAATTACATCGGAAACCTGGTGTCGCAGGGCGTTATTCAGCCGTTGGACGACTACATCGATAAATACAGCACGACTTACAAAAAATACCTGCAGGAAAACCCGGATTTGAAGCCGTATATTACATTCGACGGCAAGATCTATGCAATGACGACACGCCGGACCATCAGCAGCATCGCCAATCATGGCATCTGGATCCGGCAGGACTGGCTCGACAAGCTGAAGCTGAAGACGCCGACGACCATCGAGGAATTAATCGCGGTCGCCCAGGCGTTCAAGGACGGGGATCCGGACGGCAACGGGAAAGCGGATACCGTGCCCATTGTCGGCTATACGACGAACGATGTGTATGCCGCGCTGTTCGGCACCGACTATTACGATTGGTATCTGCAAGACGGCCAAATGAAATTCGGCCCCACGCTGGACAACTTCGGCGATGCGCTGGCTGCCGAGAAAACGATCTATGAGCAGGGATTGGCCGACAAAGAATATTTTACGGACAACGACAATTCCCGCGCAAAGCAGCTTTGGACCACGGGCAAGGCCGGCATCCTGCTCGGCCAATGGGGAAATATGACGACCAGCCTGAACCGGGATTTGCTGACGAACGATCCGAATGCGAAGCCCGTACCGCTTGAGCCGGTAGCGACGAAATACGGGAAGTTCGGCCTGTATCAGGAAACTCCCGCTTACATTTATGTAACCTTCAACAAAGATATGAAGAATCCGAAAGCCGCCATGGAATATTTGGACTGGTTGATGGATAAAGGCTGGTTTACGCTGACCAACGGCCAGGAGGGTGTTCATTATAAACTGGTGAACGGCGTGCCGCAGCAACTGGATGCGGATAAATTCGCGAAAGAAGTGAAATACGCGAACGAATACGCGGTGCTCAAACCGGCGGAGGAAAAACCGGAAGACCTGATTGTCAAAGCGGCGCAGGATCCGCTGTCCCAGCAGTTGGCAAAGCTGGAGGCCGATTCGCTTCAAATCGCTTTGAAAAACAAATTCCGGCGCGATATTCCGTATCAGCCGAACATTACCGAGATTAACGAACTGAAGTCGTCGTTCCTGAAGACCGTTCTTGATATCCGTGCGAAGACCGTTACCCGCAAGGATTATACGGCGGAAGAAGCTCTCGCGGATATCCGCAAAGAATGGAAGCGCTTAGGCGGCGACCAAGCCGAACAATTGGCGCAGGAATGGTACGAGAAGAATAAGGCGAATTTCTAACGAAACGGACAACGAGCGGGGGAACAGAGCATGGGCATCTTGCGGAATCAATCGACAAAAAAAACCGTGATCGTGCTGTTATTGCTCCTGTTCCTCGTCGTTTCCATGATCTCCTTTTTATCGTATCGAGTGGCGACCAACCGGCTGAAATACGAGTCGACGAGCACCCATATGGCGCTGCTCAGTCAGATCGACAACAAGATGGAGCTCGTTCTTCAGGAGATCAACAAAGAGTCGATCGATATTCTCGGGAACGAGGATGTCAAGAGGTTTTTCGATGATAATTTGAACGACCAGGAGAGCCTCGACAATACCTACCGGCTCAACAATTACTTCGCCCGCTTCGTCAACGCCGGCGAATACGTGTATTCCGTCGATTTGTATTCGTACGTCCGGAAGCGGCTCTTCTCGGGAAGCCCGTTGAACGACGGGCATATCACGGAGGATGATGATTGGATCCGTCCGTTCGAGAAGTTTGACGGTTATTCGAGTTGGCTGCCGACACGGAAGCTGTTGCTCAACGAATCGAATTTTCCGATCTACCGGAACGTTGTGACCCTCGTCCGCTCCTATCCGCTTATTCATTCGCCGGGTTACCGGCGCGGGGCGGTGGCGATCAACATCAAGGAAGATGCGCTTTATCGTTTGCTGACGGATGCCAATAATCGAAGCCTGGGCAGTCTCTATCTCCTGGATCCGAACGGACATGTCGTATCGAGCGCGGATAAAAAGTTGGTCGGACAGGATATGCATCAATCGGACATTATGGCGAAGGTTCTGCAAGGCGAGCGTGAAGGGCATTTTCAAGCGACGTTCGAGCATGTGCCGAGTTCGGTGTTTTATGTGACATCGGCTTATACCGGCTGGAAAATCGTCAATATCGTGCCCGACGTCCAATTGGACCAGCCGCTCATCACGGTCAGGAACGCCTTGATGGTCATTGCCGTGATTCTGTTTGCAGTAGCCGGCCTCATGACCGTATTGGTCGGCCGGTGGACGTTCAAACCGCTGAATCGGTTGATCGCCAACCTGTCCAAGAAGATGAAAGCCCATCCTCTGTATGCCTTATCCGACTGGGATACGGGCAACGAGTTTACCAATTTCGAGAACATGGTGCAGCATATTTTGTCGGACAGCGAAAGGCTGCAGATGCAGATCAAGGTAAGCAAACCGATCATGAAATGGCGGCTTCTGATGGAGCTCTTAACCGATTATCACGCAAATAACCGGTCTGTCTCGCAGTATATGGAGATGGTCGGCGTGCAGCTGTATCGGAACCGTTTTATCGTCATGAGCGTGGAGTTCGACCGAAAATCGGAAATCGCGTCAAGCCGGGATTTGCATCTTTACGCTTACGCCTTATGCAACGTCGCGGAAGAACTGATCAATGCGGAAAGCAAAGGTGCGGCCATCGAATGGGAGGACGGCCAATGCGCCATTATTCTCAGTTTCGAAGACGATGATTCCGGAGAGCATTCGCTGTACGCCATGGCCGTAGCCGATATGCTGAAAAATTACATTCAGGGGCATTTCAAAAAGACGGTGACGATCGGAATCGGCCCGGAGGTTTATCGGATGGAGGACATTCATCTGTCCCACAAGCAATCGATGGAAGCGCTGAAGTATAAGCTGGTCATGGGACCCAACGCGATTATTACCGCCGACGATATTCCCGATTACAGCGCGGAAGAGTTTCATCGTTTGTTCGCGTTTACCGACAACATGATCGACTCCATCAAAGTTCTCGATGAAGAGAAGCTGCGCCAGCAGGTGCGGGAATGGTTCGATTCGCTGGCCTCCTCCAATGTGCGGCCCGATATCATCAAGCAGCTTGTCGTGCAGCTGCTTATGAAAGCGGCTGTTGTGGCAAGCGACATCGGGGTGCCGCGAGAGGACCTGGCCCCCGCGCAGAAAGTCAATGAAACGCTGGAGCAATATGAAAGCCTGGAGCAGATCGCGGATTTTGTCACCGGTATCTTGGCCGATTTTATCGATCGAATCCGAACTCGGCGACACAATCGGGAGAAAAACGAAGCGATCGAAAAAATCCTGCGCTATATCCAGAAAAATTACATGAGCCATGAAATGTCCCTGAGTTATCTATCATCCCAATTTCATATCAGCGTCTCCCACCTGAGCAAAATGTTTAAAGACTACACCGGCGGCAACTTTATCGATTACCTGATGGAGATCCGGATCGGCAAAGCCAAAGAGATGCTTGCCCGCGGCAACGGGAAAATCCGCGACATTGCCGAATCGGTAGGATACAACAACGTCAACAGCTTCACCCGCATCTTTAAAAAGATAACCGGCCTGACCCCGAGCGAATATCGGGAGCGGGAATGGGACAAAGAGGAAGAGAGAGAGGACCGCGCACTGTAAATCCTTAGACGGATAAGGGAGGAAAAATAATGTTCTCCAATAAACCGGTCGTACGTCTGATGGTCTGGCTGCTCGTCCTGCTGCTGTCGCTTCCTTCTTTTTCAGGGGTGGTGAAAGCGGATACAAGCGAAGGGCTTGTCGATGATCTGGATAATTTCAATTCCATCTACAGTCATACCGCAAATCTCGTACTGGACTCGTCCAACGCTCAGAATATGGGGGGCGATCTGAAGCGAATCACCCGCAACAGCACGGACACGGGATCATTGGTCTATAAAACGGATTATGACATCACCTCGTTCACCGTTCCCGCTTATTTCTGGACCGGCACTCCGGTGATCGATGTCCGGTTTTACGGATCCGCGGACGGCGTCGATTATACGCCGGTGACGCCGAAGATTTATACGTCGGGCCCGTCGGTGGCAAGCTGGCAGATGTATGTCTATGAGGCCTTCGGTCTGCCGGCGGGAACGCGGTATTTGAAAATACAGCTGTTAGGCGATGTGAAGTATTGGACCCCGCAAATATCCAAGGTCATCCTCAATCTCAACACGGCGTCTGTGGAACCCAACCCTCCGTCGGAAACGGTCATTGACGGATCGCAAACGCTTGTCTTGTCCACCGCTACGCCGGGAGCAGCCATCTATTACAAGAGAAATACGGATACCGCGTATCAATTGTACCAAGCGCCAATCATCCTTACTACGGGTGTGGCGATCGACACGTACGCGCAGAAAGAAGGTCTTTCTCCCAGCTTTGTCCAAACGCTCTACTACCCTTCCAAGTCCGATTGGCAGATCGACCGGTACGGTCAGGTCATCAAAGCGGATTTTCCCGAGAAAGTGACGGATGACGCGCAGCTGACGCAAGATGCGGCGGATGATCAGAGCTACTATGACAGCTTGCAGGTTCCAAGCGATCGTGACGCATACGGGGGCCTGAAGGACAGCGCTCAGCCGTACGGATTGACCGCTACCGGCTTCTTTAGCATACAGCAAACCAACAACGGCCGGACGGTCATGGTTACGCCGGACGGAAATGTCTTCTACAGTCTCGGCGTGAACGGGATTACGACCAATGAGACTTATGTCCAAACCAGCGGAAGGAAGAATCAGTTCGAATGGATTCCGCCGCAGAGCGGGGAGTTTGCCTCGGCTTTCCGCGCGAGCAGTACGGATTTCTCTTACTATATTGCGAACCGTATCCGGAAATTCGGCGCCCCGTACGATGACGGGCAGTTTGTCAAGCAAGGCATGGATCGGATTCAAAAGTGGGGCTTCAATACGGTCGGGTCCTGGTCCGGCAACTACGCCGCCGAATACGGCATGCCGCATGTGAACATGCTGCCGACCTCGAGCATGGATTGGGCCCAGGTGGACGGCATGCATTACTTCGATATTTTCGCGGACGGAGCCGAGCAGAAGATCGACGAAGCGTTCGCCGCGAAATTGCCGGCCAATCGTGACGATCCCACGCTTATCGGTTATTTTATAGACAACGAAATTCAATACCAGAACATATTGACGGTCATTCCGCAAGCGAAAGCGAGCAAGGTCGCGTCCAAGCGCAAGCTGGTCGATCTGCTGAGCGAATGGTATAACGGAGACATCTCCGCGTTCAACAGCGCTTGGGGAACGTCGTTCGCGAGCTTCGACGAGATGTATGAGGCCGCATTGCCCGTGAAAACGCAGCAGGCGCAAGACGATCTTTACTCGTTCGTCAGCGTGTATGCGGATACGCTGTACGGCACGATCGCAACGATTTTCCGCAAATACGATCCGAATCATCTGCTGCTGGGCGACCGCTGGTTGAAAAATACGGTTCAGAACGCCAGAATTCGCGATATTCTCTCGGAGGCCGCGGGCAAATACCTCGATGTCATCAGCTATAACTATTATTCGAAAAATCTGAGCGTCAGCCAGCTGCAGGCTATTCACGACAAATCCGGCGGAAAGCCGATTATGATTACCGAGTTCAACTACGGCACGGCGGAGCAGGGACTGAATTCCGGCGTAATCCCGGTGGAGACGCAGGACGAGCGGCAGCTTCGCTACCGGAATTACGTGGAACTGGCCGCTTCGCTCGGATACGTGGTCGGCACGCATTGGTTCAATTACGTCGATCAGCCGGCCGCCGGACGCTGGTGGGAAGGAACGACCGGAGAACGGTACAACACCGGGCTGATCAATGTGGCCGACCGTCCTTATAAGCAGTTCCTGCAAGGCGTAAAACAGAGCAACGACGAGATATACGACGTCCTTCTCGGCAATCGCGAGCCCTTCCAATACGACTTCGGAGAAGTCGAGCGTCCGGCCAACCGCACTATCGATATCGCCTATACGTCCAGTCCGATGCTGATCGACGGCATTCGCGACGAAGGATACGATTCTTCGCATCAAGTGCGGCTAAAATATGGAGACCTGGTGGTCGGAACCGGCGGTTCCGACATGCAAGCCGGCTATGATTTCGCTTGGGATCAGTCGAATCTGTACGTGTTCGCCGATGTGACGGATCCTACGCCCATGAAAAATCCGTTTCGCGACAGCAATGTGTGGAAGGGAGACGGGGTCGAGCTGTTCGTCGGGCCGGATCAGCTTGATGTCCGCCAGGGTCTGCTCGTCTCCGACCGGCAGTTGATCCTAAGCGCGGGAGCGGATGACGGGTCCTATTATTGGCGGTGGTTCAATACTTCCCAGCAATCTCCCATTTCTATGGTTGTTCGCAAGCATGACGACGGCGGCGGCTATTCACTGGAAGCAAGCATTCCGTGGGAAGCCTTGAGCCTGACGCCTGAGGAAGGGAAAAGCCTGCTGTTCGACTTCGGCTTCGACGACAGCGAGGACGGCGTAAGGCGGATCCGGCAGTGGCTGTGGAACGGGATGGACGGCAATGCCAGCAATCGCGGATACTGGGGGACGGCGACGCTGACGGGCGGTCCGGATAGGTTCATTCCGCCACAAGACCCCCTCGCCCGCGCCTTGGAATAACTTCCCGCCCCGGCTCGATTTCGAGCCGGGATTTTTATGGTGGCTTCGCCGCAAAAATGGTGTGCGATCGCAAAAGATAAAGGCTGCTAGAGAATAAAAAAGGCGCAAGGGAACAAAAAGAAGCGGTTTTAACCTGCATCGGGCGGTGATAGTTTATCTGTATCTTAACGTAAAATGCATCGAAGGGAGACTGCGGATTTGAACCGGATGAGCGATTCGGACATGCTGCTGCAAGCCGTACAGGCTATGGACGGCATGTATAACCGTGAGATTCGCATGCTGGCAACGCCTTTCAAGAGTCCGGGATACCATACGACGCTCCGACAGGTCGAGACCGTGCACCCCACCCGCGAAACCGTCCAATATGCGCTGGCACTGCTCGATACGGAGCTTCCGGAGTACGAGCGAAGAGCGTTCGACATCCTGGAGACGATCGTTTCCTTGCAGGACACGAATCCGGATCAAGCTACGTTCGGCATCTGGCCGTGGTTCTACGAGGAGCCGCTGTCGCGGATGTCGCCGCCGGATTGGAATTGGGCGGATTTCATCGGGAAGAATCTGGTCCTGGCTGCGCTTAGGCACGGCCGCCGGTTCCCGGAAGCGCTGCGGCAGTCGGTCCGACAATCGGTATTCTGCGCTTGCGACGCCATTATGAAGCGGAATGTCGGGCCTCATTATACGAATATTGCCGTCATGGGGGCGTTCGTCACGCTCCTCGCAGGCGAACTGTACGGACGGCGCGATTACGAGCGATACGGCCTGAACAGGCTGAACGGCATTGTCGAATTCACGAGAAAATTGGGTTCGTTCCAGGAATACAACAGTCCGACTTATACGATTGTCGCCGTATTGGAGCTGTCCAAATTAAAGACCGAAACCAGGAACGAACAAGCCAAGGCATGGTGCGACGAACTGCTCGATAGGGCATGGAAAATGATCGCGGATCATTTCCATGCGGGAACGAAGCAGTGGGTCGGTCCGCACAGCCGCAGCTACAGCACGATGCTGTCCGATCGAACCAAAGCCTTTTTGCAGGTGGCCACCGACGGGCAATTGCTTTATTTTCCGTGGGATCGGCTGCCGTATGAGGGAGAATGGTTCAAAAGCGGCGTCCGATGCCCGTCTTCCTACCTCCGCTGCTTTACCGGACGGATGGAAAAGTCGCTCACCCAGTGTTATTTCCGTGATGAATCAGGCGAAGAGAAGAAATGGGCGACCACGTTCATGACCTCCGATTACGCGCTGGGCACCTTCAGCAGAGAAATCATGTGGAATCAAGCGACTTGTCTGCTGGCTTATGTCCGCAACGGCGGCGGGACGACCTATATGCGCCTTCGCGCGCTGCATGACGGCTATGATTTCTGTTCGGCTGTTTTTACCGCTGCGCAGTACAGGGAGCAGGTTCTGTTCGGCGTTTCTTTTCTGACGAACGGGGGAGATACGCATCCCGCGCTGGATCGAATCGACGGAACGGTGGAAGCGTCCGATATCCGCTTGCGGCTTGAAATCGGGGGCAATCTGAACAACGTGAACGCCGTATCGGCCGGGGACCGGGCCGCATTTGCGCTGGACGGGCTGAACGTACAGGTCGCCACTTTGTTCGCCGCATTTGACGACGGGACGGATAGAGAGCGATGGGAATGGGAGATCGGGAGGAAGGATGAGGTTTGTTTTGCCGATCTGGTCATTTATTCCGGCGACAAGAAAACGATCGATTTCCGTTCCATGCGCGAAGCCGTCTTCCTGTTCTCGATGGCATTGGGAGAGAAGGCCTCGCGGTTCGAGGCGGTGGTCGAGCACGATTCGGAGCGGGTCAGGGCAACGGGGGATTTGGGGGAAAGGCCGCCATTGACCCTGATCTTGCCGAGAAAGCCGCAGACTTTATAAGAGAAGGAGAAACCGCATGGCGAACGACCTGATGGAACGCAGCCGATTGGCTGAAACGGCCGATCGTGTGTATCGGCGAATGACGGATATGCCTACCAAGGATTGGGGGATGAATCTGGAGGAATGGGATTGGGTGCCCGGAGTCGGGTTAATCTCGATCCTCGCGTATACCGAGCTGGGGGAGAAGTCCTCCGCGATTGATGATTTGCGCGGATGGATCGATCGCAACAAACATAAGGCCGGAGAGTCGAAAACGATCAATGCCATGGCGCCGTATGCCGTCTTTCCGGAGCTTTATCGTCGCACCGGCGATGCGTGGTACCTGGAGACCGCGAGAAGGATCGGCGATTGGATGGTGAAGGAGGCGCCGCGCACGCGCGAAATGGCGTTCGAGCACACGGTTACGGAAGATGTGCTGTTTCCGGAGCAGGTATGGGCGGATACGGTGTTCATGGCCGTGCTCTTTCTAGCGAGGCTTGCGAGGCTTACGGGTGACAGGAGATACGCCGAGGAAGCGGCGTTTCAACTGCGCATCCATCTGCAATTGCTGCAGGATCCGGATACCGGACTGCTGTTCCATGGCTGGAACTGCGGCAGCGGGGATCATATGTCGTCCGCCTATTGGACGCGGGCCAACGCATGGGTCGTACTGGCCGCACCATGGATCGCCGGAGAAATTGCCGGGATGATGGAAATTCCCGGCGACATCGTTCATCGTTATCAACGGCTGGCGGAAGCATTGCGCGGGTATCAGGGAGAGAACGGCCTGTGGCCGACGGTTGCGGATCATCCTCATTTTTATCCGGAGACATCGGGCAGCGCCGGAATTGCGGCCGGGTGGTTCGCCGGCAACGCAATCGGCTGGCTGGACGATTCCTATCTCGATGCCGCGCAAAAAACGCTGAACGGCGTGCTGGCGCAGGTCGCGCCCGACGGAACGGTAACCGGCGTGTCCGGCGGTACGCCCGTCATGCCGAGCATTGCGGCTTACAACGAGATTCCGTGCTATCCGACACTATACGGGCAAGGTTTGACGCTGATTCTGCTGTCGTATGCTTGGGCTCGTGCCGGCCAGTCGGAGAGAGGGGAGACGGGAGTCAAAAACAAGATGCAATGAGATACAATTGGCCAGCGGAAGATAGCTTCTTTAACAATTAAAGTCGACCACATAAGGTCGGCTTATTTTTATGGAGCTTTATCCCGATTCATTCCTAGCACCCAAAGAACGAGTGGTACAGACTGCAAGAAGTGGTTGCGGTTCGTCTCCCGTGATCTGCGCATCATCGCCGAACTCGCCGAGACGACGGGCGGCCTGACGCAACTGCCGCGTCGCATGTACAAGGAGCTGCTGGTCATTCAAGAGCTCTATCGCCAGCAGCAAGCGATGTACGACAAGCGAACGCATAGCGTACCCGATCGGATTGTCAGTAAAGAAAGATCGTTTTTAAAGAAATGGAAAATTAGGAAACTATAATATTCCAATTGCGAAGACACCAAGCAAGGTGTCTTTTTTGCTGTACCTATACGCTTATTTGCTGTGGTTAATCTTTAGCCATTTAAACCGATTAGCGGATAAAGGAGGATGACGAGAAACGTCGAATTGTTCTGCAGGATGAAGCGGATTGCCGTTTCGAGGTCAGTTGTTGCAACGGATGAAGGATGAAGGCGAGGCGCATGCATGCTAAAGTTCACCTACCGGCCTACGTTTCGGATGCGAATCCGCATCGCTTTGATCGTGCTGATCACGGTGGCCATCTCCATTACGGGAGCGGGATCGTATTGGATCGCCGCCGATATCGTGGAGAGAAACGCGGTGTCGTCCAATCAGATCAGCATTCATAAGTCGAAGCAGATGCTGGACAACAATTTGAGGCAAATCACGGTATCCGTCATGACCCTGATGATCAGCGACGCCTTCAAAAATTTGATGAAAGATGTCTCCATGCACGACGATTCAAGATATGCCGCGCACTTGTCGTCGCTGCAGCCCTTGTTCGCGCAGATCAAGCTTAGCGAGCCGATGACGCAAGCGATTCTCGTCTCTACGCCGATCGGGGAATTTTACAACACCGGGTATGTTCGGAATGCATCCGTGCCGTTTATCGGTTCGGACATTCATCGAAGATTGAAATCCGAGAAGGGTTTGCTGTGGACCATCGGACATCAGGACCCGTTCTTCGCCAATCATGAACGGGTGATCTCGCTTGCGATGGAACCGATCACGGATTTTCTGGTGAAGGATGTCTACATCTTGGTCAATATTAGCGAGGAGAGCATGAAGGAATCGTTAAATACGAATTTGACCGAGGACGGGGAAGAACTGTTGCTGCTGACGGCGGACGGTCAAGAAGTGCTTCGTTCGGATGGCGGGATATGGGGAGCGCTCCGGAACGAAGACGGATTCTGGTCGCAGTTGAACGGGGAGGAAGCCCACTTTCAATATACGCTCGACGAGGACGACTATATCGTAAATACCGCTAAGCTCGAGAATCGATTCGGCTGGTTCGTAACGAGCATCCAGAAGAAATCGGAGCTGTTCAAACAGATGGATCGCATTCAATGGATCGTGATTGGAGTAGCGGCGGTGTGTATCTTTATCGCGTCGATCCTCTCTAAGATGCTCATGGTTTTTCTCATGAAACCGATTAACAAATTAACGACGCTCATGCATAAAGTTGAGGCTAACGATTTGTCCGTCCGGTTTGAAAGCGAGCATGCGGATGAGTTCAGCCGTGTGGGCATCAGGTTCAATATGATGCTGGAAGAGATCAATAATCTCATCGCAACGATTAAAGAAGCCGAGCGAGAGAAACGAACGGCGGAGGTCAAAGCGCTGCAAGCTCATATTTCCCCTCATTTTCTATACAACACGTTAAATACGATTTACTTCAAATGCGAATTGGGGCACAACGAGGATGTCGGCGAGATGGTGTTGGCGCTGTCCCGAATGTTCCAATTGGGTTTGAACGACGGGAATGCCATTACGACGCTGGAGAAAGAAATCTCCCATGTGAAGCAATATATGACGATTCAGCAGCGCTGTTACGTCGGAAAGTTTGAATATGAGATCGAGGTGGCGGACGAATCGTTATACCGGCAACCGGTCTTGAAGGTCTTGCTGCAGCCGCTTGTGGAGAACTCTATCTTGCATGGCTTCAAGAACATTCGCCAAGGAGGCCTCATCCGCATCAGCATCTCCCAATCGGAGCAGGACATGCATCTAACCGTAACGGATAACGGCCAGGGGATGGATGCGCAACGGGTCATGGACACCGTCGTCCGTTATCCGCCGGGCGGCAGGAGCAGCTATGCGCTTTACAACATTCACGACAGATTACGGCTTTACTACGGCGATCAAGCCGAGATGACGATCACGAGCGAACCGAATGTCCGAACGACGGTCTCGCTGCGTATTCCGTTACAGGGGGCGTAGAGATGGAACAATTGACGACACTTTGCGTGATTGATGACATCGCCAGCGTGGTTGAAGGGATCGCGGCCATGACCCAGTGGCACGATCATGGCATTCGGGTGGTAGGAACCGCGTTGGATGGCGAGGAAGGTCTGAGCATGATCCGGCAGCTGCGGCCCGACATCGTGCTGACCGATATTCGCATGCCGAACATGGATGGAATCGAGATGCTTACCCAGTTGAAGCAAGAAGGTCTGACGCCCAAAGTCATCTTCTTCAGCGGATATACGGACTTTAACTATGCACAGCAAGCCGTACGACTGGGGGCGTTCGATTACTTGACGAAGCCGCATTCGATTAAGCAGATCGTGGAAATTGTGGTGAAAGCGAAGGAGAGGGTGCTCGCCGAGCGGCAGGAAGAGGCGGCGCTATCGGAGATCAGACGGAAGGTTCGGGAGAGCATGCCGATTCTGCGGCAGGAGTTTTTGAACCTGCTGCTGCATCACCCTACGGACCTCGCCAATGTTCAGAGAAGATGGGAATTTCTGCAGATCGATTTGCCGCAAAATGATTTGGCGGTGCTGGTGATCGAAATTGACCAATTCGCCAAGCAAAGTCACTCGCTGCAGATGGAAGAGGTGGAGCTGGTACGCTTCTCGCTCCAGAATATCGTGGAGGAGACGGTGGCGGCCCGCACGCAAGGTGTTGTATTCCGCGAAACGATGAGCCGGTTCGTCGCGGTCTGCCATGCTCCTGCGGCTGTTGATGTGGGAGGGCTGGCGGAGGCGATCTGTAATCATGTCGCCCAATATACGAAGTTCACCGTGTCGATCGGACAAGGAAGAACGGCGAATGATGTGACCAAACTGCCCAACGCGTACCAAGAGGCGAGCAAAGCCTTGTCTTATCAATTCTATACCGGCGGCAATACCGTGTTAAGCTATGAGGATGTGGCCGGCAGGGGCGGATTATTGCCGCGTTATTCCAAGGGGCTCGAGCAGGAGCTCGGGATGTCTCTGCTTTCCGGGAACAGCGCGAGAGCCGTTCAAGCGTTGGAAGCCATTTTCGAAGAGCTGTCATCTTGCGTTCCCTTGCCCGAGCCGGCCTATTTGATCAGTGTTTATAACGAAATCACGTCTTTCATCCTGCGCATTCTGCTGGAGAACGTGCCCTATGAGGAATTGCGGAATTTGGAAAATGCCTCTCTGTTTACGGGATGGGGGGCGACCGTTTCTTTAAACGCACTGCAGCAGCAGATGTTGGACATCTGCAAGCAAGGCTGCAAGCTGATCGAGAATCGCCGCCAATCGGAAACAGAGCGCGCGATCAATGAGGCCGTCCGATACATCCGCAGCGCCCTGCACACGGATCTGACGCTTCAGGATTGCGCGCGGCATGTCCATCTGAGCCCCAACTATTTCGCGAATTTGTTCAAGAAGGTGATGGGAGTTACCTTTGTCCAATTTCTGACGCAAGAGCGATTGGAGGCGGCGAAACGAATGCTGCTCGAAGGCAGGCAGGTGCAGGAAATATCCGGGGATGTCGGCTATGAGGATCGCCGGTATTTTAGCCAATTGTTTAAGAAGTACACCGGCATGACGCCATCCGAATTTAAATCGCAGTATGCGAAAGAACGGTAAATAATCCCCCTGTTGATTAGGATTGTCACTCTCTCCCCGGTTCATCTTTTCCCTACAATAACCTTGTAGCCGCTACAAATGCGTACATTCAATAGGGAGGATTGCAAATGAAGAGATCGATGGCGGTGTTATGGCTGTCTGCGCTTCTGATCTTCGTACTTTCAGCATGCTCTTCGGACAAGTCCAACGAGCAGAAAAATGAAAGCGGTTCCTCGCCCGTTTCGTCAGAAAAACAAAAGGAGAATGGCCAGGACAAGTCGGCAGCGTCATCAGGCAAAAAGACGAAGCTGACATACTGGACGTTCGACCGCCATGACGTGGAGTTCATTCAGGAGACCGTAGATCGGTATAACGCAACCAATCAGGACAATATTCAGGTAGAAGTGAAATCGATGGCGGAGAACTACGCCCAATCGGTCGATATCGCGTTCGCGAGCGAACAGTCTCCGGACATTCTTCGCCCGAACCAGGATACGATGATTCCTTTTATGAAGAAAAACTATTTGGAGCCGCTGGACCCTTATCTAACGGATGAGATGAAGCAGAAATTCGGACCGACATTCCAAGACCAAGTCAATCGGTTTGACGGCAAGATCTACAGTTTGCCTAATTTCGGTTATACGCTGAGGCTTGTATACAATCAGGAATTGTTCGAAAAAGCGGGCATCGAAAAACCGCCGACATCGCTGGCCGAGCTTGTTGCGGACGCCAAGAAAATAACGGATGTGGGCAAAGCCAACGGACAATACGGATTCGCCTTGAATTTCAAGAGCCCGAAGAGCGCGCTGGACCGTTCCGCCCGGGAAATCTTGCAATTAAGCGGTTACGACGGCTTCGGTTTTGACGAACGTATGGGAAAATTTGACTTCACCCCCTATAAAGCGGTCATTGAGGCGTTCAAACAAATGAAAGACGACGGAAGCATGCTTCCCGGTGTGGAATCGCTGGATATCGATCCGCTGCGCGCGCAATTCGCCGAAGGGAAAATCGGGATGTATCTGTCTTACTCCGCTGAGCCCGGCGTCTACAGCAGCCAATTCCCGGCGAAGATCAAATGGGCGGCAGCGCTCGCGCCAACGATTACGGGTGAAATTAAAGGCGCATCGGGATTTGCGAACTCCGGTCAATGGCTGGCCATATCCAGCCAATCAAAGCACAAAGACGAAGCCTGGAAATTTCTGAGCTATATGTACAGTGACGAGACGCTTCAAGCGTACCATGAGAAAGGATTGGGGTTGTCGGCTGTTCCGGCTATCGCCGCCAAAGCGAAAAGCCCGGAATTGAACGGCGTAGAAGGATTCCTGATCTCTAAATACGACGCCCTCTGGCCGCTTCCGCCTGCCGTCACAGTCGAAGGATTGAATTATGGCGACGCCTTCTTGAAATACATTTTGAGCGGGGGCAACCTGGATGAGATTGTGAACGATCTGAACAATCGGTACAACAGCGCGCTGGAGAAGGCGATTGCGTCCGGCGAAGTCAAGGTAACGCCGGATCCGGACTTTGATCCGATGAAATTGCAGGGTACGATGCTGGCGAAGTAATACGGAGAAGGGGCTGTTCAACGGCCCCGTCTTTTTTAAGCGGGGTGAGGATATTGGGCAAGCGGAAATTTCTCGAACCTTATGCGTTCGCATTTCCCAGTTTTATTCTGACGATGGTCCTCGGAATTTATCCGATCCTCTGGGCCATCCATTACATGTTCTATGATTATAAAGGATACGGCGAGAAGCTGTTTGTCGGCTTGGCGAATTTCGGGCGATTGTGGCGCGACGATCTATTCTGGAATGCAGTCGGGAATACGCTGATCTACGCCGGCGGGAAAATCGCGATTACGATCCCGCTTTCCCTCGTGCTTGCCGTCATCTTGAATCGAAAGATTCCAGGACGCAACCTGCTTCGCGCCATTTACTTCATGCCGACTGTCATCAGCACAGCGGTGATCTCCGTCGTATTTTTTATCATTTTCAATTCGTATAATGGCTTGTTGAATCAGTTCCTGCAGAAGTTCGGCCTCCTCTCTGGCAGCGTGGAATGGCTAGGGCCAAAGTACGCCATGTTGACGGTCATTATCGTGGCGATCTGGGGAGCCATCGGAAATTATATGTTGTTATTCCTGGCGGGCTTGCAAAGCATTCCGGAGGATTTGTACGAGAGCGCCTCGATCGACGGAGCGAATGCGGCGCAAAAATTCTGGTACGTGACGGTGCCGCTGCTCGGTCCGGTTATGCAAATGATTATTCTGCTTGCCATTACGGTCTCGCTCAAAGGCTATGAAAGCATCATGGTATTGACGGAAGGCGGTCCGATCGGCAAGACGGATGTTATGTTTCTCTATGTCTATAAGCTGTTGTTCCCGGTATCGACAGGGTCGGTATTCATTCAGGAGATCGGCTATGGCAGTGCTGTAGGCTTTGCGACGGCGATCATCGTGGGGCTCATTACGTGCTTCTATTTTGTGATATCCAGGAGAATGAACAAGATTTACTAGGCGGTGAAAACGGATGCAAAGCTCGGTTGCTTTACGAGAAGATCAAAGGCTTGCTTTCAAACGCAAATTCTATCGTTCGCTGGCCGGCTTCGTTCTTTGGTGTTTCCTGCTGGCCATGGCGGTGTTTACGCTGTTCCCGGTTGTGATGACGGTTCTCGGCTCGTTCAAGAGCAATATGGAACTGGCTTCCGGAGCGACATTGCTGCCTCGTCAGTGGCATTTTACGAACTATGCGGAGGCTTGGAAACAAGCGAATTTCTCCGTGTATACATGGAACAGCTTGTTTGTCAGCGCCGCTTCGACTGTAGGGACCTTGCTGGTCGCTTCCATGGCAGGGTACGCGGTGGATAGAAGAAGCTTCGCGGGAAAGCGGCTGTTGGTGTTCATCCAGGCTTCGACCATGTTCATATCCATCGGCGCTGTCGTCTTGCGTCCGCAATTCGAGCTGATGGTGAAGCTGAACCTGCATACATCGCTGTGGGGTGTCGTGCTGATCTTGATAAGCGCGCATGCCTCCACATTTTTTATCCTGCTGGGCTTCTTCAAAGCCATTCCGCGCGATCTCGATGAAGCGGCCACGATCGACGGCTGCAGCTTCGCGGGCATCTATTGGCGAATCGTACTCCCGCTCTTAACGCCGGGACTCGGCGTCGGCGCTTTGTTTGCCTTCCGGGCGGCTTGGAATGAATATATTTTACCGCTTGTGTTTACGATGAACAATCCGGCACAGCAAACGCTGACCGTCGGGTTGGCCAACCTGCGTTACACGAACAGCGCGGCCATGCAAACGCAACTGATGATGGCCGGTGCCTGTCTGTCGATGCTCCCGCTTCTCATCGTGTATTTGTTCGCCAACAAGACGTTTATGCAGGTTACAGCGGGCTCGGTTAAGGGGTGAGGCGCATCGAATGCGGCGTCGGCTCAGGCGAGGACTGTTGCGATCATCTGGAAGGACACCTATACGGTGTCTTTTTTGACATTATAGAATTTATAAATTTTGGGGTGGGAGCATGTCTTCCGCCTGATTTCTGTTTTTGGTAAGGTTAGGATATGGAGACGAACATTTTGAAA
>NZ_AUCP01000061.1 GCF_000429825.1 Cohnella thermotolerans DSM 17683
GGGATGAGTGCGGCAAGCTGTACCCAGCGATTCCCAGGATTAAGCTTCCCGCCAAAGGGTAAGTAGAAATTTTCCAACAGATCTGCCATATCCCGATTCGGCACGAACACGTTCGCTCACTCCATCTGCAAGGTTTTTTGCCAATTTTCTATGTTTTCCTTGCAGATAAATTCGACAAAAGTAGCTCAAATCCCTTGTGGAATAAGGATTTTTTGTTCGTTCAGCAAGCCCTAATTAGCGTTATTTTATGCACTTGGATCATCACGGACAGATTATCGAAAGCGAAGGTCGATTGGCGACTCCATCCCCGATACAAAATGTCCGTTTATATACTATTTGTTCCTTTATATGCTGGCTGGTTATTTTATTTCTTTTAGAAAATTCCTGCCGCCACCTCCCATAACGCTTCAACAAATAGTATTTTTCCCAAGCCCCTCTTTTGCTTTCGATAAGAAGCCGCGATTAGGGCAATAAGCAACAGGCCCACTCCGGCGATCGCAATGGTCAAAGTCACGGTTTTCACACCAAATCCCCCCATTTGTTCAAAAATGTCACATCATTAGGGATCTATCAAACACCAACCCCACCTGTCCCGCTAAATTTCCCCAACTTCGGCAGCTCGATCGTCACGGCGGTTCCCGTGCCGGGGCTGCTGTCGATGCGCAGCGCCGCCTGCCCTTCGAACAGATGGCGAAGCCGCTGCCGCGTGTTGGCGAGGCCGATGTGCCGCAATCCGCCGGTTTTGCGCTTGTCGGCTTGCTCCCCTAGCGTCGCCAACCGCTCCGGTTCGATGCCGACTCCGTCGTCCTCGATGCGAACGATCAGCTTCGGGCCCTCCAGCGAGGCCGACAGGAGAATCGTACCGAATGCGTCCTTCGGACAAATGCCGTGAAAAATCGCGTTCTCGATAAAGGGCTGGATCAGATGGCGGGGCACGAGACATTCGCAGGCTTCATCTTCCACTTCCATGACGACCTCGAACATGCCGGCGTACCGGTAGGACTGGATCTCGATGTAGTCTCTCAACAGCCGCAATTCGTCGCGCAGCGGGATAAGCGTTCTTGCGTCGCCGATTTTCCCGGCGTCCTGCAGCAGCCGAATAAACGAGCCGACCATCCGGACGATGTCGGAATTGCCCTGCTTCTCGGCCATATACAGAACCGCGTTCAGTGTGTTGTACACAAAATGAGGATTGAGCTGCGACAGCAGCAGCTCCATCTCCATCTCTCGCTTGTTCTGCTCGAACCGGATCGATTCCTCGAGGTGCCCGCGCAGTTGAACCGTCATCCGGTTAAAGCCCTGCCCCAGCTTCTCCAATTCGTCCCCCGTCCGGATGTCCACGGAAGCCTGGAGATTTCCGCTCGATACGCTGTTCATGGCGTGGTACAGCCTCATGATCGGACGCGTCATGCGCAGGATGGCCGGCATCATGAGCAGCAGCGTCATCAGCGTGCTTGTCGCCGAGAAGACGCCGAGCAGATAAAGGACGAATTGACCCCGCTTCATAAATTCGAAGTCCGAAATATAAGCGGCGAGCGTCCACTTGTTCGCGTCAGACCGATCGATCAGCAGGTAGCCGTTCCGCACTTTGACCGCTTCCTCGGCTTCTCCGGCCTTCCCGTCCGCCGAAGGCCGGCGGCCGGCTTCCGCGACGTACGCCTTCGCATCGTCCGGCAGCTTCTCGTACAGCGCCCCTCCGCCCTCGCGCAGCCAGGCGAAGCCTTCAAAGCCGCGGCTGCCGAAATCGAGAAGGCTGCTGAAGCTTTCGTAATCGAGATTGACGATCAGCTCGCCGATCTTCCTCCCAGGCTGTTCAATATCCCTGACCGAGACGATGAAGCTGATCATCTTCCCCATGATCGAGCCGTTGCTCGACACCGGCAATTCGTGAGGCTCCGAGAAGGCGTGATCCTGCCCCGACCGCTTATAATTTTGATACCAGTCTTCCTGCAGCCGTTCTTCAAAGTAAGAATCGTTCCTCGACTTGCTCCAGAAAGCCCGGCCGTCGGGCATGACGAGCGCGAAGCTCTGCACTTCCTTGCGAAGCCCCTTATTGCTGTCCAGATAATCAAGCGTATACTTGAGAACGGCGAACTGATCGTACGTGTCCAGACGGGAGTACGTTTTGAAGAACGTCTGCACGTGGTCGGAGATAATCAAGTAGAACGAGAATTTGGCGATATCGTCCGACATGTACTCAAGCTGCCTCATCGTCTGGCCAAGGCGGGCTTCGTCCTCCCGCAGCATCTGGGCGACAAGGATCGTCCGATAGTAATAGTAAGTGAAGGCGGCGGACAATACGAAGCTGATCGACGCGACGACGGCGATCCGCCTCAGGATGACGGTGCGCAGCCGTCTCATCGGACGCCGGCTCCGTCGCGGTATTGATGGGGCGACAAGCCGGTCACCTTCCGGAACACTTGGCTGAAATGTTGGGGGGAACGGTAGCCGACCCTCGCGCAGACGTCCGTCATTTTCGCGTCTTCGCTGTCCAGAATGCGCTTGGCGCGCTCAATCCGAAGCTCGGTCAAATAATCGAGAAACGTCCGGTTCATCTCCCGTTTGAACAATTGATGCAAATAAGACGCGCTGATGCCGAGCGAGTAGGCTACATCTTCGATGTTGATGTCTTCATGGAAGTGATCTTGCATATAGCGGACCGCTTTGAGCAGTTTGCCGGACAAATGGGGGCGATCGCTTGCGGAGGAACGAATGTCGCCGATCCAGGACCGCAGCCGCTCGCGAAGCTCTCCGATGTCGTAGACCGGCTCGAATCGGCGCGGATCGAGCGGCTCCAACGCGGCCATCCCTCTGGCGGCGAGCAGCTCGCTTCCGGCAGAGGTTACGGCATGCACGGTTTCGTACAGCAGCGGAAGATCCCATATCGGGCGGACTATCGTTTCAAACAATCGGTTGAAAACGCTTTCGAAACGCTCGGCATCGAGCTGCCGAATCGCTTCCGCGGCCAGACCCGGATGCACCGGACGCAGGGCGCGAGAGGCAAGCCGCGACGTCGGATCCGCGATGGCGAGCGGAAGGTCGTCCGCGCACAGCAGCGCTCCCCTCCCGCAGAATACCGCATGGCGCGCGGCCGCTTCGACTCGCTGCAAAGCGCCGGGCAAGGAAGCGAAGTCCCGCTCGACAAAAGAATAAAAAAGCGAGACCGACCGGTTCAGCCGGCCGTTTAAGCGGGACTGCAGGTCGAAGGCGAGCCTTCGAAACGATTCCCGCGAAGAGACGGGCCTGTTGTTCTTCTGCGCGTATACGGAGACGAGCTGGGCGGGACGAAGAACGAACTCTCCGACCTTCGTCCAATGAGGATCGTCCGCATCCGGCTCGTCCGCATCCTCGGGCCAGACGGAAGCGGGCAGCCCCGCTTCTCCCCAGACCGGAGAAGCGGACGGAACGAAGGGCATATCCTCTTGAGCAAGCGCAACCGCATACGGAGGCCGGAATTCTCCTTCGGCCAGAGCCGCCGTCTCGCCGTCCACGAACGCGCGCTTCAGCAAGCCCGTTCGCTCGGTCCGCCGCCGCTTCTCCTCCGTCCGCCAAGCGTCGGCTGCCTTGCGCATCGCATCAAGCAGGCGGCTGCGGTCCATCTCGTGCTTGACCAGGTAACCGGCCACATTGCCGAGGCCGATCGCCTGCCGGGCGCAATCGAAGTCTTCGAATGCGCTCATGATGACGAATACGGAGCCCAGCTCGCGCTCGGCCGCAGCTCTTATCAAAGCCAGTCCGTCCATGACCGGCATGCGTATGTCCGCGATGACAATGGACGGCCGAAGCTCCTCGCATAACCTAAGCGCGCTTCTCCCGTTCGTCGCCGTGGCCGCAATCTCGTAACCGTGCCCCGGCCCATCGAGCATGCCGCGTACTCTCTCCAGAACAAGGCGTTCGTCGTCGACCAGCAAAACCTTCATTCGCTCTTCCCTCCGCGCGTTCAAGGTTTGTGCAGCCAAATTATACCGCAGGGAGGGGTGACGGAATCAAGCCCATGTGCAGAAAGCCGACCAAAAGTAGAGAATTGCGTAGTTTACGGGACATAACGGCCGCGTTAAGCTTTGTAAGCGAATACAAAATTACGTTGAAAGCGAGGTTTTGTCATGAACGCTGCTAGCAAAGCTAAACGAATTGCCTGGATGGTCATCGTGGGGCTTCTAACGGGGCTGTTGGCGGCTTGCGGAGGCGGCAATGCGGAAGACGGCAGCTCCAGCGCATCCGGGCAGCCCGCATCGAGCGGAAGCGGCAACGATGCCGGATCGGGCGGAGACGGGCTGAAGGGTGAATTCGTCCTGTGGACGTGGGAACCCGAGCATCCGACGGCGCTGGCCGCCTTCAACAAGAAATACCCCAACATTAAGATGAAGCGCGTGAACGTGGCGGCGGAAGACGTGCCGAAGAAGCTCCAGACGACCATCGCCTCCGGCGGGGAGCTGCCGGACGTCATCCGCATCGAGAGAGGGCAGAAAGCGAAAATTTTCGACATGGGCATCTTGGAGGATCTGAGCGGCGCGCCGTACAACGCGGATACTTCCCTGTTGTTCGATTACGATCTTCCGGCATTCTCCGTGGACGGCAAGCTGCTCTCGATTCCGGACGATATGAGCATCGCCGGCCTGGCCTATATCAAATCTCTCGCCAAGGAATATTTCGGAACGGACGATCCGAAGGAATTGGAGGGAATGTTCGCAACCTGGGACGACTTCATCGCCAAAGGGAAGGAAGTCTTGGAGAAGAGCGGCGGCAAGGTGAAAATGGTCCCGAGTCTCGGAGACGTCAACGATATTTTGAAGGGACAGCGTCCTGAGTCGTACTTTGACGGGAACAAGCTGAACGTGCCCGTGCTGGAAAACATCGTGTCGACGCTCGTCAAGTTCCGCGATTCGGGCATCGTAGACAAGCTCGATCAGTGGACGCCGGCCTGGAACGCTTCGTTCGGCACCGACAAGTACATGTTTATCGAATCCCCCGTCTGGATGCCGCAATACGTCATCGACCCCAACGACAAGAAGGACGGAAGATGGGCGCTGATGGTTCCTCCCGGCGGCGGCTTCGTGAGGGGCGGTTCCTCGCACGGCATCCCGAAGGGAGCCAAACACGCCGATCTGGCCTGGAAGTGGATCGAATTCACCTCCATGTCCCAGGAAGGCGCCGAAGCGCAGAAGACGGACGGCGTCTTTACGCACTATAAGAAAGCGTACGAAAACAAGGATTTCACGAATTGGACGTGGCGGAACTTCGGAGACCAGAATATCGGAGAGAAGTATTTCGTGGAAATCTCGGCTGCGACGAAGGATGTGCCGGAAAATATTAACGACACGTATTTGGACGAAGCGATGAGCATCGTGCTGCAGACGCTGTCCAAGGACAGCTCGTTCGGAACCGAGCAGGCCATGGACCGGATCCGCAAAGAGCTGAAGGCGAAAGCGCCGAACATCACGTGGTGATCGCCGATGCACACGGTCAAGAAAAATTGGGCGCCGTACGCTTTCCTGTCGCCTTACATGCTGTTCTATACGGTCTTCGGGCTGTTCCCCATCGTCTTCTCGTTCTACGTCAGCCTGACGAGTTGGGACGGCATCGGAGACAAGACGTTCGTCGGGCTCGCCAATTATAAATATTTGTTCGACCCGGACTCGCATTTCTTCCAATCGGTCGGCAATACGCTTCTGTTCGTCGCCGTGACGCTGCCGCTGCAGATGGCCATCGGCCTTCTCGTCGCCACGCTGCTTTACAGCCGCTGGGTCAAATGGAAAGGCTTCTTCCAGCTCGTCAACTTCATGCCCTACATCGTGACCCCCGTCGCGGTCGGGCTCCTCTTCAATCTGCTGTTCGACTGGCAGGCGGGCTTCGTCAACAAGGTGCTGCTTCAGCTGGGGCTTGTCGACGAGGGCGTTTATTGGCTTGGCGAGCCTCTCTACGCGAGAATCGTCATCGCGGTCATGCTGATCTGGAAAGGCTTCGGATACACGATGGTGTTCTACCTGGCGGGCATGGCGAATGTGCCGAAGGATCTGCACGAAGCGGCATACGTGGACGGAGCTAGCGGGCTGCGCGCCTTCTTCTCGATTACGCTTCCGCTGCTGAAGCCGGTGACCGTCTTCATCGTCATTACGGGCATCATCGGCGGCCTTCAGCTTCTGGAGGAACCGATGCTTCTGCTGGGCGGCTCGGGAATGGGCTCGAGCGTCGCGGTTATCGGCGGACCGGATCGCTGCTGCTTGACAACCGTATGGAACATGTACGATACCGCGTACGGCAGCACGACCCGCTACGGGCTCGGCGCTGCGATCGCTTACGGGCTTTGTCTTATTATCGCCGCGTTCTCCTTCGCCGGAGCCCGGCTTTACAAGGGGGACTCCGAATGAACGCTGCGCTGCGCAAGACGCTCGCCACGACGGCGATCTCGATCCTGTCTCTCGTTTCGCTGCTGCCTTTTTACATCATGATCGTCATGGGGACGTACAAAAACGAAGATTTGTTTACGCGAATCGTGCTGCTTCCCGGAAATTACCTGCTGCAAAACCTGAAAACGGTATCGGCAAGCCGGTTCGATCTCGTTTATATGAACAGCCTGATCGTGTCGCTCTCCAGCACGGCGCTGTCCGTCTTCGTCAGCGCTTGCGCCGGCTTCGCGTTCGCCAAGCACGATTTCAGGCACAAGAACAAGCTGTTCGCGTTTATTCTGCTGACGATGATGATTCCGGGCCAGCTCGGCATCGTCGCTTACGTCATCGAGATGCGTTACTTGCAGCTGTCCGGAACGCTGCTTCCGCTCATTCTGCCCTGGATCGCCAACGCGTTCGGCGTCTTCTGGATGACGCAGTTCATTCGCTCGGCCGTGCCGACGGAAGTGCTCGAAAGCGCGAAGATGGACGGCTGCTCGAGCGTCGGGGTCTTTTTCCGGATAGTCATCCCCTTTATTTATCCCGCGATCACGACGCTGTCGCTGCTTGTGTTCCTGTGGTCGTGGAACAATTACCTGCTCCCGCTCATCATCGTCAACAAGCCGGAACTGTTTACGATTCCGCTCGGCATTACATCGCTGGGCGACGCTTACCGGACGGATCTGGCCGCGCAAATTCTCGGGCTTACGCTGGGAACGCTGCCGGTGCTTGTGCTGTTCGCGATCGGGTCCAAGAGCTTCGTCCGGGGACTGACGGCGGGATCGGTCAAAGGTTAAAAGGATAAAGGGATATGGCCGTCCTGCCGCTTCAAAAAGGGGCCATCCTTCGGGCCGTCAACCGTCCGCCCGAGGGATAGCCCCTTGCATGCCGTCAATCGATTACTCCTTAAGCAGCGACAAAAACTCCGAGCGCAGCGCCGAGCTGTTCCGGAACTGCCCGCGCACCGCGGAAGTGACCGTCTTGCTGCCGGGCTTCTTCACGCCGCGCGCGCACATGCACAGATGCTCGCCTTCCACGACGACCATGACGCCGTGCGGCTGCAGCACTTCTTCCATAATGTCCGCGATTTGCGAGGTGATCCGCTCCTGCACCTGAAGGCGCCGCGTCACCGCCTCGACGAGGCGGGCCAGCTTGCTCAGTCCCGCGATTTTGCCGCTCGGGATGTAGCCGATGTGCGCCTTCCCGAAAAACGGCGCCATATGGTGCTCGCACTGGCTGTAATAGACGATGTCCTTCACGATGACGAGCTCTTCGTGCTTCTCGTCGAAGCTCACGCCGAGCACGTCGCGAGGATCGACTTCGTAGCCGCCGAAAATTTCCTCGTACATTCGCGTTACGCGCGCAGGCGTCTCGAGCAAGCCCTCCCGATTGACGTCCTCCCCGATCAGCTTCAAAATCTCGCGAATGTGATGCTCGATCTGCTCCCGGTTGCGAGATACCCGGGTATTGATGTAATCCTTCACTCCGGCCAACGTGAACCCTCCTCCAACGGCCCGGCGCGATCCGTCCGGACGCCCGCCAACCCGAATCCTGCCCGCCGAACGTTACTTGCGGCGTTTTTTATGGTTCTGCTGCTTCAACATTTGCTGCGCTTTGCTGAGCTGCTGCTTGTTCATGTTGTAGCCCATCTGTTTGGCCATCTTCTGAAGCAACTCCGGATCGTTCTGCATTCTCGTCATTTGGCTGCGCAAATAAAAGACGCCGCCGATAAATCCGAGCACCAAACCGACGATCAGCGTCAGCACCGGGATGATAATATTCCAAACCACGCTCGTCCCCCCCGACCATCCGTCATCTCCCGGGCCCGGCTCTGCGAAGCAGGGCCAAGGCTGTTTTCCTATAATATCATGGCGTTGCGAGCAAGAGCAAATGTTCGTGCCCGGGCCTCTCAAAGCAGCACGGATTCGATGAAAATCGTCGTCATCTGCGCCAGATCGATCTCCTTCACGCCCACCGCTTCGTCCCCGGACTTGTCGATGACGCGCACGACCGGCCGCCCCGGGAGCCCCCTGTGCTGCCCGACGACGACGCCCGTCTGCCGGTTGGACAGCCTGACGGATATGCCGTTCGGGTACACCGAGACGATGCGCATAAACTCGATGAGCACGTCGCGGTCGAGAGCCGTCCCCGACATTGCGTGCAGCCTTTCGAGCGCTTCGTGCGGAAGCAGGCGGCGGCCTTCGGAGAGGTCCGACAGCAGGTTGTCGTAGGTGTTGGCAACGGCCACGATCTTGGCGTACAGGTGAATTTCGGCGCCCGCAAGACCGCGCGGTTTGCCGCTGCCGTCTACGCATTCGTGGTGCTGGAACGCGACATGGGCGGACAGCAGGCTGTATTCGCGCTTCATCTTCAGCAGCTCGAAGCCCCGCCAAGCATGATGGTAGCGGCCTTCCTCCTGCTCCGGCGCGTTGATTTTGCCGATATCGTGAAGCAGCGCGCCGATGGCCAGTTCCTTCAATTGAATCATATTGAGTCCCATGTTCAATCCGACCAGCGTCGACATCATGCATACATTCATCGCATGGATGTACATCGCGTTGTCTTCGGTTCGGATATCCGACAACTGGATAAGCACGTTCTGATTTTGCAGCACGTCGTCGAGCAATTGATCGACCGTCATGCTGATCGCTTTCGTATTGAACGTCTTGCCGGATCGAAGCGCTTCGAACGATTCCGACATCTGCTGAATGACCGCCCGCTTCGTCGCTTCGGACAACACATCTTCGACCGGCAAGTCGCGAAACAGAGGGTCGTCGATGTATACCATCGTGACGCCGAGCCGCTTCAACGTGCTGATCATAAACACGGTCAGCTGCACGCCCGCCGAGAGCAGCACCGTTCCGTTCGCGGAAAAGATCGTCCTGCCCAAATTTTGTCCCGGTTCCACGCTTTCGATATCGACCAACTTCAAAGGGACCTTCACTCCTGTCTCTGCCTTGTTGCGAATCCGCGAAAAAAAGAACTTCTCCGCTCTCTATAGAGAGTATCGGAGAAGCCCCCGCTTTTCTAAAGCCCTTAATTCACTTCGTAAATTTTATACAGGTCGTCGAGCAATTTATTTGCCGCCAGAATGCCGCCGGCGGTATTCCAGGTGGCGTCGTCGACGCGGTAGACTTTCCCGTTCTTGACCGCCCTCAAGCTTTTCCAGAGCGGATCGTTCGTCCATTCCTTCTCCAACTCGGTAGCTTTGCCGTCGCCGGTCTCGTACGTGAAGTAGAACAAGCGGTCCGAGTCGGTCTCGGGCAGGCGCTCCTTCGTAATCTCTTCGGCGAACGCATCTTTGCTGTTCAGCGTCATCGGATTGCGGGCAATGCCGATCTGGTTGAAAATAATGCCTGTGAACGTATCCTGGTTGTAAACCCGGACTTTGCCCGCCATGAAGCGGATGACCGACACCGTCTCCTTCAGCTTGTCGCCGGCTTTCGACTTGAAATCCTCGATGCGCGCGTCGAAATCCGCCACCAGCTTGTCGCCTTCTTCCTTCTTGCCGATCGCTTCCGCATACAGCTTGAAGTTGTTCTTCCACTCGCCCCGCAGCGTCTCGGATTCGATCGTCGGCGCGATCGCCGACAGCTGGCTGTAAATTTTCTCTTGACGCATTTTGTTGCCGATGATCAGATCCGGCTTGAGACTGGCGATGAGCTCCAGGTTCGGCTGGCTCTCGTCGCCGACGACGGTCACGCCCTCCATCTTGTCTTTAATATGATCGTACCACGGATCGCCCGTCCAAGACTTGACCGCTCCGACCGGCTTCACGCCCAGCGCGAGCAGCGCTTCCGTCCCCTCGTTGGTGAGAACGACGACCCGCTGCGGAGACGCCGGGACCTCCGTCTCGCCCATCGCGTGCTTGACGAGCCGGGTTTGGCCGTCGGCCGGCGATTCGCTTGCGGCAGGTGATTCGCTTGCAGCTTGCGACGATCCGCCGGCCGCCGGAGATTCTGACGCGCCGCCGTCGTTCGCCTTGCTTCCGCACCCCGTCGCAAGAAGAACCAATACGATCGCCGCAATGGCCCACAGTCCGAATCTTTTGCTCATTTCTCTTTTTGCCGATACCATTTGATGATTCCTCCCCCAGTCATCCTTTGTACGAGTCATTCAGACTCGAGATGATAACGATTATCATTCACAGTAGCCAACTATAGGGGAAGATTTCCTTCTTGTCAAGGGCAAATGATTATCATTCTCATTGACAGGATGTGCGCCTTGTTCTAGAATTTTCTCAAACAACAATAAACGGAGCGACAACCCAAGAAAGTAGGCCGTCATGAGAATCGTCTTCCTTATCTTCTCTTTGTTCGTTCTTCTGGGCGCCGTCGCGTGCAGCATCGCGTTCGGCGTTACCGATATTCCGTTTGCCAAGATCGTCGAAGCCTTCACGCATTTTGACGCGTCCCAGGAGCAATTGATCGTTCGCACCGCACGGGTGCCCCGGGCGCTGATCGCCGCCGCCGTCGGCGGAAGCCTTGCCGTGGCCGGAACGCTCATGCAAGTCATCACGCGCAATCCGATCGCTTCGCCCAGCACCTACGGCGTCAACGCCGGGGCGGCGTTCTTCGTCGTGCTCGCCTCCGGCTTGCTCGGCATCGACGGACAGGCCCCGCTCACCTGGGCGGGGCTCATCGGGGCGGGGGCGAGCGGCGCGATCGTCTTCGTGCTGGGCAGCCTCGGCCGGGACGGCATGACGCCGGTCAAGCTTACGCTGGCGGGCGCGACGATCGCCGCGTTCTTCTTCTCGCTGACCCAAGGCTACATGTTGGCGGACGGCCGAATGTTCGACCAGGTTCTCGTCTGGATGGTCGGCTCCGTCGCCGGACGCAATCTCGATCAGCTGCTGAACGTGCTTCCCTTTTTGGGAATCGGCCTCGTCATCGCGCTGCTCTTGTCCCGCCACCTGAACGTTCTCGCCATGGGCGACGATCTGGCCAAGGGGCTCGGGCAATCGACGGCGCGAATCAAAGGACTCGCATCGCTGGCCATTATCCTGCTGGCCGGAGCGTCCGTGGCCGCGGCCGGCCCGATCGCCTTCGTGGGCATCATCGTGCCGCATGTCGTCCGCTACCTGGTCGGCGGCGATTACCGCTGGATCGTGCCGTACAGCGCCGTGTTCGGAGCCATCTTGCTCGTCGGAGCCGATCTGGGGTCGCGGTACATCGCCATGCCGTCGGAGATTCCGGTCGGCGTGGCGACCGCCATCCTCGGCGTGCCGTTCTTCGTCTATATCGCCCGGAAAGGAAGGCGAGTCGGTTGAACAAATATACGACCCTGCGGCTGGACAAGCCGCGTCTGTCCTTCCTGATGGAACGCCGCTCTCTCCTCCTTACGCTCGGGCTCGCCGTCCTCTGCCTCGCCGTCATGGTGATCAGCGTCGGCATCGGAAGCAAATGGATTCCGCCGCTTGAGGTGATCCGCTCCGTCTTCGGCCGCGGCGACGCCTTGAACGAGGTCGTCGTGACGAAGCTGAGAATGCCGCGCATCGTCATCGCCGTCCTGGTCGGAGCTTCGCTCGCCGTAGCCGGAGCGGTGCTGCAAGGGCTGGTTCGCAATCCGCTGGCTTCGCCCGACGTCATCGGCGTCACGGAAGGCGCCTCTCTCGGCGCCGTGCTGTTCCTTTACTTTTTCTACGGCACGCTGTCCATCCGATGGATGCCGGTCGGGGCGATTATCGGCGCCTTCGCGATAACTGCCCTGCTGTACGCGCTCGCCTGGAAGAAGGGCATGTCCCCGATTCGTCTCGTGCTGATCGGCACCGGGCTGTCGGCCGCATTCAAATCGATCGCTTACATGCTCATTATTTCGAGCCCTTACCTGCTGTCCGTCAAGTCCATCACGTTCATGACGGGCAGCATCTACGGCGCTTCCTGGCAAAACGACGTGGCCGCTCTGCTTCCATGGGTCGCCGTCCTGCTGCCGCTGACATGGCTGCAAGCGCGGCATGTGAACGTTCAGTCGTTGGGCGAAGAAGTCGCCGGAAGCGCGGGAGCGAACGTGCAGCGTCAGCAGCTGCTGCTTCTGCTGCTCAGCGTCGCGCTTGCCGGAGCCGCGGTCGCCATCGGCGGCGCGATCTCCTTCATCGGGCTGATCGCTCCCCATATGGCGCGCAAGCTGGTCGGTCCTTCGTTCGGCGTCTTGATGCCGGTCAGCGCGCTGCTCGGCGCGATCGTTCTTCTCGTGGCCGACATCGTGGCGCGAACGGCTTTCTATCCGCAGGACGTGGCGGCCGGGGTGTTCACGGCTGCGGTCGGCGCGCCGTTCTTTCTGTTCTTGCTCTACAAACAAAGGAATTCTTAACGGAAGAAGGTTGTCGAAATGGGGAGTATCGAAGCAAGAGGATTAACGTTGTCGTACGGCGGCACTTCCATATTCGAAAGCTTGAACCTGACCATCCCCGACGGGCTCGTCACCGTGTTCATCGGCAGCAACGGCTGCGGCAAATCGACGCTGCTGCGATCCATGGCCCGTCTCCTGAAGCCGCGGGACGGCGCCGTCGTCCTGGACGGGAAGGATATCGCCCGCCTGTCCTCCAAGGAGGTCGCGCGCAAGCTCTCCATCCTGCCGCAAGGACCATCGGCGCCTGAAGGGCTGACGGTGCTTCAGCTCGTCAAGCAAGGCCGCTACCCCTACCAAAGCTGGCTCCAGCAATGGTCGCGGGAAGACGAGGAGAGCGTCCGTTCCGCGCTGGAAGCGACGGGCATGGCCGCGTTCGCCGAGCGTCCGCTCGATTCCCTGTCGGGCGGCCAGCGCCAGCGGGCGTGGATCGCCATGACGCTGGCCCAGCAGACCGATATCATTCTGCTGGACGAACCGACCACCTATCTGGATTTGACCCATCAGATCGAGATTCTCGACTTGCTTCACGAACTGAACGGACGGGATAAGCGGACCATCGTCATGGTTCTTCACGACATTAACCTTGCCTGCCGCTATGCCGACCATATCGTCGCCATCCGCGAAGGTGCGGTCTATGCGCAAGGAAATCCCGCCGACATCGTGGACGCTTCGCTGATCGAAGCCGTGTTCTCGCTCCGGTGCGACGTCATCCGGGACCCGCTGTACGGCACTCCGCTCTGCATCCCGCACGGGAAAAGCGCAAGAAAAAACGTCAGGGAAGCGTTCGTCCACTGACGTTTCTTTTTCGTAGGCTGCCTATGTTATCCGTTGCTCGCCGAACGCTCCAGCGCCAGCAGCCGTTCCTTGACCGGCAATCCGCCCCCGTAGCCGACCATCGCGCCGCTTGCCCCGATAATCCGGTGGCAAGGTACGATGATCGGCACCGGATTGCGGTTGTTCGCCCCGCCGACGGCCCGGACCGCCTTCGGCTGCCCGATCGCTTCGGCAATATCCTTGTAGGAGGCCGTGGCGCCGTACGGAACGGCCTGCAGCGCCTCCCATACCCGCCGCTGAAATTCCGTCCCTCGCATATCCAACGGAAGCCGGAATCGTGTCAGATTGCCCAGGAAATAATCGGATAATTGCCGGCGGGCATCCAGAAGGAGAGGGTCCGTGTCGTCTCGGGAGAGCTTGATCCCGTTCGTCCATCGGGCGGCCCACGCTTCCAAGTCCCGTCCGCGCCGTTCCCAGCTTCCGAATTCGACGCGGCACAGCCCCTCCGGAGAGCGGCACAGCGTCAGCTCGCCGATCGGAGCGGACATCTCGGTCCATTTCCATTCACCGGTCTCCGGCTTGTTTTCGAGCTGTCGTTCCGCCATTGCCATTTGCAGCCGCCTCCTTTTTCTTCTTGTAAGATCGCCGCTTCGCGCCGCCCGACCGGATGACCGACAGCGCCCGTTCGATCGCCGCTCGCGCTTCGTCGTTTTCCTCCGACTCCAGGGAGGAGCGCAGCGCGGATTCCGCTTCGTTGCCCCCGATGCGGCCGAGCGCCCAGGCTGCCGTCGCCCGCAGCTCGAACCGCGGATCCTCCCGCAGCACGCGCGCCACGTCGGGAACCGATTCGGCGTCGCGGAAGTTGCCGAGCCCGATCAGCGCATTGCGCTGGATCGGCTTGCGGCCGCGCCAGGCCGCCGCGCTCGCGCCGAATTTGTCGCGGAACTCGCGGTTGCCCATCGTCAGCAGCGGCCGCAGCAGCGGCTTCGCCACCTCCGGATCGGGAAGCAGCTCCGCGTGATGGCGGGCGTCGATCCCCCGGTTGACCGGGCAGACGATCTGGCACGTATCGCAGCCGTACAGCCGGTTGCCGATCTTCTCCATCATCTCGTCCTCGACGATGCCCTTCGTCTGCGTCACGTAGGAGACGCAAATTTGCGCGTTCAGCTGCCCGGGTCCGACCAGCGCTCCCGTCGGGCAAGCGTCGATGCAGCGGGTGCAGTCGCCGCAGCCCTCCTCGATCGGCTTGTCCGGCGGAAGCGGCAGATTCGTGATCATCTCGCCGAGATAGACCCACGAGCCCCATTCGGGCGTCAGAATGGAGGCGTTCTTCCCGCTCCAGCCGATCCCCGCGCGTTCCGCGACGGCGCGGTCGGACAGCGCCCCGGTGTCCACCTGGGGAAGCCCGCGGGCTTCCGGTACGCGCTCCGCGATCCAGGCGGCGAGCCTCTCGAGACGGTCGTTCAGCACGCGGTGGTAATCTTCCCCCCATGCCGAGCGGGACAGAATGCCCCTGCGGGCTCCCGGCTCCGACACGGGCGGATCGATCAGCTTCGACGGGTAGGCGACCGCGATCGCGATGATCGATCGCGGCTCGTCGAACAGGAGCGCCGGATTCGTCCTGCGGTCCAGATCCGGCTCTTCGAAGCCCGACTCGTAGCCGAGCTCGCGGTGCCGCTGCAGCCGATCCTTCAGCTCGGTGAAGGGATCGGCCGACGCCACCCCGATCTTGTCGATGCCGAGGCTCGGCGCCGCCTCCTTCATCTCTTCCTTCAACCGCATCCAGAACGCGGCGTCTCTGGGCTCGTCGCCCGAGGCTTTCTTCACGTCGGCCATTCCCTTCACCTCCTTTGCATTTAACGGCATTAAAGCCGTCTCCATCTCGCAATGGGCCAGAGGATCAGCTCCGCCTGACCTTTGATCGTCTTCTCCGGCACTTCGCCGAAGATCCGGCTATCCTTGCTGGCGCCGAGACGGCGGTTGTCGCCCATGACGAAATAATGCCCCGCATCTACGGTCACCCGCTTGAAATCGCCGTCTTCGATCGCCGAATCGGTATAAGCCTCCACTTCCAAACGGCCGTTGACGTACAGCTGGCCATCCCGCACCTCCACCGTGTCGCCCGGGACGCCGATGACCCTTTTGACCAGCAGCTTCTTCTTGTCCGCCCCTTCGCTCGGGTCCTTCAGAATGACGACGTCTCCGCGCTTCGGATGCCCGAACTCGTAGGCGATCTTGTTGATGAACAGCCATTCGCGCTCGTACAGCGTCGGCTGCATGGAGACGCTCTTGACCTTCGACAATTGGAAAACGTAGACCTGAAGCACGATCACAACGACAGCCGCGACGGCGAGCGCTTTGGCCCAGTCCCACAGCTCTTTGAGCCATGCGGGCTTCCCGGGCCTGGCCGCGCGGGTTCGTCCGGAAGGAACGGAATCGGAAGCCGGTGGATTCCTCATGCCTGCTCGTAGTCTCCTTTGCCGGTGAAATAAGCTTTCCAATCGGCATAGTAACGGCGAACCTCGGCATCGTCGAAAGGCGGCCCATGGGCGGCTATTCTCTCTTGCAGGCGGCGAAGCCCCGCTTCCGCGTGCCGCTGTACGTTCGGATTGTAGCGGTACTCTTCCTTGTGCCTGACATATTCGTCGCGGTCAAGTTCGTAGGAAGCTCCGTCCGGAAGCCGGACGACGTCCAGATCGTAATCGATATACGTGAGCACGTCCGCATACCGGTAGGGAGGCGACGCTACGTTGCAATAATAGCGGATGCCCTTGTCCTCCAGCAGGGCGACGACGTTGAACCATTCTCCGGGAATGAAGAACGACACGGCGGGCACGCGGCTGACCCATTCCTTGCCGTCCGCTTCCCGAATCCCCGTATGGTCGTTGACGAACACCCACATCGCTTCTTCGGCATGCAGAGGGTGAAGCAACCGGCGGGGCACTTGCCAGTTCTCCAGCCAAACGCGGTGCAAAGAGCCGTTGTTTTTGAAACTTTTGATAACACAGCGTTCATAAATGGAGGAATAAGGTGATCCGCTGGCCATATTACGCCCCCTGCCCGGCATGACACTTAAGTTAATATAAGAAAAGCATATCTTATGACCAAAAGCAACCGGATTCCCGGACGCTTGTTGGCGCGTAAGATATGCTTTCCTCATGCGGATCGCGCGCCGCCGGATGCAAGCTTGTCCGACCGGCCCGAACCTTTTAGACCGCCATAATGGCCAGGGGCTTGGACAGCCTCGCGAAATCGATCGGCTGGTCCCGCAAAGATTCGTAGTACGGAAGCAGCAGCTCGTTGTGCTTGTCCCCCGCGATCAGAATTTTGAACACGTTCCGCTGGCGAAACCGTTGGCTCATCGCGGCCAGAAGCGTGCGGCCGATTCCCTGCCGACGGTTGTCCGGATGCACCGCAAGCCGGTACACGTAGCCCTTGTTCTGATCGATCGTTCCGATCATGGCGCCGACGATCTCATCTTCCTTCTCCGCAACAAGAACCAATTCGCTATCCCAGGACAATTGTTTCGCTAGCGCAGCCATCGTCTCTTGGCAGCATTCTTCCGACAACGCTACTTCCAAAAGCTCGGCTACGGATCTGTAGTCTGAAAGTTGGAAAGCACGAATGATCATGTCATAGTCTCCTCGGATAGTGATGATAGATTCGAAGACGGGTTCTTGCCGAATAAAATTGACGCAATGATAATTTTACGACAACTTTTCGAAAATTTCTTCCCTTTTGTTAAGAAAACATAAAATTTTTTTGGAGAAAGGACGGGAATTTTAGTGAAAGCGCTTATATTAAAGCGCTTTCTGTGGGTTAATCTCTAAAAATGCCGATTTCTCGGCGATTATGACGAAATTCGCTCCATCCCGATTGTATGAATCAGGAAAAGCTTGGAGATGCTAATGGGCGGCTTCGACTGTGCCGATCGAAGCAATTTTTCGACTTTACAAACATCCTCGTTGCTTTAATATCAAAAATCGGGGATAATAAAAGCAGGCTACATATTTTAAATTTGAAGGAGGATTTTGAATCATGGCACACGTACTGCCCCCGCTTCCTTATCCGAACAACGCACTGGAGCCGCATATCGACGCGCTGACGATGGAAATCCATCACGATCGTCACCATAACACTTACGTGACGAACCTGAACAAGGCTCTGGAATCCGCTCCTGAGCTCGCCGACAAGAGCGTCGAAGCGCTGATCGCCGACCTGAACGCCGTTCCGGAAAGCATCCGCACCGCCGTTCGCAACAACGGCGGCGGCCATGCGAACCACTCCCTGTTCTGGGAAGTCATCGGCCCGAACGGCGGCGGCGCTCCGAAAGGCGCTCTCGCCGCAGCGATCGACAGCGAGCTGGGCGGCTTCGAGAAGTTCAAAGAAACGTTCACGGCTGCCGCTACGACGCGTTTCGGCTCCGGCTGGGCTTGGCTCGCGCTGGGCAAAGACGGCAAGCTGAAAGTATACAGCCTTCCGAACCAGGACAGCCCGATCATGGAAGGCGATACGCCGCTGCTCGGCCTGGACGTATGGGAGCACGCTTACTACCTGAAATACCAAAACAAGCGCCCGGATTACATCTCCGCTTTCTGGAACGTCGTAAACTGGGACAAAGTCGGCGCTCTCTACGACGCCGCCAAGAAGTAATTAAGGTTTTGAAACGCCGCAACGCCGCTCTTCCCCGCCGGGGGAGAACGGCGTTGTTTTCGTTTGGCCGCGGCTAGGCCACCCCTCGCGTTAAAGTCGGGTTGAAGCCTTATTCGCTCGCGAAATAGTCCGACAGAATTTTGCGGAAAACGTTCGGCCACGCCAGCTCTTCGAATTCGCGGCGGTCGATCCAGCGATAGCCCGCCGGCAGTGCGGCAGGGTCCGGGCCGTTCGCGGCGCCGCTTGCGGGCGGAGGCGGCGCCTCATACGCCGCGGCCGCTTCCCGCACGGCTTCGGCCGCGGCCGGCGCCGGATCGGCGGCGTCCGCTTCGAACGCCGCGCCTTCGGCGCCCCATACCCGCACGTACCAATGCAAGTGCGAGAACACATGTTCGGCGTCGCCGACATGCTGCTTCGGCTCCACGCTCACGCCTTCGAGCGCGAGCGTCTCCGCGAGCCAACGCGGCCCTTGCTCCGCCGAGCCCCAGACGTCGGCGCCCGGCGCCTCCACGTGCGGCAGCTCCCACAGCCGCGCGAGCAGCCCTTGCGCCGGACGCTGCCGCGCCAGCACGCGCCCGTCCGCGCGCCTTGCCAGCACCGCCAGCCGGTGCTGCGGCTTCGGCGGCTTCGCTTTGCTCTTGACGGGAAGCTCCTCTTCCCGTCCGGCGATCCGGCCCGCGCAATGCTCCATGACCGGACAGATCAGACAGTGCGGCGAGCGCGGCGTGCAGACGAGCGCTCCCAGCTCCATAAGCGCCTGGTTGAAGTCGCCCGCGGCGCCTTCGGGAATGAGCTCCCGCGCGAGCCCCTCCATCCGGGTGCGGGTCGCCGGCCGCGCGATGTCTTCGTCGATGCAAAAGTATCGGGACAGCACCCGCATGACGTTGCCGTCCACGGCCGGCTCGGGCCGGTTGAACGCGATGCTGAGGATCGCGCCCGCCGTATAGGGACCGACCCCCTTCAGCCCGGAGACGGCTTCCTTGTCGTCGGGAATTTTTCCTCCGTAGCGCTCCGCCACCTCTCTCGCCGCGGCCTGCAAATTGCGCGCCCGCGAGTAGTATCCCAGTCCCTCCCAGAGCTTCAGGACATCCTCTTCCGGCGCTTCGGCCAGATCGCGAACGGTCGGGAACCGCTCGACGAACCGGTTGAAATAGGGAATCACCGTGTCCACCCGCGTCTGCTGCAGCATGATTTCCGATACCCAGATGAAATAAGGGTCGCGGCTGCGCCGCCAGGGCAGATCCCGATTCCCACTCCGGTACCAGGCCAGCAGTTCCCGGCTGAACGTCGTCTTCGCTTGCTGTTCATTCAACGTGCTCATCTCCCCTTCCTCGCCGCCCTTCGACTTCTTCCTCTTCGCCGGCCGCCGCTTCCATGGCCGCCGCGATCCGGTCCGCGTCTCCGAACGGGGCGCCGGCCTGCCGGCCGTTCCCCGCCAGCTTGCGGTAGCGGCTCGGACTTAGCCCCGTATGCGCTTTAAACATTCTGGAGAAGTAGTAAATTTTCATCCCGATCCGGTTGGCCACGTCCGACACGTTGCATTCCGGCTGCAGGAGCAGTTGCCTTGCGGTCTCCATTCGTCTCTGGTTGACGTACTGAATCGGCGAGCAGCCCATCATCGTTTTAAAAAATACGATAAAATAATTCGGATGCAAATAAACGAGCCTCGCCAGCTCCTCGACCGTCAGGTTGTCGGCCAGATGGTCGTCTATGTATTGCAGCACCGCCTGAATTTTCGCCATCTCCTGTGAAGGCGAGGCATCGTCATCGTAAGGCGGCAGATCCGGCAGATGCTCCAAATAAAGGCTGAGCAGCTCCAGCACGGCCGCTTTGATCCGAAGCCTCGACGTCAACCCTGCCGAGTAGGCGTGGCGGACGATCTTGTCCATCAGCTGTGACGCCTCGTCGGAGGAGAAACGGACGGTGAGCGGCAAGCGCAGCATTTTGTACAGGTCCCGGTCCCCGAATTTGGCTCGGAAATGGCACCATTTGTAGACGAGTTTTTTTCCCCGCGCTGCCTCGACCTTGTGATCCGTGCCTGCCAAAACGATGGCACAGACGCCCGGAACCAACCGTTCCTCCGAGCCGTCTATAAGGAGCCGCCCCTCCCCTTCGGTCACGAGCAGCAGCCGGGTGCAATCGTTTGCGTCCCGCTTCCCCTCGCTCATCCCGTCGGCTCCGCTCGCGATCGTTGCGGCCGCCGCCGTCACCTCGACCTGCATCTGTTCTAGATGATTCATCAGTATGTTAAAATTACGGTTAGTCATGTCCGCTCCTCATGCTGTAAGTTCGAATGGTGTGCGCGCTCATGAACAAGTTGTTCCATCCCATTATAAGCGAGCGAAGGAGAAGAGAGAAATTGCAAAAGGTGCCATTTGCGGCGTTCGTTCGACTCTCCAAACGGTTCGCCTTCGCAGGGTCCGCCATTCTGCTGGTGGCGTTGCTGGCGGCATGCGGGGGAGGGTCTGGCGGCGGCGCGTCGACGTCCTCGCCTTCCGCCTCCAACTCCGTCTCCCAGCCGTTGGAGGGATCGGAGGAGACGGTCAAGCTGTACCGCGACAATTGCATCTCCTGCCACGGTACGGAGATGCAGGGCAACATGGGCCCCGACTCCAACCTGCAGCAGGTCGGCTCCCGTCTCGACAAAGAGCAGATTCGCAAGCAAATCGAGAACGGCGGCAATCTCATGCCGGCCTTCAAGAGCCGCTTGCAGCCCGAGCAGATCGAGGCGCTGTCCGATTGGCTCGCCGGGCATAAATAAAGCCCGGGGCGTGGAGGGCCCGCCTCGGGCGGGGGCGGCCGCGGCATTTTGCCGCCTGTAAGCCGCTTTTGTCGGCTTGCAGCTCCCGGCCGCGGCGTTTCGCCGCCTTTGCAGCGCCTGCACACGCCCCTTCGCCCGCTTCCGCCCCCCCGCAGCAGGCTCCCCCCAGCACCCCCAGGGCATCGCAGCGCTGTCCGCGCGAAAATAAAGCCCGGCCGCCGGAAGGCGCCCGAGCTCCTTTATTTCCGCTCCACGATCGCGGTAGCCGCCGCCATGCTGCGTTCATGCGTAATGGCGACGTGGATCGTATGCGTCGTATGCTCCAGTCCCAATCTCTCCCACGCTCCCGCCGACAAGCGGCAGATGGGCTTGCCCAAACCGTCCGGCAGCACCTCGATGTCGCGGAACCCGACGGCGGAGCCGATTCCGCAGCCGAGCGCCTTGACGACGGCCTCCTTGGCCGCGAACCTGCCGGCCGCGTATTCCGCCGCCCGGCGTCCCGCCAGCGTCCGGAATTTCGCCAGCTCTTCCTCCGTCATCACCTTCGCGGCGAATCTGCCGCCCGCGGGACCGGCGAGCAGCTTCTCCATCCGCTCGATCTCCACCAAGTCCAAACCGATTCCGACGATCATGCGCTTCCGTCAGATGCCGGGAATCGGCTGGCGCTTGTGCTCCGTGCGCAGGTAATGCTTCTCGAGAATCTCCCTGGCCTTCGGATCGATCTCCTTGCCTTCGAGATAATCGCTGTTCGCCTCGTAGGAAACCCCGAGCTCGCCCTCGTCGGTTTGCCCTTCCCACAGTCCGGCCGTCGGAGCCTTGTCCACGACGACCGCAGGCACGCCCAGACGTCTGGCCAACTGGCGAACCTGGCGCTTGTTCAGCGAACTGAGCGGCGTAATGTCGACGGCGCCGTCGCCCCACTTCGTATAGAAGCCGGTCAGCGCCTCCGAAGCGTGGTCCGTTCCGACGACGAGCAGGTTCAGGTCGAACGCCAGCGCGTATTGGATGACCATGCGCGTCCGCGCCTTGACGTTGCCCTTGCCGCCGCGGCTGATATGCCGGTGAATGCCGAGCGTCTTGAAGGCGTGTTCCGTCTCCAGCGCGATCTCGTCCACCGCGTCCGCGATGTTCGTCTCCACCTTGTGCGTCAAATTGAACGCTTCCGCCACCGCGTAGCTGTGCTCAATGTCCTCCTGCCGGCCGTACGGCTGGAAAACGCCGAGCGTTATGTACTCCTTGCCGGTCTCTTGCGTCAGCTCGTCCGTCGCGCGCTTGCACAGCCCCGTCGTTACCGCGCTGTCCACCCCGCCGCTAATGGCGATCAACAGCCCGGACGCGCCCGCTTTCTTCACGTATTCTTTAAGGAACGCAACGCGTCTCGCAATCTCCTCGTCCACATCGATGGACGGCTTAACGCCCAATTTGGCGATAATTTCTTGCTGAAGGCTCATGGAACCTCACCCTCCCCACCAATAAAATGGTTAGCTTGCGCATCGTTCAAATAAAAGGCCCGCAGGTTCGTCACCGGAACCCGCGGGTCTCACTGGCTTATCGGCAATAGCGGTCGAAAGCCGCGGTGAGGTCGGCAGCGATCTCGCTCGCGCTGCGATTCTCGATTTGGTGCCGCTCGATAAAGTGAACGAGCTCGCCGTCCTTCATCAAAGCGATCGAAGGAGAAGACGGCGGATACGGCGCGAAATATTCGCGTGCCTTCGCGGTCGCTTCCTTGTCCTGCCCGGCGAACACCGTGTACAGATGGTCCGGCACCACGTCGTGGCCGAGAGCCAGCGCCACGCCCGGACGGGCTTGGCCGGCGGCGCAGCCGCATACGGAATTGACGACGACGAGCGTCGTGCCCTTCGCATTCGGAAGCGCGTTCTCGACTTCCTCGGGCGTTCTCAGCTCCTGAATTCCCAGCCGGGTCAGCTCGTCGCGCATCGGCTGAATCATGTCCAGCATATATCGTTCAAATGACATAGACATTCATTGATTACCTCGCTTTCTCGTCCGAATTGGCGGACTGTTCCGCTGCTTACCATTATACCGCTTCCTTCGGAGAACCGTCAAAGCAAAGAACCCCGACGCTTAGGTCAGGGCTCGTCCATCACTTCGGGAACGTAAAAATAAGGCTCGTCGTCCTCGTCGCCCGGAGGCTCGCCGGCGCTTCTCTCCGGCCTGGAAGTCTGGAGCGCAGGGTGCATGAACGTGCCGGACGAAGGGGCGATTCCCCTCTCGAACAAGTCCCGGTTCTCTCTCGTGCGGAATCCGATGTCCTTGAACGGATGAACCCACTGGTCCCCGGCCATCACCGCCGGGTCCGTCTCCTCGCTCCACTGCTCGAGCGGAGACTGGGGAGACTCGTAATCGTGGTCGCCGATAACGACCCCGTATTCGTTGACGAACGGCTCGCGCGGGCCCCGATTGTCGCGGAACTCTGGCCTGAACTCGATCTCGAACGGATCGAGGTTCGGATCGTCCCGTCCCGGGGCCGGAACGAACCCGGCTGCGGACCCCTTCTTCTTGTCGGTCATATGGCCGGAAGCCCCCTCGATGCGTTAGGTGGACGGACGGTTCGGACCGTCCAGCTTCTTGTCGTATCCCGGCGATTCGGGCTCGCGATTTTTGGGTTTCCGATCGGCGCTCTTGCGTCCGAGCGGAGAAGGACGTTGCGGATTCGGCATGGAGTCGGCCTCCTTGTCTGGATGAGTCCCGCATAGGATGTCCGGATCCGGCCGTCCTTATTCCTTCTTACCAGCATTGGCAGCCGGGCTTGCAGAAGGAGACGACGAAGGTGGTTCCTTGGCCGAGTTTGGATTCGACGTGTATTTTCCCGTTATGGCGCTCCACAATGCTCAGACAGAGGGCAAGCCCGAGCCCGTTCCCGTTCGCCTTGGTCGTATAGAAAGGCTCGAACAGCCTCTCCAGCTTCTCCGGCGGAATGCCGACCCCGCTGTCGATCACTTTCAATTGGACCGTGTCGGCCAAATTCAACGTCTCGAGGCGTAGCACGCCTTTGTCGTCCATCGCTTCCATCCCGTTGCGCGCCAAATTCAGAATGAGCTGCTTGATCTCCTTGACGTTCAGCTCCAGCGGGTCCACCCGGTCGCACAGCCGCAGCTCGATCATCTGGCCGCGCATGTTCGCATCCGCCCGGAGCAGCGGCAGCAAATCCTCCAGCACGCTGTGAAGATCGCTCTCGCTTTTCTCGACGATCCGGTTCTGCGCCAGGGACAGAAAGTCGTTGATGATGGCGTTGGCCCGGTCCAGCTCTTGCAAAATGATATGGAAATAAGATTGCTGCTCCTTGGGGCTTCGCTCGTTCAGCAGCTGCACGAAGCCCCGGATGACGGCCATCGGATTGCGGATTTCGTGCGTGATGCTTGCCGCCATCTGCCCGACCAGGCTGAGCCGCTCCATTTTGTCCACTTCGTCCTTCAACCGCTGCTGCTCGGTAATGTCGTGGGCGATCAGCATGGCGCCTTCCGCCCGGTACAGCGGCGCTTCCCTCCAGGAGAAGGCCGTCGCGTAATACAGCCGGTTCTTGAACCGGATCAGATCCGTCGCCTGATCCTCGCCGCGCATGACTCTTCCGACCGCGTCCACTACGGAAGCACCGCCCCACATTTGCAGAACGGGACGGTAGGGAAAGTGCAAGATGTCTTTGCGGGCGAGCGGCGTCAGAAGCTTCAGAGCCAGGTCGTTCAGGTGCGAGATTCTGCCGTCCCTGTCGATGAAGAAAACGACCAGCGGCGAGAAGTCGATAAATTGCTGGAACCGGCGCACCTCGTTGGCGTACTTGGCCGACAATTCGCGGTAATCGCTCAGCATCCGGACCCGTTCGTACGCGTACTCGATGAAATGGACGGAGAGTAGCGACACACCCGCGATCAGCCCGCCGAACAAAAGCGCAATCCCGATCAGCCTGCCGGGCTCCCAACTCTCCTCCGCGAACGACCAGACTGCCTTGCCCGCCAGAAACACGAAGCAGACGCCGAGCAACTGAAGCACCGCCCTGTCTTTCCCCTTGCGGTCGACACCCTGGAAAAACTGAACGCGCCTGAACAGGAGAGGAACGAATACGACAAAGAACAAACCCAGCAAGACGATCTCCCCGAACCCCTGCAATTGGGCCAATCGCGCCGTCATGTACAGCACCGTAAGAATAGAAGCGCTGGGAATGCCCCCATACAGAGAACCGATCAGATAGGGCACTATCCGCAGATCGATCCCGCTATAGTCGGACTTGCATGAGACCAGCATGCAGAGCAGCATCGAAACGCCGCATGCGGCTCCGATGAACGCGGGCGCGTAACGGGTTCTCTCGGGCCGGATCAGCCACAATTGAACCGCCCCGACCGGAAATAGCGTAATCAGAAATTGAAGCAGCGAATATTGCCACACACCGTTGACCCTCCGCTCCCACGGATGCCGTTATGGAAATTCGTCCCTTTTTTTACGATATATTAGAGCCTAATGCCGAAATAATTAGCGTAATGAGCTGTATTTACTCTGATTAAAGCATAACTGCCGAGGATTGACAATCGATCGCGGCGTCGCCGGGCGCTTTCTTTTGGCGGCGCGACAAGCTACAATGGGGACAAAACGACTCGGAAAGTGCGGTATAGACAAATGTGGGACGTCATCGTCATTGGAGGAGGCCCGGCAGGGCTCATGGCTTCGATCGCCGCGGCCGAAGGAGGGGCACGCACGCTGCTGCTCGACAAAGGCGACAAGCTGGGCCGCAAACTCGGCATCTCGGGCGGAGGCAGATGCAATGTCACCAACAACAAGGACACGCAGGAGTTGATCCGTTACCTTCCCGGCAACGGGCGGTTCCTGCACAGCGCCTTGTCGCAATTCGGAAGCCGGGAGATCGTCGCTTATTTCGAAGAGATGGGCATTCGGCTCAAGGAAGAGGATCACGGGCGGATGTTCCCCGTATCCGACAAGGCGAAGACGGTCGTGGAAGCGCTCGTTAACCGGGTTCGGCAATCGGGCGTCGCGATCCGGACGAACCAGGCGGTAGCGAAGGTGCTGTACGGCGGCGGCCGCGTATCGGGCGTCAAGCTCGCATCGGGGGAAGAGCTTCCCGCCCGGTGCGTCATCGCGGCGGCGGGCGGCAAATCCGTCCCTCATACCGGGTCGACGGGCGACGGCTATGCGTGGGCGATCGAGGCGGGCCATACGGTTACGGAGCTGTATCCGACAGAGGTGCCGATTACGTCGGACGAGCCCTGGATTTTAAGCCGCGAGCTGCAGGGCCTGTCGCTTCGGGACGTGACGCTGACGGTGCTCGACGGCAAGGGGAAGAAGGTCGTCTCCCACGAGGGGGACATGATTTTTACGCATTTCGGCTTGTCCGGGCCGGCGGCGCTTCGCTGCAGCCAGTTCGTCGTCAAAACGCTTAGAGCAGGGAAGGGTCCGGTCACGGTCGCGATCGACCTGTTCCCGGACGAGAAGGAAGAGCGCCTCGCGGCGAATTGGGGGACGGCCGCGCGTTCCGAGCCGCGCAAGGCCGTCAAGACGCTCGTCCGGCAGAAGCTGCCGGAGCGTCTGGTGCCGCTGGCGCTCCGGCTGGCCGGATTGGACGCGGACGCCGGCGTCGCCAACGTGTCCAAGGCCAAGTGGCAGGACCTGGCCCGGCTCTGCAAGGCGCTGCCCGTCCGGGCGTCCGGCACGCTCTCCATCGAGGAAGCGTTCATCACGGGGGGAGGCGTCAACGTCAAGGAGATCGATCCCCGCACGATGGAGTCGAAGTTAATGCCCGGCCTCTATTTCTGCGGCGAAATTCTCGACGTGCACGGCTATACGGGCGGCTACAACATTACCGCCGCGTTCGCCTCCGGCCGCGCCGCGGGAACGGCGGCGGCCGAAGCGAGCGCGGCGGCGCGCGAATCGGTTATTTCCCGCCCGTGAAGGTGATACCCTGCACGAAGAAGCGGTTGAAGAAAACGTAGATGAGCAGAGCCGGCAGCGTCATAATGACCGAAGCCGCCGAAGCGGCGCCTTGTTCTCCGTAATGCCATGGAGCCGGCTCAGCTGAGCAGAGGGGATAAGCCTTCAAATGCGGAGGATAAAGAAAAATCCGCCCCCAGGTCCTCCGACCGTGAAGGCGGCTGCTATCGCTATCTCGCTTCAAACGTGTCGTAAGCGCCCGGATCCGGATGAAGCTCCCTCAACTCGGCTTCCTGCCGCTCCAGCGGCGTGAGGGTTCCGCCCTCCTCTTCCGCTTCCGAAGCCCAATCCTCGTTGACGATATGCGCCGGAATCGGGATGCAATCCAGCGAATACGACGCGTTCGTCAACGCCGCGTCCTCGGCCTCCGCCCGCTCGATCAGCTCTCCGCCGCAGCTCTGCACGATCTCCAGGGCCGAGACCAAATCTTCGCGGACGACATGAATATGCAGGCGCCCGCCATCGTGCAGCTCGGGATCGTACCCGAGCTCCTCAAGCGTATCGTATGCGAGCCGTGCGGCGGAATCGCTGGGGAACCGGAACATGATCGAGGTATGGCTCATCGGATTCATTCTCCATCCTTCTTGTCGATGTCTCCCGTTTAAGGTGTCCGGCGCTTCCGCTTCTCATGCAAAACAAAAGAGCCTCCTTCGGTTATCGGCCGAAAAAACGGAGGCTCTCAAGTAAGGGAGGCAACCAGTCTCAGAGTCTGGACCGTTACCTCCTCTCATCTTAACCAATTCTTCTATTTTCGAAAAGCCGCGAGCGACTCGTTCAGGCCTTTCGTTTGAGGATAAACCTGCTTATAGATGCGGAAAAGCTCGGCATATCGGGCGGAACGCGCCGGATCCGGGCGGAACGACTTCGAGCGCTTCACGAACGCGTCCGCGCAAGCGTCCAGGCTCGGGAACCAGCCGCAGCCGGTCGCCGCCAGCATCGCCGCTCCGAGTCCCGGTCCCTGCTCGTTCTCGAGGCCGACGACTTCCGCCTGGAAGATGTCCGCCTGCATCTGCAGCCAGACGGGGTTCTTGGCGCCGCCGCCGATGGAGACGATCGTGTCCACCGTCTTGCCCGCCTGGCGGAACATCTCCACCGTCTCGTTCAGCGAGAAGGTGATGCCTTCCATGACCGCGCGCGCGAAATGGGCGCGGGTATGCGCGCCGTCCATGCCGATGAAGCTCGCGCGGATGAGCGAATCGGCGTGCGGCGTCCGCTCGCCCACCAGGTATGGAGTGAACAGCAGCCCCTCCGCTCCGGGAGCGATGTCGCCGACTCCTTCAAGGAACGAATCGAACGGTTCGCCCTTCGCGAACGTGTTGCGAAACCAGCTCAAGCTGTAGCCGGCCGCGAGCGTCACGCCCATGGCGTAGAAAGCGTTCTCTTTGCCGTGGTTGAAGAAGTGGACCTTGCCCGCGTAATCCGCGGACGCGTCGGGCTCATAGGTCAGCACGACGCCGGACGTGCCGATGCTGCACATCGTCAGCCCCGGCTTCACAATGCCGGCGCCGATCGCGCCGCAGGCGTTGTCCGCGCCGCCCGCAAACACCCGGGTCGACGGGGCCAGACCCGTCTGTGCCGCGGCGGACTCGCTCAACGTGCCGACGAAGCCTCCCGCTTCCACGAGCGGAGGACAGAATTCGGCCGGCAGATGGAAGGCGGCGAGAACGTCCGCGCTCCAAACTTTGTTCGCGACGTCCAGCATCAGCGTTCCGGCCGCGTCGGACAGGTCCATATGAATGGCGCCGGTCAGACGGTAGCGAACATAATCCTTCGGCAGCACGAAGCGGCGCGCTCGGGCGAACGCTTCCGGCTCCTGCTCGCGCACCCATAAAATTTTCGGCAGCGTGAACCCTTCCAGCGCCGGATTGCGGGTGACGGACAGCAGCTTGTCTCCGAGCGTCCGTTCGATCTCGCGGCATTGCTCCGTCGTGCGCGTATCGTTCCACAGAATCGCCCGGCGCACGGGACGGTTGTCCGCATCCAGCAGCACCAGCCCGTGCATTTGCCCCGAGAAGCTGATGCCTTCGATATCCTGCGCGGATACGCCCGATTGCCGGGCCAATTCCTTGATCGACTCCAGCGTTCCCACGACCCAGTCCTCCGGATCCTGCTCGCTCCAACCCGACTTCTCGTGGTACAGCGGATATTCCCGCGTGGCCTCGGCCTTGACCGAGCCTTCCTGCGACACGAGCAGCGCCTTGACCGCGCTCGTCCCGAGGTCGACGCCAATAACGTACTTCATCCGGTTATCCTCCCTCGCGAAAACCGCCCCTCGGACAGGCGCCGGGGGGCGGACATGCGGCTTCTTCGTAGACTGCGATTATTTCACGCTGAAAATGACTTCGTTGACCTTGGCGCGGATTTGCTCCAGGCGGCCGGAACGGTTCTTGATCGGCTGCTGCTTCGTCAGCACGTATTGCTCCAGCGACTTGAGACTGGCCTTGCCGGCGACGATCTCGGCGCCGATGCCTTCGCGGTAGCTGCTGTAGCGTTCTTCGACGATGTCGTCCAGGATGCGCTCCTCAATCAGCTTCGCGGCGGCTTTGAGGCCGTGGGCGTAAGCGTCGATGCCCGCGATGTGGGCGAAGAACAAGTCTTCGTCCTCGAACGACGTTCTGCGGACTTTGGCGTCGAAGTTGACGCCGCCTCTGTTCAAGCCGCCGTCGTTCTTCAGAATTTCGAACATGGCCAGCGTCGTGCTGTACAGGTCGAACGGGAATTCGTCGGTATCCCAGCCGAGCAGATAGTCCCCTTGGTTGGCGTCGATGGAGCCCAGCGCGCCGTTCAGGCGGGCGACGCGCAGCTCATGCTCGAACGTGTGGCCGGCCAGCGTCGCGTGGTTCGCTTCGATATTCAGCTTGAAGTGGTCCTTCAGGCCGTACGTGCGCAGGAAGTTCAGCGCGGTGGCGGCGTCGAAGTCGTATTGGTGCTTCGTCGGCTCCTTCGGCTTCGGCTCGATCAGGAATTGGGCGTTAAAGCCGATCTCCTTCGCGTAATCGACCGCCATATGCAGCATGCGGGCCAGGTTGTCAAGCTCGAGGCCCATGTCGGTGTTGAGCAGCGATTCGTAGCCTTCGCGGCCGCCCCAGAAGACGTAGTTCTCGGCGCCGAGTTCTTTGCCGACTTCGAGCATTTTCTTGATCGTAGCGGCGGCATAGGCGAACACTTCCGCGTTGTTGGACGTGCTGGCGCCGTGAACGTAGCGGGGATTCGTAAACAGGTTGGCCGTGTTCCACAGCAGCTTTTTGCCGGTTGATTGCTGGAACTCCTTCAGCTTGGCCACGATAATGTCGATATTCTTGTTCGTCTCGGCCAGCGTTGCGCCCTCCGGAGCGATATCGGCGTCGTGGAACGCGTAGAACGGAACGCCCAGCTTCTCAAGCAGCTCGAAGTTCGCTTCGACGCGCGCCTTCGAGCGGTCCAGCGGGGACAGCGAGTCCCAGCTGCGAACGGCCGTGCCGGCGCCGAACGGGTCGGTGCCGTTCGCATTGAACGTGTGCCAGTAGGCGACGGAGATGCGGAGATGTTCTTCCATCGTCTTGCCGAGCACGACTTCCTTCGGGTTGTAGTGCTTGTAAGCGAACGGATTCTTGGAGTCGCGGCCTTCGTACTTGATTTGCGGGACATTAGGGAAAAAGCTCATGAATGGATGGCCTCCTAAATGAAGTGAATAGGTTCCGATGGCTCTAGCATATCACTTTAAAGTTTGTTTGTCTATTCAATAAACAAAGTTGCCAACTTCCATTATTGTGGTATGATGTAAGCATTCCTATTTACCGCTTGACATAAGGAGCTACTATCGGGCATGACTACAACTACAGGCGATCAAGCGCTCATCAAGCGCATGAATACGGCCATCGTACTGGAGGCGATTCTGCGCGCGGAACCGCTGTCCAGAGCCAAAATCTCCGAGATGACCGGCCTGAACAAGGCGACCGTCTCCTCCTTGGTGCAGGATCTGATCGACAACCGCCTCGTGCGGGAGATCGGGACCGGCGTCTCCAGCGGCGGCCGCAAGCCGGTCTTGCTCGAATTTATCGATACGGCAGGCTACGCGGTCGGCATCGATCTCGGCGTCAATTATTTGCGCGGCGTGCTGACCGACTTGCGCGGGGCAATCGTCGCGGAAAAAAAGCTTGCGCTGGCGACGCCCGATCCGGACAATACGTTCAACGTGCTGCGGCCTTTCATCCAGAGCCTGATCGACGAGGCGCCCGACGGCCCGTTCGGCGTCGTGGGCATCGGCGTGGGCGTCCCCGGCCTCGTCGACCGCGGCGGTTCGGTGCTGTACGCGCCGAACATGGGATGGCGCGACGTGCCGCTCAAGGAGGCGCTCGACCGGACGTTCGGCATTCCGGTGCTGATCGACAACGAAGCCAACGTCGGCGCTCTGGGCGAGCAGAAGTTCGGCATCGGGCGCGGCATCTCCAATATGATTTACGTCAGCGTGGGCATCGGCATCGGAACCGGGCTCATTCTGCATCGCTCCTTATACAAGGGAGCATCCGGCTTCTCCGGCGAGCTCGGGCATCTGTCCGTGGAAGCCCACGGCAAGCCTTGCCGCTGCGGCAACCGGGGCTGCTGGGAGCTGTACGCTTCCGAGCAGGCGCTGCTTGATCGCGCGGGAGAGCTGGGCTACCCGCAGGATCTCGACGCCTTGCTGGCGGCAGCCGAGTCCGGCGACGCGAAGCTGCGGAAGCTGCTGGAGGAAATCGGCGAATATCTCGGCGTCGGCATCTCCAACATCGTGAACGTGTTCAACCCGAACGCCGTCATCATCGGCAATCGGATGAGCAAGGCGCAGCCGTGGCTGGAGGAAGCCGTCCGGCGAACGGTGGAGCAGCGAGCGCTCGGCTTCCATCTGCGCAACGTCCACCTGCTCTATGCCGAGCTGGGCGACCGTTCGGCCGTCATGGGCGCCGCCGAGCTCGCCATCGCCGCCTTCTTCGACCGGCTGAAGGCGGCCTGAGCGGGCCGGACGGCGGAATCGGCCGGATCGAGACGGCTCCGCGCAAGAGCGCCAACCTCAAGAAGCCGAACGCTTCCTCTTCGGGAGCGCGTCGGCTTCTTTTTTAAAGCTGAATGATCAGCCCTTGACGACGCCTTTCTTGAGAATCACATTGGCGTACAACGCGCTCTCGCCCGTCGCCACGATGGCGTACGCCCGCTTGGCCCGCTCGTAAAAGGCGAACCGTTCCACTTCCTCGAAGGGCTCCTCGATGCCGGTATGCTTGCGGATGATGGAGCGATACGTCTCCCAGATCGGCGTCTCGACCGTATCGCCCGGCACGACCTGCATCAGCGCCGCCGGACGCTCCACGTACGAATCGAGCGGGAACAGCTTCAGAATCGCGTCCAGCAGGTCCGGAATGTTGTGCCCGTCGCAGCGGACGAGCCTCGCGGCATGGCTGGCCGCCGGGAAATTGCCGTCCCCGAGCACGATCTCGTCGCCGTGGCCCATTTCCATCAGCACCTTCAACAAATCGGGAGAGATCAAGGGAGAAATGCCGTATAACATGTCCAAACGCCTCCAATTAAACAGCTAGTGTCAACCAGATTGTACCACATGCGCCGCCCGGGCGGTCACAGCAACATCGCTCTGCGCTCCACCTCGCCGCTCAGGTTTCACCGTTCCTGCAATCGGAAAAAGCTGCCTTTCGAGACGCCACGGGGCGGCTTCCCTTATCTGGTTGGCTTACGATTGTCGGCCGGCAAGGTAAGCGTCCACTTGTTTTTGCGTTTCGGCCAAAATTTTGTCCAGACCGTTCTTCTTCTGCTTCTCGATATAGTCCGCCACCGCTTGATCGGGGTCCTTGACGTTGCCGAATTCAATCGGTTTGCTCAGCTCGTCGGACGTCTGATCGCGCTTGGCCAGCTCGTTCTTCATCGTGTCTTCGGCGATGAACAGGCCGTCGATCGGAGAGTTCACGTTCTCCGGCTGACTGGCGAACTCGGCTTCCTTCTCCCAGAAGCCCGCCGGGTAGGTCGAGGTCGGACGCATGAATTGCGGCTTCCAGAACGCCCACTGTCCGCCCCACTCCATGTAGTTGCTCGTCGTCGTGTTCATGCCGTCCGGATAGACGGCCGTATCGCCGTCAAGCTTGTACGTCTTGCCTTCGATCCCGTATTGGACCAGGTCGTACAGCTTCCGATCCGTCTCGATCATGTCGAGGAAGCGGAGCACGCGATCCGGGTGCTTGGAGTTGCGGTTGATCGCGACGACGTTCGCGAGCGGCGTCCGGTTCACCTGCTTCTTGTCCGGATACAGCTCCGAAGCCTGCTGCTTGAAGGAAGGGTCCGAGAAGCCCGGGTCGGCGTTGACCCATTCGTGGGACGTCAGCGTGAAGAGGGTTCTGCCGTTGCGCCATTCGGCCGCGCCGTCGGTCTTGTCGATCATGGCGTCGCGGTTGATCAGCTTCTCGTCGTACCACATCTTCGCCTTCTCCGCCGTCTCCTTGTAGAACGGCTGCTGCTCGACCGGCTGAATCGTAATCTTCGGATCGTTCAGATAGAAGCCGAGGCCGTGGAAGTTCAGGTCGACCCATTCGTCGCGGATCATGTAGATCGGCAGCGGTCCGGTGCGGTTGATCTTCTCGTTCGGATACGCCTTCTGCAGCTGGCGCAGCAGGTTGTCGACGTCGTCGATCGTTCGGACCGAATCCGGCGCGACCGTGATGCCGGCCTTGTCGGCCAGATCGGAGCGCCAGGTCGCGAACTGGCGCTGGTTCATCTTCATCGTCCAGGGCAGGCCGACGATCTGTCCGTTCACGGTCGCCGCGGACAGCGTCCCCTGCTCCTGGTATTTCTTGTACAGGCTCGGCGCGTATTGCGGCAGCAGGTCGTTCAGCGCCATGTAGGAGCCCTTCGCCGCCATCTGCTTGTACGAGAGCCAGTCGCCGTCGAAATTCATGTCCCAATTGTCGCCCGAGGCGGCCATGACGAGCATCTTGTCTTTGAAATCGTTAAACGGAATGAAGTTGATGTCGAACTTGACGTTCAGCCCCTTCGACTTCACGTAGTCGCTGATCGCGGACCACACCTCGTCCGTCGCCGCCTTCTTGTCGCCGCCGAAGTAGAATTTGAGCGTGACCTCCTCCTCCGGCTTGCCGGCGTCGGCCGGCGCGGAGCCCGGCGAGGACGCGGGCGGACTGGCCGAGGCGCTGCCGCCGCCGTTGCTGCCGCCATCGCTGCACGCCGCCAGCAGCGCGCCGGCCATCATGACGGCAGCCAGCGGCAGGGCCGGCCTGAATACTCTCTTCTGCATCTGAACCTCTCCCCTGAATAGGATTGTATACTATACAGCCCTAGCTGGCTGATATAGCCGTCCATCGGTCATCCTTTGACCGCGCCTACCATAAGTCCCTTGACGAAATAGCGCTGCACGAACGGGTACAGGAAGACGATCGGTCCGATCGTGATGACGGTGAGCGCCATCTTGATCGATTCGGACGGAATCGCCGGCGCGATCCGCTGCATGGCCGCCGCGTTGCCGGAGCTCTTGAGGAACTCGACGTTCGAGATAAGCGCCCGCAGCAGCAGCTGCAGCGGCTGAAGCTCCGACTTGTCGATGAACATCAGCCCAAGGAACCAATCGTTCCAGTAGCCCAGGGCGACGAACAGGCCGACGGTGGCCAGCACGGGGACGGAGAGCGGCGCGATCAGCCGGAAGAAAATCCGGTATTCGCTGGCGCCGTCGATCTTGGCCGACTCGTACAGATCTTCCGGAATCGACTGCATGAAGTTCCGGATGAGGAACATGTTGAAGGCGTTGGCGAGCGGCGGCAGAATCATCGCCCACAGCGTATCCTTCAGATCGAGATAGCGGACGCAGATGATGTACCAGGGAACGAGCCCCCCGCTGAACAGCATCGTAATGATGACGTAGATCGAGAGAATGTTCCGGTATTTGAACGACCGCCGGCCCATGACGTAACCGCCCATGCCGTTCACGACGACCGACAGCGCCGTGCCGATGCTCGTAACGAGAATGCTGACGCCGTAAGCGTCGAGAATGCGGTTGGAGCCGAGAAGCAGAATTTTGTAGGAATCCAGCGTGACATGCCTCGGAATTAGCGAGTAACCGTTGTTGACGATATCCTTCTCCGTGCTGAGAGAGCCCGAGATGACCATCAGGAAGGGGAAGAGGCACGCCAGACTGAAGAGCGTCACGAGAATGACGAGGATCGTCTGCGTCCAGGAAAATCGGCGTTGAAGCGGCACCGGAAGGGCCTCCTTTCGAGCGTCGTTAGAAGATGGCGGAATCCCGGTCGACCCGGCGGGCGGCGTAGTTGCTGGCCAGCACGAGCGCGAAGGCGATGACCGACTGCAGGAAGCCTGCCGCCGACGCCATGCCGATATCGCCCGACTTGCGGAGACTCCGGTACACCAGCGTGTCGATGACGTCCGTCGTCGGGAACAGCAGCGTCGCGTCGCCGACCATCGCGTAGAACATGCCGAAGTCGGCGTTCATGATGCGTCCGACGGCCAGCAGCGTTAGAATGATAATCGTCGGCCGCAGCATCGGGATGCTGATGTAGCGAATCTGCTGCCACCGGGAAGCGCCGTCGATGGAGGCCGCCTCGTAGTACGAGCCTTCGATGGAGGTCAGCGCCGCCAGATAGATGATCGTGCCGTAGCCGGTCGTCTTCCAGCGCAGCGCGATCGTCAGAATGATCGGCCACCAGCTCGCCTTGCTGTAGAAGTCGACCGGCTGCATGCCCAGCCACTCCAGGAAGCGGTTGATCGCTCCGTTCTCGTAGCTCAGCAGGTTGTAGGCGAACACGCCGACGACGATCCAGGAGATGAAGAACGGCAGGAAGGTGAGCGACTGGGTGATTCGCTTGAAAACCTTGTTCCTCAGTTCGTTCAGCACAAGCGCGAAGCCGACCTCGAAGACAAGACCCGCGGCGATGAACAGGGCGTTCAGCAGCACCGTGTTCCGAATGGCGCGGTAAGCGGCGTCCGAGGACAGCAGGTAGTCGAAGTTGTCGAACAGCGGATGCATCCAGTCGCTGCCGAAGATCCCTTTGCTGAAGTCGAAGTTCTTGAACGGAATGACCAGGCCCGACAGCGGCAAATAGTTGAACAGAAAGAGCAGAACCGCGACGGGCAAAAACATGACGAGCAGCTGGCGATTGCGGACAAGCTCGCGGATCACTCCGTTTCGGATCATAAGCGATTACCCTTTCTCTTATCGTGATACCTTCATGATAAGGAGAGGCGGGCGGCGATTCTATGAGCCATTCTTATCCTTTGCAGGGGGGTCTTGGCTTTCCGCAGGCGGCACTCCGTTTCTTGTACCAACTCACCTTCGGATGACTATATGAAGATTTTTTCAGTACTTCTAATCCTATCCTGACTTCACTATAATGAAAGTGTCGTTTGACGGAATCCATCCATATCCGAACCTGCAAGGAGGTTGCGAACGAATCATGGAATACGGGTATTTGGGCAAAAGCGGACTTCGGGTCAGCCGGCTCTGTCTGGGCACGATGAACTTCGGCACGGAGACGGAGGAGAAGGACGCGTTCCGAATTATGGACGCCGCCCTGGACGCGGGCATCAACTTTTTCGATACGGCCAACGTTTACGGGGGCCCCAATGCGGGACGGACGGAGGAAATTATCGGCCGCTGGTTCGCGCAGGGAGGCGGACGGCGCGAGAAGGTCGTGCTGGCTACTAAAGTATTCGGCGATATGCGGGACGCTGCGGACGGCCCGAACGCCGCGCGCGGATTGTCGGCGTACAAGATCCGCCGCCATCTGGAGGCGTCGCTGAAGCGGCTGCAGACCGACCATATCGAGCTGTACCAGATGCACCACGTCGACCGCAACGTATCGTGGGACGAGCTGTGGGAAGCGTTTCGGGTGGCGGCCTATCAAGGCAAGATCGGCTATGTCGGGGCGAGCAACTTCGCCGGACGCGATCTGGTCAAAGCCCAATACGAGGCCAAATCGCGCGGCCTGCTCGGACTCGTATCCGAGCAGCACAAGTACAGCTTGCTCTGCCGTCTGCCGGAGCTTGAGGTTCTGCCGGCCGCTCGGGAGCACGGCATCGGCGTCATCGCCTGGAGCCCGCTGGACGGCGGCTTGCTGAGCGGCCATGCGCTGCACCCGGAAGCCGGCTCCCGCCGTGCCTCCCGCAATCCGGAACGGGTGGAGAAGCACCGCAAGCAGTTGGAAGCGTTCGAAGGGCTGTGCAAGGAGCTCGGCGAATCCGAAGCCAACGTCGCGCTCGCCTGGACGCTGGCGCATCCCGCGATCACGGCTCCGATCATCGGCCCCCGCACGCTGGAGCAGTTCCAGAACTCGCTGCGCGTCGTCGACATCAAGCTGGGCGAGCCGACGCTGCGGCGGCTCGATGAGATTTTCCCGGGACCGGGCGGAGAAGCGCCCCAGGCTTACGCCTGGTAAACCGATCCCGCGCCCGGCCTGCGTTTCGCCATCGTTATTCCATTTTCGAATCCGTCCCCGACGAAACGGACAGCTTTCGCCGGCTTCAAAGCAGGCATCGTCCCCATTCCCGGCACCGATCGGGCCGATCGGCCGTCGCCGGTTGGCCCGTCGGAAACGCAAAAGCGCCCCTAGCCGGGGCGCTCCGTCTTGTCGTCCGGAAGCAGCGGATGCAGCAGCGTAATTCGGGTGCCGAGGCCGGGGCCCGTCTCGATCCGCAGCCGATGCCGCTCGCCGAAATAGAGCTTCAGGCGGTTGTTCACATTCCGGAGTCCGACGCCCTTCGAGCCGGCCGGCCCGACTTGCGCGTCGTCGGCGTCCAGGTTCAGCCTGGCCAGCGCCTCCGGCGGAATGCCGCTGCCGTTGTCGATAATGTCGATGATCATGTCGCTGCCTTCCTTGCGGGCGGTCAACAAAATTTTGCCGTCCTCGAAGTTGTCGCGGATGCTGTGCTGAATAGCGTTCTCCACAAGCGGCTGAAGCAACAGCCGGAGGAAGGGAGCGTCCTTGAGCTCGTCGTCCAGCGAGTACAGAATCCGGATCGGCTTGCCCAGGCGCGCTTGCTCGATGCGAACGTAGGCTTTGACCTGCTCGATCTCGCGGCCGAGCGTCGTGATCTCCTTGCCCTGGTTCAAGCTCAGCCGCAGCAGGTTGCCGAGCGCCGCCACCATCTCGGCAATCTCGCTGCTGCCCAGGTTCTCGGCCTTCCAGCGAATCGAATCCAGCGTATTGTACAGGAAGTGGGGATTGATCTGATGGCTGAGCACCTGGAACTCCAGCTCCTTTTTCCGCCGTTCCGCCCGCGACGTCTCGGCAATCAGTTCCTCGACGCGATGAATCAGGCTGTTGAAGCCCCGGTACAGCCACCCGACCTCGTCCTGGCGGGCCGACAGCGGAATCTGCCGCCTGAAGCTGCCCGGCTCGGCCTTGCGCATAAGGCGAACCAGCCGTGCGATCGGCTGCGTGAAGTAGACGGTAATATAGAGCGCCACGCCGACGCAGCAGACCAGATAGGCGATCAGCGACCAGACGAATACGCGGTTGACCTCCTCGGTTGTTCCCGTCAAATTGTCGAGCGGCGTCAGACTGACAATCGTCCACGGCTGGCTGGTCATCCCGACGTAGCTGGCCAAATACTTGCCGCCTTCCAGCGTAATCGTCAGCGACCCCTCGTTGCCCGAACGGAAATGCCGGATGAACCGGTCCGAGGGAAATTCGAGGCCGGTCCAGCGGTTCTCCGTCGAATCGTACAGCACTTGCCCGGTATTCTCCATCAGAATGAGCCGCTGCTCGATCATCTCGCCGCTCGGCGCAGAATCTCTCCGAGCTCCGATGTGTTGATTGGCTTGAGGTTGTGAACACGAAGCGATGTCATTCCCAGGCGAAAGAAACTGCTGCCGCTTTAACTCGTCAAGCGCCCCAACCGCTGTAATCTGCACTTCATTCCCGTCGTAACGGATAATGATTTCATCAACCAGTGTCTCTACAATATGTCGCTTCTCCTCAAGGGTAAGCTCGTCGCCGGCGCTCTCGATAAAGTTTCGGACAGCCTTGGAGACCTCGGCAATCCGATTGGCCGATATTTCCTTCTCCGCTTGTTCTGACAACTGCTTTTCGTACCCGGCAAGCTCTTGCTCCAACGACTTTAGTCCGGCATTAATCTTTTGCATTTCGGTAAGCATCTCCTGCTCATCAATGACCTCCCGCTTGAACATGATTTTGATTTTTTCCTTTTCCTTCTCCTTCTGCTCCAGCTGACGTTTGATGTGGTCCGCGGCGGATTGAAGTTCCAGGTTAATCTCATTCGATTTGCTTTGCAGCCGCTCCATATAATCATCGGGATTAGACAATGTCTCCAAAATGAGCTGCCAGACGTAATGATCCAACATATCGGCGCGCAACGTTTGAGTTGGGCACTTCTCAACTCCTTCACCATACTTCTTTGGGAAGAGGTTTGGACATCTGTAGCAGGTGTAACGGATCTTTTCTCCCGTTTCTTTATTTACCCGGCCTGTATAAGTAGGGCTTGCTGAACAAGATCAATTTAAGCTGCTCCCAACGCATGAGCCTAGACCGTGATTTTCTTTGCGGTTTTCATGCAAAAAATCGGACGGAACGCAATGAATCTGAAAAAAGAGAAAAAAAGAACCCGCAGTCGCCGTTCCAGGTTCATAACCAGAAACTGGATAGCGATGACAGTTAAACTTGTATGAGCACCGCGGGAGCAAATTCGGCCCAAACCCAACTTGCGTTT
>NZ_AUCP01000062.1 GCF_000429825.1 Cohnella thermotolerans DSM 17683
GTAAGACCCCTGGAAGAACACCAGGTAGATAGGCTCGGGGTGGAAGCGCGGCAACGCGTGGAGCTGACGAGTACTAATCGGTCGAGGGCTTATCCTAAGACACGTAAGGGCGCATTCGTTTCGTATCCGGTTATCAAGGCGCAAGGCCTTGAGCGGTAAAATTTACCGCTTTACAAAAAGGCGAATACGTGATATTATGCTATTCGCTGCTGTGATTTCGGTCCGGTGGTGATGGCGGAGGGGTTCCACGCGTACCCATCCCGAACACGACCGTTAAGCCCTCCAGCGCCGATGGTACTTGGACCGCAGGGTCCTGGGAGAGTAGGACGCTGCCGGGCCGGATCCCTTACATGCTCTCATAGCTCAGTTGGTAGAGTGCATCCATGGTAAGGATGAGGTCACCGGTTCGATCCCGGTTGAGAGCTCCAGTTACCCTTTCTAAGGCCCGTTGGTCAAGGGGTTAAGACACCTCCCTTTCACGGAGGTAACAGGGGTTCGAATCCCCTACGGGTCACCAATTCGGAGGCTTAGCTCAGCTGGGAGAGCATCTGCCTTACAAGCAGAGGGTCGGGGGTTCGATCCCCTCAGCCTCCACCATAAGTGAGCTTATCGCTGGGGATTAGCCAAGCGGTAAGGCAACGGACTTTGACTCCGTCATTCCTAGGTTCGAATCCTAGATCCCCAGCCAATTATTAGAGCCATTCGCCATTGATTGATCACCATTATCTGCGTGTGGGGCAGAATTGGCAGACGCGTCGGATTAGGATTTAGCGCGCTTCGCCTTTTCCGAGTTGAGAGGCGATAAACGCTTGATCCGTTTCATTTTCCCCGCAGCAGACCGCGCTGAACTTTTCCCGACATGAACTCGCATTTCTCGGACAATCGAGAAAGACCGGTTCTTCTTTCGAAAAGGAATCTTTATATCCTATTGAGCGCGTATGGCGGAATTGGCAGACGCACCAGACTTAGGATCTGGCGAGAAATCGTGGGGGTTCAAGTCCCTCTACGCGCACCAATCATAAAATTAACCTGCCCTCGAGATCAAAGATCTCGAGGGCATTTTAGTTTTTGTCTCAATGAAGGCCGCCTGCAAAGCGACGTATGCGCCCTGCAGATTAGGGATGCGCCGCCTTGCGCCTTCTCAGGCCGGGTTGCCGCATCCCTTTATCCGGACCGGGCATGCATGTTCATGCATTTCGGTTATCATCCTTTTATTCCGGTAACGGTGGTTCCCTCGATAAAATAACGCTGGAAAAAGAAGAAAACGAGCAAGCAGGGAAGCATGAGCAGAATGGAAGCCGCCATGAGATAATGCCACTGGCTTACGTATTCGCCTTGAAAGGAGTAAAGGCCAAGAGACAAGGTTCGCATATTGTCGGATTGCAAATAGATGAGCGGACCGAGAAAGTCATTCCACGTATGCATAAAGGTGAATATCGTTACCGTAGCGAGCGCAGGCCGTATTAACGGAAGCATGATCTTGAGCAGGAGGCGCATCGGCCCGCAACCGTCGATGATGGCGGCTTCGTCAAGCTCCCGCGGAACGGTCATGAAAAATTGCCGAAGCAGAAAGATGTAAAACGCCGTACCGAAAAACGCCGGCACCGTAAGCGGTTTGATCGTATCGATCCAGCCGAGCCACTTCATCAAAATATAAAGTGGAATCATCGTGATCTGGCCGGGAATGAGCATCGTGGAGATGAGAACGAGAAACCAGAAGCTCCGTCCCTTGAAGTCGAAGCGGGCGAAGCCGAAGGCGACCAGGGTGCAGGACAGTAAGGTGCCGACAATGGTGAGCCCTGTAATCGTCACCGTATTGCCCAGAAGTCTCCAGAACCGCATCATGCGCATGGCGTCTCCGAAATTCTCCCAATGATACACGGAAGGGAAAATTTGCGGCGGTATCGTCAGAACGGCGGCCGAACTTTTGAGCGCCGTCGTCAGCATAAAGAGGAACGGAAGCATGAAGACGGCGGAACAGGCGAGCAGCAATAAATAGGTCAATGTCTTACCGAGTATGCGAGTGCGGCGCACGCCCCGCACCTCCTTCCGAGCGCGGACGCCGCGTTCGGCGCTTCGAGCGGCTGGTCGCCGGACCTTCGCCTTCGTAGTACACCCAGCGGTTGGATGTTTGGAACAAGACGAGAATCAGAACCAGAATAATGACGAACAGCAGCCAGCCGAGCGCGGATGCATAGCCCATTTTAAAAAATTGAAAGGCGTTCTGATACAGATACAAAACATAAAACAAAGTGGCGTTGCCCGGACCTCCTCCGGTCATGACAAGCGCCTGGGTGAACACCTGAAACGAACCGATCAGTCCCATGATCAAATTAAAAAATACGGTCGGAGACAGCATCGGCACCGTAACGCTCCAGAAACGGCGTACCCGGCTCGCGCCGTCCAATTCTGCGGCTTCATGCAGCGAGCGCGGCACGCTCTGAAGGCCGGCGAGGTAGATGACCATGCTGCCGCCTACTCCCCATAAGCTCATGATGATGATTGACAGCAGGGCGGTGCTCGAATCTGTCAGCCAATGCGGCCCTTTCACGCCGAACCAGGAAAGCACCGTATTTAAAAGTCCGTAGTTGCTTTCGAAAATCCAAATCCACAGCATGGACACCGCCACGCCGGACACGACGGAGGGAAGATAGAAGAGGGTGCGGAAAATCCGCATCCCCTTCACGTTTTGATTCAACAGCACGGCGAGAAGAATGCTCAGCACCGTCCCCAGCGGCACGCTGCACACGACGTAGATCGCCGTCACCTTGAGCGAATCGCGGACATTCGGGTCATGCGCGAGCTTGTCGAAGTTATCGAGTCCGACGAATTTCGCAGGTTCGAGAATATTCCAGTCGGTAAAGGATAGTCCGAACGAATAAAGGAGCGGGAACAAGGTGAAGCAAGCCAATCCGATCAACCAAGGCGAGATAAACAGGTAACCGGTTAGGCTTCGTTTTCTGTAAAAGGCGCTCATGGAGCCCCCCCCTTTCACTTCTTCTCACTTGCCGGAGAGAATCTCGTTGATTTTCTTATCGACGCTTTCCAGCGTGGGCCCGATTTCCTGCTCTCCGTTCCAGTACAGTTGAAGCAGTTTGGTCATTTCGGCATTGATCTGCGTCCAGTTGGCCGAGCTCGGAGCGACACGGGCATACTGGGTGGAGTCGACGATTTCTTGGAGATGAATGTTCTTATAAGTCGGATGTTCGAAGCCTTTGGTGGCAAGCGGGGTATTGATGAGCGATTTCAGTGTCGGCAGCCCGGCGAAGCCGCCCTCGAATTTACGCTTCTGCCCTTCTTCGCCAGCCAGCCAAGAAAGAAATTTCACGGCTTCTTCCGGATGCTTGGTCGTTTTGGAAACGGCGAAGCCTCCGAGCGCCATGGCGGTAGCCTTCGTTTTGCCCGCCGGCGGAGCGACGACATCCCATTCGAAATTCGTATCGCGCAGGATGGTCGAAGCCACCCAGGCGCCGCCGAAATACATCGCCGCTTTGCCTTGCTGGAACAGCTGATAGCTTGGCGTCGTTTGCATCGAGCTGGCCGTGGGAGCCACCTTATGCTCGTTCATCAGGCTGCGGATAAAGGTAAAAGCCTCGGACGATTCGGGCGAGTTGATGGCCGACTTCGTGCCGTCGCTGCTGAGGATGTCGCCGTTGTTCTGCCATACGAACGGCGCCCAGAAGTTCCAGGTGACGTCCTGAGCGTAACCGTACTGCTCGATTTGATCCCCTTTCTTGACGGTGAGCGCTTGGGCCTTCTGCAGCAGATCGTCCCACGACATCCCCGCTTTCGGATAGTCGACTTTGGCTTGATCGAACAGCTCTTTGTTGTAGAAAAGCACGATCGGAGCCGCATCGCCGGGAAGGCCGTAAATGTTGCCCTTCCATTTGTACCCGGCCATGATGTTGTCCAGGAAATCGCCGCTTTGGAAGTCCTTGCCGTCATACGGCGTCAAATCGAGCAGGGCGTTGCGATCCGCGAACGAAGGCATATCCTGGTTGCTCATCCAGAAAACATCCGGCGCGTTGCCGCCGGCAATCCGTGTCATGATGGTCGAGGTGAAATCTTTGGCAATCGCCTGAGGCGTAATTTTGACGTTCGGATGCGCGCTTTCGTATTCCTTAAAAATGGATTTGTACAAATCATAGGTAGGACCGTCGCCTCCGTTAAAGCCGAACGTCAATTCGACGGTTCCCCCGGAAGCTTCTTGCGTAGAAGCTTCTTGCGTATTGGCGTTCGATGCGTTCCCCGTATCGGAAGTCGCGGCGTCGTTCGCCGTACCGCCGGATCCGCAGGCGTTCGTCGTCAAGACCAGTAAAGCGGCGGTCGTTAGCGTAAGTCCGAATTTTTTCAAGCGGATTCATCCTTTCGTTTGGTGGTGGCCGACTGCGGCATGCAGCGGCAGCAGTTCGTCTTCGAGCAATCCCATTAGCATTCCGGCGGCAATCTCGGCAACCGTCCAGCCGGATTCGATCGCCCACGGACCCCAGCCGGAATCGGCCGGAGAACCGAACACTTCCATTCGTTCGACATCGAGTGCCCGGGCCCAAGCGCCGTCGATCTGCGAATCCGGGCTGACAATTTGCGCACCGAGGAAGAAGCGGACGGTCTCCAGCCATTTTTGCCTGAACCACCGGTCTCCCGTCACGAAGTAAGCTTGAATCCAAGCCAGCGGCAGCCAGTTGTTCGAATAGAGCAGATCCGCGACAGGGTCCCCGTTGCGGGCCAACAGCGAGCTCTCGCCTTCGCCCGCTCTGTGGCGCATCGCGGCCAGGTAGCCTTCATCCCACTCCACATAGGCGCCGCTATCGTGCGCGAATGCCTGCAGATCGCCGGCTACCCGGTAGAGCCACTCGCGGTGTTCCTCCGAGCCTGTGACGGCGTACAGCCAAGAGAGGGGGAGAATGAGCCGGCAAAGCTCCTGGGTTTGGCTCTGCTCCCGCCTTGTCGCGGGATAGACGGCCATGATCGACGAGAGGCCCTTGATTGCCGTCTCCCGGAACTGTTCCCGTCCCGTCAAACGGTACGCCACACTAAGAGCGGCGTAATAATAGGCGTTGTAATGGGCGCTGGGCAAGTTGCCGGGGGTCGTTCGCAGCCGCTCTAACGCTTCTTCCGTCAGCAGATGGTTGTCGGTGCGGGAGGGGCGAGTTCCGTCCGTTCCGGTCGTGCGAATCAGGAAGAGGAGAACGTCCTCGCATTCCTTCAGCCGTTCCGTCGTTCCCTCATACAGACAGCGGAACAGATGGGGGAGCAGCGCGCGGGCGGCATCGTCCTGATAGCAGACGCCCCATGCTTCGTCCGTCCAGCGCATCATGCCGAACAACGGTCCCGGCTCCCGGCACACGAAATGATCCAGGACATATCCGGCCAGGCGTCCGGATATGCGATCGCTTCGGGAATCCCCGCTTACCCGGGAATGAAGCCAGTAAGCAAGCGCAAGCTCGCCGATGCAGTCGGCGCGCCGGATTCGGCTCACTCTCTGGCGGCCCGAATAGTCGATCTCCGTCCCTAATCCCTCCAAAGCTCCGTCCTTGCCTTCGTTTTGAAGAATGCCGGCCCGCTCTGCCCACCCTAGCGCGCGTTCGGCGCCCGTCCGGATCTCGCCCGCAGCAGGTTCCGGGCCGCTTAGGCGCTGTCCGCCGCTTGGGGGCGCAATGGCGGCGGCCAAACGATAGTGGCGGGGAAATTCGAAATCCGGGATTTCCTGTCCGTACAGCCAGCCAAGAATGTAACGAACGAGTTTGCGAACGCGATCGTGCGGGGCATGGCGCGCGCGGGAGAACATAGCCAGCCGGAACGCGCATACGAGAAGACAGTCATTCTGTTCAAACCACAGGGCGCGTTCCCGGTCCGCAGCTTCGGCGTTCCATTCTTCATTCGGCGGCGTCCGGTCATGGGCTTGTACGTTGACATACGACAGGAGCGGCGCTTTTTTGGAGCAGGTAAAAGCATGCGGGCGCAATCGTTCGCCGCACTGGTCGTCGATGAGTCCGCCCCGCGGCTCGCCGTCCAGCCATCCCTCGGAGGCGACGGCCAGCCGGACATAACGCGTCGAGGAAGGCGCTTCAAAGTACACGTTGCCGATGCTTCCCGCAAATTCCGCAAACACGCGTTTGCCGGCCGCGATCTCGCGCTCGATGAACGTTCGGACCGGCGGGGGGAGAAGGAGCGGATACGGCTCGGTTCCTCCCAGGATGGCGTATGCGTCTGCCGGGTGATCCGCCAGCGCAAGCGCATCTTTCGGGTGAACGATCGTCAGCCTGGGATCGAGCATTTTCATACAGGACAATAAATCGCTGTCTGCCGAAGCAATTGCGGCCAATCGCCGTTTGGTAGACGGCAAGTCGATACCCCCTTTATCTGCAGAGCTATCCCCAAGCTACCACCACCGAAAAATCCGGAGTAGATGAAAATTGTAAAAAAATCAGGACGATTGTGACCGTTGCTTGAATTGGTCACGATCGTCCGCATTTGCGGCACCGGATTCGCCTATCCGGTGCGGAGTTCGCTTCTTATAATGATTCCGTCGGATAAAAAAAGCGAAAGGCGGAGAACGAATTGATACGGGAAGCATGGGAACGGGAGAAGCTGCTGATCTTTTACCGCTCGGTCCTGCGGCAGGATCTGCTCCCCTTCTGGGAGCGGGCCGTCGATCCGGTCCGCGGAGGCGTCTATACTTGCTTCGACAACCGCGGGGAACGCCGACTCAGTTCGGACAAATATACGTGGTCGCAAGGACGATTTCTGTGGATATGGTCGCGGCTCGCCGACTTGTGCGCGCGGAAGCTGGCGGACGGCGATCCGAACCTCTATATGGAGCAGGCCGAGCGGACGTATCGATTTTTGCACCGGCACGCCCTTCTTCCGAACGGCAACTGCGCGTTTCTGCTAACGGAGGACGGGGAACCGAAAGAGCCGATCCCGGGTTATGGGTACGACACGAGTTTTTACGCGGACTGCTTCGTGATTCTAGGGTACACCGAGTATGGCCGGGTTGCCGGCGATCGGGAGGCGCTTCGGCAGGCGGCGCTGCTTTACGAGTCGGTGGAAAGGCGTCTGCGCGCCAAGAAGGTGCGGAGCGAGCCGTATCCCGTACCGGATAACCTGGCGTCGCACGGCTATTCGATGATTATGCTCAATGCCGCTCAGGAGCTGGCGGATGCGTGGCGGTCCGCGGACGGGGGACAAGCCGAGCGGTTCCGGCACAGGAGCGCCGCCTACATGGACGACATTATGATGCGCTTCCGCGATTCGCAGGGGCGCATCCGCGAGGTGCTGGCTGCCGATGAGGCAGCGGAGCGGGATGAGAACGAACGTCTGCTTCTGCGGCATCTCAATCCCGGACATTCCCTCGAAAGCATGTGGTTCGTGATGCGGGAAGCGGCCGAGACGGGAAACGGCGAATCTATCCGGAAGGCAATCGTCTCGGTGAAGCGGGCGCTTGCGCTCGGTTGGGACGACGAATACGGCGGTTTGCTCCGTTATGTAGACAAGGAAGGGGGGCCTCCTTCGGGACGGCGAACGATGGGGGACAACGGAGCGGAACGGTTTGAAGCGCTGATCGAAACGACGTGGAGCATGAAATTGTGGTGGCCGCATTCGGAATCGCTGTATGCGGCGCTGCTCGGTTACCGGTTGTCCGGCGACGACGAACTCGCGGACTGGTACGAACGCTTGCACCGTTATACGTTCGCCGTATTTCCGAACGACGACAAATCCGTAGGCGAGTGGATTCAAATCCGCACGCGCGAAGGCGAGCCGTCCGAACAAGTGGTCGCGCTTCCCGTCAAAGACCCGTATCACATCTTGCGAAACGTCATGCTGATCATCGAGCTGTTAAGCGATTGGGGACGCTGAAGTCAGAGATGCCCGCGTACGGTCCAAGCGCAATCAGGTCACAAGAGTACCGGAACACGGCACGGATTTGCCTTACCTTCGCTACGGGCGGCGTCTTACAATAAACGGGAGCCGGCCCGGCTAGACGAGCGAACGATCTTCGTCTTCGCCGGACGGCAGGAGAAGAAGCGAGGGAGGACATCTTGCGGCTATCGGATCTGAGCTTGGAGGAAAAGGTCGGACAAATGTTTGCCGTCAATCACCTTGGCACCGGGATGACGGCGATTTCGAGAACATTGATTGAGGACCGCTGCGTCGGTGGCATCTTTCTCGGCACCGATTGTCTGGAGGAGCCGCAGCAGGTACACCGCTTGACGACGGAGCTGCAGCGGGCGGCGCTTGGCACGCGGCTTGGCATCCCGCTGTTCATCTCCGCCGACTTCATCGCCGGAGCCGGCTGCAAGCTGCGTCGGGGGGCCGTTCATTTTCCGAAAAATAGGGCCTTGGCCGTGTCCGAAGATGAAGCGCTTGCCTACGAGTCGGGGCGCATCACGGCGGCGGAATCGTTGGCAATGGGGGTTAATTTCAACTACAGCCCCGTCGTGGATATTAATAACAATCCGGACAATCCGGTGATCGGTACGCATTCGTTCGGGGAGGACAAGGAGATGGTCTCCCGTCTCGGCTCGGCCGTCATCCGCGGTTACCAGGAGCACGGGCTGATCGCGACGGCCAAGCATTTCCCCGGCCACGGCGATACGCACGTGGATTCCCACGAAGATTTGCCGGTGCTTCCGTTCGGCAGGCAGCGGCTGGAATCGTTCGAATTCGTGCCGTTCCGCCGGGCCGTCGAGACCGGCGTCGAGGCCGTCATGGTCGGGCATATCGCGGCGCCGGCGTTGGACCCGAGCGGCTTGCCGGCTTCCTTGTCGCATGCGATCACGACGGGAATCTTGCGCGAAACGCTCGGTTTTAACGGTCTTGTCGTCACGGACGGACTGTCGATGAGAGGGGTGACGAAGCGCTTCTCCATGGAGGAGGCTTGCATCCGGGCGGTTGCTGCAGGCGCCGACATTCTTCTCGCGACGGTGCCGAGCGGCGAACTGGCGCTGTCTTTGATCGATGCGGTCCTGAACGCGGTTCGGGACGGCCGCCTCGAGGAGCGGCGGATCGACGAGTCTGTGGAACGCATTCTGGCGGTGAAGCGGAAGTACGGTCTCCTGCCGGAAGCGTTCGAGCTGCGCCCGTTCGATCCGGCGGCGACGGACCGAGAGTCCGACCGGGCGGTGAGCCTCGCGGCGGCCCGAAAGGCCGTCACGCCGATTCACGGGATGAGGCCGCTGGCGAAGGACGGGCGTCTGCCCGAAGCCGTTACGCTCATTCGCGACGCTCAAGCTGCGCGCTTCGCGGATCTCTTGCGGAGCGCAGGCGCCTTGGCCGACGAGATCGTTGTCGACGACGAGTCCCGGCTGCCCGGCGCCATCGCCGGGACCAATGGTTCCGGTACGGTGCTCGTAGCCGCCGGCTATCCGAAGCCGATGCGCAAGGAAGTGCTGGAAGCATGCCGCGAGAGCCTGATGCGGAGACCGAAATCGGTCTGGATCCATTTCGGCTCGCCTTACGATGCGGATTTCTTGCGGGGAGTGCCGATGCTGCTTCTATACGACTCTACGGCTGATTTACAGCAAGCGGCGGCGGAATACGTTCTGGGCCGCCGGAGAACGGAGTGATGGGTGCTTGTGAAGGGCCTTGAAAAATCGTTTCGAGCCGATTGGATGCTCTATTTGTTCCTTCTGCCCGGCGTTGCCTATTTCATTATCTTTAAATATTTGCCGATGTACGGCATTATCATCGCTTTTCAGGATTACAGCCCGTTTCTCGGCATTGCCGGAAGCGAATTCGTCGGCTTGAAGCACTTTGTCCGTTTTTTTACGGACGACGAATTTGTGAGAGTGTTTCGCAATACGATTCTGATCAGCTTGTACAAGCTCGTATTCGGCTTTCCGGTTCCGATTCTGCTCGCGCTCATGCTGAACGAAGTGCGCATCCGATGGTTCAAGAAGACGATGCAGACGCTGGTCTATATCCCCCACTTTTTCTCTTGGGTCATCTTTGGAGGCATCGTCATCCAGGCGCTGTCGCCGACCGGCATCGTGAATGCGATTCTGCATCTCTTCGGGATGGATCCCGTGCTGTTCCTCGGGCATAAGGAATATTTCCGCAGCATTGTCGTGATCAGCGATATCCTCAAAGAATCCGGCTGGGCGTCGATCGTTTATTTGGCGGCGATTGCGGGCGTCGATCCCACGCTGTACGAAGCCGCCCGCATGGACGGGGCCAAGAAATGGCGCGAAATATGGCATATCACGCTCCCGGGCATTCGCAACACCATTATCATCTTGCTGATTCTGCGCCTCGGCTCCGTTCTGGAGCTCGGCGTCCAGCAAGTATTCATGCTCTATAATCCGCTCGTGTACGACGTCGGCGATATTATCGACACTTACGTCTACCGCGTCGGATTGACCGAGCAGAAATACAGCTTCGCTACCGCGGTCGGTTTGTTCCAATCCGTCGTCGGCCTCATCCTGATTTATATTTCGAACGGGCTGTCGAAGCGGTTCGGCGGAGGAGGGCTTTGGTAATGCGTTATTTGACGCTGTCCGAGAAGATCGGCCATGCCGCGAATCTCGCGCTGCTCTTCCTGATGGGTCTGGCCGCGCTGTTTCCGTTCTTACACGTCCTTGCGCAGTCGCTCAGCAGCCATACGGCCATCGTGTCCGACCGCGTATCGGTTTACCCTGTCGGATGGCAACTGGAAGCTTACAAGCAACTGCTGCAGGACGGCGCGTTCTATCGGTCGTTCGGCGTCGCGATCATCCGCACCGCGCTCGGCACGGCCATCAACATGACGCTGACCTGCCTGATGGCTTATTCCCTGTCGCGCAAGCATTTGAAAGGGCGGGGACTGGTCATGAATATGGTCATCTTCACCATGATCTTCAACGGCGGCATGATTCCGACCTTTCTGCTGCTCAAGCAGTTGCATCTGCTCGATACGATCTGGTCGTTGCTCCTGCCTTCCGCAGTCAGCGCCTTCAACTTGATTTTGCTTAAAAATTTTTTCCAGACGATTCCCGAAAGCCTGGTGGAGTCGGCCCGAATCGACGGCGCGGGCCACGGCGTCATTTTGCGGCGTCTGTTCGTCCCGCTGTCCCTTCCGGCCATGGCAACGCTTACGCTTTTTTACGCGGTGATGCATTGGAATTCTTACTTCGATGCGGTAATGTATATCAACAATTCAAATCTGCTGCCGCTGCAAGTGTATCTGCGGAATGTGATCGTCCTTGACGATTCCAACATGAACTTGATCGATTATTCGGGCGCGACGCTGATCTCCCCGGAAAGCTTGAAGGCGGCGACGATTATCGCCAGCGTTGTCCCGATGATTGCGATTTATCCGTTCGTGCAACATTATTTCGCCAAAGGGGTGATGCTGGGAGCCGTCAAGGAGTAAGGCTCGCCGCCGATAGGCTATGAAGGTGCAAGCGTCAAAAAAACAGAGGAGGGTTCGCGGCATGAGAGCAAAGTTTATCTCGATCCTGCTGCTGGCGTCATTGGCCGGATCTGCGCTGACCGGATGCGCTTCGGACAAAGGCAAGGAGGTAACGGGGAAAAATGCGGCGCCTGCGGCCGGTCAGCCGGTCGTGAAGGCGTTCATCATGGGAGGAGCGAAGTTCCCCGACGGGGAGGACATCAACAACAATCCGTGGATGACGATGCTCCGCAAAGAAACGGGGGTCGATCTGCAGATCCAGTACGGACCGGCGGCGGCCGACGAGTATATGAACAAGCTGAATCTGATGCTGGCGTCAGGCGACATTCCCGACCTGTTCGTCATTCCCAGCGCCAATCAAAGCTGGCTGATGGACAATGCCAAGCTCGGCGCCATCATGAAGCTTGACGGCAAGCTGGATGCTTACTCGAACTTGAAGAATGCGGTTTATCCCGAAACGTGGGATGCGGTTACCTACGATGGCGGCATATACGGCATCCCCGTGTTGGCCGACGGCAATTCGGCGACGGACAACGTTTATATCCGCAAAGATTGGCTGGATAAGCTGAAGCTGGACGTGCCGAAGACGCTGGACGATTATATCAAGGTAGCCAAAGCTTTCAAAGATCAGGATCCGGACGGCAACGGAAAAGCCGATACGCTAGGCCTTATCGCTTACGACAACATGCTGGCGTGGTCGAACCTGTTCGGCGCTTTCGGGGTCATTCCGGGCTATTGGATGGAGAAGAACGGCACCCTTGTGCCGGCGGACATCCAACCCGAAATGAAGGACGCTCTCGCCTATATTCATCAGCTGTTTGCCGACAAAGTGCTGGATAACGAGTGGCCGATTACGAAGAAGGCCGCTTACGAGGAGAAAGTGGCCAACGGGAAGGCCGGCTTGTACGAGAGCAGCTGGGCAGCCGCCCGCAGCGAGATCCAAACGAGCAAGCAGAACGATCCGAACGCCGATTGGATAGCGATCGCTCCGCCGGTCGGACCCGGCGGCAAGCAGGGCGTCTTCGGAGGCGCCAGATACAAATCGATCGCCGTCATCTCCAGCAAGGCGCAGAACGTCGACGCGATTCTGAAGCTGCTCGATTGGCAGGCTGTGCCGGAGAACCGCGACAAATTCGTCTTCGGGTTCGATCAATACGGCGAAAATTTCATGTATACGAAGAAGGACGGCGCCATTGAGCTGAATTTCGACAACCATAACAAGTACGGCTACCGCCAGCAGCTCATGTTGATGCAGCCCAAAGAACTGAACGAGCAGAAGATGGAAGCGCTCGGTCCTCAGTTCAAATTGAACGACATGATCAAGCTGTCGAATCAGTACGGCATTCCGAACGCCTTCACCGGCGCGCCGACCCCGGCCATGGTGGAAAACCAGAGCGCTCTGGACAAATTGCGCCAGGAGACGTTCACCAAGATCATTATCGGCGATCTGCCCGTCAGCGCGTTCGACGGTTTCGTTGCGAGCTACAAGGCCAAAGGCGGAGACACCATTATGAAAGAGGTGGCGGACTGGTATACTAACAAGAAATAATAGAGTAGGAACGAAATGACGGAGCGAAGCGGTGATCGGCATGAAGAATGGAGCATCCTGGCTTAAAACAACCACGATCAAGGGACGGTTTGTCCGCATCGTCATCGGCAATTTGATGCTGTTTGCCGTTGTGACCTTCTCGCTGATGAGCTGGTTTCAGCACGTCCTGGAGCGAAAAATCGGAGATTCGGCGCAGCAATCGGTTCAGACGGTGGCGGGCAATATCGACGTCTACCTGAAGAACGTGATCCGTCTCTCCGATTCGATCGTGGCCGACTCGGAGCTGCAGAACTTGCTGAAGGTGAACCCTAGCTTTGACGCGGCCGGATCGGTAGGGTCGATGATCGAGGCTTTGAAGCAGCTTAAAGGGTTCTCCGTGGCCAACGAGTTTATTTATTCGATCGGCATTTACAGCCCGGACTCCGGAAAGATGCTGACTACCGCTGACGGTATCTATACGCTGCCGGAAGGCAGGCAACCCGATTGGCTCGATACGGTGCTCAAATACCGAGATTCGCCCTATATCGGCAACGGTCTGATCGATGCGGTTCCTTCATTTACACTGGACGGCGGGGCGTCGACCTTCAGTGTCGCCAGAAGAATGCGGACCGGGAACGGAGCCGAGCATGTGCTGTTATTGAACAGCGACAAAAGCGTGCTGGGCAAATTGATCGGCGAGGTGAACGGCATTGAAGGCACCGGCATCGTCGTCGCCGACGAACGCGGCGGCACGGTGTATGCGGCAGGCAACCCCGACATCCGGACAGCCGACCTGTCCGGCATCCCTTTAAAGGAAGAAGCGGATACAGGCCTGCTGCGGGGAGTCGAGCTAAACGGCAAAACCTTCTTCGTCATTCGCAAGCGGTCGGACGTATCGGGGTGGACGGTGTCCCTCGTCATGCCGGAATCGGCCGTCTTCAGCGATGTCACGGTCATGAGGCAAATCGTCCTGGCGTTGCTTGCTCTGTTGTCGGTCTTTTCTCTGCTGTTGTTCGCCTTGCTGTACATGCAGCTGTCGCAGCCGATCAAGCGGCTGATGACCGGAATGATGCGGGTGGAGAAAGGGCTTCCCTTCGTTCCGATCCCGATCCGCCGGATGGACGAACTCGGTTATTTGCAGCAAAAGTTTAATCAAATGGTCGCGAACGAGCAGCAGATGCGCAAGCAGATTTATTCGGAACAGCTTCACAAGAAGGAAATCGAGCTGAAATTTTTGCAGTCGCAGGTCAATCCGCATTTCCTCTACAACACGCTCGACTCCATCTATTGGGTGGCGCTGGAGAGCGGAGTGAAGGAGATCGGTTCGTTGGTTCTGGATTTGTCGCGGTTTTTCCGAATCAGCTTAAGCAGGGGGAAAGATTTCATTCCCCTGTCGGAAACGATTGAGCATCTGCGCTGCTATCTTCGCATTCAGCAGTTCCGTCATATGGAGAAATTCGAAGTCGTCTGGGATGTCGATCCTTCCTTGCTGGATGTCAAAGTCATGAAGCTGATGCTCCAGCCTGTCGTCGAGAATGCGATTGTGCACGGTCTGGAAGCGGTGGCCGGTACTTGCCTGCTGCAAATCGGCATCAAGCGGTCGGGCGAGTACCTGCAATGTTCCGTCTCCGATACGGGAGTCGGCATCGAGGCGGACAAACTGCGCGAGCTGTGGGCGGAAATTCACGAGGAAGGGGGAAGCGGCAACAAAACCTACGGGCTGAAGAACTTGTACCAGCGCCTGTATATCCTGTATGGGGACGACATGCGTTTCGCGATCGACAGCGATGCCGGCATAGGAACCAAAGTGACGATCATGATCCACTTGAACCGATTGGAGAGATCGACGGATGCTTATGAAAGCCATCATCGTAGAGGATGAACCGAGAGTGCGCAAAGGACTTTCTGAGATGGTCGATTGGGAGGGCATCGGATTCGAACTGGCAGGGACGGCGGCCAACGGCAAGGAAGGGCTGGAGCTGTTCGATCGCACAAGCCCCGATCTGGTGATTTGCGACATCCGCATGCCCGTCATGGACGGTCTGGCCATGGCCGAGGCGGTGCTGGAGCGGAGGCCGGACGTGCGAATCGTGATCTTAAGCGGATACGACGAGTTCGAATATGCGCAGCGCTGCCTGTACCTCGGAGTCAAATCGTTCTTGCTCAAGCCGGTCGGGAAGGAGCAGTTGGAGGAGGAGCTGCTCAAGCTGCGCGCGAAGTGGCTGAAGGAGCGGGAAGAGCACTACGTCGCGGCCGCCTTCATGGATAAGTTCAGAACGCAATTGCCCCTTCTCCGTGCGGCGTTTCTCGAAGATTGGCTGAACGGTCCGGATCGGACGGATCGGGGATTGCTGCAGGAAAATATCGAATTCCTGGATATCCCCTTCCATTTGGACGGGAGAACGTCGGTGGCGGTGTTCGAGCTGGATGCGGAAGAGGGCAAGTACTCCCCCAATGACATTCGCCTGCTGCAGTTCGGCATGCACAATATCGCCGAGGAGCTTCTTGAAGGCAGAGGAATCGTCTATGCGAGAGGGAACGGTCAGACCGTAGCGCTTTATCAGACGGAGCGGCACGAGGGTGCGGAGCCGTTTATGACATGGGTCGAGCGGGCGAAGCATGAAATCGCCCGCTATTTGAAGGCGACGGTCACCGTCGGGATCGGAGCCGCGGACGCGGAAGCGGTGGAAGCGCCTCGGCAGTTCAAAGCCGCCCTGCATGCGCTGCGGTTGAAGTGGACGGTCGGTCCGGGCGTCATTCTGCACGAAGGATTGGTGCTGCCGCGCTCGGACCGGGGAATCTACTTGAACGAGACGGATCGCGAGCTCGTGGTTCATTGCGTGGAGACGGGAGACCGGAAGCAGCTCGAGGAGCTGCTGCTGCGTTACTTTAATTCGGCCCCGGCCTCCGGGCTGCCGAGAGGAAACCTGCGGGAGATCGCCTTCCAGTTTGCCGGGCTGTACGCCGCTCTGGTGCAGCGCTTGGGCAAGAGGCTGGATGAAACGCTGTCGGACGAAGAGATGATGCGTTTTCGCGAGCCCGAACGCTTTCGCGGCGCGGAAGACATGCGGATTTGGTGGACCGCCCGGTTCGAAGCGCTTTGCTCCGATTTTGAAGGCTTCCGCACCGATCAGAAGGCGAAGCTGGTGCGAAGCATCGAAGCGTTCGTGGAGGAACGCATCATGGATAATATCAGCCGCGAAGAAGCGGCTCGTCACGTGCACATCAACGTATCGTATTTGAGCCGCATTTTTAAAGAGGCGACGGGAGAATCGTTCTCCGAATACGTGCTGCGCAAAAAAATCGAGAAGGCCATTCACCTGCTGAAGGATGACGACGCGATGGTTTATGAAGTGGCCGATCGGCTCGGTTATCACGACCCCAGCTATTTTGCAAGAATATTCAAGAAATACACCGGGAAAACCCCTTCGGATTTCCAGAAGTAGGGAGGAGCGCGGAGCGTGAGAGAGACCGAAGCGAAAGCCGACGTGATAATTATCGGCGCAAGCACGGGGGGATGCGCCGCAGCGCTGGCCGCGGCGGAAGCCGGAAAAACCGTGATCTTGACCGAGGAGAGCGATTGGATCGGCGGCCAATTGACGAGCCAAGCCGTGCCGCCGGATGAGCATCCGTGGATCGAGCAGTACGGCTGCACGCTTGCCTACCGCCAATTCCGGGAAGGCGTCCGCTCTTACTATAAACGGAATTTCCCGTTGAAGGCGTCCGCCGCCTTCCAGCCGCTGTTCAACCCCGGCAACGCCATGGTGAGCCGCATCAGCCACGAGCCCCGGGCCGCGCTGGCCGTACTGGAGGCGATGCTTGCCCCTTACGTGCATAGCGGAGCCGTCACCGTCGTCAAGGGAGTCAGGCCCGTGGCCGCCGAAACGGACGGCGACCGGGTGCGGGGCGTCACCTTGGAGCATGAGGACGACGGAACGAGACTTACCGTGACGGGCGCCTATTTTCTGGATGCGACGGATTGCGGCGACCTGCTTCCGCTGGTCGGCGCGGAATATGTCACCGGCGCCGAATCCGCCGCGGAGACGGGAGAGCCCCATGCGGTCGGCGGACCCGCCATGCCGCAGGATATGCAGGCTTTCACCTATTGCTTTGCCATGGATTATTTAGAAGGCGAAGATCATACGATCGAACGTCCGAAGCAGTACGATTTCTGGCGCGCCTGGCGGGCCGATTTTTGGCCGGCGCCTCAGCTTAGCTGGCAATCGCCCAGCCCTCGTACGCATGAGCCCGTGGAATATGCCTTGTTTCCGCAAGGAGACAAATTTTCGCTGTGGCGGTATCGGCGTATTCTCGACCGGTCGCAGTTCCGGCCCGGCTTATTCGCAAGCGACATCACGGCGGTCAACTGGCCGCAGAACGATTATTGGCTGGGACCGATCATCGACGTGACGCCCGAGGAACGGCGCTCTCATTTGGAGGCCGCGAAGCAGCTCAGCTTGTCGCTGCTCTATTGGATGCAGACGGAGGCTCCGCGGCCCGACGGCAAGCTGGGTTATCCGGGACTGCGGCTGAGGCGGGATGTCGTGGGCACCCGGGACGGCCTTGCGAAGATGCCTTACATCCGCGAATCCCGGCGAATCCGCGCCGAATTTACGGTGCTTGAGCAGCATGTCAGCCCCGAGATCCGGGGGGAATCCGGAGCGCAAACGTTCGACGACAGCGTCGGGATCGGCTTCTATCATATCGATCTGCATCCGAGCTCGGGGGGACGGAACTACATCGATATTCCGTCGCTCCCGTTTCAAATTCCGCTGGGCTCGCTCCTTCCGGTCCGGCTAATCAATTTGCTGCCGGCCTGCAAAAATATCGGCACGACGCATATCACCAACGGCTGTTACCGGCTCCATCCCGTAGAGTGGAACATCGGGGAAGCTGCGGGGGCGCTGGCGGCGTTCTGCCTGGATGAAGGCGTCATTCCGAAGGAGGTGCGTCTAAAAAAAGAGCGGCTGGAAGCGTTCCAGCGCCGGCTAGTAAAGCGAGGCGTCGAGCTGTCGTGGCCATAAGACCGCAAACGGCGTTTCGCCGCCTGACAGACGGATAAGATCGGATGATCGCGAGGAGGAAATCGTTTTGAAGGTATCCATTATCGGGTGCGGAACTATGGGAATCACCTATGCGAAGAACTTGGCCTCGATGGAGGAGGCCGATCTCGCGGGCGTATGCGACGTCGACGCGGCGAGGGCGGAAGAGGCGGCGGCCGCGGGCGGAACGAACGCTTACTCGGATTACAAGGCTATGCTGGAGGCCGAAAATCCGGATGTCGTGTGCGTCTGCTTGCCTACGTATTTGCATAAGCGGATCGTGATCGAGCTGGCACGGCTCGGCAAACACATCATTTGCGAGAAACCGATCGGCATGACGCTGGAGGATGCGGACGCGATGATCGAGGCTTGCCGGCAATACGGCGTGCGGCTGTTCGTCGGGCATGTCGTTCGCTTTTTCCCGAATTATGCGGATGCGGCCGGTCAAGTCGCCCGCGGCGAGACCGGCGGTCCGGGCGTGGCGCATTTCAAAAGGTACGGCAGCTATCCGAGAGGCAACGGGCTGTGGTATCACGACCGCAGCAAAAGCGGCGGCGTCATTCTGGATTTGATGATTCACGACATCGATTTCGTGCGTTCCGTATACGGGGAAGCGGACACCGTCTATGCCGCCAAGGCGCAATCCGGCGGCGAGGATCCGTTCGAATACGCTTTGGTCACCATCCGTTTCCGCAACGGGGCGATCGGCCATCTGGCCGCGTATTGGGGGTATCCGGGACCGTTTACGACGGCGGCCGAAATCGCAGGAAGCCAAGGGGTGCTTCGCCTCGACAGCGCAACGTCCCGTTCCCTGGTCGTGACGAGCAGGGACGAGGGGCGGGAAGGGAAGGCGGCGGTGCAGGTGCCGCAAAGCCCGATGAGGCACGATCCTTATTATCGAGAGCTGAAGCACTTCCTGGAATGCGTCCGCGACGGCTCCGAACCGGTCGTTACCGCGGAAGACGCCAGAGCCGCGCTGGAAATCGCCCTTGCCGCGGAACGGTCGTGTCAAACCGGCCAACCCGTTGCCATAGGAGGAAATAGGCCATGAAGGACAAGTTGAAAGTCGGAATGATCAGCTTCGCGCATATGCATGCGGCTTCCTATCTGCAAGCGCTGCTTGCGCGCAAGGACGTGGACCTCGTCGGCATTGCGGACGAGAACCGGGAGCGCGTTCGGCCTTTCACGGAGCGTTACGGTCTGGCCTACTACGAAGATGCGGGCAAGCTGCTCGCTGCGGACGTCGATGCGGTCGTCATCTGCTCGGAGAACGTTCGCCACGCGCCGCTTACGGTGCAGGCGGCTCGGGCCGGCAAGCATGTGTTGTGCGAGAAGCCGCTCGGCATTACCGAAGCGCAGATGCAAGAGATGATCGAAGCCTGCCGCGCGAACGGCGTTCAACTGATGACCGCTTTTCCATGCCGTTATCTCGCCTCCGTCATCGAAGCCAAGGCAGCTGTGGATCGCGGCGACATCGGGCGGATCGTCGCCATCAAAGGCACGAACCGGGGGACGATGCCCGGAGGCTGGTTTGTCGACCGCAGCTTGTCGGGGGGAGGGGCGGTGCTCGATCATACGGTTCATGTGATGGATCTCATGAACTGGTTCCTGAACAGCGAAGCGGAAGAAGTCTTTGCGTTCGCCGCTACATTGTTTCACAGCGTGCCGATAGACGATGCCGGCATCGTTCACGTCAAGTTCCGCAACGGGGTGATCGCGTCGCTCGACCCGAGCTGGTCCCGGCCTGCGGCGTTCCCGACCTGGGGCGATGTCACGATGGAACTGATCGGTACGAAGGGCTCCTTGTTCGTCGACGCGTTCGCCCAGAAGAACGAAATTTACAACAACGAGCGGATGAAGCCTAGCTGGAGCTATTGGGGCGATTCGATGGACGACCGTTTGATCGACGCGTTCGTCATGGCGCTGCGGGAAGGCCGGGACGTTCCGGTCACCGGGGAGGACGGTTTCCGCTCCGCCCGGGTGGCGCTCGCCGCTTATGCGTCGGCGGAGCTGGGCAAGCCGGTCAGGCTTGCCGACGTGGAAGCCGATAGACGATGAGAAATGAGGCGACGACATGGAACTTGAACCGATTCTAAAGCGGCGCCAAGACCGTCTGAATGTTGAAGTTTACGGCAACCGCCGGGCAATGGGGGAGGCGGCGGCCAAGCGGATCGCCGCCTCGATGCGGAAGCTGTTGGCCGAGCAGGACAACGTGCGCATGGTGTTCGCAGCCGCGCCGTCCCAGAATGAGATGCTGGAAGCTTTGGTGTCAGAGCCGGATTTGGACTGGCGTCGGGTAACCGGCTTTCATATGGATGAATATATCGGCCTGGACGAACACGCTCCCGAGCGTTTCTCCGCCTTTTTGTCGAACAAGTTGTTCTCGCGGGTGCCGTTCCGGGAAGTTCATCTCCTTCGCAGCAACGCTGCCGACGAAGCGGAGGAAGCGGCCCGCTACGCCGGGCTGCTGAGGCAAGAACCGATCGATATCGTCTGTCTCGGCGTCGGCGAGAACGGCCACATCGCTTTTAACGACCCTCCCGTTGCCGATTTTCAAGATCCGCTGCTGGTCAAGAAGGTGGAGCTGGATCGCGATTGCCGGCAGCAGCAAGTCAACGACGGCTGTTTCCCGGACTTGGCTTCGGTGCCGACACACGCCCTTACGTTAACGGTGCCGGCTCTGACAAGCGGCAAGCATCTGTTCTGCATCGTTCCCGGCGAGCGGAAGCGGGAGGCCGTCCGCCGCATGCTGTCCGGAACCGTGACAACGGAATGTCCCGCCTCCATCTTGACGGTTCATCCGTCCTGCACGCTCTTCACCGATCTGGACGCTTACGGAGGGGGGGTGAGATGAGCGCGGTGGAAGGCCGCAATCTTCTGACGGGCGAGGCGGTTCGCTTGCGCTTCTCGAACGGCCTCATCTCGGAGGTTGAGCCGCTTCCGGAGGGAGAAGCCGAACGTTTGCCTATCCTCGCCCCCGGCCTTGTCGATTTGCAAATCAACGGCGCCGCGGGAGTGGATTTCAACCGTCCGCCGGTTGTGGCGGAAGGATTCCGGCATGCCGTGGCGGCGCTTTGGGCGCATGGCGTGACCTCGTTCTGTCCTACGGTCATTACGAACGGAGCGGAGCAAATGGCCGAGTTGCTGGAACAGATCCGGCAGGCTTGCTCCGCCGATCCGGCGATCCGCAGCACGGTTGCCGGGTTCCATCTGGAAGGGCCGTTCCTCTCGCCGGAAGACGGGCCGCGGGGGGCGCATCCGAGAGAGCATATCCGGCGGCCGGATATCCGTCTGCTGGACCGGTGGCAGGAGGCCGCGGGCGGCCTGATCCGCATCGTGACGCTGGCGCCGGAATGGGAGGAAGCTCCCGCCTTTATCCGTCATTGCGTCAAGCGGGGGATGATCGCTTCGATCGGCCATACCGCCGCCCATTCGGCTCAAATACGGGAAGCCGTGCGCGCGGGCGCCAGCTTGTCGACGCATCTGGGCAACGGGGCCCATCCGGTGCTGCCCCGCCATCCCAACTACATTTGGGACCAGCTCGCCGCAGACGAGCTGTGGACGGCGATGATTGCCGACGGATTCCATCTGCCCGCCTCGCTGCTCAAAGTGTTCTGCAAGGTCAAAGCCGGGAAATCCGTCCTCGTCAGCGACGCGGTGTCTCTGGCCGGAATGCCACCGGGCAGGTACGAGGCGCATATCGGCGGCGACGTCGTCCTGACGGAGGAAGGGAGGCTGCATTTGGCGGAAGCTCCCGAACTGCTCGCCGGTTCGGCGAAGCTGCTGCTGCACGGCGTCGAACATCTGGCGCGGCTGGGCATCGCTACGCTCGCGGAAGCGTGGCGCATGGCTTCGACGGTTCCGGCGTCGCTGCTGAAGCTTCCGGCCGCATCCGGATTATCGGCGGGATCGCCCGCCGACATCGCAGTGCTGCGCCTTGACGGCGACCGGCTTCAAGTTTGCCGGACGTATAAGGCCGGGCGCTTGGTTTACGAACAGAACGGACCGGATATATCCCATTAGCCAAGGAGGTTGTGTGATGAAAAGATGGATCGGCTTCTTGACGGCTCTCGTCATGCTGCTGGCCGCAAGCGGGCAAGCTGCGGCGGCCTATATTCCCCCCGGCGATGCGAAGGCGGACGGAGCGGAGAACATTTTGCTCGTTTACGCAGGTTATTATAATCCCGACAACTATGACGGGCAGCAGATCGGCGAATGGGATAAGGACAAGTTTTTGCCGTATGTGGGGCATTTGACCGAGCATGGAACGCCGGACGACTTTTTTTACGATACCTATTTGTTTCTCGGTCTCAAAACGCCGTTAGGCGGAGACCTCCATCGTTACTATACCTGGGTGACGGATTCTCATCCGGGCACGAAAGCAGACTGGCAGTGGGTGATGGACCGGATGTTCGAGAAGGACCGGCAGTTTGACGCGCTGAACCAAGCAGTGGAAACTGTTGGCAACCAGCTTCGCGATCCGGACAAACAGGTGAACGTGTATATGGTGCTTCCGTTCCCGGATTCCCAAAGCACCGAATTCGGCGACATCGACGGCGACGGCGCCGCCGACAGCTTGGCCAGCCTGGACAACCGCAACTTGGCCGTGAAATGGTACGTGGACCAGTTTATCGAGCGCTTCCGGGCGGCGAATTACGATCATCTTAAGTTAAGCGGCTTCTACTGGATGCAGGAAGACCTGGATACGTCGGTGCCCGGCGAACTCGACAATGTGCACTATGCGGTCCAGTACTTGCACGAGCAAGGCCTCAAGCTCGGTTGGATTCCGTGGTCGGGCGCGGGAATGAAAGGTCAGGGCAACTCGGCGGGCTTTGATTTTACGATTATTCAACCCAATCATTATATGAATCAAAACACGACGATCGACAGAATCCGGGATACGGCGCAATTGGCCGACAGCAGCGGGGAAGGGGTGGAGATCGAATTCACCTCGTCCGTATTGGACGATCCGTGGCACGAGCAGGCGCTGCGGAATTACTTGGCCGGAGGCGTCATGTACGGCTATATGAACGGCTCTCTTAAAGCCTATTATCAGGACGTCTATGCTTTATACGATTTGTATCACAGCGACAATCCGAAGGGCCGGGACATTTACGATGACGTTTATCGTTTTGCCAAAGGGCAGTATCAGCCTCCGACAGGAACGTTGACGGGGCGGGTCGTCGATCCGTCGGGGCAACCGATTCCGGATGCGGAGATAAGCGTAGACGGCCGGGAAGCGGCGAGCGATGCGAGCGGAAATTACCAAATTGCCGATTTGTACGCGGTTCAACATACATTCACCGTCCGCAAGGAAGGCTACCGCGATTTGACCGGGCAAGCTCAGATCGCACCGGGACAGACGACGCTCAAGGACTGGGTACTGGCTCCCGATCCGGTCGAGCAGCCGGACGACCCGAAGCTGACGATCGACGATTTCGAGGGAACGGCATTGAAGGCGACGGCGGATAATCCGGGCAAAGTATCGCTGAATACCGATCCGCAATTCGTGTCTTCCGGCTCGCAATCGTTGAAGGCCGACTATACCACGCAGTTCTCAAACTTCAGAGTCTATTTGACGGCGGGCTCCTCTTACGAACAGACCGATTGGAGCGGTTACGATTCCGTGACGGCGGATGTGTACAATCCTTCGGATCTTACGCAGTACGTGGACGCCGAATTTATGGACCAGGCGATGAAATGGTCGAGATCGTACAGCAAAACGTTTGAGCTCGCTCCTCATGCCTGGACGAAGATCAACGTGCCGATCAAGGACATGGATGGACCCAATTTCAATATTCACGACGTTCGCCGCATGTCGTTCAACCAAAAGCTGCAAGCTCCTTATCATCTGCCGAATACGCTGTATATCGATAACGTCCATCTGGTGAAATACAGCCATATCGAGCAGGCGCCGAACTATCGGATCGTGCTGCCGAACAGCCTCATGGACTTGGGCCAAAGCTTCGGTCTTCAAGTCGTGGATGCAAACGACTCCAATCGGCTTGTTCCCGCCGAGGACGTTCAATATTCGGTCAGCGATCCGAATGTGCTGAACGTCTCCGAAGACGGAACGTTAACCGCTCTCGCGCCGGGAGTTGCGATGGTTCGGGCCCGGGTACAAGGAATTGACGCGGAATCCGTGAAGATCGAAGTGTCGAGATGGACGAAGTTCGACTTGAAGCCTCAAGACTCACAGCTGCAGGTAGGGCAAGTCTCGCAAATAACGGCCGTAGCCAAATTCGAGAGCGGATTTACGGTTCCGTATCCGCCGGAGGATGTGACATGGAAGGTGAAGGGGGACGGCATTCAGGTGACGGAGCAAACCGGGGCTAAACTGTCTTTTCAAGTTGTCGCCAAAGGCGTCGTATGCGTGGAAGCGACCCTTCAGTTTAACGGAAAAACGATGACAAGCCGAACGAAGCTGCTTATTCAATAATCGGGAGATGTATGAGTATGAGACGCACATTTCAGAAGAGCGGGTTGATCGTATCGTGCCAGGCTCTTCCTGACGAGCCTCTGCATGGCGCGGAAATGATGAAGCGAATGGCCGTCGCCGCCGAGCAGGGGGGAGCGGTCGGCATTCGGGCGAACGGCACGCAGGATATCAGGGCGATTAAAGAAGCCGTCGAAGTGCCGGTCATCGGGATCATCAAACGGGACATCCCCGGTTCGGCTGTTTATATTACGCCCGAAATGGAAGATGTTCGCGCGATTCTGGAGGCGGGCGCGGATATCGTCGCTTTGGATATGACCGACCGCGAAGGCCGGTTAAGCAAAGTCAAGGAAATGATCGATTTCATTCATGCCGCCGGGGCGAAGGTCATGGCCGATATATCCGTATTGGAAGAAGGCATGGCTGCGGAGCGTCTTGGCTCCGATATCATTTCGACGACTCTATCGGGTTATACCCCGTACAGTCCTCGGCAGGCCGGGCCCGATCTGGAATTAGTCAAGAAGCTGACCGAGAAGGTTTCGGTACCCGTCGCGGCCGAAGGAAGAATATGGAGCGAGCGGGAAGCCGTACAGGCCATGCGGCTCGGAGCTTCCTACGTTGTAGTGGGCGCCGCCATTACCCGCCCGCATGTGATTACGAAACGATACGCGGAACGTATGGACGAGTGGCTGCGCAATAAGCCGAGAGCGGGGAATTGGTGAACGCTTGGTTGACTGCGGGAGGCGCAACATGACAAAGACACTGCCGGAACAAGCCGTCGGCGTTGACATTGGAGGCACGAAAATCCATATCGGCATTACGGATCGTTCCGGCAACGTAGCCGCCGAGCTTACCGTGCCGTCGTTGGGCATGGAGCGACGGGTGATCGGACAGGTGATTGCCGGCATCCGGAACGTGATGAAGTTGGCTGAAGACCGGGGAGAACCGCTCAATCTCCAAGGCATCGGCGTTGGGAGCGCCGGACAAATCGATTTTGCTTCGGGCACGGTGCATTATGCCAACGATTTGCTGCCGGGTTATACGGGAACGCCCATTCGGGAGCTGCTGGAACGCGAATTTTCATTGCCGGTATACGTGGATAATGATGTCAACGTTCTTGCGCTGGCCGAGAAGCGGTTCGGGTCCGGCCGGCATTCGAAGCACATGATTTGCATCGCCTTGGGGACCGGCGTCGGAGGAGCCCTCCTGTCGGAAGGGAAGTTAGTCCGCGGCGCATTCGGCGGGGCGGGCGAATTCGGGCACATGACCGTCGATTTTCGAGGACCGCGATGCATCTGCGGCAATTTGGGATGCCTGGAACTGTATGCGTCGGGAACCTCCATCGCGAGAAGAATGAACGAACGGTTGAAGATGAGGGAACGGGTCGGCGCAGATGCGCCGACGGTTCCCGATGCCAGAGAGGTTTTTGCCCGGTGGCGGCAAGGAGACGAGATAGCGGAGCAGGTTATCGACGAAGCGGTCGCTGCCTTAAGCTCGGCTATCGCCAGTCTCATTCATATCGTCAATCCCGATACCATCGTCATCGGCGGAGGCGTAGCGGAATCCGGCGAAGCTTTCTTCGCCAAAATCCGGAACGAAGTCAAGCGCAGAGCGATGCCTTCCATGTATCGGAACGTTCGAATTGAAGGCGCCAGCTCGGGAAGCCGGAGCGGAATGCTTGGAGCCGCGCAACAATTATGGGAGTATTCGTGACGGCAGATCGGATCAAGCCGTCCAGCTGAAATCCCGACAAGCCGAAAGGTGAGGCCAAGTTAAGCGTACGCCTTGAGTGCCGCTTTATTGCACGGCCGCACGCGCGAACCTGATCATCAATTTAGGCGCATAGCCTCTGGTTCCTGGCTTTCGTCTTTCGGCATCGGGTTGGCTGTCGTATACGGCTCCTTTCTTATTGGAATAAAAGATCCTTTTCCCGGGAAGGATGAAGAATTAGTGAGGAAAAGATTAGCAAGTTCGGATGCCGAACGGCTGCACGAAACATGAGGATACATGCGCTCGCTAAGCTTGTTCAAAAACGGTGTTTGTGAACAAAAAAAATTTGATTTGGGGGTTGAAATCGGGGGCGATACCTGATATTATAACACATGTCGCTAAAACGACCCGACGTAAATCGCCTCCGATTGACTCGTCAATCTAGGATCTGGCGGGCCGCCGTGGGGGGGCAAGTCCCTCGGCGTACCAAGTCGACATGCGGAAATAGCTCAGTGGTAGAGCATCTCGTTGCCAACGAGAAGGTCGCGGGTTCGAATCCCGTTTTCCGCTCCATATGCGCCCTTAGCTCAGCTGGATAGAGCGTTAGACTACGAATCTAAAGGCCGGGAGTTCGAATCTCTCAGGGCGCGCCAAGTCAGTTATGCGACACTACGGGACGTAGCTCAGCTTGGTAGAGCACCTGGTTTGGGACCAGGGGGTCGCATGTTCGAATCGTGTCGTCCCGACCAACATCGCGATATGCGCGGGTGTAGTTCAATGGTAGAACCTCAGCCTTCCAAGCTGATGGCGTGGGTTCGATTCCCATCACCCGCTCCAAACACAAACGACCGAGAAGCCTTCGTTCAGGGCTTCTTTTTTTATTTTGTCATCCGCGATAAGGCGGCCGTTTTCAATGGAGATGCCGGCGAAAGTCCCATAATATTTGAGGCGGGGGCAGATTTTCAGAACCTTTTGTAGTATGATATTCAGAAGGGTGTTCTGAGACAGAGAGCAACACGTGAGGTGAAAGAGATGACTGAATTGGCTACTGTGAGCCGTCCGTCCTCGAACCACCTGCTTCGCCGCGACGTCCGGTTTCTGGGCAACATTCTCGGGGAAGTATTGGTTCATCAAGGCGGACGCGAACTGCTTGAGCATGTCGAGAAGATCCGCGAGACCAGCAAAGCGCTGCGCGCGGATTTCGTTCCGGAGCTATACGACGAGTTTCTGAATGCGATCGGGCATCTGGAGCCGGAGATCCGGCACCAGGTCATCCGAGCTTTCGCTATTTATTTTCAATTGGTCAATATCGCCGAACAGAACCACCGCATCCGCCGCAAGCGCGATTACGAGCGTTCGGCCGGAGAAGCGGTGCAGCCGGGCTCGATCGAGAGCGCCATCCAGGACCTGAAGGAGAGCGGCACGCCGCTCGAGGAAGTGCAGGAGATGATCCGGACCATTTCCCTGGAGCTGGTCATGACCGCGCACCCGACCGAAGCGATGCGGCGCGCCGTGCTGGACATTCACAAGCGGATCGCCGATCAGATGATGGAGCTCGACAACCCGACGCTGACTTACCGCGAACGGGAGAAGCTGCGCGAACAGCTGTTGAACGAAGTGCTGACCTTGTGGCAGACGGACGAGCTTCGCGACCGCAAGCCGACGGTCATCGACGAAGTGCGCAACGGCATGTATTTCTTCAACGAGACGCTGTTCGACGTGCTTCCGGACGTGTACGAAGAGCTGGAGCGCTGCCTGGGCAAATATTATCCGGAGCACGATTGGCATGTGCCGACGTATTTGCGCTTCGGATCGTGGATCGGCGGCGACCGCGACGGCAACCCGTCCGTAACCGCCAGCGTCACCTGGCGCACGCTCAACATTCAGCGGGGCCTCGTGATCCATAAATATGAGACGTTGTTGAAATCGTTAATGCGGAAGATGAGCTTCAGCACGAGCATCGTCGAGGTGCATGAGGATTTGCTCCGCTCGATCGAGCGGGACCGCGCCGACGTGGAACTGAAGACGATCGAGCCTTGGACGAACGAGAAGGAGCCTTATCGCATCAAGCTGACGTACATGCTGCAGAAGCTGCAAAATATGCGCAACGAACAGTTCAAAGGAACGAAGCAAAGATACAACAGCGTTTCCGAATTTATTGCGGACCTTCGACTGATCGACCGCAGCTTGCGCCATCATTACGCCGATTTCGTGGCGGATACGCACTTGAAGAAGCTGATCCGGCAGGCGGAGCTGTTCGGCTTCCACCTTGCCACGCTTGACGTGCGTCAGCATAGCCAGGAACACGAGAACGCGATGACGGAAGTGCTGGCGAAGGCGGGCGTAACGGCCGATTACGCGGCGCTGTCGGAAGAGGAGAAGATCGAGCTGCTGCACGGTCTGCTCTCGGATTCCCGCCCGCTGCTGCACGAGAACGCCAATCTGACCGAAGGCACGAAGGAATGCCTCGATGTCTATCGCACCATTTACCGTGCCCAGCAGGAATTCGGCCGCGATTGCATCACGAGCTACCTGATCAGCATGACCCAAGGCGCCAGCGACATGCTGGAAGTGATGGTGTTCGCGAAGGAAGCGGGCCTGTTCCGCCGCGAGAGCGACGGCTCCATCGTCTGCACGCTGCAGTCGGTGCCGCTGTTCGAGACGATCGACGACCTTCACGCGGCCCCGGACATCATGAAGACGTTGTTCAATCTTCCGGTTTACCGCGAGACGGTGGCCGCGATGGGCAATCAGCACGAGATCATGCTAGGCTACTCCGACAGCAACAAGGACGGCGGCATGGTGACGGCGAACTGGGAGCTGCGCGTCGCGCTTAACGAGCTGACGAACATGGCCAAAGCCTACGGCATTCGCCTCAAGTTCTTCCACGGACGCGGCGGAGCGCTCGGACGCGGCGGCATGCCGCTGAACCGCAGCATTCTCGCGCAGCCTCCGCATACGATCGGCGCCGGCATCAAGATTACGGAGCAAGGCGAAGTGCTCACGTCGCGTTATTCGATGCAAGGCATCGCCTACCGCAGCCTGGAGCAAGCGACGAGCGCGCTGGTGAAAGCGGCGCATCTCGCTCGTCATCCGTCCAAGGAGAGCGAGGCGGAGGCGCGTTGGAACGAGATCATGCCGGGCATTTCCGAGACGGCTCAGACGAAGTATCAGGATTTGATTTTTCGCGATCCGGGCTTCATGACGTTCTTCAAGGAATCGACTCCGCTTGCCGAAGTCGGCGAGCTGAATATCGGTTCTCGCCCTTCGAAACGCAAGAACAGCGAGCGCTTCGAAGATCTGCGCGCGATTCCCTGGGTGTTCTCGTGGACGCAGAGCCGTTACCTGCTGCCGGCCTGGTACGCGGCGGGAACGGCGTTCAAGGAATACGTCGGCGGGGACGCTGCCAAGCTGGAGACGCTGCGCACGATGTATCGCGAGTACTCCTTCTTCACGACGCTGATCGACAATCTGCAGATGGCGCTGGCGAAGGCGGATCTGCTGATCGCGCGGAAGTACGCGGAGATGATCAAGGACGACGAGATCCGCAGCCGGATCTTCTCCCTGATCGAAGAGGAGTTCGCGCTCACCAAGGACATGATTCTGGCCATTACGGGGCAGGAAGAGATTCTGGACAACGTGCCGGTCATCCAGGAATCGATCCGGCTGCGCAACCCGTACGTCGATCCCCTCAGCTACCTGCAGGTGCAGCTTCTGTCGGAGCTGCGGGCGAAGCGGGCGAACGGCGAAGACGACGCGGTGCTGCTACGCGAAGTGCTGCTTACGATCAACGGCATTGCCGCCGGCTTGCGCAATACGGGCTGATACGGGGCCCCAGGCGAGCCGTCGAACCGGCGATTGAAGAGAGGCTGTCCCAGCGGTCTGGCGAAGACTGTGGGGCGGCTTCCTTGCATTTTGGCAGGGTGTCGATTACCATTATTCTAGGAGAATTTATGCGTTCGTTATCGGAGGAAGAATCTTGAAGCCAATAGAGACGCGGCTTGCGAGGTTAGCCCGGAAGGGAGACCAGCGGGCGTTCGCGGAGATCGTGGATTTATACAAGGATAAGCTGTTCCACCTCGCCTATCGGATGATGAACAACCGCCAGGAGGCCGAGGACGTCGTGCAGGAAAGCTTCCTGAGGGTGTACAAGCATTTGGACCGATACGACGAGAACCAGAAATTCTCCACTTGGATTTATCGGATCGCGACCAATTTGTGCATCGACAGGCTTCGCAAGCGGCGGCCGGTCTATTCGCTGGATGCGGAGAACGCCGATCACGAAGGCTTGGACGGATACGCGATGCTGCCCAACGACGATCGGACGCCGGAGAGCGAGATGCTGCTGTCGGAGACGCAGCAAATCATCCGCGACGCGATGGAGACTTTGCCCGCCAAATATAAATCGGTCATGGTCCTGCGCTATTTGCAAGACCTGTCCTTGCAGGAAATTTCCGAAGTGCTGGATATGCCGGTGACGACGGTGAAGACCCGGGTGCATCGGGGGCGCGAGTTTATGCGGAAGAAATTGGAGAACAAGCTTTGACCCATCGAGCCGCGCAAACTTGAAACCGCGACGATTTCGCAGCGTACATTATAGAAGCAATCGCTACGGAGTTAGACCTCCGATGTAGAAAGGGATGGCTTACCTTATGAAATGCAATGCCGCCATCGCATATATGCACGATTATTTGGACGGGGAGCTGCCTCAAGAGCAGAAGAAGATGCTGCAGCTTCATCTGGCCGAGTGTCCGGAATGCCGCGCGCGGCTGGAATCGCTCGAGAAGACGGACGCCTTCCTGCGCTCCGTTCCGAAGCCGGCGGGCGCTCCGGACTATATGACATACCGCATTATGAAGTCGCTGCCCAAGACGCGCAGTCCGAAGACCTGGACGACCTGGGTGCGCCGCCATCCGGCCCTGTCGGCGGCGGCGATGTTCCTCGTGGTGATGGTCTCGAGCTTCGTCGCCATGTGGAACCAGAGCCAGCAGTTGACCGTTCGCGGAGCCGACCTCGAGCATGTGGTCATCAAGGGCAATACGGTCATCGTGCCGGCCGGCGAGAAGGTTGCGGGCGACCTGACGATCGAGAACGGAGCGGCCCAGGTGCTCGGCGACGTGCAGGGCAACCTGACGATCATCGACGGCAACGTGACGCTCGCTTCCACCGCCCATATCGCCGGGAAGATCAAGACGATCGACCGTGCGGTCGATTGGGCCTGGTACAAAGTGACGTCCTGGTTCGACACACTCGCTTACGGTTCCTGAAGAGACCCTTCAGCCGCAGCTTGGCAGCTATTGGAGCCTCCCTGGGACTAGGGGAGGTTTTTTTGTCACCGTGACAGGATTTCGAGGCAGGAGTAGAGAAGTGAATAAAGATATATCCTAAGCGTAATCTGACAAGAATCGGGAAAACCGGTCGAGACGCCAAACGGGGGGTGCGTCTTGGAAGACTATTTTCAAACCTTGACCTGGAAGAGCGCCATTAAGGACGCCGCCGACATTTTGATCGTCAGTTATCTGATTTATAAATTGATCCAGCTTGTGCGCGGTACGCGAGCCGTGCAGCTGCTCAAGGGGATCTTCTTTATCATCATCACCTGGGCGATCAGCACCTGGCTAAATCTGTACACGCTGAAATGGCTCATGAACCAAATGTTCTCCTGGGGCGTCGTTACGATTGTCATCATTTTTCAGCCGGAGCTTCGACGGGCGCTGGAGCAGCTTGGGCGCGGCAATCTCTTCAGCCGAACGGTCGGCGATCAGGACGTCAGCCAGCAGATCAACGAAGTGATTAAGGCCGTTAATTACTTGGCCCGGCGCAAAATCGGAGCCCTTATCGTCTTCGAACGCAAGACGGGGCTTAACGAGTACATCGAGTCGGGGATCAAAATGGAATCGAGCATGAGCTCGGAGCTGCTCATTAACATTTTCATCCCGAATACGCCGCTTCACGACGGAGCGGTGATCGTGCGCGAAGCGCAGATCATGGCGGCCGGCTGTTATTTGCCGCTGTCGGAAAACCCGTTCATCAGCAAGGAGCTCGGAACCCGGCATCGCGCGGCGATCGGCATCAGCGAGGTTTGCGACGCGATCTCCGTCGTCGTCTCGGAGGAGACGGGACAAGTCTCCCTGGCCATGAACGGCCAGATCGTTCGCGACATCAACGAGGAGTCGCTCATCTCCAAGCTGTTCGAGGAGCTGCGCCCGAAGTCAAAGGCCGGCAGCAAAGACTGGGCGTTCTGGCGGAAGCGGAAGGCGGGTGACGGCCGTGGATAAATGGCTTAGCCACCCGACGGCGATGAAGCTGATCGCGCTCGTGCTCGGCATCATTCTGTGGGCGGTCGTCCATTTCGACGATACCCAGCCTTCGGCCACCGTCCCGTCGACGCTGGAGACGAAGACGATTAACTCTTTGAGGGTGCAAGCCTACGGACTGAACGAGCGCAGCTATGTGCTGGAAAGCGTCGAACCGCAATCGGTCAAGCTGGTCGTCAGAGGCACGAGGTCTGATTTGCTCAAGGCCTCAACGGACGATTACAGCGTTCGCGTCGATTTGAGCACCGTGACGGAAGGCGAGCATACGCTGAAATTGCAGGCGGAATTGCCGCGCGGGGTGGATCTTGTATCCATGACGCCGGATTCGGTTAAGGTGACCGTAGAAGAGCTTCAAACGAAGGAATTCGAAGTCGAAATTGCGACGAAAGGAACCCCGGCCCAAGGCTATAAGGCGGGGATTCCCGTCCTGCGGCCGAGCAACCGGGTGCACGTCACGCTTCCGTCCGGCGAGCTCGCCAAGGTGGAGCGGGTCGGCGGAACCGTCTCGGTCGAAGGAGCGAGCAAGACGATCAAGAGCAAGAGCGTCAGGCTCGCGGCCTATGACGCCGACGGGAACGTCATCGAAGGGGCTGTGCTCGACCCGGCGGTGCTGGAAGTCGATGTGCCGATCACGAATCCGTACAAGACCGTTCCGCTCCAGTTCAAGCTGCTCGGCCATATGCCGGCCGGCCTCAGCATCGCTTACTTCAAGCCGGATGCGGAGAAGGTGACGATTTACGGGCCGCAGGACGTCCTCGACAAGATCGAATTCGTCGAAGCGGATTTGCAACTGAACAACTTGACCAAGTCGGGCAGGGTCTCGATCAAGCTGCAGGGCTTGGATTCCGTCACGGAGTATTCGCCGGCGACGGTCAACGTGGATATCGAGGTCGTACTGTCGCAAACGCGTTCCATTCAAGGGCTGCCGGTGACGATCGAGGGCCTGGGAGAAGGCCTTCACGCGAAAATTACGGATCCCTCGACCGAGAAGGTCGACATTACCGTGCAAGGCGCTCCCGCCATGCTGGATACGCTCAAGCCGGGCGACGTCGACGTCGTCGCCGATTTGAGCGGGCGCGGGCCGGGGGTATACACGGTGCCGATCGTCGTCAACTCGCCGAGGTTCATCGATCAGGTGGGCGGCAATAAGACGATCACCGTGGAGATTACGAGCGACCAGCCGGCCTCCGCGTCGCCGGCGGAAGGCACCGGAGCTTCGGACGATTCGGCGGCGGCCGCTTCGGGGACTTCGGGTTCCGGTACCGGCGCCGATTCAGGCTCGGCGGGAGCCGAAGACGGCAGCCAAGAATCGCAACCGCCTGCCGAAGGTTGATTCCGATCGGCAGACCGGTTAGAAAGTGGATGAAGGAGAAGATACGGAAGCTATGGGTAAATATTTCGGAACAGACGGCGTTAGAGGCATTGCGAACAGGGAATTGACTCCGGAGCTGGCGTATAAAATCGGGCGTTGCGGCGGCGTGGTGCTCGCCGGACGCGCCGAGCGCCCCAAAGTCGTGATCGGGATGGATACGAGAATTTCGGGGCCGCTCTTGGAGAGCGCCCTCATTGCCGGCCTGCTCTCCATCGGAGCGGACGTCGTTCGCCTCGGTGTCGTGACGACGCCGGCGGTCGCCTATCTGACCCGGGCGCTGAAGGCGGACGCGGGCGTCATGATCTCGGCGTCGCACAATCCGGTTGACGATAACGGGATCAAGTTTTTCGGCGGCGACGGCTTCAAGCTGCTGGACGAGACGGAAGCGGAGATCGAGAAGCTGATGGATGCCGAAGAAGATACGCTTCCGCGTCCGGTCGGCGGGGCGATCGGCACGGTGACGACGGATTCCGAAGCGAAGCATCGGTATGTCGAGTTTCTGAAGACGACGGTGCGGCACTCCTTCTCGGGGCTGAAGATCGTCCTCGATTGCGCACACGGGGCGGCTTACGAGCTGGCTCCCGAGGTGTTCCGAGAGCTCGGCGCCGAAGTGATCGCTTATGGCGCGGATCCGAACGGCTTAAACATTAACGACGGCGTAGGCTCGACGCATCCCGAGATGCTGGCGGCGAAAGTGAAGGAGCATGGCGCGGATCTGGGCCTCGCTTTCGACGGCGACGCCGACCGGCTCATCGCCATCGACGAGAACGGCGAGGAGGTCGACGGCGACTTCGTGCTGTGCATTTGCGGAGACGCGATGAAGCGCGACGGCCGTCTGAAGCACGACACCATCGTGACGACCGTGATGAGCAATATCGGCTTTTTCAAGGCGGCGGAGAAGCTCGGACTGCGCACGGCACGCACGGCCGTCGGCGACCGCTACGTCATGGAAGAGATGGTGCGCGGCGGCTACAACCTGGGCGGCGAACAGTCGGGACACGTCATTTTCCTCGATTACAACACGACCGGGGACGGTATTCTGACCGGCTTGCAGCTTACGGATACGCTCATAGCCTCGGGGCGCAAGCTAAGCGAACTGAAACAAATTATGCGCAAATATCCGCAGGTGCTCGTCAACGTTCGCGTGGCGGATAAATCGCGCTATCCCGGCAACCAGGCGATTGCGGAAGCCGTTGCGACGGCCGAGAGCGCCTTGGGCGACAACGGCCGCGTACTCGTGCGTCCGTCGGGTACGGAAGCGCTCATCCGCGTCATGGCGGAAGGGCCGGACCGCGCGCAGATCGAGGAACATGTCGAGACGATCGCGAACGTCATTCGCAAGGAACTGGCCTGATTGCCGAACGTTGTCCAACCTCCGGGTCGAGAGACCGGGGGTTTTGTCATTCCCCGGGAAATTCGCAAGTCGCGGTTGCAAGGGGGGCTGAAAACGAATATGATAGGAAGTACATTCTAGAATGGAGAGGCAGGGCAGAGGGGAAACTAGAGCAACGAGAGCGCCAGAACTTGTCGGCCAAGGGGCGATGAAGTCGAAACGCGCTGCGGGGAGAGTCGAACCGGGACGGATGATAAGGTTCGGCTTCGCCCGCCCGCGGGACATCGGCTTTGGGATTTCGCGAATCGGCGGCAAGTTGACGAGGTGGAGGTGTTCGGAACGTTCGGCGGGGACCTCCCGGCCCGCATCGGGGCCGACAACCGGAAGACAAAACGCTCAGGGTGACCGGGCGGCCAATATTCCGGTACGATGCAGAGAAGGAAGAAGAAGCGGAAAGAGTCCGGCGGGCCGAACGAAGGCCGCTTGCGGACTTGTTAAGCATGGGACAGTTCACAGCATGCGGCTTGGTTTCGGACTCGTCGGGACGATGAGAATCCGAAACGGAGGTCTATTTCCATATGTGCGGAATCGTTGGTTATATTGGCAATCGGGAGTCTCAGCCCATTCTGATCGAAGGGCTCAAGAAGCTGGAGTACCGGGGGTACGACTCGGCGGGCATCGCCGTGTTCACCGAGCATGGCCTGGAGATCACGAAGACGGTCGGACGCCTCGCCAATCTGGAAGGACGCCTGTCGAGCGACCCGCTGCGCGGCACGGTGGGCATCGGCCACACCCGCTGGGCGACGCACGGCAAGCCGTCCGATGTGAATTCGCACCCGCACACGGACAACTCGCATAAATTTTCCGTCGTGCACAACGGCATTATCGAGAATTACTTGGAACTCAAGGAGGAGCTCGTTCAAGCGGGACATCGCTTCCTGTCGGAGACGGACACGGAAGTCATCTCGCACCTCATCTCGGTCGAGTACGAGGGCGATATCGTCAAGGCGGTGCAGAAGGCCGTCCGGAAAATGCGCGGAGCGTTCGCGCTCGCCGTGCTGACCGAGCATGAGCCGGACCGGCTGGTGGCGGTGCGGTATGCGAGCCCGCTCATCATCGGCGTCGGCGAAGGGGAGAAGTTCATCGCTTCGGACATCCCCGCCATTCTGGAGCATACGCGCGACATCTATATTTTGAACGACGGCGAGATGGCGGTGCTTACCCGCGACGGGGTCGAGCTCATGACGATCGAAGGCAACTTCATCTCCAAGGAGCTGTTCCATGTCGATTGGGATCTCATGACGGCCGAGAAGGGCGGCTTCGACCATTTCATGCTCAAAGAGATTCACGAGCAGCCGAAGGCTTACCGCGACACGATGCGCGGGCGCCTGAGCGAAGACGGCCGTTCGGTCGTCCTGAACGAGCTGAACGTGACGCCGGAGCAGCTTCGCGCCATCAACCGCGTCCATATCGTCGCTTGCGGAACGGCGCTGCACGCCGGCCTCGTCGGCAAGACGATCATCGAGCAGCTCGCCCGTATCCCGGTCGAGACGGACGTCGCGTCGGAGTACCGCTACCGCTCGCCGATCATTACGCCGGAGACGCTCGTCATCGTCGTCAGCCAATCCGGTGAGACGGCGGATACGCTGGCAGCCTTGCGCGAAGCGAAGCGCTGCGGAGCGCGCGTGCTCGCGATTACCAACGTCGTCGGCAGCTCGGTTGCCCGCGAAGCGGACGACGTCATCATCACGCTGGCGGGGCCGGAGATCGCCGTCGCATCGACGAAGGCATATACGTCCCAACTGATCGCGTTCTACCTGTTCGGGCTGTATTTGGCCCAAACGCTGGGCACACAGGATGAAGCCTTCGTGGCGAAAATGCTGGCGGCCATGCAGGCGCTGCCGGAGCAGGTGGAGAAGATTCTCGCGCAGGCCGAGACGATCAAGGAGCTGGCCGAGTCGATCTCGCATCACCGCAACCTGTTCTTCATCGGACGCGGCATCGACTACGCCGTGGCGCTGGAGGGCTCGCTCAAGCTGAAGGAGATCTCGTACATCCATTCCGAAGCGTATGCGGCAGGAGAGCTGAAGCATGGCACGCTCGCGCTCATCGAAGAAGGCGTGCCGGTGATCGCGCTTCTGACGCAGGAGGAGCTGTTCGAGAAGACGGTCAGCAACATCAAGGAGACGAAAGCGCGCGGCGCCCACGTGCTCGGCATCTTCAACGAAGGCCACGAAGCCGAAGTCGCCAAGTCGGTCGACCGCAAGTTCTCCATCCCGCGCACGCTTCCGCTGCTGACGCCGGCGCTGTCCGTCATCCCGCTGCAGCTGCTGTCGTATTACGCTTCGCTGGCGCTGGGCCACGACGTCGACAAGCCGCGCAACCTGGCGAAGAGCGTGACGGTGGAGTGAGGGAAGAGCTGCAAGGCGGTTAATTGTCCAGTGATAAAGATGTCGTGAACCAGTAAAAGATGTCGTGAACCAGTAAAAGATGTTGTGAACCAAAAAAAGATGTCATGAACCGATATGCAAGATGATTCAGCATCTAGAAGGGAGCCCGGGGAATGATTCGTGGCTCCCTTTTAATTTGTGTAGAAATAAATGTATACGGGATTTTACGATTGGTGGTGAAATTGTTGAGTGACATTGGCTATAGAATCAAATGTATCCGCAAAGAGAACAATTTAAACCAAATTCAGTTTGCAAAAAGTATAGGCATTTCTCAAGGAAACCTGAGTGAAATTGAAATGGGAAATAGTAATCCGTCTGCGGAAACATTAATATCTATTCGAACACAATATAATGTGAACATAAACTGGTTATTAACTGGTGTCGCTGCAGAAGATGGGACGACATATGAAGATCAGTTCGAGAAAAGGCTGATTGAAGTTTTTAGAAAACTTGATGATTATGACAAGAACGAAATAATTGAGTTTATACGAGTAAAAATAAATTTAAGATCAATATAGTTATTTAATGAAAATAAAGGATTTTCGCTTAGCTTAAGATAAGTCTCTTATTAACCTGAATCCGTGATAGTTCTTCTGTGAAAAAGAAGAAAAAGAAAGGAAATCGCATCTCCGATGGTGAATTTTAAAGGAACCATGAATGATCCACTTTCACCTGCGAGGTGCTACATATGAGAATCCAATTCACCCAATCTAAGGAAATTCTGTTGACTACGCATGCTGGCCTGGCCACCGTCGGCGCCTTGCTTTCCCATACCCGATTGCCGCAGCGTCTCAATCGCTCCACCGTGAAAGGAATGGAGAACCCGATTCACAGTCATGGCGATGTCATGACCAGCTATCTTGGCTTGCTTTGCCAAGGCAAAAGCGACTTCGACCACATC
>NZ_AUCP01000063.1 GCF_000429825.1 Cohnella thermotolerans DSM 17683
CCCCGCTGCGTGTCGCCGCACCAAGGCCCAAAAGGGGCCTTGCCGACCCGCGCTTCCCCACAAAAAGCGCGGGCCCCAGCGCGGGTCCCCTCAGGACGTCGCGGCCTCTTGCTTTTCTCTCTTCTCGGCATGCATCATGCCGCTAACAATAAACGTCGTTAAAGAAGCCAGAAAGCATCCAGCGGAGAACAGCCCGACGGAGCCGTATCCGCCAAATTGCGCATATAGGATGCCCGCAAGCCAGGCTCCCGTAGTTGTCGCTGCGTTCATCGTCGAAGTCGCGAGGCTGGAGATCGTGCCCCGGATCGAAGCGTTCAACCCGGTGAGTATGCCCACGACCAGCGGGAACAGAATCCCTAGCGCCGCAAAGAGAATGAGATAGACGCCTGTGGCGGCTCCAGCCGAAGGGACATATGGCAGCAGAGCGTAAGCCGTGGCCAGGAAGATAAGCATCGACACCATCGTCCGAATCGGGCCCAGCTTCTTCACGGCATATCCGCTAACCAGGCTTCCCAGCAAATTTCCGACCCCGAGGCCGATCATCACATACCCCGTCTGCCCGAGCGAGAGGCTGAAACGGTCGGATAGCCATTTCCCCAGAAAAGCGAAGGCCGCATTGCTGCCCAAGTGGATGAAAAAGTACCCGAGGAACCCGCCCCGCGCTTTGGCGCTCGTCAGCAGGGGAACGTACCGGCCCAGCAGCGATGTCCGCGATCCCGGCGCTTGCCTGGGCATCATATCCGGCACGTAGAAGAAAACGGACACCGCCAGAAGCAGCGCAATAGAACCGATAGCCCAGAAAGGGATGGACCAGCGCAGTGCCGCGAGTCCGCTTCCGATCGGCACGCCGAGCGCTTGGGAGACAGCCAGTCCCGCGTAGGCGATCCCCATCATGCGCGGAACTTTGGCCACAGGGAACAACGCCGGAATCGCGGCCCACACTTGCGGAGCGGCGAACGCCGCGCTGACGCCGGCCAGGAAGCGGAACAGGCACATGGTCCAGAAGCCGGAAGAGAGACCGCACAAGGCTGTCGAGAACGCGAAGAAGGTAAGTCCGGAGAACAAGACGTACTTCCGGTTCAAGCCGTCGGACAGCGGGCCGGCAATCAGCGCGAACAGAGCCGCGCCCAGCGTGTAGGCGCCCATCATCCAACCGGCGCGCTCGGTCGGCACATGGAACTGCGCCTGCAGCTCCGGGATTAATGGAGAGATGAGGAACGTATCCGTTCCGATGACGAACATGATCAGGAACAGCAGAACGGTCAGCCGGGTAGTCGACGTCGTCATAGCGATTGATTTCCTCCAATCGGTGATTTATGATCTGATCGTAACTTGGATTTATGACAACTCTTGTCATAAACTTTATAAAAAGGTGGAACGTCCCATGTCCAAATCGAAGCGCTTGGTGGAGCTCATGATGACGGTGAACCGCAAGCGGAGATTCAAAGTGCGGGAGCTGGCGGAAGAATTCGGCGTCTCCGCGCGGACGATCATGCGGGATCTGCAGGAGCTGAGCGAGCTGGGCGTTCCGCTCTATTCGGAAGTCGGGCCGCACGGGGGCTATCAAGTGGTGAGAGAGCGGGTGCTGCCGCCGATCGCGTTCACGGAAGAGGAGGCGGTCGCCATGTTCTTCGCCGTGAACGCGCTGCGCCATTATTCCTCGCTGCCGTTCGAAGCGGAATCCGCCTCGGCGCTCAGCAAGTTCTATCTCCATATGCCGGGGGACGTCCGCGACCGGATCGACAGCATGAAGAACCGGGTCGACTTCGTGACGCCGACAAGGCGGGGCGACGCCCCCTGCCTGGCCATTCTTCTCGACGCGGCCGTCCGCCAGAAGGTGCTCGTCGTCGAATACGAGTCCAAGGAGGAGGGGGCGACGAGCCGCCGGATTCAGCCGGTCTGCATTTACGCGAACAACGGGCTGTGGTATTGCACGGCCTACTGCTTCCTGCGCCAAGGCTTCCGCGTGTTCCGGTGCGACCGGATTCGCGAGGCGGCATACGACGAATCCGGCACGGAACCGCTCGATCTCGGCGACGTCGGCCTCAGCAGGCGGGATGCCGCCGAACCGAGGGAGCCCGTCCGGCTCCGCGCGGAGCTGACCCGGGCCGGCGTCCAGCGCTGCGAAGGCGAGCTGTGGATCGGTTCGATGCTGCACGTACTTGAGGACGGAAGCGGAACGATCGATCGGGACGTGCCGCGCGGCGACATCCCCTTCTTCGCGGAGTTCTTCATCGGATTGGGGAAGGAAGCGACCGTGCGCGGACCGGCGGAGCTGACGGCTGCCATCCGGCGAACGCTGGCCGAGCTGATGGATCGGTATCGGGAAGATTGATTCCCGAACCGGGCCCGTCATGTCCCGATTCTATAAAAACGAGTCGCTTCCCGATAAATACGCGGATGGCCCGCACGAGTATAATGAGACGTGTTGAGAGCGTTTGCAAAAAGACGGGAAGGGGCGGGGATTCCATGTCGATGGGGAGGTTGAAGGTCGATCCGATCTTCTCGGATCGGATGGTGCTGCAGAGAAACGTTAAGGTTCCGGTCTGGGGAACGGGAACGGACGGCGAACGAATCGAGGTCGAATGCCGCGGCATCCGCGCGGAGACCGTCGTGTCGGACGGCCGATGGTTCGCGACGCTTCCGCCGATGGAAGCGGGAGGTCCCTTCGTGCTGACCGTCCGGTCGGACAGCGGGGCCGTATCGTCGTTCGAAGACGTCCGGTTCGGCGACGTATGGCTGGCCGGCGGGCAATCCAACATGGCATGGCCGCTCAAGGATGCCGCCGATGCCGAGGCGGAGATCGCCCGGGCGGACGATCCGGGGCTGCGCTATTACGAGGTTCCGAAAGTCGCCTACGAGGACGGAAGCGAGCCGGAATCGTCCTGGCGCGTCTGCCGGCCCGACAACGCCGGCGATTTCTCGGCGGTGGCCTATCATTTCGCCAGGCGATTGCGCCGGGAGCTGGACGTTCCGATCGGCATCGTCGGCTGCAACTTCGGGGCGACGTCGGCCGCGTGCTGGATGGCGGAGGAGCGTCTCCGCGGGGATGCCGTGCTGCGCGTCTACTTGGACGAGTACGAGGAGCAGGTGCGGGATTTCGATTGGGCGGCGTACGAGCGCGAAGAGAAGCGGTTCCAGGACGACTTCGCGGCTTATATGGCAAGAGCCGAAGCGGGGAAGACGGGGGACGAGCTCGGCGTTCTCCCGTGGCCCCCGCCCATGAGTCCGCGCAGCTTCATGCGCCCGAACGGCTTGTACGGGACGATGCTGCGGAAGGCCGTTCCGTACGGGATCAAGGGATTCATCTATTATCAAGGTGAGGCCGACGCCCCGAAGGCGGCGCTCTACGACAAGCTGCTGGAAGCGCTCATCGCGAATTGGCGGTCGGACTGGGGCGACGAGAGCTTGCCGTTCCTGTTCGTCCAGTTGGCCGCGTTCGGCTGCGACGGGAATCCCGGCGGGGAAGATTGGGCGCTGCTTCGCGAGTCTCAGTTCCTCGTGTCGGAGCGGGTGCCGAATACGGGCATGGCCGTCAGCCTGGATTGCGGGGAGGAGCACGACATTCACCCGAAGGACAAGAAGACGGTCGGGGAACGGCTCGCGCTCGTTGCCCTGGAGCGGGTGTACGGACGCGATGTCCAAAGCTCGGGTCCGGTCTGGAAGGGCATGAAGACGGACGGGGACCGCGCCGTGCTCGAATTCGCGTTCGCCGGCGAGCGTCTGGTCGCGAGGGGCGGGGGCGAGCTGAAGGGATTCGAGGCGGCCGGCGCCGACGGGGAATACGTGCCCGCCCTGGCCGAGATCGACGGCGACAAGGTCGTCGTCCGGGCCCCCGGCGTGCCGATACCGGCTCGCGTTCGGTACGGTTGGGCGAACTACACGGAAGCCAACCTGGCGAACGCGTCGGGGTTGCCGGCCGTGCCGTTCCGAACCGACCGCCCGGGAAGGGGCGAACGGCCTACGTCATAGGCAGTCAAACAAGCCGATTGCGGAAGGTGCCGGAGGGGCGCCGCTTCGCAGTCGGTTTTTTGGCATGAACGGGGGATGTATCGATCCCCGCAGCCGGCGGCGCTCGGAAGGCGTGTCTCCATTTTGTAAAAACGTGGCCCTCCGTTGAAAAGACAGAAAGAAAATCCATTCTTTAAAATGAAAGCGTTTACCAAAATGGAGGTTGACGACGAGGAGGAGAGGTATGAATAAACCGATGAGAACAGGGTTCGCGGCAAGCCTGGCTTTCGCGCTGCTGACGGCATTCGCCGTTCCGGCTTCCGCACTGCCTGACGACGGCGGAGTGGGCGGCGATGCGCCGCCGGCCGGGGCGGACGCGGGATTGCCCGCTCAAGCGTCCGCGCTCCGCCATCCGGCGGCCTACAGCGAGCAGCTTCTGCTGAAGCCCGTCGCTGTAACCGCCGGCAGCGAAGCGCCGGGACACGAAGCGGCGAACGCCGCGAACAACTCCGGCATGTCCGGCTTTTTCGGGCCGCTGGAGACCCATGGGAACGACGGGGACGGAGCGGGCATGTGGCGAACCGGGGCCAACCCGGGCGCGGACAACTGGATTCAGCTGGACTTGGGCGCCGTCTATCCGCTCGGGAAGATGCTCGTCTGGAATTACAATCAGCCGGGCGAGACGGACAAAGGCGTCAAAAACGCCCGCATCCAATATTCGGCGGACGGTGTCGCGTGGACGACGCTCGGAGGAGCGGGAAGAACCGTTCATTTCAAGCAAGCTTCGGGAACGGCGGACGAGAAGGCGAGCAACTGGCAAGCGCCGATCGACTTCGCCGGAGCGCCCGCCCGCTACATTCGCCTGGCTCCCGACGCCAAGGCGAACATCGGGAACTGGGGAGACAGCGGAACCGACGGACCGTCGTTCGGGCTGAGCGAGATCCGGATATACCGGTTCTCAAATCCGGTGGGCGCCGGCGGGCAGATGATCGCGGTCGCGCAAGTGTCGGCGGACAGCGAGAGCGAAGGTTCGCCGGCCCTTAACGCCGTGAACAATCTCGGCATGACTGGTTCTACCGCGAAGACCGACACGCACGACCGTTCCGGCGGCTGGCTGTCGGCGGCCGATCCGGCTCCGGGCGGCGGGATCCAATTTGATCTCGGCGGCACGTATCCGCTCGGGGAGATGCAGGTCTGGAACTACAACGGACCGGAAGGCCCGTTGCTGGGCATCCAGTGGGCGAAAGTGAGCTTCTCGCTCGACGGGATCAACTGGACCGGGACGAACGGAGGCGAGCCCTGCCGGTTCGCCCCGGCGAACGGGGAAGAAAGCGAAGCGGCGACCAATCTCGAGGGAAGCGGCAACCCGGTCGAGTTCGGAGGCGCGAGCGCCCGCTACGTCCGAATCGAACCCAGCGCGGAAGCGGACCGGCCCGGCAGTTGGGGAGGTTCGGACGGAGGCGACGCGAGGTACGGGCTTAGCCAGGTCCGCTTCTACAGCGCCTCCGGCATCGTGGTCGAGCCCGCCCCGGATTGGACGTCGCTGTTCACCCGGACGGAGGGATGGACCGGCTCCGACGGCATCTATTCGCTCGCGTACGACGGCTACGATGCGACGGGCAAAGCGAAGCGAACCGACACGTTGTTCTTGTTCAGCGATACGTTCACGGGCAGCGTCGATCCCGTTACCAAAGCCCGCACGCTGGAGGGCTATTATAACAACACGCTGGCTACGCTCCAAGGAAGCGCGCCCGATCCCGCCAACATCCGGTTTCTGTGGGGCTCGGACGGCACCGGCCGGGATTTCCGCAGCCTTTTCGAACCGTCTACGCCTTACGCCTACACGGGAACGGTGGCGGCCAACACCGTGAACGAAGCGGCCGGAATGTCCCCCGCAGCCGCATCGGCTTCACCGGCCGACATCGCGCCGCCCGGGCCGTCGGATACGCACGACAACGACAAGGACGGCAAGACGATGTGGCTGACCGCCGACGATCCGGGCGACGACAACTGGATCAAGTTCGACTTGTCCGCTTCCTACCGGCTCGGCAAGATGCCTGTCTGGAACTACAACCAGTTCGATCCGGACCATCCGGACATTCCATACGCCGACCGCGGGCTGAAGAACGCCCGAATCTACTATTCGAACGACGACGAGCATTATACGGAGCTGGAGGGCCCGTTCCAATTCGCCAAGGCGACCGGAGATCCGAAGCTGGCCGCGACGAATCTCGTCGGGGGAGGCGTCGTCGATTTCGGCGGGGCCGAGGCGAGGTATGTCAAGATCGTGCCGAACGCGGCGCCCGGGGACGGCAACTGGGGCGGCACGACCGGAAGCGAAGCGATGTTCGGGCTTAGCCACGTCCGGTTCTACGATGCTTCGGGCGAGCTTCTCCGCTACGTCTCGGCTTCGGCCGGAAGCGAGAAGGACGCCGTGCCGGCCGGCAATTGGTACTGGCTGCAAGACGGTCTCTCGCTGAACGGCCAATTCTATGCTTTCCCGCTGAACATGGCGCCCGATCCGACCCAGCCGCCCGGATGGCAGTTCAAGGTGGCGGGCGTGTCCATGGTTAAGCTGCCTAACCGCAACGGGCCCGATCTGGCCCATATGACGCAGATCGATACGCCGCTGTATTATCACACCTCGATCGGCGGCTGGCCGCTCAGCTACACGTTCGGCGCGGGCGTCATGCCCAATACGGCGGAAGCCGGCGCGCCCGATCCGGACGGGTACGTGTACGTCTACGGCTATCGGGATTACGCCTTCGAGCGGCTGCCGACGGTCGCCCGGGTCAAAGCCGAGGACTTCGAACGGTTCAACGAGTGGCGTTTCTGGGCGGGTCCCGACAAGGGCTGGACGCGCAACATCGAGGAGAGCGCTCCGCTGCTCAGCGGCGCCAGCGTGTCGGCGGAGTTCAGCGTGACGCCGATGAAGGGCGGACCGTTCGACGGGAAGTACTTGCTCGTGTTCGAGAAGGATACGCTCAGCCACTACATGACTTACAGCGTCGGCGACAGTCCGACGGGCCCGTTCGGCGCCTTGTTCCGTTCTACTACGCGCCGGAAGCCTCGCTGGGCCCAAGCGTCACCACCTACAACGCCAAAGCGCATCCGCACCTGTCGGACGCCGGGGAACTGCTGATCACCTATAACGTCAATACCTCGGACGAGCAGGCGCATCTAAACGACGGAACGATCTACCATCCGCGCTGGCTGCGCATGCGCTGGATCCCTTAAGAGCGCGGGAACGGACCGGCGATGTCCCAAAATTATAAAAACGCGACGCTTAAACAAAAAGACGAGGCCGGCGGGCGAACGTATAATGAAGGTGTTGATTGTAAACGGATACAAACGGGATGGGAGAGTAGAAATATGGCCTTGAGATCGAACGCGCTGTTCCATCGAATTGCGGTGTACGCCTTGCTTCTGCTGGGAAGCGCCGCGTTTATCCTGCCCCTCGTCTGGCTGTTGTCCACGTCGCTTAAAGGGGACACCGGACTGTTCGATATCCCCCCCAAGTGGATCCCGGACCCGTTCCACTGGGACAACTACAAGAAAGCGGTTCAATCGTTCCCGTTCTTGCGCTATACGTGGAACACCGTGTTCATTACGGTCATGTGCATGATCGGCTCCATGCTGTCCTCGTCGTTCGTCGCCTACGCTTTCGCCCGATTGCGCTGGCCCGGGCGGGACGTCTGGTTCGTCGTGCTCCTCGCCACGATGATGCTGCCTTCCCAGGTGACGATGATTCCGCTGTTCATCCTGTTCAAAGAGCTGGGCTGGGTCAACACCTATCTGCCGCTCATCGTGCCGTTTTTCTTCGGCAGCGCCTTTTACATTTTTCTGATGCGCCAATTTTTCATGACGATTCCGAAGGAATTGAGCGAGGCGGCCAAAATCGACGGCTGCACGGAAGTGTACACCTGGTGGAAAATTTTCATGCCGCTGTCCAAACCTGCGCTCGCCACGCTCGGCATCTTCACGTTTACGCTCGTCTGGAACGATTTTCAGGGGCCGCTGATTTACTTGAACGATCCGAACAAATTCACGCTGATGCTGGGCCTCCGCAGCTTCCAGCAGCAATACGGCACGCGCTGGAACGTCATGATGGCCGCGTCCCTGCTCGTCATGCTGCCCACGCTGGTCCTGTTCTTCTCCTTCCAGCGCTACTTCATCGAAGGCGTAACGCTGACCGGCGTGAAGGGATGACGGCGCGCCATGACCGGAGAGGGGGGATGCCGCCCTTGCGGCCGACGGCTTGACCTTGAGGTACGGAACATCCGCTAAACGAAACCCTGAAACGGGAGGTCAAACAAAAGATGAACAACCGAAACAAAATGGCACTTCTTCTCGCATCCGCCATGCTGACGGCCGGATTAACCGCTTGCTCCGGCAATTCGAACGGCAACGGCGCCGGCAGTTCGAGTCCTTCGGGCTCCCCTGGCGCTTCCGCCGAAGGATCGGCGCCCGCGAGCGACGCGACCGGCGGCGAACCCGTCACCATCTCGTATTGGCACATCTACACCGACGGCGCGATGAAGGACCTGACGGACCAATTGCTGGCCGACTTCCACGCCAAACATCCGAACATTACGGTGCAGCAGCTCGGCGTGAACTTTTTCGACTATTGGACGAAGCTCTCCACGGCCATGGCGGCGGGCAGCGGGCCGGACCTGGCCTTGAACGATACGAGCACGGTGGCGGCCCGCGCCAAGACGGGAGCGATTCTGAGCACGGACGAATATATCCAGAGGGACGGCGTCAACCTGGACGATTACTTCCCGGTTCTCGTCGACCGGATGAAGTACCAGGGCAAAATGTACGGCATGCCGAACGATACGGACGTCCGCGTGCTCTACTACAACAAGAAGATGTTCAAGGACGCGGGGCTCGATCCGAACAAGCCGCCCGTCAATTGGGACGAACTGGAGCAATACGCCGACAAGCTGACCAAGTGGAACGACAAGAAGATGCTCGATGTCATCGGCTTCTCGCCCGCGCTCGGCAATTTGCACCTGTGGACGCTCGCCTGGACGAACGGCGGGGACTTCTGGGACGACGAGGGCAAGCCGACGTTCAACAAGCCGGAGAACGTGGAAGCGCTGCAATGGGAGAAGAAGATCCAGGACAAATACGGCGTCAAGGCGATGTCCGCTTTCAACTCGCAGGCGAACGCGCTCGGCTTCAGTCCGTTCATTGCCGGCAAGGCGGCGATGATCGTGGACGTGAACAATCTGTATCAGGAGATTAAGACGCGGGCTCCGGATCTTGATTTCGGCGTGGCGCCGATTCCGTATTCGAAGACGCCGGCCAGCTGGTCCGCCGGGTTCGACCTGGAGCTCGTCAACAACAAGGATCCGAAGCGCGCGGCAGCCGCATGGGAGCTTATGAAATATTTGACGAGTCCGGAAGTCCAAGTCAAGATTCACGAAGCGTCCGGTTCCTTGGTCTCCAATATGAAGGCTGCCCAAGATCCGAAATTCATGGAAGATCCGAATTGGAAAATGATTGTGGACCAAATGAAGGTATCCCGGTTTATCGAGTACGTCGAGGCGATGCCGTCTTGGCACAGCAAGTTGGACCCGGTCGAGCAGGCGGTCTTGAACTCGGGCAAGGATCCCCAGCAGTTCCTCGACGGAGCCCAGAAGGACGCCGAGAACGCCGTCGCGAACTTCGGCAAGACGCAGTAATCGCCATTCGGGTTCGTCCGCCCGCCAGACGGAGGGCGGACGAACCGATCGGGAAGGAGGAGTATTGCGATGCGCGCAGGCCGTCCGATGAAGTTAAGCACCAGGGAAGCTCTGAACGGCTATCTGTTTTTCTCTCCGGGACTGATCGGGTTTCTCGCGTTCATGGGATTCCCCATCCTTTTCTCGCTGTACCTGAGCTTCACTTCCTACAACATTTACAACGCGCCCAAGTGGATCGGCTGGCTCAATTACAAGATTCTGTTCACCCAGGACACGCTGTTCTACAAAAGCTTGGGCAACACGCTTTATTACGTGGCGCTCAGCGTTCCGCTGAACACGATTCTGGGCGTGCTGATCGCGGTGCTGATGAACCTGTGGGCTGTCGGCGGCTCGATGATCGTCTACCTTGCGGGGCTGCAAGGGGTGCCGAGGAGCTTGTACGAGGCGGCGACCGTGGACGGGGCCGGACGGCTTCGGCAGTTCTGGAACGTGACGATTCCGATGCTGACGCCGACGATTTTTTTCAACGTCATCATGGGCGTTCTCGGCGGGTTCCAGGTGTTCATTCAAGCCTACATCATGACGGGCGGCGGCCCGAACAACTCGACGATGTTCTACGCGCTTTATTTGTACAACAAGGCTTTCAAAGATTTGCAGATGGGCTACGCTTCCGCAATGGCGTGGGTGCTGCTGGTCGTCGCCATGCTGTTGACGCTGATCATTATCAAGACGAGCGGGAAATGGGTGTATTACGAAGGTTCCGATCAGAAGTAGGGCGCTTAGCTTGGCGAACGTGTTGAACGTTCGGCGATGCGGACAATGCGGACAATGAACCGCTCATCGCGCGCCGCAAGCGGCCGGAAACGAGGAGGCTTGCGGCGGGTGTCGGCGGATGGGAATAGAAGCGAAGGGGAAGACGACGATGAAGGAACGAGCGATCAAGCCGCCGCAGCGGGCGGGCGATCCGATTCCCGCGCTTCGGGTGGCGGAATCGGACGGCGGTCCGGACGGGCGGCGGACGATTTACGACTTCGGGGCGACTTATCCGCTCGGAACGCTGAGATTCGGGGCGGTGCGGCCGGACGAACGCGTCGGGCGGCTGCGAATCGGCCGTTCGCTGGACGGCCGGAACTGGACGCCGGTCGAAACGGTGCCGGCGGACGGGGCGATCAGGCTGGACGATGCGCCGGCCCGCTACGTTCGCCTCGAAGGCGAAGCGGGCGAAGACGCCTTCTTCGAAGCGGGACGCGGGTTCGCGGCCGAACCGGCCGACGACTGGACGGCGCTGTTCCATCGCCGGGAAGGCTGGACCGGTGCGGACGGCATCTATTCGGTTCCGCTGAACGGCCTGGAAGCGCCGGGCCGGGCGGCGGCGAACCGTACGCTGCTGCTGTTCGGAGACACCTTCATCGGTACTGTGGACCCGGTTTCGAACGCGCGCGTATCGATGGCCATGATCAACAATTCGATGGCGCTTCTGCATGGGGACAGGCCCGATCCGCAGCGGATCGCGTTCCGCTGGAACCGTTCCGGACCGGAGCCCGCCAGCTCGATCGTGCCTTCCACGCCCCGCGCGCTGGCGCATAAAGACGCGTACTATTGGCTGCAGGACGGGACATCCGTCGGGGGCAAGTTCCACTGTTTCCCGCTCATCGTCAGCCCTGATCCGGAAGGGCCGGAAGGGTTCGAATTCGCGGTGCACGGCATCGTTCGGGTGACGGCCCCTATCGGCGAAGACGGGCCGATGCTGGAGCTGCAGGAGCAGGCGGACACGCCGCTCTACTGTCGCACGGCGGAAGGGCACACCGTTTATTTCGGAGCGGCGATCCTGCCGTTGACGGAAGAAGCGGGCGCTCCGAATCCGGATGGATACGTCTATGTGTACGGCCTGCGGAACGACGGCGCGACGAGGCTCGTCGCCGCGCGCGTCGCCGCGGAAGAGCTGGAGCGGATCGAGCGCTGGACGTTCTGGAACGGAAGCGACTGGACGGACCGGATCGAGGATTGCGCGCCGATCGCGCCGGAGACGTCGACCGAGCTGAGCGTGACGCCGATGGTCGGCGGCTTCCTGGACGGCAAGTTCGTCGTCGTCTACCAGCAAGGCGGCATCTCCGGCAGCCGGGTGGCGGTCCGCGTCGGGGACAGCCCCGTCGGCCCGTTCGGCCCCGGCATACCGCTCCATTATTGCGCGGAGCCCGAAGCGGGCAACGGCATTTACAGTTACAACGCCAAGGCCCACCCGCATTTGTCGGCGCCGGGCGAGCTGCTCGCGAGCTACAACGTCAACACGACGAGCATGGACGTCCACCGAGCCGACGGCGGCATCTACCGTCCGAGATTCATCCGGATTCGACAGATCGTCTAGGTTGGGATGGGAGAGCTGCGACAATGAGAAAATACGCGATCGTCTTCGACATCGGCGGACTGTACATTAAAGCCGCCGTGTTGGATGAACAAGGACGGCTTGTGCCGGATTCCTACATGATTTACCCGTCCCGTTCCAAGGAGAGGAAGGAAGAGCTGCTCCGCCATCTGGTCGATCTGGTCAAGCAGCAGACGAACCGGATTATGGCCAAGTCATTCCGGATCGAAGGAATCGGCTATGCGTTCCCTGGGCCGTTCGATTACGAGCGGGGAATCAGCTACATCCGGGACGTCGACAAGTTCGAAAATATTTATGGCGTGAACCTCCGGCAGGAGCTGTCCCATCGGTTGGCGCAGGAAAGTTCGTTCGCGGGCAAGCGGGCGCCCGGCTTTCATATCGTGTTCGAGAACGACGCCAACCTGTTCGCCCTGGGCGAATACGAGATCGGCAAAGCCGGACGCTACGCCAAATCGCTCTGCCTGACGATCGGGACCGGCGCCGGGTCGGCATTCCTGGAGCTCGGCGAGCTCGTGAAGCACCGCCGGGACGTGCCCGAGAACGGATGGATCTACAATCAGCCGTTCCGGGACTCCGTCGTCGACGATTACATCTCCAAGCGGGGCATCGTACGCCTCTTGCGGGAAGCCGGGCTCGCGGACGACGAGATCGACGTGAAGAGCGCCGCCGAGCTGGCGAAAGCCGGGGACGAGCGGGCGGCCGACGTCTTCCGTCGGTTCGGCGGGATGATCGGCGAGATGCTCCGGCCCTTCGTCCGGTCGTTCCAGCCGGAAGCGGTCGTCATCGGGGGCCAGATCGTCAAGAGCAAGGAATTGTTCCTGGACAGCGTCCGGGAAGCGCTCCGGGATTGCCCCGTCGCGCTCGAAGTGACGGACGAGACGTCGATCAGCACGTTCGCGGGCGTGTCCCGGCTGCTGCGCCAAAGGCATAACGTCATAGAGAAGTGAGGGAGAGAGATGTCGAACATCCGGGAAATTCTCGTTTATCACCATAGCCATCTGGACGTCGGCTACACCCATCCGCAGCCAGTGCTGTGGGAACTGCAGAAATCGTACATCGATCAGGCCATCGACTTGTGCGAGGCGACGGCGGACGATCCGATCGAAGATCGCTTCTATTGGACGTGCGAGGCGACGGCGCCGGTCGTCCGGTGGCTGGAGACGGCCGACAGCCGGCAAATCGCGCGTTTCGAGGCTTGCGTCCGCAGCGGGCAAATCTGCCTGACGGCGGCATACATGCACAGCACGCCGCTCTGCTCCGCCGAAGAGATGGCGCGAGCGCTGTATCCGGTCCGGACGCTGCGGGAGCGGTTCGGGGCGCCGATCCGCACGGCGATCAATCACGACATCAACGGCCAGCCGTGGACGTTCGCGCAGCTGTTGCTTGACGCGGGAATCGAACTGTACACGACGGGCATCAACATGCACTTCGGCGGCATTCCCTTCCGGCGTCCGCGCGCTTTCCGCTGGGAAACGCCCGACCGCAGGCGGCTGCTGACGTTCCACGGCGAGCATTATTCGCTGTTTACCCAGTTCGGCGAACTGTGGGAGAAGGACATGGACAAGATGAAGGCGGGCCTGGGCCGCTACATGGCAAGGCTCGAACGAGAAGACTATCCTTACGACTTCATCTACCTGTCGGCCACGAACATCCCGATGCTCGACAATACGCCGCCCGACCGGGAATTGCTCGAGATGATCCGCCGATGGAACGCCGAAGGACTTGGCCCGAAGATTCGGATGGCGACGCCGGAGATGCTGCTGGACCGGCTGAAGGATCTGCCGCCCGAGTCGGTGCCGGTGCATTCGGGCGACTGGACGGACTATTGGAACTTCGGGGCGGCCAGCTCAGCGGACGAGACGCGCCTCAGCCGCCGGGCCAAGATCGCGCTGCAAAGCGCGGAGTTCCTCGCCGCCTTCCGCGAGGGTTCGACCGGGAAAGCGGAAGCCGCCCTGTACGCCGAAGCCTGGGAGCAGACGCAGCTGTACGACGAGCATACGTGGGGCGCCAACATCTCGGTCAGCGATCCCGACGCGCAGTACACGAAGGTTCTCTGGGGGCACAAAGCTCACTTCGCCCACCAGGCGAACAGCTTGAGCGGGTATTTGCTGAACGCGGAGATGGAGCGGTTCGCCGGCAATCCGCCGCAGTCGGGCCGTCCGGAGGGCGTTCTGCTCGTCAATCCGACTTCGGTGGAGCGGACGGAGGAAGTTCGGATCCCCGCCTACTGGTATCACGAAGGCCGGCATACGACCGGAGGCCGATTCTTCGTCCACCGCAACAACGACGATATCGATTGGACGGCGCCGGTCGACGGCTATGTCACGCTTCCGCCCTTCAGTTGGAAGAAGATGCCGTTGAAGGCGTTGGCCGGCGGCGCGGCCGAACGGGCCGAAATTCATCTAGCGGACGGTCTTATCGATACGCCATTCTACCGCGTCGCCTATGATCGGGATACGGGGCGAATTGTCGAGCTTATCGATAAAAAAGCCAACGAGCCGTTGATCGATCCGGACAGCGAATGGACCTGGTTCCAGTACGTTCGCGAGACGCCCGACCCGCTGCGCAACGCACGCCGCCGGGATACGCTGTTCCCGCGCGACGTCGACAAGGGCAACAACAACATCAGCTGCTGGAACCGCGATTGGAAAGCCGAGCGGCGGGGCGCGGAGAAGCTGCTGTCCTGCACCGCTCAAGCGCATGACAGCGGCGCCACGCTGACGCTCGTCTGGGAAGCGCCCGGCGTGCGGCGTCTGGAGCAGCGCATCACGTGGTTCCGCGACCGCCCGGGCATCGAGCTGCAAGCGAAGCTCGACAAGACGGACGACCGGGCCCCGGAGTCGATCTATTTCGCCTTCCCGCTTCGCCTCGACGCGGGCTGGCAAGCCGTATACGACACGGCCGGGACGCTTGTCCGGCTGGACGACGACCAATTGCCCGGCGTTAGCCGGGACTGGGTGACCGTCGATCGGGCGGTGTCGGTGTTCGACGGCCGCCGGGGCGTCACCCTCGCATGCCCGGACGCGCCGCTCGTCCAGATCGGCGGATTCCGCTTCGGGAGGGAGAGCGCCGCCGTCGAGCGCGAAGCCAACCCGCTGCTGCTCGCCTGGCCGATCAATAATTACTGGGACACCAACTTCCGGGCGAGCCAGCCGGGGCCGATCTCGCTCACCTACACGATAACGCCGTTCCGGTCGTTCGAGAGCGGGGAGATGCTGCGCCTTGGCGTCGAGGCTGCGCACCCGGTGCAGCTGTTCCCCGCCGTCGAATGTGCAGAGGAGACGGGCGGCACGCTGCTGGAAGTGTCGGGCGACGGCATTGAGGCGACCTACGTGAAGCCGGCCGAAGACGGCGACGGCATCGTCGTCCGGCTGCGGAACGGACGGGATCTGCGCGGCGGCGCCAGCGCGAAAGACGCGATCGGCGCGGAGAGCGGGCAGGCCGCAGTAGGAACGCCCTTCGCCATACGCCTGCCGGGAGCGGCGATTGAGCGGGCGTATCTCGCGAATGTGCTGGAGGAGAACGTCGCCGAGTTGGAAACGGCCGGAGACACGGCTCGCGGATTGCTCGCGCCCGGCGGGCTGGCCACGATCCGGATTCGCCTCTCCAAGTAGCGCATAGAGAACGGTCGATGAGGCTTATGGAGCCTTCATCGACCGTTTTTTTCTCAAAACAAAAGGATTTGATTATTCTAGGTGAAGAGGAGCCGCTGAACAAGACGAAAATCGTCTTGCCGAGCGCATTCGGAGCTGATCGCCTCTGTAAGCCGCCGATGTCGGGTACAGCGCGCCAAAGGGGGCCGAGCGCTTCAGTCGTAGTTTTTTTCACTCTTGTTCCCTTATCCCCTCTGCTCCGCCGGTCAACGCGACACCTCGCCGCAGACGCGGGGGGAGGAACTCGAAACGGCACCTAACCGGGACAGAGCCGATGGGAGACCGATGTCTGAGGTACGGGGATAAGGGTTCAAAAGCGTAAACAAGGGGGTGTGGCAAGCCATGCGCCGGAATCGGTAAACCACCGCAAGCAACCTGAAGCGGAGGGATAAGCCGGACGAACGCCTCCCTCAGAACAACTCGGTATGCTCCTTCAGCCTCTTGAGGAATTGCCCCGGCGGCTCGCCCATCTCCGACTTGAACACGGTCGTGAAGTAATGCACCGTGTCGAAGCCGGTCTCCTCCGCGATCCGCTTGATCGACCAATCGGTCGTCGTCAGCAGCGACACGGCGTGCCGGATGCGCTCCTTGCGGACGTAGCTAGAGTAGGATTGCCCCAGCTCCTCGCCGAACAGGCGGGACAGATGCCGGGGGGACACGTGCAAATAATCGGCAACCGAGGAGAGCTTCAATTCCTGCGACAGGTTGTCCCGGATGTACAGCTTGGCCCGGTGCACGAGGGTGGAGGAAGAAGGGTGAGCGGGCAGCGCTCTGGCCGGCTCCCGCTGATCGGCGAACGCGCTCTCGAAGGAAGCCATCAGCGCGCAAGCCAAGCTCAAGACGCTGTCGTCGAAAAAACGCCTCGTCGCCGGAATCTGCTTAAGCAGCGCATTCCAAATCAGCACGGAAGGAAGACGCTCCGCCTGCCCGATCAGGAACGTCCGGGACTTCTCCAAACCGAGATACCGCTTGACCCCTTCCTCGGAAGAATCCGAAGGGATCACCTCGAAGGCGACGAAGACGATGTACAGCCCGTTATCGCTAATAATCTGATGCTTGATGTGAGGGCGCGACATGAACAGCGTGCCCTTGCCGAGCGGCCACCGCTCTCCGCCTTCCTCGTAGAAGCCCTCGCCGTCCGTCACGTAACATATTTCGAAAAAAGAATGCTTATGGACATGGTTCGTGAGCAGCCTCGTCTCGCCGCCCCAATAGTGAACGTAAAACGACAGCTCCGCGCCGTTCACATGCACGGCGTAATCGTTCAGAACGGCGTTGCAATTGTCCAGCTCTTGCTGCGTAAAGTCCATGCGTCAACACCATCCGCTCGGAATTATACCCATCATAATGGACGCGGGAAGCGATTTCAACGGTTGCGGAACATGTCTATTTTTTATAAATCGCCGTCTTGTTCATGCAAAGACTCTCCCTCGCCGGATTTCTATAATGTAGGGGATAACAAGAGAGCCGCGAAGAGGACAAGGGGGAATCCGCATGCCGTCTTACGACAAAGAACCGGTCATCCGCATCGAAGGCTGGGACCGCGAAGCTTGGGAGGGGTACGCCGCCGTCGCCGGGGAGCTGGCCGCCCGGATCGAGGGGCGCGAGAGGACCGTTATCGTCGTCGAATGCTATCCCGCCGTCCGGATCGAAGAGATTGTGGAAGGGCTGCGGCCGCTCAACCCGGCGCTGGTCGTCCGATCGGAGGAAGCTGCGCTGGAGCGGGACCGGCTGAACGAGCTGCTTGCGAGATATTTGACGGACGACCGCGTGTTCGGGTATATGGCGCCTTTTACGATCGACGAATGGTACGATTCCGGGAAGCTGGAGGCGCTGGCCCGGCAAATTCGGGACGTGCGGGAAGGCGTCGTCATCGTCGCCGGTTTCGGCGCTTCGCTTCTGCTTGGAGAGGACGACATTCTGGTTTACGCCGACCTGGCCCGTTGGGAGATTCAGCAGCGTTACCGAAGCAAGGAATTCGGCAATTGGCGGGCAGACAACGAAGAGGAAGACATTCTTCGCAAATATAAACGGGGGTTCTTCGTCGAATGGCGAACGGCGGACCGGTTGAAAAGGAAGCTGCTGGAGCGGGCGGATTACTACCTGGATACGAACCGCAGGCGGGATCCCCGGATGGTCACCGGAGCGGCTTTGCGTGCGGGCCTCCGGCAAACGGCGAGCCGGCCGTTCCGGCTCGTGCCGTATTTCGATCCGGGCGTATGGGGCGGACACTGGCTGGAGGAGCGCATCGGGCTGGAGCCGCAGGCGAATCCGTATGCGTGGGGCTTCGACGGGGTGCCGGAGGAGAACAGCCTTTACTTCCTGTACGGGCAGACGCGAATCGAGCTTCCGTCGATCAACGTCGTGTTCGCCCAGCCGGAAGCGCTGCTCGGCGAACGGGTATACGCCCGGTTCGGCGCGGAATTCCCGATCCGCTTCGACTTCCTGGATACGGTCGGCGGACAAAACCTGAGCCTGCAGGTTCATCCGCTGACGGATTACATCAAGGAAACGTTCGGCATGGCGTACACCCAGGACGAGAGCTATTACATTCTGGATGCGACGGAGGAGGCGTCGGTCTATCTGGGGCTTCGGGAAGACGTCGATCCCGAGCGGATGATGGACGATCTCGAACGAGCGCAGCGGGGAGAGCGGTCGTTCCCGGCCGAGCGGCACGTGAACGTCTTCCCGGCGCGCAAGCACGACCATTTCCTCATTCCGGCCGGCACCGTGCATTGCTCCGGCGCCGGCGCGATGGTGCTTGAGATCAGCGCGACGCCTTACATCTTTACGTTTAAGCTGTGGGATTGGGACCGGCTCGGACTGGACGGCAAGCCCCGTCCGGTGCATCTGGAGCATGGCAAGCGCAACATCCGGTGGGAACGCCGCACGGAGTGGACGAAGCGCAATCTGGTCAATCGCGCGGAACGGGTGGCCGAAGGGGACGGCTGGGTCGAGGAGCGGACGGGGCTCCACGAGCTGGAGTTCATCGAAACCCGCCGCCATTGGTTCGATACGAAGGTCGAGCATCACACGAACGGCGGCGTGCAGGTGTTGAACCTCGTCGAAGGGGACGAAGCGGTCGTCGAGAGCCCGACCGGCGCGTTTGCCCCGTTCACGGTGCGGTACGCGGAGACGTTCATCGTGCCGGCTTCCGTCGGCGCGTACACGATCCGGCCCGCGAAGCGGCCGGCCGACGGACGGCGGTTCGCTACGATCAAGGCTTACGTAAGAACTTGAATTTTTTTCTCGTTGAGGAGGATCGCCTCGTGAACGTCACCATCGACTTCGGCGGAACGAACATCAAGATCGGCCTGGTACAAGAAGGCGCGGTGCTGGCGAAGACGAGCATACCCGCGAATTCCGGCGACGGCATGCTCGCCCGGCTGCCGGAAGCGGAGCGCGCCGTACGCGGCCTGCTGGCCGGGGCGGGCGCCGACCTCGGGCAGTGCGAGGGCGTCGGCCTGTCGCTGCCGGGCATTGTGGATACCGGACGGAAGACGCTCGTCTCCATCAAGGGCAAATATACCGACGCGATCGGCTACGACTACGCCGGCTGGGCGAAGGCGGCGTTCGGCCTTCCGCTCGCCGTCGAGAACGACGCCCGCGCCGCCTTGCTCGGCGAGGTCGCTTACGGCGCCGCCCGGGGCGAACGGGACGCGGTGCTCGTCATCTTCGGCACCGGCATCGGCACGGCGGCGATGATGGAAGGCCGGGTCGTCCGGGGCAAGCACGACCAGGCGGGCATCCTCGGCGGCCACTTGACGACCGACGTCTACGGCGTGCGATGCGCGTGCGGCAACCCAGGCTGCCTTGAAGCGCAGGCGAGTCATTGGTCGATTCCGCAGCGTGCGGCCAAGCTGCCGGGCTTCGCGGCGAGCGCGCTGGCGCGGGAGAACGGCTGGGGCTACGAAGCGATCGTCAAGGCGGCGCTCGAAGGCGACCGCTTCGCGAACCGGCTGCTGGACGACCTGATCGTCCATTGGCGGGCGGGCATCGTTAACCTCATCCACGCCTACGATCCGGAGGTTGTCATCCTGAGCGGCGGCCTCATGAAGTCGGCCGATGTTTTGCTCCCGCGGCTGACGGAACGGCTGGAGGCTTCGGCCTGGCTGTCGTGGGGAGCGCCCCGCTTCGTCGTTGCGCAAGATCCGGAGACGTCGGCGCTGCTCGGCATGTCGTATCTGGTTTCCCGGCAGCTTGCAGGGGCGGATGCCGAACGGAACCGATCGCCGGAAAAGGCTTGACGCTGTCAGTTGTCACCCCGAATCGATTATGGTACAATGAAAATGCTGTTTATCTGGCAATCGTCAACGTTATTTTCCGATTCGGATCGGATTTTGCGTTTATAGCGGGGGGTATCGGCAGTGGAGATTTTCCTGAAAATTCTTTTGTTTATCTTCTCGATCGGATTGATCGGCGTCGTTCTGCTGCAGCGCGGCAAGAGCGCGGGCTTGTCCGGAGCCATCACCGGCGGGGCGGAGCACCTGTTCGGCAAGCAGAAGGCGCGCGGCATGGATCTTTTCCTGCAGCGGCTGACGATTGCGTTCGCTATCGGCTTCTTCATTCTGGCGCTGCTGGTCGCGTACGTGGTCAAAGCTTAATAAGAGGAACGGAGAGCGGGGAGCACGGGCTTCCCGCTTTTTTTGTGTATCGACAATGGACGGGTACCCGGTTGCTAGGTAAGAAAAGCGTATATACTAGAAGCAGGACGAGGTGATGCGGGTGCCATTGTGTACGGAGCAGGAGCTGCTGGGCTTCATGCGCGAGAATGCGTATAAGCCGATGACGTACCAGGAACTGGAAAAGCATTTCGGCATCGAGGATGCCGCTGAATTTAAAGACTTTCTGAAGTTGTTGACCGAGCTGGAGCAGGAAGGGAAGATTATGCGAACCCGCACGGAGCGCTACGGCGTTCCGGAGCGGATGAATTTGCTGCGGGGCAGGCTGCAGGCCCACCCGAAGGGCTTCGCTTTCCTGTTGCCGGACGAACCGGATCATCCCGATCTGTACATTCACGCGAACGATCTGAAGGGCGCGATGAACGGGGACATCGTCCTCGGACGGGTGACGTCCAAGAGCGAAGGCGGCTCGCGGCTGGAAGGCGAGGTCGTGCGCATCGTCAAGCGCGCGGTGACGCAAATCGTCGGCGTGTTCGAGAACCACGAGAGCTACGGCTTCGTCATTCCGGACGACAAGCGGATTAACAAGGATCTTTTTATCCGGAGCGAAAATTTCCACGGCGCCGTGACCGGCCAGAAGGTCGTCGCCAACATCATTCATTATCCGGAAGGCCGGTCCGCGGCCGAAGGCGAAATTATCGAAATTCTTGGCCATAAGGACGACCCGGGAGTCGACATTCTGAGCATCATCCGCAAGCACGGCTTGCCGGAAGGGTTCCCCGAAGAGGTGATGGCCGAAGCGGAAGCCATCCCCGACTCTATTACGGAGGAGGAGATCGTGCGCCAAGGCCGCCGCGATCTGCGCGGCAAGACGATCGTCACGATCGACGGCGAGGACGCGAAGGACCTCGACGACGCGGTGAACGTGGAGCGGCTGCCGAACGGCAATCTGCTGCTGGGCGTCCATATCGCGGACGTCGGCTATTACGTGCGCGAGAAGTCGAAGCTGGACGAGGAAGCGTACAACCGGGGCTGCAGCGTCTACCTGGTCGACCGCGTCATTCCGATGCTGCCGCACCGGCTGTCGAACGGCATCTGCTCGCTGAACCCGCAGGTGGACCGGCTGACGCTGTCGTGCGAGATGGAGTTCGAGCCGCAGACGATGCGGCGCGTTCGCTATGATATTTTCACAAGCGTGATCAAGACGAAGGAGCGGATGACGTACACGAACGTCCGCAAGATCCTCGTCGACGAAGACCCCGAGCTGATGGAGCGCTACGCGCCGCTCGTCGAGACGTTCCGGACGATGCGGGAGCTGGCGATGGCGCTGCGTCAGCGGCGGATGCGCCGCGGCGCGATCGACTTCGACTTCCAGGAGTCGAAGGTCATCGTGGACAGCGAAGGCAAGCCGGTCGATATCGTCAAAAGAGAGCGGTCGATCGCGGAGCAGATCATCGAAGAGTTCATGCTGGCGGCGAACGAGACGGTGGCGGAGCATTTCCACTGGCTGAAGGTGCCGTTCGTCTACCGGGTTCACGAGGAGCCGAGCAGCGAGAAGCTGCTGACGTTCATTCAGTTCGCGGCCAACTTCGGCTACGCGGTGAAGGGCAAGGGCAATTCCGTGCACCCGCAGGCGCTGCAAACGTTGCTGGAGGAAATCCGCGGCACGAAGGAAGAGACCGTGCTCAGCACGATGATGCTGCGCTCGATGAAGCAGGCGAAGTACGACGCCCAGAGCCTCGGCCACTTCGGCCTGGCGGCGGAGTTCTACACGCACTTCACGTCGCCGATCCGGCGCTATCCGGACCTCGTCATCCACCGGATCATCCGCGAGGTGCTCGAGAACGGCGGCATGCTGCCGGAGGAACGGATGGAAGCGCTCGGGGCGCGCATGCCGGATATCGCGCAGCAATCGTCCGAGCGGGAGCGCATCGCCGTCGACGCGGAGCGCGACACGGAGAAGCTGAAGAAGGCCGAGTTCATGTTGGACAAAATCGGCGAGGAATTCGACGGCATCATCAGCGGCGTGACGGGCTTCGGCATGTTCGTGGAGCTGGAGAACACGGTCGAAGGCCTGATCCGGCTGAGCGACATGTCGGACGACTATTACCATTTCCATGAGCTGCATATGGCGCTCATCGGCGAGCGCACGTCCAAGGTGTACCGGATCGGCGACGAGGTGCGCATCCGCGTGGCGCGGGTAAACATGGACGAATACGCGATCGACTTCGAGCTCGTCGACATGAAGCCGCGCCGGGCGAACAAGGTGAAGTTCCTCGACGCGCGCGGCGGAGGCTTCGGCGCGGGCGGCGGCCGCGGCAAGCGGAAGCGCCGCGGCGAGGTCGTCGCGTTCGGGCGCAGCGAACGCGAAGGGGCCGGCCGGGGCGAAGCCGGCCCGGCCGAGGGCGCGCGCCGCGGCGGCAAGAGCCGCAAGCGCGCGGGCAAGGCGGGCCGCGGCGAAGAGCGCGGCGCGGCCCGCGGGTTGGCGCCGGCGCCGGGCGGCCGGCGCGGCGGGGAGGCCGCCGCGGGTGCGGGCGGCGGCAAGGGGCGCGGCCGGCGCGGAGACGGCCGCGAGCAGGCGGAGCCGCCGGCGGTGTTCGGCGGCGGCGACATTATCGGCGAGGGCCGGACGCGGCCGATCAAGGCGACGTTGGCGCGCGAGGGCGGCCCGGCCAACAAGGATTCGGCGGATTACATCCCCGATCCGGTGCCGCGCGGCCAAGGCGTGACCCTCGATATGTGGGGGCTGCCCGTCTCGGCGGCGGGCCGCCGATCCCGTTACGACGACGACGAGGCCGAACGGGGCGGCAGACGCAACGAGAAGGTCGGACGCCGCCCAGCCGGCGACGGGAAGAAGCGGGCCGGCAACGGCCAGGCAGCCGCGGCGAGCGGAAGCAAGAAGCGGACCGGCGGCAAGCAAAGCCCGGCCGCAACCGCCTCCCCCGCCGGCGCGGAAGCCGCGAAGCCTTCCAAACGCAAGAAAACCAAAAAGTAACTGCAAAAGGGGTCGCCGGCTCGTCCGGACGGCTCTTTTTTTCTGGCTGAATCGCTCTTTCGCAAAGCTTCTTCGCCGTGCATGGATGCCGGCTGCCGTTGGTTTGTGGCAAGGACCCGGCGTCTTGGGCGGTAACGGACCGTAGAGCTCTTATTTCGCGGATGAACTCTATTTATGATGAGTTATCGGACAGGGAATCCGTTATTCGCTTGAAACGGCGCCTGATTCGCTCAAAATCCAAGCCATAACGGAACGACGGTCCGTTAAGAGGAGGATGGCGCACATATTTCTGCAAATAACGAACGGAGTGTCCGTTACAGCCGCTCCGAAAGGCCAGATGCAATGGTATAATGGCCTTAATTGGATGTCGCCTCCGCACACAAGAGGCAAGAGGGGGCCTTATGGCAACGATTCATGACGTAGCCGAGCGCGCCGGCGTATCGGTGACGACGGTGTCCAGAGTACTGAACAACCGAGGATACATCAGCGAGAAAACGCGGCGGAAAGTGTACGACACGATGGCGGAGCTCAACTACCAGCCGAACGAGATCGCCCGCTCCTTGCTGCGCAAGCAGTCCAACCTGATCGGGCTGATCGTGCCGAACGTCTCGCATCCGTTCTTCGGCGAACTGACCGATGCGATCGAGTACTACGCTTATCAGCAGGGCTGCAAGCTGCTGCTTTGCAATTCCCAGCTCGACCCCCTCAAGGAGCGGGATTATATCGAGATGATGAAGCGCCACCGGGTGGACGGCATTATTATGGGCAGCCATACGCTCGAGGTGGAGGAATACCGGAATTTGAACTATCCGATCGTGACGATCGACCGGCGGATCGACTCCCTTCCTTACGTCGCTTCGGACAATTATCGGGGGGGCGAGCTGGCGGCGGAGCTTCTGATCGGGAAAGGATGCCGGAAAATCGCCCATATCTGCGGCAACCTGCAGCTGGACATGCTGTCGAATCTCCGGACGGCGGCTTTCGAAGAGAAGCTTCGCTCGGCGGGGATCGAGTTCGTGACGCTGCAGACGGAAATGAACGTCTTCGACCAGCAGGAATACGAGCAGCTGATCGCCAAGCTGTTCGATAACCATCCGGATATCGACGGCGTATTCGCCACCAGCGACATTATCGCATCCTTCGTGATGAAGCGGTGCCGGATGCTGGGCAAAGCCATTCCGCAAGATATTCGGATTATCGGCTACGACGACGTGAATGCCGCCTCCTGGGTTACCCCCGCGATCACGACGATCAAGCAGCCCATCGAAGACATGGGACGGCTGGCGGTGGAACTGATTCGCAGGCAAATGGAGGGCGAGCCCTTCGAGAGGGAGAATGTGCTTCCCGTTAAACTCGTGGAGAGGTCGACGACCTAGAACGCCTCCGTACCATTAGCGGGGGCTTCCATTGCGTTCGTTCGAACCGGTTGGAATCAAGACGGCCTCGCACGGGTGCTTTGCAGGTCGGTATGTCAAAGGATTGACATATGTCAAACGTTTGACATATAATCCGAAATGTAAGCGGTTCAGTCTTTTTCTTCGAAAATATCAAATTTTACTGGGGGAAGAAACGTGAACAAAATCAAAGGGCTTCAAGTGCTCATTCTGTCGCTGCTTGTCGTCATGGTCGTTACAGCGTGCGGCGGCAACGGAGGAGGCAAAGACACGAACGCATCCGATTCAGGCAACGGCGCCGGAAATGCAAGCGCTTCCGGAAAAGCGGTTAAAATTACGCTTCTCAACTCGAAAGGCGAAATTCAAACCCAGCTTGAAGACGCCGCCAAGGCGTTCCATGAAGACAATCCGAATATTACCCTCGAAATTCAAGCGGTTCCGACCGGCGGCTCCCCGTTCGAGCGGGCTTCCGCGCTGTATGCGTCCGGCAACCCGCCGACGATGATTATGCTGGATACGGGCGACGTCGAGAAGTTCAAAGACCGCATCCTCGATCTGAGCGGCGAGAAGTGGATGGCGGATACGGTCGCGAACGCCACCGATCTGACGACCTTCGACGGCAAAAATTACGCGTTCCCTCTGGCGATCGAAGGCTACGGCTTCATTTACAACAAGGCTGTCGTCGATAAGGCGGCAGGCGGAAGCTTCGATCCGTCCACGATCACGACGACAAGCGCGCTGGAGAATCTGTTCAAGCAGATCGAAGCGTCCGGCAAGAAGGCGCTCGTCATCTCCCCGATGGACTGGTCGCTCGGCGCGCACTACTTGCCGCTTGCGTATGCCGGCCAAAGCAAAGATCCGGCGGAAGTGAACAAATTCCTCGATTCGCTGAAAGCCGGCACGGCCGATCTCGCGAACAACAAGGTGTTCAACGGACTAATGGATACGTTCGACGTCATGATGAGATACAACCTCGACCAGAAGTCCCCGCTGTCCGGCGCCTATGAGCGCGGTCCCGAAGTGCTGGGCAAAGGCGAAGTCGGCATCTGGTTCATGGGCAACTGGGCATGGCCGCAAATCAGCGGCTTCGACACGGCGAACGGGCAGTACGGCTTCCTGCCGGTGCCGATCAGCAACAATCCGGACGACTATGGCAATCAGGAGATTTCGGCGGCGGTCTCCAAACGGATCGTCATCGACAAAGAGAAGAGCACGCCGGAGCAGCAGGAAGCGGCGAAGAAGTTCCTGAACTGGATCGTCTACGAAGCCAAAGGCCAGGACTTCCTCGTCAACAAGGCGAGCATCATCCCGGCGTTCAAGAATATTACGCTTCCGGCGGCAGACCCGCTGGGCAAGTCGATTCAGGCGTATATGGCCAAAGGCAAAACGGAGCCGTCCATGAGCACGCTTCCGGCGGACCACTGGTCCAAAGTCGGCGCGTCCATGCAGAAATATTTGGCGCAGAAGAGCGACCGGGCCACGCTGGCCAAAGAGATCGAAGATTATTGGAAATCCGTGAAGTAGATCGAGAGGTGTCTTGATGATTGCGGAAAAGGGAGTGTGGAACCGGCTGCGCACCAGGCTGCTGTTCACGGGGCCTACCTTGTTTGCTTTTCTGACGGTGATGATCGTACCGTTCGTGTACGGGATTTATTTGACCTTTACGAACTGGGACGGCATCGCCACCTCGCATACGCTGGTCGGATTTCAAAACTACGGCGAAGTGTTCCGGGACCGGGACTTCTGGCAATCGTTCGCGCTGACGCTCAAATATGTGCTCTTCTCCGTCGTCCTCATCAACGCCATCGCTTTTGCGCTGGCCTATGCGTTGACCAAGGGCATGCGGGGACAGAGCCTGTTCCGGGCGGGCTTCTTCGTTCCGAACTTGGTAGGGGGGATCGTGCTCGGCTTTATCTGGCAATTTATTTTCTCCAAGGTTCTCGTCTACTTCGGCACCAAGGCGGACATCCCGCTGCTAAGCTATTCGTGGTTGACCGATCCGGACAAGGCGTTCTGGTCGCTTGTCATCGTAACGGTTTGGCAGTATGCGGGCTACATGATGGTCATCTTCGTCGCCGGTCTGATGAACGTTCCGAACGACATTCTGGAAGCGGCGAGCATCGACGGAGCGAGAGGATGGATGCGCATGCGCAAAATGACTCTCCCGCTCATGGTGCCTTCCTTTATCGTGACGATCTTCCTGTCGCTGCAGCGCTGCTTTATGGTATATGACGTCAACCTGTCGCTGACGAACGGCGGCCCGTTCAAAAGCACGGAGTTCGTCTCGATGCACGTGTACGAGAAGGCGTTTCTGTCCCGCGACTACGGGGTCGGGCAAGCGGAGGCGTTCGTATTGTTCCTGCTGGTGGCCGCGGTGACGTTGCTTCAGGTGTATTTCAGCAAGAAGCTGGAGGTGGAGGCCTAATGGCAGCCCGCAATTTCGCCGCTTCCTGGCTGAAGTACGCCGCGCTAACCGTCTGTCTCCTGTTGTTTATCGTGCCGTTCGTCTTCCTGCTGCTGAACTCGTTCAAAGAAAACAACGCGATTACGTCCAATCCGATGTCGCTTCCCGATCGCTTCAATTTTCACAATTATACGTATGCGGTCGGCAAAATGGGCTACATGTCGGCGTTCTGGAATACGTTGATTATTACGGTGGCGAGCGTGCTGCTCATTTCGCTGTTCGCCGCGATGACCGCGCATTATTTCGTCCGGAATCAGACGAAGGTCAACCAATATACGTTCCTCATCATGGTGGCTTCCATGATTATTCCCTTCCAGGCCATCATGATTCCGCTTGTGAAAATATACGGCTCGCTCGGAATGCTCAACAACAAGGCGTCGCTCGTGTACATGTATTTGGGCTTTGGCAGTTCGCTGGCCGTCTTCATCTACCATGGTTTTGTGAAAAGCATTCCGGCCGAGCTCGAAGAAGCGGCCATGATCGACGGATGCACGAGAACGCAGACGTTCTTCCGCATCGTGCTGCCGGTTCTGACGCCAACGACGGCCACGATCGCCATTCTGAACGTGCTGTGGATTTGGAACGACTTTCTGCTTCCGTCGCTAGTATTGGTCAATCCGGAGCAGCGCACGCTCCCGCTGTCGACGTACAACTTCTACGGAACGTACACGGTCGATTACGGCCCGCTCATGGCCGGTCTCGTCCTGACGGTTCTTCCGATCATCGTCGTGTATTTGTTCGCCCAGAAATATATCATTCAAGGCGTCATGCAAGGTTCGATCAAATAAATCGCAGAGGTAGGATGGCTTATCAAACCGACAATTCTTTATACACGGGAGAACGCCGATCGCTTCATTCAAGAGAACAAGCCTAAGCTGCGCCCGGATTATCGCCTGAACTATCACCTGATGGGCGAATACGGGTGGATCAACGATCCGAACGGCTTTGTTCAATATAAAGGGCATTATCATCTGTTCTATCAGCATTACCCATACTTGCCGGAGTGGGGACCGATGCATTGGGGCCATGCGGTAAGCCGCGACTTGATCAAATGGGAGTACCGGCCGATCGCGCTCGCTCCGGACGAAAGCTACGACGCCGGAGGCTGCTTCTCGGGCAGCGCCATCGAGAAGGACGGCTTGCTGCATCTGATCTATACCGGCCACGTGGTGACGGGACCGGACGCTTCCAACGACTATCGGCAGACGCAAAACCTGGCCGTCTCGGACGACGGCGTTCGCTTCCGCAAGCACGCGGGCAACCCCGTCATCGGCTTGCCGCAGATTCCGGCGGGGGCGAGCCGGAAGGACTTTCGCGATCCGAAGGTGTTCGAGCGGAACGGAATGTATTATGTCGTGCTCGGTTCGAACGACGGCCAAGGCAACGGACAGATTCTATTGTACCGATCCGGGGATCTGGTGGATTGGACATACGTCGGCGTCATGGCCAAGAGCGGGGGAGAGATGGGGGACAACTGGGAGTGCCCGGACTTCTTCTCGATCGGCGGGACGGACTTCCTCATGTTCTCTCCCCAGCGCATGCCGTCCCAGGGGCGAGACTATTGGAACTTACACTCGACGGTGTACATGCGCGGCCGCTGGGACGAGCAAACCGGAGCGTTCCATTCCGAAGGGTATGCGCCGATGGATCAGGGCTTCGACTTCTACGCGCCGCAGTCCGCGCTCGACGATCGAGGCCGACGGATCGTCATCGGGTGGATGGATATGTGGGAGAGCGACATGCCGACGCAGAAAGGCCATCAATGGGCGGGAGCGATGACGCTTCCCCGGGAGATGATCGTGCGGGACGGGCAAGTCCGGTTCCGGCCGGTGGAGGAGATCGAGAGCTATCGGGGCGAATTTTTCGAGCTGCGGGGCGTGGAACTGGAAGGGGAGGCGCCTCTCGAGACGGCGGGGGACAGCTATGAGCTGGAAGCCGTATTTGACGCGGGAGAAGCGGAGAGGTTCGGCTTGAAGCTCCGGGTCGGCGGCGGGGAGGAGACGGTGCTGAGCTATTCTCCGCGGGAAGGCGTGTTCACGTTCGACCGGAACCGGTCGGGGATCGGACCCGGAGGCGTTCGGGAGACGGAAATCCCGCTGCGCGACGGCAAGCTAAAGCTGCGGGCGTTCGTCGACCGTTCCTCGCTGGAGGTGTTCCTGCAGGACGGGGAGAAGGTTATGACCGCGCGCATCTATCCCGGAAGCGGCTCGCTCGGCATCGCGGCGTTCTCCGAAGGCAAGAGCAAGCTGGAGGCTTTGCGCAAGTGGGACATCCGGTAGGTTACGCGCAGGAGAGCTATCCGGTCCATACTGGACACTTCGCTCCGGCCTAATTACCGGCGGTCGAAGCGGCTTTGCCGCGAGCCGTGTCGATTCGGATTCAAGCAAGTGGGCAGGGGCCGTCGTTAGTCCGGGCGGCTTCTTTTCGCATATATTGAAACTTTCGTTATTCCGATCGTTCCTTCGCGCTATGGCCGAGATTGAAGCCGAGTTTCGGGTGCTGAGGATGCGATAATCCGTTTTACTTTTGGGGGCGTATCCTATAGGATAGATTTTAGTGTGTTCAGGCTAACGGACGAGAGGAAGGATTCCCAAAATGCAACCGAATCTGTATCACGTGCTCGGAGCGAAGCAGTTCAGCCGTGCGGAGCTAGACGATTTGTTTGAGGCTTCCAAGCGGATGGAGGAAGTCGTGCGGGCGGGCGGCAACCGCAGCCACGAGGGGCGGATTATGACGACGCTGTTCTTCGAGGCGAGCACGCGGACGCGGCTCAGCTTCGAATCCGCAATGTCGCGGCTTGGGGGCAGCGTCATCGGGACGGAAAACGCGGCGCAATTCTCGTCGGCGATCAAGGGCGAGACGTTGGAGGACACGATCCGCATCGTGACCGGATACAGCGATGTCATCGTGATCCGGCATACCGACATCGGCGCGGCGAAGCGCGCGGCGGCGGTGGCCGGCGTGCCGGTCATCAACGCGGGCGACGGAGCGGGGGAGCACCCGACGCAGGCGCTGCTGGACGCGTATACGATTCAGAAGGAAATGAGCCGGATCGACGGCGTCCGGATCGCCATGGTCGGGGATCTCGCTTACGGGCGTACGGTGCACTCCTTGAGCTATATTTTGGCCAATTATAAAGACGTTATGATTTATTACATCTCGCCGGACAACGTGCGCATTCCGAGCAGCGTCAAGCGGTACATGGAAGAGCGCGGCGTCCGCTACGAGGAGACGACCGATCTGAACGCGGTGGCGGGCTCCATCGATGTGCTGTACCAGACGCGGATTCAGAAGGAACGTTTCCCTTCGCTGGAGGAATACGAGAAAGCATCCGGCCAATACATCGTGGACGAGGAATTGCTGTCCCGCATGCAGAAAAACGCGATCGTCATGCACCCGTTGCCCCGGGCCGGCGAGATTACCGAGGGCGTCGACAGCGACCCGCGGGCCGCGTACTTCCGCCAGGCGCAGAACGGGCTGTACATCCGGATGGCGCTCATCGATAAGTGCCTTAAGGGCGTTTAATTTTAGCGGAGTGAAAAGTTCGGTAAGTCGTGCCTGCTCTTTGGGTTGGAGGTTAACGCCTCCCCGAGGGTTCGCTCGAAGTCCGCGAGTCTCGCCTCACCGGATTTTTAAGGAGGTTTGCTCGAACCTTGGAGGCATCTGTTCCTACACCCTCACAAGGGTGGCTCGTCCGGTTGTTTCCGGGCTACGGCGCGTGTTATAATGAATGACCACCCCCGATTTTGCGGGGATGATGCACGTCGTTCCGCCGAAGGAGATGAAGATTTTCATGGGGAAGAAAGACCAGCACGACAAACCGCTTGCTCAGAACAAGAAAGCGTCTCACGATTACTTCATCGAAGAAACCTTCGAGGCGGGCATGGTGCTGACCGGCACGGAGATCAAGTCGCTTCGGGGCGGCCGCGCGAACCTGAACGACGCCTTCGCGACGATCCGGAACGGCGAGATTTTCCTGCATAACATGCATATCAGCCCGTTCGCCCAGGGCAACCGGTTCAATCCGACCGACCCGACGCGGGCGCGCAAGCTGCTCATGCACAAATCGCAGATTCACAAGCTGTACGGCCAGTCCAAGCAGGAAGGCTACACGATCGTGCCGCTTAAGGTGTACATTCGCAACGGCTACGCCAAGTGTCTCATCGGTCTCGGCAAAGGCAAGAAGAACTACGACAAGCGTGAAGCCGCGGCCAAGAAGGACGCGCAGCGCGATATCCAGCGGGCGCTTCGCGAGAAGCAGAAAGTGTCGTCTTACAGCTGATTTGGCGCATTTGCGGCAGGCTTTCAAGGGCAGAAATCGCGGGCTGCCAGCGTAAGCAGGGATTGCCGGGTTTGACAGCAACATCGTGCGGTTTTCCCGCGCGGGACGTGGTATAATAAGAAAGCACCGATGCAAGAACCGCCGCCTGCCGTGCGGCGCCGTCGTGCACGAACCGCAGCATTTCGGGAATGGGCTTATGGTTGTCGGTATTGCGCCGGATTATGCTGATCGACCAGAATCGATCTACAGTAAGCCTTGCGAATGACCGACGGTTGGAGGCTCTTATCGTAAAGCGAGGCGTGCGATCTGTCTCATCCAGCCTGTAAGCTACGATGACGGCCTAGCGATTCGTATCAACCAGCCTGTAAGCTAAGATAACGGGCTGGGCATCCGTTCATCCCAACCGCCTGGCTGCGATGACGGTCTACTTTTTCGGGGGCGTTTATGGATTCGACGGGGACAGTTCGAGCATGGGTAGCGGGTAGTGGGGCTGCGGCCGCTTCAACAACGCGGAAAGCGAATAATCGCAAACAAGAAACCTTCTCTGGCTCTGGCCGCCTAATAACGGCCTCCAGGCTCCTACCCTCCATCGCCCATGTGGCGGGATAGGGGCTCAACTTTAGTGGGATACGCTGTCTAGTCTCCGCCTGGGGCTAGCTGAAGAAGACAATCAGGCTGACCCAACGAGAAGCCGGTTCCGGGGCGTCTCTCGGGTGACATCAAAACTGGAACTACACCCGTAGAAGCCTGTGTGGCGTTGTCTTCGGACAGGGGTTCGACTCCCCTCGCCTCCACCATGCAAATCCACAACCGCATGAGGTTGTGGATTTTCGCTTTGAAGCGGAAAAATGAGCCAAGCCACTTGAGACTATGGCCTGGCTCATTTTTTGTTTACACTTTTGCAAATAAGATGAGCAGCTTCGCCTCCACCGAATGGACCCACAATGTCTAGCCTATCAGGATTTGAACAGGGAGACGGTCAAGGGGGTATATCAAATTTTCAAAATAATAGAGGAAAAAAGTCTTGTTTTGAAGAAAAAATTCAATATATGTGTTTGTAAGGAGCATGAAATCCTGGAGTCTATGAGGTGCAGTTATGGAAAGCGTTGAAAATCAAACGATTACATGCGAGTGGCTGCGTTACGATGTGCTCAATTATGCCATGCAGCAAAATTTTGTGCCGGTCGTTCGCAAGTTGACGCTTGTCAACCATTCATCCGAGGATCTGCATCAAGTAACGGTGACCATCAAGCCGGGTACGGATTTTGCCGCGGAATGGTCGAAGACGCTGGATGTCATACCGGCGGGTCAGTCGGTGGAAGTGGGGCCGGTTCACTTGCCGGTGTCGGGAACGTTTCTGGCTGGTTTAGCGGAGCGGCTACTCGATCGGCTCACGCTTCAGGTCGAGCATGGTGGAAAACTTCTGTATCAAGAAGAGTCGCCAGTTGCGATTCTAGCCTACGACCAGTGGGGCGGGCTAGCCGCTATGCCGGAAATGGTCGCCGCTTTCGTCATGCCCAATCATCCTGCTGTGGCCAAGGTCATCCACGAAGCGGGCGCGTATTTGGAAAAATGGACGGGCAACCGTTCTTTCGATGCCTACCAGAGCAAGAATCCGAACCGCGTGCGCCATCAGGCGGCGGCCATTTATTCGGCGTTGCGGGACTATCAGATAACATACTGTGTGGCGCCGGCCAGTTTTGAAGAGCGAGGGCAACGCGTCCGGCTGGCAGACACTTTGTTTGGGACACGCATGGGCAATTGTCTCGATTTGTCTCTGTTTATTGCCTCATGCTTGGAAGCGGTGGGGCTGAATCCGCTAATCATTTTTACCGACGGCCATGCGTTTCCGGGCGTTTGGCTTGTGCAGGAGACGTTTTCCGAGATCATTCAGGACGACATCACGATGCTGACCAAAAGGCTGGCTGCCGGCATACATGAGATCAGCATCGCGGAAGCGACGCTCATGTGCGCTGGCAATCAGGCTTCGTATCAGGACGCGGAGTCCGTCGCTTTATCATATTTGGCTAACCCTGATTCGTTCTTGGGGTTGGTGGATGTGAAGCGCGCTCGTGCCAGCTCGATCCGTCCCTTGCCGATTCGCATCTCGACGCCCGAAGGGTGGAAAATCGTGGAGGAGGATCGGCCAAAACCCGGCTCGACGGAAGAGCCGGGTGAAATCACGATCCTTGGGCGGCCGGCCGAGGTGGACGCCGTAGCGGTTTCCAAGCAGCAGATGTGGGAACGAAAACTGCTCGATTTGACTTTGCGGAACACGCTGCTTAACTTTCGGCTGACCAAAGCTGCGATGCCCATCCTGTATTCACGGCTGGGCGAATTGGAGGATGCACTTGCGGAGGGCAGGGAGTTTAATTTGCTTTCCCGGCCCCTGGATTGGGAGAATACGGCTCGCAGCGCGGAATTGTTCCATAGCATCAGCAAAGACGATCCCCTGAACACCTTGTTACAGGAAGAATTCGCAAACAGGCGCCTCCGTATCGATGTGGGCGAGCGGGAACTGTTTGATAAAGCGACGCACTTGTACCGTTCTGCCCGCTTGTCGCTGGAGGAAAACGGCGCCAACACGCTATACCTGGCGCTCGGATTGCTCAGGTGGTACGAAACGACGGCCAGTGAAATGCCGCGTTACGCACCGATTATTCTGATTCCGGTCGACCTTGTCCGCAAGACTTCAAGCTCGGGCTACGTGCTCCGGGCAAGGGATGAGGAACCGCAAATCAACATTACCCTGCTGGAAATGCTTCGGCAAGATTTCGGCATCTCCATCGGCGGTCTCGATCCGCTTCCACGCGACGACAAGGGCATCGATATCAATGGCATTTTCACAACAATACGCCATGTGGTAATGCATTTGCCGCGGTGGGACATCGTCGAGTCGGCGTATATCGGACTGTTCTCCTTCAGCCGCTTTGTCATGTGGAATGATATTCGCAACCGGTCGGCCGATCTGGCCAAAAACAAAGTGGTGGCCAGCCTGATCTCCGGAAAACTGGAATGGGACCCCGGCATGACGTTTCCGGAAGCCGATCAGTTGGACGAGCTATATGCGCCGGATGAGCTGCTGCTTCCGATCAGCGCGGATTCCTCGCAGATGACCGCGATCAGCGCGGCTTTGCAAGACAAAAGCTTTGTGTTGCATGGACCGCCGGGAACGGGGAAGTCACAGACGATTACGAATTTGATCGCGGCATCTTTGGCGCACGGGAAGACGGTGCTGTTTGTTGCCGAAAAAATGGCGGCGCTCAATGTAGTGCAAAAGCGGCTGGAGCGTTATAGTCTCAAGTAGTGGTGTAAAATTGCGCCGAGCTTCTTGACAAGGGAAGCCACGGTATGATTTCTACTAAAGTGACGCGACTCTACTTTAGAAGGAGGATCAAACCGTGGCTTCTATAGATAGAATGTCACTTTTAGAGCTGTTGCGCAAGTCTGGTTCTGATGGTGATGTTGATTTTCTTAAAGAAGCTCTGAATGTGCTGGTTCATTCGTTGATGGAGGCGGAGGTAGCGGCCCAGATCGGCGCCGAGCGTTATGAACGAAACACCGAAAGAACCAATCAGCGGAACGGATACCGGCACCGGGAGTGGCATACCCGGGTTGGAACGCTTGACCTAAATATTCCAAAGCTT
>NZ_KE386967.1:0-30628 GCF_000429825.1 Cohnella thermotolerans DSM 17683
ATCGGCGAAGGCTTCGAAGTGCTGGAGAAGAGCGGCTTCGACTTCGACTACGAGAAAGTCGCCCGCGTCTGGAACAACGGCTCCGTCATCCGCTCCTGGCTGATGGAGCTGACCGAGCGCGCCTTCTCCAAGGACGCGAAGCTCGACGAGATCAAGGGCGTCATGCACTCTTCCGGCGAAGGCAAGTGGACGGTCGAGACGGCGTTGGATCTGCAAACCGCGACGCCGGTCATCGCGATGTCGCTGCTCATGCGCTACCGTTCGCTCGAGAACGACACGTTCACGGGCAAAGTCGTCGCCGCCCTGCGCAACGAGTTCGGCGGCCACGCCGTCGAGAAGAAGGAAGCCGTAACGGTTTAAGAATGTTAGGAGCGTAATGCTCGTAAAGCTGTCAAGCAGAAGCGCCTTCGGAGTCTTCGGACGACGAAGGCGTTTTGCGTTAAGGCCGGACCGGGAAGGAAGTCTGCTCCCTGCCGGTCCGCCTCCCTCGCGCGAGCGGATGGCGCTAACGAACTCAGTAGACACTATTTGTAGCAAAAGCCGAGTTTTCGAATCGGCAACGAACCGACGAATCGTTATCGGCCGGATTTTCCGATCATGCGGGACGGTTGTAAGCGAATAAGGTGTCCTCGGTTCGTTACGTTATACGGATAGACTTTCGACCGCGAAATAAGGCTCCGGAGGTTCGTTAAAAATTCAGACACGTCAAACACCGATGATAAAAAACCGCCAGGGAAACGTTCGCCGTTCCTCTGGCGGTTCTTTGTTTCGTATAATAGAAGATGTTTTATTGCGCCCATGATGAAACTTTGCCGGGTCTCGTCCGTTATTCTTAAGGAGCCTTAATGGCGCGTTAAGCCTGTTTTAAGAAGCGACGGTTAGGATAAATACAGGATGAACGCTAGTTCCGGAAAGAAGGTAAGTCTCCGAATGAATGCCAAACGAATGTTGATGATCGTGACATTGGCGATGATGCTGACCGTGGCCGGCGGCATGCGCGGCGGCGAGGCGAGCGCAAGCGGCCTTACGCCGAAGAGCGACACGTACGGCGACTGTTCGCCGACCGGGCTCTCTTCCTCTTCCTCTTCCTCTTCCTCTTCCCGTACGCAAGAAAAGTCGGCCGCGGATGCGAAGGACTCGTTCCTGACCCGCCTCGGCGCCGGGTCGGAGGAGGAAGTGTGGGAGGCGCTGCACGGCGGCCTCTCGCTCGCCGATATTGCCGCCGTGCACGGCCGGGAAGTGGAGCCGCTCATCGACGACCAGGTCGCCGAGCTGACCGAACAGCTGAAGCAGCGCTTGCTGAGCGGCAACCTCACCCTGGAGCAGTACAAGGCGCTTAAAGCCGAAGTGCCCTCCCTTATTACGGACAGCGCCTACGGCCTGACGGTCTGAGAAGTCTCTCATCGCCCTTACAAAGACTCGATAATATCTCCGGCCAGCAACGAAGCGGCCGACGTTCTCGCCGCGGCGGCCCGGTCCCCCGCGGCTCCGTGCATATAAACGCCTGCGGCGGCCGCCTGGACGGCGTCCAGCCCCTGCGCGAGCAAGCTGCCGACGATGCCGGCGAGGACGTCGCCCGATCCGCCCGTAGCCATGCCGGGGTTGCCGGTCGTATTGACGTAGACCGTCCCGTCCGGCGCCGCGACGACGGTGCGCGCTCCCTTCAGCGCGAGCGTCACGCCGTGACGCTCCGCGAAGCGCTGCGCGAGCCCGATCCGGTCCCGCTGGACCTCGGGCACGGACAGGCCGGCCAGCCGCGCCATCTCGCCCGGATGCGGGGTGAGCACGACCGGCGCGGTGCGGCGGGGCCAGGCCGCGAACGCTTCGCCGCCGTCCCGGCCGGCGGAAGCGAGCATGTTCAGCGCGTCGGCGTCGACGACGAGCGGCACGCCGTCCGTGGCTTCCCACACCGTGCGAAGCCACGAGGCGTCGCCTTCAAATCGGCCCAGCCCGGGGCCGATGACGAGCGCCCGCTTGCCTTCGGCAAGCGCGGCAAGCTCCTCCGGCGCGGCGGCGCTCCAATCGCCGCGCCCTTCGTCCGGCACGCCGAGCAGCATCGCCTCCGGCAGCCGGCCGAGAAGCGGCGCTGCCAGCGAAGCCGGCAGCGCCCAGCTGACGAGCCCGCAGCCGGCGCGCAGCGCGGCCTTTGCGGCGAGCAGGCCGGCGCCGCTCATGGCGCGCGAGCCGGCCGCGACGAGCGCGTGGCCGTACGTGCCTTTGTGCGTATCGGCGGCGCGGCGCAGGGGCCAATCCAGCCCCAGCTTCTCCCGCAGCGTGCGCTCGTTCAGCACGAACGCCTTGACGCCCAGCGTCGCCGCCGCCGTCTCCGGTATGCCGATGGCGCGGACGACGACCCGCCCCGCCATTTCCGCGCCCGGATACAGCAGCAGCCCCCGCTTCATCATCGCGAGCGCGACCGTCGCAGCGGCCCGCACGCAGGGCTCGGCCGCCTCGCCCGTGTCCGCGTTCAGGCCGCTCGGAATGTCGGCCGCGACGATCGGCAGCCCGCTCGCGTTCGCTTCCCGGATGAGCGAAGCGTACGGCTCGCGGGGCGCGCCCGCCGTTCCGGTGCCGAGCAGCGCATCCACGATGCCGCCGTACTCGCGCCAATCGATCCCGCCCGGCGCGTACGTTCTCGCCGGCAGGCCGAGCCGCGCGGCAATATCGCGCTGCACCGCCGCCTCCCCCGTAAGCTGCTCCGGTGGGACGGCATAGACGACTTCCGCCTCATGGCCGAACTCGGCAAGATGCCGGGCGCAGACAAGCCCGTCCCCGCCGTTGTTGCCTTTGCCGACGAGCACGGCCCATTTCGCCCTTCCCGGACCCAGCAGCCGGAACGCCTCCTCCGCGATCGCGCGCCCGGCGTTCTCCATCAGAACGAGGGACGGAATGCCGATCGTATCGATCGTATACCTGTCCACCCTCCGCATTTCTTCCGACGTGACGAGGTACATCCGACAACGCCTCCTTTGAGCCGAATCCTTTGCCTCCAGACGAACGCCCTCAGCCTTTCATAATGCCGCGGGAATAAATATCCCAGCTGATGCGCATCGATTGGTCGTACAGGTCCGGCGTCTCGTACACGAGCTGCGTGACAAGCCCGTCGAGCAGCGTGCTGAACGATACCGGCCCGTCCTCGGGATCGATCCGGAGCGATTCCTTCTCCCGCAGGAAGGCCGTTCGCAGCAGCGCCCTCAGATGGGACAAATACAAGCGGTAGCTGGCCATTACCTGGCCGATCAGGTGCCTCGGCGGAATATAGGACGTGACGATCAGGAAGTTCACGTTCGGATTGTCCAGGAACCGCTCCTTGCAGGCGGAGAGAAGCGCATGCAGCGTTGCCAGCAAGCCGTCGTTCCGATGCTCGTCGAAAAAAGCGTGCAAATAGTCGATTTCTTCCCGCGTCGCACGGTCGTTCAATTGCAGGAACAAATCGTCTTTATTTTGAAAATGGGCGTATACCGACTGCTTGCGGATGCCCGCTTCCTCGGCGATGCGAGAGAGCTTCGTTCCTTCGTAGCCGTATTGGTTGAAATGCCGAATGGCAATCTGCATGAGCCGATCCGATCCGCTCACGTCCGAGCCTCCTCGTCTACGCCGGGAGCTTGCCCTTCGCCGCGGCGCTCTGTCCCTTCCTTCTCCTGGTCGCACAACTCATATAGACCGTCAAATAGACGACGAATACGCCTGCGGAGCAAAGATACATCGGGCTGTATCCGATCCAGCCCGCCAGTCCGCCGGCCAGCATCGAGCCGATTCCGATTCCCAAATCGAACGCGTTGAAAAACGTGCCGATCGCCGCCTCCCGCCGATGCGCCGGCACCAGTTGGAGGCACCACGCCTGCAAAGCGGGAAACGCCGCGCCTACCCCCATGCCGCAGAAGACCGCCGCGGCGATGAGCGAAGCGGTATCCGAAGCCGCCGAGACAAGCACATTGCCGATCAGGCTGCACACGGCCGCGGGAATGAGCACGCTGCCCGGTCCCTTGCGGTCGAACAAGGGGCCGGAGACGAAGCGGATGAGCAATCCGGCCATCGCGTTCGTGAACAGGAACCATTCGACGTGGCCGATTCCCCGAGCTTGCGCGTAGACGGTGATGAAGGAGACGACGGCGCCGACGGTAAGCCCGAGCAGTACGGCAAGCGCGGAAGGCAGAAGCACTCTTCTCTCTATCATAGCCGATAAAATCGACGGTTTGCCAGCGGGGCGTTCTTCTCCGGCGGCCGTTGAGGCTTCTGCGGGCGTGCGGCTGCGGCCGGTCAGGCCGCTCATGGCCAGGGAGACGAGCAGAATGAGCCCTCCGGCGAGGAACAAGCCGTGGAAGTCGAACGAACCCAGCAGCCCGACGCCGAAGAGCGGGCCGAGCGAGATGGCCAGCGTCTCGCCCATCGTGAAATGGCCGACGCCTTCCCCGCGGCGGTTCGCCGGAAGCAGGTCGGACACCATGGCGGCGAACAGGTTCGTCGCCAGACCGAAGCCGACGCCGTGCAGCAGGCGCACCGCCACGATCGGCCCAATTCCGTCGGTCCAGCCGTACGCGACCGTCGTTCCGAGACAGAGGGCGGTAGACATCAGAAGCAGCCCCTTCCTCCCGAAGCGGGACGTCAGCGTGCCGGTGAACGGGCGAATAAGCACGGCGGAGAACGTGAAGATGCCCGTCACCATGCCGATCTGCGATTCGGTGGCCCCCATTCCTTCCGCAAACAACGGAAGCGTAGGGATGAGCATCTCGAACGCGAGAAACAAAAACAGATTGGCGAACAGCAGCAAGACAAAATTGCCGGTCCACAAAGGTTGTCGATCCACAGCGGTGCCTGTCCTTTCCGCGCTGTCGCAATCAAGGGGGGCATCCCCTTACCCAAGTAAGTTTCTCCTTAGCCGTGCGCCGCGCCTTTCAAATTCAGAATGACGACGCCTGTGATGATGAGCGCAATGCCCGCGACCGTCGCGATGCTCGCCGTCTCCTTCCAGACGATGATGCCGATGATCGCCGTAACCGCCGTCCCGACGCCCGACCAGATCGCGTAAGCGACGCCGAGCGGGATTTGCTGCAGCGCCTGAGACAAGCAATAAAAGGCGATGCCGAAGCCGGCGACCGTCGCGATGCTCGGATAAAGCTTCGTAAATCCGGCGGAAGCCTTCAGCATCGAAGTGCCGAACAGCTCGCTGGCGATAGCGACCGCCAGAAATAGATAAGCCTTCACTCCCGCCACTCTCCTCTCTCGATTTCCAGAATATCTCCATCCTAATTTACCTGACCGAAGTAAGTCAATGATTTTTAAAGGCGACGGACGAATAAAGACGAAAGGTTGTCGACACTCTAATTGGAGGTTGTCAAAATTCAATCCCAGGAGGATCCGCATGTACCAACCCAACCTCGGCAATCAGATTAACCAATTCGAGCAAATTTGCCACCAGCTGATTTCGCAAACCCAACAAGCGAGCGCCAACTACCAGCAGCTTCTGCAGCAGGAGCAGCAAAACGCCATGCGGCTGGAAGAACTCGCCCAACGCGAGCACAAAGCGGCCCAAACGATTCAAAACGCCCTCCACGGCCATCAAACCGCGATTCAGCAGCTCCAACAAATGCAGCAGATCGCCCGTCAGCTTGAGCAATCGATGCATTCGATGCAAACCGCCCAATTCGTTCAAGGCGGCTACCAAACGGCGGCCCAACCGTACCAAACCGGCTTCGGCATGAGTCAACAACAACCGATCTCCCAAAGCATCGGCGGCAGCTCTTACCAACCGAGAAACTTCCAGTAAGAACGAAAAGGCTGTTCCCAGGTCGCACGACCCGGGAACAGCTTTTTGTTATGCGCGCGTTATTCGATTCCGCCCGAGCCTTTCAATCGCGCATCGGCCGGATCGGTTCGGCTTCAGCGAAATCGAACGGCGCCTCGACCATCTTCGAAGTGATCGCGTTCCAGCGGCTGCACGCTTCGCTCTTGGCGATATAAGCGAATGCCCGCCCTGCGGTGCTCCTCCATGATCTCCGGCCAAGGATCGAGGTCCATCCGCACGTACTCCTCCAGATGCTCCTCCTTCACCGTCCACGTCCACGCGAACTTTCGGCTCGCTTCCATCTCCCTCATTCTCCCCTTTGCACCGAAATAGGCCGGGCAGGCCCCGGAAGCTGAAACCTCCTCCGGAGACCCGCCCGGCCTCTGATCGCTTCCGGTCTCGGCTGCCGGATTAATAGACCGCTTTCCACTCCGCGATGTTGCTGGAATCGAACTTGAACGGATCGCCCAGCATAATTTGCGTGCCGTCGCCGTCCGCGACGATCTCCTTCTCGCCGAGCGTGCCCGCCGTAAATTTCTCGCCCGCCTTGCCGGTGATCTCTCCGTTCACCAACGCTTCCGCAGCATAGCCGGCCAGGTAACCGACGTCGATCGGGTTCCACAGGTACATCCACGGGCAGACGCCGCTCTCAATATATTCCGCCATTTCGCTAGGCAGACCGAGGCCGGTCAGCTGCACTTTGCCTTTGAAGCCTTTGTCCGTCAGCACCTTGCCGGCGGCTGCGATGCCGACCGTCGTCGGCGCGATAATGCCCTTCAGGTTCGGATACGACTTGAGCAACGCTTCCGTCTCGGAGACGCTCTTGTCGCGCAGGTCGTCGCCGTAGGCGACTTTGACCAGCTTGATCTTCGAATACTTCGGATCCTCAAGCTCCTTCTTCATCCATTCGATCCAGGTGTTCTGGTTCGTCGCCTGGGAGGTGGCGCTCAGAATGGCGATCTCGCCTTCCCCGCCGATCATCTCGGAGACGCCCTGGATGAGCGTGCGCCCGATACGTTCCGGGTCGGCCTGGTTGACGTGCACGAGACGGCTTTGCGCGTTGACCGCGGAGTCCAGCGACAGCACCTTGATGCCCGCGTTCATCGCCTTCTTCAGCGCCGGCTGCAGCGCGTCCGGATCGTTGGCGACGACTGCGATCGAGTCGACCTTCTGGGAGATCAGTTCCTCGATCATCTGAATTTGCGCCTCGGCGGTCGGCTGATCCGGAGCCTTGAGGATGGCTTCGTCGCCTTTCTCCTCGATCGCCTTTTTGAACCCTTCCATTTGCTTCTCGCCGTAGGGATTGCCCGTATTCTTGAAAATAATGGCGAACTTCTTCTTTCCGCCGGAATCTCCGGAGCCGCTGCCGCTGTCGGCGGCGGGCGCACTTGCGCTTGCGCCGGCGCTGGCGGACGCGCTTCCGCCCGGCTTGCCGTCCCCGCCGCCCGCCGCGTTGTTGTTCTTGCCGCCGCCGCATCCTGCGAGCAAGGAAAGCGACAGAACGGCCGTCAATCCGAGTGCGAACATCTTTCTCACCTGGTGTTTCCTCCCTTTTTTATCTTCGCTTGCTTCTATACAAAACAGTCGAAAGACCGTCCTGTAACGGATCTTAGCCCCCGCATTTCGCGGCTTACGCCCTTCGTCTCGCGGAGGCGCGGCCGAGCTTCAGCTTCGGAATCGCGACGGCGACGATGAGCAGCAGGCCGATAATGATGAGCAGCGTCTGCGCCGAGACGTTGACGAGCCCGAGGCCGTAGCGCAAATAGCCGATGAGGAACACGGCGAGAATCGCGCCGATCATCCGGCCTTTGCCGCCCGCGGTGCTGATGCCGCCCAGCACGACCATCGCGATGACGTCCAGCTCGTAGCCGGCGGCGATATTCGGCCGGGTGCTGCCCATCCGCGACGTCAGGAACAGGGCGGTGACCGCCGACATCAGGCCGGCCAGCGTGAACACGACGATCTTGATGCGGTCGGTCCGGACGCCGGAGAAGCGGCTTGCCGTCAGGTTGCTGCCCATCGCGTACACCCGGCGGCCGAACGTCGTCTTGTGCAGCAAGTACCAGAAAGCGGCGGCGAAGACGGCGAAGGCGATCAGAATGAACGGAATGCCGCCGATGTAATCCCAGCCGAGGAAGTTGAACCATTCGGGAAATTTCCCGGCTGCCTGATCTTTGAGCAAAATGTAAGCGACGCCCCGGTAGATAATCATGGTCGAGAGGGTGACGATGACCGCCGACAGCTCCTTGAACTTGACGATCAGCAGGCCGTTGATCCAGCCGCACAGCGTTCCGACCGCCAAGCAGACGACCATGGCGAGCGGCATCGGCAGCCCGTGATTGTAGAGGTCGGCCATGATGACCGAGGACAGGGCGACGATGGAGCCGACGGAGATGTCGATGTCGCCGAGAATGATGACGAACACCATCGGCAGGACGATAAATGCCTTGTCCAAGAAGCTCATCGTGGCGTCGCGCAGGTTGCCGAAGTTCCAGTAGAACTCGGACAGATTGACGTTCATGACGTTCACGGCGATAAACAGCAGCACCAGCATCCATTCCCACTGGAGGAAGAAGCTCCGGAAGGAGAACGCCTTTTTACCCAGGATGACTCTCGGTTCCATGCTCAAATTCTCCTCCTCATGAGATGATTGCGGTCGATGCCGCGTTTGACGAGCGCGTTCACGAGGACGGCGACGAGGATGATCATGCCTTGAATCCAGTTCTGCCAGAACGGCGAGACATTGATCATCGGCAGAGCGTTGTTCAGAATGCCGAGCAGCACCGAACCGAGGAGGATGCCGGAGATTTTCCCGGAGCCGCCCGCGATGCTGACGCCCCCGAGGACACACGCCGCGATGACGCTCAGCTCGTAGCCCGAAGCGGTATCCCCTTGGGCGGACGCGAATTTGGACACCCACAGCACGCCGGCCAGCCCCGCGAGCCCGCCCATGATCGTGTAGACAAGCCACAGGATCCGGCCGGACCGGATGCCGCTCACTTCCGCCGATTCCGGATTGCTTCCGACCGCGTACACCTGCCTGCCGGTCCGGGTATGGGCGATGAAATAATAGGCGGCGATATAGATGACAATAGCGATGAAAATCAAATGATTGACGCCCAGCAGCGAGCCCGTCGCGATCGCTTTGAAATCCGCGGGCATCTGGTGCGCGCTGACCCACTTGCCGCCGCTCGCTTCGTACGTCAGGCCGCGGAACACGTTCATCATGCCGAGCGTGGCGATGATCGGCAGAATGTTCGCCTTGGCGACGAGAAGTCCGAGCAGCGCGCCGCAGACGAGGCCGATGCCGATGCCGATCAGCAGAGCGACCGCGGGACTCGCGCCCGGATATTCCTTGACCGTCAAGGCGGCGATCATGCCGGACAGCGCAAGCGTGGCGCCGATCGACAGGTCGATGCCCCTCGTGATGATGACGAGCATCATGCCGACGGCCAGAATGCTCAGAATCGCCGTATTCATGGCGATGTCGTTCAGATTCTCCCACGTCAGGAAGCTCGGATTGCGAAGCTGCACACCGACGGACAGCAGCACGATGAAGACGAGCAGCCCGACTTCCCTGAACCTGGCGATGTTGGCGCTTAACGATTTGTTGGGCGCCGCCGCGCCAAGCGCTTCTCCGACGGCTGCGACGGCCGTGTGCCCTCCTCTTTCTCTCATGCCTGAGCCCACCTTATCTGTTCGTTCTTCGGCGCCCCGTCCGCCATCGAAGCCGCCAGAATCGCCTCCTGCGTCATCTCCCCGCGATCCATGAACGCCGTGATCCGCCCCTCCCTCATCACGGCCACGCGGTCGCACATACCGATAATCTCCGGCATCTCGGACGAGACGATGAGGATGCCGTACCCCGAGCACGCCAGGTCGCTGATGATTTCGTATATGGCCGATTTGGCCCCGACGTCGACGCCCTTGGTCGGCTCGTCGAGAATGAGCACGTCCAGGTCCGCGGTCAGCAGCTTCGCGAAGACGACCTTCTGCTGATTGCCGCCGGAGAGCGAGCCGGCCGGGTCGAACACGCTTTTGGCCTTGACGCCGAGCTTCTCCGCCAGCCGTTTGGCGAACTCCCACTCTCGGCGAATTTGAATCGTCCCGTTGCGCGACAGCTTCTCCAGCGCGGGGAGCGTAATGTTCCGTCCGATCTCCCATTGCAGCACGAGCCCCTGCTTCTGCCGGTCCTCCGGCAAGTAGCCGATGCCGAGGTTCATCGCTTGCAGCGGGTGCCGGATGGCGACCTCCCGGCCTTTGTAGAACACTTTGCCCTTATCGGGACGGGCGATGCCGAAGAGGGCTTGGCACACCTCCGTTCTCCCCGCGCCGACGAGTCCGGTCAGACCGAGTATTTCTCCCTTGCGGAGCGTGAAGGACACGTCGGCGAAGTAACCGGTCCGGCCCAGCCCTTCCACCCGGAGCAGCTCCTCTCCGATGCTTGCCGCTTTTTTCGGGAACAGCTGCGTGATCTCGCGCCCGACCATCGCCACGATCAGATCGTGGTTGGAAATTTCGTCGACCCTCCACGTTCCGATGTAGCGGGAATCCCGGAACACCGTCACCTGGCTGGCCAGACGGTACATATCCTCGAACCGGTGGGAGATGAAAATGATCGATGTCCCCTGATCCCTGAGCTGCTCCGCAATCCGGTACAGCTCCTCGCTCTCGCTGTTCGTCAGCGCGGCCGTCGGCTCGTCCATGATGATGATTTTCGCGTTCACCGACAGCGCCTTGGCGATCTCGACGATCTGCTGCTCGGCGACGCTCAGCGCTCCCATCTGCGTCTTCGGACTGAAGGAAGCGCCGAGCCTTTGGAGCAGGCGTCCCGCTTCCTCGTGCATCTCCCGCCAGAGCAGCCGCTTCGTTCCCTTCGCCACGCGCTCGTGGCCCATGAATATATTTTCCGTGACGCTTAGGTCCGGGTAGCAGGTCACATGCTGGTAGATGGCCGCGATGCCCGCCTTCTGCGCGTCGGTCGGATTGCGGAAATGAACCTTCTCTCCGTTCAGGAACATCTCGCCCTCGTCGGGCGCATGCACGCCGGTGATCACCTTGATGAACGTGGACTTGCCCGCCCCGTTCTCGCCCATGAGCGCATGAATCTCGCCCGGCTTCAGCTTGAAATAGACGTCGTCCAACGCTTTGACGCCTGGAAACGTTTTCGTAATTCCCTTGAGCTCAAGGATGTACTCCGACATCTCCTCTTCCCCTTTCGCTCCGCTGTAGCGCTGCCTTGATGTTTTAAAGATAAAGGGTTAGCGCCGGGCGAAGAAGGAGACGGTATTCGGATCGGGGGGAAAATATTCGGGAGTTGCCCAAATCGATAAAGACGGTGCGCTCGTTCGCACACCGTCTTCTTCACGAGAAGTTCTCGGGGTAAATCTTCAGCCGCCTTAAATATCGTCGACGTCGGCCAGCAGCAGCTCAATCTCCTGCGCGGCGAGCTTCTGCCGCCACTCCGTCGGACACCCCTTGTCGGAGACGACCACGGACACGTTGCGAAGCGGGCAAATATGGGCAAAAGTCGTTTTGCCCATCTTGGTGTGATCCGCCAGGACGATCAGCTCCTCCGACCGCTCCATCAGCTTGCGGGACATGTTGGCCTCGTCGAGATCGTAGTCCGTGATGCCGTCGACCGTCGAGACACCCCCGGCCGAGATGAACGCCTTGTTCGCCTTCAGATGCTGAAGCGTCCATTCGGCCAGCGGACCTTCGGCCGATTTCTGGACCATGTCCACCTCTCCGCCGATGAAGATCAGCCGGCCCTCGAACGCTTCCATCGCCAGCAGCATCACCGGAACGGAATGGGTAATGACCGTCACGTGGCGCTTGCCCTTCAAATGGCGGATCAGTTCGAGCGGCGTCGTTCCGTTGCCGATCAGAATGCTGTCACCGTCCTCGACCAGCGAAGCCGCAAGCTTCGCGATCGCCTGCTTCTCTTGCCGGTTGACAAGCGCCTTCTGCTCGAACGGAAGCTCCCAGGCGTCGGATCTGGCTTTGACGGCTCCGCCGTGCACTTTCTTCAGCTTGCCCTCTTTGTCGAGCCGGTCGAGATCCCGCCGGATCGTCTCCGTCGATACGTTCAGAAGCTCCGCCATAACGGGAACATGAAGCTTGCCCTCCTCGGCCAGCCGTTCCAGAATGAGCGTCTTTCTCTCTTCGAAGGATAGTGACATTCGTAAGACCACCTTTTGCTTGCGTTAACCGTTCGGCCGTTCACCCCATCGCATCCAGACTTTCCGGAAGGATCTGGCCTCCGTCCACGACAATCGTCTGGCCCGTAATGAAGCGCGCTTCCTTCGAAGCCAGAAACAATGCCGCATACGCAATGTCTTCAACCTCCCCCAGTTGCTTCAGCGGAATGGAGGACGCCATTGCTTGAATATATTCCGCGCCCATCCCCTCCAATCCTTCCGTCCGAATGTTGCCCGGCATGACGGCGTTGATCGTGATTCCGTAAGGCGCCAGCTCGAGCGCCGCGCTTCGCATAAAGCCGAGCTGCGCCGCCTTGCTGGCGCCGTAATGCGACCATCCGGCGTAGCCGGTAACGGGTCCGGTGATGGAAGAGATGACGACGACGCGGCCGTACTCCGCTTCTCTCAAATAAGGCAAGCACGCCTGCAGAGAGAAGAGGGTTCCCCGGGCATTCGTGTTCATGACGCGATCCCAGTCTTCGCCCGTCATGTTCTCGATCGTCGAAGACGGGAAGATACCCGCGTTCGCGCACAAAATATCGATGCCCGAGAAAGCCTCCGCCACATCCGCGGCCACCCTCCGCATGGAAGCGGGATCGGCAACGTCTCCTTCGAACGCCAGGGCACTGCCCCCGGCTTCGCGAATTTCCGCGGCCGCTTCCTCCGCGCCGGCCAAGCTTCGGCTCACCAGCGCCACGTTGGCTCCTTGCGCCGCGAATACCCGGGCAATGCCTTTGCCGATGCCTTTGCTCGCGCCGGTGACAAGCGCCGTTTTGCCTTTGCACGATGTCAACATCCTAAACACGCTCCTTGCGTTCGATTACAGCTCCAGATGAGGAGGCAGTTTGCGGAAGCCTTTCGTTTTCACGCCCAGGAAGACGAGCCCTGCAATAAGCCAGCAGGTGCCGATCAGCAGAGCGAGCCGGTCCATGCTGATCCAGACGTAGACGATAACGAGGAAGCCCAGGAACGGCAGGAACGCGTAACGGATATGCCGAGCGCCCCTTGGCATCCAGTTGGGCTCGGAGCCCAACCGAAGCGGAGCTTCGCCTTTCTTCTTGACGTAATACAACCAAATGACGGACAGATTCAACGCGGCAAATCCGAATAGCGCGCCGTAGTTGACCAGGTTCGAGAGCGTCGTCATATTGGAGCCGAGCCCCAGAACGAATTCGATGCCGACGATGATCAGCACGCTCCAGTGCGGGGTCTTCCACCGTTTGTTGATTTTGGCGAACACCGCTCTCGGAAGCATGTTGTCCCGTCCCATCCCGTACAGCAGGCGAGCGCCGGCGGCCGTTGCGACAAGGTTAAACACGCCCAAGGCGGTCAAATAACCGGCGATAAAGACGATGCCGAAAGCTTCTCCTCCCGTCATCTTGGACACTTGGAAGAGGGCGGTGTTCATCCAATTCGCATCGCTCGCGTGACGCTCCCAGTCCGGGATGACCAGCAGGCCGACATAGCCGCACATGAACATGGTCAGCGTCCCGATGCCCACGCACCAGTAGATCGCTTTGGGAATGTCCCGTTTCGGATGATGAGTCTCTTCCGCCAGCGTCGTAATGGCGTCGAACCCGAGGAAGCTGAAGATGGCGAGCGAGGTAGCGGCGATCAGCGTGGAGAAGTTGGAGAAATGAAACGGTACGGAGCTGATCAGCTCGCCTGTGCCCATATGCTTGGCCGATACCGCGTAGCCCCAGACTAGGATGGACCCCCATACGACCAGCTCTCCGAGAACGAGAAGCCACAGCCCCATTTTGGACACCAGTTGAACGCCGAATAGATTCAGCAAACCGGTTCCGACGGAGAAGATCGCAAGCAGAACCCAATAGGGCACGTCCGGAAAATATTGTTGAGCAAAATAGGCGGAACTGGATGCGGTCACGGTCGGGATGAGAATGTAATCCAGCGTCAGAACCCAACCGGAGATGAAGCCCAAATGAACGTTCCAGCCTCTGCCCACGTAGCTGTAGACCGACCCGGCCAGCGGAAAATTTCGCACCATGACCGAGTAGCTGAAAGCCGTGAGCAGCATGGCGATGCCGGCCAGCAAATAGGGAAGGGCGACCGTTCCGCCGGACGTTTGCAGCAGCAGGCCGAAAATAATCGCCGGAGCGATCGGAACCATATAATTGAGCCCGAAAGCCGTCAGCTGCCAAACGTTCATCGTCCGGCTCAATTCTTCCTTGTACCCGTATTTCGCTAGCTCGGATGGATGCTGCGCCTGTTCTCTCTCCGCTGCCAATCTCTCTCTTGCTACCGCCATCGTCTCTCTCCTCCCGAATTCTCCTATTATTCGGATTATTCAATCAATGAAAAATACCTATCCGTATCTTTCCAAATAGTTCGCGGCAAGCCGCTCCGTCTGCCCCGTGAACGAAGCACCGACTCGCAAGCTCGTATCGCTCTCCGGATGGCTTCCGATCCACGCCACCAGAATAAGCCTGCGCAGCATAATAAACGTTGGGATTTCCTGCTTCTCCTCCTCCGTGACCGGCCGAATCCGTTCATATCCGCGAAGCCAGGCGGCTATAAGCTCTTCAACGTAAGGCTTGTGTTCGATAAAGCTTAAAGCCGAGGCCAGGTCGTACAAGAACCAGCTGTAGCCGCAATCGTCGAAATCGATGACCCGGATCCGGTCCCCTTCGACAAGCAAGTTTGCCAGCCGCAAATCGGCGTGTATAAGGCCGAAACGATCCTTGGAACGGCCGAATCGCTCAAGCCTTCGTTCGACGATCTCGGACACCCGTTGGAATAGTCTCTCCCGCTCCGGCGTGATATGGAGACCGTCCTGCCATCGTCCCCAAGTGGGATTGGCGCCCAGCATGTTGTCGTAAACCCACTCCGGGCGTTTGAGGGCGAGGGAGGCCATTTTCTCCCGGCTATGTTCGTGAAGCAAGGCTGTCACCATGCCCAGCTTCTCGAACTGCACCACCATCCCCTCTTCGTCTTCCTCGTCTGGAGCGGAACCGGACAAGAAGCTGAACATGACGCAGTAGTAAATCTTCGCTCCTCCGCCCTCCAGCCTGATAGCTTGAACGAATTCCCCGTTGGAGCCCGCGATCGGCTCCGGAACGGCGACGGTGCCTTCGCGCCGGATCGCCTGCATCCAGACGAGCTCCGCGTCCAACTCCTCCTTCGAATGGTAGCCGGGCCGGTTCACCCGCAGAATCGTCTTCTCCCCCGAACCGCCGTGTTCGACCAAATACGTCGCATTCTCGGAGTAGTTCAGCAGACGCACCCGCGACGAAGACGGCAGCGGATATAGGCCGACGGCCCGCCTGGCGATTTTATGGTACAGCTCAAGCGAAGCGTCTTGCGCGACGAGATTCGGTTCTCCCATGGACCCCTCTCCTTCCTCACGATGTCGTGTTAAATGAGCTTGATCGCTTGTTTGACGCTCGTCTCCACGCGGGAGAGCAATTCGTCGCAGTACGCCTTGTCGCAGAGCAATCCGGGCTTGAACTGCAGCACCCGCGGATCCAGCATGGAATAAATCGCCCACACCCCGTTCTCATACAACGTCCGCATGACGTACTTCGCGCCCTCCGGATGGCCGAAAACGAGCCCCATGACGACTCCCATCTGCCGGATATCGATAAAGAAGTCCGGAACCTGCCGTCTGATGCTCTCCAGCCCATCCCGCAGGTAACGGGAGATCGACGCCACATTCCGCCTCACTTCCTCGCGCTGGGTAATTTCCAGCACCTTCAGCGCCACCAGGCATCCCAGCTCGGCGCCTCCGAACGTGGAGATGTGCGCGGAACCGTCCTCGAGCATCCACTGCCCCGCCCGTTCGCTGACGATCGTAGCGGCAATCGGGTAGATGCCGCCGCTCAATCCCTTCGAGGTGACGAGAATGTCCGGACGGACGTCGAAGTGCTCGATGCCCCACATTTTCCCGGTCCGCATCAGTCCGGTTTGAACCTCGTCCGCAATGTACAGGGAGCCGTATCGTTCGCAGAGCTTCTTCAGCCCTTCGAGATAGCCCGGCTCGGGCATCAGGAAACCGTAGGTGGCCGGAACGGTCTCGACGATGATGCAAGCCGCGTCGCCCTTGGACAGCTCCTTCTCCGCCGCCTCCAGATCGTTGAACGGAACCTGCACGAACAGTTCCGGATCGCCTTCGCTCAGGAAGCGGCGCGAATACCGTTCATTGCCTACCGCGACCGCTAGCCCGGTATGACCGTGATAGCCGAACCGGATCGAGACGATCTTCTTCCGCTTGGTTGCGTACCTGGCGCATTTGAGAGCGACATCGACCGCTTCGCCGCCGCCGCTGGCCAGAATCGAGTAAGTCAGGCCCTCCGGCGTCGCTTCGGCCAGCTTCTCCGACAGCTCGGCCCGAACCATGGAAGGAAAATGGTGATTGCCGATATCGAACTCCTTCAGCCCCTCCGTCAGCGTCTCGATAATTTCCGGATTGCGATGGCCCAGGTTGTAGGTTCCTCCGTTCAGGTGAACGTCCATCAGGCGCTTGCCGTTCATGTCGTAGAAATAATAGCCTTCGCGCTTGCCGATGACCAAATCCACGCCGTCCAGCTGCCATTGCCGCGTTTTTCCGGGGTTCCACCATTTCATCGATTTTTCGATGGTCGACGCTTTGCTGAAGTTCTTTACAATTGCCATTTGTCTCTCCACCTTGTTGTCAATTTGGAAGGTCTCAATTTTATGTAATATTACATTACAAATTTGAGACAAGTTTTCGTTGATTTCTGTTGTTTTCTGTGGTTATATTGCGATAATAATTTACATAACCACATATGTCAACATTAAATTTTATTTTAATGTCATTTTTAATAACATAAAACGAACGTGGAAATCACAAAAAAAAGAGACGGGCCGCAAGCACCGTCTTCTCCCCGTCAATGATCATGAATGTCCTTCTCCCCAGGAGACCCTTGCATCCCCCGCCCGATCCCGGAACCTCGAAGGCGACACGCCCGCCCACTGTTTGAACAGCTTGCCGAAGTACTTCGCGTCCTGGTAGCCGACCTTCACGGAGACTTCCTGCAGCTTCGCCAGCGGGTCGGCCAGAAGCTCCTTCGCCTTCTCCATCCGCTGCCTCGTCACGTAATCGAGCACCGTCTCTCCCGTCTGCTGCTTGAAATACTCGCAGAAATACGTCGGGTTCATGAAGACGTGGTCGGCGACGCGCTTGATCGAGATGTCGCCGCCCAGATGCTCGCGAATCCACGCTTTCGCCTGCTCGACCGGCTTGCGGTCGCTCTCCCGGCGGGCTTCGCGAATGCCTTCGATCGCCTCTCTCATCCGCAGGCCCAGCTCGCTTCGCAGCTCCTGCAGATGCGTCGCCCGGTCCAGGCTCCGGAGCGCTTCTTCGACCGCTTCCGCCGGATCGCTCCCGCCGCCCCATCCGACAGCGCCTCCACTTTCCGCCGCCGCCGAGAAAATCGACAGCAGCATATGCTGCGCGGCCTTCCGGATCGCCGCCGGCGAATCGGCCCGCTCCAGCTCGGCGACATACCGCTTGAGCAGCGCCTCCGCTTCCTCCGCCTTGGCCAGCGCGATCGCCTGCTTCGTCCGCATCGCGAGCTGCGCCAGCTCCGCGTCCAGCCGTTCCGCCCCGCCGGGCGGAGCCGCCCGCTCCGCCTGCCGGAACGTCCGGTTCCCGCCTTCGACGAGGCGGGTATGCATCAGCGCCAGCGCCTGCCGTCTTGCGCCCGGCAGCAAATACAAATCCTCGATCGCCGCCCCCACGGCGACCGACACCGTAAACGGCGTATACATCCGAATCGCCGTTCGGACCTGCTCCGCCAAAGCTTCCCCCGAGGCCTCCAACCCCTCTTCCTCCAGCGCCGGCGCGCACAGCAGAATCCAGAAATCCGAATTGCCGCCGCGCCAGCTCCAGCCCTCAAGACCGGTCGTCTTCGCGCCTTGGCCCACCACTTCCGCCACGATATTCTCCAAGGCGAACGTGTACGCTTCCCAATCCTTGGCCGTGTAAGCTCTCGCCTTCACGGGCAGCGCATCCAGGCTGACGTACATCAGCAGATAACGTCCCCGCGGAAAATCTTCGACCCAGTAGCCCAGCCTCTCAATGTCGATGCCCGCGGACGTAATGTAGCTGAGCGTCTGCGTTTGACGGGCCTTCTTCAGCAGCCCCGCCTGCCGCTTCGCCTCCGCCCGCTTCCATTCGTCGTTGCGGCCGCTGGCGATGCGCTCCCGAAGCTCCGCCATCCTCGCGCGGAACTGATCCCGGTCGACCGGCTTAAGCATGTAGTCGATCGCGCCTTCCCGCAGCGCCGTCCGCACATATTCGAAGTCGTCGTATCCGCTGATCAGCATCGGATAGAACCGGTAATGCTTTTGGGCCTCCCGGATCAGGGTCAGGCCGTCCATCTCCGGCATTTTCACGTCGGTAATGAGCAAGTCGACCCCGCCGCGCCTCCCGTGCAAATAATCGAGCGCCTCCCGCCCGTCGCCGAGCGCCGCCACGACCTCCCAATCGTCTCCGCAGGACTGCACCAACCGCTCGATCCCCCTGCGGATGCGGGGCTCGTCGTCAACGATCAGCGTCCGTATCGGCTGCATTCATCCCACTCCTCTCTTCCCGCTCGGCATCCTCCCGCTCGTCCGGCATCGTGACGACCGGAATGCGGACGATCACCTCCGTGCCTTTGCCGACGATGCTGTGCAATTGAATGCCGTATTCCGGTCCGTGCATGAGCACGATGCGGGCGTTGACGTTGCCCAGACCGAAGCCGGAATCCTTGACGAGCAGCGACTCCGACCGCAGCTCCCTCTCCAGCTCCGCCATTCGCTCCGGCTGGATGCCCGGCCCGTTGTCGCGAATCCGGAACACGACGTCCTGCTTGCCGGAACGCGCGCTCATCTCCTGGCCGATGCCGATGCGGATCTCGAGCGTCTTGCGGGTGTCGAGCCCGTGCTTGATCGCATTCTCGACGATCGGCTGCAGGATGAACTTCGGCGAATACAGCGTCGGACCGTTCGGATCGAGATGCTGCGCGATGTCGAACGCGAGACGGTCCTCGAACCGGAACTTCTGAATCGTCAAATAGTCGGTTACATGCTGCACTTCCTCGGCCAGCCGCACGGTCTTCGACTTGTTGCCGACGGAGAACCGGAGCGTGCGTCCGAGCAAGGTAACCATGTTCACGACCGTATCCGTCTCCCCTTCCTCCACCGCCATCCCGATCGTCTCCAGCGTGTTGTAGATGAAGTGAGGGTTGATCTGCGATTGCAGCGCGTAAAGCTCGGCTTCCTTCTGCCGGATTTCGATCCGGTAGTTCGTCTGAATGAGCTCGCGCGTCGTCGTAATCATCGAGTTGAAGCTGCGGGCGAGCGATCCGATCTCGTCGCGGCTCTGCAGCGAATGATCCGCCTGGAAATGGCCCATCTCCGCGTTCTTCATCAGCCGGCTCAACTTTTTGAGCGGCCGGGTGATGCGCACCGAGAACAGCACCGAGAGCAGCGTCGTGACGAGAACGATGGCGATGAAGACGAAAATCGTCACGTTGCGGACAAGGTCCGTCCGCTCGGTCAAATCCTTCAGCGGAATGCTGTGCACCAGCACCCAATCCAGCTGCGACGACTGGGCCAGGCTGACCAGCCGCGCCGGCCCGCCGGGCGCGTTCGCACGGAAGCTTCCGTTCAGAATCGGGTACTGCCCGATGCTGCTGTCGAAGGTGCCGATTTTCTCCGGGTCGGTATGGTAGACGATCTCGCCCTTGCGGGTCATGACCCACAGGTCGGCGGTATCCTTCTTCTCGAAGTCCCGCAAAATATGGTCGATGAACGTCAGCTGCACCGCGATAAACATCGTTCCGAGCACCCGGCGGTTGTCCGTGTCGATAATTTGCTTCATGATCAGCACGTAGGGCGTGTTGTTCTCGAACCGAAGCGTCGTCTCGCTTGGCAAGATCACCTTCGCCTTGTCGAGGACGTCGACGTCGTACCGGTAAGGAGCGATCGCCTGATCCCGGTCGAAGCCGGTGTAGCGAAGCTTGGAGCTCTGAAAGAGCCGGTTCTTGGACAGCAGGAACACGGCGAAGACGTCCGGGTTGCTTCCTCCGAGGTACGTCCGGTTCAGATAGCCGTTCAGCGCGAACAAATCCTTGTTCAAATCGGACCGGCTCTGGGAGGAATCCCGCCGCAGAATCGAGATCATGTCGTCGGAATTGAACAGCAGATCGGGAAGCGCCGCGAATTCGTTCACGTGCTTCTCGATGTTGGCGTTCGCCTGGTAAAGGAACCGGGGCATATACTCGCCGATCTGCTCTTCGATGGACTTCGTGTATTGCACGTAAAAAATGTAGCCTAGCAGCGACATCGGAACGACCGTCAGCAGCAAGTAAGTGACGATAAGCTTGGTGCTCAGGCGAAAATGACGGAACCGAAGCGCATCCGCGAGTTTAGAAATCATACTGGTCCACATTGTCCTTATTGAAATCCAGGGGCTCGCCCATAATGACCGTGTCCCCGTCCACCCGGATGTTGCCGACGTTGACGATCGCCTGGTCGTCGTACGGCATGCGGCCCAGCAGCAGGTTTCGCGCCAGCACGACCGTCAGGTAGCCGAGCTTCTTGGGGCTCCACAGCGTGGCCGTTTGCGCCGAGCCGTCCTTCAGATAGGAACGCATAAGTTCGGGCGTAGACAGTCCGACGACGCTGACGGTGCCGGCCAATCCCGCTTCCTTGACCGCTTGGGCAGCCGCAGGCGGGCCGACGGAAGAAGCGCCGACGATGCCCCTCAGGTGCGGATATTTCTTCAGCAGTGCCTTGGCTTCTTTGTAAGCTTTGTCCGGATCGTCGTCGTTCGGCACGACCTCGAGCAGCTTCATGTTCGGGTAAAACTCCTTCTGCTGCGCCTTCATCCACTTGAGCCATTCGGTCATGTTGGCGGCGGAAGGCGACGCGGTCAGAATCGCGAAATCGCCCCTCTCCCCCATGCTCAGGGCGAGCGTATCGATCAGATGCCGTCCGAGCGTCTCGGGATCGACCATATTGACGAAAAACTCCCGCGCCTCCGCCTCGGTATCCGCATCCCAGGTAATGATCCGGATGCCTTGGCGCTTCGCTTCGAGCAGAACGGGCACCAGCTTCTCCGGATCGTTCGCGGACACGGCGATGACGTCGACTTTGCAGGCCATCAAATCCCGGATCACCTCGATCTGCTCCCCGGCGTCGGCCGAAGCCGGGCCTTCGTAAACGAGCTCGGCGTTCAAGTCCCAAGCCGCTTCCTGGGCCCCTTCCTTCGCCACGTTGAAGTAAGGGAGGTCGCCGACCTTCGGCACGAAGCCGATCTTGAAGCGGCGGGCGCTGTCTTGGGCGGATACGGCGGACTGCGCGCCGTTATCCGGGTTGTCCATGGCGTAAATCACCTTGTAGGAAATGGAGGAATTTGCTTGGCAAGCGCTTACAAGCAAAGCCAGCAAAAGAAGGCTCGCGAGCGGCCATAGCCGCCGGATGCGACTGCGACTTATTCGGCTTCGGCTGTTTCCCGGCAACCCCCTCATCCCCCCGCAAACGCTGACTACTAACAAGATAGCATGCCGCCGGGGAGGCCACAAGACGGATATTCGAAAGCGTTGCTTCGGCGGATTCCGTTGCGGACGCATGATTTGGGCCGGGGATGAACATTTTACAGACAGTGAGGTGACAACGATGACGGGACGCAACAACAAGCCGGACAACGACGGGCCGGCGGCCGCCCCCTCGCGGCTGGATCAGTTCGGGGACAAGCTGGCGGACAATTCCGCGCACATTCCGAAGAAGAAAGGCAAAGGCGCAGGCACCGGTGAGAAGTGCGATTAAGCGCCGCATCGGCCATCGTTCCCGCGGTTCTCCCGCGCGGGGAGCGACTTCCAGACCGTAGTAGTCGTCGGTTCCATATGCCGGGTTTCAATCCGCGCTCCCGCGAAGGGATCGACTTGAACAAGGAACGAAACGTGATACATGACGCCAACCTGTTTCAATCCGCGCTCCCGCGCGGGGAGCGACCCGGGAACATTCTTGGACGGATCAAGATCAGCAAGCCTGTTTCAATCCGCGCTCCCGCGCGGGGAGCGACCTGCCGGACGAACCGACCTGATCCGGATCAAGGAAGTTTCAATCCGCGCTCCCGCGCGGGGAGCGACTCATGATTTCCGGCATACACTCCTGGTCGTCCAGTTTCAATCCGCGCTCCCGCGCGGGGAGCGACCGTACAATTCCAACAGAACATTCATCAGGTCGAGCGGTTTCAATCCGCGCTCCCGCGCGGGGAGCGACAGCATAGCCGATAAAGCCTTTAGTATCAAGGGTTTTCAGCATGTTTTTCGCGAACCTATCATTTCTGCCTCTTCCATAAAGCGCTTTTCCTTCCGAAATACCCGAAAGCCCCAGCGTAGCAAGGAGTGCGAACCTCCCCGGAAATCCATGTGAGCTTCGGGTTCGCACCACTCTCTTTGACATTGAACCGCTTCCTCTTACAGAAGCAACAATCCCTCCGGATCGTAACTTACCTTTGCCCCCACATGCTCGACTCGCCTTTTCCAATTGCTGCCCAACATGTAATAACGAAGGCTGTCCTTTTCCGGATCGATCGTCTCTTCCAACTTAGCCTTCAACAACTTAAACTGCAACGGATCGACCAGACATTCGAACACCGAGTTTTGCACTCGTTGACCGTAGCTCATGCAATACTTGGCCACTTGGCGCAAGCGTCTTCTGCCTGCCGAAGTCGTCGTCTCGACGTCGTAAGTTACAAGTACCATCATCGCCCGCCACCTCCATTACTTCCACAAGAACGGCGGATAATCGTCCAGATCGCCGCGTATGTACCTCGCCAATAATAACGACTGAGCGTACGGAAGCAGTCCTAGCGGAATTTTCTCCCCGAGAAAAGGATGCTTGATCTCTTCCTGCTTGCGTTTCTGCCAAGCAGAAATAATCTCTCTTTTAAGTTCCGGTTTCAGCAAAACCGCTCCATTTTCCTTCACAACAAACTGCTTTGGTTCCACCTGTTTACGGTTTACTAACGACAGCACGAGCCGATCCGCCATGTAACACCGCAGCTCCTCCATCAAATCCAGCGCCAAGCTCGGCCGTCCCGGCCGATCGCGATGTAGGAACCCGACTGCCGGGTCCAGTCCGACCGTTTCCAGCGCCGCCTGAACATCGACCCGTAACAGTGAATACAAGTAGGACAGCATCGCGTTCATCCGATCGAGCGGCGGACGGCGATTCCGTCCTCTGAGGAAAAAATGCTCCTTGTCCGTCAAGATCAGCTCGTCCAATGCCCCGAAGTAGCGGCGAGCCGCTTCCCCCTCGACTCCCCTAACATCCTCTAAAGATGAAGAAGACAGCACGCGCCGCATGTAACGTTTTAGAAAATCCATCTCCCTCGAAACCTTCTCCGAGACGATCGTCTCTCCGTGATCCCGAAGGCCTCGGCTCAGAACCGTCCTTGCGTTGGCAATTTTCGCCACAATGAACCGGCTGGCCAGATGAAGGGCTTCATTCCCGTCTGCCATCCGGTACTGTCTGCGACGAAGCAACACGTTGCCGCGAACGCTGCCAACGACGCTTCCCATATAGCGTCCGCTTTCCTGCAAAAAAGACAAAGATACCCCTCGTTCCATACAGAGGTGCATGAGCGCCGGACTTGCCCCTGTATAACCGAACGTAACAATGCTCTCCAGGTTGTGAATGGGAATTCGAAACTTCTCCTTGTCCTCGAATCGTACGACGACACTCTCGCCGTCCCTGGATAGATAGCTGTCGGGAGTCGTCACATACAGCGTATTCAGCAGCTTGCGCATGCCCCTCCCCCTGTCTTAATCGAGTTCGCCATGCAGGTAGTCGCTCAAATACTTGACTGCCGATTTTGTCTTCATCTTCGGCTTGCAAACGGCAAGCAACGAACAGCTGCCGCATTTGGGTTCATACCTCGCGGAAGCCGTAACGCCGCTTGCGAAATCCCGATGCATCTGCTCAGCAAGTTCCTGCACCCTCGTCCGCAAACCTAAATCGAAACGTATCGTGACTCGCCGTTCCCTTTCCCCGTAAAATAAAGCCCCTTCAGGGACCGATACGTTCAGCATTTCCTCCAGAGCAATCGCCTGTGCGCAGAGCTGAACTTCATCGCAATCGTCCGGTTTGCGGTTTCCCCGTTTATACTCGACCGGATACGGCAACCACCAGCCCCGTCGACCGGCAAGCCTTGTTTTGTTTGCCGCGGAATCGACAACGGCATGGAACTCCACGACATCCGCAACTCCATACAGCCCCAGACGATATGACACGAGGGGCATGGCTCTGGATACGAGCACATCCCCTCTAAGTTCCGTGAAGTATGGATCGTCAGCCCGGCGATGCAACTGTCTTCCCTCATAGGTCAGCACGTTTTCTGCCCATTGCTGTTCCAGATGAATCAGTCCCCATTGTCTTCTGCAAAAGGCATAGTGCTGCATGCCGGAGATCATCAGCAGTTCGTCCTCTTCGTATCCCGTCCGTCCGAAGCCGGCGCTCCCGCTCATCCCCGCTCCGTCAGTACGACGCCTTCCGGCAGTCCTTCACGGTCGATTTGAAAGTCATAGTCCCCGAAGGAACGGGCTGGCGCATCCGTGTTCTTTACGACCTTAACTCTCTCCAGCAACACATGGGCCGGCGCATGCCCAAGAGCCGAAGAGTGCTCGAACGCAACCAGCTTGCGAACCGCCATCTGTCCGCGGGAGGCCGAGCGATCATGTTCGAACAGATTTAGCAGCGCTTCCCAAAGCACCGACAGATCTTTCTCGGAAAAGCCGGTTTTGGCGGCCAGATAAGCCGAGATGTAGCCGTCCATTCGATACAAGGCATACGGCACGACATGTTTGCGCCCCATCTCCCGGTCCTTCTCGGCGCCTTCTTGCGTGACCGCTTGGCGAGTGATCGTGACTTCCTGCGAGAAAATAGGGTCGATGCTGCGGGCAAACGTAAATTGAACCGGACCGCGCACCTGGCCGGCATTCACCTTCGTCGTCATTACGGCGCCGAACGTCCGGATATCGAAGAAGTTGGCGCACATCCAGCGGGTCAAATCTTGCGCTTCTGCGGCATCTTTTGGCTTCAGCTCTTTGCTGTCGGCATCGGCGGGGCGAATCGCCCGATAAGCCTTGCGATGCTGCTCGTTCAACACGCCGCCCTCGGTGACATAGATATTGAAGCCTTCCTCTCCCTCTCGCGTCAGCTCAACATAATTGCGCACCTTGCGCTTCAGCGCAACGTCCGTTACGATGCCGTGACCCGTCTCGGGATCGATCCTCGGCATATTGCCGGCGTCGGGATCGCCGTTCGGGTTGCCGTTCGTCACTTCAAAGAACAACGAGAAATCGATCCTTCCGGACAACGCCTCGGTGCCGGTAACAACGGTTTTCAAGCTCTCTTCGGTCATGGACATCGTTCATCTCTCCTCATCGAATGGTTATCGTCTAACGATTACGGTTGAATCTCCGTCGCTCCTGCTGCGGCCGCTTCGTTTCTGGCCTCGGCAGCCGCTTGCCTTTGGGCGGAATAATATTGCTTCTGATGATAGTACCCTAGGATGAATAAACCCTGCCGTTGCAAATCCAAATGAGCCGGAAACCCCTCCACGCCGTCGAAAATCTCTTGCATCTCCTTATCGCGGAAGTGACCGAAGTTCGACTTGGTCATATGGTGCTGGGACAGCTTGATTAGTATCGGAAAGACGCTTGCAGGATTGGAAGCTGCGGCGTTGAAATACCGGTCCTTGATGGTCGCGTTCAACCGTCCCGGCCCTCCCGCCGCCTCTTGCTGCGCCCGCTCCAATACGGCAAACAGCCGCCCCAGCCGATAAGCGGGTTCTTTTGTATCGGGATTCAAACTCATGGTTAAAGCCTCCTTATAGGAATCGACTTTATGAATCCGGCAATATCGGACCAGGTATGCTTTAATGATCGAAGCGCGCAGAGGATTGACGATGCCGTCCGCGCGGACCCGGTTTAAAACGCCTGTATAGAGCGAGTGCGGGTAAGCCGTGCCCAAGATTATCGAACGGAACAATTCTCCGCCAAGACGAGCCGGAGGCTCGTCCCCGACTTTTTGCCCGTCGCTGCCTACTCGCCTGGTTTCTTCGAGAATTCGATAGCTGCTTAGTTGATCTTCCCGCCGGCCATCCCCGGAAGCTATGGAGAAGTCGGCCGCATGCATGCCCAGCTTTTCCACCATGTCTGCCAGATTCCCTTGCCAGAAAAAGCGTACCGACAAACGGGCATTGTTCGGAGAAAGCCCAAGCACGTAAAAGGGCGTATCTCCGTGCGGAACCATGTTGGGCGTCAGGCTTTTCCCATCGCGAATCCGCTTTATCGCATCTTTGAGTTGGGCGGTAAGCGATTTGTCCTCGACTGCAGCATTAGCGTTGGGATTGACGGCTCCGGCAAAGAAAGCTTCCACTTCCTCGGCGTCTTCTCTGCTGCCCGACCAGAAAACGACCGTCATATCTCCCATGAGCATACGGTTTCCGGAGGAGGCAAGCAGATGATTCAGCGCCGTGGTGTAGCCGAACATAGCCGTCTTGCCCACCGGTGAGTTGTAGCTTTGCTGGCTGTCCTTACCGTAGGATTCGGCGGAACGAAAGTTGAAAGAGACGAGCGAAGCGCCCGCTTGCTGGGCTCCGCGAACGCCTTTGATTTTGCTGTGGGTTTTGGCAATGGGAACGTTCGTCTCCCCTGTAATCAAGCATTGCGCTTCAAATTCCGGCACGCTGTCTTGCTGCTGCCGGTAACGAATCCAGGCTGAACGTACCGAATCCAGCTCATGCACCAAAGCATGTTGGCCGCGCAATTTAAAAGCAATGTTGGTGTCGATTCCTTTGTCCAGGTCGCCCATGTAAGGCTGCAGCAGCGGCTGGTCGCGCACATTCGCAACATCCCACCGATCGAAAAAAGCAATCAGCGCTTTCACAGCCGCATCCTCAACGCCTGTCATCACCTGAAGAGCCAGCGATTTAAACGCTTCATGCTTCTTGCAGGCGTCGGAGAACTTTTTGGCCGTGTCCGACTCTTTCGCCGACAGGGTGTAGTATCCGATTGCATATTCCGCTTTGTCAGTCAGAAAGTAGGGGGTAATCCCGCTTGAACGGGATGCCTGCTCAGGTACATTCATCAAGAGCGGAACTGGCTTCTTGCCCGAATAATCACGCACATCGCGGAACGCCGCCACGCTTCCATCCGCCTCAAGCTCCAGTACGTAAGAGATTTTCCCGGAGCTGAAATAGAGCGGACTCACCCCGGACGAAGGATCGGCTGACAGATCGAGATAGCGTTGGTACAACGATTGTACGATCACCTTCGACTCCCCCCTTTAATTCCACGGGGGCACCTGAACGATGCCGCCCCTCATCGTCGCCCGAAAGAAACGGGGAGTCATGCCGTCCCCGAAATCGATGTCATGCAGCATCCAGCCCAAATCGCGATCCGGATGGTTTCCATAGAAAGAGGAGGGGAGCGGATCGCCGTCTTCGATTAAAGCGAAATGAGCGGCGAATTCCCGACAGCCCAAATAGGGGCGATGGAAGCATTGACCCTGACGGGCGCGTCGCAAGAAAATGTTGTAATGCTTCTCGGGCGTATCCGCCTCGCCGCGAACGCCGGTCATCTTGAAATGCGCCTCGATCACGTAATCCGGGTTCTTCAACAGCAGGGTCGCACGCTGCTGCCGCTCTTCCGTCACCACCTGTGCAAGCGCCGCTTCCTTCCCGTTCATTGCAGCTTTGATCGCCGAGACGGGAATTTTATTCTCGATTTCATTCCGGCGGATGTTATCGAAGCGAATCTCGTTCAGCACGTGAATGCGATCCACCACCCACCGAATGGCGGGCTTCCAATGAATGCTCTCCAGGATGCCCCTGGCCGCCGACGGCGTCATCACATCGTAGCTGACCCGCTCCACTTTCATCTCCGGCCGCGTGAAGCACGCATAATCGCCCCATACTCTAAGGCGGATACCGTAGCCCATGTGAGTTGCCCTCCTTCATCTAACCAATCAAAACTTCCGCCAAATGATGCTCCTCCGAAAAAGGCTTGATCCCCACCTGATCGTCGTACCAGGTTTGCTTATTGGCGAGTTTGAACACATCTGCCCGCACCTCTACGATCTCGCCCGCCTGGCGGAAAGCTTCGAACTCCTGTGGATATAACTGCACCACATAAGGCTGAAGCTTGCGCATAATGCCGTTAATCTTGGGAACGAAAAGCAAAGCTTCCAAGTATTCTTCCGCCTCATCATCATAAGGAACGATGAGTGATTTCGCCGCTGTATCGATGAGTCGAAATTGCTCGGCGATTGTTCGGAAAGGCAGGTCGCAATCGGATAATTTCCGTTCGTTCAATTGCCCCAGAATATTGTGTTTATCCGTCAAATCGCCGGAATCCGTCTTGCCCCCAAGCTTTTGGTAGAAATAGAGTTCTTGAAAATATTCGTCTACCGCCTTCAAAGACAGAGGATCGTCCGGGTGTCGTTCTATAATCGAACGTGCAATTCCGGCGGTTAACTGAAACCACCCTTTTAATTTGTCGGTTGCCTCCGTCTCGAACACATGCACCGTTCCGATTGCCCGATTCCCGTTGCGGTTGCAGCGACCGGCTGCCTGAGCAATGGAATCGAGCCCCGCCAGTTCCCGATAGACGACCGGAAAATCGACATCCACTCCGCACTCAACCAACTGGGTGCTAATCAGCACACACGGCAGTCCGTTATCGAGGCGATCCCGAATGATGCCCAGTATTTGAAGGCGGTGCTTCGGACACATCCGTGCGCTTAGATGGAAAACGCCGTCGGCACCCATTCGAGCTACGACTCTCTCATAAAGCTCCCTTGCCGACCTTCTTGTATTCACCACGCAAAGCGCCTGCCGGTCTCCGCTTAGCCGCTCTGCAAGCCGATCTTCATCCGTCTTTCCCAACCTGTCAAGCCGCACCCGTTTGAACTGCTCGAATATCTCCGGAACCCGCCGCACCATGTCCCGTATAGGAAGCGGGCGTTGAACGGCACCGCGAATCAACTCGGCCAAGTTTGGCTGCGTTGCCGTGCTGAGAACGACCGTCGCTCCGTAGTTCCGGACCAACTCTTCCAATGCCAACAAGCACGGTTTGAAAAAATCTCCGTTCATCAGCTGCGCCTCGTCGACGACAACGACGCTTTGGGCCAGATTGTGAAGCTTGCGAGTGCGCGATCTTCGATTGGAGAACAACGACTCGAAAAATTGCACGTTCGTCGTGACAATCACCGGGTAATCCCAGTTTTCTTCGGCCAGCAGCAGCTTTTCTTTCAACTTATATCCAACGTCCGAATCTTCAGTCATTTCATGCTGAACATTCGAGTGGTGCTCCAAAACGTACTCGGCTCCCAGCACTTCCCGGAAAATCGCTGCGTTCTGTTCAATAATGGATGTGTAAGGGATAACGTAGATAATGCGTTTTAATCCATGTCTTACGGCGTGTTTTAAAGCGAATCCAAGCGAAGCCAACGTCTTGCCGCTGCCGGTTGGGAGGGTTAGCGTATACATCCCTCGGTCGTCTTCAGCCCTTTCCAAGCATTCCAATCGCAGATTATTTCGGATAGCATTTATCGGGCGATCGGCTGTCGTAAAACGCTTCAAAACGTAAGTCTCGTATTTCTCCAATAGTTCCGAAAAGTCCGCATCGTGTCTTCGCAGCTCGGTTCTACTCTTCTCGGCATATTGCTCAGAGTCGAGAGAATCCGCATCCACCAAGCAAGAGAACAGCATCCGAATGAACATCGAAAGTTGAAGACCCGGATTGCCGCCCCATTGAATCGGCGGAGGAAGCGTCAAGCCGGCGGCATTGCCCATAACGGCGATAGCTGATTCTTTGTAGGGCTCTATGGCTTTTTTCAATCTTCGGGCCAAGCATGCCTCGTCCCCCGAATCCGATCCGAAATCCGTTAATCCCGCATGATGGCCGGCAATGACATAGGCCAGAATTCTCGCCGTTTTGTTGTTCCAGGTTTCGATCACATATTGAGCGCCTGCTGTTGCATGATCAACAGGAATCGGAGATCCTTCCAAACGTTTTTGAAACTTGGCGGAAAACTTCCCGAAGTCGTGAAGCAGCCCGGCAGCGGCTCCCCACTCTCTCGCTCCGAACTTGGAGGCGAACTCCCCCGCCCGTTGCGCTACGGCTTCCAAGTGAGTCTTTAGAGGCTGCCACTGGGTTTTATCGTCCGAATCCGTTCGATGAGCGTAAAACAGTTGTTCCACTCCTTCCGAACTATGTGATAGAAAATAACCAAATATGCCCTTCTATCTTACAAGTATAATTGTCTTATAATCGTGTTTTTTCTCCATGCTTCAAGTAAAATCCTGCCGGTTCGATAATTTTTATTTTGATCCATCCTGTTCGTCATGCGTTTAGGTAATTGTGCTATGATTAGAGAGGTTATCCTGCTTTTTGCGCGAACCCTAAGCTCACATGATTTTCCCGGGAGGTTCGCACCTCTTGCTGCGTCTGGGTTTTCGGGTTTTTGAGACTTAAAACTCATCGGGTTTCATGAGGTAAATTAGGGGTTCGCGAAAAAAGGCGGTTGAAGCCTTACAAATCAAGGCTTCCCAGCTATGCTGTCGCTCCCCGCGCGGGAGCGTGGATTGAAACGTCTTAAA
>NZ_KE386967.1:30923-31163 GCF_000429825.1 Cohnella thermotolerans DSM 17683
TGTCGCTCCCCGCGCGGGAGCGTGGATTGAAACATGAAACGTCTGCGAAAGGCCTGCATGGACTGTCCAGTCGCTCCCCGCGCGGGAGCGTGGATTGAAACTAACGCGTATTATAATGAAGTGCGTGTGAAGACTCGTCGCTCCCCGCGCGGGAGCGTGGATTGAAACGCTCCTCATTTTCATCGGTTTTGTATCTTATAAAACAGGTCGCTCCCCGCGCGGGAGCGTGGATTGAAACTC
>NZ_KE386968.1:0-4029 GCF_000429825.1 Cohnella thermotolerans DSM 17683
CTCCCCCACCATTTCCTCCCAATCGCCGCAACTCCTTGCCCCACAAGGCATGAGAGGCATTTTCGAGTCAAAATCGAGATAAAAATTAAACGGCAATCGGAGCAAAAAAACGGGCTAATAAAATGGGATTATCTGGTTCAAGTGTGAACGAAACGAGATAAAAATTATTGGGTGACGAAGGCAGGGATTAAAGGGATCAGGGAGCCAGGGAAATGCCCTTCCCTCTCCCCTCATCCCTAATCCCTGCTTTATGCCGCCGCGGCAACAGATCGTGCCATATCACGCTTGATCCCTTGTTATTCCTACATTCTCTCCAGTATATATTCGCCATCTGTATGCCATTCCCTCCCTTATCCCCTCTTCCCTTCACCCTGAACGGCATGAAAAAAGACTGGAGATTGATCGGAGGATTAGCCGACGGTATCCAGTCTTTGGATGAGTTGGAGGACAGATTATTTAGGGTGATGACAGTTATTTAGGTGGATCGACGGGAATTATTGTTTGGTGAAAAATCCGCTGCCGCTGCGCCTCGAACAGCAGCACCGTCGCGGCCATGGCGACGTTCAGCGACTCGGCTTTGCCGGTCATCGGAATGATGATCGGCTCGTCGACGAGCGCTTCGATCGACGGCGACAGCCCGCTTCCCTCGTTGCCGAACAGCAGCCACGTCTCGCCGCCCGACAGGTCGCATTCGTAGCAGCTTTTCACCGCCTGCAGGCTTGTGCCGTACAGCTTCGCCCCGCGCTCGCGCGCTTCCGGCAGCAGCTCCGTCAAGTCCGCTTCGACCACCGGCACGTAGAAAAGCGTGCCCATCGTCGCGCGCAGCGTCTTCGCGTTGTACAGATCGGCCGTGCCCTTGCCCAGCACGACGGCGCGGGCTCCGCTGGCCGCCGCGCTGCGGACGATCGTGCCGACGTTGCCCGGGTCCTGCACGCCGTCCAGCACGACGACCGGGCCGGAAGCTCCCGCCCCGGAACCGAGCAGCTCGTCCTTCCGCAGCGGCTTCCGGTAAGCGACCGCGAACACCGGCTGCGGAGTCTCCGTCTCGCAGCACTTCTCGATAATGTCCGGCGAGACCGGGATCCACGCAGGCCCAACTGCCGCATCCCGTTCCGTATAAGGCAGCAGCTCGTCCGGAATGCCCGTGCCTTCTTCGAAAACGACGCACTCCAGCGGCCAACCCGCCGCCAACGCCTCCGCCACCAGATGGACGCCTTCGAGCTTGAAGCGCCCTTCGCGCTCCCGATGCTTGCGCTCCGACAGCTTGGCCCAGCCTTTGACCCGGGGGTTGGCAAGCGAAGTCAGCGCCGGCTCAAGGCTCCGCATACGCTTGCTCCAGCTTGGTCAGATGCTCGTTCCGCCCGACGATGACAAGAACGTCTCCTTCCCGCAGCGGCTCGTCGGCCCGGAAGGAGATGTTCAGCTCCTCGTTCCGCTTCACCGCGAGTACGTTGCAGCCGTATTTGGCGCGAATGTCGAGCTGCTGCAAGCTCTTGTCGAACATCGCGGACGGCAGCTTCATCTCTACGATGCTGTAATCGTCGGACAGCTCGATATGCTCGATAATGTTCGGAGAGATCAGATGATGCGCCACCCGAAGTCCCATATCCCGTTCCGGGAAAACAACCTTGTCCGCCCCGATCTTGTTCAGCACTTTCCCGTGCAGTTCCGTCTGCGCCTTGACGATAATTTGAGGAACGCCTAAATCCTTCAAAATCAGCGTAGTCAAAATGCTCGCTTGAATGTCCTGCCCGATCGCCACGACGACGACGTCGAAATTGCGAATGCCGAGCGCTCTCATCGCCTCTTCGTCCGTCGAGTCGGCGGATACGGCGTGGGTAACCTTGTTGGCGACGTCCTGCACGCGTTCGCTGTCGTCGTCGATCGCCAGCACTTCATAGCCCATCTCGGACAAAAATTTGGCGACGCTCGAGCCGAAACGTCCGAGTCCGATAACCGCAAATTGTTTTTTGGCCATGATATACGATTGCTTGTCTCCTTTCCGTTCCCATCGATGTTTCCATTATAACACATCCCGCAAACGCGAAACGCCCGCGGCATATCCGGCCGGGCGTCTGGGAATTCTATTCGGGACCGTTCGTTGCCGCTCTCCGAGCATCGCAGGATAAAGGAGGGAATGCCCGTGACCGCCACTATAAGTTTGCGAGAAGCCATCGTTCGCCGGGTGGAGGACAAGAACAACGACGAGCTTCGCGACATTATCGAGGACTCGATCGGCAACGCGGAAATCACGCTTCCGGGACTCGGCGTTCTGTTCGAGATCATCTGGCAGCATAGCCCAACGGACGAACAGCAGCGCATGGTCGATACGTTATATCAGGAGATTCACAAACCCGCTTCGAAATAATCGCGCGCAGTCTGCACCACCGTACCGCCGACGAGGGTATCGGTTACGACGGGACAGCCCTTCAGCTTGCGGACGATGAGCAGATCGGCGAATTTGCCGGGCTCGATCGAGCCGATCTCGCCGCCGAGGCCGAGCGCCTCGGCCGGATGCAGCGATGCCATGCGAACCGCATCTGCGAGCGAAATTCCTTCCCGCTCCATCGTAAAAACCGACTGAAGCAGCGAGGCGGGATGATAATCGGAGCAGACGATGTCCGCCGCACCCGCCCGAATCGCTTCGAACGCCGACATATTGCGGTCGTGCGAGCCGCCGCGCACGATGTTGGGGGCTCCGACGCAGACGTGCAGGCCTTGCTCCCGCGCATACATAGCCGTCTCGAGGTTAAGCGGGAACTCGACTACTTTCGCCCCGTATCCGATCGAACGATCGACCAAAGTCCGCGAGTCGTCGTCGTGGGAGGCCACCGTGATTCCGCGATCACGCGCTTCGGCCGACAGGCGCTTCAACTCCTCCCAATCGATCCGCTTACGACGCTCCTCCAGTTCTTCTATAATTTGCGCCACTTCTTCGATGTCTACACCCTGATTTTTCATCACATAACGTTCGAACGCCCCGGGCCTGCTGTACTGTCCGACGCCGGGAGCGTGGTCCATATACGACAAATAATCGATGAGACCGTCGCGAATGAGCCTGCGGGCAAGCGGCATCCCCGTCAAGTACGACACTTCGTAGCGCAAATGCACCCGATGGCGGATCATTGCCCGTTCCGACCGGCTTGCGGCGATGAAGCGGATCAGCTCCTCCATCAGCTTCTCCCCGCGAATGCTGAGACCGACGCCCAGCGACAGCGAGTGGAACATCGTCGTAATGCCGTGCAGCGCCAGCTTGCGCTCGAATTGAAGGAAGGCCATGTCCAGCGGGAAAAGCGCGTTCGGCCGAGGCTCGACCTCCTTCTCGATGGCGTCGCAATGAATGTCGACCAGCCCCGGCAGCACCCAAGCGCCCGTCGCGTCGATCGCATTTATCGATTCCGGATCGGCGGAAGCCGCACCCGGCGGCGCAATGATGTCGATTCGCCCGTTCGCAATCGCCACATCCGCTTCAACGGTCTCGTTGGGGAGAACGACATGTCCTCCCCGAATCCATCGTCTGCTTGACATTTTATGATAAGCCTCCCCCAATTTGGCGTGTCGTTGTAGTTAAAGCTTGCGAAATTTGGTTGACGATGTCCCCGCATCGAATCCGGCGTCAGAGCGGAGCCGGCTCAAGCGTTACAAGAGTACTCCTATCATAGCCTCCGAAAGCGAAGATTAAAATAGGTTTTGGAAGAGTAGAGGGAAAGCTGGGTACGCGCCCTTTCCGAATCGGCAGCCGCAATAAAGGATTGCAGGCGGATGAAGAAGAATTGTGGAGATTGGTGTGAGCTTTCGCCCTTTATATGTTACCATATGGAGAAAAGAATGGTGCGAACCCCAAGTGCACATGATTTTCCCGGGAGGTTCGCACTCCTTGTCAGAACTGCAGCTTTGGGAATTTTACGTCATTTGAGCCGCTTCCTTGCTTCTTCAAATTGGAGGTTCGCGAAAAATCGCTCAATTCCCTTGCTGCGCAAGGCCTTTTCTGCAAGCTGTCGCTCCCCGCGCGGGAGCGTGGATTGAAAC
>NZ_KE386968.1:5030-32189 GCF_000429825.1 Cohnella thermotolerans DSM 17683
CCGCGCCAGTCGAGTCGCTCCCCGCGCGGGAGCGTGGATTGAAACCCGTTTTTCATCACCCTGCCGCCCAATCGGCAACGTCGCTCCCCGCGCGGGAGCGTGGATTGAAACAGTACCTCCGGGCTTCAACGAGTCGTGAAAGATACGCCGTCGCTCCCCGCGCGGGAGCGTGGATTGAAACGGTCATCTTACGTTAATGCCGCAAGGCACATTGATCGTCGCTCCCCGCGCGGGAGCGTGGATTGAAACGTCAGCTGCCGCTTTAAGTTTACTGGATACGTCAGTCGCTCCCCGCGCGGGAGCGTGGATTGAAACATGGCTTTCCTAAGCCTCTTTAATGGGGTTGTCAGTCGCTCCCCGCGCGGGAGCGTGGATTGAAACTGAGAGACATCGATAACTATGTTGCGGTTTTGATGTCGCTCCCCGCGCGGGAGCGTAGATTGAACATAGGCCTTCTCTACTTTACGTTCAATCCGCCAAACAACCGCAACGCGCAAAAAGACCGGCGTTCGCCACGCCGGCCCTCCTGCCCGCCGCCTCGCCAATCGCGAAGGCGGCCATCATCTTTATGTTCCCGGCGGCCACTTCACCGTTACCGCAGCCTCTCCCGGCAATCGGTAGACGCATGCGTCGCCCCCGCGGACGAAGCGGACTTCCCGCTCTTGCGGCAGCCGGTTGGTGACAATCAGCACGGCGGAGCCGTCCGGATTGCGGAAAGCCGCCGTCTCCAGATCGTCCGGCCAGTCGGGCGATTCGACGCGGCGCGCGCCGGGCTCCACGAACTTGCTGATATGGCCCATCGTGTAATAGTCCAGATTATAGACGACTTCCAGCGTCTGCGTGTCGATGCGCACCAGCCCGCGGCACGTGCTGTTGGACAAGACGGAAGGCCCGTTGCGCTCGTCGAGGGCGACGTTCCACCAGACGACGGAGTTGGCCCCGTTGCGGGCGCTGCGAACGATATGCTTCATCTGCGTCAGGAACGCTTCGCGGAACGGCGGAATCCACTGCCCTCCGGAAGCTTCCGTGAACCAGATTTCCTTGTCGGGGAACGCCCGGCCGACGACGGACATCGCCTCGTGCTCGCCGCCGTAGCAATGCCAGGCCGTACCCGCCACGTAGCGCGAGCATTCCGGATCTCCGAGCACCTTCATGGCATACTCGGTTATATCCCAATTGTGATCGTAGCACAGAATGCGCGTATCCAGACCGCTTGCTTCAAGCGTCGGTCCCAGGTGATCGCGGATGAACGCGATTTGTTCCTCCGCCGTCATGATCATGCCCGGATACTCCTTCGGCTCGTAGCCGGGTTCGTTCTGAACCGTCACATACCGGACCGGGACGCCCTCCGCCTCGTAAGCCTTCAGGAAAGCCGTAAAATACCGAGCGTATGCCCCATAGCATTCCGGACGCAGCGTGCCGCCGATCATTCGCCCCGACGTCTTCATCCAACCCGGCGGACTCCAGGGCGACGCCATGACCGTCAGCTTCGGGCTGAGCGCCATCGCTTCCCGCAGCAGCGGGAGGATGTACGCCCGGTCGTGCTCAATCGTAAACCGCTCAAGCGCGAAATCCTCGGCACCTTCCGGCACGTCGTCGTAGCTGTAAAGCTTCGTCGTATAATCGGAAGCGCCCATCGGCTGGCGAAGCAGCGTAAGGCCGATGCCTTCCTCCCGGTCGAACAGCTTGCGCATGACCGACTTCCTCGCCTCGGGACCGAGCTTCTCGTGAACGAGCCAGGCGGAAGCGTCGGTGAACGAGGCGCCGAACCCTTCCATCCGCTGATAGACGGCGCTCTCGTCGATCCGAATCTCCTTCTCGCAAGGCCGATCGGCACCGCTTCCCTCCGCCGCTTCCCGCTCCAGCAGCTTGCTCCCGTCCACCGTCGTCAACCAAATGTTCATCGTCTGACCCCGTTCGTTTATTGAATGCCTTTCTCGTCGAAATAAGCGTTGGCCTGTTCTTTCACATATTCCAGCAATTTGTCCACGCCCGCCGCTTTCAGCTTGCTGCGGTACGTCTCGAGCGCCTTCTCCGGATCGGCCACGAGTCCCATCATGAGCGGCTGGCCGTATTGCTTGATGACCTGGTTGACCGCGGCTTGCTGCGCCTTGACGGGCGCGTAATCCATCGTGATCGGGTCGAAAATGTTCGGCTTGCTCTCCGCCGCGAATTCGGCGTTCAGCGCGTCCATGCCTGCCCATCCGCCTTTCGTGGCGAGCATGTTCGGCTTGTAGCGCCAGCCCCAGCTGGCGATGTCGTAGTTTTTCCAATCCTTCCCGACCGTCACGCCCGCCGGAGGCGTAATGATCGTCTTGCCGTCGGCGTCGAGCGAATAGTGGGTGCCTTCGATGCCGTACGTCATCAGGCGGAAGTACGTCGGATCGTTGCGCAGCTTGTCGAGCACCATGAGGGAACGCTCGGGGTTCTGCGCGCTCTTCGGAACGGCCATGGCGTTCGCCATCGGCAGCGTCGGGATGGCGTAATTATGGAATCGGGTGAACGGGAAGTAGCCGAGCTTGATATCCGGATTCGTCTTGGAGACGTCCGTAATGAAGCCGCCCGCGCCCGGAGCGTTGCGCCAGTAGACGGCGCCCGTGCCGGCTTTGATCAGGTCGCCCGCTTCCGTCTGCGAAGAGAGCGTGTTGGACGCCCAGAAGCCTCGGTCCGCCCACGTCTTCATCCGTTTAACGAATTCCTCGAATTGCGTCGTGAACGGATAGGCGACGATATCGCGCGGATGGTCGTAGGACGTGGAGGCGATGACGCTGCTCTCGCCGCCGTAAATTTTGAAGTCGTAGTAGTCCTGGAACAGCGTATATACTTCGTTCCACGCCTTGCCGCCGATCGGGGTGACGCCTTGCTTGTTTTTCTTGACGCCGTCCAAATACGCTTCGATCGAATCCAAATCCTTGATCTCCGGCAGGTTCAGCTCCTCGCGCCAGTCTTCCCGGTACACGAGGCCGTTCGGCGTATATTCCGGGTTCGTATTCGGCACCGCGTAAATTTTGCCGCCGACCGTCGCCGTGTTCCAGTCCTCCTTCGGCACCTCCTGCCACGTCTGCGGCGCGTAGGTCGGAAGCAGATCGGTCAGGTCGAGGAAAGCGCCTTGCTTGGCGTATTTATAGAAGTCGGCCCAGCTCGAGGCGAACAGCATATCGACCTTCTCGCCGGAGGCCAGCAGCAGGTTGTATTTGCTCTGCCATTCGTTCCAGGAGGTAAAGTTCAATTTGACCGTCGTGTTCAAATCTTTCTCGAGCATCTTGTTCCATTCGGCAAGCACCTTGGGCGTATCCGGATGGGCGTCGCCCAGCAAATACCAGACGAGCTCGACTTTCTTGGACGTGTCCGGCTTGCCCGGGTCGGCCGCCTCGGTTCCCGCGGCGGGCGAGCTGCCGCCGGCCGGCGTGTTCGACGCCCCTTCGTTCGAGTTTCCGCCGCCGCTGCATGCGCTCATGAGCGCTGCGGTCAAGGTAAGCGGCACGACCGCCGTTAGCCATTTCGCGCGCATCGTTTTCATGTGCATCCCCCTAAAATGGATAAATGATATGTTAGCCGGCAATCCGGTTCTAACCTTTGACCGCTCCGACCGTCAGCCCTTTGACAAAAAAGCGCTGCAGGAACGGATAAAGCAGGATGATCGGCCCGGTGACGACGACGGCGGTCGCCATCTTGAGCGTCTCCGTCGGCGGCTTGAAGTCGGGCGAGAGGTTGCCCGCGATGCTCGTTTTGAGTACGGAAGCGCTTGCCAAAATTTTGTACAGCAGGAATTGCAGCGGGAACTTGCTCTCAGTCGTAATGAACAGGTTGGCGGTGAACCAGTCGTTCCAGTAGGCCAGCGCCATGAACAGCCCGATCGTCGCCAGCCCGGGCGTGGACAACGGAAGGATCAGCTTCAGGTAGATGGCGAAGTCGCCCGCTCCGTCGATTTTGGCCGATTCGACGATGGAATCTGGAATCGATTTCATAAAGTTTTTCATTAAAATGAGATTCCAGGCGCTGAGCAGCCCCGGCACGACAAGGGCCAAATAGCTGTCCTTCATGTTCAGGTAGTTAACGATCAGGATGTACCAGGGAATGAGCCCGCCGCTGAACAGCGTCGTAAAGTAGATGTAGAACGACAGCCCGTTGCGGTATTTGAAGTCTTTGCGCGACAGGACGTAGCCCGCCATCGAGGTGAGCATCAGGCCGGCGATCGTCCCGACGACCGTGACGAGAATCGTCACCTCGTACGCCCGGTAAATTTGGATCGGGTTCGTGAACATTGCCCGGTAGGCGTCGAAGGAGAAGCGGTTCGGGATGAGCTTGAAGCCTTCGGCGATAATCTCCGTCTCGGGGGTAAGCGACCCTGTGATAATCACGAGGAACGGAAGCAGGCAGAGCAGCGATAACAGCGTCAGAAAGACGTAAGCCGCCGCGTTGAACACCAGGGTCGATTTTTCCGTCTTGATTTTCAAAGCCGCCGCCTCCTAGAATAACGCGTAATCTTCGTTCGTCTTGCGGATGATGTAGTTCACCCCGAGCACGAGGATCAGCCCGAAGAGCGACTGGAACAGCCCCGCCGCGGTGCCCATGCCGATATCGAAGTTGACCGCGAGCGAACGGTAGACGTAGGTGTCGATGATGTCCGTCGAGTCGAACAGCATGCCGTTCTGGCCGACGATCTGGTAGAACAAATCGAATTGTCCTTTCAAAATGCCGCCGAGACTGAGCAGAATGAGCAGGATGAACGTCGGCACCAGCATCGGGATCGTAATGCGCCGGACGCGCTGGAAGATGTTCGCGCCGTCGATCTTGGCGGCTTCGTAATATTCGTCCCCGATGCTCATAATCGCGGCCAGATAGATGACCGTGCCGTAGCCGAGCCCTTTCCAGACGTGGAAGAAGACGATGATATATTTCCAAGGCGCGGTATGCATGTAGAAATCGTAAGGCGGAAAGCCCAGCTGCTCCAGCAAGGTGGGAACGACCCCGTTCTCCGAGCTGAACAAATTAAGGACGAAAGCGCCTACAAGAACGAATGAAATGAAGTACGGAAGGAACATGACCGACTGCGTCGTCTTCTTGAACAGCTTGCCGGGAAGCTCCGCGAGGAAGATGGCGCAGATCAGTTGAAGCGAATTGCCGAGCAGAATGAAGACGAGGTTATAGAGCACCGTGTTCCGCGTAAGGGTCACTAATTGCCCCGATTCGAACAGAAACCGGAAATTGTCGAAGCCGACGAACGGGCTGCCGAACAAGCCGCCGTCGAAGCTGTAGTTGGTGAAAGCATAGTAGACGCCGATCATCGGTATGTAGCTGAACAAAGCGAAGAACAACAGCGCGGGCGCGATCATAAGGAACATGACCCGGTTTTTCGCCAGCTCCCTAATAAAGCTCGCCATTGGGGGCACCTCCGAATCGATCCGAATGAAGGATACTTCAGGCTTTCAGGCTTTCAAGCTTCTAGGCTCAACCAATCGGTCAGCCATTTTCGATACTCATTTTTCTGAAATCGATTTCCTATTTGCTCGTTCCGATATTGAGATCTGTCCGGCCATACCTCCCCCATTCGATCCGCAAGCCCGACTCCTTCGGGCGGTCGCGTTAAACAAACCTTTTCGAGCCCACGGGGGCCCGGCAGCCGTGCCGCTTCTTATTCGCTCATCGACGCGTTCATCTTGAAATCGATTTCAGTTTGAATTATAGTTTTAGTAACGGACCCATGTCAATTACATTTTGGAGAAAAGTTGAGAGTGCCTATGGATATTAAAATTGTCGACGTGGCGAACAAAGCGGGCGTCTCGCCGGCGACCGTGTCGCGCGTGCTCAACGGCAATTCCTACGTAAAATCGAAGACGAGGGAGAAGGTCAACCAGGCGATCGCCGATCTCGGCTACCACCGCAACGACGTCGCCAAGAACCTCCGCTCCCAGAAATCGATGACGATCGGCGTCATCGTGCCGGACGTCAATTCCTCCTATTTCGCGGAAATCATCAAAGGGATCGAGAACATGGCCTACTCCCGCAAATACCGGGTGATCATCTGCGACGCCGAGAACCAGAAGGAGAAGGAGCTCGAGTATTTGAATCTGCTCATGAGCCGGACCGTGGACGGCATGATTCTGGCGACTCCGGCCCTGCCGGACGAGGAGATCGTCCGGTACTCGGACAAGGGGTACGCCATCGCCGTCATCGGCCGCCACATCGAGCATGCGGAAATTCCGTGCATCTATACGGACAATGTGAAGTTCTCGAAGCAGGTCGTCGACCATCTGGTCGGCCTCGGCCATCGCGACATCGTCTTCCTGAGCGGCTACGCGGAAGCGGTCGACAGCTTCGAGCGGCTGGAAGGCTATTTGAAAGGGTTGAAGGAGCATCAAATTCCGTTCCGGCCGGAGCTTGTCGAGAACGGCAATTTCAACGAGTCCGGCGGCTACGAAGCCATGAAGCGGCTGCTCGACAAGAAGGTGAAGTTTACGGCCGTGTACGCGGCCAACGACGAGATGGCGCTCGGCGTCTACAAAGCGTGCCGGGAAGCCGGCATCCGCATTCCGGAGGAGATCGCCGTCGTGGGGGTCGACAACAACCGGATCAGCAAATATTTGACGCCGACGCTCAGCACGGTGAACCAGCCGAAATACGCCATGGGCGCCGTCATCGCCGAGAAGCTCATCGACCAGTTGAACGAGGACGCCTTCAGCGACAAGCGCGTGTTCAAAGTCGATTCGGAGCTGATCGTCCGGGGGTCCACCGATTTCCGGCGCGGCCCGGCTTCGTAACGACTGTAATGCAAGAAGGACGCGCTTAGGCGTCCTTCTTCAACATTTCGATGAGCGCCGTCACCTTCAGCTCTTGGTACTCTTCGTCCGTAAGCTTCGATTTCAGCTTCGCTTTGATCTCTTCCTTTTCCTCGTCCGACAAGCCGTCTTTGGCCATGTCCGCCATCTTCTTCAGCTCGCCGATCGAGAACTTGCTCATCACCAAATCTTCCGCCTGCTTGCGGGTCAACGCCTTAACCGGCGCGGAGGAGGAAGAATCCGGCTTGGCGGCTGCCGGCGAACCCGGCTTGGCGGTTGTCGACGAACCCGGCTTGGCGCCGGCCTGCCCCGATTTGGAAGGGGAAGCTTCCGCCGCTGCTTCCGACGAGGCCGAAGGCCCCTGGACGTCCGCCTGCGGAAGAAGCTTCTTCACTTCGTCTTCCGTGAACTGCTGCTTGATAATCTTTTGAATTTCCGGGTCCTTCTTCAGTTCCTCGACTTCTTCCGGGGATACGATCTGATTCTGCAGCTTGTCCATCACCTTATCGGACACGTAATTCATGCCGACCTTGTAGCCGGCGAAGAGGAGAACGACCAACGACGCGATGATTGCGATCCATTTTTTCATACCATCACCATCTTTTCTAAGTTGCCTGTTCTTGTCCCCCGACAACGCCTTCTAAGTAGTTGACGAACGAGAGCCAGAAATGGTTGCATATAGAAGCATGCAGCTTGTTTAGAGGCTTGTCCCCGCAGCTCAGTTCGTAACGCAGCCCTGCCCGGTACTCTTCGGCGAGGCATAGCCGGATTCTCCCCATTTTTAGGCTGATCCCCTTGCCTCAGAGGGAATGAATGTTCCTCCTCCCATTACCCGCGGGCAGAACATTCGACTCACGGAACGGCCGCTTGCCTGAGCAGAGGGGATAAGCCTACAAATGCGAAAAACGGAGACTGCAGCGCCAGGGAGGGTGCCGGCAGACACCTAGCCGGGTTGCGCTCCATACCGGCCTTCCCTCCGTGTGCGACCTGCTCTCCCTATACCGACCTTCCCTCCGGGTGCGACCTGCTCTCCCTATACCGAGCCGCAAAAGCAAAACCGCAATCTCTCGTCGAGAGCTGCGGTTTACGGCCGGCGAAAACGCCGGTATTAAGGAGCCGTCTCCAAAAACTGCACTTCCGGCATCCGCTCCATCGCGGTGCGCATGGCGTACTCGTTCTCGAACAGCGCGACGTAGTTGTCGTTCTTGTCCTTAACGAGCGTGGAGTTGATGCGGAACTTCGCCGGGTCCACCTTGTCGGCGACGATCCAGCGGGCGAACTGGAACGGCGTGCGGGCGAGCTGAATGTCGACCCCGTACTCGTTCTTCATCCGGTATTCGAAGACGTCGAACTGCAGCTGCCCGACAACGCCCAGATACGTATCCTCGAACGGGCCGGTCGAGCGGAACACCTGAACCATGCCTTCCTCCGTCAATTGATCCAGCCCTTTCAAATATTGCTTATGCTTAAGGGCGTTCTTGACGGACACCTTCGAGAAAATCTCCGGCGAGAACGTCGGCAGCTCGTCGAACGTGACGCTGCTCCCTTCGCTCAGGGAATCGCCGATGCGGAAGATGCCGGGATCGAACAGGCCGATGATATCGCCCGGGTAGGCCGTATCGACGATCTCGCGGTCTTGCGCCAGGAACTGCTGCGGCTGCGACAGCTTGATCTCCTTGCCGGCGCGGACGTGGCGCACGCTCATCCCCCGCTGAAACTTCCCGGAGCAGATGCGCAGGAACGCCAGCCGGTCGCGGTGCGCCGGGTTCATGTTCGCCTGGATTTTGAAAATGTAGCCCGAGAACTTCTCGTTCTCCGGTTCGATCTCGCCTTCGGTGCTCTTGCGGGACGTCGGCGGCGGAGCCAGCTGCAGGAAGTTCTCGAGGAACGTCTGCACGCCGAAGTTGTTGACGGCGCTGCCGAAAAACACCGGCGTCAGCTGCCCGCTCATCACCTTGTCGTAGTCGAACGGGTCGCCCGCCACGTCGAGCAGCTCGCAATCCTGGGAGAGCTGGTCGGCCAGATAGTCTCCGGCCATCTGACGAATGAGCGGGTCGTTGTAATCGTCCACCTTCCGCACTTCGATCGTCGAATGATCGTGTCCGTTGAACAGCTCGACCTGCTTCTTCATTCTATCGTAAACGCCGCACAGCTCGCGGCCCATGCCGACCGGCCAGTTCATCGGCACCGAGCGGATGCCGAGCACCCGCTCGATCTCTTCCAGCAGCTCGAACGGGTTCCGCCCTTCCCGGTCGAGCTTGTTGATGAACGTGAAGATCGGAATGCCCCGCTTCGCGCACACCTGGAACAGCTTGATCGTCTGCGCCTCGACGCCTTTGGCGACGTCGATCAGCATGACGGCGCTGTCCGCGGCCGTCAGCGTCCGGTACGTGTCTTCGCTGAAGTCTTGGTGCCCCGGCGTATCGAGAATGTTCACGTGCTTGCCGGCATATTCGAACTGCATAACCGAAGAAGTGACGGAGATGCCCCGCTGCTTCTCGATCTCCATCCAGTCGCTCGTCGCGTGGCGGGCGGCTTTGCGTGCCTTGACGGAGCCTGCGATATGGATGGCGCCGCCGAACAGCAGCAGCTTCTCGGTCAGCGTCGTTTTCCCCGCGTCGGGGTGGGAAATAATCGCGAAGGTGCGGCGTCTCGCCACTTCATGCTTCAGTTCTTCGCGCAGCGTTTGATTCATCGTTTTGAAGTTCCCTTCCTTAGGAAAATGGCAGCTTCCATTATAGCACATTGTTCCGCAAGTAGGGGAACGCGAGCCGGGAATGGGCGATCTGTCCGTCGGACGATCTCAGGCTTCCGCCTGAAGCGCTTGAGCTCCTTGGTCTTCGCCTTTGTCTTCCTTCTTCTTCAGCACTTCCTTCTTCAGGAACCAGACGATGACGAAGGCGGCGACGGCGAAGCAAAGCCCGATGGTGAAAATGTTCTGGAACGCATGGGAGAACGCCACCTGCACCTTCTCCGTCACGCCGGGATCCAGCCCCTTGGGGATGCCTCCCTTGGCAATCGTGTCCGCCGTTCCTTCCGGAAGCTGATCGCGAAGCTCCAAGACGCCGCTCTTGATATGGTTCGCCAGCAAGCTGCCGAAGACGCTCATGCCGATCGTGATCCCGATCGATTGGAACAACTGGACGGTCGACAGCGCGACGCCGCTATGCTCCTTGTCGACCGACTCCTGCACGATCAGGTTGTCGCCGCCGAACAGCGCGCCCATGCCGACGCCCGTGATGACGAACGTCACGATGATGTAGAGGACTGTCGTATCGACGTTGACCCGGGTGAGCAGGTAGACGCCGATAATCGGCAGGATGAACGAGACGATGAACAGGTTGCGGTAAGCGATGCGGGTAATCAGGAATCCGATCAAAATGCTCGCCGGAATCGCACCGGCCATGAACGCCAGATTGAGATAGCCGGAAGCGGTCGGCGTCAGCCCCATAACGTTCTGGGCGAAGAACGGGAACGACGAGATGCCGCCCATGAGCCCCATCATCAAGACGAAGACGAACAGCGACAAGACGACGACGGTGCGGTTCTTGAACAGGTGCAGCGGAATGAGCGGCTCCTTCGCCCGCTTCTCGATCCAGACGAGCAGAGCGAACAGCAGCGCGGACAGCGCGAGCAAGCCGATAATCCAGGGAGACGACCAACTGAGGTCCCGGTTGTCGATCAGCACCGGCGCCAACAGCAGCGACAGCAAGCCGAGCATCATCGTGAAGGCGCCGGCCCAGTCGATCGACCGCTTCTCTTCGCCTCTCGCTTCGCGCATGCCGACGGACAGCACCGCCGCGGCCAGAAGGCCGACCGGAATGTTGATCAGGAACACCCAGTGCCAGCTCACATGGTCGACGATATAGCCGCCGACGGTCGGGCCGAGCAATTGGGGCAGGAACATGACGGGGCCGATCATCGCCTGGATTTTGGCCCGCTGCTCCAGCGGATACGTATCGCCGAGAATGACCATTGCCAGCGGCATCAACCCGCCGGCGCCAATGCCTTGAATCCCTCTGCCGATCAGCAGCACCGTCATCGACGGCGCAAGCCCGCAGACGATCGAACCGGCGATAAACAGCCCGACGCAGAACAGGTAGACGCGCTTGCGCCCGTACAAATCTGCGAGCTTGCCGAGAATCGGCATGAACATCGTGACCGCCAGCATGTAGATGCCGGCCACCCATCCGTACAGCGACAAGCCGTGCAGGTCGCGAATAATCGTCGGCATCGCCGTGGAGACGACCGTTTCGTCCAGCTCCGCGAAGATCAAGCCGATCAGCAGACCGATCAGCACTAACGTTTTGTTGTTTTCTTTGGCATAAACCACCTGTTTCGCCTCTTTTCCATTCAAGTCCTTCTCGACAATAAGGGGGAAATGTGAACTGAATATGAATCGGAAAATAATTGGGAGCTCCTTCACGCTTGTTCGTGCTTCTTCGCCCGCCGGAGGGCCTTCGGACGATTTCACTCCGAGAGTCCGCTGTCTATTCGGTCGCTCTGTGATTGTCCTTTGAGTCGTCCGTGAGCTTGGCGGGGCTCGGCAAGGCTGTTTTTTGGCCTTGTTCGGGCGGCGGGGGGGCTCGACGCGGATCGGCAAGGCCATTTTTTGGCCTTGCTGCGGCGGCGGGGGACTCGACGCAGCTCGGCAAGGCCGTTTTTGGGCCTTGCTGCGGCGGAGGGGGGCTCGACGCAGCTCGGCAAGGCCATTTTTTGGCCTTGCTGCGGCGGCGGGGGACTCGACGCAGCTCGGCAAGGCCGTTTTTGGGCCTTGCTGCGGCGGAGGGGGGCTCGACGCAGCTCGGCAAGGCCATTTTTTGGCCTTGTTGCGGCGGAGGGAGCTTGGCGCGGATCGGCAAGGCCATTTTTTGGCCTTGTTGCGGCGGAGGGAGCTTGGCGCGGCTCGGCAAGGCTGTTTTTTGGCCTTGTTCGGGCGGAGGGGGGCTCGACGCAGCTCGGCAAGGCCATTTTTTGGCCTTGTTGCGGCGGAGGGAGCTTGGCGCGGCTCGGCAAGGCTGTTTTTTGGCCTTGTTCGGGCGGAGGGGGGCTCGACGCAGCTCGGCAAGGCCATTTTTTGGCCTTGTTGCGGCGGAGGGAGCTTGGCGCGGCTCAACGAGGCCATTTTTTGGCCTTGTTCGGGCGGCGGCAGGCTCAACGCAGCTCGGCAAGGCCATTTTTTGGCCTTGTTCGGGTGGCGGCAGGCTCGGCTCGGCTCAACAAGGCCGTTTTTTGGCCTTGTTGCGGCGGAGGGAGCTTGGCGCGGCTCAACGAGGCCATTTTTTGGCCTTGTTCGGGCGGCGCCAGGCTCGACGCAGCTCGGCAAGGCCATTTTTTGGCCTTGTTGCGGCGGCGGCAGGCTCGACGCGGGTCAGTGGCGTCCGCGTCCGCAAAAAAATCCACGCCCCGTCGCAGCCGACGAAAGGGCGGGGAGCCGGACCGCTCAACGGCCTCCGAACTCCGGCTTCGCACCGCGTTCGGGAGACGCGCCTTTCGCCCCCTTCGCGGGAAGCTGCAACCGCTCCTTACCCATGAACAATACTGCCACCAGCGCGAGAACCGCCGGAACGAGCGCCCAGAGGAACATCGTCGTGATCGACGAGGACATCGAATCGATAATTTTGCCCAGAATTTCCTTCGGAATGGCCGCCCGCTTCTCCGACGACAGCGACTCGCGAATGTCGCCGAACGAACGGCCGCCCGGAGCGCCGCCGGAAGACCCGCCGAACGCGCTCGCCAGCTTCGACGTCAGCTCGTTGCGCTGCAGAATGCCGAAGATCGTCAGGCCGACCGTCATCCCGAGCGAACGGACGAACGACATCGTAGAGCTCGCCGAGCCCCGCTGGCGCGCGTCGAAGCCGTGCATGCTGGCCATGCCGAGCACCGAGAAGGAGAAGCCGATGCCGAACCCGGCAACGATCATATAGATCGTGAGCAGCCATCTCGAAGTGTCGGGGGTGAGCGTGCTGAGCAGGAACGTCCCGAGGATGAAAATGAGGGCGGACCCGATCATGATGTTGCGGTACGAAGTTTTGGCGGACAGGAACCCGCCGAGCTGCGACGCAAAGACCGAGCTCAGCGTCATCGGCAGCAGGATGAGGCCCGAATTCGTAGCGGAGCCGCCGTTTACGCCTTGCACGAAGATCGGAATGTACATGGCGAAGGTAATGAAGCCGGCCCCGTAGAACATGCCGATGATCGTGCTCGACGCGAACAGCCGGCGGCGGAACATGCCGTAGGAGATAATCGGCTCCTCCGCTTTGCGCTCCACGAGCAGGAACGCGGCGAACAGAACGGCCGCGGCGGCAAGCAGCGAGAGGATCTGGACGGAATCCCAAGCATATTCCTGACCTCCCAGCTCCAGCGAGAACATGAGGCAGACGACCGCGCCGACGAGCGTCACCGCTCCCCACCAGTCGATCTTCTGCTTGGCGTGCTCCAGCGACTCCTTGTAGAAGAACAAGATGAAGAAGAGCGCGACCAGCCCAAGCGGAAGGTTGATGTAGAAAATCCAGCGCCAGTCGATATGATCGACGATATAAGCGCCCAGAAGCGGTCCGAACAAGCTCGAAGCGCCGAATACCGCGCCGAAGATGCCGGACATTCCGCCTCTTTTTTCCATCGGAACGACATCGAACAGAATGGTGAAGGCGATCGGCATGAGCGCCCCGCCCCCGATGCCTTGGATGGCTCTGTAGATGCTCAGCTCGACGATATTCGTCGCCGTTCCGCACAGGACGGAGCCGAGCAGGAACAGGAAGATGCCCAGGATAAAAAACCGTTTGCGCCCGTACATATCCGACAGCTTGCCGAAGATCGGCATGCCCGCCATTTCGGTAACGAGGTAAGCCGACGTCACCCAGACGAACTTGTCGAGACCGCCGAGCTCCGAGACGATCGTTCCCATCGCCGTCGCCACGATCGTATTGTCGATGGCCGCGACGAAAATGCCGAGCATCAGCCCGGCCAGAATAAACCCGAGACGGTTTTTCTGCAATGCCATTCTCGAATCCTCCTCCAATTGATTTCGGTGTATGATCCATTCGCGCTGCGGCGCCTCAATCGATCTTCTCTTCCTCCCCGATCGTTGCGCTCTTGCTTCGGTTAAGCGATCCGCGGTATTCGACGCGGCCGATGGTGCAGCCGGGACCGATCCGCACCTGGTTCCCCCGAACGACCCGCGCGTTCGTATACTCCAGGTCGAGACGGTCGCCTTCGATCAAGTCGGCCGTCAGACCGCCAGCATACCCGGCAGCAAACATCCGCTTGATCGACAACACCCGGCTCGGTTTGACCGTGATCGTTCCCCCGCCGATCTCCTTCGCTTCGGAAGGCCCGTGCATGCGCAGCTCGACCCGTTCCGCGCTGATCAGCCCCCCGACCGTCGCGGCGCCGCTGATCCGGCAGGTTTCGCATTCGAGATCGCCTTGCACTTTAAGCTGTCCCGTCATCTTCAAGTGCTCTCCCCGGCAATTGCCCCGAATGTCCGCTTCCCCGGTCATCGTCCCCCTTCGTAAAGCCAGACGGCCCTCCACTCTCAATTCGCCGGTCAATTTAACGCTGCCCGCCTCCAGATCGCCTTTGATCCGCGACGTGCCGGTGCAGGCGAACGACTCGCATTCCGTTCGCCCGGCGAGTTCGTTCTCGCCGACGATTTTGACGCGCCCGAACTTCCCCCCGTTCGATTGCGTCGTGCCGATCAGTCTCAAATCCCCGCTCATGGCGCGAATCCTCCTCGTACGTTCCTTATTTTCCCGCAGCCGTCCTTATGCCTGAATCCGGTCCTGCACCTTCGCCTGCGGATGCTGGATGAGCTCGGTCCGGTATTCGACTTTGCCGACTTTGCAGCCTTTGCCGATGACGACCCGGTTGCCGCGCACGACGGCAGCCACCGCATCCTCCAGCTCGATATCGTCCCCTTCGATCAGGTCGGCCTCCAAATGGGCGCCCAACTTCGGAATCGCCCACTGCAGCAGCCGGTTCCACCGGCCTTCCGCTCCTTTGACGATCCGGATCTTCTCGCCGCCGATCTCCCGCGCCTCGCATCTGCCGTGCATGCGAACTTCGATCGCGCCCGCGTTCAGCAGTCCTTTGATTTCGAACAACCCTCTCATCTCGAACCGCTCGGCCTCGCAATCCGCTCCGCAATTCAACATCCCGTGCACCGTAATCTGTTCCCCGCTCACCGGACCGTCCACCCGGATCATGCCGTCGATTCGGGCGCTGGCGACATGCAGTCCGCCTTCGACGTTCAACCTGCCGTTGCAATCGAATCTTCCGGTCCGGATGCTGCCCTTGGCGGTCGTATGGCCGTTCACCCGGAACGAGTCGGAGGCGATATCCGCCTGCACCTTGCAGACGCCGTCGATGCTCACATGCCGGTATTCGCCTCCCGCCGCGCTTCCGACTCCGTTAATGCTCAAATCGGGCCTTGTATCCCGCGTATCCCGCTCCATGACGTCGCCTCCTAATTTAGCTTGATTTGCAGTTGCTCCACGCATTCCGCCATGTTCAGCCGGTGGACCAGCTTCGTCCCGCTCTCGAAGTAAACTTCGGAAGGAAGCGAGACGAGCAGAAACGTCGAGACTCCCATCTTCCGGACAAAGAGCAGCTCGCACGGTTTGCCCTCGAATTTCGGAAAATGTTCCTTCATCGCCCGGATCAGCATTTCCGCCTCGTCCAGGCTCATCTCCCCCGTTTGCAGCAGCAGGTCCGCCACGTAGAACGCGAGCGTCTGCTCGAACGAATACACCGTTTCGTCCGGGTCCCTGCCCCCAAAACGCTCGATGACCAACTTCGAAACAATGTTACGTTTCATAAGTTCGTCTTTGCGCAGCCGAATATCGTAAAGCAGCGGAGAGAGCTTGCCCGCGAGCTCATCCAGAGACAAATCTTCCTTCATGTTCAAAATTCGGTCGATTCTCGCCAGAATAAGCTCCCTCGGAAAAAAGGTCTCCTGCCCCGTAAACGTGGATTTGCGAATGAACCAATCCTCCGGGATCAGCTGCTTCCGCTTCCATCGATACAATTGCCCGTAGGAAATACCGGTCATTTCGAGCAGCTCCTTCTTGGAAATCAAATCCCGGTCTGTCATTTGAACCACCGTCCTCGAAAACAATGTAACATAACACTGTTACGTTGTAAAGCCAAAAATGAAGCCGAGCGTAACCCCCCCTGCTAGAGTCGTTGCGCTCGGCGATACGAAATTCGGCCCGAAAACGGGCGCAAAACGCTTGGTTGAGCCTTGCCTTGCCCTTTGCGCCGCGGTCCGTTACGTTCGCGAATTTGTCACCCAAATGACGTTGTCTTCTTCCTGGCCGTTCACCGGCCACCAGCGAAAGCCGTCCTGGCGGAGCAGATCCTCCGCTCCCTCCGGTCCCCAGGTTCCCGCCGGGTAGAAGGCGAGATCGTCCGGGCTCTCCCTCCACGCCGCCGCGATCGGATCGACCAGCTGCCAGGCGGCGGCCAGCTCGTCCCAACGGGTGAAGTAGGTCGAATCGCCCCTTCCGGCGTCGTGAAGAAGCCGTTCGTACGCTTCCGGCGTGTTGATGCCGACGAGGCAGCTTTGGCAGAATTCCATGGCGACCGGCTGGATGGTCATGTCGTTGCCCGGCTTCTTGGTGTTCGTCTTGATGTAGATGCCCTCCATCGGATTGACGCGAATGACGAGCAGATTCGGCTGGAGGTCTTGCTTGCGGGCGAACAGCACATTGTTCGGCACGTTCTTGAATTCGATGACGATCTCCGTCGATTTGACCGGCAGGCGCTTGCCCGTCCGGACATAGAACGGAACGCCCGCCCAGCGGAAATTGTCCACGAACAGACGCGCCGCGAAAAACGTCTCCGTCGTCGAATCGGCGGGAACGGAATCCTCCTGGCGATAGCCCGGGATCGGCTTGCCCTTGGCGAAGCCTTCGGTGTACTGGCCCCGAACGACGCGGCGGCGCACTTCGTCCCCGGAAGCGAATGTCCGGATGGAGCGCAGCACCTTCACCTTCTCGTCGCGAATGTCTTCCGGATCGAACCGGCTCGGCGGCTCCATGGCGATCATCGTAAGCATCTGCAGCATATGGTTCTGGACCATGTCGCGCAGCGCGCCGGACTTGTTATAGTACGCTCCGCGCTCCTCGACGCCGACCGTCTCGGCGAGGGTGATCTGCACGTTCGCGATATGGTTGTTGTTCCACAGCGGCTCGAAGAAGGCGTTCGCGAAGCGGATGACCTCGATGTTCTGAACCATCTCCTTGCCGAGATAATGGTCGATCCGGAACACTTCGTCCTCGCGGAACACCTGGCGAATCTCCTCGTTCAGCCGTTCCGCGGACGGGTAATCGTAGCCGAACGGCTTCTCGATGACGAGCCGGTGCCAGCCCCGGCTGTCCAGCATGCCCCCGTCGCGAAGGGTGCGCGACACGGTGCCGAACAGATCCGGCGCCAGCGCCAGGTAGAACAGGCGGTTGCCCGGAATTTCGTAGCGGCGCTCCAGTTCCTGCGTCGCCTCGCTTAGCCGGCGCATCCCTTCCACGTTGCCGATGTCGAGGGAATGATAGGTGAACCGTTCGGCGAATTCGCGCCAGCCGGCCCCCTCTTCCGGCTTGTACCGGCAAAATTCCCGAATCGATTCGTGCACGTCGTTCCGGAACTGCTCGACCGTGCGCGGCCGCCGAGCCAGCCCGACGATCGCGAAACGATCCCCCAGCTTCCCTTCGCGGTACAGGCTGTACAAGGCGGGGAACAGCTTGCGGCGGGCCAGGTCGCCCGTCGCTCCGAAAATGAAATAGACCGCACCTTCGGCGGTAACGTTGTCCATCGTTTTGTCCATCGTGATCCTCATCTTTCTTGGAATAAAGGATTGGATGCGTAATGTAGTTTAACACAAAAGGGGGAATATTGCTATTTTTTGCAATTGTCAGAATCGGCTCCGGCAAGCGACTCGGAAGGCGAATCCACGGTCAAAATGGGTTCGTGTCCATACGCATTCGTCCTCCGGGTGAATACACTGGTTTAGATGATTTCCCAAGGGGGTGGAAGCTATGTTGGAACCCAACGTGCCCATCGACGAAGAGCATTTGCTCCCGTTCAAGGGTCTCCCCGTATGCGTCGTCATGAACGACGGCACCCGGCATTTCGGGCTGCTCACGGGCTGCTCCAAGGGGAAAGTCGTGCTGAACGGAGACCTTGAAGACGACCCGTTCAATGCGCCTCCCGCGAACTCCGTCCGTAAGCCGGCTCGGCGCCGCGCCCGCAAAGGCGGCGCAAAGCGCGCCCCGCGCAAGGCGAACGTGCGGAGCGACAGCGCCGGCCAAGCGGCCGAGAATGTCGGCGCCCCTCTGAACGAATGGGGCTCGCTCGGCCTCGCTCCGGTAGCGGGCCCGAGCATCGTTCTGCCGATGGAGCCGATAGAAGCGGTGCTGTTGCTGTAAGCGGCAATCGATCCGCCCGCTTCCGCTACCGTCCGTTCGCTGCCCGCCGCAGGCCGCCGCCGTCCCGGCCGAACGCGGGCAGCGGGAATCCGTTTCACGCCGCCCCTTTTGTGGTAAAATAATGGTAATCCGGATGCGAAAAGGAGGCAGCCGCATGTGGTGGCGTCCCGTCCGAACGAATTCCCCCGTCGAGCCGATTCCGCCTTTGTATGCTCCTTTTCCGTTCATCGAAGAAGAACCCGTTGCTTCATCCCGCAGACGCAGGAAAAACGCCGCCCAGCCTGCGCAACCTTTCCGCTCCGAGCCTCCCGTTCCCGCCGCCGTCAGACAGGCTTTCCTGAATGAAGAGGAAGCTCCGCTCTTCGTCACGTACACCGCAGCCGGCTCGCGGAACGACTTGCAGCCCCCGCCCGGCCTTCTGCTCGACCGCAAAGCTTGAGAACCGCGGGCCCGACGAAATAAAGCAAGCCCGAACAACGGATTCCCGATCCGCGTTCAGGCTCTGCGCCCGCTGTTCGATTATTCGGCCAGCCCGTGCCGGTGCGCGTAAATGGCCGCCTGCGTGCGGTCTTCCACGCCGAGCTTCCCGAACAGATTGGTCATATGGTATTTGACCGTCTTGATGCCGATGAACAGCTCGTCGGCGATCTCTTGGTTCGACTTGCCCTGGGCAAGCAGCTGCAGAACCTCCATCTCCCGTTCCGTTAAGTCTTCGTGAGGGAGGGAGGACACCTGGACAGGCTTGCGGAACCGGTTCATCATCTTGGAGGCGACCTGGGATTCGAGCACCGACTGGCCGCGGGCCGCCGCCCGAATGGCGTCGGCGATCTCGGAAGCGCGCGACGTCTTAAGCAGATAGCTGAACGCCCCGGCTTCGATCACAGGGTACATCTTCTCGTCGTCCAGGAAGCTCGTCAAGACGATGACCCGGCAATCCGGCTGCTCTTCGAGCAGCTTGCGCGTCGTCTCGATGCCGTCCATGCCCTCCATGACAAGGTCCATCAGCACCACGTCGGGCTTGTAGGCTTTGGCCAGACGAAGGCCGTCCAGCCCGTTGCCCGCCTCGCCCACGATCTCGATTCCGTCCTCCGTGTCGAGAACGGCCGCGAGTCCGATTCTCACCATCTCGTGATCGTCAACCAACAGTACCCGAATCGGCTGCTGCTCCGCCATCTTCCCACCCTCTCTCTTCCGCTAAGATCGGCACGCGAATTTCGATTCTCGTTCCTTTGCCGGGTGCGCTGGCAACGTTCAAAGAGCCGCCCAGCTCGTTGACCCGTTCCTCCATGCTGACCAGACCGTAGGACGTCTGCTTCTTGGCCAGCACGTCGAAGCCGACGCCGTTGTCCTTGATCGCGAGCCGTACGGTCTCCCCGCGCTTCTGAAGCGCAATGTCCATTCTCGTCGCCTTCGCGTGGCGCAGCGTGTTGGACATCGCCTCCTGAACCATCCGGAACAGATGATTCTCGACTCCCTTGCCGAGCTGCAAGTCCTCGTCCATATCGAGCGTAATCTCCATGGCGACCTTCGCCCGCATCTCTTCCACGAGCTCCGGGATCGCTTGCGACAGCTTCTTGCCCTCCAGATGCACGGGCCGCAGATGAAGCAGCAGCGCTCTCATCTCCGACTGGGCCACAGCGGCCATCTCCTCGATCAGCTTGACCTGGCGCTTCGCCTTGTCGAAGTCGTGATCGAGCGTCCGCCCTACCGCCGTCGCCGTCATCGAAATGGCGAACAGCTGTTGGCTAACCGCATCGTGCAGCTCGCGGGCAAGCCTCTGTCGCTCCTCCACGACGGCGCTCATTCGCGCCTTGGCCGCCAGCTCCGTATTGTTCGTCGACAGCCGCTGCAGGCTCGACACCTGCTCTTCCCACTTGCGGCTGATCCGGGACAGCTGCTCCGCCAGATGGCCGATTTCGTCCTTGCCCATGTACGGCAACTGCGGAACCGGGCTCCCCTTCTCCAGCATCAGCATGGCGTCCCTGAGCAGGTCGATCCGGTTGCGGAGCGGATAGCTGCGGTAGAAGCCGTATGCGGCTCCGGCCACAATGAGCACGCCTACCGCGGACAAGCCGAAGCTGACAATCGTGGACCAAGAGTGAAACGGAGCGGCGAGCCCCTGGCTCTGCAGCAAGTAAACGATCAAAATGCCGACGCCGAGGGAGAACAAGACGGACTCGCCGATATGTCGCCATACCATTTCCCATTCCCCCTTCAGATCGGCCGGATTCTGATATTACCTACGAGATAAAATAATTGCAGTTTCACCTTTTGCTCCTTGGCGTCATAATCGGGCGTGCGCCACTGCGCCCGGTGGAAAAACCCGCCTTCCATCCGGCTGTTCAAGCCCGCTTGCCCGAGCATGACGGACGCTTCGACTTCCAGTCCGTAATCTTCGGGCACGATCAAATCGACGTCTCCGACAAGACCTTGGAGCACGATCGTCGTCTCCCGCTCTTCGGGCACCGCCATGGACAAGTCCATGCGCACCTCTCCGAAGGCGTGCCAGTAACTGAACGACCTCAGCACCCACGGCTGTCTGTCCAGCCTGATGTTCAGCATGAAGCGGTGCCTTCTGGCGATCGGCCCGGTGTGATGCGGCTTCGCCTTTAAATAATAAATGCCGAGCGAGATCAGAATGAGCACGATCATCAGACCGATCTGCTTGACGACCAGCACCAGCGCGCAGATGACGATAAGAATGACGGCGAACCGGTTGCGGTCGTAGCGGAATCGGTCGATTCCGAGCCAGAGAAGAATAATGGCGTTGACCGTCGCGTAACCCGCCAGCCCCCCGAGAGCGAGGTAAAGTCCGGCGCCGATGAACAATAGAGCATGGTTGGAAATTCGCTTCACGTCGGACCGACACCTCCTCGCGCGTTCTCTGTCGCTTCACGGCTAAAGCCATAACGGAACGAATCCGTTATGGCCCGGGCCTGGACGCACCTTTGTTAGCATACCATATCTTCCCTTGGCCGCAAACGGCCGTTTCGCGCTCGTCCGCTTCGCCCGGCACAATGGTTATTCTGCGGAAACCGGGGGCTGCAGGCGGTTCTTCAGCGCAGCCAGCTCTTGTTCGACGCGGAAAGCTTTCTCGGCATCCACCGGCGTCGTCACGGAGCGGAACGGCGAACCCGGCAGGCGGGCGACGTCGGCTTCCGCTTCCATTTGCAAAATCTTCTCTTCCATGCGCTGGAAGCCGCGGGAAGCGCCGCCGCTCTCGATCGTATGCAGCGAGCTCGCTTGAGCCAATTGTTTGCGGGCTTTGGCCATTTGGGCGCGGGCCGACAGCTCGTTGCGCTTGTTGCGAAGCTTGTAGTACTCCTCTTTCATTTCATGCAGCTGCGTCGTCAGTTCGCTCACTTGAGCGCTGGCTTGCTCGTGCAGCCCCAACAGATCGGCCGCTTGCTGATCGTAGTATACCTTCTCCTCCAGCAGCTTGCGGGCGATCGCTTCGTTGCCGCCGCGCAGCGCTTGTTCCGCTTGAGTTTCCCGTTCGACGGCGATGCGCGCCGCCTCGTCCAGCCGCTGCTTCAGGCGGCGCTCGGAAGCCATCTGCTTCGCGACGGTCACTTCCGCCTCGTGAATTTCCGTCTCCATGTCGCGGAGATACTGATTGAGCATGACGATCGGATCTTCCAGCTTATCCAGCAATTCGTGAATCGAAGCTTTCGTCATATCCTTTACGCGTTGAAATACTCCCATGGTCGTTATTCCCCTTTCGATTGTTGTTCAAATTTGGAGATGCGGGCTTTCAGTTCTTCGATTTCGCGCTTCAGCGCCTTCTTCTCGATATCGTCCATCATGGCGTCCAGCTCGGGCGCGGCTGCGCTTGCCGGAGCCGCCTGAGACGGCGCCGGTCCCGGCCGTGCCGGTCCGGTCGAGCCGGTATGGGCCGAAGAAGGTCCCGGCCACGGCGTTCCCGGCGTCCAGGTCGGCGTCTGCTGCGGCGGCGTCCAGCCGTTATAGCCGCCGCTCCATCTCCGGGGCGGCACCGGCTCGCCGCCGAAAGGGCCGGAACCGAAGCCTCCGATGCTCGGCTCGCGAGGGATGATAAATCCGGCGAGAATGTAGACGAGGACGACGGAGCCTGCGGAGAAGACCGCGACCACGATCAGCAGAATCCTGAGCAGCGTCGCGTCGACGCCGAAGTATTCGGCCAGGCCGCCGCAGACGCCGAATATTTTACGGTCGCGGGACGAAGTATACAGTTTGCGCATCGTTTAACCCCCTTGTTGCAGTTTGCGCTTCAATTGCTGCAATTCTCTTTCGATCGCTTCGTGAACGACCGTTCCCGCGTGATAAACCATTTCCTGGCCCATCCGGCGCAGGTCGCGCAAGCTCTTCGATTCCAGCTCCAGATCGGTCAGCCGATCGTCCAGCTTGCGGAACATCGTCGCCGGGCTGCTCGCCGCGCCCGATCCGAACCGGGCGTTCAGCCGCTGCTGCAGTCGAATCGACTCCATGCGTGCGACGTAAAATTGACGGCGGTCGTAAACGGCGCGGTACTCCTCCCGAAGCTCCTGGAGCAGCTGTTCCAGCTCGTTCAGCTCTCCTTGGCTTTGCTCGTAGAGCTCCCGGTAGCGGGCCGCCTTTTCCTCATGGGCCATTTTATCCTGCAGGGCCAGCTTCGCCGCGGCTTCTTCGCCGGCTTTGAGCGCCGTCATCGCTTGCTGCTCGCGCCGTTCCTTCCACTGCTCGGCCTCTTTCCACTGCCTTAGCAAATGATCGGTATGAGCGGCGTATTGCCGTTGCAACTGCTCGCTTTGGATAATTTCCTGATGGGTCGACCAGAGAAACTGATCGATCAGGCGAACCGGATCCTCGGACTTCTCGAGCCGGTCGTTCAGTGTAGCCACTGTCATGTCTCGAACCCGTTTGATGACGCTCATTCCTTTGCCTCCTTATCCTGGCTCTACGGCCGAGCCGACTTCTTGCCCAGCATCGAGATTCCGAATACGATCAAGCCGATCACGGCGATCCAGAAAATAATCGCGGACAGCTTGCCCAGCAGCATGAATCCGCCGATCACCGCGAGGACGCCCCCGACGATCCGGTTGCCTCTCTGCCATGCCATCACCCCCAGGCCGATGACGAGCACCGGAATGAGAAGCGATATAATAAAGCCGAACAGGTGGCCCAGCTTGCCGAAGAGCAGCAGTATGCCAATTACGATAAGTACGACGGCCAATCCGTTTCCTTTTTTCAACGGTTCCTCACCTCTTTTCGCTGATCCGGCTTTCGATCGCGTCTCGCGTCGTTAACCGGTGATCTTGACCTCACACTTCCATTCTAAACGGAACGACATTGGGGCATAACGGACCCGCGCACGTTTTTGAACCTAGACCGGGGTCGAGTCCCTTTACCGCCTCGCGGCCCTACGGCCGCAAGACTTCGGGCGCCGATGGCAAGTTTTGAGGGTTTTATTCAACTGCGCACCTATGTTAGCGTAGGTATACAAGCTAATAGGAGGTGCGATCGTATGATCAAACGACTAGGATTGCTTTTGCTCGCTTGCGGAATGGCGGCGGGCGCTTTCGGAGGCCATGCGGTTAAGGCGTCGGCCGCGGTCAAAGGTTGGCCGCTCTCGAAAACGGGGCCGAAGTCTTCTTACAATAATCATGAGAAAACGCGGAATCAAACGGATAGCGACTACGGAGACAACGCCGATTTTTCGGCAAACGATAACGCGGCAAATGGTGCGAACGGTGCGGGTGCAAACGGAAGTGTCTCGGGGGATACGCAGCAGTCGGAGGGCGGTTCCGGCGGAACGCAGTCGGATAACGCTTCGAATGGAGCGCAGTCCGGTTCCGATTCGAGCGGAACGCAGCAAGCCGATGCGGGTTCCGGCGGGCAAACCGCTTCCGGCGATATCGAGAAAGTGATTGCGGTGGGCATGAAATATTTGGGGACCCCGTACGAATTCGGGTCCGATCGCAGCAACGACAAGACGTTCGACTGTTCCGACTTTACGAAATGGATATTCCGGGAGGCGCTGAACATCGACCTTCCCTCCGACTCCAGGAAGCAGGGCGAGTATGTGAAGGAGCGCGGCGACGTGGTAACCGATTGGCACCAACTGAAGCGCGGCGACCTGATGTTCTTCATGTCCTACCGCGGGTCCAAGGAGTCCGATTACTCCGGCATCGACAAATCGTCGGCCCGCATTACCCACGTAGGGTTATATTTGGGCGACGGCAAAGTGCTGCAGACGTATTCGGTCAAAAGCGGCGGCGTGCGCATCGATTCGATCGAAGGCACCGCCTGGGAATACCGTTTCCTGTTCGGCGGAAGCGTCGTTTAACAGGCTTTCGGGCCAAAAAACCGGAGCGCACATGTGCGTCTCCGGTTTTTTGGTTCGGTATCCATTGCTTTCCGGCCAATGTGAGGAATCTGATTCCTCTCTCCACCCCGTCTCCTCCAAAACTCCGCCGCCCCTCCGCCGTCTAGACCAAAGGAACCTCCCCGCCGGGATACAGCGTCGAGTGGGACAAGCGCTTCGGCTGCGGCAGCGGGCCTGCGAACCGCGCGGTCCGCAGATCGAGCGGCCGGCTGGCGTAAATGTGCGCCTCGTCATCCGTATAGATGACGACCTGCTCCGTCCCGCTCCCGCACAGATCGGCATGAACGGCGTAGCCGTCCAGCGGAAACTGCGCTACCGCCTCCATTCTCCCGTCATACAGCGACGGGAAAACGCCCCCGCCCCGACGATAGGCCAAAATGTAGTCCGGCGCGTCCTCCTCCCAGCCCCGAAGCGTCTCGATAATGGTCAGCCAGCCGTCCGTCTTGCGGTCTTCCTTCCATAACTTCCGCTTCTCGATCTCCGTCGTAACGGGGCCGTCGTCCTTCGGATAGTTCGTCTTGAAGATCGGCAGCATGATGCTCAGATCGAGCGCCTCGCTTGAAGCCGCCTGTCCCGACGATCCGGCGGACGGTGCCGACGTATTGTCCTTGCCTCCGCAGCCGGCGATGGTTGCCCCCCCCTTTTTGGAATAGGTATGTCCGGGTCTTGCCGTATCGCAATCCGTCTACCCCTTGACCGAGCCGATCAGGACTCCTTTGGCAAAATGATTCTGCAGGAACGGATAAACGAGCAGAATGGGAAGCGTGCCGACAACGATGACGGCCAGCGGCGACCGCCGACCGGGTGTAATAGCCGCGCGCAAATATCGCATACGGCTTCCGCCCGTCCAAATAGGCCACGCCGGCGAGGAAGCGGTCCACCCGGTTGCCGGGCTCGATCCGGTTCCAGGCGTAGTCGCCCCACAGGAGCCCGTCGTCGTGCCGGCCCGGCTTGTAGCGAATCGTCTCCAGCTCCTCGCCCGTCTCGCCCTTGAACACGGTCAAATATTCCGGTCCCTGCAGAACGAAGCCTTCGAACGCCCGCAAGTTGTTGCGGCTGCTCCGGGAAGGGGCGTATACGTCGAAAAAATGGTCCGCCAACCGCTCCGCGTCTTCGCGGGCGAGCGGGTAAGCGTACCGTCTCTCGATGCCGAAGCATTCCTCCAGACTGGCAGGCCAGCGTCCGGCAACGACCTCCTCGTGCGCATGCCAGCTCATAAACAGGCGCACCACATGCTCGTAATAGTCGGAGCTGCTCATCCGGTAGTCGTCCCGATGGCTGAAGCCGGCCGCGGCATCCTCCGGAAGCATCGTAATGTAGGCTTCGGATGCGATCCGGCCTTTGGCGTCGTAGCGGATCGTCCGCGTGCCGGGCGCGGTCTTGAACAGGAGCTCCGCCTTGCCGTCTCCGTCGAAGTCATACACGAGAAACTGCGTATAATGCGCCCCCGCGCGGATATTCGGCCCGAGATCCACCCGGTAGAGCAGCGTTCCGTCCAACCGGTAGCAATCGATATAGACCGGACCCGTATAGCCGGAATGCGACACGTCCTTCGAATTGGAAGGGTCCCACTTGACGATAAACTCGTATTGCCCGTCACCGTCCACGTCTCCTGCGCTCATGTCGTTGGCCGAATACTCGTAAGCCTCGCCCGCGGGCGTCACTCCGCCGGCCGGCTTCCGAAGCGGCAGCTCGCCATAAACGCCGTCCCACGGCTTGATCCCGCGGCTCCGGTCCGTCTCCCGCCCGCCGATAACGGCCCGCACTTCGTACGTAGAGTTGCGCGTGCCGCCGCGGTCCAAATAATTGGTGCTGTCCCGGACCGCTGCGATCCGCCGCCCGTCGCGATAGACGTGAAAGTCCGCTCCGGTCAGCCCGCGTTCCGAATAGCCGGTCGCTTCATGCCGCAGCAGACGCCAGCTCAGGAATACGCCCTCCGCCGTCGCCGCGGCGACCAGCCCCCGGTCCAGCTTCTCCAGTTGAACCGCCGCACGGCTCGAATCATTCCGGGCGGTCTGCCCATGAAATGAATGCAACGCCTCCCTCCTCCTTTCGCTTCCCGGGCGCGCAAGCGACGATGCGGTCCCTGTCCCTTGCGTGCCGCAGGGGTTGTCGCTATGCCGCGTTCCCTTGAGTGTCGTCGCTCTCCAGATTAGCCGCAGGGGCCTTTGCCGGCAATCGCACATTTTTGATCCGCGCCCAGGCGATCGAACGAGCCCCTTTTGGACTTTTTGGCCGGGATCGTACTTTTTGGCAAATAAGAAAAACGCCTGGCGGCGTCCTTTTAAGTTCGTTCAACTGAGTTCATACGTGTAAAATGGCCGGGTGTGGGAGAAAAACTTATACCCGGCTATTTTCTTACATCGCTAATCCTGTACTCGTAACCATGAATTCCCTCGTAATATTCCGGGTACATGCCTCCTCCACATTCTTCGCAGCTGAATTGCGGAGGTACGGTTGGATCTCCATCATCCATCGCATCGAAATTCCGAACGACATTCAGCGGAATCTCTTCTGTTGTATGACATTGAAGACAAATGTAGGTTACTTTCGCTTTGCTATGCAGCCCGCTTTGCGGCTTTTTCTTTTTCTTCGCTACCTTTCGTTTCTTTGA
>NZ_AUCP01000068.1 GCF_000429825.1 Cohnella thermotolerans DSM 17683
AGTGTCCAGGTGCACGACACTGTATTTGCGAAGTACTTCAGTCTCAAAGCGGCGGAACCGGCCAAGTATGCCGAAAAACGTGCCCTTGCGCTTACAGCTCGTAAATTGGTGCGGTTGGTCGATTATCTGCTGCGAACCAACCGACTTTACGAACCCAGAGAGGTGATCCGACAAAACGCATGACATAGGCCCTTTCATCTAACCGCCTATTTCCTTGATATTTAGGAAATATCTGAAAAATCTAGGTAGGGCGGGTTTAGTTTGGGTTTGCCTTTTTCCGGGTCACCCCCTGAAAAGAGTGCGGTTCATTCAAAATCATTGAATTTAAGGACTTGACATCGTACCGCTGCTCTCGATATCGTTTTTCCATTATTCAAACGGGTCTTTTGCGGGAATCGGGTCGGATTCCCGCTGCGAAACAAATGTCGGCCTTTCCCAATCCCTTTCGGATTCGGAGGGCTGGACAGGAAAGACCCCGGAAACATCGTCCGGGGGCTCTTCGTTCAAAACGTCTTTCTTTCGCTTACGCGACAACCGCCGCTTTGGCCATTTTGGCTCCCATTCCCGCCGCTCTTTCCAGTCGTGCGGCACGAACGAACCTTTGCCGAGCTTCGGCGGCTGCGGCGCACCGTCCGCCAGGAGCTTGGCCACGAAATGAAAGCGCGGCAGACCGTCCATCAGCTGCGTATAGAAAATCCGGTCTTCTTCCTTTTCCGTGTCCCGGTACGTTTCAGGCAAGATGTTCGGAACGATGGTCTGCTGCTTGAATGTACTCTCCCGTCGGATTACTCGCTTTTTGCCGAACTCCCGTGAAAACTCGACGGCGTCCTCTGCAGAAAGCCCTCCAAAAGCAATTTTGTTTCGGCAGCTTGTCATGATCGATTGCTTCATCGCCCTGGCGCTGATCTTCCCGCTTTCCACTTCCAGTTGCCCAAGCGATTGAATGGCAAAAACGCCGGCCACCCGGTATTCAGCGGCGATCGACAGAAAAAGCTCGACGTCCGGGTTGATGTAGCGGCTGTATTCGTCGACGATCAAAAAGTGCGGGATCCGGGTTCGCTCCGTACCGGGCCTGCGGAACGTACCGCTTTGAAGATGCATGACCACGAACTGGCCAAACGCATCGCCGGCTTTGCGCAGCTTGCCCATCGCCGTATTCACCGCCAGCACCCCGCCTTCCGCAAAATGGCGGTCAATGTTGATTGACGATTTGCTGCTGATCACTTTGGACAAATGCGCGTTTGAAACCAGGTTCTCCAGCTGCGCCCGCAGCCCGATGACGAACTGCTGGTACTTCTCTTTTTGGGCGCCAAGCAGTTCGGAGTGGAAAAACTGCACCAGATCGTCGTATTCTCCGAACTTGAAAGCAAGTTCTTTCACCCTGTCTTCGAGCATGACGGGATCGCGAATCGTGCGTACAACGTCGGAAAGCGTCACATCGTCCTGGTACAGCCTTTTGAGCAGCCTGGTCACGTTCCGCGCGGCCAGCTCCTGCACGGTGGCGAAAAACGCTTCCTGTTTTCCAAACAGCGATTTCAAGACCACCACCGTTGCTTCGGCCACATCGTCAATGTCGCCTTCCATCGGATTGAACACCGCACTCTCCGCGCGCTCCGGATCCACATGGACGCACGGCATGTCCATCTCGCCGCACATCTCGGCCACCATCGCCGCCATATCGCCCTTTGGTTCCACCACGGAAAGGCCCAGCGGCACGCCGCGCTTTTTCAGAAGCAGAAGCTGGTAGATCATCGGCTTTAAAAGCGTCGCTGTTTTCCCGCATCTTGTCGGGCCCACGATGAGCATGTGCGTGAAGCAGTCGTCCCCGCCCCATTCCAGTTTCACTGTGCTCACCTCCTTTCGCCTGTGATGTAAGACCGAACACCGGAAATGTCCCGGTACCAGGGATAGTCCATCCCCCAGCGCCGTTTCCACTCTGCCATGCACTGGCCGGCATCCATGCTTTGTTGAATCAGCCGGTGCAACCGGAGCGAACAGAAACTTTGGAGTTCAGCCTGCGTCCACCGTTTAGTCTTTGAACGGGATTTCTTCGCCAAGCAAAATGGTGACCTCCCCCTTATGTCGTTTGAAAAGGCTTTTGATTCTTCGCCACGGATCGTCCCCATACAGACGGCCAAGCAAATCGCGGTCGATGTTGCCGCGGCGCTGGGTAAAATTGAGCGAAACACGATAGTTGACAAAGGTCAGGAATCCTGAAACGAGCATTATCATGACCATCAGGGTCTTGGCGACGACGGCTGAAGGGATGTGGAACGGCAGCGCATGCGCATGCGCGATGAACAGCTCCATCCCCTGATAAGATATCCACACACTTATCCACATCCCGATCACGAAAAAGTGGATAAGCCAGTTTCGTTTGTGAACGATCCAGCCATACAGATACCCGATCAGACTCACGCCGGCCGGCAAAAGCAAAACATTCGGCGGCATGCGCGGCAAAAAACAAAAAACAATACCCCATCCCGCAAGGGACAGGGCAAGCCAAAGGAAACGAAGCATGCTCCCTCTCCTTTCTTATGTGTTCAAAACTGTGTTTAAAACGTCTTTTGTTGAAGTCGGCTTCGCGGAATCGTGGCGACCTCGATCCAGTGCGCTCCCTTTATCCGCTCCAGGATGGCTTTGTCTTCTTCCCACGCAAACAAAACGATTTTTGATCGAGTGTCCCGGTACTCTCTAAGCGCACGTTCCAGCAATACATTGTCACCGGTCAGGGTTTCGACGGCGAATCGTTCCCCATTCGGCGTTTTCAGCTCGTGCCGAAACCGCCACCGGTTCTCCGGCGCATCCACCAGTTCCCCATGCTCCCGAACCAGTTCCGGCAGCCGACTTCCGAACACCAGTTCCCGCATGATTGTGATTCCCTCATCATTCAGCGGCAACACATGCACCGGTTTCCCGCCGGTAGACCAGCGGATTCCTTCAAAAGGCGTTTTGTCGCCTTTGTGAAAGACCAGGTAGCGGCTGATGTTCGATTTCGGCGCTCCGATCTCCCGCACCAGCCGCTGGATCGTCTTTTCCTTCGGGTTCTCCCGCACGATATACAGGGCACAGTCGCCGTCAGGGAGCTCGAAGCCGCCCAAGACCAATTCGCTTCGGTTCATCTCGTGTTTTCGCTTGAACGCGCGTGAGTCCAGATACGGAATGTCGGGAAGCGTGAATCGCAGTTCACTAGCTTCCATCATCACGTCCCTTTGTATCGGTGAAAATTCCAAATCCCTTGCTCTTACTGCTTCGCCCTCTTTGAGCGCTCCACGTTCGACTAATAACCTCACCCCCCGTTCCGTGATCCGATAAATTGCCTCGTTCCTGCCGTTCATTCGGATTCTTTCACTTGTGACGAGCCATTCTTTTTTCATCACGCTCATTCGCCGATTTCCGTGACTTTTGTTTTCCTTGAACCATCGTTCCAGTATCTGTTCAAGCTTGACCATCCGCATCCGGTAAAGTTCCAGCAGAATGCCGATATCCCTTTCTGTCCATTCCCGTTTCCGGGTCCGCTTCTTCTTCGGTTCCTCGATCATCCTGATGTCTTCCGGCAAATCGATCCCCGCTTTGATAAGTTCCCGCTTCCCCTTTATCTTGATGAAGTATTTGCTGGCCCGCCTGCCGTTTTTCCACACCCCCTTTCGTTCCAACAGTTGTTCCTTACACATCTGCCACAACCGTCTCTTGCCGTAAGATTCGGATTCGTAGTAGGCCAGCAGATCATCTCGCCACATCCCGCCTGATCGATAGATGGATTCCATCACCTGGATATCCCGATGCGTCCAACGCACCCGATCACCCCCTTCTTTGCTGGAAATGAGACGGGCTGGTTTCAGTCGGTTTGGAACGGGCAAGGAGAGCGGTGATGGGGGCTGTTTGCTCAGTCAATCGCTGGTCACGCTGATCGCGTGCCTGCGCGAAAGACTTCGCAAACCTCTCGTTCTTTTGCCCTCATGCAACTTTTTCATTTTGATTTCTACCGATCAAGATTTTCAACCCACTTTGGCGATGCTTTTATCGTGGTTGTTTTGCGTCGATGCAAAAGTCATCAGAAATATCCCGAAAACGATAGCCGGATTTGTATCTTTCTTCCACATATTGAATCAATTTCATGCTGTTTTTTTCTTCCGTCACAAACATGGAGACATGGTTCCGTTTGTCGATATCCAGAAACCCTTTTTCCATGTATGACATTTTTGTCCATTCGTCGCCGCTAATGATATTGATGTTCCGCAAGGCATTGATCAACGTGCTTCTATTGCGGTTATCCAAGTCTCGTATGCCCAAATCTTTAAAAAAATGAGCCACGTAAACAAACGCCCGGCCAAAAGGTTCGATTGTTTCGTGTCCGGCCATCGCCCTGAATCCTTCATACGTTGCCCGGTTATAGTAATCACGTACGGCGTCCTGGTAATCTTTCATTACACGTTCCCGCGTAAATCCACCGCGGTCGAAGTACAGCGGTAACATGCCATCGTAGGAAAACTGATATGCCACTTCCCCGCCCAAATCATGCCGGGTGACGTAACACGGCGGGTATGGCATATCAATAGGCAAATCGATATCTAACATCTTTAATTCTTCTGCAATGGCTTGCCCAAGATGGAGTTGCATCAAGACGGCATGCTGGTATGCCGTCCGAAGATACTCAAGCGATTCAGTCACAGTAAAACTCCTTTCAATAGTGCATCAGTTCACGCGCTTCAAGTGATGCACTTGTTTATTTCAAGCGCATCACACGGAAGCGCATCGGTCAGTTCAGAAAAGCAAACGGATCGTCGTTCTTCTTCGGCTTCTTTTTCTCCATGGGTTCATCCAGAAGCGTATCCAAATCCGCCTTTTCTTCCTGCTTTTTGGCGGCGTATCCGGCCAGCGCAAGCGCTGCTTCATCTTCGGCATCATCCCGTTGCCCGGTCACCACGGCTTCAGTCAGTTCCACGACACGCTTCGGCAGCGGAAGCCCCGCAAACAGGGTGTATACGGCGAGATGAGAGGCATAATCGTCCGCGTAGATCGCGATCGGCGCCTCTTCCATACCGGGTGTATTCACCAGCTTCGTCACTTCATCCAGCATCGTCATGGTGAAAATCCGTTTGGCTTCTTTGGGGCTGGCCGTCATACTGATGGCGGCGGCTGTCGCTTTCTCCGGATCGTATCCGTCCGAGAGGATGCCGATGGACTGGCGGATCGGAAGCATGTAGCTGTCCGGCATATTCGGATTGACCGCCGTTTCAGGAATCTCACACTTCCCGAATGTGATGCATCCGCTTCGCTGAAACATTTTGAGAAGTTCCGACGAATCGAAGTGATACGTTCCCAGCGGATTGAAGCTGGCGGTGACGATATTGATTTCATGCAGGAGCCTTGCAACCGTGTGATTGCAGTGCCGCATGAAATCTCCAATCGCCTTGTCCGGATGGGTTTGCAAATACTCCCGGTATAGCTTTTCGTTGTCCACCACGATGATGCTGCCAAGCCCCTTCATCGCCTTCTGGATGATTTGCAACCGTTGAAGCGCATTGTTCAGGACGGTCCGGCCCTCATTCAATCTCGGAAGCGTCAGAATGAGTCCAAAGCGACCCGCAAAGCCGTTTTGGTGCAGCATCCGCGCGGCCTCGATCACGGCTCCGGTTCCGGTTCCTCCGCCAAGTCCGCAACATACGAAGACAAGCTCGCGGTCAAAAAACTCGCTTTCGATAAGTTTTGCGATGTCCTCTTTGTGTTCCAAAAAGGCTTCTTGTCCTTTATCGATGTCGCGGGCTACACCTTTCTCATAGCCGCGGAGCATTTTCTTTGTCATGTTTGCCATGTTCGGCAGCTTGCGAAGGTCGATCTCGTTCGTGTTTACGAGAATCGCCTTGTACGGATGATGGTCTTTCATTCGCACCGACGCACACGCATGCGCGATGGATGTGCCGCCCATCCCCAGGCCCAAAAAGCCGTATTTCAGGCTGATTCGCATGTTCATCCACCTTTCATATGTTGAATGAGTTCTTTTCCCAGAGCGGATACCGTGTACATTTTCGCCTTCCCCTTCGGCGTAACCGTAACCAGCGCCGCGCCTTCAAGACGGGCTGCAAGTTCATCCAGTAAATGCCTGGACCGGATCGGCATTTCTGCCTCATCCGGTTTAGCACGACGAAAGTATATGTTGGTCACATCGCGGAGTTTCTCCTTAGCCACGGGTTTCCCATGCCACGCCAGCGCCGCCAGCACCCATGCGCCGTCTCCGATGCTTCTGGATAAAGCGGACAAAATCTGATCCCGCGTCACGTCTTTTCCCTCCCTTCACCCTTTGTAAATAAAAAAAGCCCCTGCAGGAAGGCAGAGGCGTCTCTAAACGTGTATAAATCTCTTTTATCAACCATTTATTTGACCATCAAATTCAAACGTCTCTCCGCCTGGCGGCCTCTCCCTGACATCGCAGTCCCTCCATAAAAAGAAAAAGCCCGCCGGTTAAGGCGGGCATCAATCTTCCGGCGAAAGCCGGTCGTTATTGCACCCGGTGAATTTGATAAAATTCTGTCCATTTGTTTCGGACATACACCCTCACCGTATCCGTTTTGATGACACCGTTCGAATACGTTACCTTAAATTCGATATCCAAATAACCGTTTTGCAGATTTTCCAACCGGTTGTTATCGCCTGTGTAGGTGACCGAATGGTCGGTGATCTTGCCGCTCCACTTTGACTTTGCGGCGTTGTCGGGCGAAAGCGTCTCTTTGATCATTTTCCCGTTCCACCAGTAAGGAATTGCGCTGCCGTCCGCCGTGACTTCGACTTTGGTTGCGACTGTGGAGGTGCCTGTGTCCGTGGTATCCGCATGGAGGACGAACGCCTCACCGGCCCAAAATTCGTCGGGCTGGCGGTAGTCTTCGTCCGTCGGCCTCAGGCCTCTGTTAAACCGGTCGATTTTCTCCTGCCAGGCAGAGGTGTGCGTGACTGTGCCTGTTATGCCAAGCGGCAGCACGGACACGGTTTTGGAAATGCTCGACGACGCTCCTTTCGGGTCGCGCACGGTCAGGGTCACGGTGTACGTGCCGGTCCGGTTCTTTGTATCCGCGCCGGGAATGGTGAAATCCCTGCTGGTACCGCTGCGGCTGTAACCATTTGGTCCGCCTACAGTCCACTGATACGTGAGCGGATCCCCGTCCGGATCGGAGGACTGGTTGATCAGGGTAATGGTGTCGCCCTCATACGGCGGCTTCGGCGTCCAGTCAAAATTGGCGACCGGCGGCCTGTTGTTGACGATCTGAATCGTTTTTGTCACCGTCTGCACGTTACCGTTCGGCGTCCGCGCCGTCCATTCGACCACGTAGTTTCCGTCCGGAACACCGGTCAGGGTCGTGTTCGCCGACCAGGCTTTGCTGCCAACGCCGTTAGCGTTCGTTACGGTTCCGGAAAGGGTAAGCGACCTCTGATACGGCGTACCTTTCAGAAGAATCACCGTTACTTGATTGGGATACTCTGTTGTCGTCGCCCGGACGGTCAGCGGGTATCCCGCAGCGACTTTGTTTATGTCGGACGTACCGCTTTGGTCGATCTGACCGGAAAGATTGATCGGCGTCAGAACGCGAAGGTTGAAATCTTTGAAGGCGCTTGTCCCGTTGGAACCGTTCGCCCTCACCCGGAACGTGTAGTTCCCGTCCGGCGTCGTCGGCGGGATGGCCAGCACCTCGTCGTTCCAAAAGATTTCGCTGCCCTTCTTTGTGCCTGTATAGTAGCGCACCGTCCGGTTCAGGATGCTGCCCGAAACGTCCATCAAAAACTGCAAATCCACATTATAAGGGAACCTCGTCCACAGGTTGTAGGCGCGCACGCTCTCGCTGGCCGGAACTCCGCCTGCGATCGTAAACGCGCTGTCTTCGGCGCGCAGTTCCGCCTTGAGCTGCGGCGGCGGAGCGGCCGCCAGCGTGAAATCCATCATGAACGGATCCGACCAGGCGCCCTCCACATCCCGAACCAGATATTCCAGATGATACGTCCCCGGTTCCAGTTGGTCCGGAATTTTGTAGAACCATTCGCCGCCGTCGCGCTGGTATCTGATCTTTCGTTCCACAATCCCTTTGGAGACCGGATCGCTGATGTTGTGATCCAGGTCGTAAGACTGATCCACCCAAGTGGTGTCGTAACAACCGCAAGCGGTGTCGTAGGTCCAATCCAGCTCGGCTCGCGCGATCGGCTTGCGGTGCGCCCGGATGACGGTAAACGACTCGTTGGACCAATAGGCGTAGGACTGCAAAGCGGGATCGTCGGACGGCCGGTCCTTCACCCGGCGGTAGATGATGTATTCCCCCGGCAGATCAAACCGGTTGCGCAGCGCTTCATCCGTCCATCCGTCCGTATCGTATTCACGCAGGGCAAAGTCGGCATGGCCCATCGGATTGTCATAGTAGTTCTCGTCATGAACGTACATCGTTTGCCTTTGCGCGATCGGGTCATTCTCCGGATCGGTTTCATCGGTCAGCAGGTTGAACGTCTGCCCGATCAGCACCGTCTGCGAAGCGGCGGGCGGGCTTTGCGAAGCGATCCAGGCGATCGCTTTATCAATCAGCGTCCGGATGTCCTCTCCCTTGTTCTCAATGAAGTGATCGTATTCGGTCTGGTTCCTGATCGCCGCGGCGCCGATCAGGACGATTTTGGCGTCGGAAACTCCCTTTACCTTGTTGAAATCGGCCAGTTCGCTGATGCCGCCGTCGGAGACGTAAACGATATATTTGTCGGCAACGGCGCGCGCAAACGGATTCTGATACGGCTGACGGACATCCTTGGAAATGACGCCGGCATACGTGCCGTACCAGTTGCTGACCCAACGGACGTCGGGCACCCACACCTGTTTGTAGGTCGTCGGAATCCACACCTGCTTGTATGTCGTGTCCACCCATACCTGATAAGGGATGGATTTGGTGTAAGGCGTGGAATTGGAGGATGTGCACGATCCCGGATGATCATAAAAGATGCCGCTGTCGCTGTAACCTTTGCACCACTGTTCAGTTCGATACCGGGTTTCATAGTGCCCGGGCACGTCGACCTCCGTCTCATAATGGCCAGGCACATCGACAACCGTTTCATAATGACCGTAATCATGATAGGAACCGTTGTCCGAAGCCGACTGCAGCGTCAGCGTGCCGCAATACCCGCCGGCGCAGTAGGAATACGTGCCGGGCGGGTAACTGCCGGTGTGCACGACCGTTGAAGCCGGCTGGCTGTACGTATACGTATGCATGTCCCACACGTAAAGGTTCGGATCCATGCCGTAATAACGCATCTGGTTGTTGATTTCGACGCCGCTGCTTTTCACATCGTCGATTTTGCTTTGCGCCAAATTTTTGTCGAGCAGAATGGCCGTATCGACCTGTTGCCGGATCGAGGGAATGTCCGTGTAAATATCGGAGTACGGGATGTAGTTGTCGACCTCAAACTCCATCTCTGCCACGGTCACCCGTCGGTCCGCCTCGGTGATGAATTCCGGGAACGTCTCCTGTCCGAAATCTTCGTCGACTTTCGCGACGATCCGGTATTTGCCCAGTTTGCCTCCTTTCGGCACGTACTCCGTCACCGGACCGGTAAACGAGTCGATCTTTTGCGCGTACGTCCCGTCTCCATTGACATCGTAAAAAACTTCAATCTGTTGGTTCCGGATGATGTCCCCGTCCGTGCTGACCGCGTCGTAAAAGAGGCTGAGCGGTTCCGCGCGCGAAATCTGGCTGGAATACGGATGCAGGATGACCGCCGGCGCATAGTCGGGAACGACCGTAAACTTAAGCACATACGGGTCGGATGTCCGGCCGAGCGCGTTGGTCACCGTCAGGGTGAGTTCGTACTCGCCGGCCTTTTTGTACAGAAACTCCTTGCGATCCCGCCCATCCACCTTCATGCGTCTGTCCGAATCCGAACCGTCGACGGCCCGCCACGTCCACTTCGCATCCACAAGCGGATAGGCGGCCAGCACGAACGGATCATTGGCGTTCGGATCATTGGACGTGTTCTCAACCGCCATTTTCCGGTTCTCCTTGAAGCTTCCTCCGTACAGTTTGAACTGGGCGCGGGGCTTCGTATCGTGGACGTTGACGATCCGGTAGGTGTCGCACATGTCGGCGCCGTTCGCATCTTCCCCCGGAAGCGGCTCCCACTTCATCGTGACCGTGACCAGGCCGTCCTTGTCATCGCCAAAGACATAGTTGCCGCTGAAAAACTGTTCCGCGTCGACCGGAACGCCGTCGACCCAAACGCTGCGGGACGCAATCCGCGAAAGATCCGTCTCGTCCGAGGCGGGAAACGGCACGATGTCGAACGCGTCGTCCGGAATGTTCGGCTTGCAGGCGAGCGGCGGCGGGCCTTCCTCCGGCGGCGGAAGCGGTGAAGACCGCGGCGCCGGAACCGGCGGCGTCCCGTCAAATTTGATCGTCCAGGTAGTGGAACCCACGTCCGGCGAAGGGTTATTGTAGTAATACGCCTTGGCCGTCAGGGTGATGGTGACCTGATCGTTTTTCTTCACCTTCGACTTGTCGAAGGTGACGGACAGGTCGGGAGACCGCAGCGCTTTTTGCCGGTGGTTTTGCAGCACGAGATCGCCGTTTTTGGTGGACAGGAGCGTTTCGCTCTTCGATCCGCCGGGCCAGGAATATGTCACATCCAACTCCCATTTTTCAATGTCAAAGCGCGTATAGTACCGGGCTTTCTCGAAAGAGTCATCGACATAAGCGTCGTCATTGACCTTTCCGGAAAGCTCCCAGGACCAGGTGAACGTGGGGCCGAGCTTTCCCAAGTCCGTTGTTTTGATTTCCGGCTTCGGCTTGATCTCCGCCGTCACGCCGGGCTTTTCCTTGTCGCCGGGCCCGAGCCGGTCGATCGGATACGTCTGGTACCAGACGGATCCGTTGTCGTTTTGGTGAAACAGCCTCCCCGACCCCGGCAGCTGGCTGGTCGGCGCCTGCTGCACGTACATGTAGTCGAACAGGTTCTTGGGGTTGTTCGGGTCCGTCACCACATCCTTGGCCTGGTACTTGACGGTCACCTGGCTGCTTTTGATGATTTTGTTGACGGTGGCAATGAAGTCTTTTCCTTTGCCGTAAATTTGGTCTATTCTGTCGATTAGATTGGTTCCCATCCAAAAAGGCCCGAAATCATTGGGTTTGTTCCGGTTTCCGGCAAGCAGCGGGCTGGACCAGGGGCGGTAGATGTATTTTTTCAGGCTCGGGTCCACGCCGCTGTTTTTGTCGTCCGGAAAATACGGGTTGGTGTACAGGTTGCCGTTGACGTCCCAGCCGTAGTAGCGGTACTCGCCGGGCTCGCTCCCCTTGTTGAAATAGGGATGGATCCCTGCGCGGTCCGTGCGTTTGTTTCCGCTTTTGTCTTTCCAGTAGGTCCGAAAATCGGCGGGCCCGTTGGCCGCCTCCGGCGTGCCGTAGGCGAGGACGGGTTCACCCGCCGCCAGCGTGTCCGCGTACAGTTTGTAGTTGAAAAATAAATAGACGGACGGGCTGCTTCCCGTCCGTTTAACGCATCTTATACCGTTTGGCGGGTTTTGTCCCGGAAACATGGCGTCATAGGCCGCTTCGCACGCGGCAAGCGAGGAAAGCGGCGCGGCTTCGGACACAGACGGAAACGATGGAAGCAGGCCCGCCGCCAGCGCCAGAAGCACAAGGAGCGAAACGGCCTTTTTCGCTTTTCTCATCCGCATTCGTCCCTCACCCCTCCGTTTCTTTCTGATCCCGGTACGCCGAAATGCCGATGTTGAGCGCGTCCCCGTGCGAGACGAGCACGATCTGCCGGCCCTCCACCGTTTGTTTTACCGTTTCGTTTTCGCCGCGGCGCGCTTTGAGGACGGCGGACTCGATGAGCCGGTAGACGGACTCGGCTTCTTTCTCAAAGATCAGCGACAAAAAATGCTTCAGCTCCCCGCTTGCCCTCTCCAGCCGTCCTTCCGCCGTTGCCACGCCCAGTCCGTAGACGTTTCCGGAAAAACTTATACCGAAGTCGTCTCTTACCTTCCAGTTTTCAATATCCATGAAATAAAATGCCCTGACAGACTCGTCCCTTAACTGCTCGTTTTCAAAGTAGGTCAAACCGTCAACGTCAGCGTATGTCGCCCCCGGATAGTCTTTTAGCCGGCTGTACATCTCATCGTAGACCCTTTTCATTTCCTCGTTTGCGAAAATGAACACCAACGTGCCGCCGTAGCTTGGATTGGGAACGATGGAATACGGCACCCCGTCGAGGCTCACGTTTACCTTGGCGCGCCGCGAATCGTCCATGAGCAGCAGGCAGATTTTGGCCGCCTCGGCGCGGGTGATCGTCCCTTTCGGGTTGAAATACCCGTTGTTTCCGACCATGATGCCGCGCAGCGCAACGTCGCCCACAGACTCCTGCAAATAAAAGTCCACGCGGTCGAAATCCTTGAACAGCTGCGCGTCCGCCAGCATGGAGTACTCCCGGACATGCTGGCCGCGGAATGTGCTATCGAGACTTGAAATAAATTTTGCGGCCTGCTCACGGGTGATCGGTTCCTCAAAGCGGCCGTCAAATTCGTCGTGAATGAAGCCGTTGTTTTTGGCCGTGTCGATGTAGTTTTTGTACCAGGGCGTTCCTTCCTCAAAGCTTGTGGTGTCGTTGTTGAGATTCCGTCTGAACCATTCGGGCACCATGTTCAGATACTTTTCGCTCCACCAGACAAAGCCCATCGAGTCATCGGTGAGCGACAAAAACGCCATCTTGATGAACTGCGCCGCCGATACGGGGTCGTTCGGGCGAAACGTGCCATCGGGGAATCCGTTGATATACCCGCGCTCCACGCCGGTTTGGATCGCCTCGTAAGCCCAGTGAGTGGGTGGAACGTCCCGGAAACCGGCGGACGCCGGCGGGTCGGACGGCTGGCCGTATGCCAAGGATACGGGAAACAACCCGGCCAAAACCGCAATCATCAGCCGCAAAATGAAGTTCCTTTTCATAATGGCAACCTCCCTCTTCCTTTTGGGAAAAATTCGACATTGGGAGAAATGCGTTCTCTTTCTGCAACCTTGGCCGCATGCCGTTTTTCGGCTCCTGGGGCTGCCGAAGCGATGACAAGCCGGTCCGCCCAGGGGACTTTTTGCGCTTCTTTGACGACGCGGTTTATCCCTTTTTGTTTCAATTCCAAGCGTACAGCGTTTGAAACGGAGCCCGGCAAACGGCTGATCTCGACGATACGCACCCCCTGTCCATCCATCGCAGCATATTCCACTTGCAATTTCCGCTTCTTGCGGGTCCAAATGCGATACCCGGCGAACTTGGCCGCAATGAATGACAGGACCGCAGCGGCAAAACCTATCGAAATGGAATTCAGCATTTCGGGCCGCACATACACGGCAATCCCATACACCAATACGACGCCTGCCATACCGCGGACCATGTCATAGGCGGCCGGTTTGGGTTTGACCATGCAATTCCAAAACCCGGGGGCGGCCCATTTTGCTATTTTGAAAACTATGCGGAGTATGGCAAACAAGATCAGGATATACAGGACAAAAAACAAAAGGTATCCCAAAAACGACTCTTGTTCGTCTTTCCGCATTTTGCCCATCTCCTTATCTGCTGCGTTTAAAACTTGTTTTGAATTTTTTCCCCAAAACGAAAAATGCCCCCGAAACGGGGTTCATTTTGGAAAATGTTTCCATATTTTAGGTTGGGCTTCGCCCACTTTTGCTCTTATTTTACCACGAAGCGGAATTGCTGTAAAGACGTATGAAACGGGAAAACCTTCGATACTAAGGCATCGTTACGAAATAACTTCCACTAAATTACCGACAAAGCTTTGCCGGAAAAAGTGGGAACTAATTTTGTAACGAGCCCTAACTCATGATCATGTGGCTGCCTCCTTCATCACATATTCCTGAATCGCCGGTACGCGGACCGGTTCCTGGTCCATGCCTCGAACCAGCTTCGGATGCGCCGTCTCGATGACCGCCACAACGGCCGGTCCGCGCAGGTACTTGGCGATGCGGTACGTTTCATTTTCGTAAAGGTACGGGAACGTGTGCGTCCTTTCGTCCAGCACTTCGAAATGGACAATGCGGACCGGCGCGGTCAAAGGACTGCCGGGAAGGGGCGACAGATTTTCGTCGAGGCCCAGATTTGCCCGGAGCGTCCCTTTGAACTGTTCCAGCGCATCGTCAAAGTCAATCACCAGCATCCCCTCATTCAAATCATCCGTGTGCGTCAATTGCACCGCGTCGTGGGTCGCCATGTTGTTCGCGTTTTTCAATTGAGTTCGCACAAGATCCCACGCCTGGTTCTGTTCCTGCATAAGCCACGTGTAAACGAAAACCAGCACCCCGAACAATACCTTGATCACCGTGTCCATTTTTCTTCCCCTACTGCACGTACTCGCTCATCACGACCGCGTGCGCGTAATGCTCCTGCGGCCATGACTCGCGCCCGAACCGGTACAAAAACATCGGAAGCCGCGGCGCCCGAATCCGCACGTCGATCCGCTCGCCGCGGTCCACCGTCGTGCTTGTCGATTCCACCGTCACCTGTGCGGGATCGAATCCGGCGGCCGCCAGATTGTCCAAAATCTCCTGCCTGAGTTGCGGTGTCACGCCTCCCGCGGGAGCCGCTTTCTGAGCGGCATACTCCGCGTTCGATTTCACGGCCAAATCCAACAGGTAGTCCAAGTAGCTCAGGGACGGCTGTATCAGGATGAGAAGGGCAAACCAAAAGAATAAAAGGCGGGCCAGCACCCCCGAAATCAATTGTTATTCGCTCCCTTCAGTAGTTTTCTGTCCGCTTCAAAATCGAAACGATACCGTCCTGCGCCTCCCCAAGCCAGCCGAACACAAAAGTCAGTACGATCCCGACCACAAGCAGCGTAATCGACACCCAAAAAGCCGTTCCCAATGTTTTGTCCTTCATGACATGAGGGACACCCGAGGCGTCCCTCATTCCCTCCCTGTCCGGATTCTTACGGCGATTCGTTGACCGCAGGCGGCACGGCAATGGCCGGCCGGTGACTGTCCACGTCATTAAGCGTATCTCCGACGAAGCTTACGAAGAATGTTCCGGCAATCCCCACGATCAGCATGCCGATCAAAAACCAAAACCCGTATCCCAACGCCTTGTCTTTCATAGCAAACAGCACTCCTTTACAAAATTTGTTCTTTCACGATCATGACATACTGGATTACCAGCGTCACGATCATCACCATGACGGCAAACGACGGAACCGCATTCAATACCGACAGCCACGGGCCAATCAGTTTCCACCTCCTTTCAAAATGACCGCGAGAAAGCTTCTCCAGAAAACCGGAAATCTCGTGCGCTTTCTGGGGCTGCCGGAGCAAGAGCGTCACATGGCGGATGAACTCGTGCCGCTCCGGAAACCTGGACTCAAACCACCCGAATGCCCGGTCCGGCCCTTCGGCGGTCAGGCGCCGCGACAGTTCCAGAAGATCGGTGCGCAGCCCCGGAAAGTATCCCGCCGCCTGCTCGCAGAAAACGGAAAGAGACGTTCGTCCCTTTTCCATCTCAAACAGTCGAACCAAAGCGATCAGTTCGCCGTCGCGCTCCAGCTCGTCCCGCCTTTTCAAAGCCCGCAGCAAGAACCGGACCGGCGAAAACGGGACGGTGCTTGTAAGCGCGACGACGAGTGCTGCGGCCAGAAGCGGACCGGCCGTCAGTTTCCCGCCGGTCGCCAGCGCCGATCCGTAAGCGTAAACCGCCCATCCGGCCGCCGTCAGGTAACGAACCGACTGGTAGGCGCGGATGTTGAGGCGAACGCCGAAGGCCTCAAACGTTTGCCGAACCGCTGCACTGTTCAGCAGCTTCTCTTCAATCAGCCGGCGAATCGGCGGAGGACGGCGATGCGACAGCATCACGCAAAAGTAGGCCCAAACCGCAGTCAGCCCCAACACGGCCATTGTTTCCAATCGAATCCCTCCTACTTATAGTCAAGCCTTGGCCGGGACAAAACGAGACTCACGACCAGGGAAATCAACACGCCAATCACGACGACTGCAAAAAAAACGGAACCCATCGCCGTTTGAAATTGCAGCCTGGCGTAAACCCGCCACGAAAGCACAAACGCCGTGCCCGCGCAAATGACGACCGTGACAAGCAGATTTCCCCATGCGCCCATCTGGATCGCATCCGACACTTCTTTTTGCGCGTTCCTTACGGCTATCCACTGCGCTTCCATGGCCTCCGCCAACCGGATCATGGCCTCGTAATACGAACCGCCGGTCCGATAGACGTACAGCACCTCCGACACGAACGCTACCGCAAACGTCGTGCCGATCGACCGCACGAAACGCTCCGTCTCCCGTTTCAGCTCGCCTTTGTGCGTATGGGCGGTTAAAACAAACGCCCACAGCTTCAGCGGCCGTTTCAGGACATTCCTCTCCGGCAGCGAATCGGCGGTTTTCGTAAGCGCCGTGTCGATGGCCAGATTGGCAACCCCCGTCAGCGTCTTCACGATTTCAAGCAGGTCGTACCCCGCCTGCACGCTTTTCGACAGGTACCGCACCCGCAAAACCAGGTACGGCACGCTGGCGGCAACGATTGCAGCGAAACACGCGAAGCCAAACCCGATTTTCACGCTGCCGGCTTCGCCCGCATTCCGCAAAAACGGGTTTCCGGTTGTAACGGGAAGCGCTGTCCCCGCCGTGGCCGTGTAAACAGCAAAGAGCGTCACCAAAAATACAAAGGCGGTCAACGCAATAAAACGGTAAGCGCTTGTACCCGCTTCGTAATTCGGCTGGACCAGATACAGCATTCGGTCCACATGCCGGTAAAACCCCCCGCCGGCCGCCTTTTCCTTTCCCAGCGCCGCCAAAAGCCGCGCGCGCTGCCGCCAGCGCCTGGCATAGGGCTGGAGGGCCGGAGAAAGGATACCCCACAGTCCGACCAGCGCGATGCTCGTGAGCGCCAGTTCAATGATCGCAATCATCTTGTGTCACCCCCTCAATACCGCATTTGATTTATGGCTTTCCACCACCGGATCGTCCAGCGGCCGTTTCGCCGCCAGTCTTTCCAGTTCGGAAATAAACGTTCTTGCGGCAACTTCGTTGGCAAACTGTATCCGGCGGCACAGTTTCTCCGAAACAACGGCGCTGTACCGCCACTCTTTTGCGCCCGGGTCCCATCGCATCCAGTCGTGCGCATACACGCGCCCGGCATTGTCGTCGTAGCAGATTTCGCACAGCCGGACGAGTTTTTTCTGCCCATTCCGAAGCGGCTCCAGAACGGCGACGACCTCGCATGATTTTAGCGTCGAGACCAGATGTCCCCGCAGGCTTCCGCCCGCATCCGTATATACCGCGAAGGCCCCCTGGTACGGAATGTCCTCCGCCTCCTTTGTGTGATACGTCCCGATCAGCCCCCGGTGCCCCTTTTCACCGGAATAGTTGTAGAACATCCATTCGCTCCAGCGCATCTCCGTCATGAACACGACATCGGGGTCGTGCCGGAGCGACTGAACCCCAACATCCATCAGTTCTTTCTCCTGAGCACGAATTGGGATGAACCGGTGTCCCTGCACGGTTAATGGCAGCGTCGATTCCGGATGCTTTTCAACCATCACGACGCCAAGCGCCGTTTCGGCGCCCGCCAGCAGTTCTCCGACCAGCGTATTGGCGAACGTCGTTTTCCCGCTCTCCACAGGACCAGAGATCACAAGGTTCGGAAACGTCAGCGCGAGCGCCCGCAATGCCGGCACGGCTTCGTGCGGAATCAGCCCGGTGCCTGCCTGGTCGTCGAGCGTCATGTACTCGACGATCTGCCGGCGGAACGTGATCGTCGTAAAACCGTCCCACACACGCGGCGGAACCCAAACCGCCGCGCGGAGGAAACGACCCGGCCACAAGGGATCGTCGATTTTCAGTTCCGCCGACGGGTTTTGCGCGTCGAGCCGCACTTTCGGATCGTGCCGAACCAGCGTCCGGCGAAGCTGTTCGACGCGGTCAAAACTCACAAACCGGTGGGGATAAAGCGCGTATTCGCCGTTTACCGACGCAAAACACTGCGTTCCCACCATCTGGAGCTTGGAGCTATTCGCCCAAGCCCGATCTGTAAACCACGCCCAAACCGGCCCGTACCCGATCCATTCCTGAAACAGCGCCCCAGTTGCGTCCAAGCCCTGGTAAGCGGCTGGAAGGACGCCCGAATACGGGTGCTCGCGCAGAAACTTTTCGATCTCGTTCAGCGCGAACAAAACCGCTTCGCGTTCGCCTAACAGCGCTCGGAGGGACAAATCGATCAGCCAATCGTCGTTTTCCATTCTCCCGACGATGTGCTCTTTCATTTTCCCGAGATAGGCGTAAAAGTCCGATTCGCCGGCTTTCTGCTGCAAAACGCGGGTTTTGAGTCGGAACATTCAGAACCACCCCTTTTTTCTTGCCACAGGCTCCTGAATGCCCATCGCGGCCAAAAAAGGTCCAACGGCGTCCTGCACCTGTTCTTGTTCTCTCTTCACAAGAGGCAGGACGAAATCTCTCACGTTGCCTTTGTACGGAAACGAAAAAAACGGCTGCGCGCCGCACGCTTCCGCCAGGGTTTTCAGCGTCATGTCCTCCGGCTGCACGCGATTGGCGATGAGGAAAAGATGTCCGGGTCCGATGCCCAGTTTCTCCGCCAGCTTTGTCATGACGGCCAGTCTTTTCAACTCGGGCTGAGTCACGAATATCCGGATAGCGGCTGACTGCATCCCGTAATACCAAAACGCGCTCTCCGGGATCGACCCGAAATCAGCCACGACGACGTCCCCTGCCTTCGATGCCGCCTCCATCAGGTGCGCCGCTTCGTCTTCCGTGAAATCCAGCGCGGAAAGCGGGTCAAAGTTGCCCGGAACATACGAAAAACCGTTCATCTTCAGCGCCTGCTCAAAATCCTCGGTTCGGAGCATCCGGCTGGTAAGCCGCTGCTTCCACCGATCGAGGCTCACGACCGTTTCTCCGTCCCAGCCAGGGTTGTAAACGTTGCAACCGATAAGCAGCACCTTTTTCGCCGCAATTTGCGCGGCGATTTGCGCCGCGATCGTTGCGGCGATTCGCGTCACCCCGACGCCCGGCAACGTCCCGAACACGCCGATCACGTTGCCCGGCCGGTCCGTTTCGCCGTACCAGCTGTCGAGAAGATCAAGCAGCGCATCCCTTCCAACCCCTGGACGCACAAAACGGACGCCGTGTTTCGCGCAAAGCGCGGCTGCCGTGTGCCAGCCGGATACTCCCCGGCGGGTATAAGCGTAAATGAGTTCGGCGTTTGGATATGTTTCTCGAAGGCGATCAATTCCGGCCAGGTCCAGGTCACGGTCCGTCACAAACAGCGCATTTTCCCTGACCGTCTCCGGCTCCGGCATAGATACGCACGGCACCACCGCATATCCGCGATCCCGAATCGCCGCAATCCAAATCGGGTCCAGTCCGACTGCGTAAATTTTCACGCTCTCACCCCCCCCCCGTCACGAAACCCGGACCAGCCAGAGTTTAAAACCTTGCTCGATTTTTTTCCGAAGCGCGTTTACCTCTTCTTCTTTCAAAAGCAGTTCCACATGACCGATCCGGTCGGTCGATGTGATCCGGTCGTTGGTGTTCCCGTTCTCGGTGTCCTGCACCATATTTCCCGAATCATTTCTGGCGGCGACCACCCTCACATCCCGAAGGAAAGGTTCTCCCGCCGGTTCGGATGGCACTTCTTCGGTCCGGCTTTGGGCAGCATCGCGGTACAGGTAAATATGAACCGTATCTTTCGCGCGAAGAGAACTGTTTACCGCAAACAGAACTTCTTTTGGAATCGGAAAAATCGCTTCTCCCGATCCCGGGTTCAGATCGTCCACGTCGACCAGCTCCGGCGCAAGCACAAGTCCGGCCGGCAAATCCGCGTTCGCCTTTTTTCCGACGATCTCCCGAAGATCGCGGATCGCCCGTTCGGGAAGTGCATCTTTTGAAACCCGTACAAGCGCAACGTCCTGCTCTGTAATAACCTCGTTTTTCTGGACGGGGTTAATCAGCCTCGCCACCGGTTCAGACTGCCAGACAGGTTTCAAATACCAATTGAACGTTACCAACGCCGCAAGGCCCAGAACGAAAACAGCACCGGAAATCCATAGTCTCGTCTTCGCACTCATTCAGCGTATCGCCTCCGCTTTTCGTGGTATAAAAAGTCCCGAACAGAGAACCGTTCTTTCTTCCGGGGCAGCACCGGCTCCAGCCAATCCCGATAATCCGGCGGCTGCGAGGGGTCGCAGCAAAACGGAACGCGCCAGAACTTCAGCTTCAGCGCTTTCCGTTCGCGTGGCAGCAGTGATTCTGCGACCTCCCGGAACTTCATTTCATCCGCAAAGTTGAGCGCGACATTCCATTCCTGGGCTACGTACTTCTCCTTCCAATTGCCCATCGCCGTAAACGTCCTCGGTAAGTCCCAGGCGCTTACGCCGGTAACCAGAAACCGCAGCGGACAGCGCATGAATTCCGCCTCGTCCGCCGCTCCGACCGCCGTCAAATTGCCGAAATCCAGCACAACGTACTGATACCCGGCAGATAAAATCGGCAACCATGGCTCTCCGAGCGCCGTAAACACATCCGTCCCAAGCCACCGGAACCCTCCCGGCGCCGCCGCAGGAACGTCCGTCCGAAGCGCCGCAAGCGATTCCCCCCGACATTCCACAACCGCCGCCGCGTGCCCTTCTTTCGCCAGCCAAACGGCCATCGAAAGCGCAAGGTGAGTCGAGCCGGATCTTGGACCCGCGCCGCCCACGGCGATGGCCACGGACCCGACGATCCGTTCTTCCACAATGACGCGTTCTTTGGCCGGACTGGAGGATAAACGGACCCCGGAAGGTTTAATTTTCCCGGCCGGTATCTCTGCGTCCCCCGGCATATCGGCGATGGTTTTGCGCCGCTGTATCCAGGTCAGCACGTCCTCAACCGAAAACCGCTCGACGGCATAGACATCGTATATGCCTATATGTCCAAGAGCTCGAATCCATTCCCTGTCCGCCGAAACCGGCAAAAGGACGATCAGGCGCGTATCCGGAACAAATCCCCGAATATCCCGCAGATAATGCACGCTGTCCTGCTTGTTTACGACTCCGGCAGTCGCGTCAACGACAGCCAGACCGGCTTCCACTTGTCCAGCCTCGGCCGCGATTCGGAACTGTTCGAGCGTGGCATCCATACCTGAAACCACATACCCGCGTTCCTGGAGCGCCGAAGACAATTCCCTTCCGGTTGTCGAATCAAACACCAGGTGTATCCGTTGCATCTAAACTGCCTCCTTCTTTGAACAGCCATTCGATGAAAGCCATGATCGCACCCCTGATTTCCGGCCAGAAATTCAAGATGAGATACCCGACAACAGCAACCCCCAGAAAATAAAACGCCAGCCGGATCAGCCGTCTGAAAACAAGCCCGCCCACCAGCAATCCCAAAAATACGACGAGAGCCGCTGAGCCATACAAGGAGCTGCCCGACTTGGCAAGTTCCATGAGCTCTTGCGCTTTGCTTTCCATCCGCTTGCCGACCGACTCCGGATTGAACTGGCCCGCTTCGTTTTCAATTCGATCCAGGGTTGAATGGCCGTTTGCAGCCTCGCCGGGTTCTGCCGCCATTGCAGGCGTTGCGAAAACAAATGCGACCAGCAACATGATGAAACACAGGACTGAGCGCTTTCTCACTCCTTCGTCCCTCCCCCGAAAAATGACAACGGATCGACCGGTTCCCCGCCGACCCGCGTCTCAAAGTGCAGGTGCGGTCCGGTGGCCTCCCCGGTTGCTCCGACCAAACCGATCAGATCCCCTCGCCTGACGGTCTGACCTTGATCGACTTTTACTGAACTTAGATGAAAGTATCGTGTTTCCAAACCGCCATGATCGATGATGACTGCCAGCCCGGCGGTTCCCAAAAATCCCGCATGAATCACCTTTCCATCCTCCGCCGCGTATACTTCGGTTCCCTTCGGAACGGCAACATCCACTCCATTGTGCATTTTCCTTTCGCCGGTGATGGGGTGAATCCGCACGCCGAATTGCGACGATACCCTGCCCTTTTCCGGCAACGGCCAAAGCAGCTCGGACTCGATGGGCTCCCAATCTTCGGGAAGAGGATCGTATTCGCTTCCGTCGGGGTCCGCGAGAAACGACAGCCAGTATTCCAGAAGAAAATCCTGATCTTTTTCCTCCGGGAAACCGTGATCGCGCAAAATCTGTTTGAGCGGCTGCCATTCGTTTTCAACCGCCGTGATACCGGATAGCGCCTGGTAGGTTTCGGTCGTCGCAAGTTCGCCGCAGGCGGACGGGGATTTCGTCACGCTCGTTTTTGTCCGGTAGCTGTATACATAGACCCCTTGCATCGTTTGCGCTTGCTTTAAGAGGATTTGGGGCTGGCGGGTGGTGGAGGACTGAATCTCGTACCGGGTCATTTCATCTCCCTTTTCGTCCTTCTGTTTGATCTGGACGCATGACTGCTGATCGATTTCCTTCTCGGCCTCCTTCCACTCGAACTTCGGACGAACCAGTTCAAACGTCGCCTCAGGGTCCAGTTTCAGTTCCTTTGCATCCCGAATGCCTGCCTGCTGGGGATCGCCAAGCGTCCGGTCCACCGCCGCCAGCCACTCCCAGTCCAGGGCGAAACTATCGACCTGGGTCTGTTGTTCCGGCGTCAGCCCTGCATTCCACTGAGCAGCCACAGTTCGATACTTTTCAAAAATTTCTCTATCCGGATCGCCGCGGCCATACTCAAATGCCGATTCACGATCATTTCCAGTGAATAAGCCCCGGATCGCCTGTTTTGGCGCCTCAAAGATCATGTAATAACATATCCAGGCAACCGCAAACATCGCGAGAAGTGTTCCCCAAATCGGAGATGTCTTTATGAGAATCGTTTTGAGTATGGAGCGACCGGCTTTCACGATTGCCTTACTTATCCAACCGCGCATCCTCTCCTCTCCCCGTCATACATAATAGTCCCGGATAATTGACTGCTTTTTCCTCTGAGAGAATGTTTGTTCCAATTCGTTGTGCCGGTCCAGTTTGCCGGTGTTTTGCAAACCTACGATGTAATCGCGGCTGTGCCGTTTTTTAAGGTCCGCCGATGACCAGAACTCTTCGCCCGCGGGCCGGTATCCCGCAGGAAAATGGGCGTCAGGACCTTTGACTTGCGGCGTTGGAGCATCCCTTGTCGGCATGTCGGGCAGTTTCTCCAACGCCGTATGGATATGGCGGGAAACGCTCTGAGCGCTTTTGCTCACGAATGGCGCGGCTTTTTTCGCGGTCCAAACCGCGCTCTTTCCGATCGCCCGTCCTGCCGCGCCGGCGGCTGCACCGCCGATCATCGTTCCGGCCACCGGAAAGCCGGTCATGGTGCCTGCCGTAAAACCGGCCATCGCCCCGGCCGTCCTGATTCCAAATCCCGCAACTCTTCCGCCGTAAGACGCCGCTTTTGCAGCCATATTCCGCCAGATCGGCGATGCCTTCGGCAATGTTTTTTCTCCGGGCATCGCCTGTCCGGCGGTCGACGAAACCGCCGCTCCCCCTTCGGTCGTTGGAGAATGAACGTCTGCCTTCGAACCGAATTCCATTCTTCCGGGATTGCCGGACGAGTTCCGCGGCCTTAGCATTTTTGCAACCGATGAAATACCGGCAAGGCCGGCAAACCCTGCGATATTCCCCCATATGCCGCCGCCGCTCTCCTGCGCCCCCACCAGCTTTCGCACCATGTTCGCGATCATCGGCAAGGCGAAGAAGTAAACGATGATGACCCAAAGCGACATGCCTGCGTTAAAGAAGCGAAGCATCAAAAAGAACAGCCCGAGCGCAAGCGCGTGGGCTGCCGGAAGGATCATGTTGGAGATGAATTCTTCCCACCAGATTTGCAATGAGTGACGAAACCTGGGAAACACCGTCAAGACACATGTGACTGGAAACAAAACAATGAGCACCATGAGCATGATTTTGCGGACGATATACTGATAATTCAGGATAACGATCATCAGAGCCGCTGCAACCACGATCAGCGCCACACCCAAACTTTTGACGGAAACCGCATGATCGTATCCGGCGCCGTTACCCCAGAGCATGTATAGGAAAAGATCGGGCTGAACGCCAAAGTCCACAAGCGCCGCCCAGATGAGATCGGTGAAAAATTTGACTATGCCAGCCGTGAAAGACCAAAGATAATATCCAAACTTTAGGGAAAGCAGTGCAACCACAAACGCGGCCGCATAATCCTTGACCCGGCTTCTGCCTTCCACGGACACGCCCTTAAACAAAGCGAGCATGCCGATCAGAAGGAGCGCGATCACCAAAGGAAACGGCACGAAATGCTCAAACACACCGTACAGCGCGTCGATCGCGTCCGAGATCCCCGTTTCGAACACGCCCAGCGTAAGGTCACTCGCGCATTCCTCTTTTCCGGCGCAATTCCCTTGAAGAAAAGCGTCGTCCGAAGACGCGGCGGGATTTTTTTGAAAAACGAGTATCACCGGGTCCTGCATGCCGAGCGTTTTCAAAAACCAGTTCACCGGGCTGATGAACAGTTCCGCCACCATGCGTTCCGCCAGACCGGGTTTATCGGTCTGCTTCTCAATTTGATCCCCCAAAACGCCATTTGCCGAATCTTCTGCAGCGACACTGGCGGGAAAAACAAAGCAAAGCGCTAGGACAAAAATGATGATCCGGCGCATCTTAATCCGCTCCCTGCATCCGGTCCCGGATGTATTTCTTCCGCTCGGCGTACCGGGGATCGTTCGGGTCGCTCGTAAAGAGCATGTGTTCAAAAGGAGAGGCGTCGATACGCACAATGACCGATTGGTCGTCGACCTTAACGACCATGTCTCCTTTTCGCGCCTGATGGATCAGGAAATGCGCCTCGCCTTCGGTCAGCGCCAGTTTCCCCTGCACCGCGTCGATGTCCAGCGGCTCCTGGATGCCGATCAGTTTAATTGGACTATTCTTGATCGCGGCCATTCCCGCATGGCTACGCGTAAAAACTTCAAGCCCTTGCGTGACTGCACAAACGCCGGTGTTGGTGCTGCGCCCTTCCCGGTAAGCCGCCTCCGCCCAAACGGCTCCGACATCTTCGTCATTGAAGATGTTCTGGCATTCCTCGATGACGAGCAGTTTTTGAGCCTGCGGATTTCGTTTGGCCCAGCGCTCCATCATCCAGTGCGTTGCGATGAAAAGTCCGATCGGCCGCATGATTTCCGGGTCCAAACGGTTGATGGCGAAACCGAAAACCGGCGCGCTTCCCAGTTCCACATTCGACTGCCCATCGAAAATCGCGTAGGACGGCATATTCCCGGCGCGCGTAAACGGCTTCAGCATTTCAGCCGCCTTGCGGACCGCCTCACTTTCAGCAGTGGCCATTCGCTTTTGCAGCCCGACGAGTTCCGGCATCTTCTTGCGCCGCCTGCCGACCGCAAAACGTCCGTCTTCCGGCGCGCCGCCAAATTCGTACAGGCTCTCCGGGTCCTCCGTGATGCCAAGCTCACGGTACTGCTCCCGGATCGCGTTGCCGATGAACACTTTCACTTCACCGGTCAGCGCGGCCGCATCGTAAACGCGAATCATTTTGAAGACGACGGCCTGCACCGAGTTCGCGGCCTCTTCCAGGTCCACATACCGCGTCCCGTCCGAAAGTTCGGTGATCTCCACATCGTACGGATTGATGCGATGTTTGGAGCGTTCATGCAATTCCAGATACGGACAACCGATGGCCGCAAGGAAGTCCCCGTACTCGCCCTTCCAGTCGATGACCCCGACCTTTCGGCCATAGAGGGCTGAGCGGTGGATGATGAGCATGATCGTGAACGTCTTCCCGGCCCCCGACCGCCCGATGATGCACATATGGTAGTTCGACAGATCGGGATGCCAGTTGTCCAGCCATACCGGTCGGCCAAACCGGTCCTTCCCGATCACAACGCCGCTTCGATGTGACAGGCTGCCGCCGCCGAACGGGAACAGATCGGCCACATTCGACGATTCAAGGGAAAAGAAACGCTCCTTTTGAATCCGGACCGCCGGCGCGGTCGGCAGTATCGCCTGCAAGGCTTCAAGTTGCCGGCCGTCCGCCGCGCGCAAAAAGATTGACTTTCCGGCAAACCGCTGAACGAGCGAACGGCACAATTGAACCAGGCTCTTGTATTCCGGTGCGCTTGCAATGACCTGGATGGCGACGCGAAAGCTGCGCTCAACGTTGAGCCGGATACGTTTCTGGCGTTCTTTTAAGTCCGCGATCTCATCCCGCATGGCGTCAATTTTTCGTACGTCCTTCTCGTCCGCCAAATCACTAAGCAAACCCGCAATCCGTCTGCCGATAGCATCCAGCTCTTTGTCATTGCTTGAGGGCTGAACGTGAATTGCGAGATCCACATCTCCACTACCGTACTTTCCGTCAATCAGGGAATCCAGCATCCCCGCCCACGTATTGCCGCTCATGATTTCCGCGAAAAAAGACCGGAAATACCGGGCAGGCGTGATGGTTCCGCCGACTTCCACCGCATAGTCCGTGACTTTCTCGCCTTGCGTTTTGTCACCCGGCAGCATTTCCTTAATCAAGGACGGCGCGGCGAAGTCCACACCGCTCGCTTTGCCCGGATACGCACGCGTGTGCGGCTTTTCGCTCTTGATTTTCTTCCACATCATATCCCATCCCTTTCATATCACCTGTTCCGCGCCACACGATCTGCATATCCGGATCAGTTTGCCTTCCCGGTATTTCAGACGAAACATGGATTTGCCGCATTTGCACCGACCGGGTACCTGTTCCGCTTGCCTCGTCTGGCTCTTCGCGATGGACGCCCATTTAGCCATGTTCCATCACCTCATCGGCAGTCAGGGAGCGTTTGATCGGGCGGAACGCGTCCGCATGAATCGCGTCGATCATGCGGGCCTGCGGCGCCATATCGCGCTGCAGGAGTTGATATGTTGCGTTGAGCACCCCGGCGCGGCTGAGCAGTTGGTACCGCATCCCTGCCTGTTCGCAGAAGCTGAACACGATCTCTGCGGCATCGGTCAGGATTTGTCTGGCTAAATCCGCTTTTTCGGCGTCAGTCATCTTGCTTTTGCTTTTTCCGATCAAGGAGTCCAGCTGACGGACGCCCGTTTGTACATTGGTTGTTTGTGACGCGGCAACAGGGTCGTATTGCAAGATCACGTACCCTGAAATATCCCGGATTTGCGCCTCTTCGGTGGACAATCGAAGATGTTCAAGAACCTGTTCTCCGGATTCCTTTAGCTCCGCCGGCATGTCCGAATTTGAAATCCGTTTGGTCAGATCGTCCGCGTAATCTTTCATTTCAAAGAGCCGAGATTGCACAAGCAGCGTGTACGGGATATTAATGGTGTTTGCCATGGACAAAAAGTTGACCCATAAGCTTTTTTGCTCCGTTGCCGATGCAGTTTCCAGATTCTTTGGCTCGACTTCAATGACAAGCCGGTATGTGTTGCCCGACCGAATCAGGCCGTCCTGAGTGATCTCCGTGTCACCGATGACATCCTGGGTCGTTCTCGCTTTTGTTTTTTTGGCAAAAAGCAGGACGGCCACCAGAACGACGGCCGCCAGAAAGATGTAAAACACGCTTCAATCCTCCTTGGGGATGGACAGTCTCCGGTACAGAAACTTACGCTGCCTCATCCTCAAACGCACGATATCCAGCACATACTTCCAGACCGGAAGTCCCGTCGGCCCATGTTTGGTATGGCAAAGGAACACACAAACGGCAAACGGAATCGCGTAATGAAGCCGCGAATAAAACCAGTCGGTTCCAAGCCGGGGGACGACCTTCGACATCTGGTAAGACAAGAGCCCGCCAATCGCCCACCAAATTGCCTGGCTGAGCGACAGCCCAATTCCAAAGAGCGAAATAAACTTCTCCTTGATCCTGGACTGGTAAGGTATCGGATGGTATTCGCCCATGTCCGCCCCTCACAATTTGGATAGATCAATGCCGAACAGATTAAATACAAATCCAAGAATTTGCTCTGTCCAGAAGGACAAAACCAGGAACAGGATGAAGAAACCGATCCTCCCCTTCGTGTCTCTCAGCGTATCCGGCGAAAAACCGCCGCGCAAATAGGTGATGCCCAGCCACAATCCAAAAATAACCGTCAAGGTCACAGATATCCGGCGCGCAGTTTCAACAAACGTGGTGGTGGATTGATCGACCTGCTTCTCCAAAGTCGTCAATCCGCTGCCGCCCCCTTGATTCTGCCGAATCCGGTCCATGATCGTTTCGGCGGACACATTGGCAGCAAACGACCCAACGAGTATCGACAATAAGACAAGGAAACCCAAAGCTCTTTTCATTTGCCCATCCCCCTTATAAGAGATTTATAAAATACCGGTAACCGCCCAACGCCAGCCACACGCCCCATGCCGCCAGCGCGCCGGCCTCGATGAATACCGGCGGTACTCCAAGCGAAAGACCAAACCGTGCCGGAAGCGGCCAAAACAGCGCCACCCGGCCCGTAAACAAATCCAACACGATATGCGAAAGAAAACCGACCGCGAATGTCGCTGCATACGGCGGGCCCGCTGACGCGTATACTGCCCACCCCAAGAGGCCACCCAGGCACAACGAATGCGTGAGCGTCCGCTTCCCCGGCGACCGTTCCAGAAGGGCTGGAAGGACCGGGATGAAACGTCCGAGCAGGGAATTCGGACGGTCGATGTCCGGCAGAAGCGACGCCACCGCGATGATGGCCAGTTCCGCCGGATGATGATGCCCAAGAAGAACACCCGCCGTCACGCCGCCGATGAGATGCGATGCGCCGTTCATACGCCGCCACCCGCCGGCTGCATCACGACGCGAAGAAACGGCTCCACCAGATTCGGATCGAACTGCATACCCGAGCGCTGCCGAATGTATTGAACGGCCATATCTGTCGGCCAGGCAGACCGGTATGGCCTGTCCGATGTCAGCGCGTCATATACGTCGCAAACGGCGGTGATCCGCCCGCACAGCGGGATTTCCTCGCCCCTCAGCCCCTTGGGATATCCGTTTCCATCCCAATGCTCGTGATGCGTGGTGATGATCGTTCGCGCAACATCCGCTTCCTCATTTCGGTACTTGCCCATGAGGTCTAACCCATAGGCGATATGTTTCTGAATGATTTTCCTTTCGCCTTCCGTCATGGGCTGGACGCTATCCAGCAAGCGTTTTGGAATCATCAGCTTCCCGATGTCGTGATAGCGGCTTGCCAGGGCGAAAAGGACGCTTGTGCCTGGATCCAAACCGATTTCACTCGCCAAGGCGTGGACCAATTGGCTTACTCTTTCCGAGTGTCCGCCGTCATCCAGCGCGCTCAAAATGTTTTTCAAAATCAGAGGCGTCAACTCCATTCAAAAGATTTTTCAACTCCTGCGTCAGCCATTCCGCAACCGGCCCACCCGCGATCAGGATCTCACGGACAGCGGTCAGGCACTTTTCTGCCTTTTTCCGTTCTTCCGCTTCATCCTGTTCAGCCAAATGACCGGATCCCTCACTGACCAGAATTTCCTTTCGCAGATTACGAATGCTAAGGGACTGATCCGCCGCAAGTGCGATGAATTTCGCCGGATCGCTGGATCTTGCTGCCACCCGGTGATGGTACCAACTGAGCGTCGGGACGCGGCTTACCGGATCGGAAAACGTGCGATACACATGCACCAGTTCCCGAATTTGCGACGGGCTGACGCCGAGCTCCTGCGACAAATATTTTTGCGTTGCACCTGCGGCCAGCATGGCGTCCAATAGTTGTCCTTTGACGAACCTGCTCTCTTGTTCCTGCTCATCCACCTGGATGTATGCCTGTATCAAATCTTCAAGCTTTGGGGGCTGGGAAGCTGGAGGCTCCGGCTCCCGGTAGGGTAATTGTATAATTGCCGCAATTTCCTCCGACGTCTTCCCTTCACGTTTTGCAACAATGCGAATCAGTTCGTTGCGGTCAATTTTGCCGTCTTGCGCCAGCCGGTGATGCTCTCCGCATAGTTGGATCAGGTTTTCCCGGACGTCGCTCCCGCCTGCGCCGCGCGTCTTGATATGGTGCGGTTCGCCCTCCGCCGGATGATCGCAGATTTCGCCGGTTACCGGATCCTCATACTGACAACGGTGTTCCGCTTCCTTCCGAATTTGCTGAATCGTTTCCCGACTCTGGATACGCCCGGGCTTTTGCAGTGATTGCACGCCTTACACCCCGCTTGCAATGGTTTCGTTCAGCGGCACCCATCCGCGTTCTCCCACCATTTTCCCGCCGGCTCTTCCCGTCAGCCCGCGCACCAACCCTGCCGCATGCAGTTCATTGAAAAGGCTGATGAAAACCGAGATCGTCTCCCGATCCCACCCCTCGATCCACTCCGCATATCTCCGTTCTTTCGAGCTGAGCTTTCGTCCGAGCAGCTCTTCCAGCTTCTCTACCACACCATCCCCTCCCTTCACCCGTTCTATAAAAAAAAAAGAAAAGCACACGCCGAGATGACGTGTGCCGCATTGGAATCAGCTGACGATCAGCTTTATTCCCGTCTTGGCTTCACCGTCGATCTGAACTTCGGTGAAAGCCGGTGTGCACGTAAGATTCCCGCCTTCCCGGGCGAAAAACCCCCGGGCAATCGCCACGGCCTTGGCGGCTTGATTCGTTGCAGCCGCACCGACTGCATGAAGCTCGACCACGGAATGCTCGCGCATCGCGGCGACGAGCGCGCCTGCGACGGCGTTCGGCTTGGACTTGGCCGACACCCGCAAGACTGAAGGGATTTTTTCTTTCGTTTGCACTGTTGCCATGTTTCATTCCTCCTATGATGGATGTGTGATGTATGGAGAGAGGGCCCCTCCACCTTTTGTGAAAAAAGAAAAGCCCCTGCCATCAAGCAGAGGCTAATCTAATGCAATAAGTATCTGCACTCCGTCTTTCGTCATTTTCCCGTCGTACCCCATCGCGCGCGTTTCGGTTAATATTTCTCTGTTTTTCATTCGGAGGCATACTGGGCCGATTGTCCCTTGCTTAATCGGTCGGCCGCAGCGTACGCATCTGTTGGGCGGGCGATGGTCAGGAATCTGTTTCACCTTCGGCTTCCCTCCTTCCAGCCCCTCATGCACTGCATGATTTCCCTTCGCTTCAGACCGCTTCATCCGACGTGAAAACAAGCGACGGCGACCGGCGCAACCAAATGGCTTGCAAGGCCGTCTGGAAGATGACTTCGTCCCAAACATCGATTCCCTCCGCCAGATTTACCGGCCGGCCGTTCCAAAGGTTGACCGCGAGCTCGGCCAGCCGCCAGGTTTGTCCGGTCAATGCCGCCGTTTCATCTGCAGCCGTTTCGTCGGAACTGATAAACCAATCAAACGGTCCGTGTTCCTGTTCATCAAGCACGAAGCATTTGCAGATTTCCGGATACGCCGCCAGATAACACGCCGACAGGTACTCGCCGTTGGAGTATGCTTTCGGGAATCTTTCGATCAGTCTCCCGAAGTTTCGTTTATGGTCGTCATTGGCAAAATAGATCATGATCCTGTCCCCTTTTCCGGCGCATGCGCGTGCGCTTCGCACGCCGCCGGAATATATAGGGCTTGCTGAACGATTGTTTAGCAGAAATTCAGGGCAGGGCGACGGCGGAACAGGAAGGCGAAAATAAGGCAAAAAAGAACGCGGAGCCTGCGCTCCAGGTTCATCACCAGCAGTTGCAGCGTGATGGCGGACAGGCTGGTCTGCGCGAGACGCGCTCGAATACGGCCAAGCCCGTACTTGCGCTTGCCTTCTCCGAATTTGCCTTCGATGGCATTTCGTTCACCGGCATCCCGTTTGTCCTGATTTTGCTGTTCGCGAGTCGGACCGTCCTTCGGTGGTCTTCCCAAAGCCGGGCCGCTGAGCCGGATGCCATGCTGCTTGCAGAAGTTCCGGTTCTCG
>NZ_AUCP01000069.1 GCF_000429825.1 Cohnella thermotolerans DSM 17683
CATTATATGTTCGGGCGTCGGTTATTTGATAAGATCGTGTAAGCTGGACGAACATGGGACGTTTGCAAGACGGAACCGCATGTCCGCCGATCGGCCGCTATATGGATGAATATGGTGAACTAAGAAGGAATGCGGCGCAGAGGGCGAAAGAGAGTAACCAGCTTCCTCACATTGACAGAGTTGCGGTGCACCCCTCGCCCAAACCCGTGCCGCGATCCCGCCGACGCATGTTATCGAACGTTTTAAGACGGCGCCGCAACGCCTTAAAGCGTTTTTTCGTGCAACTATCTCCCGCAATTGACGTCTATTCTTGACGGAATTGATTATGTTAAGAATAGGAGTTTTGCTGAAGATGCGGTTGCGCAAGATCACGGTGTGGATTTGTCTATTGGCCTTGTTCATCTCTTCCTTCCGGTGGGCCGGCCATTCAGAAGCCGCGGCGTCCGGTCCGATCGCCCTCGTGCTGGACGGCAAGCCGCTCGTTACGGATGCGGCCCCTTACGTAGTGCCGAAAGTGAATGTCACGATGGTGCCGATTCGGGTCATCAGCGAAAACTTGGGCGCCACAGTGGACTGGTCCCAAAGCGCCAAGACGGTTACCATCGCCCAAAGCGGCGTCGTCGTCAAAATGACGAAAGGCCAAACGACCGCCCAAGTGAACGGCGCCTCCGTCAAGCTGGACGCCTCCGTCGATGTCAAAAACGGCCGAATCATGGTGCCGCTCCGTTTCGTCGGCGAAAGCCTGGGCGTGCAGGTGGATTGGAGCCAGACCGCCCGAACCGTCACGCTGACGCGCCAAGGAACGTCCGGCGGCGGTAACGGCGACGGCGGGTCCGGCAGCGAGCCCGGCCAAGGCACCCCGAGCGGAGGAGCCGACGCCGGCCATACGGCCATGCGCGGGGCGTGGATATCTACGGTGTACAATCTGGATTGGCCTTCGGCCGCTTCGTACGGCAATGCCGTCAAGCAGCAGGAAGAATACAAGAAGCTGCTGGACGATCTGCGAGCGATCGGCATCCATACGGTGTTCGTGCAGGTTCGCCCGGCGGGAGACGCCTTCTATCCGTCGAGCCTCGTCCCGTGGTCCAAGTATTTGACGGGCAAGCAAGGCGCCGATCCGGGCTACGACCCGCTGGCGTTTATGATCGAGGAGACGCACAAGCGCGGCATGCGGTTCGAAGCCTGGTTCAACCCGTTCCGGGCCAGCACCGAAGCGACGACGGCGACGCTGGCATCCAACCATGTCGCGGTCGCCCATCCCGACTGGATCGTACAAGTCCAATCGTCGTCGGCTACAACGACCTACCTCGATCCCGGCGTTCCGGCCGCGCGCCAGCACATCATCGATGCCGTGATGGAAGTCGTTAACCGCTACGACATCGACGGCGTCCATTTGGATGACTATTTTTATCCGTCCGGGGTGGTCTTCAACGACGACACTTCCTTCCAGAAGTATAACACCGGCGGCTTTAAAGCGAAGGCGGACTGGCGGCGCGACAACATCAACCAATTCGTTCGGCAGCTGAGCGAAGCCATTCATGCCGCCAAGCCGCAACTGCCGTTCGGCATCAGCCCGTTCGGCGTCTGGCGCAACGCCTCGGCGGATCCGGCCGGCTCGAAGACAAAGGCGGGCGTCACGTCTTACGACAGCATGTTCGCGGACGTGCGGACGTGGATCCGCAATGGCTGGATCGACTATGTCGTCCCTCAAATTTACTGGAGCCTCTCGTACCCGAACGCCCGCTACGACGTGTTGACCGACTGGTGGGCGAACGAAGTCAAAGGCACGAACGTCAAGCTCTACATCGGACACGCGCCGTATAAGCTCGGAACGAGCGAGGCCGGCTGGCAATCGGCCCAGGAAATCATCGATCAGTTGGCTTACAACGCGACCGTCGACCGGGTGCAGGGAGACGTCTATTTCAGCGCCAAGGACCTTCTAAGAAACCCGCTCGGACTGATTCCGCTTTTGAGCAAGTATTACGGATCGTAAGAAAGAAGGGATAGGCGGTGCTGCTCGGAATCGTATCGGACACCCACATGCCCCGCATGGCGAGATCGCTGCCGGCCCCGCTGGCCAAAGCGTTACGCAAGGTGGACCATATTTTGCACGCGGGCGACTGGACCGATCTCCGGGTGTTGGAGGCGTTGGAGAAGTTCGCGCCGGTCGACGGCGTCGCGGGCAACAACGACGGGCCGGAGATCGTCAAGAGATTCGGTCTGAAAAAAATACTGAAGCTCGGGGATAAGCGGATCGGTCTCGTACACGGACACGGGAACGGTACGCGAGACGCGACGGAGGCGCGGGCTATCCGTTCGTTCCAGGACGACGACGTCGATTGCATCGTGTACGGCCATTCGCACGTGCCCGCGCTCAAAGAAGTAAACGGCATAATCGTCTTCAATCCCGGATCGCCGACGGACAAACGAAGGCAGCCCCAGTATTCGTTCGGCTTGATCAAAATTAGCGGAAGCCGGATCGAAGCGAAGCACGTGTTCTATTCGTCGAAAAGTTGAACGAGTGCCGGCAACCAGAGAAGGAGAGAGACGATGAGCACTTATTTGGTGACGGGCGGAGCCGGGTTTATCGGATCGCATCTGTGCGAAGCGCTGCTCAAGGACGGCCACACCGTCGTCAACGCGGACAATTTCTCCGATACGTACGATTACCGCTTCAAAGTGCGCAACGTCCTGGAGACGCTGGGCATGAGCCCGGCGTTCGACTATCGGGAGAAGGACGAAGATTTGTCCCGGCTTCGCTCGCTTGTCCGTTCCGAGCGGTACCGGCTCGAGATCGCCGACATTCGCGACGGGAGCGCCGTGGAAGCGCTGTTCCGTACGCACAAGCCGGATGCCGTCGTCCACTTGGCCGCGATGCCGGGCGTCCGCGCCTCCATTGCCGACCCGCTGCTGTTCGAAGACGTCAACGTCAGAGGAACGCTGCAGCTTCTCGAACGGATGCGGGCGCACGGCGTCCGGAAATGGGTATGCGCGTCCTCCTCGTCCGTATACGGCAACAACCGCAAAATCCCGTTCGCGGAAGCGGATCCCGTGGAGCAGCCGATCTCCTTGTACGCGGCGACGAAAAGAAGCTGCGAGCTGATGGCTTACACGTACAGCCATCTGTTCGGCATCGACGGGATGGTGCTGCGCTTTTTCACCGTTTACGGGGAGAGACAGCGGCCCGATCTGGCCATCCGCAAGTTCGCCGAGCGAATCGAACGGGGGGAGCCGATTCCGTTCTACGGCGACGGCTCGACCAGCCGCGACTACACGTACGTGGCGGACATCGTGCGAGGAATCCGGAGCGCCATCCGTTACGTGGAGCGGCATGAGGATGTCTGCGAGATCGTCAATCTCGGCGGCAACCGAACCGTCTCGCTCGCGCGGATGGTCGAGACGCTGGAGAAGGAGTGGGGCGCGCAAGCGAAGCTGGACCGGCAGCCGATGCAACCGGGGGACGTAGAGCGGACTTGCGCCGATCTGACGAAAGCGAAGAAGCTGCTCGGTTACGAGCCGTCGACGGGGTTCGAAGAAGGCATCCGCAAATTCGCGGCCTGGTTGAAGGCGGAGCTCGCTTGGCAGCGTACCGAGAAATAAATTTTACCGGTAAGATAAGTTGATCATTGGCGGGGACCGCTATACAATAAGACGGGGATCTATTTTGGAGAAGGAAATCGCGCTTTGCGGTTTCCTTTCGTCATTCGCGCAGAGGGGAATCCGTTTATGCGTAGCTGGTCCAAGTACGTTCGGACATACGGAATACCGTTCGCCTTCGCCTTTCTGCTCGTCGCGCTGGAAGCGGTTTGCGACCTGCTGCAGCCGACGCTGCTGTCCCGCATGATCGACGAGGGCATCGCGCCTTCCGACCGCAGCGCCGTTCTCCGCTTCGGCGGGCTCATGCTGCTCGTGACGGCCGTCGGGGCGATCGCCGCATCGGGGAGGAACATCGTCTCGAGCCGGGTGTCCCAGACGTTCGGAGCGGAGCTTCGGTCGGATCTGTACCGTCATATCCAATCGCTCTCATTCCGCAACCTCGACCGGTTCGACCGGGCGACGCTCGTCACCCGGCTGACAAACGACGTGACGCAGGTGCAGAACTTCGTCAACGGGATGATGCGCCTGTTCGCCAAAGCTCCGATTCTGTGCATCGGCAGTCTCGTGATGGCGATCCGTTTAAATCCGCATCTGTCCGTCGTACTCATCGTCGTCGTGCCCGTCGTAGGCGTTTTGATCGCCCTCAACCTTCGCATCGGGTTTCCGCTGTTCCAGAAGGTGCAGCGGGCGACGGACAAACTGAACGGCATCATGCGCGAATATTTGGCGGGCGTGCGGGTCGTCAAGGCGTTCAACCGCTTCCGGGACGAAACGGACAAGTTCGGCCGGGTCAACGAGGAATACCGCCGCAACGCCGCGAATGCGATGAAGCGCATGGCCGTCTTCAATCCGGCGGTGCTGCTCACGGTCAATTTCGGCATCGTCGCCGTCATCTGGCTCGGAGCGCTTCGCGTGGATGCCGGGCGCATGCAGGTCGGGCACATCGTCGCATTCGTCAATTACATGACGCAAATATTGTTTTCGCTCATGGTCATCTCCATGGTGTTCAACATGCTCGTCCGCGCCATCGCTTCCTGGAGCCGCATCGGGGAAGTGCTGTCGCTGCGCGACGAGACGGCCTGGAAGGAGGACGCCGTTCTGCCGGAGACCGGCGGAAGAATCGACTTCGAGGGAGTAACGTTCTCCTATAGCGGAGATTCGGGCGCTCCGGCGCTTAAGGACGTAAGCTTCGCCTGCCTGCCGGGGCAGACGGTCGCCATCATCGGCTCCACCGGCGCGGGCAAAAGCACGCTCGTCAACCTCGTCCCGCGCTTCCACGACGTCACCTCCGGCCGCGTCAGCATCGACGGCGTCGACGTCCGCGATCTCGATCCGAAGCGCATCCGGGACCGGGTCGCCATCGTGCCGCAGCGTCCGATGCTGTTCACCGGGACGATCCGGGACAACATCCGGTGGGGGCGAGAAGAGGCGACGGAAGAGGAAGTGATCGCCGCAGCCCGGATGGCGGCGGCGCACGACTTCATCTCCGCGCTGCCGGAAGGCTATTCGACGAAGCTGGGCCAAGGCGGGGTCAATCTGTCGGGCGGCCAGAAGCAGCGGCTGTCGATCGCCAGGGCGCTCATCCGCAAGCCTTCGATTCTCATCCTGGACGATTGCACGAGTGCGGTGGACGCCGCCACGGAAGCGTTGATCAAGCAGTCGCTGCGCGAATACGCCGAGGGCTTGACGTGTTTGCTCATCGCCCAGCGGATTTCGTCGGTGATGGACGCGGACCGCATCGTCGTCCTGGACAACGGCGAAGTGGCCGGCTTCGGCACGCACGAAGAGCTGCTTCGCGGCTGCCGCGTCTATCAAGAAATTTACCGTTCGCAGATCGGCAAGGAGATGCATGCGCATGGCGCCAGAGCGTAATACCGCAGCTAACGGAAGCCCTCCGCCGAACGTGTCGCTGATGAACAGGCCGCCGGCCAGAGGCCGGGGCGGCCCGGCCCAGAAGCCCAAGAACATGAGCGGAACGCTCAAACGTCTCTGGGGCTATATCGGACAGGAACGGAAATGGCTCTTTATCGTCTTCGTCCTGCTGCTCATCGATTCGGGGCTGACGCTCGTCGGTCCCTATCTGGTGGGCGTGTCCGTCGACGCGATCGCCCGCGACGCGGGAGGCGTCGATTTCCGGCTGCTTGAAGGCGTTCTCGTCGCCCTCACCGCCGCCTATATCGGCGACGCCCTGCTCACTTGGCTGCAGGGCTGGCTGATGGCCGGCGTCTCGCAGCGGATCGTGCTGCGCATGAGGGGCGCGCTGTTCGGCAAGCTGCACAAGCTCCCGCTCGTCTATTTCGATACGCGCCGCCACGGGGAAATTATGAGCCGGCTGTCCAACGACATCGACAACGTGAGCACCACCGTCTCGCAGACGACTTCGCAATTGATGTCCGGCGCGATCGCCATCGTCGGCTCGCTTGTCATGATGCTGGCGCTCAGCCCGCTCCTCACTCTGGCCAGCTTGATTACGGTGCCGTTCGTCTATTTGCTGGCCAGGACGATTACGAAGCGTACGGCGGGATTGTTCAGGGAACAGCAGGCCCAGCTGGGCCTGCTCAACGGGCAGATCGAGGAGACGATCTCCGGCATCGAGGCGGTCAAGGCGTTCAACCGCGAGCGAAGCGTCGTCGAATCGTTCGAGGAGACGAACCGTAAGCTTCGCGACACCGGCATTCGCGCGCAAATCTGGTCGGGCTTCCTCATGCCGCTGCTCGGCGTCATCAACAACCTCGGCTTTGCCGCCGTCGCCATCGTCGGCGGGATTCTTGCCGTCAAGGGACTCGCGACCGTCGGCATTATCGCCAGCTTCATCAGCTATTCCCGGCAATTCGTCCGGCCGCTGAACGATCTCGCGAACGTGTACAACGTGCTGCAATCCGGCATCGCCGGCGCGGAGCGGGTGTTCGAGGTGATGGACGAGAAGGAGGAGCCGGAGGACGCCGCCGGCGCCGTCCGGCTCCTCCATCCGCAAGGGGAAGTCGTCTTCGAGAATGTCCGATTCGGCTACCGGCCGGACGCGCCGATTATCGGCGGCATGAGCTTTCGGGCGGAGGCGGGCACGAGCGTCGCCCTGGTCGGGCCGACCGGCGCGGGGAAGACGACCGTCGTCAATTTGCTGACCCGGTTCTACGACGTTACGGGAGGGCGGATACTGATCGACGGGCGGGACATCCGCGAATATACGCGGGACAGCCTGCGCGGCGTATTCGGCATCGTCCTGCAGGACACGTATTTGTTTTCCGGCACGATTCGGGATAACATTAGATACGGCAAGGCGGACGCGACGGACGAAGAGGTCCGGGCCGCGGCGGCGGCCGCCAACGCCGACGGCTTTATACGCCAGCTTCCGGACGGGTACGATACCGTCCTGACGGAGAACGGCGGCAATTTGAGCCAAGGCCAAAAGCAGCTGCTCGCCATCGCCCGCGTCGTGCTGTCCAAGCCTTCGATCCTCATTCTGGACGAGGCGACCAGCAGCATCGATACGCGCACCGAACGGCATATCCAGGACGCATTGCTTCATATCATGCAGGGAAGGACCACGTTCGTGATCGCCCATCGCCTGAACACGATCCGGGATGCGGATACGATCATGGTGATCGACAAGGGGGGCATCGTCGAGCAAGGCTCCCACGACGAGCTCATGCAGCGCCAGGGCATGTACGCCCGTATGTTCAACAATCAATTCAAGAACGTCGTGGAAGGCGTGTGAGGCGGCCTGTTCTTCACGGTGGGTTCATACAACTATAGTAAGCTGTGAAGGACAGTCAAAACGTGGAAGGTTTAGGTATCCGAAATGGGAATGATCAATGACAGCATCAATTGGCTGCTCGCGACGACGCAGCTGGACGGGTTCAACATTTTGCTGATCACCGTGCCGCTCGCCATCGTGCAAGGCTTTCTCGGCCTGTTCCCGTTCACGACGCTCATCATGCTGCACATATCGGCGCTCGGCATCGTGAACGGACTGATCATGAGCTGGCTGGTCAGCATCCTCGTCTCTCTCGTCGTCTTTTATTGTTGCCGCTATTGGTTCGCGGACTGGTTCGACCGGAAGCTGGCGCGGTACGAAGCCCGGTACGCCAAGTGGAAAAAGTATTTCCAACTGTACGGCGTCTGGGCGATTATTCTGATGCGGACGCTCCCGATCATGCCGAACAATGTGATCGCCTTTCTGGCATCGATCTCGTCCATTCGTCCGTCGCCTTATCTGATCTCGTCCATCGTCGGCAATTTATCGCACATTTGGTTGTTCGGCATCATCAGTTCTTCCATTCTTTTTCCGGGAACGGACATCCGTCTGCTGATCGGCCTCTACGTCGTTTTTTTCGCGGCCATGGCCATGCTGTTCGTCACCGGTCTGTACCGCGGCTTCTGGAGCGGGCGAAGATCCTGAGAGGGACCTTCGTCCGCTTTTTTTGTTATATTCTCTGACGCCGGGTCAAACACCTTGTGAAAGACTTATAATTTAAAAAATCGCTTAACATTCTAATTATATTATATAATCCCAATAATTTAGCAAATACCGGAACGCCCGTTCCGTGAATGTACCCATTTTTTCGACAAAATGTGATGAAAGTTAACGTGTTTTATTGACAAGCCTCATTTTCGCCGTTACATTATTAATAAGCGCAGTATAGTTCTTAGTTTAAAGAATGTGCTTTTCATAACGGGAACTCCAGTCTCCGTTATCGAGCACATTTTTATTATTTTATGGAGGGATTTGCTATTCATTGTCAGTTTTTGCGCGCCCTCGAATAAAAAGATTGGAGTGATACTGTGCAGATGATGAAAACGAAGACGAAAACGAAAACGCTGTTCCTCGCCGCCATGTGCCTGACGGTCGGAATGCTGACCGCCTGCAGCGGAGGCGGCAACGATTCGAACGCCCAATCGGGGGCCAGCGCGAGTTCCGGGGCCGGCGGCGCGGCAACCGGAGAGCCGCTTTCCTTCAACATGGGGGTCGAACCGTGGGTCGGCTACGCGCCGTGGTGGATCGCGGCCGATCAAGGCATTTTCAAGAAATACGGTCTGGACGTCAAAGTCGTCAACTTCAACCAGGATTCCGACATCAACGCCGCCTTCGCTTCGGACAACATCAAAGTCGCCAACATCGCCACGCATACGGCGATCAAGATGGTCGGCAACAACGGCCTGTCGTTGAACGGCATCGTGCTGCTGGACCAATCGAAGAAGGCCGACGCCATTCTGTCGAAGGGGAACGTCAAGAGCATCGCCGACCTGAAGGGCAAGAAGGTCGCCTTCGAGGAAGGCACCACTTCCGACTTGCTGCTGCGGGAAGCGCTCAAGGAGAACAACATGACGATCGACGACGTTCAGGTCGTCTACATGCCGGCTTCCGACGCGGGCCTTGCGCTTCTGTCGGGCAAAGTCGATGCCGCCGTCACGTACGAGCCCTACATCTCGACGGTCAAGTCGAAGGGCGAAGTGCAAATCCTCTTCTCCGGCGAGAACGCGCCTGGGCTGATCAGCGACCTTGCCGTCATCAAGTCCGATTATTTGACCGCCCATCCGGAAGTCAAGGACAAGCTGAAGCAAGTGTGGGATGAGACGATGGCCTACTGGAATAGCAATAAAGAAGCGGGCAACAAGATCATTGCCGAGAAGAGCGGCATCGACGTCGCCGATTTGCCCGTCATTTTGGAAGGCTTGAACTACTATACGTCTCCGGATCAAGAGAAGCTGGCCGATTCCGGCGAGTTCCTGCAAGCCGCGAAGAACATCCAGGACATTCTCGCGAACCAGAAGGTGCTGAACAAGCAAGTGGATCTCGAGCAGATGTTCCAGTTGAAATAAGCGGCAAGCCGCCTTCCTTCCGGAAGCGGGAGGAAGGCGGCCCGGCCGCACGAGAGGGGATTACGCCATGCACAACGGTCCGGACTCCAACTTCCCGATAGGCAAGCTGGCCATCCTGCTGGCCGTCCTTCAGGAACACGAGTGGAGACAAAGCGTCGAGGAGCAATTGACCGCGGGCGGCTACCGCTTCACCATCGGCCGGGTGGGGGCCATGGACATGATGAAGGTCATCGCCGCGATCGAGACGGCCGCCAAAAACAACCGCATCATCGACAGCGAATCGTACCGGGAAGTGCACGCGATGTATCACGCCATCATCGAAGCGCTGCAAGGCGTCGGCCGGGGAGAAGTGCAGTTCGGCAACATTCTCCGGACGGTGGGCCTGACCTTCTCGATCGTTCGCGGCAAGTTCGCGGGAGCCGTGCAGCATGAAGGAGACTGGGTCGCGGTCGCCGTTTACGGCACGATCGGCGCGCCCAAAAAAGGCTTTGAGCACGAAACCATCGGCTTTGGTTTTAATCATATCTAGGTAGGCGATGCCATTGAGAAAATATACGGTACTATCGGTTGCAAGCATCCTCTTCGTCCTGGCGGTCTGGTCCGTCGTGACGTATTCGAAGCTGATCGACCCGCTGTTCCTGCCGACGCCGGGAGGCACGCTCGAGGCGCTGAGCAAGGAAATCGACGAAGGCATCTTCTTCAAGGACGTCGGCGTCAGCTTTTACCGGATCTTGATGGGCTTCGTCATCTCGACGATTTTCGCGGTTCCGATCGGCATGATGATGGCGACTTCCCGCACTTGGCAAGCCGTCTGGGAGCCGCTTATCGGCCTCATCCGCTACATGCCGGCCGTCGCGTTCATTCCGCTCTCCATCCTCTGGTTCGGAACGAGCGACATGCAGAAGTTTTTCATCCTGTTCCTCGGCGTTTTCTTCCAGGAAGTCATTATGATCGCCGACAACTGCAAAACCGTCAACAAATCGCTCGTGGAAGTCGGCCATACGCTCGGCTTCACCAAGGGGGAAATTACGCGCAGCATCGTGTTCCGCGCGGCGCTGCCCGGCATGGTGGACACGTTCCGGACGACCTGGGGCTGGGCGTGGACGTACCTCGTCGTGGCGGAGCTGGTCGCCGCTTCCGAAGGCTTGGGCTTCCGGATCATGCAGGCGCAGCGGTATTTGAGCACCGACCGGATCGTGCTCGGCATCCTCGTCATCGGCTTGTTCGGTCTCATAACCGACCAGCTGTTCGCGTGGCTGTACCGCCGGATGTTCCCGTGGAAAACGTTGGAGAAAGCGAAGGGGTGAGGATCGATGGCCGTCCATCTGGCGCAAGAGCAGCCTGCGAGCAAAGAAGTCATGCTCTATGCGGAAGACGTCACGAAGACGTTCATGAGCAACAAGAAGGAAATTACCGCGCTCGACCGCGTTCATCTGACCATTCATCAGGAAGAATTCGTCTCGCTGCTCGGTCCGTCGGGCTGCGGCAAGTCGACGTTTCTAAGGCTCGTCGCCGGGCTTGACGCCAAGACGCGCGGAACGCTGACGCTGAACGGCGTGCCGATCGAAGGCGCGGGCCGCGATCGCGGCGTCGTCTTCCAGCAATACAGCCTGCTTCCATGGATGCACGCTTGGGAGAACGTCGCGTTCGCACTGAAAAAAACGAAAGGCCTCACCGCCGCGCAAAAGAAGGAAATGGCGTACCATTTCCTCGAACTGGTCGGCCTCAGAGGCTTCGAGAAGCATTATCCGGCGCAGATGTCCGGCGGGATGCAGCAGCGGGTCGCGATCGCGCGGGCGCTCGTCTACCGGCCGAAGATGCTGCTCATGGACGAGCCGTTCGGCGCGCTGGACGCCCAGACCCGCAGGGACATGCAGGATTTGCTCATGCGGATATGGGCGGAAGAGAAGTGCAGCGTCCTGTTCGTCACGCACGACGTGGACGAGGCGATCTATTTGTCCGACCGTGTTTACGTCATGAGCGCCCATCCGGGCCGCGTGGCGAAAGAGATGACGATCGACATGCACAAGCCGCGCGACTGGAACGACATGCTGTCCGACCGGTTCGTCCACTACAAGCGCGAAATCGTGTCCGAGCTGGAGCGGCAGAAATCGCTTCATAAGCAGGCGCTTCAGGCATAAACCTATTCCATCGGAGGTGAAGCATCATGCTCAAAATCGTGCCGAGACGAGAATTGGTCGCCGCCCGGCCGAACGTCTCCGCCAATCCGGAACGCAGGGAGACCGTTCTGCACATTATAGAAGAGGTCAAACGGGAAGGGGACGCCGCCTTGCTGCGGATGACCCAACAATTCGACAAAGTCGTGCTGCCTCAGCTTGCCGTTCGGGAAGAGGAGATCGAAGAAGCTTACCGCGCCATCGCTCCGGACGTGCTGGAAACGATACGGGACGCCATCCGCAACATTCGCGGTTACCATGAGCGCCAACTCCGCCAGTCGTGGATGACGACTTCGGAGAGCGGCACGATTCTCGGTCAGCTCGTCCTTCCGATCGAGCGGGTCGGGCTTTACGTCCCCGGGGGAACGGCGGCTTATCCGACGTCCGTCATGATGAACGCGATCCCCGCCCTCGTCGCCGGCGTCAAGGAGATCGCCATGACGACGCCGCCCCGCAAGGACGGAAGGCTGAACGCGGCCGTGCTCGTCGCCGCGGCGGAGCTCGGCATCCGCGAAGTGTACAAGGTCGGAGGCGCGCAGGCGATCGCCGCGCTCGCTTACGGAACCGAGACGATCCGCAAAGTCGACAAAATTACGGGTCCCGGCAACGCGTTCGTCGCCATCGCCAAGCGGGAAGTGTTCGGTCAAGCGGCCATCGACATGATCGCCGGCCCGAGCGAGGTCGTCGTGCTGGCCGACGAGACGGCAAACCCCGCCTATATTGCCGCCGATCTGCTCGCGCAGGCGGAGCACGATCCGCTCGCATCCGTCACGCTCGTCACGACATCCGCCGAATTGGCCGAGGGAGTGCAGCGGCTTGCCGCCGAGCAAATGGAAGCTTTGGAGCGGCGCGACATCGCGGCCAAGGCTGTGGAGAACTTCGGCGCCATCTGCTTAGCCGGCGATCTGGACGAAGCGATCGACATCGTCAACGAGCTGGCGACGGAGCATCTGGAGATCCAGATTCGCGATCCGTTCGCGCACCTGGGCAAGATCAAGCATGCGGGCGCCATTTTCATCGGGGACGACAGCCCGGTGGCCATCGGCGATTACTTCGTCGGAACGAACCACGTCCTGCCGACGGGGCGGACGGCGCGCTTCTCGTCGGGCTTGTCGGTGGACGACTTCGTCAAGAAGACGAGCGTCGTGCGCTACAGCCGCCAAGACATGCTGGCGAACGGGCGCAAAATTTCCGCGCTGGCGCGGTTCGAAGGGCTGCAGGCGCATGCCCGGTCGGTCGAGCTGCGGCTGGAAACGTAAAGAAGCAACGAGCAGTGCAGAGTATTTAGTGCATTTATTAGAGCGATTCGTTCGCTGGAGTCAAGTTTTAATAGGCAAGCTGTAAGAGGCAAGATGGAAGACGGAAGATGAAGACGCAACACAAGACTTTCAGAAGCATGCCCATGGTTTGAAAGCGGAAGCGACCTTTAGCGGCCATATAGCGATTAGTGATTTAGAAGCCGGTACCTTCGATTTGGTATGGGCTTTTTTCATTATTCGTAAAGCAGGTGACCGAATGCTTACAACGGCCGAACGAACGGTTAACATCGACGGACACTCCCTGACGCTGGAAGAAGTCGTATCCGTCGCGAGACATCATCGGAAAGTGGCGATCGACGAGCGCAGCGTTCAGGCGATGAGACGAACGAGAGATTACGTGGAGAAGCTTCTCCGCGATCAAAAAGTCGTGTACGGTCTGACGACCGGCTTCGGCAAATTCAGCGACACGTATATTTCGGCGGAGGACGCGAAGGCGCTGCAGCTCAACCTGATCCGCAGCCATGCCTGCGGCATCGGGCGCCCGTTCCCGCAGGAGACGGCGCGGGCGATTCTCCTGCTGCGCGTCAACGCGCTGGCGCTCGGCTACTCGGGCATTCGCCCGGAAGTCGTGCAGCTTATGGCGGATATGCTGAACCGGGGCGTGACGCCCGTCATTCCCGAGCAGGGATCGCTCGGCGCGAGCGGCGATCTGGCGCCGCTGTCGCATCTGGCGCTCGTCCTCGTCGGTGAAGGCGAAGCCTGGTTCCAGGGCGAGCGGCTTCCCGGCGGGGAGGCGATGGCGCGGGCGGGCCTTCAGCCGATTGGACTGGAGGCGAAGGAAGGGCTTGCGCTCATCAACGGGACGCAGGTCATGACCGCCGTCGGCGCGCTCGCCTGTTGGGACGCGAAGCGGCTGGCCGAATGGGCCGATTGCGCCGTTGCGCTGACCGCCGAAGCGCTGTACGGCGTGCGGGACGCCTTCGACGACGCGACGCACGCCATTCGCCCGCACCGGGGGCAGCGCCGGTCGGCCGAACGAATCCGCCAGCTTACGGCCGGCAGCAAGCTGATGACGGACCAGGGCGAGCGCCGGGTGCAGGACGCTTATTCGCTGCGCTGCGCTCCGCAAGTCCACGGCGCGAGCCGGGACGCCATCGCCTACGTCGAGGAGAAGCTCGAGATCGAGATCAACTCCGCGACCGACAATCCGCTTATTTTCGCGGACGAAGACCGCGTCATCTCGGGCGGCAACTTCCACGGCCAGCCGATCGCGCTGGCGATGGACCATCTCTCGATCGGCGCCGCGGAGCTGGCGAACATCTCCGAGCGGCGTGTCGAACGGCTCGTCAACCCGCATCTGAACGAGCATTTGCCTCCTTTCCTGACGCCGAACGGCGGGGTGGAGTCGGGCTTCATGATCGCCCAATACGCGGCCGCTTCGGTCGTGTCGGAGAACAAATCGCTCGCCCATCCGGCCAGCGTCGATTCGATTCCTTCGTCAGGCAACCAGGAGGATCACGTCAGCATGGGCACGATCGGAGCGCGCAAAGCGCGGCAGATCGTCGACAACGCCTACAACGTGCTGGCCATCGAGCTGCTGTGCGCTGCGCAGGCCGCCGATTTCCGCGATCCGGCGCTGCTGGGCGAAGGCACCGGCAAGCTGTACCGCCGCATTCGCGAACGGGTGCCGTTCGTCGACCGCGACCGCGTGCTGTCGGGCGACTTCAAGACGATCGCCGACTGGATGCGAAGTTCCGATTCGCTGGAAGACTTGTCCGAGCTGCCGTGAGTCCGAGCGCCGCAAATGCCGGCCGGAAGACTTGTCCGCTCGTCCGGACCTCGGGCCGACAATGGCCGGATGGTCTCTGCGAGCCGCCGGGAGTCCGGCGGGCGCAGGATCCGAAGACGGGCTCTGATGCCCGACCGCACCGATTACACCCCATTAGAGGAGGAATTTCAAACATGAGTCTGTATGCCGAAGATCGCGTCATCCGCGCGCCGAGAGGAACGAAATTGAACACGAAGGGCTGGGTTCAGGAAGCCGCCTTGCGGATGCTGATGAACAACCTCGATCCGGAGGTGGCCGAACACCCGGAGAAGCTCGTCGTTTACGGAGGCATCGGCAAAGCCGCCCGCAACTGGGAGAGCTTCGACGCCATCGTCGCTTCGCTGCAGCAGCTCGAAGAGAACGAGACGCTGCTTATCCAGTCCGGCAAGCCCGTCGCCGTCTTCCGTACGCACAAGGACGCGCCCCGCGTGCTGCTGGCGAACTCCAATCTCGTGCCGGCCTGGGCGAACTGGGAGAAATTCCACGAGCTTGACAAGAAAGGTCTCATCATGTACGGCCAAATGACGGCCGGCAGCTGGATTTACATCGGCAGCCAGGGCATTGTGCAAGGCACGTACGAGACGTTCGCGGAGCTGGCGAGACAGCATTTCGGCGGCAGCCTGAAGGGGACGATTACGGTGACGGCCGGCCTCGGCGGCATGGGGGGCGCGCAGCCGCTCGCCGTCACGATGAACGAGGGCGTCGTCATCGGCATCGACGTCGACCAGAGCCGAATCGAGAAGCGCATCCACTCCCGGTATTGCGACATGATCGTGCACAGTCTGGACGACGCCATCTCGCTGGCGAAGGAAGCGAAGGAGGAAGGCCGGCCGCTGTCCATCGGCCTCGTCGGCAACGCGGCCGAGATCTTGCCGCAAATGATCGGGCGCGGCTTCATTCCGGAGATCATCACCGACCAGACGTCCGCGCACGATCCGCTGAACGGCTATTTGCCGGCCGGGATGACGATGGAAGAGGGCAAGCGGCTGCGCGAGTCCGATCCGGAAGCGTACGTGAAGCTGTCCAAGGCGAGCATGGCCCGCCACGTCGAAGCGATGCTGAAGATGAAGGAGCTCGGCGCCGTCGCCTTCGATTACGGCAACAACATCCGCCAGGTCGCGTTCGACGAAGGCGTGGCCGACGCCTTCTCGTTCCCCGGCTTTGTGCCGGCGTACATCCGTCCCCAGTTCTGCGAAGGCAAAGGACCGTTCCGGTGGGCCGCCTTGTCCGGCGATCCGGAAGACATCCGCAAGACAGATGAAGCGGTGCTTAAGGCGTTCCCGGACAACGAAGGCTTGCGCCGCTGGATCCGGATGGCGCAGGAGAAAATCGCCTTCCAGGGGCTGCCGTCCCGGATTTGCTGGCTCGGTTACGGCGAGCGGGCGAAATTCGGCAAGCTGATCAACGACATGGTCGCCTCCGGCGAGTTGTCCGCGCCGATCGTGATCGGACGGGACCATCTCGACGCCGGCTCCGTCGCCTCGCCGAACCGCGAGACCGAAGCGATGCGCGACGGCAGCGATGCGATCGCCGACTGGCCGATTCTGAACGCGCTCGTCAACACGGCTTCCGGCGCGAGCTGGGTGTCGGTTCACCACGGCGGCGGCGTCGGCATGGGCTACTCGCTGCACGCGGGCATGGTCGTCGTGGCCGACGGTTCGAAGGACGCGGAAGCAAGGCTCGAGCGTGTGCTCACGACCGACCCGGGCATGGGCGTCGTCCGCCACGCGGACGCCGGCTACGAGCTGGCCGTCGAGACCGCGAAGCGCAAAGGCATCCGCATGCCGATGCTCGGCTGATCGGAAGGGGACAGACGCATGAGCATCGTTTACATTCGAAATGCCGCCCAAGTCGTCACGATGGCGGGGCCGAACGACAAGCCCCGAACGGGCGCGGCGATGGGTGAGCTGGGCATCGTCGAAGGCGGCGGCGTCGTGCTCGAAGGCGAGCGGATCGCCTTCGTCGGCACTGATGAGGAAGCCGCGCGCTACGTCAAGCGGCACGCCGAAGGCCGCGAGGTTGCGGTCATCGACGCGGCGGGCAAAACCGTCGCGCCGGGACTCGTCGACCCGCATACGCACGTCGTCTTCGCGGGCTCCCGCGAGAAAGAACTCGACATGAGGCTGCGCGGCGCGACGTATATGGAAATTATGAACGCGGGCGGGGGCATCCATTATTCGACGGAGCGCACCCGCGAAGCGAACGAAGATCAGCTCGTCCGGGAGACGGAGAAGCGGCTGGACCGCTTCCTGCAGCACGGGGTGACGACGATCGAAGCGAAAAGCGGCTACGGCTTGCGCATGGAAGACGAGCTGAAGCAGCTGCGGGTTGCGCGGACGCTGAACGACCGCCATCCCGTCGAGCTGGTGTCGACGTTCATGGGTGCCCACGCCGTGCCCCGCGAATACAAAGCGGACCCGGACGCGTACGTCCGCCTCGTCGCGGAGGAGATGATTCCGGCCGTCGCCCGCGAAGGGCTGGCCGAGTTTTGCGACGTCTTCTGCGAGGAGGACGTGTTCACGCCGGAGCAATCGCGGATTGTGCTTGAAGCGGGCAAAAAGTGGGGCCTGAAGCCGAAAATCCATGCGGACGAGATTGTCCCTTACGGCGGCGCCGAACTCGCGGCGGAAGTCGGCGCGGTATCGGCGGAGCATCTGCTGCGTGCTTCCGACGAGGGCATCCGCGCGATGGCCGCGAAGGGGGTCATCGCGGTGCTGCTGCCGGCCACGGCGTTCTTCCTCATGACGAAGCCGGCGGAAGCGCGGAAAATGATCGAGGCCGGCGTGCCCGTCGCCCTGTCGACGGACCGCAACCCCGGCTCGTGCCCGACGGAATCGCTCCCGTTCGTCATGAACCTGGCGTGCCTGACGATGCGCATGACGCCGGCCGAAGTGCTGACCGCGTGCACGATCAACGCCGCCCACGCCATCGGCCGCGCCGACCGCATCGGCAGCCTGGAGCCGGGCAAGCAGGCGGACGTCGTCCTTTTCGACGCGCCGAACTATTTGTACCTGCAGTATCATTACGCGGTCAATTTGGTCGAGACGGTCATCAAGAAAGGCCGGCCGGTCCTTTTGAACGGAAAGAGGACGGACCGATGAAGGAACTGCGAGTCAACGCCGCAAGAATCGAATCGCGGATTCGGGAGCTTGGCGAGATCGGCCGCAACGCGCAAGGCGGGATGGACCGCACGACGTTTACGCCTGCGGAGCTGGAAGCGCGGGAATGGCTGAAGGCGAGGCTGCGCGAACTGGCGCTGGACGTCCGCGTGGACGAAGCGGCCAACATCTGGGCGCGCAGGGAGGCAGCCGCAAGGGGACGGCCGGTCGAAGGCGAGCTGCCGGTGATCGCGTTCGGGTCCCACCTCGATTCGGTGCCGAACGGCGGCCGCTACGACGGCGCGCTCGGCGTCCTGCTTGCGCTGGAAGTGATGCAGGTTCTCAGGGAAAACGGGGTGGAAACCCGCCACCCGTTCGAGCTCGTCTCGTTCAGCGCGGAGGAGCCGAATCCGTTCGGCCTCTCCACCTTCGGCAGCCGGACGGTCTCCGGCAAGCTGGGGCGCCGCGACCTCGAAGGCGTACGCGACGCTCACGGCACGCTGCTCGTCGACGCGCTCCGCGCTGCCGGCGGCGATCCCGACCGGTTCGAAGAGGCGCGGCGCCGGCCGGAGGAGCTGGCCGCGTTCCTCGAAGTGCACATCGAGCAAGGCTTGCGCCTGCTCGAGCGCGGCATTCCGGTCGGCGTCGTCTCGGCCATCACCGGCATTTACCGCGAGAGCGTGACCGTGGTCGGCGAGGCCAACCATGCCGGTACGACGCTGATGGGTAACCGCAAGGATGCCCTGATGGCCGCTTCCGAGATGATGCTCGCGTTCGAAGCCGCGTGCCGCGAGCATCCGTCCGAAGAGACGGTCGGCACGATCGGGACGATCGAGAATAGGCCGAACGCGGCCAACATCATCCCCGGCGAAGTCCGCTTCCACCTGGAGCTTCGCGGCAAAACCCGCGAAGAGATCGGGGAAGCGCTGGACGCTTGGGCCGCTCGCGCCGAGGCGATTGCCGCCCGCCGGGGCGTTCGGCTGGAGCGGAAGCTGCTGCTCGACCAGCATCCGGTGCGCATGGATCCGCTCGTGGCCGACGTTTGCGCGGCGGAAGCGGCGAAGCTCGGGTACGAGACGCTGGCGCTCGGCAGCATGGCCGGACACGACGCGGCGCATATGGCGTCGCTGACCCGTTCAGGCATGCTGTTTGTCCCCAGTCTCGGAGGCAAAAGCCATTGCCCCGAAGAGGAGAGCCGCATCGAGGATATCGAGAAAACGGCCAACGTGCTGCTGCAATCGCTGCTGGCGCTGGACGATCAACTGAACCGGTAGGAGGAACCGAAGAAGATGCAGAAGCTTTATACGGCCGATTATGTGTATATCAACGGCGAATTCCGCAAGGAAGGCGCGCTGCTGGTGGAGGGGGGCGTCATCAAGGCGTCGGGGGACTTCGCCGACCTGTCGGCGCTTTATCCCGATGCGGATCTCGTTCGCTGGGAAGGCCAGGCGATCGTGCCGGGAACGGTGAACGCCCACAACCACTCGTTCCAGAGCCTGCTGCGCGGCATCGCCATCGACAAGCCGTTCCTGGAATGGCGGGATCAGGCGCTCTACAAATACACGCCGCTGCTGGACGAAGAAGCGATTTACACCGGCGCGCTGCTGGCGTTCGGCGAGATGCTTCGCTACGGCGTGACGACGGTCTGCGACTTTTTCTACGTGCATAACGGCGGAACCGCCTGCGATGAAGCCGTCATCCGCGCGGCGAACGATCTGGGCATCCGGCTCGTGCTCGCCCGGACGATGTACGATTGGGACGGCGCGCCGATCGCCTACCGCGAGTTGATTCCGGACGCGGTCGAACGGACCCGGGCCCTTGCGAAGAAATACCAGGGCAACCCGATGGTCGCGATCCATCCGGCGCCGCACAGCCCGCACGCGGCTTCCCCGGAAATGATCCAGGCGGGGCATAGGCTCGCTCAGGAGCTGGATACGCCTTACCACATCCACGTGGCGGAGGAGATGTTCGAGGTCGAGGAAATATTGCGCGATTACGGCAAGCGGCCGATTCACTACCTGGATTCGCTCGGCGTGCTCGACGAGCGGATGATCGCCATTCACCTCGTCTGGCTGGACGATTCCGAGATCGAGCTGGCCGGAAGCCGCCGCGCCTCGCTCGCGTATTGTCCTTCTAGCAACATGTTCCTCGCGGACGGCATTACGCGCATTCCGGACCTCGTGAAGGCGGGCGTCACCGTATCGCTCGGAACGGACGGAGCCTGCAGCAACAACCGGATCAGCGTGTACGAGGAGATGCGCATGGTCGCCATGCTGCAGAAGGTCGCCCGGCTGGACGGCACCTGCGTGACGGCGAAGCAAGCGTACCGGATGGGGACGGAGAATGGCGGCAAAGCGCTCCGGTTGCCGGTCGGCACGCTCGACGTCGGCCAATACGCCGATTTCGCCGCAATCGACGTCCACGATTTGTCGCTGGCGCCGCGGAACGAGCTTTTCGCCAACATGGTTTACGCCATGCAGCCTTCCGCCGTCAAGCGCGTCGTCGTAGGCGGCCGCGAGGTGTATGGGAACAACGATATTTTGACTGTGTCCGAACGTAGCATCGGCGATCGTGTCGACGCGTTGTTCGAACGTTTGTCCAAGCACGTATAACCGCACAGGAGGCGTACCGAACATGACGAACCCGACTTTATGGCGTCAAGAAGTGACCAAGCTGGAAGCGTACGTTCCGGGCAAATCGATCGAGGAAGTGAAAAAGCAGTACGGCTTGAGCGAAATTACGCGGCTCGCGTCGAACGAGAATCCGTACGGCCCGTCGCCCAAAGCGATCGCCGCGATGAACGCGGCGGCGGCCGACAGCCATCTGTACCCCGAGCCGACGAGCGCGGAGCTGCGCTCCAAGCTGGGAGAGCTCTACGGCGTGGACCCGTCCCAAATTCTCGTTTCGAACGGCGCGGACAACGTGCTGATGCTGATCGGACAAGCTTATGTGAACCCGGGCGACGAGGTCGTATATTGCGTGCCGACGTTCTCGGTCTATCGCACCTCGACGGTTGTCATGGGAGGCGTTCCGGTCGAAATTCCGTTGACCGCCGACTACAAGTTCAACTTGGAGGCGATGCTCGCCGCCGTCACGGACAAGACGAAGCTTCTGTACGTCTGCAACCCGAACAATCCGACGGGCACGATCGTCGAGTCCGCGGAGCTGGAGGCTTTTCTGAAAAAGGTGCCGCCCCATGTCGTCGTCGTGCTGGACGAAGCGTACGGCGAGTTCATCGACGTCGAAGGGTACAAGACGGGAGCCGAATACGTTCGCGAGGGCTATCCGGTCATCTCCGTCCATACGTTCTCGAAGCTGTACGGCCTGGCCGCCTTGCGGGTCGGCTATGCGATTGCGACGCCGGAGGTGTTGGCGCCGGTGCTGGCGGTGCGCGAGCCGTTCCCGGTCAGCCGGATGGCGAACAGTGCGGCTTTGGCGAGCTTGGACGACGTCGAGTACCGCGATTTCATTTTGTCGACGAACCGGGAAGGACTTCGCTATCTGGGCAACGAATTAGGTCGAATGGGCGTTGGCGTCACCCCGTCTTATTCCAACTTCCTGTTCGCGGATCTGCACAGGGACGCCGCGCCGGTCGTGGAGGCGCTGCTTCGCGCGGGCTACATCGTCCGGCCTTGCAAGGCGTGGGGCTATCCGGAGCATATCCGGATCACGGTCGGCAGCCCGGAGCAGAACCGCGGCTTCGTCGCCGCGCTGGAGCGCATTCTGGGCGCCTGAGAGCGCGGCTCGAAGCGGAGCCTGGGAGGATTTGGCGGGTTTGGCGCGACGGGCTGAATGCGGCTGGATTGGCGGCGGGGCTGTAAGAGAGATTTTCGGCTCTACAGCTCCGCGCGGGGCTAGATCGGTGGCTGTAAGGGTGATTTTTGACTTTTAGTACCGGGACGGGTTGGGAGCTTGCAATATCGATTTTCGATAGTGCAGCGGTTAGCAACGAGTGGATGGAAGCGGCAGTTGGATAGTTGAGTCAAATGAGTTAGTCGGGAGGAAAGAGTCCATGTCCCGCTCGGATTCGGAAAGCGGCAGAACGACGGCGATCATCATGCCGATGCAGTACAGGCAGGGCCCGGGCGTGATCCGCGAGCTGCCGGAGGCCGTCGCCCGGTTCGGCGAACGGGCTCAAGCGCTCGTCGTCGCGACCTCGGGCGGCTTGGAGCGCCTGGGCGAGCCTTTGCTCGCGGACTGGCGAGCGAAGGGAATGCGCGCGCGCTTCGCCGAATTCGGAGGCGAATGCTCCGAAGCGGAGATCGGCCGCCTCCGCACCGAAGCCGAGAGCTGCCGCGCAAGCGTCATCGTCGGCATCGGCGGAGGCAAGCTGCTGGACGCGGCCAAATCGGCCGCTTACAGGCTAGAGCTGCCGGTGATCATCGCGCCGACGATCGCCTCCAGCGACGCGCCCTGCTCGGCGCTGTCGGTCATTTACGACGAGCAAGGCCGGGTGGCGAAGCTGGAGACGCACCCACACAACCCCGACGTCGTGCTCGTCGATACGGAAGTGATTTTGCAAGCCCCGCTGCGCTACTTGGCGGCGGGCATGGGCGACGCGCTCGCGACCGCGCCGGAAGCGCTGGCCTGCCTGCGCGGCGGAGGCCGCACGATTCTGGGAGCGTACCCGACCCGGCTCGGAACGGCGGCTGCCGAGCTGTGCGGCCGCATTCTCGAGGCGGACGGCGTTCAAGCGTACGCCGACGCCGGACGCGGCGAACGGACGGAGGCGTTCGAGCGCGTCGTCGAAGCGAACACGCTGCTGAGCGGCATCGGCTTCGAGAGCGGCGGGCTCGCCGCCGCGCATTCGCTGCACGACGGGCTGACGGAGCTGCCCGAATGCCATCATTTGCTGCACGGCGAGAAGGTCGGCTTCTGCACCGCCGTTCAGGCGACGCTTCTCGGCGAGCCGGACGAGACCGCGAGATTTCTGACGTTCTGCCGGCAGATCGGTCTGCCCGCAACGCTTGCCGAAGCGGGACTCCGGCAGACCGGCGCCGAGCTCCGCGGCAAGCTGCTTGTCGCGGCCGAGCGGGCGCTGGCGCCGGAAGAGACGATTCATCAGATCGGAAGGACGTTTACGGCTGCCGAGATCGCCGACGCCTTCGAGGAGACGGACCGGATCGCCCGCCGATTGTTCGCATGACCGAAGCGGGAGAGGAGGAGGCCATGACCGGACAAATCATCGTCGTAGACGCAAGCACAAGCGCGGTCAAAAGCTACCTGTACGAATTGCAGAGCGGCTCCGTCCTCGGCAGCGCTCAGATCGACGTGCCGGCGGAAGTGCCGGAGCCGGGTGCGGCGGAAGTCGACGCCGGCCTTTGGTGGGACGGCCTGTGCCGGACGGTAAGGGAACTGACGGCCCGCACAGATACGGCGTCCATCGAAGCCGTCGCGATTACGAGCCAGCAAATATCGTGCGTCTTTCTCGACGGGGAAGGCCGTCCGGTCGCGCCGGCTTATTTATGGATGGACACCCGCTGCACCGAAGAGATCGAGCGGCTGAAGCTGAGGTGCGATACGGAAGGACTCGGCACGGACTGGATTTTCCGGACGACGGGCATCCCCCCATCCGACAGCTGGGGGCTCGCGAAGCTGCTCTGGTTTCGCGCCCGCGATCCCGAGGCGTACGGGCGCATACGCCGCGTCGCTTCGGCGGACGCCTTTTTGCTTGAGAAATTAAGCGGACGGTTCGTCTCCGACGAGACGAACGCCTGCTTTTTCCATATGGACATCCGTACCCGACAGCCTGCCGACGGGCTGCTTCGCTACTTGCGCATCGATCCGGCGCTGTTCCCGGACATCGTGCCGCCCGGAACCGCGATCGGCTCGGTGACGCCGGAAGCGGCTCTCGCCTGCGGGCTGCCGGCCGGCTTGCCCGTCGTCGCCGCGGCGTCGGACCAGCCGTGCGCGCTGCTCGGCATGGGCGCCGTCCGTCCCGGCGAGGCGGTCGTCAACCTCGGCACCGGCACGTTCGTCATGACGCCGCTCGCCGATCCCGTCGTCGACGCCCGGATGATGACCAACATCGGTGCGGCGCCGGGCTCGTGGCTGATGATGGGCACGCATTACCTGACCGGCGGGGCGATGAGCTGGCTGCGAAGCCTGCTGTCGGCGCGCGGCGAACCGATCGGCTTCGCCGCGCTTAGCGAGCTTGCGGGCGCGACGAAGCCCGGCGCGGACGGCCTCGTTTTCCTTCCCGGCCTGAGCGGCACGGGAACGCCGCGCTGGGACCCGGAGGCGCGCGGGCTGTTCGCCGGCCTCGGCCTGGGCCATACCGCCGGCCATCTGGTCCGGGCGGTCATGGAAAGCACCGGCTACGGCGTTCGCGGCATTCTGGAGACGTTCGGGGAGATCGGCGTCTCGTTCGACCGGCTCATCCTCTCGGGCGGACCGGCGTCGTCGGACGTGTGGCGGCAATCGCTCGCCGACATCGTCCAGCGCCCGCTGACGCAGACCGGGACGCGGGAAGCGACGCCGCTCGGCGCGGCCATGCTGGCGGCGGTTGCCGTCGGCCGCTTCGGCGGCCCGGCGGAAGCTGTCCGTGCCTGGCAGGGCGAAGCGCAAATTGTCGCTCCGAGACCGGAGCTACGGGAGCTTTACGACCGGATGTACGCGCAATACAGCGCATGGACGGAAGCGGAAGCTTCCGTACGCCGACTGACGCGAAGGGATAAGACCGAATAGCGGAAAGGCAGTGAAGCCTCATGGACAAAAAACCGAAGCTCGTCGTGGCCGGCGACGCGCTGCTGACGCCCGAATTTCTCGCGGACAGCTTCGAGCCCTTCGTTCGGGCGGGGTGGGAAGTCGCCGCGTTCCGGTTCGGACCGCCCTCGCTGCACGAATTGGACGAACAGCTGCTTCTGCTGGAGCGGGAAGGCCCCGACGCGCTGCCGATTCCCGAAGGTTTGGAGCCGCTGATGGCGGGCGCCGATCTGCTTGTCGTGCATATTTGCCCCGTCAGCGCCGAACTGCTCCGGCGCAATCCGCAGCTGCTTGCGGTCGGGGTGCTGCGCGGCGGCTACGAGAACGTCGACGCCGCGGCGGCGCGGACGCTCGGCATTCCGGTCGTCCATACGCTCGGCCGGACGTCCGAAGCCGTCTCCGACTTCGCCGTCGGGCTCATGCTGGCGGAGACGCGCAACATCGCCCGCTGCCACGCGGGCATCCGCGCAGGCGAGTGGCCGAAGGAATTTCCGAATACCGGCCGAATCCCGGAGATGCGGGAGCTGACGGTCGGCATCGCCGGCTTCGGCGAGATCGGCCGGCTCGTCGCGCGGAAGCTGTCGGGCTTCCGCTGCCGCGTGCTCGCCTTCGACCCTTACGTGCCGGAAGAGGCGATCGTACGCGGCGGGGCGGAGCCGGCGGATTGGCCGGCGCTGCTCGCCGAGAGCGACATTCTGACGCTTCATTCCCGCCATTCCGCCGGCCATCCGCCGCTGGTCGGCGCCGCGGAACTGGCAAAAATGAAACCGGGCGCCTATCTGATCAACACGGCCCGGGCGGGGCTGATCGAGATGGACGCCCTGGCCGAGGCGCTTCGGCAAGGGAAGCTGGCCGGAGCGGCGCTCGACGTTTTCGACCAAGAGCCGCTCGGTCCGGACCATCCGCTGCTCGGACTGGACAACGTCACGCTGACGAGCCACATCGCCTTCGACACGGAGGCGTTCTACAAGCGCTCGCCGATCCTGTGGCGGGAAGGCATGGACCGGCTGCTCGAGGGGACGGACAAACGCGTCTGGATCAACCCGGACGAAGCGGCGAACGGGCGGATCGCCAAGCTCGGCGAGCTGTGGCGGCGGGCGGCGGCCCGCGCCTAGAACAGAAGGAGGAGGAAGCGTGTCGGACTTCAAAAAGGTGGCGATCCTGGGCAGCAGCGGCGGGAACCTCTTCCATTCGGGAGGAGGCGATCCCGCCCGGTTATTGAGCGAAATCGCCGTCCAATGCGAGGCCGCCGGCATCGCCGTGGAAGCGGCGCAGTTCATCGCGGCGCAAGGCTCCATGGATCAGAGAGGCTCCTCCGTACCCGCCGTCCTGTACGAATGGGATAGCGGCTCCCGGACGTTCGTGCGCGGCATGGCGGGCGGCTTGGACGAAGTGAACCGGGAAGCGGCCCGCGCGGACGCCGTCATCGCCCGCGCGATCGAAGAGGGGCGCATCGACGGCCTTATTCTGATGAGCTGCGATCCGCTCGGCGCGAACCGGCAGGCCGTCGCCGCCGCCGCCGCTCGCAAGCTCCCGATCGTCGGGACGGGCGGTACGTCGATGGGAACGGTCAAGTCGCTCGGCGCGAACGTCGTCGCCTTGTCCGGCACGACCGGCACGACGAACCTGACCCGCGCCGTCTCGTTCGCGCTGGCGCTCAGCCGGCACTGGAAGCTGCCGTACCGGATGGCGGGCGCGAAGCGGTGGCGCGAGGCGAAGGTTAGCGGCGTCATGACGTCGTCGATTCCGGCCTTCATGGCCGTCCTGCTGCTCCTGTCGCTCGCCAAGCTTCCGGCGCTCTCCGCGCTGCACGAAGCCGCCGCGATCGCGGCCGCGCTGCCCGCCGTCATTCTCTCCGTCTTCGCGGCGCGGCAGTTGTCCGATCTCGGCGAAGCGACGCTCATCGCGGGCGCCGTCGCCGGGCTGCTCGCCGCGCAAGGAGGCGTCATCGGCGCCGTCCTCGCCGGTCTGGCCGCGGGCTGGCTCGTGCCTCGAATATTCACTCTCAGCGCGCAGCTTCAATTTCCCGCGACGTCGGTCCATATCGCCACGGCCGTCTTTTCCGGGCTCGCTCCCGGACTTCTCATGCTTTATGCGTTCGGTTCCTGGACGGCGGCGGCGGGCGACGCGATCCGGCAAGCGCTCGAATGGACGATCGGGCTTGAGCCGGCGCTCGTCGGGCTGGCTTTCGGCCTATGCATGTGGCCGCTCATTTTGAAAGGCTGGTATCATACCGTCGTGCTGCCGCTCATTCTGCTCGAAATGGAGAAGTACGGCAACAGCTTTGTCGGGGCGCTCGATATGGCCGGGCTCGTCATGGCGTCCGCCGGCATTTTGCTGGCCCAGATCGCGCTTCCGCTCCGGCCCGCCGACCGGAGCGCCTCGGGCAAGCCGTTCTGGCTGAACGTCGGCTTCGGCACGTTTATCGAAGCTTCGTACGTCTACATGCGCCGCAGCAAGTTTGTCTATGGCGGAGCGATCGCCGCTTCGGGCGCCGCCGGGGCCGTGATCGGAACGCTCCACCTGAAGTCCACCGCCTACGTTCCTTTTTACTTCGCGCTGCTCTTCAGCAACGACGCCTTCGGATTCGCGCTCGCCATGTTGACAGCGCTGGCGATTGCGTTTACCGTAGGAACGTGCGCCAATTGGGCGGGAAAAAGGAAGGAAGCGGGAAGCGGAGCTTCCGACTAACGGCAGGGAGGGAACGACATGACGATCAAATGGGACGGGCATACCCATACCCGTTTTTGCTATCACGGCAACGACGCGGAAATGACCGAATACGTCGACCGGGCCATCGCGCTGGGCTTCGAGCGCTATTCGGCGACGGAGCATCCGCCGCTGCCGGACCGCTGGGTGCCGGACGAGCCGCTCATGGCCGAGCTGGCCATGCCGAAGGACGAGCTTCCGGCGTATATCGAATACGCGCTAGACATGAAAAAGCGCTACGAAAGCCGGATCGAGCTGACGGTCGGCTTGGAAATGGACTATTTGCAGGGCAACGAGGCGTTCTCGAACGAGCTGATGAAGCCGTATCTGGACGTGCTCGAGGACGCGGTCGTCTCCGTTCATTTCCTGCCGGGGGAAGGCGGCATGTACTGCATCGACTACACCGCCGACGATTTCCGGCGGAATCTGCTCTCCGCTTACGGGACGATGGACAGCGTGGCGGAGGCGTATTTCGATCACATCGAACAGTCGATCGCCTGGGCGTCCAAGCTGCCGATGCGCAAGCGGATCGGGCATCCGCTGCTCATCACGAAATTCCGCCGCGAGCTTCCGCCGATCGACGAAGCGCTCATCCGGCGCCGGCTCGACCGGATCGTCGGCCTGCTCGCGCAATCGGGCGTCGGCGTCGACGCCAACATGGCCGGGCTTCGCGTTCCGACGTGCGGACAACCTTATGTAACCGAGCGGTTCATCCGCCAATGCTTGGCTGAGGGCGTCGAAGTCGTGTACGGCTCCGATTCGCACAAGCCGGAGCAGGTGGGACTCGGCTACGAACGGTTCGAAGCGATGCTGGCGGGGAGCGAGCCGGACGATGCTGAATGAAGCGGAACGGAGGCTGCTGGATGCGATCGACGAGGCGGAGCTGACCGGCCTGCTCGTCCGGCTCGTCCGCGCGAACAGCGAGAACCCGACGGGCGACGAGCGGGCCGTTGCCGCCGTTATAGCCGAGGAGCTCGAAGCCGCCGGCATTCCGGCGGTGCTGTTCGGACCGGGCTCGCTGGACGTCGCCCACGCCCCGAACGAATACGTGCCGCTTGCGGAGACGGTTGCGGCCGCCAAAGCGTTCGCGCTATGGGCGTACCGGTACACGACCGCCAGGCGCTAGTTCTATTTTCAACAATAGAAGTATTAGAGAAGCTCATTTAGCCATTAGATCGTTTAGAAGAAAGCTTTTCAGGGAAGCCCGCGGCCGGCGGGTCCTTTGAAGCTTTCTTTTTTTGTTTTCCATACCGCCAAACGCGAGGAGAGAAGCCGAATGAACGATACGGGAACGCGCAAAGCTTCCATTGCCCGCAAAACGGGCGAGACGGACGTCCGGGTAACGTTCGCGCTGGACGGCGCCGGGGCGTGCGAGCTGCAGACAGGCGTGCCTTTTCTGGATCATATGCTTCATTTGTTCGCCGTGCACGGCCGATTCGATTTGCAGGTTCATGCTGTGGGAGATACGCATATCGACGACCACCATACGGTCGAGGATATCGCGATCGCGCTGGGCGGCTGTCTGAAGGAAGCGCTGGGAGACAAGCGGGGCATCCGCCGTTACGGCAACGCCTTCGTGCCGATGGACGAGACGCTCGCGCAGGTCGTCATCGACGTCAGCAACCGGCCGCATCTGGAATATCGCGCCGATTACCCTTCGAAGGAGACGGGGCGTTTTCAGACGGAGCTTGTGCACGAATTTCTGTGGAAGCTGGCGCTCGAAGGCCGGATTACGCTGCATGCGATTGTCCATTACGGGGCGAACACCCATCACATGATCGAAGCGGTGTTCAAGGCGCTCGGCAGGGCGCTCAACGAGGCGACGAGTCTCGAGCCCGGCCGCACGGACGTGCCGTCATCCAAAGGGCTGCTGTAAAACCAAACGATAACTGAGGAGGCCGATTGACGATGTTGAACGGGAAAAAGCTGGTATGGATACTGGACGACGAATGGACCGATCACTCGGTGGAAAAAGCGATTTACGCGCAGCACGGGTTTGAAGTGAAGGTGACGACAAGCGAGACGCTGGACGGGGATACGCCCTTGTACGCCCCTTATGCGGACGGGGTCGTCGCGCAGGTCGGCTTCCCTTGCGGGGCCGAGCTGATCGCCAAGCTGGACGCCTGCAAGTCGATCGCCATCTCCGGCGTCGGCTTCAACCACGTCGACCTCGAGGCGGCGACGCGCAAAGGCATCTTCGTCGCGAACGTGCCCGATTATTGCATGGAAGAGGTGTCCGACCACGCGGTCGCGCTCATGCTGGCGTTGTCCAAGCGGCTCATGGCCTTCCATGAGCAGGTTCGGGCCGGCGGCTGGGACCCTCTCGACACGCTGCCGATATACCGGTTCAAAGACCGTACCGTCGGATTGCTCGGCTTCGGGCGCATCGCGCGCAAGGTGGCCGAGAAGCTGAAGGGCTTCGGCGTCCGTCTCGTCGCCCACGACGAATACGTGCCGCCGGACGTGTTCGCCTCCTACGGCGTCGCTCCCTTGTCGTTCGAAGAACTGCTGAAGCAATCGGACATCCTGAGCTTGCACGTGCCGCTGACGCCGGAGACGACGGAGCTGCTCACGTACGACCGGATGAAAACGATGCCCCGGGGCGCGATTCTGATCAATACGTGCCGGGGCGGCGTCATTCGCGAAGCGGATTTGCGACGGCTGCTCGACGAAGGCCATTTGGCGGGCGCGGGGCTCGACGTGCTGACGGAAGAGCCGCCGAAGCCGGGCCATCCGCTGATCGGCTTGCCGCAAACGCTCGTGACGCCGCATTCTTCCTACGTCTCCGTGGAATCGGTGCGCGAACTGAAGGAACGAACGTGTCAAATCGTCATCGACGCGGCGGAGGGCAAGACGCTTGCGTATTCGCTGAACAAGCCGGCGGTGTGAACGAAGGAGGCGAAGCGGATGAGCCGGATCGAATGGGAATTCCTCGGCAAGGAACGGCGACGCATCAGCCGATGGCCGGGAGGGACGACGGCGGAGATCGCCATCCATCCCGCAACCGCACAATACGCGGCGCGCAATTTCGCCTGGCGGATCAGCACGGCGACCGTCGAAGCGGAAACGAGCGAGTTTACGCCGCTTGCAGGCTTCAGCCGCATCTTGATGGTGCTCGAGGGAGAGCTCGCTCTCCATCACGAAGGGCACGGCTCTTGCCGGCTGAAGCCCTACGAGTCCGCCGCCTTTGAAGGCGGATGGCGGACGACGAGCGAGGGAACGGCGAGAGATTTGAATTTGATCTGCGCGGATCGCCTCCGGGCGCAAATGAACGTCATTACCGTAGCGGAGAGAAGCGCGTCGGCCATAGCCGTCGGCGGATCGGCGTTCGCGAACGGCGAGCAGTGGGTGCACCGGGTATGGTATGCGGCCGAAGGTTCGGCCTTCGTTCGCGATAACCGGGGGGACCTGTTGTGCCGGCTGGAGGCCGGAGACGCGCTGCTCGAGACAGGGCACCGGAGCCAAGGCGAGGAGTATTGGCTGCTGGAAAATGCGGGACCGGGTCTCGTCCGTGTCGTCGAATCGGTCGTCTGCGAATAACTGCAAACTCCCGGCATCGTCCGTTGGCGACGGGCCGGGAGTTTGCTTTTTCACCGATTCTCCTTACTTCAAATCCTCGATCGATCGGACATTCATATAAGCAGGCACGACGAGCCCGAGCTTCGTGCCGGACAGGTTCGGGCCGAGATCGTCGATCTGGTTTTTGTACTTGTCGTAATAATCCTTGGACGTCGTCGGCAGCCAGGCGGCGACCATCGCGTCGGCGTCGCCGCCGGCGATGCCGGCCCACATCGGGCCGATCTCCACCTGCAGCATGTCCGCTTTGTAGCCGAGCTTGTTCTCCAGGACGGAGCGGACGACGTTGGTGCTGGCGATCTCCGAGTCCCAGGCGACGTAAGCCAGCTTGATCCGCTGACCGGGGGCGGGGGCGATGCCCTGAGTCCATTGCCCGACGACGTCCGGGTGGGACTGCACCCACTTGTCGGCCGCCGCCGCAGGCTCCATGCCGTCCACGATCGAGTTCATCACCTCTTCCATGTCCGACGGCTTCCAGAAGAACCGGTCCAGAAATTGATAAGCCGAAGGCTGGTCGGCTTTCAAGCCTTTGCGCACGATCGTATGAATCTCTTCGCTGCCGCCGAACGACCGCTTCGGATCGTCCAGATACTTCAGATCGTATTTAGGGCTTGCTGAACGAACAAAAAATCCTTATTCCACAAGGGATTTGAGCTACTTTTGTCGAATTTATCTGCAAGGAAAACATAGAAAAT
>NZ_AUCP01000070.1 GCF_000429825.1 Cohnella thermotolerans DSM 17683
TTGCTCCGTGTTTCCCAACAGGAAGATGCCTCCCTCTTGCGTATCCGGTCTTAGCATTCGTTTCCGAATGTTATCCCGGTCTTGCGGGCAGGTTGCCTACGTGTTACTCACCCGTCCGCCGCTAACCTTCGCGGGAGCAAGCTCCCTTGAAAGTCCGCTCGACTTGCATGTATTAGGCACGCCGCCAGCGTTCGTCCTGAGCCAGGATCAAACTCTCCATAAAGGTCATCCTTATTGAAGAGCCCTGTTGGCTCAAAAAGTTACATCGTTGTCCGCCACTCAAACGAGTGACAGGGTCCGTATTACGCTCGATGTTCAGTTTTCAAGGAACAAGTTTGTTGCTCGTTCTTGCTTCGTTATCGCTGCCGTTTAGCGGCGACTCGAATAATATATCACGTTACAAAAAAGAATGCAACTGTTTTTTTGAAATTAATTATTCTTGTTATTTCGGATGTGTTCCGGCTCAATAAAAGACCGGAGAACAACGGGTTTTCCGCTGCTTTCCGGTCCTTTGTCAGCCTTGGATCATATGGAATATATCGAGCGAATATAAATGTCGCGCCGTTTCGTTAAGTTGATGATCTCACCATAGACGGAAACCATCGGCCGCGTCGGATGGCTGCGATCGGTGAACACGATCTCGCCGACGCGATTGTCGTTCAATTGAACGAGCATGCCGTTGTGGAACTGCGTCGTCCGGTCGATGAACGTTTGGACGTACATCGGATCCAGCTTGCCGAACGCCTCGGACTGCAGTTCCTCCAACACGAGATAAGGCGACTCCGCCTTGCGGTGATGCCGATTGGACGTCATGGCGTGGTACATGTCCGCAATGGCTACGATTTTGGCGTAGGGATGGATCTTCTCCCCCTTCACCTTCATCGGATACCCGCTGCCGTCAACCCGTTCGTGATGCTGCAGGGCCGCCAGAGCCACGCCCTGATTTAGCGAGGGTACGGAATTCAGCAATTTGAATCCATAGACGGTATGCTGCCTCATCTCGTTCCGTTCTTCGGGCGTCAACGGGGACGGCTTGCGGAAGATGGCCGGATCGATCCTGACGTTGCCGATATCGTGCAGCAAGCCGGCAAGCGCGACCGCCGTCCATTCCTTCTCCGGGAACTTGCACCAGCGGGCGAGCTGGTACGAAGTCAGCGCCGTCAGCACGCTTTGACGAATCCAGCGCTCGGATGCCCCTCCGTCGTTGGGCGGGGTGAACATCAGCACGTTGTAATCGTCGATCGGCTCCAGCAGCACGCGCAATTCGTTGCGAATCTCCAGAATCGGAAGCTTCTGACCGGGTCCGACGTTCATGAACGCCGATTTGAGAAGCTTCTCCATGTTCAGAAACTTCTGATGCAGCGGCGTCAAGCTGGCTTCCGCAGGAGACTCGTCTTCCCTCGATTCGTCGACGTTCGTCTCGGCAAACCCGCTTCGGCGAATGTCGACACTTGGGATGAGGAACGCCTGCAAAATATCCAAATCACGCGCCGTCAGCGTCCGGCCTCCCTGAAGCAGAAGACTTCCCAGGGCCGTTTGAACGTCGGACGCCAATTGGTCGCCGACCTGAACTTGCGAGATGGGCAATACCGGCATGCCTCTTCCCTCCGTCTGCCTTTATTCCTGAGCTTCGGACGCTCCGTCTTCTTCCTCCGCTTCTTCGGAATCGTCGCTTCTTGGTGCTCTCGTTACCGTCGCGACGAAATCTTCGTCCTTGATGTTGATGAGCTTGACGCCCTGGGTGATCCGTCCCATCGTGTTAATGCCCGACATGCTTGTTCGGATCAACGTTCCCGAAGAAGTCATGATCATGAGGTCTTCGTCGTCTCGAACGACCTTCAGACTGACGATCGGGCCGTTCTTTTCCGTCACGTTGAGCGTCTTGATCCCCTTGCCGCCGCGCGATTGCGTGCGGTATTCGGCCATCGGCGTGCGCTTCCCGTAGCCTTTGGCCGTAACGATAAGCACGTCGCGATCCGGATCGACGACGTCCATATCGATGACCTTGTCGCCTTCGTCGAGCTGAATGCCCTTGACCCCGGTAGCAGAGCGTCCCATGGCGCGAACGTCCTGCTCGGAGAAGCGAATGGACATTCCTTCGCTCGTTCCCAGTACGATCTCCCTGTTTCCATCGGTCAGCTTCACGCCGATCAAGTCATCGTCCTCCCGGAGGGAGATGGCGATCAGGCCAACTTTGCGAATGTTCGTATAGTCGTCGAGCGGCGTCTTCTTGACGATGCCGGCCCGAGTCGCGAAGAACAGGTACAGGTTCGGCTCGAACGATTCGACCGGGATGACGGCGTTGATCGTCTCGCCCTGCTCGATCTGAATCAGGTTGATGATCGGCGTTCCCCGCGCGGTTCGGCTCAAATCCGGAATTTCATAAGCTTTAAGCCGGAAAACGCGCCCCTTGTTCGTGAAGAACAGCAAGTAGTGGTGCGTGTTGGAGATAAAAAGATGTTCGATAAAATCGTCATCCTTCGTATCCATGCCCACGACGCCTCGTCCACCCCGCTTCTGGCTGCGGTAGGTCGACAACGGGAGACGCTTCACGTAACCGGTGTGTGTCATCGTAATGACCACATCGTCGCGCGGAATCAGGTCCTCATCGAGAATTTCGTTCTCGCTGGTCGTAATTTCCGTGCGCCGTTCGTCGCCGAACCGGTTTTTGATGTCTTCCAGCTCGTCGTTAATGATCTCCAGCACGAGCTTCTCGTCGCCGAGAATCGCTTTGTATTCCGCGATTTTCTGAATGAGCTCGTTGTATTCCTGCTCCAGCTTCTCGCGTTCCAATCCGGTCAACCGGCGGAGCCGCATGTCGAGGATGGCTTGCGCCTGGTCGAACGACAGGCCGAAGCGCTCCATCAAGCCGTTGCGGGCGTCTTCGTCGGATTGCGAAGAGCGAATGAGCGCGATCACTTCGTCCAGATGATCGAGCGCAATGCGCAACCCCTCCAAAATATGCGCTCTTGCTTCCGCTTTCTTCAGATCGTACTCCGTGCGGCGGCGAATAACTTCGATCTGATGCTGCAAATAGTAAGAGAGCATCTCTTTGAGGTTGAGCACCTTCGGTTCTTTGTTGACGATGGCCAGCATGTTAATGCCGAACGTCGATTGCATTGCCGTATGCTTGTACAGGTTGTTCAATACGACATTCGGATTCACGTCGCGGCGAAGCTCAATGACGATCCGCATGCCGTTGCGGTCGGATTCGTCCCGCAGATCGGTAATGCCGTCGATGCGCTTCTCGCGTACGAGCTCCGCAATCTTCTCGACCAGGCGCGCCTTGATGACTTGATAAGGAAGCTCATGCACGATAATGCGCGCTTTGCCGCCCGTCTCTTCGATCTCGGCACGGGCGCGCATCGTAACGGTGCCGCGGCCGGTCGCATAAGCCTGCCGGATGCCTTCGCGGCCGAGAATATATCCCGCCGTAGGGAAATCGGGCCCTTTAATATACTCCATCAAGTCCAGCGGAGTCAGATCGGGATCGCGAATGAGCGCCTGTACGCCGTCGATCACCTCGCGCAGATTGTGCGGCGGAATATTGGTCGCCATCCCGACCGCGATGCCGGTCGTGCCGTTCACGAGAAGGTTCGGGAACCGGGAAGGCAGAACCTCGGGCTCCAGTTCTTCGCCGTCGTAGTTCGGGACGAAGTTGACCGTCTCCTTGTTGATATCGCGAAGCAGCTCCATCGCCATCTTGGACAGCCTGGCCTCCGTATAACGCATGGCGGCGGCGAAGTCGCCGTCGATGGAGCCGAAGTTTCCCTGGCCTTCCACAAGCATGTAACGCATGGAGAAATCTTGTGCCATCCGCACCATCGCTTCGTAGATGGAGGAGTCGCCGTGGGGATGGTATTTACCCATGACCTCCCCGACGATTCTCGCCGACTTCTTGAACGGCTTGTCCGGCGCCATGCCAAGCTCCGACATCCCGAACAGAATGCGGCGATGCACCGGCTTCATTCCGTCCCGTACGTCCGGCAAAGCGCGGCTGACGATCGTGCTCATTGCATAACTCATAAACGATTCCCGCATTTCGAGGCCGATATCCCGGTCGCGAATAGGGGAGCGTTGCTCTTCCGACATGAAGATCCTCCTTCATCGTTGCCAAACGTAATTCCCGACAGCCTTCGTTGGCTTTGCCCTCTTTCCATCGCCTTCGCACACCGGAAGGCGGCAACCGTCATACCCTAATTAGGATGAATAATTCCATTATAGCATAATGTTGACGGGAAAGGTTGATGGCACCCCCATGACCATTCAGCGCATTCGCAGCAAAACCGCGAAAACCGAAGCGCTTCTTGCCAGCCCCGAGATGGCGGACCATGTGCCGGAAACGAAGCGAATGAGCCGCGACACCGTGCAAGAAATGCTGCTTCGGTACGGAATGATCTACGTGAAGCCGGTCACCGGAACGTTCGGCCTTGGCGTCATTCGGGTGGAATGGCACCCGGGCAAAGTCTTCCCGTACCGGTTCCAGTCCGCCACGCGCAAATACCGGTTCCGCTCCTTCGATGCCATGTATCGGAAGCTGCTCCTCGTCAAAAGAAAAAGGAGCTACCTGGCCCAGCAAGGCATCGAGCTTCTGAAGCATAACAATCGGCGCTTCGACTTTCGCGTCATGGTTCAGCGGAATCCTTATTCCGTTTGGGAAACGACCGGCATTATCGGCCGTCTCGCCCATCCCCGCAAAATTGTGACCAACTACCATAGCGGGGGAAAGCCCATGTCTCTGGACGCCCTTATTCGGGAACATGTGAACGAATCTACGTCCCTGGACGAGATCAAACAGCAGCTAGACTCGCTAGGCGTCGAAGTCGCCCGGACGCTGGAGCTGGCCTTTCCGAAAATTCAGGAGATCGGCATCGACGTAGCCATCGACACCGATTTGAAGCCATGGATTCTCGAGGTGAACACGATGCCCGACCCATACCTGTTCCGCAAGCTGAACGATCCCGACGTCTTCCGCCGCATCTATAACTATGCCGTCGCTTACGGGAGATTCCCGTCCCGCAAGCGCAACCGCGCGTAATAAACAGCCACCCGCCGTTCCCGCAACCCTCGGATCGGACTCGGCCCTTACGGACCGAAGGTCATCTCTTGGCGTTGCCGCGGCGAGTGGCATGGGATGCCTCTGCTTGCAGGCGATACGATCGTTAAATGTCCAGATCTTTGACGTGTCTTGCGAATTGTTGGATAAACTCGCGGCGAGGCTCGACGTTATCCCCCATAAGCGTATCGAACATGAGATCGGCCTTCATTCCGTCTTCGATGCGGACCTGAAGCATCGTCCGGGTGTTGGGATCCATCGTCGTCTCCCACAGCTGCTCGGCATTCATCTCGCCGAGCCCTTTGTAACGGGAGACGTTCACTTTCGCCCCTTCGCCGAACTCGGCGATAATGGCGTCCCGTTCCGCTTCGTCCTGCGCATACCGGATCACCTTGCCGCGCTCGAGCTTATAGAGCGGCGGCTGCGCGATGTAGACGTAGCCGGCTTCGATCAGCTTCCGCATGTAGCGGTAGAAGAAGGTGAGCAGCAGCGTCCGGATGTGCGCGCCGTCGACGTCGGCGTCGGTCATGATGACGATCTTGTGATAACGGGCTTTGGACAGATCGAAGTCGTCGCCGATTCCCGTTCCTAGCGCCGTGATAATGGCGCGGATCTCCATATTCGAGAGAATGCGGTCCAGCCGCGCCTTCTCGACGTTCAGAATCTTGCCCCGCAGCGGCAGAATCGCCTGGAAGTGGCGATCGCGGCCCGACTTGGCCGATCCGCCCGCAGAGTCGCCTTCGACAATGAACAATTCGCTGATGGACGCGTCCTTGGAGGAGCAATCCGCCAGCTTGCCGGGCAAGGAGCTGACCTCGAGCGCGCTCTTGCGGCGCGTCAGTTCGCGTGCCTTGCGGGCCGCTTCCCGCGCCCGGGAAGCTTGCAGCGACTTGTCGATGACCTTGCGGGCGACCGAGGGGTTCTCGTTCATAAACTCCATAAGCTTCTCGGCCAGAAGCGATTCTACGATGCCCCGGACTTCGCTGTTGCCGAGCTTCGTCTTCGTCTGGCCTTCGAACTGAGGCTCCGGAATCTTGACCGAGATGATCGCCGTCAAGCCTTCGCGAACGTCGTCCCCGGTCAGATTCGATTCGCTCTCCTTCATGATGTTCATCTTGCGCGCGTAATCGTTGATAATCCTCGTGAGCGCGCTCTTGAAGCCCGATTCGTGCGTTCCGCCCTCGTGCGTATTGATATTGTTGGCGAACGAGTAGATATTCTCCGTATACCCGTCGTTGTACTGCATCGCGATTTCGCATTGAATGTAATCCCTGGTGCCTTCGACGTAGATCGGCTGCTCGTGCAGCGGTTCCCGCGTCCGGTTCAGGTACTTCACGAATTCGATGATGCCGCCGTCATATTTGAACGTCTCGCTCATTCCCGTTCTCTCGTCGGTAAGCGAGATCTGGATGCCCTTGTTCAGAAAAGCAAGCTCGCGAATCCGGCCGACCAGCGTCTCGTAATCGTACTCGGTCGTCTCGGTAAAAATCTCCGGATCCGGCTTGAACAGCGTCTCGGTGCCGGTCTCGTCCGTATCCCCGACAATCCGGATATCGTATTGCGGCACGCCGCGGCGATATTCCTGCTCGTAAATATGGCCGTCGCGCTTGACGCGAACGACGACTCGCTCTGAGAGGGCGTTTACGACCGAGATGCCGACGCCGTGAAGACCGCCGGACACTTTGTAGCCTTCGCCGCCGAACTTGCCGCCGGCGTGCAGGACGGTCATAACGACCTCAAGCGTCGAGCGCTTCAGCTTCGGATGCTCCCCGACGGGAATTCCCCGCCCGTTGTCGATGACCGTAATGCTGTTATCTTGATGAACAATGACTTGGATGGCCGTGCAATATCCCGCCAAGGCTTCGTCGATACTGTTGTCGACAACTTCCCATACGAGATGGTGAAGTCCCTTGCCGCTCGTAGAACCGATATACATGCCGGGACGTTTGCGAACCGCCTCCAAACCTTCCAATACCTGTATCTGACTTTCATCGTACGCTTGTTGTTGCGAATTCAAGGACAAACCCTCCACCGCCTTCTTTGCGTTGACGCGCTGCTATTCACGGGTCGGCTTGGCGAATTGTAGCCCATGAGCCGCACCCCTCCGCTATAGATCGACCAGATGATGAGCCCTTTTCTTTAACGTGGATGAGGAAATGGGCGAATAATAAATGCGTTCGTCCGTGACGACGATCGACTTCGAATCTTCCTCTCCGATCGTCTCGACTTCCCGGTTCTTGCGCGCTTGCGCGACGAAATGCCGCGACAGCTTGGAAGACTGCTCGATCGAAATATCGAAGATGGCCACAACCTGCGACGTGCGGATGATCTTCTCTCCGCCGAGATGAATATACATAACTCGCCTCCCGTAGCCGCTTGTTTAAGGCAGCACCGATCCTTGCCGGACGTGATAGACGGCCGCGTCTTTGAGACGGCTCATATTGACGCTCTCGATGCCGGTCGTCGTAATGAACGTCTGCACCCGGCTTTGGAACGTCTCGATGAGTTGAGTTTGCCGCATTTGATCGAGCTCCGACAGAACGTCGTCGAGCAGCAGCAACGGATATTCCCCGATCTCCTCGCGCATCAATTCCAGCTCCGCGAGCTTGAGCGACAGGGCGGTCGTTCGTTGCTGCCCCTGAGATCCGAACGATTGAACGTCCTTGCCGTTGATGTAGAACGCCAGATCGTCCCGATGCGGACCGACGAGCGTCGTTCCCCGACGGAACTCCTGCTCTCTGCCTTGTGTTAACTTTAACATAAATTGCTGGAATAAAGAAGATTGATCTTGGGAATCGCTACCATTCGCAATCTCGAACGAAGGACGATACTCCACCGTCAATCGTTCGGCTCCGTTCGTAATGCTTTCATGAATTTTCTCGGCCCATCTTTGCAGCTTTACAATAAAGTTTTTCCTTTTTTGCATCATTTTAACACCTGAAGCGACCAGTTGTTCGTTCCACACATCGAGCAGCTCCTGCGAGGCTCTGGACGAATCGGTCGCTTTCAGATAATTGTTCCGCTGCTGCATAATGCGCTGGTATTGCTGCATGTCGTGCAAATAGCCGGGGTGCACCTGGCCGATCTCCATATCCATGAAGCGGCGGCGCACGCCCGGCGCCCCTTTGACGATATCGAGATCCTCCGGAGCGAACAAGACAACGTTGACCGTACCGACGAAGCCGCTGAGCTTGCGCTGCTCCAGGCCGTTCACTTTCGCCCGCTTGCCCTGCGAGGAGATTTGCAGTTCCAGCGAGACCGGACCGTGCTTGCGCTCCAGCTCCGCGCGGATTCGGGCATGCGGCTGGTTCCAGCAGATCAGCTCTTTATCCTTGGATGTCCGGTGCGACTTCGTCAGCGCCAGCACGTGGATCGCTTCCAGCAGATTCGTTTTGCCCTGGGCGTTCGGACCGATCAGAATGTTGACGCCGGCTCCGGTCGCAAGCTCCAATTGCTCGTAGTTCCGATAGCCTTGAAGCTCCAAGCGTTTCAACTGCATGTTCGGTTTCCTTTCCCGGAATTAGCGGGCTTTGACGGCGATCGTTCCGAAGCTCTCGACCTCGACCGTATCGCCGGGCACGAGCTTGCGTCCGCGGCGGTTGTCCGGCACACCGTTAACCGTCACTGTCTTCTCCTGGAGAAAAGCCTTCACTTCTCCGCCCGAGCCGACGCAATCGACCAGCTTAAGCAGCTGGCCCAGTGTGATATAGTCGGTGCCAATCGCAACTTCTCTCAACCCGTCTCACCTCAGTTCGTCGTCCGGTACGGAAGGATGAGATGGAGGCTGTTGTCGTTGTCCGGTTTAATAATGATCGGACTCATGGCGCCGGTCAGCCCGATGAACAGCTTCTCGCTCTCGACAACCTTCAGCACATCCAGCATATATTTCGAATTGAAGGCGATGCGAAGCGGTTCCCCGCGAAGCTCCAGCACGGAGATCTGCTCCTGAACGCGTCCGAGCTCGGAAGAGCTCGAGGAGATTTCGACGCCTCCCGATTCGGTGGTGGACAGCCGGACGATATTCGTTTTCTCTTCGCGCGACAGCAAGTAGGCGCGGTCGATCGCATCGCTTAACGCTTTTGTATTCAAAATCAGTTCTGTCCGGAAGCTCGTCGGAATAATCTTGGAAGTATCGGGGAACGTCCCGTCCAGCATCCGGCTATAGAACAGTACGTTGCCTAGCTTGAACAGCACCTGATTGTCCGCTACGACGATATCGACCAGCGTATTCTGGTCGGGAATGATCTTCGACAATTCGTTCAGCGTCTTGCCGGAGATGACGACGTTGGAGAACCGGAGCTGCTCGGCCGCATCCGAATGGATTTTGCAAGTGGCGAGGCGGTGCCGGTCGGTAGCGACGAATTTGAACACGCCGTCTTGAAGGCTCCACAGAACGCCGGTAAGCACAGGTGTCGATTCGTTGCTGGAGACGGCGAATACCGTCTGGCGAATCATCGATTTGAGCAGATCGCCGGGAATAGAGAAGATTTGATCCTCTTCCAATACGGGTAGAACGGGGAATTCCTCCGGATCGAGACCGACAAGCTGAATGTCGATCGAGCCCGAAGTGATTTGGGTTTGGAACCGGTCTCCGACTTCGAGATGGACTTCCTCGTTCGGCAGTTTGCGAATAATCTCAACAAAAAATTTGGCCGGAAGAACGACGCTGCCGTTGCGGTGAATCGTGACGATCGTCTTGTCGGCCGTCTCAAGCGGAATGAAGCTTTGGATGGAAATTTCGGTGTCGCTTGCCGTCAACGTGATGCCTTGGTCGCTCGTTTCAATTTTAATCCCGCTCAGGATCGGGATCGTCGTACGAGACGAAACCGCCTTGGCGACGTGCTGCACCGCTTCGTTCAATTCGTTGCGCGATATCGTCAGTTTCATGGGCTCACCTCGTCGAATTCTACATCATTGTATCATGTTTAATAAATAAAGTCGTAGCAGTAGGCGCGCTGAATATGTGGATAAGTCGAAAAAAGGCGAAAACGAAAGCCTATCCACATGTGCATGCTTTGTGCATAGGCTTTACGGTTTTCCACGGGGATAACTTGTCTGTTCGCGCCGGATTACGTCAGGCTTTTGATTTTCTCCGTCAAATTCTGAATGATCTTGTAGAGCTCCTGGTCATGCTTGAGCTGCTGCGAGATTTTCTCATGGGCATGGATGACGGTCGTATGGTCGCGCCCTCCGAACGCTTCGCCGATTTTGGGCAGGGAATAATCCGTCAGCTCCCTGGACAAATACATGGCGATTTGGCGCGGATACGCGACGGCCTTGGTCCGTTTGCGCGCCTTGAAGTCCTCCAGCTTGAGCCCGTAAAATTCTCCGACCCGCTGCTGGATGTCCTGGATCGTAATGAGCCGGTTGCGCCCTGACGGCAGAATATCCTTCAGCGCCTCGGCGGCCAGGTGGGTCGTGACGTCCTGGTTCGTCAGCGAAGAATAGGCGACGATCCGGATTAAAGCCCCTTCCAGCTCGCGAATGTTGGAATCGATCATGTTGGCGATATATACCATCGCTTCGTTCGGGATGTCGAGGTTCTCCGCCTTCGCCTTCTTCCTCAGAATCGCGATCCGTGTCTCCAGATCCGGCGGCTGAATGTCGGTGATCAGTCCCCATTCGAACCGGGATCTCAGCCGCTCTTCAAGCGTCGGAATTTCCTTCGGCGTCCGGTCGCTTGAGATGATGATCTGCTTGTGCTCTTCATGAAGCGCGTTGAAGGTGTGGAAAAACTCTTCCTGCGTGCCGTCCTTGCCAGCGAGAAACTGAATGTCGTCGATCAGCAGCACGTCGATATTGCGATATTTGTTGCGGAAGCTCTCGCCGCGGTTGTCGCGAATGGCGTTGATAAACTCGTTCGTGAATTTCTCGGACGAGATGTACAACACTTTCATATTCGGATTGTGTTCCAAAATATAATGCCCGATCGCGTGCATCAAGTGCGTCTTGCCCAATCCGACGCCGCCGTACAGAAACAGCGGGTTGTAAGCCTTAGCCGGCGCTTCCGCGACGGCGAGCGAAGCGGCGTGGGCAAAACGGTTGCCGGCGCCGATGACGAACGTATCGAACGTATATTTCGGATTGAGCATATGCGTCACGATCTCTTCGGACGCGGCCGGTGCGGGGGCCGGCATTTGCGGCAGCGGAGCGGAAGGCTCGGCTTGACGCGCTTCTTCGATGGCGAATTTGACATTCACCGTTCTTCCTAAATAGTCGGCTAGCGCAGTAGAAACCAGCTTCGTATATCGGGTCTCCAGCCATTCGGCGGCAAACGTTGTGGGAGCGGTTACAACGACCGTGTCTTCGTTAAGGAACGAAGCTTTGGTCGCTTTGAACCAGGTATCGTAACTCGGTTTGCTCAATTTGGTTTGGATGACCGACAATACCTGCTGCCATATCTCGCTGCTGCGGCTGTCCATCTGAAGTCACTCCTTTAAACCCATCAGGCGGACCAGGGCGGCGGAATTGTCGAAAACATTGGCGGGTCGACAAATTATCCACATAATTCCCTGAATTCTTCATGGGGATATCCAGTACAAGGGGGTGTTGTTCACAAAGTTATACACAGCCTGTTAATAAAATACGTCCGTTTGGAGGATATCCACTGGAAAAGGTCGAACTAATCATAGCAGAACAAACCGCGAAATTCAACGGATTTAGCCGTGTTATCCACAAATTCAATAACTTGTGGATGAAAATTGTGCACAACACTATATATTGTTGATAAATTGTGAGACTATTCGACAAAGTTTCGAGAGATCCGCTATTTCCGTTTTATTTATTCACATGTGCATAATTAATTGTCGGTTCGGGTTGAACGGGCGTACGATCCCGTTCTGATTGACTTTTTTGCGGGTCTATGCTTTAATAAGAAGACCTGAGTTTTATAAGGTTAGGGGGTATTGAGCGGTGGGTCCTACATTTAAACCGAATGTGAGCAAGCGGAAGAAGGTTCACGGATTCCGTAGCCGTATGAGCACGAAGAACGGACGCAAAGTTCTGAAAGCTCGCCGTCAAAAAGGTCGTAAAGTGCTGTCTGCTTAAGGATAAAGAGACCACGTGAGGTGGTCTTTTTTCTTTATAAGCGGACAGGATAATATAAGGAAGAAAAGAATCGAGGGACGGTGCAAGATGCAGAGGAAGCTGCGCCTTCGGAGCAGGGAGGACTTTAACCGCATTTACCGCCATGGACGCTCGTTCGCCAATTCGCAATTTGTCGTCTATTGGCGGAAGCATTCGCAGACGGAGCAATTCCGGCTGGGCATATCGGCCAGCAGCAAATTGGGCGGCGCGGTGGTGCGGAACCGGATTCGGCGAATGGTCAAGGAGATCGTCCGGCACAACGCGAACAAGCTGAACGAAGGGACGGATTTGATTCTGATCGTGCGCAAGCCCGCCTTATCTCTTCCTTATATAGAGATGGAGAAGAGCGTGCTTCATGTGCTGCGCAAGGCGGGGCTCCTGAAGGGCTCGGCGCCGGCCGACCGGCAGCCCGCCAGAAGAGGGCCCGGGGGCGGCGTTCCGAAGTCGAAGAACGCATCGCCGCGCGCTTTCCATTGCCTTTAAAATTATGGTATAGTTGTCTTGGACAAGCAGCGCGTGGAAATAGGATTTGAAAACGCGAACAAACCGTTTTCTTATGGCTAGAGAGGAGTCTGTGTGTGACGTTGTTGCGCAATCGCAAATTTTGGGTATTGCTTGGTCTTCTGACCACGCTTATGGCGTTATTGTCCGGCTGTACGCCAACGACCCACAAAACGACGACGGAAGGCTTGCTTGAAGGAGGATGGTGGGACCGTAACGTCGTTTATTGGTTCTCGCTCATGCTCGATAAGTTCGCCGAATGGTTCGGCGGCTCTTACGGCTTGTCGATTCTCGTTCTGACGGTTATCGTCCGTACGATTATTTTGCCGCTGAGCATCAAGCAGTACAAGAACTCCAAGGCGATGCAGAAGCTGCAGCCCGAGATGATGAAGCTGCGGGAGAAGTACAAGGACGACCCGCGCAAGCAGCAAGAAGAGATGATGAAGCTCTATCAGGAGCACCAAGTCAACCCTCTGGCCGGCTGTCTGCCGCTGATCATCCAGATGCCGATCTTTATCGCATTGTACCGGTCCATTACCGTGAACGAAGCGATCAGCACCCATTCGTTCTTGTGGCTGAAGCTTGGCGAACCCGATCACTTCTATATTTTGCCTATTATAGCCGCCATTACGACATTCGTTCAGTCGTACATGATGATGGCGATGCAGCCGCAGCAACAGATGGGACCGATGAAGGGGCTTATGTTCGTCTTCCCCGTGCTGATCTTCGTCATGGCGATCTCGTTCCCGTCGGCACTGCCGCTCTACTGGATTTACACGAACCTTTACACCATTATTCAGAACTATTTCATGTATGGACGTTCGCCGAAACCGGAAGGTAAAGGCAAGGAGGCCATATCGAATGAAAAAGCTGGTGGCGTCAGGAAAAACAGTGGAAGAAGCGGTAAGAAGCGGTCTTAATCAACTCGGGGTTGGGGAAGACCGGGTCATTGTGACGGTTCTGGAGCAGCCTAGCAAAGGGTTGTTCGGTCTGATCGGCGCGAAGGAGGCGAAGGTCGAGCTGCAGGTGCGTCCCGACGGCGTGGAGGAGGCAATCGAATTCCTCCGTGAGGTAACGGGCGCGATGCAACTCAAGGTCGACATCGAGCGCAAGGATGAGCGCGACCAGGTGCTGATCCAAATGACGGGAGACGACCTCGGCATTCTGATCGGCCGTCGCGGTCAGACGCTCGACTCCTTGCAATACCTGACCAACATCGTGGCCAACCGCCATTCCGACCGCCATCTGCGAATCGTTCTGGATGCGGAGCAATTCCGGGAACGCCGGCGGCAGACGCTCGAAGCGTTGTCGGATCGCATGGCCGGCCGCGTCGTTCGGACAAGGAAGGAAGTCGTGCTCGAGCCGATGTCCTCGCAGGAGCGGAAGATCATTCACGCGCGCCTGCAGTCGCACCCCCAAGTGAGAACTTATAGCCAGGGCGATGAACCGCATCGATGCATCGTCATTGCTTTAAAGTAAATTCGTCGCAACTACGCAATGGCTTCCGCAACGTTTGCGGAGCATTGCGTTTTTTCTTATAGAATGGAAAAAGAGGGAGACCCCATGACAGAAGATACGATAGCCGCGATCGCGACCGCGCTGGGCGAAGGCAGCATCGCCGTCGTTCGAATCAGCGGTCCGGATGCGGTAGAGCTTATCGCGCCGTTGTTCCGTTCCAAGACCGATCTTCGCGAGGCTCCGACGCATACGGTGAACTACGGATGGATTGTGGATCCGGCGGACGGAACCGTATTGGACGAAGTGCTGGTGACCGTCATGAAGGGTCCGCGTTCGTTTACGGCGGAGGACGTCGTGGAGATCAGCACGCACGGCGGCATCGTCGCCGTTCAGTCGGTGCTCGAACTCGTGTTGCGAAGCGGAGTTCGCCTGGCGGAGCCAGGGGAGTTTACGAAGCGGGCGTTCTTGAACGGGCGAATCGACCTGGCTCAAGCGGAGGCGGTCATCGACCTGATTCGCTCGAAGTCGAGCCGGGCATTCCAGATCGCCCGCAGGCAATCGGAAGGCGCTTTGTCGAAGCGGATCGTGCCGCTGCGCCGGAAGCTGATCGAATTGCTCGCGCACGTCGAGGTCAACATCGACTATCCGGAGCATGACGTCGCCGAGATGACGGCTGCGTCGATTACGGAAACGTGCGGCGAAGCGCTGAGATCGGTGAGGGAGCTCCTAAAAACGGCCGCGGAAGGCAAAATATTGAGGGAGGGCATTGTCACGGCCATTGTCGGCCGGCCCAATGCCGGCAAATCGTCGCTGCTCAATGCGTTGGCGCAGGAGAACAAAGCGATCGTCACCGATATTCCGGGAACGACGCGCGATATCGTGGAAGAGTCGGTGTCTTTGTCGGGCATTCCTTTGAGGCTGCTCGATACGGCGGGCATCCGGGAGACGAGCGATGTGGTGGAGAGAATCGGCGTCGAGCGGTCCCGCGGGGCGCTGAACGAAGCGGATTTGATTCTGCTCGTGCTCAATCATAACGAGCCGCTGCACGACGATGAACGCAGGCTGATGGACGAACTGGCGGGACGGCCGGTAATCGCCATTGTGAACAAGATCGATCTTCCGGGCAAGCTGGAGCTGGACGAAGTGCGAAGCCGATTCGGAGACGATCGGGTAGTGGAGATCTCCGCGAAGGAAGGCATTGGAATCGACAAGCTGGAGCGAGCGGTTTCGGGGTTGTTCTTCGGCGGCGGGATCGAGAGCGAGGACTTGACTTACGTCAGCAACGCACGGCACATCGCGCTGCTGCATCAAGCGGCTCAATCGCTTGAGGATGCGATCAACGCGGCGAACGAAGGCGTTCCGATCGATCTGATCCAGATCGATATCGCCGCCGCGTGGGAACGATTGGGCGAGATTGTAGGCGATGCCGTCGGGGAATCGCTGCTGGATCAAATTTTCTCGCAGTTTTGTTTGGGCAAGTAAACGAGCGATATAAGGAGGGGAATGGCGATGGGATACAATGCCGGAGATTATGACGTTATCGTGATCGGAGCGGGGCATGCGGGCTGCGAAGCGGCGCTCGCCGCAGCCCGCATGGGCTGTGAAACGCTGCTCTTGACGATCAATTTGGATATGGTGGCTTTTATGCCTTGCAACCCGTCGGTCGGCGGGCCGGCCAAAGGCCATGTCGTGCGCGAAATCGACGCGCTTGGCGGAGAGATGGGGCGCAACATCGACAAGACGTTTATCCAGATGCGGATGCTGAACACGGGGAAAGGCCCGGCCGTGCACGCGCTTCGGGCGCAAGCGGATAAGTTCCTTTACCAGCATACGATGAAGGAAACGATTGAGAAGCAGGAGAGGCTGACGCTGCGCCAAGGCATGGTGGAGGATTTGATCGTCGAGGACGGAGTTTGCCGCGGGGTCATTACGAAGACCGGCGCCGAATACGGCGCGAAAGCGGTCGTTCTGACGACAGGAACGTATTTGCGCGGCAAAGTCATTATCGGCGAGCTGATGTACGAGAGCGGACCGAACAACCAGCAACCGGCGGTGAAACTGTCCGAAACGCTTCGCAGACTGGGATTGGAGCTTGTGCGGTTCAAAACCGGAACGCCGCCGCGCGTGCATAAGGATACGATCGATTTCAGCAAGACGGAAATTCAGCCGGGCGACGACAAGCCGAAGTATTTCTCTTTCGAGACGGAGTATTCGGATCGCGCGAACGACCAGCTGCCTTGCTGGCTGACCTATACTTCGGAAGAAACGCACAAGATCATCAACGACAATCTTCACCGCGCGCCGATGTTCTCCGGGGCCATCGAAGGAACGGGACCGCGTTATTGTCCTTCGATCGAAGACAAAATCGTCCGCTTCGCGGATAAGCCGAAGCATCAGATCTTCCTGGAGCCGGAAGGGCGGAATACGAAGGAATATTACGTGCAAGGGCTGTCCACGAGCATGCCGGAGGATGTGCAGCTGAGCATTTTGCGATCGATTCCGGGGTTGGAAAAGGTTGAAATGATGCGGACCGGGTACGCGATCGAATACGACGCCGTCGTTCCGACGCAGCTGTGGCCTTCGCTGGAGACGAAGCTGGTACAGAATCTGTTCACCGCGGGCCAAATTAACGGCACTTCGGGGTATGAGGAAGCGGCGGGACAAGGCATCATGGCCGGCATTAACGCCGCCCGTAAGGTAAAAGGAGAAGAGCCTGTCATCATCGACCGCTCGGCCGGTTATATCGGCGTCATGATCGACGACTTGGTGACGAAAGGCACGAACGAGCCTTATCGCTTGCTTACGTCCCGCGCGGAATACCGTTTGCTGCTGCGGCACGACAATGCCGATTTGCGGTTAACCCCGCTCGGCTACGAAATCGGGCTTATTCCGGAAGCGCGCTATCAGAAGTTCCTGGAGAAGAAGGCGCGTGTGGAGGCCGAAATCGCCCGTTTGAAGGAACTGAAGTTCAAACCGGACGAACAGGTGCAAGCGCTGTTGGCTTCCCGCGATTCCGCTCCGCTGCAAAATACGGTGGATGGCGTCACGCTGCTCCGGCGTCCCGAAATTTCGTACGCCGACCTGGAGAAGCTCTCTCCCGCGCCGGTCGAGTTGACGGAAGACATGAAGGAGCAGGTGGAAATCCAGATCAAGTACGCCGGCTATATCGAGAAGCAGATGCAGCAAGTCGAACGGTTGAGCAAAATGGAGAAAAAGCGCATTCCGGAAGATATCGACTACAGCATCATTCACGGGCTGGCGACGGAAGCGAAGCAGAAGCTGGACAAAGTTCGTCCGCTCTCGATCGGTCAGGCTTCCCGGATTTCGGGCGTCACGCCGTCGGATTTGTCGATTCTGCTCGTGCATCTGGAGCACTATAATCGCGTTAAGGCGGCGGCCCGGGGGTAACATGGATACCGTACAACAATGGCTGCAGGACCAGGCGCGACAACTTGGCATCGCATTGTCGGAACGACAGCTGGAACAGTTCGAACTCTATTACCGGCTGCTGGTCGAATGGAACGAGAAGATGAACTTGACCGGCATTACGGAGAGAGAGGCGGTGTACGAGAAGCATTTCTACGATTCGCTTACCGTCTCTCTTGCCGCCGACCTTCAAGGAGATTCCGCGTTGGCCGACATCGGCTCGGGCGCCGGGTTTCCCGCTTACCCTTTGAAAATCGCTTTTCCTCAATTAAAAATCACGATTGTGGACGCGCTGGCCAAGCGAATTCGCTTTTTGGAGGAAGTCGCTTCTGCTCTGCAGCTGGACGGTGTCGTTTGCCTGCACGGAAGAGCAGAGGATGTCGCGAGACTTCCGGAGCACCGGGATCGTTACGACGTGGTGACGGCCCGAGCGGTTGCCCGGCTGGCGGGCTTGAACGAGTTGTGTCTGCCTTTCGCGAGATCGGGTGGCGTATTCGTTGCGATGAAAGGGTCGGACTTGACGGATGAATTGAGCGAGAGCCGGTTCAGCTTGAACAAGCTTAACGCGGGCTTGCGGGAAGTGAAGAAGCTCGAATTGCCGATCGAGCGTTCCGAACGGCATCTTGTCGTCATCGACAAGAAGGGGCCTACCCCTAAAGCGTATCCCCGCAAGGCGGGTGTCCCACTGAAATCGCCGCTGCTAGGCTCATAGCGCAAATTGTTCCACGTGAAACACAACCCCCTTTTGCGGCATAAATGTTTCACGTGGAACAAATAAAGCTATGAAAGTTTTTTCACGAGCAGGAAAAGAAGAATGGACAGCGAATATAAATAGGTATAGCAAACCGACGTGCCGCATATGCGCCCGATGGCGTGAATTGGCGGCGCTTTTTCGTCGAGAGGCACGTGAAGATTAAGAGAACGTGGTGGTCCAGAAAATATGAGAGAACCGTTGTCGCGAATTTTCGGCCTGACGGATCGTAGCGGCCAAGAAGAAGTGAGACAAATCTCTGTTGCAGACATCGTTCCGAGCCCCTATCAACCGCGAACGGTATTTGACGACGAACGGATCGAAGAACTGTGTCAGACCATCAAAACGCATGGGGTTATTCAGCCTATTGTCGTGCGGGTTCGCAACGGGAAACACGAGATTATTGCGGGCGAGCGCCGTTGGCGCGCCGTTACCCGACTAGGGCTGGAACAGATTCCCGCTATCGTTCGGGAAATCAACGATTCTCAGGCTGCATCCATCGCTTTGATCGAGAATTTGCAGCGGGAAGGGCTGACGGCCATCGAGGAAGCGGTCGCCTACCATAAGCTGATGGAACTGCACCAGCTGACGCAGGAGAGCCTCGCTCAGCGTCTAGGGAAGAGCCAATCCACCATCGCGAACAAAATTCGGCTTCTTCAGCTTGGAGAAGAAGTGAAGAACGCGCTGCTGGAACGGAAAATAACGGAGCGGCACGCCCGCGCTTTGCTCTCTCTTCCGGATGAAGAATCGCAGAATAAGCTGCTTCGCGAGATTATCGAGAAGGAATTGAACGTCAAGCAGACGGAAACCCGCATCGCGTTCTTGCTCGAAGCCAGCAAGAAACCGAAGACCCGCCGCGTCTCTTTCTCCAAGGATATTCGCTTGGCACTGAATACGATCCGTCAATCGGTCGATATGGTAACGGGTTCCGGCATCCCGATCAAGTCGAGCGAGCGGGACTGCGACGATCATATCGAGATTGTGATCCAAATTCCAAAGCGCAAATAGAACGGCGAAGGTCATGATCGCGTTCGGTTTGTTCGTGCCGGCGCGTTTGTTGCGTTATGATATTTGAATGGCGGCGCAACGCCGGGCAGGGAGGATGCTCCGGCGTGCGCCATTGCGCTTATTTTCCAATCATTGATAGGTTTTGGAACGGTAGAAAATGCTTTAAAATTAAAAGGTTCGTCCGCATAGGCAGTTCTATAATGAGGTGAAGGGTTTTGTCTAAAATAATTGCGGTTGCCAATCAAAAAGGCGGTGTCGGGAAGACGACAACCGCCGTCAATCTGGGCGCCTGCTTGTCGACGTTGGGACGCAAAGTGCTCATCGTCGATATTGACCCCCAAGGCAACACGACAAGCGGAATTGGGGTCAGTAAAGCGGATGTGGAATACTGCATCTATGACATTCTGATTAACGACATCCATCCGAAGCAAGCGATCGTTGAGACGGGGCTTCCGAATTTGAAGATGATCCCCGCCACCATCCAACTGGCCGGTGCAGAGATCGAACTCGTTCCTACGATATCCCGCGAGATTCGTCTGAAGAAATCCTTAGCCATGGTGCGCAACGAATTCGACTACATTCTTATCGATTGCCCTCCGTCGCTTGGACTCTTGACGATCAATTCGCTCACGGCGGCGGATTCGGTGCTCATTCCGATCCAATGCGAGTATTACGCCTTGGAAGGGTTGAGCCAGCTTCTCAATACGATTCGTCTCGTACAGAAGCATCTGAATACGTCGCTTCAGATCGAAGGCGTCTTGTTGACGATGTTCGATGCGAGAACGAATCTCGGCATTCAGGTCATCGAAGAAGTTAAGAAATATTTTCAGCAGAAAGTGTATCAAACGGTCATTCCGCGTAATGTGCGGCTAAGCGAGGCGCCTTCTCACGGACAATCCATCATCACGTACGATCCCAAATCCAAAGGCGCCGAGGTTTACCTCGAGCTGGCGAAGGAAGTGATTACGTATGAGCAAGCGGCTAGGTAAAGGTTTGGATGCGCTCATTACCTCTCTGTCCGTCAAGGAAGACGATAAGGTCGTTGAAATTCCATTGTCTCAACTAAGAGCCAACCCGTATCAGCCTCGCAAGACGTTCGATGACGATGCGATCAAAGAGTTGGCGGAGTCGATTCGCGAGCATGGCGTCATCCAACCGATCGTCGTCCGAACTGCGCTTCGCGGCTTCGAAATTATTGCAGGCGAACGACGATTCCGTGCGTCTCAGTTGCTGGGCAATCCGACGATTCCGGCCGTCGTTCGTCCTTATACCGATCAGCAGGTGATGGAGATCGCCCTGATCGAGAACGTGCAGCGCGAAGACTTGAACGCGATCGAGATTGCCGTCGCCTATCAGGCGATCATGGATCAATTCTCGTTGACCCAGGAAGAACTCTCGTTGAAAGTCGGCAAGTCGCGTTCCCATATCGCCAACTTCCTGCGGCTTTTGTCGCTTCCGGATGAAGTCAAAGATCATGTTTCACGTGGAACATTATCGATGGGTCATGCGAGAGCGCTGGCCGGCATTAAAGACGATGCCAAGAAAAAAGAATTGGCCAAGCTGGCGGTCGCCAACGGATGGAGCGTCCGCGATTTGGAAGACGCGGTGCAGCAGCCGGAAGCGAAGGGGAAGGCCGTCAAGCCGAAGTCGAAGACGCAAAAGCGGGATCCTTATTTGGAAGAAATCGAGGAGACGCTGCGCGAGAAGTTCAAGACAACCGTGCGAATTAAAACGAACAAAGACAAGGGAAGCATCGAATTTGCCTACTTCGGAAGAGGAGATTTGGAGAGACTTCTGGAGATTCTTCAAGCACTCGCATAGGTTCGGGCGTGATAGCATACTTAAGTTGTAATCTTTCGCGGGAAGGATTAAACTTAGGTATGCTATCCTTGCGTCAGGACGACGTTGGCGGAGGAATTCGATGAATACACAATCGATTATTTATATGGATAATGCGGCAACCTCGTGGCCGAAGCCTCCGGGCGTGACGGAAGCGATGAAGAGGTGCATGCGGGAAGCCGCGGCCAATCCGGGGCGCGGAAGCCATGAGATGGCGGTGAGGGCAAGCCGCGTGCTCTTCGAGGGCCGCAAGGCGCTGGCCAGGCTGTTCCGCATCCAGAACCCGAACGACATCGCTTACGCGCTGAACACGACGCAGGCGCTAAATACGGCCTTGCAGGGGCTGCTGAAGCCCGGCGATCATGTCATCACGACGTCGCTCGAGCATAATTCGGTCAGGCGACCTTTGGAGGCGTTGCGGCGGAAAATCGGTATCGAGGTCAGCTATGTGCAGACGAATGCGCAAGGAACGGTCGACTTGTCCAAGCTGCGCCAAGAAATTCATAGCCGCACGAAGCTGATTGCGGTGACGCACAGCTCCAACCTGTTGGGGACGATCACCCCCGTAGGCGATGTGGGGGCCATTGCGAAAGCGCACGGCGTCAAGCTGCTCGTAGACGCGGCACAAAGCGCAGGCGTGCTGGACATCGACGTCGGGGCGATGGGGATCGATCTGCTCGCTTTCCCGGGGCATAAAGGGCTCATGGGGCCGCAAGGGACCGGAGGGTTGTACATACATCCGGATCTGGACCTGGAGCCGCTGATGTACGGAGGGACGGGAAGCAGTTCGGAATCCCCGGAGCAGCCGACTGCGCGGCCGGACCGCTACGAAGCGGGAACCCAAAACACGGTCGGCATTGCCGGCCTGACGGAAGGCGTCAAATTCGTGCTCGCGGAGACGACCGAACGGATTCATCGCCGGGAGCTGGAATTGACGCGACAATTGATGGAAGGCCTTCGGGGAATTCCCGGCGTGACTCTGCTCGGACCGGGTCCGGAAACGGAACGGACGGCCATCGTTTCCTTCCTCATGGAAGGGTTCGATCCGTCGGAAGCTTCTTTTATTCTGGATCGGCAGTTCGGTATCGCCGTTCGTTCGGGATTCCACTGCACGCCGCTCGGCCATCAATCTGCCGGAACGACGGAGACGGGAGCGGTGAGGGCAAGCCCGGGATATTTTACAGCCGAATCGGAAATCGTATCCTTGGTTGAGGCTGTGAAGGAAATGATGGCGACGCTGCGTAAAACGAACTAAATCGTACAATCAGAAGATTGGCAAACATGGGGGAGAAAGCATGAACGGGTTGGACGATAACGTTTGGCTTGCAATCATTGCAGGCGAAGGTGTCGTAGCGATCGTTATTTTGATATGGGTCATCGTACTGAGCGGCAAGCTGCGCAAATTGCGCAAAGCGCACAACAAATTGATCGGCGACACCGGCATTCCCGACCTGGAAGGCGTATTGGATTCGCTGCACGGAAGATTGGGCGAACTCGAGAGCGGGCGTCAAGAGCAGGAGCAGCGGCTCGCCAGACAAGAAAAACGCCTGGCCTCACTCAAGGGGCGGATCGGCGTTCATCGTTTCAATGCGTTCGCGGATTCGGGCAGCGATCTGAGCTTCTCCGTAGCCATCGTCAACGAAGAGCAGGACGGCGTCGTCCTGACGGGCATTCACGGCCGGGACCAGATGTTCCTTTACGCGAAGCCGCTCGATAAAGGCCAGTCCGCTTATATGCTGTCGCCGGAAGAGAAGACGGCGATCAATCAGGCATCGCAAAAGGAATAGCGGGGCTGCGGGTATTTCGAATGGCGAGCAGGAGACTCTGCGAAATAATATCCGCCATTTTCATCACAAGATTGAGACGGGTGTTCTGGAGCACGAAGTACTCCATGAAGCCGCCGACATTCACAATTCCGGTCATGTGCACGTCCCCGACGGGAGGCAGCTCCTTGTTGACGCCGGCTCCCGGCCGTACCGGCCCGGCCCCGATCTGGATGCAGCCGACGCTCGATACTTGTCCGAGACAAGCGTCGACGGCAATGACGTAAGGCTGCGGAGACGTCCGCGAGATTTGAAGCAGCGTCTCGTTCAGATTCATGGCGTGCACAGGTTCGTCCAACGTACCGTACAGGTCGAATTTGGGGTTCGGTTCCCGGGACAAGCTGGTGCCTACGAGCGGGCCTAGCGAATCGCCGGTAGAACGGTCGGTCCCGACGCAGACGATAACGATGCGCTTCTCCGCCGGAAGCGGCCCCAGATGGCTTTCCAGCCGCCCGGCTAGCCGGGTGATGACATAGGGTTCATTGTAAGGAATCTTCAAAGAAAGCGCGGCCGCATCGCTGCCCGAACCGGGCCGTCTCTCCCAAGCGCCGTTCATTCGTCTGCTTCGCCTCCTCTCATGGGATGTTACTAGTATATGGACGGCTTTGCGCATTTATACTCACAGGCGGGCAGAGACCTGCAAGATAACGGCGCAATCTGCCGTTCGACTGCGAAAGGGGCGGTGCTCCAATGGAAGCTTTCTTGATCGCTTTTGATTCCACCCAACAGGCGTTAAGAGCGGAGATGCTGCTCGAATACGCGGAAGTCGACATCGACATCCGTCCCACGCCCAAAGAGATTACGGCGGGCTGCGCGCTGTCCATCGAATTCCCGGGGGAGGCGCTGGACACCGTACGGGACGTCATTGCCGAGGAGAAGGTCGAGATTCGGGGGCTGTTCCGCTTCGTGGAGCCGGGCCGCTACGATCAAATCATGTAAGGATGGTGAAGCGATATGGGACCTGGATGGCTGCGGCCGCTGCCGCTGGACGTTCAGATCGATGAGACCATCGAGAAAAAGCTGAATCTGTGGCAGAAGCTCATAGACGAATATTGGGGGATGCTCACAGATCCGGACATGTGGGAATCGGTCATCCAAGTGGCGGTGCGAATTGCGCTCATTCTTATTTTCAGTCAAATCGCCAAGCGGATCGCCTACCGCGTGATCGACCATCTCACCCATCCGAAGTCATCCAAGCGGTTCAAGCTGCGAACGCGGCGGGTGCAAACGGTAGGGAGACTTCTTAAAAACACGGTATCTTACGTCTTAAATTTTGTTGTCATTCTGCTCGTCTTGGGCGAGTTCCACATCAATCTGGCGCCGCTGCTTGCGGGAGCCGGCGTCGTCGGCCTGGCCATCGGCTTCGGGGCTCAGAGCCTCGTCAAGGACGTCATTACAGGCTTCTTTATCATTTTGGAAGACCATTTCTCGGTCGGGGACGTGATCGAAACCGGGAAGTTCCGGGGCACGGTCGAAATGATCGGTTTGCGCGCGACCCGGATCAAGAGCTGGACCGGAGAGGTGTACGTCATTCCGAACGGCTCGATTACCGATGTGACGAACTTCTCGGTGAACAATTCGCTTGCCGTTGTCGACGTCTCAATCGCCGCGACCGAACAGCTCGACCAGGCGATGGAGGTCGTTCGCGGGGTGCTGGCCAAGTTCGAAGACCCGAACCTGGTAGGGGCGCCGGAGCTGCTCGGCGTTCAGTCGATGAACGCCACGGACGTCGTCTTGCGGATTACGGCCGTCTGCCGGCCGAACACCCAGACGGCGCTGGCGAGGCATCTGAACGCGGAGATCAAGAAAGGGTTCGAGGCGGCCGGGGATCCGCGCTATTACAAAGCGCCGGCCCTGGAACGGACGGGAGGTTGAGCCGATGGAACCGAAGGTTTTCCAGCTTGGCGACATTGTGCAGATGAAGAAGCCGCATCCTTGCGGCGCGAATGAGATGGAGATCATCCGCATGGGCATGGACATCCGCATCAAATGCGTCAAGTGCAAGCACAGCATTCTGCTGCCGCGCGCCAAGTTCGAGAAGAGCATGAAGAAGGTGTTGCGGCCGGCTTCCGAACAATCGGAGGATCATCGGACGGAGTCGGACAGCTAGGGAGAGTGCGGTTCGGATGCGGAGCGAGGCTGCTTGCAATTCGGATCCGGAGGAACGGACAAGAAGAAGAGGCCTGGGGACAGGGTCCCCGGGCCTCTCTGCCATTCGTAAGGGTTCAATCGCCGTGGCCGATATAAATGGGATTGGTCAGGCAGGACGTAATCGTCCGATTCCATTGCGGCAAGAAACGTTTCGCTTCCGCCCGGTAGAACAAGCGGTCGGCCTGCACGCGCATCGTGAATTCGCCTTCTTCTTCAACATCCCACTCCTGCTCGATTCCCCGATCGGACCACAGCTCAATGCGATCCCCGGCTGCGCCGCGTACGTTCACCGTCAACTGCAAATCGCTTTCTCCCCGAACGTTCACCGTTTCCCCGATCCCCGCGCTCCCGAGCGACAGATCGATGAACGTCTCGTTCACACCGAACGAAAGAACGACTCGCCCGTCTCGAATCGCCTGCAGAATGGCTTCCTTGGACTCGGCATCGGCTTTGACGTAAGTCGTCGGCGTGCCGTGGGCCACCAAAGGATGCGGGGCATGCGTGTCGCTTCCACCGATCGCCACGATTTTCTTGCCGGCGGCAAGCTGCTCCTGCCACCAATGGACGGCGGTCTCGTTGAGCGGACGCCAAGGTCCGTTCCACACTTCGATCGCGTCGTAAGGAACGTCGAACCCGAGCTCCCACGGGCAATCGGGGCAGAAGGGGTGGTTTAGCGAGATCAAGGCGCCTTTGCCGGCCGCGCGGCGGAGCGCCTCGGCCGCTTGTTCCGGCGTGAGAACGCGGAAATCGTCCAGCGCGTCGAGCGCCCCGAGGAGGTTGGCATGGCCTTTATAGCTGGTCAGTTCCACCCCGGGGATGAGCACGATTCGGTCGTCGGCGGCCAGCGTCGCCAGGTTCTGGGAAGCGTTGTTGTGGTCCGTGAACGCCGCGAACGCCAGTCCTTTCTCCTTGCAAGACTGGATGGAATCGGAGATGGTATAGGAACCGTCGCTGTGGACGCCATGCATATGCAGATCGCCCTTTATCCAGCGCGGGTGTTTATAGGCGAGCTTCAGCTCGATCCGCACCTCGCAGCCGCCCGGAGGAATCCGGTAGGCACCGAGCAGGATGCGCCATTCGCCTTCCGGAATCGGACCGGCCAAATAGCCGGGCGTCGCCGTGTCGAGACCGACGAAAAACGTCTCCCGGGCTCCGCCGCTCCAGCCGACGATCCGCTCGGGCGAGCGAAGTCCGATATCGACGACGGCAGGGCCGTCTGACCGGTCGTAAGCGTAGAGGACCTCGATTCGTTCCACAGCTCCTTCCACCGCGAAGGGAATCTCGATGTATGTCTTCTCTTCTTCCTTGGCGATCCATCGCTTCAAGGTCTGTGCCGAGACAACGGACATTCGATCCCGTCCTTTCTATTCTTTATTTGCCCCTAGGAAAATACCCTTCATAAAATATCTTTGGACGAAAGGGTAGACGGCCAGCAGCGGAATCATCGTGATCAGCACGCCCGCCATCCGGACGTTGGTCGTAATCAGGAAGCTGCTGGAGGTGGAGCTGGTGTCGACGATCATCGATTTCAACGCCACCTGGAGCGTGGTCTTCGCCGGATCGTTGATGAGCAGCACCGGTGCGGTCAGCATGTTCCAGCGGCTTACAAATTCGAATAAAGCCACCGTCGCAAGGCCCGTCTTCGCCAGGCGCATGTACATCGTTATGAAAATGCGCATCGTTCCCGCACCGTCGATCTGCGCGGATTCGGACATCTCGTAGGGAACGCTCGCAAAGAAATTGCGCATGAGCAAAATCGAGAAGCCGGAGACCATGCCCGACAGCACGAGCGAGCCCAGCTTGTCGAGCAGATGGAGGTCCTTGTTGACCAGGTAGAGCGGAATCATAATGGCATCCTGCGGAATCATCATGGTGAGCAAAAGAAACGACACCATCGGCTTCCGGCCCGGCAGATGCGGCTGAATAAGCACGTAACCGGCCAGGCTCGACAGCAGGACGTGCGCAGCCGTTCCGCAGACGGTGACGACGGCGCTGTTCATGAACGGCCGCCACAGATCGAGGCTCTGCCATACGATCCGGAAGCCTTCCGTGCTGAATGGCTTCGGGAACAAAATCATCTCGGGACGCATCGACGCCAAGCCGGACGAGAAAGCGAGGGAGACGACGTTGACGAAGGGCACGATCATCGTCAACATGAGCAGCAGCAAGAAGGCGTAGTTCAGGGCGTCGAACGTTTTGTTTTTCCAGCCCATTCGGTCGTAGCGATCGATCCCCATACCGTTACACCTCATCGAAACGAGTCATTTTGCGAACCGCAACCGTCAGCAGCAGCGTCAACAGGACGACATAAAAGCTGGCCGCCGCAGCCGGGCCGATGCGAATCTCCATAATGCCCTTCTGGAACGTGTACATCATCAGCACGTCCACTTTGCCGGCGATCGCCGGATTGCGCATCACGAAGATCTGGTCGAAGATGCGGAGGATGCCCAAAGTGTTCAGCAGCAGAATCACCTTCATCGTGTTCGCCAATTGAGGCAAGGTGACGTACAGCAACTGCTGCCATCTTGTCGCTCCGTCCATTCGCGCGGCTTCGTACAGGGAGGGATTGATCGCGACGATGCCGGCCAGGAACAGGATGCAATTGTAGCCCATGTCCTTCCATACCGCCGAGCCGATCATGATGCCTCGCGCCCAGGAATCCTCCGCCAGGAAGTTGATCGGCTTCAGGCCGAGAAGCTTGCCGAGCAGCAGGTTGACGAAGCCGGTGTCCGGAGACAGGAGGAAAATGCACACCCCGCCGATGACGACCCACGACAGCAGATGCGGAACGTAGAGGATCAGCTGTGCGGCTTTCTTAAACGGACGATGCAAAACCTCGTTTAACGACAAGGCCACGATCAACGGAGCGAAGAAGCCGCCGATCCATATGCCCCCGCCGATGATAAGAGTGTTCCAGAAGGCGTTCCAGAACGTCGGGTCGTGCCCAACCGTCTCGTAATTCGCAAACCCGACATACGGCCTCGCCCCCATCAGCTTGTAGTCCTGGAAGCTGGTCTGCAAACCTTTTACGAGCGGATAATAGGAGAACAGAATAAAGTAGATCGCGACGGGAAGCATCAGGAGATAGAACGGGCCATATTTCTTCAACGTCTTCATCGGTCACACTTCCTCTTCCATAGTGCCGGAAGCGCGAAGAAGCGAGGAATGGCGTTCCTCGCCCTTCGCTGCGCCGGTTGCCGACTACTCGTCGATCAGATTGGCGTCCTTCAGTTCTTTTTGCATTTGAGCGACAGCGTCCTTGGCCGGCATTTGGCCGGACATCGCTTTGAGCGCGTAGTTCGTGACGATCTTCTCGGCGTCCGGCCAAGTAGGCAGCGACAGCTCCAGGGTGGCGTATTTTTTGGACAGCGCCATGGCGTCCTCGACGCCGGGCAGCGCCGGGAACGGCGACTTCACGTTGGAGTTGTACCAGAAAGGAACGCCATGATCCATATTCGCTTGTTTGCCGGTGTCCGTCAGCGTATATACGCCATTGTCCACCGTGTAATCGTATCCTTCGACGCCCAGGCTGCCGAGCAGAATGCCGTCCTGCGTCTGCCAAAATTCAAGGAACTTCTTGGCGGCTTCCGGGTGCGGAGCATTCTTCGGAATGATCCAGAAATCCGGATCTCCGCGGCGCATCAAGATGGCGCCGTCCGCCGCGGGAATGCTGGCCATGCCTTCCGCCTGGAAGGTCGTGTTAGGGTCTTCCTGCTTCTTCAAATTGTTAAACATGCCGACCCACGCGTCCCAGTAGGTGATCATGCCGACGCGGTCGGACAGGAACAGATTGCGCATCTTTGCCGTGTCGTTCGTCACGAAGTTCGGGTCCATGATGCCTTCTTTGACCAGCTTGGCGAACCATTCGTACATCGGAATGGCGGCGTCCGAAGCGTAAGGGATCGTCCGCTTGCCGTCCTTTATCACGTACCTGTATTTCAAACCCGCCGCGCTCATGATGCCTTGGATGTCATACAAGCCGGAGGTGCTTAAACCGTAAGTGTCGGCTTTCCCGTTCCCGTCGGGATCGTCTTCCTTAAAGGCCTTGAGGACGTCGTAGAGCTCGTCCAACGTCTTCGGCTCCTGAAGATTCAGCTTGTTCAGCCAATCCTTGCGGACGATCGGCATCGTCGCGCCCTGGAATTTGGAGAAGACGCCGTAAATTTTACCGTCCTTCCCTTTGAGCTGATCCCATTCGGCCGTCGGAATGACGGACGGATCGGACAGGACGGGGGAATTCTGGACGAAGTCGGTCACGTCGGTAACGACGCCTTGGCTGATAAAGGCGTTCAATTTGGCCAGGTCGCTCACTTCGATCAGGTCGTATTTGGCGCCCGAACCGAGGGCGGTGAGCACCTTCTGGTCGTAATCGCTGGCCGGCTTGTCCAGCGTGACGTCTAAGCCCAGCTTGTCGCCGAGCGCCTTGGCAAATTTCTCATTGCCTTCCGGCGTCTTGCCCCCGACATTGCCGGACAGAATGACAAGCTTGCCTCCGACGGAATCGGTCGAAACGGCCGAAGCGCCGGAATCGGACGCTTCGGACGACCCGGTTGCGGCAGGCGAAGACGAATCTTGGCCGGCGCAGGCGGACAGAAGCAGAACTCCGGCTGCAACGGCGGATAGAGCGGCGCTGAATTTAAACTTCACGATACATTCCCTCCCAAATTCAATTTAGGTTCCGTGCAAGAACTGCGGATGACCATGTCGGTTGGCACGATCGTTCGCTTGAAGGTTCCAGCCGCTCCGTTGATCTGCTCGAGCAGCAAGGTCGCGGCCTCCCGCCCCAACCTTTCCGCATGAAGGCGGACTCCCGTGAGCGGCGGCGTGAACTCCGGCGAGAAGACCGAATCGTCGCTGAAGGCGAACACGGACAGCTGGCCGGGGATCGAAAGGCCGAGCGTCTCGGCCGCTTTGTAAACGCCTAGAGCCATCGTGTCCGTGTCCGCGATGACGGCCGTGATCCCGGGATGGCTCCGGAGCATCCCAAGCGTCGTCTCGTAGCCGAAATCGAACGAAGGATTGTCGGGATCGGGCTTGTACGCCACTTGGTACGAAGATGGGGGAAGCCCGGCTTCCCGAACCGCCGCCAGGAAGCCTCGAGCCCGGTCGTCGGCGACTGTTCGGAACTTGGGCGCGTTCAAAAACAGGAAGCTTCGATGCCCTAGTCCGAGCAAATAGCGGGTAATCTGCTGCGTCATCTCCACGTTGTCGTTGTCCACGTAAGAGACGCGGTTCTCATACTCCGGCGACGGTCTGCCGATCAGAACGATCGGCACATCGCCCGAGAGCCGTTCGGCGATGCGGGGGTCGCGATTCTCCGGATCGAGCAGAATCTCGCCGTCGACCGGGTCGGTCGCCATGTGCTCCACCCGGTTCTGAAAGGACGAGGGCAAGGCGTTTACGAGCAGCCGATAGCCGTGAGCGTAGCAGACGCCGAGCACCCCGTTCAGAAGCGAGAGGTGGAACTGGCTGAATTTGACCTTGTCGGCCCGAATGTTCAGTCCGATAATTCGGGTGGACTTGTTCGCCAAGCTGCGGGCCCAGTAATTCGGCTTGTAGTTCAGCTCTTTGGCGGCGGCCAGCACGCGTTCGGTCACTTCTTTGCTGATCGGTCTTTTTTTGCTGAATACGCTGGATACGGTTCCTTTGGAAACGCCGGACGCTTTCGCGACGTCGTCGATCGTGGCCATCGATAACAATTCCTTTCCTTTCTCATGAGCAGGGTTCGTTAAACCGGTTTATTGATTTTCCTGCGCAATCGGCCTTATCTTCCGATCCAATCATCCGCGATGATGCGAACCGATTACGTTCTTAATCGTAAACCGGTTTTATTAAGCCGTTATTCAATCGGTGTAATTTGTTTGTAAATCCGAGCAGAGAAGGGAAAAGAAATGTAGGCGGGGGACGGATAAATTCCGGTTGCACGGTTGTCCTTACTTAGGGCTTGCTGAACGAACAAAAAATCCTTATTCCACAAGGGATTTGAGCTACTTTTGTCGAATTTATCTGCAAGGAAAACATAGAAAATTGGCAAAAAACCTTGCAGATGGAGTGAGCGAACGTGTTCGTGCCGAATCGGGATATGGCAGATCTGTTGGAAAATTTCTACTT
>NZ_AUCP01000071.1 GCF_000429825.1 Cohnella thermotolerans DSM 17683
CATTTTTATTATTTACACTACATTACTATTCTAACAGAATATGCGAAATAACAAAATTTATTCAAAAACCACAATCTTTACGAAAACAGCGTTTCGATTAATTTCTCCGTCGACATGTCGGTCCGATCCATCCCCCCAGCTCTTTAACCATCTCGATCGCCACGATCGGCCGGCCTTCCTGATTCTCGATCCGCTTGCTGACACATGGCCGAAATCCCATCTTCGTATAAAACAACAGCGCTCTCGTATTCGGATTATGGCAGTAAAGCTTCATTGTACGCATGCCTTGCTCTTCCCGGGCTTTCTTCATCATCGTATCGAGCAGAAAAGCGGCAACGCCTTGGCCCCGATGATCCGGCGATACCATGACGTTCCCCAGCCAGCAGGACGACGGCTCCACGTTCAAATCGTAGAGGTTCGCGTAGGCGATCGGGCGGTTTGCAGCGTCGATCACGACCGTGTGACTCGCCCGCTCGGCAGATCTCGCCAGCAGTTGATCGGGCGTTAACGGATAAACGAATTTGGGACCGATATAAAAAAGCTCCTCCGCCGATTGCGGAAACGAACTGATGACGCCCAGATCGGCGTTCGTTACCGTTCGATGCGCGAGTTCGGATTTCATTGGTGGCACCTCCCCGTTGTCTAGCGATATCCTGCATTCGTCGAATCGAATGGAATAGCAGCCGGCTTCTCCCAGAAAATCCGTTCGGGTCAAGTCCCGCTCGCCCAGAAGCTTGCGATAGCTCGTTATCGTTCCGTCATGCGTCACGATAAACGCCCGATTAGCCCTCTGCGTCCCGAGCCGCCGGATGAACGACCGGCCCCGCTGCTCGAATCGGGATTCCTCCGTTTCATTGATGCCTTCCGTCCATAGCCCCCCATTTGCCGTGTCCAACGCGATGAAACTCGAATCGTATGCCGCAACTTCTTCGAGCATCAAGTGCTCGTCGCAGACGAATGTTTTCCATTCGGGCTTATAGGGGAATATGCGGGGGCCGACTAGCGGAGTGATGAATTTCCGGGGCCGCTCGATCCCTTCCGTCAGCAGGTTCGCCGTCTCGATCGTTCGGACGGTGGGACTGATGATCAATAGCTCCCGATCGCTAAAGGCAAAAAGTCCTCTTAAGAGGCTCACTTGACGCCTTCCTTCGGCCGTCAAACGGGGATGCGCCATGTTCAGACGGTCGGGCACAGGCAAATTATGCTCTCCCTGGCCGTGCCGGATAAAGACGATTTCCATCAAACCGCCCCTTTTACCCCATTTAAGCACCGGCGGTAAAAACGCAAGCGGACCGCCGTTCATTGCACGGCCGCTTCCCGGTCCCGATCGTTCATTTCCTTCAGTTCGTGTTATCCTTCGTTTTCCAATCCGTCTATTTTCCGTTCCCGTTCGTTTCAATCCAGCAGTTCCTTCAGATAAAATTTCCGATTCTCGAGAAACCTCCGGCTGATTCGATAGTGTTCCGTCTCTTCATATTCGATCAGGCCGATCGGCTGCGCGTCGAAATTGTAAATGTCCGCCTCCGGGTACCCCAGCAAAATCGGGGAATGCGTCGCGATGATAAGCTGGGCTTTCCGCTGCAGCTTGTGGAGAATGCTGAGAAAAGCCAATTGCCGGGCCGGCGACAGCGCGGCTTCGGGTTCGTCCAAGAGATAAATGCCGCTGCGGCCGAACCGGTGCCGGAACAGGGCGAGGAACGACTCGCCGTGGGATTGCTCGTGAAGCGATCGGCCGCCGTAGGCCTCATAAACGCCGGGGTCCTCCCTCGCGACCTCGTCGATATGATTGGCGAATTGGAAGAACGATTCCGCACGCAGAAAAAAACCGCTGTTCACCTTGGGCAGCCAAGACAACCGAATGTAATCGCCGAGCCAGGCTTCCGACGAAGCCAGTTCGTAGTAGTTGTTCCGTCCGCCTCCGCCCGTGTGGAACCCGCACTGATAGGCGATCGCTTCCAGCAGGGTGGACTTTCCCGAACCGTTCTCGCCGACGAAAAACGTCACGTTCTTGCGAAACGGCAGCGACTCCAGGCTGCGAAGCGACGGAATGTTGAAAGGATACCGGTCCGGCGACGTTATTTTCTCCCTTAGCAGCTTCACTTCCCGCAAATACATGTCAATCGCACCCGTTTCGGCTTGGCCGCCAAGACGACGAGGAGTCCGATCATCCCATTTCCTCCTCCAACGCTTCGTTGAGCAGCACCATATGGATGTGGTCCTCCCACTTCCCGTTGATCCGCAAATACTTTCTCGCCAAGCCTTCGGGACGAAATCCGAGCTTCTCGACGACTTTCAAGGAGGCGGCGTTGCGCGGCATGATGTTGGCTTCGATCCGATGCAGCTTCAGCTCTTCGAAGGCGTAACGGACGATGCACGCGACGCCTTCCGTCATGTAGCCTTTGCTCACCTCTTCATGATCCAGGCGATAGCCGAGATGACAAGATTGGAACGCGCCCCTGACGATGTTGTTCAGGGCGATGGAGCCGATGATGTGCCCGGGCTCTCCCCGCTTGTACATCCAGAACTTGGCGAGCTGCCCGGCTTCCATCTGAAGAAGATCTCCCGCGATTAAATCCCGCTGCGTCTCCAGCGTGAAAAAATCCGGCGACCGGGCCGGCTCCCACTCCTGGAGGAACGCTTGGTTTCGGAGCATGTAGTCCAGCACCTGGCCGGCTTTGGACCGGTCCGCGGGCTGCAGCACAAGCCTTTCCGTATGTAAAATGGCGAACAATTCGAATTCCTCCTCTCGGAAAATAAAGACAGCTACGCGATTCGCAGCTGTCTTCGTTCGTAAGTCTTGTTGTCAGAAAGCGAACAATTCGGTGGACAGATAGCGTTCGCCCGTGTCCGGGAGCAGCACGACGATCGTCTTGCCCTTGTTCTCGGGGCGCTTCGCCAGTTGCAGCGCGGCATAAGTAGCGGCTCCCGAGGAGATGCCGACGAGCAAGCCTTCATTGCGCGCGAGCGAACGGGCCGTCTCGAAGGCTTCCTCGTTCTTCACCGTGACAATCTCGTCGACAACTTGCCGGTTGAAGTTGTCCGGCACGAAGCCGGCGCCGATGCCTTGAATTTTGTGCGGACCCTTCGTTCCGCCGGACAGCACCGGGGAATCGTGCGGCTCGACGGCGACGATGCGGATCGAGCTTTTGCGCTGCTTCAGCACTTCGCCCACGCCGGAGATCGTGCCTCCCGTGCCGACGCCGCCGACGAACAGATCCACTTCACCGCCGGTGTCCCGCCAGATTTCTTCCGCCGTCGTTTTCCGATGGATGTCCGGGTTCGCCGGGTTGCGGAATTGCTGCGGAATGTACGAATTCGGCGTCTCCGCCGCGATCTCCTCCGCTTTCCGGATGGCGCCGGCCATCCCTTCGATAGCGGGCGTCAGCACGAGCTCGGCGCCGAGCGCGAGCAGCAGCTTGCGCCGCTCGATGCTGAAGCTCTCCGGCAGCGTAATGATCAGCTTGTATCCGAGCGCCGCCGCGGCAAAGGCGAGCCCGACGCCCGTGTTGCCGCTCGTCGGCTCGATCAGCACCGTATCCTTGTTGATGATCCCCTTTTCTTCCGCATCCTTGATCATGCCGTAGCCGATGCGGTCTTTGACGCTACCCGCCGGGTTGAAATATTCCAGCTTCGCGACGATTCTCGCTTCCAGCCCGTTCAGCCGGTTGAAGTTGGACAGCTCCAGAAGCGGCGTATTCCCGATCAATTCCGTCAAATTTTTGGCAATTCTGGTCATGTTGCGGCTGCAGCCTCCGTTATTGTTGAAATTCCACTCCTACAGTTGGCAATTAAAACTCTAACATGCCCGAGAGCCAAAAACAAATCGGCCCGGTTCCGGCAAGGAAGGAGAACGAACCGCCGGCACCGAAGGAAGTGTTCAGGAACTTGCCGCTTATCCTTAACGAAGCCGGAGGGAAGAGCATGACGATCGTCGACGAATGCTTTCAAGCTGCACAAGCAGGAGACGCCGAAAGGCTGAAGGCGCTGTTAAAAGCGGACCCGGGTTTGGCCAACGCCGAAAATAGCGACGGGCTCACGCTGCTGGGCTACGCGGCGCATTTCGGCCACAGAGACGCCGTGCTGGCACTGCTCGACAGCGGCGCGGACGTCAACGCGATCTCGCATTCCAAAATCGCGTATATCCCGTCCAATACGGCGCTGCACGCCGCCCTCGCCGGAGAACGGAACGCGGACGTCATTCGGCTGCTGCTCGAACGCGGAGCCAGAACCGATCTGCTCGACAGCAACGGCCATACGTGTCTGCATACGGCCGCCTATCACGACGATCTGGTCGAGACGATCCGGATGCTCATCGCGTTCGGCGCGGACGTCCGCGCGACGTCCGGGAGCGGAGAGACGGCGTTGTCGCTGGCCGAGAAGCAAGGCAATCGCCGAGTTGCCGCTCTGCTTCGCGAGCACGGAGCAGGCCTGGTGTGAACGGAACCTTACGGGCTTCGCTGCTCTTCCCGGTCAAAGAACGCTTCGCGTTCGACTTTGGCGACCCGAAGCCCGTAGCGTTCGTACCATTCGGAGCGGCCTTTCTGCTGCGCGATCCGATGCAGGGCGTGATTTTTCCAGTTGCGGATCGCCTCCTCCGATTCCCAGAACGACACGGTTATGCCGTTGCCGTTCACGTCCCTGACGCTTTCCACGCCCAGAAAACCAGGCTGTTCCTTGGCCAGCTCCTCCATCTTGTTGCCCATGGCGTCGTAGCCGTTGTCGCCTTCCGTCCGTTCCGAACTAAAAATGACGACGTAGTAGGGCGGTTCCGGCGTTTTCGCGATAAAGCCCAATTCAAATTCCTCCTCTGCGAGCTTTTAAGCCTTTGTCAGCCACCGAAAAGAACATCAAGAACGGTGCCCAGCTTCTTCCGACACCTCGTACAAGCGCTCCTTGCAAACCGGGCACCTGCCGTTCGCGATCTCGACATCGTGCCGGCAATAGGGACATTCCATCGCCGAACCCCCTTTTCCGCGATCCGGGATCTACAAGCTCAACGAGTATTTCAGGAAAACGCGATCGAGCTCGTAGCCGTTTTTCTCGTACAGCCGCTGCGCCTTCTCGTTGGTCGTGGCCGTCGTCAGCTCGATCCGCTTGGCCTTCGTCAGAACGGCATACCGTTTGGCCGCGTTCAGAAGACCTTCTCCGATCCGCTGGCCGCGGTAAGTCTCCCGAACGAACAAGTCATTCAAAATCCAGATGCGCCGCATCGAGACCGAGGAGAACGAAGGATACAGCTGGACGAAGCCCGCCGCTTCCTCTCCCGCTTCGGCAATGAAAATGACCGATTCGTTGTGCTCGAACCGGTTCCAGAGAAACGCTCTAGCCCCGTCCAAATCCGATTCCGATTCGTAGAAAACGCGATATTCGTCGAAAAGCGCGGCCAGCGACTCCAAGTCCTCGATCGTCGCCTGCCGGATTCGAACGTTCGTCATCGTTCCCGCCTCTTTTCACTTGTTCTAGTTCGCTTTTTCGTCATGGGTTTCTCTATGGATCCTGTTGGGCCAGTCGAACGCTTGGAATTCCATCGCGACTGCGGCGATCAAGAGAAGCAATCCTATCGCCATCAGGACGATGGCGACAATAAACGGGGCCCGTGCCATTACGGCGCTTAAGGCCGTCGAAAATTTGCCCGGCGGATCGCTCCAGCCGGTCATCGCCGGGACGTAATTCGCCACCGCCAGCATGACGAAGCCGAGCAGCAGCGACCCCGAGATGAGCAAAGCGGAGCCCGCCGTCAACAGCGTTCGGATCAAATGCGCTTCCTCCTTGTCGGTATGCCTCGAAAACGCCCAATAAAACCAATATACCATTCATCCCCATGAATGGTAACGATCTTTTAACAGAAAGCTTCGCCCCGAATCGCTTCGACGCAGCGGCGGAAGCCTTCCTCCGCCAGAGCCGGATCGTATCGGCCGCCGAATGGATTCATCTATCCGTGCCCGGCATCTACCGCTTCAAAGGAGACGCCGCGCTTGCTCCCGAGCGCATCGGTCGTCTCCAAGGTCAAGTACGGCCGCTCGTCCCTGGAAAAAAACAAACGGGTCGGACAACGGGGCGTTACGTCCATATAGCTGCGGATTCTCGAACCGTAAAAGCCGATCGCGCCGTCCAGCTCCGCACCCCCGCTGCAAAGCCAAGCCACCGTCGCCCCGATGCTGAACCCGACCGCGTAAATCCGCCGCGCCTTCGGGCGGTTCGTTCGGATGACCGCGGCCGCCTCCGACGCTGCGCTTTCGAACCCGGGACGACGACGGCGATCCCTTCCGCTTGCAGCCTTCGTTCATAGAAGCGGATATGATCGTTGACTCCGTAAATTTCATGCAGCAAAACGACCAGCGCTTCCGGCGCAGGTCCGTTCTTCGTTCGTTCCATCCGCATTCCGCCCATGCTCCTATCCCCTTCTGTCAGACTAACAAGAAAAAACGATTGCATCGTCCTCGAACGACGAAGAAGCTTTGCATCCGGGGAGTTCGTTCCCGGCCCTTCTGCATCCCGCGAAGCAGCCGATCGCTCTTACGGACACAGCGTCCGCTATCTGCCGAAAAAACTACATGATCTGAACGCTATCGGACCGACGATCCGTTATCGGCCTGTTTTCCTTCGAATGGAGCCCCCTATCAAGCAAATAAGGGATCGACGGTCCGCTGGTACTCCCCGCTTGGCTTCGGACGGCGAAATAACGGATCGACGGGCCGTTAAGCTCCAATAGCTCCAAGCTAAGCTGCCATGGAAATATAAAAACGCGTCCGGCTTGCGATGCGCGGGTTCGACCGTCGTCATGCAACGCCACAGACGCGCTGGACACTGTTCGCCGTACGAAAAAGCCAACGCCGATAAACGACGTTGAGCTCCGCTCGTACATGATCATCTATTTTGCTTCATTGCAAGAAAAAATCATAATCCGGTAAGAGACGTGCTCATCGCTTCGGCGCCGCTTTCGACAACGCGGCCAACGTGTCGTCCAACCCGGCGAAAGCTTTGCCGATGGCGTTTGTTTTCTCGTTCAGCCAAGCGGCGTATTCTTCATGGCGGGACGCCTGCTCTCTCAACGCGCGTCCGAGCACTTCGGCGTTCGGACCTCCGCGCAGCCGCCGGACTTCCACGAAATGGTCGGGGTCGAGCGCTTGCGTCAACTGCGATTGCGTCAGCAGCAGCGTTCTTCCGAGCTCGCTTCGGGCGGCTTCGTTCAAAGCTTCCAACGTAAGCCCTTCGATCGAGGCGTTCCGCTCCGTCAGAGCGGCCACGACCCGGCTGACGATGCGGTGGGCGGTGCGGAACGACAGCCGCTCCGTTCGCACGAGCGTATCGGCCAGCTCGGTTACCGGCGCGAAGCTGCTGCGCGCACGCCGCCGAAGAAGCTCCGCGTCGACCTCCACTGTGTCGATCACTTTTGACAGCAGCCGGTAGACGGACTCCAAGGTGCCGAGGCTTTTCCAGGCGTAGGGCTGCATATCGTCTTCCGTATCCACTATATCGCCGAACGGCGTGTTGTGAATCATGTTCAGCACAGTCGCGGCATCGCCGGCCGCGCTGGAGAGCAGGGAGCGCGCGTGTTCGATCGACACCGGATTGCGCTTCTGCGGCATGATCGAACTGATCTGCACATACGGCGCCGCCACGCGCAGCACGCCGAACTCCTGCGTGGACCAGAGCAGCAAATCCTGAACGAAGCGGCCCAAATTAATGGCGGCAAGCTGTACGGCCGCTGCGGTCTCGCCGACGTAATCGGCGCCGCTGACCGCGTCGTACGCATTCTCGATCACCTCGTCGAAAGCCAGCAGCTCCGCCACCCGCTCCCGGCTGACCGCGAATCCGGACGTCGCAAGCGCCGCCGCGCCGAGACTGCTTCGATTGCAGTTGGCGAACGCGGCGCGCAGCCGCTTCAGATCCCGCTCCAGCGAATCGCCGACCGCGGCGGTATAATGGCCGAGCGTCGTAGGCTGCGCCTGCTGCGTATGCGTGTGAGCGACCATCAGCGTTCCGGCGTGCCGGGCGGCGAAGTCGAGCAAGCTCCCGTGCAGCCGCAGCGCGGACCGGATAGTTGTCAACAGCTTGTCGCGAAGCGCGATCCGGTAGATGGCGATGCCCATATCGTTGCGGCTGCGCGCCAAATGCAAATTGCCGGCCGCTTCGCCGGCGAGCGCGAGCAGCTCATGCTCCACTTCGAAAAACAAGTCCTCGAATTGCCCCGTATAGACGGAATTCCTCCATCGTTCCGGATCCAGCCCGCGTAACGCCTCCGCAATTCGAACCGCTTCTTCCTCCCGAATAAGGCCTTGCTCGAACAGCATGATCAAATGCGCTTTGTCGACGGCCAGCATCGGTCCGAGCAGCTCTCGCTTGGCCTGGTTGTAAGCGGGCTCCAGCACCGCCTCCGCGTAGGTTTTGCCCGGAAACGACGTTCCCTCCGGCTCCGCATCGCCCCATCGTCTCGTCAACGTCTTCTCCTCCCGTCGTCCCGTCGTCGTTTTGCACCGGTTTGCTCCCAAGCTAGTCTACGCAAGCTCACGCCGTACGGAACGGCTCCCCGATAGAACAAAACCGGAGCTCCGCTTATACGGGTCTCCGGTTTTCCGGTAGAATCGAAGCAAAAAAACGCATCATTCCGCTTGGAATTTAACCGAATCATAGCACAGCCATCGCATGAAAGCAACTGTGCGCCTCCTGCGATCGAGCGCGGAAAGCCGCTTCCGCCCTTTTGAGCCCTCTCGATCAAAAAAATTCGTCCAGCAAAATATAAAACTCGACTTTGCCCGGATCGAACTCGGGAAGACCATACGTTGCGGCGAAAAGGGGCGCATAATCGCCCAATCCGTTATGACGCAAGCTGCGAACGGCAAGCGCCAGGTCCTGATACCGGTCGGCGATTCCCGCTCCGGCCCAGTCGATAAATCCGCTTCGTCTCCCGTCGCGGACGAGGAAATTTGGCATACAGTAATCCCCATGCGTAAAAACGAGGTCTTCGTCGACTGGCGCTTGCTCTTCCAGAAGCCGAAGCAGCTCGAAGGGCGAGCGCCCCCGGTACGCTTCCTCGAAATCTTCCGAGTCGACGAGACCGCTCTCGGCGCGTATTCGGGCTTCATCCATTTTCACCCTTAGTCTCCGATCGAACGGACAGTCCGCCGCGCTTACCGAATGAACGGCTTTGAGCCCTTCGGCGTACAAGCGGACCAGCCGTTCCGGGTCCCGCATCAAGGCGTCGCTGGCGCCGTGTTCGCCTTCGATCTCGGACATGAGCAGGCAACGCCCCCCTCCCGCTCGCCATAGTAGAGAACTTCCGGCACGGGAAGCTTGCCTTGCAGCCAGTCCAAAAAAGCAGCCGTTTCATTTCCATCGGCTCTCCTCCTTAACGAGTCTTCAGTTGGCCCAGAAGACGAGCGACTTCCGGTCCGCCTCCGCGCCCAGCTCCCGAAGCTGCCGTCCCGCTTCCGTCGACGCGACCGGCTGACCGTTCCACGACTCGATGACGACCTTGACCATGCCCTGGCGGCGCAGCAGCGAGTACAGCGCCGTCTTAAGCATCGCCGCCTGCTTCGCGGGCGAATCGGAATCGGAAGGGGAAGTGTCCCCGCCCCTATTCAGCGTATAGATTCTGCGGCCGTTGTTCTCGATCCAGAACGTGCAGCGGCCGCCCTGCAAAATCAAATAATTGCCCGGCTTGCGGGAGAACGAGGCGCCGCCGGACGAGTCGGGCCAACCGACGAGCAGCCCGTACGGATTGGCGGGGTCGGCCGCGGACAGGACGGTGACGGCGTCCCCTTCGGGTGCGTTCAGCGGCTGACGGACGGCCTCGGCCAGCTCACGCGTCGTAAATTGCAACGACGGATCGCCCTCGATGTAAACGCCGCGAACGACCGCTCCCCATTCCTCCAGCCGCTTCAGCACGGGGTAGAAATCGTCCCACGCAAACGGCGAGACGGCCGTGACGAGGTCCTTGTTCACCAGCCCGAAGCTTTGAAGCAAGTGATGCGCCCAATGGACGGCCGCTTGCTCCATCCCCTTGCCGCCGCCCGGCTCGCCCCCCGCTTCCGCTTCGTCCGCCAGCGTTCCCGTCCAATACCAGCGGCCGAAGCCGGACCCGGTCTTGTCCGTTCCTTTCCGCGTTTTGGCGACCTGGGACAGCCGCAGCGGCGCGAACTGGTCGTTCGAGACGCGGCCTTCCCAGACGAGATCGAGCAAGTCCGGAAGCAGCTCGGACGGAAGCTTGCCTTCCTCCCGGCTCAGCTTCGTCAGGAAGTTGGCGCCGCCGCTCTGCAGCCTTTCCAGCAGCCGGGGATGCTTCGTCTCCGCTCGGTCCCGGGCCGTTACATACGGGGCGTAAAGCGCTTTGGACTCCGCGAGGAAGAAGGCGACCCTCCCTTCCTTGTCGCCTTCCTCCTTCTTGCCGAGCCAGATCACCTCGCCCGATGCGCAGAGCAGGTCCAGATCCTCCTTCCGGTAACGGCTCATCCGGGAAGGGAACAGAATCGTCTCCCAATGCGACAGCGGCGCGAACAAGCCTTGCATTCTCTCGATGACGAGCCGCAAGCCTTCCGTCCCCTGCAGTTGCCTGCCTTGCAGCGCATGCTGCATCATGGCGATCTGCCCGCACCAGCGGGCCGGATCGGCCGGACGCGCCTCCCTTCTCACTTCGCGGATGGACAGACGGATGAGACGCGAGGCGACGTTCGCGCTCGTCCAGATCCGCTCCTTCTCGTCCGCGGCATGCGGTGCGCGCTCGATCCGCCCGCTCGCCAGCATCTCGTCCGCAATCCTGCGAGCGTCCGCGAACGTCAGCTGCGGATAGCGCTCGCACAGCTCCGGCTCGGTAAAGCTGAGCACGTGCTCGACGTAGCGCCCGACGACGAACGCTACGGAATCCGGCGACTCCGGGAACGAGGCGTAGACCGGCCGTTCGTCGGCGCAGATCCAGCGGTATTCCCCGTCCCCCGTCAGATCGACGGGGACCGCCCGACCGCTCTCCCGCAGCTCTTCCAGCCAGCCGAGCGCCGGACCGCCGCCGGCCAGCTTGCCCAGCTCTTCGGCGGTCATGTCGCCGCGCTCCTTGAGCAGACGATAGAGCTCGTCGGCGTTGCGGGGCTTCCGCTCCGGTTCGGCCAGCCTGCGGCTCTCCTCCCGGACGACCTCGGGCCGGACGGCGCCGGTAAGCTTGTCTTCGCCGAACAACTGCCCGGCCAGCTCCTTGCTCGCGTTCAGCAGCTGCAGCCGGATCGTCTCGTCCACGCCTTCTCCTTCGTATATGCGCATGTTCACGTACTCGGCGATAAACTGGGCCGCGAACGGCGACGGGTGCGGCGTCTCCCGGACGACAAGCTCTATGTCCCCGTCCCGGATTTGTTCAAGGACGCGCTTCAATGCCGCGTAGTCCAAATAATCGTACAGGCATTCCTTCATCGCCTCGCGCAAATACGGGAAACGCTCCGCGAACGGCAGCGCCGAGCGGAGCAGCTCTTCGCCGCGCAGCCTCTTCTGCCAGAGCGGCGTTCGCTTGAAGCTTCGCGACAGCAACAGCGACGTCTCGGCGATGCGCCGGAACGCGAGCGCCAGCAGCGGCGACCCCGTAACCGCCTCCGTCAGCAGCTCCTCCAGGTTGGCCGGCGTGACGAGGCGAATCGCCTGCAGCCAAGAGGCGTCCCATTCCGGCAGCACGAATTCGATGCCGCCATCCTTGGCGTTGCCGTACAGCCGATACGGCAGCAGCTTCTCGAACTGCCGCTCGATGGCGAGCTGCCAGGCGCGGTTCGCCTGCCGGCCCAAATAATTGTGCACGATCACATGCGTCTGGTTCATAACGTCGCGGTAATATTCGACGATCATGCGCTTGTCCGTCGGCAGCCCGCAGAACCGCTGCTGCGCATGCGCAAACGCGGCGAGCTGGCTTCCCGACTCCCGGTCCATGCCGAAGCCGGCGCTCAGCCACTCGAGCGTCTCCTCCAGCGCATCGCGATCTTGCTCGCCTTCGGTCTCTTCCAGGCGAAGGCGCTCGCCCAGCTCCCGCATAAAGGCGCCGACCCGGACGCCCAGCGCATGGGATCGGCCGCCCGCCTCGTTCCGCCAGAACGGCACCTCGCTGAATCGGTTGGCGGCTTCGGAGACGTACACCCGGTCCTGCCGGATCTCCCGGATCATCCAGGAGCTCGTGCCGAGCTGGAACACGTCCCCCACCCGGCTCTCCTGGATGAACTCTTCGTCCAGCTCGCCCAGATGGACGCGGCTGTCGATGTGATGGACGGGATAATTGCCGCTTTGCGGAATCGTGCCCGCCCCGGTTACGGCCGCCATCGCCGTATTGGCGCGCTTCGTCAGCAGATCCCGCTCCCGATCCCAGTCTACGAGCGGACGCACGAACGGGTACAGCCCCGCGAGCACCTGCAAAATTTCTTCGAGCCGTTCCCGGGAAAAGGAATAGTAGTTCTCGCTTCGCGCGATCAGCCGATGGAGGCGATCGACCCGCCACTCGCCTTCGGAGACGATGCCCACGATCTGCTGCGACAGCACGTCCATCGCGTCGTACGGAATCCGGATCTCCTCGATGTCGCGGTCCGCGATCTGCCGGCTGAGCACCGCGATCTCGGGAAGCGGTCCCTTCGAGCGCGCCAGAATGACGCCGCGGCTGGCTTCGCCGACGGCGTGCCCCGCGCGGCCGATGCGCTGGATGCCCCCGGCCGCGCTGAGCGGCGAGTCGATCTGGATGACCAGATCGACGTGTCCGACGTCGATGCCGAGCTCCAGCGACGACGTCGCCACGATGCAGCGCAGGCGGCCTTCCTTGAGCAGGCGCTCGACTTCGAGCCGCCGCTCGCGCGACACGCTGCCGTGGTGCGACCGGGCCAGCTCATAGCCGACGTGGTCGTTGAGACGCAAGCAGAGACGTTCGCACAGGCGGCGGCTGTTGACGAAGATGAGCACCGACCGGGAGCCCTCCATCAGCTGCAGGATCCGGTCGAGCAGCGGCAGCCAGACCCCTTCCCTCGTCTGGACGGGACGGCTCTGGTCGGGCATCGTCACGGAGACGGCCAGCTTCTTGCTCATCCGGCTCTCGACGATGGCGACGGGCCTCGGCCGGTAGCCCAGCGGATGCGCCGGAGATCCGCCCGGCTCCGCCTCGGTCGCCGCGCCGCTTATGACGCCGGGCTGCGCCGGCGACTCACCCGGCGCCAGCACGGCATTCGCCGCCTTCTCTTCGCCCCCCTCGCGCCCGGCCTTCCCGCCGGCCGGTTCCTCCCAGCCGCCGAGGAAGCGCGCCACCCGCTCGAGCGGCTTCTGCGTCGCGGACACGCCGATCCGCTGAACCGGCCGGCCGCAGGCTTCCTCGAGCCGTTCGAGCGACAAGGCCAAATGCGCGCCTCGCTTCCCCGCCGCCAGATCGTGGATTTCGTCCACGATCGCCTGCCGGACGGTGCGCAGCATGGCGCGCCCTTTGTCCGAGGCGAGCAGCAGAAAGAGCGATTCCGGCGTCGTCACGAGCACGTCCGGCGGACGCCGCAGCATCGCGCTGCGCTGGCTCGGGCTCGTATCGCCCGTCCGCACGGCGCTGCGGATGCCCGGCCAATCGCGGCCTTCGGCCGCCGCGCGCGCCTCAAGCTCGTCGACGAACTGAAGCACGTGATGGTGGATATCGTTGTTGAGCGCCTTAAGCGGCGTAATATAGAGCACGCGCACGCCAGGTTCGGATGACGCGGACTTGGCGATGCCGTCCAGGCAAGGCAGCAGCGCGGCCAGCGTCTTCCCCGAGCCGGTCGGCGCGGCGATCAGCGTATGGCGGCCGTCCTGGATGCTCTTCCAGGCTTTGAGCTGCACGTCGGTCGGCTCCCCGAACGCATCCGCGAACCAGTCGGCCAGCAGCGGATGGAACGACCGCAGAGAGACGGATGGCACTTGCATCGCTCCTTTCTTCCCTTAGAATCCTGCAAACTAATCTTCGGGCTCCAAATCCTTTATCATGCAGACGATCCGTCCCGCTTCGCGGCAACCGACGCCTAGATGGAACGCATAGCTGTCCTCGTTGCCGACGTAAAGATCGGAGCCCATCTGCTTGCAGCCTTTGACCCTCGCCCATCGTTCCCCGGCGTCCAGCAGCGCTCTCGAGATTCCTTGCCTCCGGCATTCCGGCGACACGTAAACCCCTTCGACATAACCGACGGGACCGTCGCCGTCCGAGCCTTCGACGTAATCCGTCCGGATGCTGAGCAGCGCAAATCCGACGCAGCGGCCGTCCTGCACGGCCAAGAAACCTTTCCACTTGTCCGAAGCGAGCCATTCGGCCGCCGCTTTCTTCATCGCCCCCGGGGCTTTCTCCGGCCATAGCGCCAACGCCAGCTCGGTCAGCTCATCGAGCCTTGCCGCGTCGGCGGCGACGACGGCTGCCTTCGGCTTTTCCAGCGCCATAGGTTTTTACGCCTCCTCCGACTCGCCCGTGAGCAGCCATTCGCCCGCGATGCCGGGCGTCGTCATCTGCACGGGATCGAGAATGACGGCCATCTCCTCCGGCGTGAGCAGGTGCCGCTCCAGAATCAGCTCCCGGACCGGCGTCCCCGTCCGAAGCGCCTCCTTGACGAGTTGGGCCGCCACCTCGTAGCCCAGATGAGGGTTGAGCGCGGTGACGATGCCGAAGCTGTCGCGAACGTACGACTCGCAGCGCTCGCGGTTCGCCTCCAGCCCCTCGAGGGCGAAGCGGATAAACACGTCGACGGCGTTGCGCAAAATTTTGAGCGATTGCAGCAGGTTGAAGGCGAGTACCGGACCCATGACGTTGAGCTCGAATTGCCCGGCTTCGGATGCGAGGCATATCGTGTGGTCGTTGCCGATCACCTGGAAGGCCGTCTGGTTAACGACTTCGGCCATAACGGGATTCACCTTGCCCGGCATGATCGACGACCCGGGCTGCCTCGGCGGCAGCGCGATCTCGCTCAGGCCCGTGCGCGGACCCGAAGCCATCAGGCGGATGTCGTTGCAAATTTTCGACAGGTTTACCGCGCACACTTTGAGCGACGCGGACAGCTCCGTGTAAGCGTCCGTGTTCTGGGTCGCGTCGACGAGATTGTCCGCGGCATGCAGCGGAATGCCCAGTTCCTCCGCCATGAGCCGGACGACTTCGTCGATATACGCGGGCTTGGCGTTAAGGCCGGTGCCGACGGCCGTCGCGCCCATGTTGACCGCGAGCAGTTGGTCCGCCGCCCGGGCGATGCGCCCGATGTCTCTCCCCGTTACCGCCGCGTAAGCTCCGAATTCTTGTCCCAGCCGGATCGGAACCGCGTCCTGCAGATGGGTGCGGCCCATTTTGACGACGTCGTCGAACGCCTCGGCTTTGCGCTGGAACGCCGACTGCAGATTGCCCAGCGTGCCGAGCAGCGATTGCGCCAGCCCGAAGGCGGCGATCCGGATGGCCGTCGGAATGACGTCGTTCGTCGATTGCGACATGTTGACGTGATTGTTCGGATTGCAGTGGAAATATTCGCCTTTCTTATGCCCCATGATTTCCAGCGCCCGGTTCGCGAGCACTTCGTTCATGTTCATGTTGATCGAGGTGCCGGCTCCGCCCTGAATGGAGTCGACGATGAACTGGTCGGCGAGCGCGCCGCCGGCGACTTCCTCCGCCGCCCGGACGATCGCGTCCGCAATCGGCGCCCGGAGCAGCTTCGTCTTCCGGTTCGCCAGCGCGGCCGCCTTCTTCACATGGGCGAGCGCCCGGATCAGCTCAGGATGAACGGGAACCCCGGTAATCGGGAAATTTTCCACCGCCCGCAACGTCTGGATGCCGTAGTACGCTTCTTCGGGCACGTTTTTCTCTCCGAGGAAATCCTTCTCGACTCTGAACGCCATGCGCAACTCCTCCTTGGATGCAACCCTTGAACCTTCCTCTATTATAGTGGAAAAGGGTCCCAGATTCGATGTCCCGTTGCCCTATCCGACCGATTCGTCCGAACCGGCGCGACAAGAAGCGGCCCGTCCCTATGAAGGAACGGGCCGCTTCTGCCGCCTGATCGGGTGAACATTTTGCCCCGGCTCAATAAGCCGTCCAGCCGCCGTCGGCCGTGACGACCGTGCCGTTCAAGAAGGCGCCCATGCCGAACGGATCCGGCGCGTTGATGGACGTGCCGATGTTCGTTGCGACCGCGCCCGGCGCGATGGCGTTGCAGCGGATGCCGGATTTGGCGTATTGGAAGCCCACGTTCTTCGTCAAGCCGACGATGCCGTGCTTGGCCGCGGTATAGGCCGCGCCGGCCCGCGAGCCGAATTGTTCGACGGCCGTGTCGATCATGTTCGCGACGTCCGCTTCCTTGGTAACGTTGGCGACGACGCCGACCGCCAGTCCGCCGGAGGCGCGAATCTCGCTTCATTCGAATCATCCTCTCGGATTAAGTTCCGGGAGCGCCGTGCCGCCTCTTCGACGACACGGTGTCGCCTCTTCGTCCAGTGTAAGACGCGATCCGACGCACTTCAACGGCACTCGCATCCGGATCGGCCGATAGACGACATGAGCTTCGAATGTGTAAACGAAAAGTGATCCGCCGCCCTACCCCCAAGCGTTCGTCAACCGCAGAACGTCCAGCAGGCGGATGTGCCGCGTCTGTTCATGGAACAAAAAGTCGCCCTCGGCGCGGTCGACGAAGAGCACGCCGTCCAGATGATCCAGTTCGTGCTGAATGCAGCGGGCCAGATAGCCTTCGCCTTCGAGCTCGAACGTCTGTTCTTCCGGTCGAAGCTCCGGACCCGGACGTATTGCGCGCGCTTGACGAAGCCCGCGTACCCCGGGAACGACAGGCAGGCTTCCGTCCCGTCACGGCGTTCCGCAGGTGGCGGACCGCCTGCACGAGCGGCTGTGCCAAACGCTGCTGAGCGCGCTGGTCCGCATCCAGCCGTTGCCCCGGGAACTCGATCTGCACGTCTATGCGCATTGGATTATGGGCGGCGCGATCAGCCTGTTCAAATATTGGCTGAGCAACGACTTGAATCTGTCCGACGCGTTCATTATCGATCAGCTTCGCAAAATGTCGGCGGCGTCAGCCCAAGCTCTGCGCTGACGCCGCCGCTTCGCGCGGAAGGCTTAACGCGTAGCATTTAATGAGCGTCTCGCCGAGCGAAATGTCCTTGTCTTCGACGCGCCGAAACCCGAATCGCTCGTATAGCCGGATGGCGGAAGCCATCATGTCGTTCGTATGCAGATAGAGCGATTCCGCGCCCCGCTCCTTCGCGCGGCGAATGCTCTCGCGGAGAAGCGTCGTGGCGACGCCTTGACCGCGGGCATCCGGCGACACCGCCAAGAAGCGGACGATCGGGGAGCGGATCGCAAGCTCGGGCGCGCCGTAAGCCGTTGCCGAATCCGCGAACAGCAGCAAGCTGCCGACGATCTCTCCTTCCTCCGTCTCCGCAACGATCCGCGCGATCGGCTCTCCTTCGTACGCGGATGCGCGCAGTTCCTCCGCGTACGCCTGCCATCGGCCGGCAGCGGCGAGTTGCGGCTCGTATTCGGCGTACGCCAGCAGCGTCAGCCGCGAGATCGCGTCCCGATCCCGCTCCTCGGCTTCGCGAACGACCAGTTTCGTTTTTTCGCCCACACGTTTCACGCTCCCTCTGCTTTATTAAACGGAAACAATGTATCATTCTTCAAAGCCCGACGTCAATCGCCCGTTCGGCCATCATTGGCCGCCGATCGGGTCGGCCTAAAGCAACGAATCTTAGCGGATTTCGCCGCTTCACGTGAAACATCCGGCCTTCTGGGGAAAGGGATCGAAAGGGCTTGGCCGAGGCACAGGCAGCAGCGCCTTCGGCGTCTTCGGACTAGCTTATTGTAGGGACGAAGAGGGCTATCCCTCAAGCCCTTCCGGGACCTTTGAAGGGATAGCCCCCCGGTTCAGAATGCAAGCGACAGGTAGCTGAGCGAGCCCATCTCGTAACTGCGGTGAAGTTCCCGGACCTCGGAAGCCGGATCTCCGCTGCCGAAGGCGATGTACAGCGGCACGAAATGCTCCGGCCGCGGGACGGCGATCCGCGCGTTCGGCGCGAGCTCCTCGTACCGGAACAGCGCCTCCAGATCGCGCTTCCTCATATGCTCGACGAGCCAATCGTCGAACGCGACGGCCCAGGCGTCCGGCTCCTTGGCGTACGGGTTCATCGCGCGGAAGTTGTGGACCGTCGCTCCGCTGCCGATGACGAGAATGTCCTCGCGGTCCAGCCCCCGGAGCGCTTCGCCGATGCGGAATTGCTCCTTCGAAGGCAGGAACGGATTTACCGAGACCTGGACGACCGGAACGTCGGCTGCGGGGAACATCCGGGACAAGACGACCCAGGCGCCGTGATCCAGCCCTCTGCGGGTGTCGAACCGCGTGGCGATCCCTCTCGCATGGAGCAAACCGGCCACCCGTTCGGCAAGCTGCGTCGAGCCTTTCGCCGGATACTTCATCTCGAACAACGCCTGCGGAAATCCGCCGAAATCGTAGATCGTGTCGTATACGCCGTTCGTGGAGGAAATCGTCAACGTCTCGCTCTCCCAATGGGCGGTGAAAAGGACGATCGCCTTCGGACGGAGCGACTTGCCGTATTGTTCAAGAAACATCGCGCACGCGTTACTGTCGATCGCCATCATGGGCGAACCGTGGCCGACGAAAATAGGCGATATTATGGCGGTCATCCCCTTGTATACAGCATATTAAGTTACTTTTCATAAGTTACTGTATAATAAAATGTAAAAAGGGTCAAGCCCCTCCGTGGGACTTGCGACCGGCCGCGTTCGCCGACGATATCGACTGCTGTCGTTATGGATGCGAGTGAGCGACGATTTCATGCGTAAGCTTCAGCTAGGGCTGCGGCGGTCAGCTGCGCGCTGCGGCCGCTTCGGCGATGGCCTCGTTCACCCGAACGAGCGGATAGGCGGTCGGCCGGACGGCGTTCCGTTCAGCTTCAGCGTTCCGGCGCGGATCATCCGAGCGACTTCCGCGGCGCCGTGCCGGGATGCATCCAGGAACCGACGACCCAAAGCTGCTTCGTCAAAAAGGATACCGGAACGCACGTCGCCACGCCGCCGACCCAGACGGCCGTCCCGGCCGCAAGAAGGGCACCGTTTATGCCTCGAGCTTCGATACGATTCTAAAAAAAGAAGCTTCCACTCCGCTTCAACCGCGGTGTTGGAAGCTTCCATGTCCCGGGAACTGGCCCGGGTCTAACCTACCTTCACCGTAAATGGAACGATGAACGTTTTCCCGGCTCGTTGAAATTGCCCCCCAATTTTATAAACGCCGCTCTCCGGAAATGCCGTCATAAACTTGGCGTCGGGCCCGGACGCTCCCTCTTCCGCCGGATGCACGTGCAAGTAATGCTCGGTGTCCGCGCTTATAATGACAACGTGGCCGACGGCTCCCAGATACGGCTCCAGATCCTCGATCGGCTCGCCCGTCGAGGCGTCCGTCAGATGGAACGTCAGGTTGACGTCCCTGCCCGCCAGCAAGCTGTCGAACGACATTTAAACCTTGACCCGCTGCAGCCTGAGCGCGTTCAGCACGACCGAGACCGAGCTCAGCGCCATGGCCGCCCCGGCCAGCCACGGGGCGAGCAGCCCGCTGGCCGCGATCGGAATGCCGACGACGTTGTAGGCAAGCGCCCAGAACAAATTTTGCCGAATGTTGCGCATCGTTCTCCGGCTCAGCTCGATGGCGTCGGCGATGCCGTTCAAATCGCCGCGCATCAGCGTCACGTCCGCCGTCTCCACCGCGACGTCCGCGCCCGTGCCGATCGCGATGCCGATATCGGCCGTCGCCAGCGCGGGAGCGTCGTTGATGCCGTCGCCGACCACGGCGACTTTGCGTCCCGCGCTCTGCAGCTTCCGGACTTCCGCCGCCTTCTCTTCCGGCAGCACTTCCGCCAGCACTTCGTCGATGCCGGCCGACCGGGCGATCGCGGCCGCCGTCCGCTCGTTGTCGCCGGTCATCATGACGACCCGCAGCCCGCGCGCCTTCAGCCGGCCGACCGCCTGCGCGGACGTCGTCTTGATCGTATCCGCGACGGCGATCGCCGCCGCGTACGATCCGTCGACCGCAGCGAGCATGACCGTCTTCCCTTCCGCTTCCAGACGGCTCATCGCCTCCAGAACGTCGGCCGGCACCGGTACGCCCCGCATTTCCATCAGCTTGCGCGTGCCGACGAGCAAGCTGCGGCCGTCCGCCGAAGCCTGAATGCCGTAGCCCGGAATCGCCTCGAACGATTCGGCTTCCCCCAGCGGAACGCCGCGTTCGCGAATGCCCCGCACGATCGCCTTCGCCAGCGGATGCTCCGAGCGCCGCTCCGCCGAGCCGATCCAGGCGAGCAGCTCCGGCTCGCTGCGCCCCGGGGCCACGAGGACGTCCGTCAGCTCCGGCTCGCCCTTCGTAACGGTGCCCGTCTTGTCGAGCACGACGGTATCGATCGCATGCGTCGCTTCCAAATGCTCGCCGCCCTTGAACAGCACGCCGAGCTCCGCCGCCCGGCCCGAGCCCGCCATAATCGAGGTCGGCGTGGCGAGCCCCAGCGCGCAAGGGCAGGCGATGACGAGAACGGCGATCGCCGCTTCGAGCGCCGAGGAGAAGCTGCCGCGGTCGACGGCGAGAAGCCAGACCAGGAAGGTAACGACGGCGATGCCTGCGACGATCGGGACGAAGATGCCCGAGATGCGGTCCGCCACCCGCTGAATCGGCGCCTTCGAGCTCTGCGCCTGCTCGACGATGCGAATGATTTGCGACAGCGCCGCCTCCTTGCCGATTCGCGTCGCGCGCACCTTCAGCGTGCCGTTCTTGTTGATCGTCGCGCCGTAGACGGTGTCGCCCGCCCGCTTATCTACCGGCATGCTCTCGCCGGTCAGCATCGACTCGTCCACGGCCGAGACGCCTTCCGTCACTTCGCCGTCCACCGGCACCTTCTCTCCCGGCCTGACAACGCAAATCTCACCGACGGCGATCTCTTCCACCGGGACGGTCCTTTCGACCCCGTCGCGGAGGACGAGAGCCGTTTTCGCCCGCAGCTTCATGAGCGAACGGATCGCTTCCGACGAACGGCCTTTCGCCATCGCCTCGAACAGCTTGCCGAGCAGAATGAGCGTAATGAGCGCCGCGCTCGTCTCGTAATACATATCGACCCGGTGATGGGCGGGCATCCCGATCGACTCCAGCGTCAAATACAAGCTGTAAAAATAAGCGGCCGAAGTTCCGAGCGCCACGAGCACGTCCATATTGGCGCTGCCGTTGCGCAGCGCTTTGTAGGCGCCGACATAGAATTGCCGGCCGATGACGAATTGGACGGGCGTAGCCAGCGCGAGCTGGAACCACGGATTCAGGAACAGCTCCGGGACCCCTATCCGCGACGTGAACGAGAAATGGCCGACCATCGCCCACAGCAGCGGCAAGGAGAGCACGGCCGACACGATCAGCTTGCGGCGCTGGCGGACGATCTCCCGCTTGCGCTTCTCCGCCCCTTCCGACGGTTCCTCTGTCTTCTGCGCCGCCCGGTAGCCGAGCTGCTCGACTTTGCGGACCACATCGTTCAAAGTCGCCCCGCCCTCCGGAGCCAGTTCGACATGCGCCGATTCCATCGCCAGATTGACGGTCGCCCGCCGAACTCCCGGCAGCTTGTTCAGCCCTCTCTCGATGCGGGCTGCGCAAGCCGCGCAGGTCATGCCGCCGATGTCCAACTCGTAGGCCTGCAGTCGTTCCGTTTTCGTGAGCGCGCTCATGGGGAACCTCCTCTGAAATTCTTTATACCCCCATAGGGTATCTAAGATACTGAAAAGAAGGAGCCCCCGCATCCCGGATGGCTCCGCGAAGCCTTTCTGCGTCAGACGACGTCGTAGCCTTGATCCTCGATCGCTTCCTTGATCGCCTCGACGCCGATCTTGGATTCGTCGAATTCCACCGCGACGGACCCCGCCGCCAAATCCACTTTCGCGTTCGCTCCCAGCTTGCGCACCGCGCCTTCGACGGAGTTGACGCAATGGCCGCACGACATGCCTTCCACTTTCAACGTGATATTGGTCATAAGTATACCCTCCGTAGGTTTATTTCATCAGTTTGTTGACGGTGACCAACAGCTCGTCGATGACTTCGTGCTCGCCTGCCTGAATGCGCTCCACGATGCAGCTCTTCATATGTCCTTCCAGCAGCAGCCTGCCGACGCTGTTCAGCGCCGATTGGGCCGCGGCAATCTGGTTCAGGACGTCATCACAATACGTATCCTTCTCGATCAGGCCTTTGATACCGCGGATTTGCCCCTCGATCCGGTTCAATCGCGACAGCAGGTTCGCTTTCGTTTTGTCCGAGTGATGACTCTTCCTCTCCGTCCCGCCTGCAGAGCAGTCGTCCAGGGAGTCATGCCCGTTCGCAGTCTGATTTGCCATAATTCGGTCACCTCACATGCTCATCATAGTATACCCCCATAGGGTATGTCAAGCGCTGGATCGTTATCTGCCAAAAAAGCGGGCGAAAGCCCGGAACGTCAATCTCTTTCATAGATCGAACCCGACCGGCTCGCGAAAAACTCCGCATACACCTTCTCCGCGTAAGCGTCCGTCATGCCCGAAATGTAGTCGGCCGCCAGCCGTTCCCACGGCCACTTGTCTCTCTGCCGCTCGTAGCTCTCCAGCCAGTCCGGCGGAATGATCAGCCTTCCGGTCTCGTATTCCTTGAAGCTGTCCCACAGCCTGCGGATCATCACCTCGCTGCGCTTGTGCAGCCGCTGCACGCGGAAATCCTTGATGAGCGTCACCCACGCCAGCTTCTTCAAAATTTCCATCGTCCGCAGCAGTTCCAAATCCTCCGCTCCTTCGCGAACGAACGTGACTCTTTTCCACCCGGTGGCCGGATCGTCGATAATGCCCACCTGGTTGGCGAATTTGCGCACCCAGCGCGCCTTCATCTCCCGCCTCGTCCGCGAAGGCTCCTGTCCGCATTCGGCGAAAATCATCTCCCACTGCTGCACGAACTGGCTGAGCACCTGCTTCACCATCGCGGTCATGTCCACGAGGTCCCAGCTCATGCTCTTGTTGCCTTGATCGTTCACGATCTCCTGAATCAAATTGGCAACCAGACGATCGTCTTCGAAAAGGCTGCGGCTCATCTGGATTTTGCCCGCCCGGATGCCGTCCTCCAGATCGTGCGTGGAATAAGCGATGTCGTCGCACAGGTCCATCAGTTGGGCTTCGAGCGTCGCCACGCCTTCCGGCATCCCCCACAAGCCGCGCAAATAGGCGATGCCCTCCCACTCGCGCGCGAACACGCCTTTGAGGCGGCCCGGCTCGTCGATGCAGAACGGATATTTGTTGATGCCGAGCAGCACCGCCGCCGTCAGGTCGAGGCCGCTGTCGCTGCCCGCCCGCTTCTCGAGGAACATCAGAATCCGGTAATTTTGCGCGTTGCCTTCGTATTTCATGCCGTGCTCCGCGGTCAGCACGTCGTTCAGCACTTCTTCTCCCTTATGCCCGAACGGGGGATGGCCGAGATCGTGCGCAAGCGCCGCGACTTCGACGACCTCCGGATCGATCATCAAGCCGGGATGCTCCTTCGCGGCCAGGAGCGGATAGCTCTTGCCGAGCCGCCGGGCTACCTCCCGCGCGATTTGCGACACTTCGAGCGAATGGGTGAGGCGCGTCCGGTAATAGTCGCCGGAGCCCGCGCCGAACACCTGCGATTTTCCTTGCAGCCGCCGGAACGCCGGAGACTGGATCAGCCTCGCGTAATCTTTCTCGTATTCGTCGCGGTCATCCCCCGAATAAATATTTTCTGTATCGAACAATCTCAATTTGCGCACGTTCATAGCTTGTCACCTCGATCATGCCTTTAAGCCATTGTATTTGTTTTCGTTCGGTTGCGCCAGCCTTCCGGCGCCCGCAAGCAAAAAATTCCGTCAACAAAGTTGACGGAATTTGTAAGCTTATCGGAAGCTGGCGCGACATTTGCCCGATTTCGGCAGCTAAAGGAATGCCGCGCCGATCAGACGTACTTCATCAAAATGCCTTCGACATGCTGCAGATGGCGCTTCATGCTGTCCGCAGCCGATGCGGCGTCCCCTCGGGCGACGGCCTCGAAGATGGCCGAGTGCTCCTCGTACAGCCGCTCCGCGACGGAGCGGTTCGCGTACAGCTCGACCCGGCGAACCTCGCGGATCGCCTGCTCCATCGGCGTCATGATCGAGTCGAACAGCCGCGCCATCATTTTGTTGCGCGTCGCGGCGACTAGCGCCAGATGGAACTGCACGTCCGTCCGTTCCCCTTCGAGATCGTCGCCGATCGAAGATGCCATGTCGGCGACGACGGCCCGCAGCGCCGCGACGTCCTGTTCGCTTCGCTTCTCGGCGGCGAGCGCGGCGATCGACACCTCCAGCAATTGCCGGACTTCGATCAGCTCGAGCAGCGTCTCCCGGTTCATGCGCAGCGACTCCAGCTCGGGCAGGCCGTCCGGCGCCAGGCTGTTGCGGACGACGGTGCAGCCGCCGCCCTGGCGTATCTCGATGAGGCCCATCGCCTTCAGCGCGCTCAGCGCCTCGCGGGTCGTCGAGCGGCCGACGCCGAACCGCTCGGACATCTCCTTCGTCGACGGCAGCTTGTCGCCGACGCGCAGCTTGCCCTCGAGAATTTGCCGTTTGAGCTGCTCCGTAATTTCCTCGTAGTGGTTCCGTTTCGATACCGGCGTGACTTCCATTCCATCGGCTCCTTGTTCCGAATTACCCGACGATCAGCGCGTACACGACGCCCGGCCCGTGCACGCCGATCGTCAGATCGTTCTCGATGTCGGACGAACGGCTCGGCCCGGAGATAAAGTGAATGCCCGCCGGCAGCCGCTTGCGCCCGGCCCGGTCGAACTCGGTCAGCACCTCGCCGAGCCTCGTTCTCAGCCGCTCGACCGGAAGGACGATCATGAGCACCGTCGGCAGCAGCGACACCGAGCGCCCTTTGTCCTTCGAAGAGAGGACGGCGACCGAACCTGTGTAGGCGGCCGCGTAGTCGGCCATGACGACGCCGAAGTCGGCTTCCGCCGAGCGGGCTTTCCAACAGATGTCCGGGTCGGTGTTCCAGACGGACACCTGCGCTTCCGGCAGCGCCTCCTCCAGGCCGAGCGCCGCCAGCTCGGGCTCGTTCTGGCGCACGATGTAGCGCGCGCCCATCTCCGCCGCCTTGCCCGCGATGAACTCGCGGACGGCGTCCATGTCCGGCAGCCGGGCGACGTGGCCGCCCACGCTGCGCCAATTGCCGGCGAATCGCTCGATTCGCTCCTCCGGCGTCCATTCGAAGCCGCGCCAGAACTCCGGCGCGCCCCGGAACGGCTGGGCCGGTGCATCCGTTGGGCGCGGCCGCCCGAGCCTCTGCGAGATGCCGCCTACGAACGCCGATTGCTTGGCGCGGGACTTCGCTTCCATCTCCCGCAGCCAGTCCGCATGCGTCTCAGCCATGACCGTGTCCCCCTCCGTCTTGTTTCCGGCGCTTGATCGCTTCTTCCATCCGGCTCTTGACGTCGGGACTCATCTCCCGCAGCCCTTCGCGAATCTCCTGATCCAGCGTCGCGAAGCGCTGCCGGAACGACATCTTCGGCAAGCTCGGCGCGACGCGGTAGCTGTTCCACCCTTTGAGCGGCCCGAGCTTCGTCCGGATGCCCCCGTCGCGGACGACCAGCTTCTGGCCGATCTGCCCCATCTTCACGGCCATCCGGTACCGCTTCGCGTTGCCCATAACCGCGGCGAAGCCCTTCATCCCCGCGCCTTCCAGCTTGTTGCCGTAGCCCTTCTCCACCTTGCGGCGGCGAAGGTAGATGAGCATCTCGTGCAGCGGAATTTTGACGGGACACGCCTCGTAACACGCGCCGCACAAGCTCGAAGCATTGGCGATATCGTCCCATTCCGCGACGTTTTTATTCAGCGCGGGCGTGAGCACCGCGCCGATCGGTCCGCTGTACGTGCCGCCGTACGCGTGCCCGCCGATGTGGCGGTAGACCGGGCAGGCGTTCAGACAAGCGCCGCAGCGGATGCAATTGAGCAGCTCCTGGAACTCGGGATCTCCGAGCTGCAGCGACCGCCCGTTGTCGACGATGATGATGTGCATCTCGTCGGGACCGTCCGCGTCTTCCGATCGGCGCGGACCGGTAATGGCCGACATGTACATCGTCAGCTTCTGGCCGGTGGCCGAGCGCGGCAGCAGCGTCGCCATCACCTCGAGATCCTCGAACGAAGGGATGATGCGCTCCATGCCCATGAGCGTAATTTGCGTTTTCGGAAGCGTCGTCACCATCCGGGCGTTGCCCTCGTTCTCGAACAGCACCATCGAGCCGGTCTCGGCGATGGCGAAGTTGCAGCCGGTCATGCCGATGTCCGCCTCGAGGAAGTTCTCGCGAAGCTTCTTCCGCACGAAACCCGCAAGCACGGTCGTGTCCGCTTCCAGCTTCTCGCCGGCGACTTCCGAGAGCAGGTCCGCGATCTGGTAGCGGTTTTTGTGAATGGCGGGAATGACGATATGGGAAGGCGTCTCTCCGGCCAATTGAATGATATATTCGCCCAAGTCCGTCTCGATCGCTTCGACGCCGATCTCCTGGAGCGCATCGTTCAGGTGCAGCTCTTCGGACACCATCGACTTCGATTTGACGACCGTTTTCGCCTGCTTGCGCCGCGCGATCTCCAGCGCGATCTTCACCGCGTCCGCGCCGGTGTCGGCGAAATGCACGTGAACGCCGTTCGCCCTCGCGTTGTTCACGAACTGATTCAAATAATAATCGAGATGGGCGATCGTGTGAAGCCGGATTTGCCGCCCGCGCTCCCGCCATTCGTCCCAGTTGCCGTGTTCCGCCGACGCGTTCTTTTTCCCGTTGCGCAGCCTCTCGGTCGTGAACTTCACCGCTTTGCGCAGGAAATCGTCGTTCAGCGCCAGTTCCGCCCGTTCCTTAACGGTGCCCGCGGCCGTCTTCGCGCTCATAGCAGATTCGCCCCTTCCGCCAGCAATTCGGCCAGATGCATGACGCGCACCGGCTCGTTCCGGTATTTCAGATTGCCCGCGATGTTCATCAGGCAGGCCATGTCGAGTCCGACGAGCACTTCGGCTTCGGTCTCCTTGACGTGATCCGCCTTCTCCGTCACCATCGCGCCGGAGATGTCCGCCATCTTCACCGCGAACGTGCCCCCGAATCCGCAGCAGTCTTCGGCGTACGGCAGCGGCACGAATTCGAGACCCTTCACGTTCCGCATGAGCGCCATCGGCTCGTCCTTGACGCCGAGCAGCCGGCTCCCGTGACACGAAGGGTGGTACGTGACCTTGTGCGGGAACGTGGCGCCGACGTCCGTCACGCCGAGCACCTGCACGAGAAACTGCGTAAACTCGTAGGATTTCGCCTGCAGCTCGCGCGCTTTCTCCAGCATGACCGGATCGTTCTCGAACAGCTTCGGATAATGATGGATCATGCCGGTGCAGGAGCCGGACGGCGAAATGACGAAATCGCTGTCTTCAAACGCTTTCAAAATCGTTCTCGCCGATTCCCGCGCTTCCTCCCAATACCCGCTGTTGAACGCCGGTTGGCCGCAGCACGTCTGCACGGCCGGAAATTCCAGCCGGACGCCGCAGCGGGCCAGCAGCCGGACCATCGCCTCCCCGACCCGGGGATAAATCGCATCGCTCAAACATGTAATAAACAAGGATACTTTCATGGCGCACCCCATTTTCTTGATCTAATCTTATTATCAGGTTATCAGACAGGTTTGGCAATAGGAAAATGTGCCGTCTTGGCACTATTGGGGGCTTATCCCCGCAAATCAGTCGGGCCGCAGCCGGGCTGTTCGGTTCCTGCCTTTATTCGGTCCGTTTGCGCCGATTTGGCGACCCGACGAACGAAGAGCAACTTAGCTACAGGGATAAGCCTATGCAAGCTGTTTTTATCCACTAGCTTTGCATAAAAACTTCAGATACTTATCTAGGAGACTTTTGGGGATGTTTATTCCCATCCAAAGTCCCCTTTTTGATTCGCGTGGAACCTCTAAGATGCCAATCGGGGATTGCCTTGGCTCTTACGGACCCTGAATCCGTTATTCGCTTCAAACCGTCCCCCAATCGTGGAAAATCCGACGCATAGCGGAACCCGTGTCCGTTAGAACATCAAAAACGCGATTTTGGGACAAATAACGGCCAGTTTGAGGCTGTCGATTAACTGTTGAAAAGTGCGCTTCAGGTCGTCCGGGATGGCAGACATCGAGGGGTTGTGGGGATGGAGGGAGTTTGGACGTGAATTGAAGTAGGAATGGCTCGGTCATTTAAGCCCCTTGCTTCCTTTGCGTCAGGCGAGGCGGGAACGTCGAAGAAACCCATGCTTTACGGTGCTTAAGCACCGAACCATGAGTTTGAGATTGACCACGATGGCCGCCAAGATGGCTTTGATGCCAAGTGCTTTCTGACTTCGGGTCTTCGGTCTGCCCAGGCCGCAGTCGTTTTTCAGTTCCGCATTTTTTCGTTCGATCCGTGATCGTTGCCGAAGCAAGGCTTGCCCTTCGATGCTCGCGTTGACTGCGCTGGCTCGCTGGTAAACATCGGAGTAATCGCTCCGAAACACACTTCGACCCGACGGATTCGCTGTGCATTCTTCGCGTAACGGACATTTGCCGCATACTTTCCCGAAATAATATTGGGTGCCCTCCAACTTTGGGTTGTGTTTCTTGCGCAAGGACGTGTTTCCATTTGGGCAGCGGTAAACATCGTTTTCGCGTTCGTACTGGAACTGGCTGTTCGGGTACAGTCCCGTCGGGTTCACCGCCGGAGGAACAGGGGCGACAATTTCCACACCGACAGACTGAAGCCGCGTGCGCTGGCGGCCATGGCCGTAGCATGTATCCCCCAACAAGGCTTGAGGGCGGATTCTCCAGAAGGTCAGCGCGCTATGTACCATGTCAAACGTCGCTTCCCGGTCGTGCTCGCTGGCGGGAATGACTCGCACATCGAGGACGACACCGCTGCTGGTGCATAAATTTTGCGTTTTGTATCCTTTGATTCGCTTCGTGCTGGTCTTCATCCCGATCCGGGCGTTCGGGTCGCTGGCGCTGATGATCCGGTTGGCCGGCCGCTCTGCACGGGGAATTTTTTCGTAGGCGATCGCTTCAGTTGGGTCTGTGCTCAAGCGAGTGGGTTCGGTCGTCCCTGCAGAATGAACGTCGGAGTCTGGTGATGCCGCTTCAAGCGGCACGGACGAGCCATCTTCGGGACCGGACGGGCGGCTGTTCTCCGAGAGCACTCGGCGGAGAATCGCTTGGAGCTGAAGGGATTTCTGTTGCGCCGATACATTCGTCCATTGCGAGAACTTCTCCGCCACGTCCGGCGTGTCAAACCACTCTAGCAAAGCGTGCGCTTGGGTGGCCAGCTTGCTGAAGGCGAGCAGTTGCTCATGCTTTTGCGTCTGCGAGGACAGGCGAGTCGCTAACGCGTCCAGCAGGAGGGCTTGTTGCGCCAACACATACAAGGCGGGGTAACTCCGCTTCAAGTGTTGGAGAACCCGGAGCGCCGCTTGCTGGATCAGGCGATGAGCGCCGACCATGGCAAGGCCTGGGTTGCAGGGGAACGAGTCCATGATCCACGATTCGTCGCGATCTCCCCAGATTCCCAGACTGTACATTTGAGCAAGGATGTAAAGGTGGCAAGCGCGGAACAGTCCCAGTCCCATGCGCTGGCGGTCCAGCGCGATCGTGCTATGGTCGAAGCCGAAAAACTCTACCGGCAGTCCCAAAAAACGCTTGATAAACAAATCTCCAATGACTTTTTCTTCGGCTAGCCGATCGGACAGAGCGTAGTACACTTGCACAAGGTGAATCTTTAGTTTGAGAGAAGGAGCATAGGGGTGTTGGCCACGACCACTGTACAAAAAAGCGCATAACGAGTCGGCAAACGTGAAGTCGACCTTTTCAGCGACAGGGCTCCAAAAGGGATGTTTTGGGAGGTTGGAGTAGACCAGCATATCTGTGAAAGAAATTTGGTCGAACGTTTTATAGCGAATAGGCGATCTCATTGAAAAACCTCCCGAAACCGTATATGTTCATTATACAACGGAATCGGGAGTATTCGTGAGAAAAAGGGGTATTTTGTTCAAAATATCGCTAATATTGGGTTTTTATTTTCGAACGCCTGCTCACTATCCACAATGAATCGACAGCCTCAGTTTGTCCGTAAGCGTTCGGAGTCCTGCCCGGTCATGCTCCATGAAGCCCTAAAAACGCCTAAGGCGTTTTTGCTTGTGGATAAATAGGGCTTGCTGAACGATTGTTTAGCAGAAATTCAGGGCAGGGCGACGGCGGAACAGGAAGGCGAAAATAAGGCAAAAAAGAACGCGGAGCCTG
>NZ_AUCP01000072.1 GCF_000429825.1 Cohnella thermotolerans DSM 17683
CATGGCTCAACAAGAAGCGATGACGTTAAAGAGATTTCAAGAGAAGTTTCATTCGGATGACGCATGCCGCGAGCATCTGTTCCAGATCCGCTGGCCGAACGGCTTCTGTTGCCCCAAATGCGAGCACGATGCGTTCTACTTTCTGGAAAGCCGTAAGCTGTATCAATGCACGCGCTGCAAGCATCAGGCTTCTGTTACCGCCGGCACGATTATGCATAAATCCCATACGCCGCTGCTGACCTGGTTCTGGGCGATTTTCCTTGTGGCGCATGATAAACGCGGCGTTTCCGCGGTTTTCCTTTCGCGCGAACTGGAAATCTCCTACCCAACCGCATGGTTAATGCTTCACAAGATTCGCAAAGCCATGGGAGATCGCGATGCCCACTACCAACTGGCCGGTTTGGTCGAACTGGATGACGCGTTCTTCGGAGCGCCGACAGAAGGCGGTAAACGCGGTCGCGGCACGGAACAAACACCCGTACTGGCAGCCGTATCGCTGGACAGGAAAGGAGCGCCGCAATATGTGAAAATGAAGGTCATCCCGAATGTCAAAGGCAAGACGCTGGTCGATTTTGCACGGCACCATATCGAGCCCGGTGCTACCATCAGCAGCGATGCCTACAGTTCGTATCGAAAGCTCGCAGAGGAAGGTTACGATCACCAGCCGCTCGAGTTTAACGCCAAGGAAAACCCCGATCATCTGAAATGGCTGCACACCATGATTTCCAATGCCAAAGCGTTTATCGGCGGTACCTACCATGGCTTGGCTTCCAAGCACCTGCAATCGTATTTGGATGAATTTTGCTTCCGCACCAACCGCAGACGGTTTGAAGGCCAGTTGTTCAATCGACTGCTGACAGCCTGTGTTTCAACCGACACCATCACCTACCAGAAGCTCACATCATGACCTTAGCGGAGCTAACTTGATATTCAAATAAATTTATTGACATTGATAATGAGAATTGTTATCATTTACATGCTTGTTTGATCGAACATAAGTCAGCTTGCTTATACTGAAGGGGGATTCATACGTGTTTGCAACGAAGAGAAAATCGATTACGATACTGTTAGGTCTGATGCTCATGTCGTTATGGCTCGCCGCATGCGGCAACAACAATAATAAAGCGGAACCGAGCACGAGCGGCTCCACGGCGTCCCAGCCCGCGTCCGCTTCCGCATCGGCGTCTGCGCCGGCAACGGAACGTAAGCTGACGGACGGGCTCGGCCACGAAGTCACGATTCCGGCTAACCCGCAGAGAATCATCGCTTCCTACTTGGAGGACTATCTCGTGGCGCTCGGCGTGAAGCCGGTAGCGCAATGGACCGTTGCCAACGGCATTCAGGATTATTTGCAGGGGACGCTGAAGGGCATTCCGACGATTCCTTACGATTTGCCTTTCGAAGCGGTGATGAGCTTCCAGCCGGATCTTCTCATCATCGGACCCAATAGTACAGTGGAAGGCGGCAAATACGAGCAATACGCGAAGATCGCTCCGACTTTCGTCCTCGGCGACGACACCGTGAACGATTGGCGCAAAGCGCTGCTCAAGATCGGCGAAGTGCTGAACAAGAGCGACGAAGCGCAGAAGGTGCTGGACGCTTACGAGCAGAAAGCGGCCGATGCGAAAGCGAAGATCCAAGCGGCGCTCCCGAATCAATCCGTTGCGGCGATCTGGCTGGTGCAGAACAGCTTCTTCGTCGTCAGCGACAAGCAGTCGAGCGGCGACGTTCTGTATAACGACCTGGGCTTCAAGGTTCCGGCTGTCGTCAAGGAAATTTCCGCTAAGGGGACGGGCAACTGGAATCCGATCTCCCTCGAGAAATTGGCCGACCTGGACGCCGACCACCTCATCTTGATCAACAGCGACAAGGGCACGGGCTCCGCCGCGTTGAACGATCCGATCTGGAAAACGATCAAAGCGGTGAAGAACGGCCATGTCTACGAATATCCGAGCTCTTCGAGCTGGCTGTACTATGGCCCGGTCGCGAGCTCGCAAATGATCGATAACGTATTGAACGATATCGTGAAGAAATAACTGCCCTGCGACGGGAGGAACGAAGAGGAGGCCTAAGAGGCTTCTCTTCGTTTTTTGGCACGGCGGGGGCTCCTTCATTCAAGATAGACTGGGGAATGCGCAGCGTGACAGCAATGACTCGTAATCCGAACCAAGCTTCGCCGACGGAATCGGCGAACGCCGAGAGCCGAATCTATTCGAGGCCGCGCACGGCGATCGTGACCATCGTTCTGGGCTTGATCGCGCTCGCGTTCGGTCTGGCGTTGTCCGTAACCTTCGGCGCGAAGGACATTAAGCTATTCACCGTATGGGAAGCGATATTGAACTATCAACCGGATCTGACGGAGCATCGGATCATTCACGAGCTGCGTCTGCCGAGGGTGCTCGGTTGCATGCTCGTCGGCAGCAGCTTCGCCGTCGCGGGAGCGATCATGCAGGGCATGACCCGCAATCCGCTCGCGGATTCGGGGCTTATCGGCTTGAATTCCGGGGCGGGCTTCGCTCTGGCGCTTTGTCTTGCGTTCATGCCGGGTCTGCCGTATATGTACCTGATCCTGTTCTCGTTCGTCGGAGCGGCGCTTAGCGCCGTCTTCGTCTTCGCCCTCGCCTCCGGGGTCAAGGGCGGCCTGACGCCGACGCGTCTCGTGCTCGCGGGCGTCACGCTGTCGGCGCTGCTGACCGCGCTCAGCGAAGGCGTCGCCCTCTACTTCCGAATCGGCCAAGACCTTGCGTTCTGGTACGCCGGAGGCGTAGCGGGCACGAGATGGATGCATCTGCAAATTATGACCCCATGGGTCGGCGCCGCGCTCCTCGGAGCGTTGATCCTGTCCCGTTCCATTACGCTGCTTAGCCTCGGAGAAGACGTCGCCAGAGGCCTGGGGCTGCGGCCGGGCGCCGTGAAGCTGGCGGGTACGGTCATCGTCATCGTACTGGCGGGTTCGGCCGTCTCCACCGTCGGTGCGGTATCCTTCGTCGGCCTTCTCGTGCCGCACTTCGCGCGCAAGCTCGTCGGCGTCGACTATCGGTGGATCATTCCGACCTCGGCTGTGCTCGGCGCGTTGCTCGTCGTGGCGGCCGATTTGGCGGCGAGAACCGTCAGGCCCCCTTACGAGACGCCGATCGGGGCGTTGATCGCGATCATCGGCGTTCCCTTCTTCCTCTATCTCGCCAACAAAGAACAGAGGGAGTTGTGAAGATGAGCGCTTATCCCATGTCTCCCGAAGCGCTGCGCAAGCGCAAACGCACTGTGTTCGTCCTGACCGCGTTGGCTGTGGCGATCGTCCTGACTTTCATCGTCAGCATGAACACCGGACTCATCCGGCTGTCCCCGGCAGATCTGTTGCGCACCCTGTCCGGAGGAGGAACGGAGCGGCAGAATCTGATTCTGTTCGACTTCCGGCTGTCGCGCATCGTCATCTCCGTCCTGATCGGCATGGGGCTCGCGATCTCCGGGGCGGTGCTGCAGGCGCTCTCGCGCAACGCGCTCGCCGATTCGGGCATTATCGGCATCAATTCCGGCGCGGGGCTGGTCATTCTGCTGTTCGTCGCGTTCTATCCGACGGCAACCGCGGCTCCGGCTTACTTGCTGCCTTTGCTGGCATGGATCGGAGGCGGCTTCGCGGCTCTGCTCGTGTTCACGATGTCCTATCGCAGGCATAAGGGGCTCTCGCCGAACCGGCTCCTTCTGAACGGAGTCGCGGTGAACGCGGGCATCTCGGCCGTCACGATCGTGTTGTCGCTTCGTATTAATCCCGAGCAGTATCAGTTCGTCTTGACGTGGATGGCGGGCAGCATCTGGGGCAGCAACTGGAGCCTCGTTGCGGCGCTGCTGCCGTTCATTCTGGTGCTGATTCCATTCGTCTTCTACAAGGCGAGAACGATCAACGTGTTGGGTCTCGGAATTGAGCTGGCGACGGGCTTGGGCGCCCGCGTAAGCCGGGAGCAGATCGTGCTTCTCGCCGCAGCGGTCGGCCTCGCGAGCTCGTGCGTGGCGGTCAGCGGCAACATCGGGTTCGTCGGGCTGATTGCTCCCCATCTGGCCAGACGTCTCGTCGGCCAGCGCTATCAGGCGCTGTTGCCGGCGGCGGCGCTGGCGGGAGCGCTGCTCGTGCTCGCAGCCGATACGTTCGCGAGATGGCTGCTGCAGCCGACGGAGATTCCGACGGGCATCGTCGTCGCAGTCATCGGAGCGCCTTATTTTTTATATTTGCTTTTCCGAACAAAGAAATAGCGAAAAAGCGGTCCGCCGGGAGACATTTCAATCCCGCAACAACCGCAGCACCTGAATCTCCCGGTCTTCGACCGTCGCGTTATATTCCGGAGCCCAAGTTCGATTTAGCTGCTTAGGGTGCGCAAGCCCCCTTTCGATGAGCTCCGTAGCGGTTGTGCAGGAACGGCCTGCGATTCCCTTGACGCGTTCTTCAACGGTTCCGTCCGGTCTCTGCGTCACGATGACCGATTTATTCGAGCGGCCCATGGTAATTACGAAGGAGAGCCCGTCCTTCGTCGGCTCTTCCCGCACTTCCGCCGAAAGACCGGACTGACGGTACTGTCTGGCCACTTCCTCGACGGTGCAGCGCAGGTAAGCGGTCTGGACTTCGCGGAGCAATTGGCCGCCAGCCCGTTCCAACTCTTCTCCCGATAGCGACGAGCATTCGATAAAGGGCTGCAAGCCGTCTTCCGTCTCCATGAACACAATATGAATGTCGCCATTCGTTCCGGTAAGCAGCTTCCCGAGCATCTCGCCCCCGATGCCGATCTTCTTTTGCAGATCCGAGCGAAAGGCTTGCCACAATTTATTCTCCGGGTTTAGACCTAGGTTTCTCATGGCCCGGAACAGCAGCCTTTTGTCTTGAAATGAGATTGCAAAAGTCGTGCAGTGGCTCATTCATGCGTCCTCCCATCCGGACTAGAAGTCGATGTTCCTGCCCACCGTAATCTCGCGGCCGCCGGAAGCGAGCGGCTTCGCCGGGGAGGCCGGTACGAGACTTGCACGAACGGCATTTTCCGCCGCCCAGTTACGCATGAGCCCGATCTCGTCTTTGCGCACTTTACTTAGCGGGACCGTTTGTTGAATCGCCTTTACAATATCCTGAGTCGTTACGTCGCGTTCAACCTTGTTCCCGGCATGACCGTCGAAAAAAGCTTCCAACAGCGCTTGGTTGACGCAGGCTTCGATCTCCGATCCGGTCAGACGAATGTCGTCTCCCCACTTCGCTTCGCCCGACAGTTCGACAAGCTTCCCGATATCGAACGACTCGGGGTTTCGTTTGATCCGCTCGAGATGAATACGGAAAATTTCCGCTCTCTCGTGTTCGTTCGGCAAATCGACGAAGAAAATTTCGTCGAACCGTCCTTTTCGCAGCAGCTCGGGGGGCAGGCTCGCAATGTTGTTGGCGGTGGCGAACACAAAAACCGGACTTTTCTTTTCCTGCATCCATGTCAGGATCGTCCCGAAGACGCGTGACGTCGTTCCTCCGTCGGTTTGATTGCTGCTGGACAAGCCAGAGAGGGCTTTCTCGATCTCGTCGATCCACAGAATCGACGGCGAGACGGCTTCGCACATGGCAAGGGCCAAACGAATATTGGCTTCCGAGCTTCCCACGTACATCCCGAACACTCTGCCCAGGTCCAGACGAAGAAGCGGAAATTTCCAAGAGGCGGCCACGCATTTGGCGCTCAAGCTTTTACCGCAGCCCGGCACTCCGACAAGCAGCACACCTTTGGGCCAACCGATTCCAAACTTTTCGGCTTCCGGCGTATAGGCGGCTTTCCGGATTTCCAGCCACTTTTTCAAATTGTCCAACCCGCCGATCTCCGAGACGTCCATGTGCTCCGTGGCGACGTATTCGAGAATGCCGGCTTTCCGGATGTTCTGTTTCTTCTCCTCTAATATAAAATCGATATCCTGGGCAGATATCCGTTTATGCTTGACGAGCGATTTGGCCAGACAATTCTCGATCTCGCTTTTGGACAGACCGATGGACGCCCGTCCGAGCGCGTCCATGGTCGGTTCCGAGCAATCGATAAATACATCCTCGCGATCGGTGTACGGTTGGGCGAAATTATAGATAATCGTTTTGATCTCGTCCAGATCGGGAAACGGCATATCGATAATAGCGACTTCTTTTTGCAGTTCGACTGGAATTTCCGTCAAAGACCCGACGATGATCGAGTTCGAAGGCATGCCGTCCCGAATGCGCTGAGCGAATTCTTTGTATCTCCGAATATAGACGGGAGACTGGCCAAGATGCGCCTGGAGGTCGATCCAGACGAAAAGAGTAGGTTCGTCGGCCATATTTTCCGCTTTGGCGATGGCATCCATAAGATCGGTTGTATTCGGGTCGATCATTTTCCCGTCTATTTGTAAGCCCCTTGTACAAGTCCAAGTGACCACCCGTTTGTTCAGCTTCTGGGATATGCCTGCAATAAAATCGAGCGCTCTCTCTTCCTCCAACGTATTGACGAAAATGATACTGTAGCGGGCCCGAATCAACACTTCCAACTCGAGCATGAATTCATCCCTGGTCATGGATTCCGATCCCCTTCTCCATAAACGACGAAATAGCCGATCGTTCCTCCGCACCGGGGTAACCCGTCATCCGGATCATGCCGGCACGATCGATTCCGATTTCCAAACGCTTCTCCGGAACGAGCTCGTCGGGCGATATTCGGTTCGTAATCAGCAGTAGCCGTTTGTTATGCCAAATTTCCGACTCCTTACCGGGTACATACGGGCCCGCAAGGACGGCATCAGCTTGTAGCGCGACGCTTCTTGCAGCCTCGTTGTTAAGAATGTACGGGGCCGGATACCCCGTGAACAGCAGCACCGTGCCGCCATGATTCCGCCGGAACGCCCGAATGAGCGAGAGAACGGCTTCCGGTTGCTGCAAAGGCTCTCCCCCGGAAACGGTCAATCCGTCGACCGCCACTCCGCCCAACTCCGCCCCCAGCTTGTCCGGGTCCCACTCGCTCCCGCCAAAATCGGACGAATGCGTCTGCGGGTTGAAGCAACCCGGGCAACCGATCGAACATCCTTGTACCCATACGACGGCGCGTGTGCCGGGGCCGTTCGCGAGGCTCTGGCGGGCGATCGTGTGCACGTATAATCTCATAAATCGAGAACTCTTTGTCCCGCTTCGATCGCGGGTGTTTGTTCCGCATCAGGGTTGGCGGTTGCTTCATGCAAATCGATGAGCCGGAACGTCGGTCTGGGGATCGAACCAACAGCGGGCGCCTCTAACGGTCGGATGCGAGGAGCGGCAGCCGCCGGATCCGGCATGCCCGGTTGCTTGATATACAAGTTGTCGATCGACTCCAGCAGTTGCTGGACGAACTGCTCCGGAGAATCTTGATGGCTATTGCCATGCAGGGTGAAGCGAAGGATGGAGCCGTCCGTCAACCCGACCGTCGCGATCAACCCTTGACCCTGCCGGCCGTTACCCATGAGATAGAGCCGGTTGATGTCGCGCAGCCGGATCTCCATTCGATCGCCTTGCTCCGGACTCGACATGACGATGACAATCAGACGGTCCGGCGTCAACACGAGAATCTTCGCGCCTTCGCCTACAGTGCTCCAGCTTTCGAAGTCCTTGTAGAGCCCCTTTACGATGTCCTCCGGCTGGATAATTCCCAACTCCTCCAGCTCGAACAGGGTGGCGTCGTCTACCGGCGTGTGATGCTTGATCCTTCGCTTGATGACGAATTGAATATACCACAGGCTGCCTATTGAGGCGAAAAGGACATACCAAGTTAAAACTCCTGCCCAGAAAAAGAAAGCGATCAGAAGAATGATGAAGATTTCGGAGGCGGTCACGTAATTCATTTTCTGGCGGCGTGTGAGCCTGTAGTACCAGAAGCCCTTGCCGGGACGATAGGGAGCAACGGCTTTTAATTGGCGGTTCATGATAACCAGTGCGGCGATGGCTCCGATCGTCATGACCCCTCCGCCAAGCAGCATAAGCCAATCACCGCTGCCTAAACCCAATATCGCGATAATGCCGAAGAAGAACAGCCCAAACCACATCAACCTCTTTTTCTTACGAAGCTGTTGCAACGAATCGTCATCCATATCATCCGACTCCTTGACTGGAAAATGATTGAATAAGCAAATTTTACTAGTTCGAGAGTCATACAGCAATAAAAATGTAAGAAGTTGTCGTAAAGATCGATATCGTTCGGGAAGAAGAGCAAGGGATGGAGGATACGTCTGCCTAGGCTCCAAAAACCCATTGACAGCTAGAATTTTCAAGAAGATCTGCTCGATGTCGCCCACCTTATCGCCCGGGGCCAGCCGCTGGATATGTCTTAACCTGTGAGATCGTTTCCAACCCAATGTGCCTTCGCGAGTTCGATCTGAAGGTTCCGGAAAGAGTATAATAAAAAAGACAGAGGTTTCTGATGCAAGAAGTCGGACGAACAAGGAGCTGCGATGAGCGAGCGAAATACGAAAGCAGGATGGAACTTCGACAACAGTTACGCGTGTCTGCCGGATTTGTTCTTTTCCAGACAGGATCCGTCCCCAGTGCGTGCCCCTAGGTTGGTCGTGCTGAACGAAGCGTTGGCGGTTTCTCTGGGCTTGAACGTCGAAGCGCTGAAGAGCAGGGAGAGCGTAGAGATCTTTGCCGGGAACCGGGTTCCCGAAGATTCGGCGCCACTGGCTCAGGCCTATGCGGGGCATCAGTTCGGCCATTTTACGAAGCTGGGGGACGGCCGGGCTCTGCTGCTTGGCGAACAGATCACGCCCGAGGACGAGCGGTTCGATATTCAGCTCAAGGGCTCGGGCCGGACGCCGTATTCTCGCGGAGGCGACGGCCGGGCGGCGCTTGGGCCGATGCTGCGCGAATACATCATCAGCGAAGCGATGCATGCGCTGGGAATCCCGACTACCCGCAGCCTGGCGGTGGCGGCTACCGGCGAGTCGATCGTCCGCGAGACCGAGTTGCCGGGCGCCGTTCTGACCCGCGTGGCGGCCAGTCATTTGCGTGTGGGCACTTTTCAATACGCGGCGAATTGGGGCACCGTAGAGGATGTCCGGACGCTCGCCGATTACACCGTGAAGAGGCACTATCCGGAAGTGGAAGCGGATGAGAACCGCTACCTCGCCCTGCTTCGGGAAGTCATCCGGCGCCAGGCTTCGCTCATTGCCCGGTGGCAGCTCGTCGGCTTCATCCACGGCGTGATGAACACCGACAACATGGCGATTAGCGGAGAGACCATCGACTACGGTCCATGCGCCTTTATGGATGTTTTCGATCCGTCCACCGTATTCAGTTCCATTGACGTTCATGGCAGGTATGCCTATGGCAATCAGCCGCGCATCGCCGCGTGGAACCTCGCACGGTTCGCGGAGGCTTTGTTGCCGCTGCTGCACGACGACGAGGAGCAAGCGATCCGATTGGCGGAGGAGGCGCTGTCGGATTTTGCCCGGCTGTACCATGGCCACTGGCTTGCGGGGATGAGGGCGAAGCTGGGACTGGCGAACGAGGAGCCGGAGGATGAGTCTCTGATTGCGAGTCTTCTCGGCCTGATGCAGAAAGCTCGCGCGGACTATACCAATACATTCCGCGCCTTGACGGTCGGCAAACCGGAAGATACGGAATTGAACGGCGACCCGGAATTTGCCGAATGGCATAAGCGGTGGCAGGCGAGACTGGGCAGGCAGGAGGAGCCGCAGGCTTCTTCGCAACAGCTGATGCGCAGCAGCAATCCCGCGGTCATCCCGCGCAATCACCGGGTCGAAGAGGCATTGGAAGCGGCAACGATTCATGAAGACTACAGCGTAATGCATCGCCTTCTGGACGTCCTGTCGAAGCCTTACGCCTACAAGCCCGATCAGGATGAATACGCCGCGCCGCCTGCTCCGTCGCCTATTCCTTACCGGACTTTCTGCGGAACGTGACAGATCGGACAACGCGGTGCGTCACAGCTCATCGCTTTGACATTTGACGTTGCCGTACGGAAAGCGACGGGGAGCATGAAGAACTTCGAGCTGGGCAAAGACGTACGCCGTGCGTGGCACGAACTTGTGACGGTCGTGGAGCTGGAAGGCCTGCCATGGACCGAGAAGGAGATCGGTTATGTGCTGATCCCGCAATGGGGGGCGGAGCCGCGCGAAGTGCTCGAACTTTGGGTCGGCGTCAAGCTGGACGGTACGGAACGCATTCCGGCCGGTGCGGATGTGCTGCATATTCCGGCCGATACGATCGATCGGTTCGACTTTGACATTATGGTTGCGATCAAGGATTAAATCATCGGCTGCATGCCGAGTTGCGGTTGTCGCCCTTGCGCCTTGCCGGCGGAATCCGGGAAGCGTCGGGGCGATCTTTTTGCCGGCGGTTATGTGCGTTCGGTTGCTTGTCTCTTCGGACTATCGTTGTTAAAGATGGACATTAACGGAACGTTGGCCCCGAACGAGAACTTGACGCCGGAGGCGTGGGACGAGACGCTGCTGCAGGACGCACCCGCCATCGTTAATGACAGGTGGAAGGAATTGCAGTAGAATGGGCGAGAACGGGCGTTCCTTCCGGGCGAACATGACCGGCTGTACAATCGCCGGATTTTCGGGAAATGGGAGATGGATGCGAGATGAAAAGGAACCGTTTAGGCGCTTCCGAGCTGCTCGTCGGGGAGATCGGGCTCGGCTGCATGTCGCTGGGGACGGACGAGCGGGCGGCTGTCGCCATCATTCATGAGGCCTTGGAGCGGGGCGTCAATCTGCTCGACACCGCCGATCTGTATGACAGCGGGCGCAACGAAGAGATTGTAGGCAAGGCTATTCGCGGCCGGCGCGATCAGGTGGTGCTGGCCACGAAGGTGGGCAACCGGCGGATTCCCGGACAAGAGGGGTGGGTCTGGGACCCCTCCAAGGCGTACATCCTGTCGGCTGTGAAGGACAGCTTGCGCAGACTTGGAACGGACTACATCGACCTGTATCAGCTTCACGGGGGAACGATTGACGATCCGATCGACGAGACGATCGAAGCGTTCGAGCAATTGAAGCGCGAAGGGGTCATCCGGGAATACGGCATCTCCTCGATCCGTCCCAATGTCATTCGGGAATATGCCTCGCGCTCCAACATCGTCAGCGTCATGAACCCATACAGCATGGTCGACCGCAGGGCCGAGGAGACGGTTCTGCCCTTGCTTCAGGAGAAGGGAATCAGCGTCATCGCAAGAGGCCCTTTGGCCAGCGGAGCGCTAGCGGCGAATCGGCAGCCGGTCCAAGGCGTGCCGGATTACGAGCTGGCGGAACTTATCGCGCTGCGCGAACAGCTGCAGCAGCTGGTCACTGCCGAGAGGAGCCTTACGCAGCTCGCCATCCGCTACTCGCTCAGCCATCCGGCGGTGGCCGTCGCCATCCCCGGCGCGAGCTCGCGCGAGCAGCTGCTGCAGAATCTTGCGGCTGCGGACGTACCGGAGCTGTCGGAGGAAGAAGTGCAGACGATACGCCGCCTGAGCAAAGCGAATCTTTACACGATGCACCGTTAACCCGCCATATGATCGCCCTTATCCCAACAGAGGCACGGGATGGGGCGATTTTTTTGCGACAAAACTAAGCTCTGTTCAGCGCCCTCACCGAGTTGCGGTAATGAATGTTGCAGGGGAGGAGGCGCGTGATGGCCAGCTCCTTGTTGCTCTCGAAAAAGGAAGAGGCCGCCAGCCTGCCCAACTGCTCGAAGGGCTGAACGACGCTGGTGAGCGGGGTTCGCAAAAATTCGGCGGAAGGCAGCTCGTCCATCGCGACAACCGACAAGTCGTCGGGGATGGACAAGCCTCTTCTCTCGCATACCGTCAGGATCGCCATCGTGCTCGTATAATCCGCGGAGAAGATGGCGGTGCACTCCGGATGTTCCTCCAGCCATCGTTCGAATGCCCGAACGGTAGCGGCCCCATCGTCTTCCCGCTTGACGATCCAATCCGGCTTGATCTCCAGATGGGCCTGGTACATCGCGTCCCGGTAGCCCTCGATCTCCCGCTGATAGTTCGGGAAGGATTCCTGCACGCCGAACAACGCGATCGCCGTGTGCCCCTGCCGGATCATATGCTGCACGCCCTGGAACGTGCCGTTGCGCGTATCGGCATTGATGCAAGGGAAGGGCTCCCCGGGAAAATCGGAGCCCAGAACGACAAAGCGCTGCCCGGCTCGCCACCTCTCTTGAAGCAAGGGGAGCTCCTCGTACGTAGGCGTAATCAGGATGTAGCCTTCGAGATCGTCCGCGGCGTATTCGTTCGGCGCGCGATCGAGATACTCGACGGCGTATTGCTGCTTGTGCGCTTCTTCCCGAATGCCGTCCATAAAGCTGCCTAACGAGCGGTTCACGGTCCATTTCGGTTGGCAGATGAGAACCTTCAGCACACGGGACTCGGGCTGCCGGCCGCGGGCCGGCGGCTCGCCCGCAACGAAGGTTCCCTTGCCGCGCTCCGCACGAAGAACGCCCTCGTTCATCAGTTCGTTGATCGCGCGGGTTAATGTTCCCCAACTCGTGCCGAACGTCTCGACGAGCTCCCACCGCGTCGGCAGTGGGTCGCCGATCCGCAGCTTCCCGCTGGAAATCCAGCGCACGATTTCGGACTTGATATGGAGATAAGCGGGGAGAGCTCTCGGTTTCGTCATCTTGATTCCCTTTCATAACCCCAAAATATATATATAAGATTGTATAAATTATTCATCGCGATGGCAAGAAAAGCGGTTTTCTTCGGACATGCGCCCTTATTTTATTCTTGACAAGTTCGATAACGCTTACTACGATATAAGTCAGATAAGTTATATATATATTTTAGAGGAGATGTATATATATGAAAGCTGCCGAAGGACAGCAAGGGAGAGGCGGCGTGAGCGCGTTCGAAGCGTTGAAGCCGGGGAAGAAGGCGCGAATCGGACTGTACTCGATCGGATTAAGAGCATATTGGAGTCAATTCGAGGGACTGAGAGAGAGACTTGTCGAGTATGGAAAATGGATCGAACGGAAGCTGGCGGACGAAGCGGAGGTCTACAACTACGGTCTGGTGGATACGGAGGATGAGGGGCGGGCAGCCGGGGAGTGGTTCAATCGGCACAATGTCGACCTAATCTTTTGTCATTCCGCCACGTACTCGACCAGTTCGACGGTCTTGCCGGTTCACCAAATTTGCAAAGCGCCTGTCGTCGTTCTGAATTTGCAGCCTGCGGCCCGCATCAATTACGACAAGACCTACACGGGCGAATGGCTGGCGCATTGCGGCGCCTGTCCGGTTCCGGAGATCTCCAACGCCTTCAACCGGTCCGGGATTCCGTTCCGCGTCGTTAACGGATTGCTCGGACTGGAGCAGACGCCGGCGATCTCGCTGGCGGACGAGCAAACTTCCGGAAGGCCGGAAGCGAAGCGGGCATGGAAGGAGATCGCGGAATGGGTGCAAGCGGCCGGAGTGAAGCGAACCTTGCAGCACAGCCGCTTCGGCTTCCTGGGCAACACCTATAGCGGGATGTTGGATATGTACAGCGACTTTACGATGTTGCAGGCACAAACCGGCATTCACGTCGAGGTGCTGGAAATGTGCGATCTGGACAAGCTCTTGTCCGAAGTAACGGAAGCCGATGTGCAGCGGAAGCTGGAGGAGACCCGCGCGATGTTCGAGATCAGCGAGGATTCGCCGACGGACCCGATTGCGAAGAAGCCGACGCCCGAGCAGTTGGAATGGTCGTGCAGGGTCGCCCTGGCTCAGGAGAAGATGGTCCGGGCGTACAATCTCGATTCGCTGACCTACTACTACCATGGCGCGCCGGGCAACGCCTATGAGAAGCTGCAATCCGGATTTATTCTCGGGCATTCCCTGCTCACCGCCAAAGGCATTCCGTGCTCCGGCGAGGGCGATCTGAAGACGGCGCTGGCGATGAAAATTTGCGACTTGCTGGGCAAGGGCGGCAGCTTCACGGAGATCGTCGTCGTCGATTATGAGAACGGGACGATACTGCTGGGTCACGACGGGCCCTTCCATATCCAGATCGCGGACCGCAAGCCGGTGCTGCGCGGAATGGGCGTGTACCATGGCAAGGCGGGAACGGGCATCTCGGTCGAGGCCAAGGTGAAGACGGGCCCGGTGACCACGCTGAACGTGACCCAGACGGTGGACGGGAAGCTGAAGCTTATCGTAAGCGAGGGCGAATCGATCGACGGTCCGATCATGAAGATCGGCAATACGATGACGCCGGTCAGGTTCCACACGGACCCGGATTCTTATATGGAGCGATGGTTTGCGGAGGCTCCTACGCATCATTGCGCCATCTCGGTAGGCCACAACGCTTCCTTGTATCGGAAAGTCGGCGAGCTGCTCGGCATCGAAGTCGTCGTCTTGCAGCCATGAAGGAGGGCAGGGCAACCTGCCTTCCTTCGTTTAGCCGCATAGGCTAGGCGGCTTTGGAAGGCTTCTTGTCTTTGCTCTTGCCCCCGGAGAGGAACCACCCGCACAAGGCGATGGCCAGAAGCACCGCGTAGAACGTCAGCTTCCAGATTCCGCGAAGTCGTGCGGGATGACGTGCAGCGACGGGTGCGCCAGCGTATGAACCGCCAGATTGACGCCGACCCAGCCGACAATGACGAAGGTGGCGATCTCCAACGTCGGTCTGCGCTCCAGCAGCAGTCCGAAATCCATTACGATAACCCCCTTAACGGATATGATGATCTTGCCGGCAATGCCAATAAAGCCGGAGAGCTCGCGCTCTCGTAGTGACGACTTTATTGTGGCAGCTACTCCCCTTTGGAGCGGTTCCCTATTCCGGAAGGGCTTCTGAAGGGCAAGTCGGCGGTGTGCATCTCCACCATGAAGGGCCCAACCCTCTATCCGCTGTTCTGGCTGAACAACGCGCACAAGGTGTTAATGCGCAAAGCGCTGTTCAACTTCGTCGGCATCCGGAAGGTGAAGTTTTTCGAATTCGGTTCTATGGAAAGTCCGCGAGGCAAGCATAAGCAGAAGTTGGACAAAATTTATCGTTACTTCAAATCCGTTCGCTAAGCCCCGAATTGAACGGCCGACGCTTCTCCGGTACACTGGTTGCATGGCGAACATTATAACGTTAACTTACGCCGTGAGGAGCGAGCCGACATGTTTTTGCATTTTATCGAGAACCGAGACCATAAAGAGGCTTTTCTGGAGTTGGCGCACCGGGTGGCGAAGTGTGACGGATTCGTCAATCGCAACGAATGGAACTACATTCGCTCCTGGAAGCTGGAGCTGGGCATGGAGGACTGGGAGCCGAAGCCGGGCGGAGAGGAGCGGTCCCTGTCCGAATTGATCGGCGGCGTGAAGGAGGAGCAGGTGAGGAACATCTTCTTCGCGGAGATTTTGCTGCTTATTTTCGCGGATGGCAACTATAGCGACAAGGAACGGCAAATCGCGGCCGAGATGCAGAGGCTCTTCGGTTATTCCGACGACACGTTCGAAGCCTTCAGAAGCTGGGTCGCGCGCATGGGAGAGCTCAGGATCGAAGGGATGAAGCTGATTCTGGACCCGTCTTCAGTTTGAGAAGCGCGACCTTCGACCCTGACTCCTAGCGTTTTGTCCCTTGCGGGGCGGAACATTATCCCCGCTTGCCGGAGGCGGACCAGTGAGCGGGTCGCTCGAATGTTGGCGGCAGCCTGGTGCCGGCATCGCCCTTCGCCGCGTTGAGCTGGGCTTGGGAGAGGAAGAGACAGTCGGTGAGATCGGCCCCGCTTAGATCGGCGTCCCGGAAGTCCGCTCCAATGAGGTCGGCCGATCTCAGGTCGGCTCCCCGAAGGTCGGCGGCAATCAGATAGGCGCCCCTTAAGTTGGCGCACCGCAGATCGGCTCCCCGAAGGTTGGCGCCGATGAGATCCGCTCCGCGGCCGGCTTTTCTGGGGTGCTTCAGCGGACCTTTGTACCGGAGGCGGGCTTCCTCCCGCACGAGCTCGCTCGTTCGGAGGAGCAGGTCATTCACTTTGGCGCGGTGAGCCGCCACGTCCAGTTGCAGGAGAGCGTCGGGATCGAGAGACGTGAGGCGTTCCGTCTCGTCCAGCGCAAGACCGAGCTCGGCGTGAATCGGGGAGGCGGCTGGCCGCGTGAGCGCTTCGGTCAAATACCAGAGCAGCTCGTGAAGCTGCCGCATCGCCGGGAAGACGTCGAACATTTGCTTCGCGGATTCCGGAGCTTGCCGCCAGTCCCGTCCGCCGAAAGTGATCTGCGATACTCTCTGCCCGGCGCCGAAGCAATCGTACACCGTGCACCCGCGAAAGCCCCGCTGCCGGAGGGTGCTGTGGACGCCGCAGCGGAAGTCCGGCCGGAGATTGGGGCAGGGCTGCCCGGCGTTCTTGTCCATGGCGAAGTCCGCGGAAGCGGCGAACGGCAAGGCGACGCAGCACAAGCCGAAGCAATGGTCGCAGTCCGCCTGCAGCCGGCGGCGCGATAAATCGCGATTTTCAAGCATGGGGGTCTCCTTCCGATCGACGCCATGGACGTCATCCTATCGAATCCATACGAACAAGGGCTCTATCATTATATCACTTAGGAGATTCTCCGATAGGTCTTGGACAAGCAATCTGGGTGACCCGTTACAGGCCTCGGCTCGAGCGGATCGTGTCATCGGTTTGCGCGGCTGCCTCTTGACCCCTCTGAACCCGGCGGCTATAATGAGGGCAATTTATATTTTCCAGGCGACGACCAAAGACATGATCTCCTTCAAGGGCTGGACAGAGAATGAGGTGCAAGCTGAGAGCCTCTGCAGCGACCGGACGGAGGTTACCCCTTTGCAGCCGCGACGTTGAACCCGTGGACGAGAGCCGCGGCAGTAAACGCCGCCGTTTTATCCCCGTTACCGGATACCGATGAGGACTTGCCGGAACGTAAGCCGTTATAGCGGCTGCGGCAAGTCGAATGAGGGTGGAACCACGAGCCGAACGCACTCGTCCCTTGGCGGAGAGTGTGTTTTTTTGCGTTCAGAAATTCCATGGGAGGATGGCATCGTGGAGATCATTCAAGCGGTATTGGCCGACGGCAAAGCAAGAGAGTATCCGAGAGGGACGACGATTGCGGAAGTGGCGGCGTCGATCGGTCCGGGCTTGGCGAGAGACGCCGTCGCGGGCATGATCGACGGGATTCCCGTCGATTTGAACCGTCCGATCGAACGGGACGGCCGAATCGACGTCCTTACGCTCGGCAGCAAAGAAGGACTTGAAATCTATCGGCACAGCACGGCTCATTTGATGGCGCAGGCGATCAAGCGGATTTACGGGGACAAAGAGGTGAAGCTGGGCATCGGTCCGGTCATCGAAGACGGCTTCTATTACGACATCGACATCGGCAAGCCGCTATCCTCCGAAGACCTGGCTGCCATTGAGCGGGAGATGCGGAACATCGCGGGGGAGGACTTGCCGATCGTTCGCCGCGTCGTCAGCCGGGAAGAGGCGAATCGGCTTTTCAAGGGGGATCCCCTTAAACTGGAGCTGATCCGGGAACTGCCGGCGGAAGCGGTCATTACGATTTATGAGCAGGGCGAGTTCATCGACCTGTGCCGGGGACCGCATCTTCCATCGACGGGGCGGATCAAAGCTTTCAAGCTGCTTCACGTGGCGGGAGCTTATTGGCGAGGCGATTCCCGCAACAAGATGCTGCAGCGGATTTACGGCACGGCGTTCCCGAAGGAGGCTCAGCTGGAGGAGCATCTGCGCTTCCTGGAGGAAGCGAAAAAGCGGGACCACCGGAAGCTGGGCAAGGAGCTCGGGCTGTTCATGTTCTCGGAGGAAGCGCCCGGCATGCCGTTCTACCTTCCGAAAGGCATGACCATCCGCACGGAGCTGGAGAACTTCTCCCGCCGCATCCAGCTCAGCCAGGACTACGAAGAGGTGCGCACGCCCCTCATGATGAACAACCGGATCTGGGAGCAGTCGGGGCATTGGGACCACTACAAGGAGAATATGTATTTTACCGATGTCGACGAGACGCGCTTCGCCCTGAAACCGATGAACTGCCCGGGCCATATGCTGATCTTCAAAAACGCTTTGCGCTCCTACCGCGAGCTGCCCATCCGCCTGGCGGAATTCGGGCAAGTTCACCGCCACGAATTTTCCGGCGCGCTCAGCGGGATGATGCGGGTTCGCACGTTCTGCCAGGACGACGCTCATATTTTCGCCAGGCCGGACCAGATCGAGGAAGAGGTGGAGCGGGCGATCGCGCTTATCGACCGGATTTATCAGGTGTTCGGCTTCGAATACAAGCTCGAGCTGTCCACGCGCCCGGACGATTCGATGGGCTCCGAAGAGCTGTGGGAACGGGCGGAAGCTTCGCTTCGGAGCGTGCTGGACAAGCGCGGCATCCCGTATCAAATCAACGAGGGCGACGGGGCTTTCTACGGTCCGAAAATCGACTTCCACATTTTCGACGCGCTGAGGCGCAGTTGGCAGTGCGGAACGATTCAGCTCGATTTCCAAATGCCGGAGAAATTCGATCTCACTTACATCGGCGAGGACAACCGCAAGCATCGCCCTGTCGTGCTGCACCGCGCCATCTTCGGTTCGATCGACCGGTTCATGGGCATTCTGACCGAGCATTACGGCGGCGCCTTCCCGCTGTGGCTGGCGCCGGTGCAAGCCAAGCTGCTGCCCCTATCGGACAACTATCTGTCTTACGCGCTCGAAGTGAAGCAAGCGCTCGCGGAGGCGGGCGTTCGGGCGGAAGTGGACGGGCGCAACGAGAAGCTGGGATACAAAATTCGCGAAGCCCAGCTGGAGAAGGTGCCCTACATGCTCGTGCTGGGCGAGAACGAGCGGAATTCCCGCACGGCATCGGTTCGCAAGCGGGGAGAAGGCGATCTGGGCCGGAGGGAAATTGGCGAGATCGCGAGCTTGATTCGCGAGGAAATTGAAGCGAAGGTGTAGGTGCAGATAACTTCTCTTCTCAAGGTCCGATTTTGGCGATAAGGCCGATCCAAAGCCGGCAAAAGGATGGCCGCATTCGAACAAGGAGGGTGCCCCTATGAACGCGATGAAGGATGCGTTATCCGATCGAACCTTGCAATGGGTGGTCAACTCCGTGCATAAGCAGGCCGACGTAGTCTCGATTGAGCGTCTTCAAGGGGGCATCTCCTCTCTCGTTCACGCCATAACGCTTAGCGTAGGCGGCAAACTTCGGCGCGTGGTGCTGCGGCAGTTCGACGACAGGGAGTGGGTGCGGAGGGAGCCGGATTTGGCTCATCGCGAGGCGGAGAGTTTGCGGCGGGCTTCCGCCATGGCCGGCGTGCGGGCGCCGGCGATTGTCGCGTTTGACGGCGATGGAGCCGGCTGCGGGATGCCGGCGGTTCTAATGACGCGGCTTGAAGGCCGGGTCGTTCTGGAGCCGAAGGATGTCTCCTGCTGGCTCGACGGCATGGCGCTGTCGCTGTCTCGCATCCATGCGGAGGCAGCCGGGGATTTTCCATGGTCGTTCGCGCCCTACTGCGACGCCTCGACGCTCGATACTTCTTCCTGGTCGTCCGTTCCCGACAAGTGGAGGGCCGCAGCCGACATCGTGACGGGGCATCGTCCTTCGTTCGCGAAGCGGTTCATCCACCGGGACTACCATCCCGCCAACGTCCTTTGGAACGAAGGCGAGGTAAGCGGCATTGTCGATTGGGTGAACGGATGCGTCGGTCCGGCGGGAATCGACGTCGGCCATTGCCGCGTCAATTTGGCGCAATTGCACGGCGTTGGTACGGCCGACGAGTTCCTCGACCGCTATAGACGGCATGCAGGTGACTCCTTCCACTACGATCCGTATTGGGATCTCGTCACCTTGATCGATTTCGCCTATTGGCCGCCCGAAGTGTATGGCGGCTGGACCGCATTGGGCGTTGCCGGATTGACGGCGAAGATGATGGGCGAACGGCTGGACGCTTACTTATGCAGCCTGTTGAATCGCCTTGCTTGAAGAGGGCGGTCTCGAGAGGCAGGGGATACCTAGGAACAGCCTTGTTTATTGTTCGCTTGTCGGCAAAGGACCGTCCGCTCCTCCGGCGGCAACCAGTCAAGCTATTTTTCCACAAGCTGACTGCCGAGACTTTCTCTACAGTCTGAACGCCTTCGGCGTCTTTAGGGCTTCATGGAGCATGACCGAGCAGGACCCCGAACGCTTACGGACACACGAGCCGTTATTTGTCCAAAAATCGCGTTTTTGATGTTCTAACGGACCCTGGTTCCGCTATGCGTCGGATTTTCCTCGATGGGGGCACGGTTTGAAGCGAATAACGGATCCTCTGTCCGTCCCATTTCTGAATAGGCTTCCAGGCGAGAAATAGCGGATCCTGGGTCCGTTAGAGCCAAGGCAATCCCCGATTGGAATCTTGGAGGTCCCACGGGAAACATCTCGTGAAGAAGGCGGCGGTGCAGGGGAAGCTCCCTGCACCGCCGCTATTACTCGTCGCCGTCCGTTACGCCCAACTGCCGATTTTTCTCTTTGAACTTCGGGTTGTGCGAGGAGACGTAAGCCACCTTCTCCGCTTGCGGATCGATATACAGCTTGGCGCTGTTGCACGCGAGCACGGCGTCGTTGAACGTACCCGCAATCAGATGAACCTTGCTGTCGTGCTTGACGAAGTCTCCCGCCGCGAACACGCCCGGAATGTTCGTCTCCATCTTGCTGCTGACATGCGCGTGCCACTCGCCCATTTCCAGGCCCCAGTCCCGGATCGGGCCGAAGTTGTAGCGCAGCCCGTGATTGACGATGACCGCGTCGACATCGATCCGCTCCCGCTCTCCCGTCTCCGTATGGACGATAGTCACCTGGTCGATGGCCGCTCCGTCGCGGCTATGAAGCGCCTCCACCGTGTACGGCGTCCGGACGTTAACCGAAGAGGCCTTCATTCGCGCCACGTTGCGCTCGTGGCCGCCGAACTGGTCGCGCCGATGGACGACCGTGAGGCTTGCCGCGATCGGCTCCAGGGCGTTCGCCCAGTCGACGGCCGAGTCGCCGCCGCCCGAGATGAGCACCCGCTTGCCGCGGAATTCCTCCAGCGCCTGCACGGTGTAGTGCAGATTCGTCACCTCGAATCGGTCGGCGCCTTCGATGTCCAGCTTCGCCAATTCGAGAATGCCGTAGCCGATCGCCAGCACGACCGTTCTCGTCCAATGCTTCTCGCCGGTTGCGGCGGTGAGGAGCAAGGTGTTGTCGGGGAGCCGTTCCAGCGAGACGATTTGCTGTCCGAGCACGATTGTCGGATCGAACGTCTTGGCTTGCCGAATCAACTGTTCGATCAACTGCCTGCCCGGCGTCGGCGTCAACCCGCCGACATCCCAGATCATCTTCTCCGGATAGGTCAGAATTCGGCCTCCCAGCTGCTCCTGGGCCTCGATCAGCTTCGTCTTCAAATCCCTCATGCCGCTATAGAAAGCCGTATACATGCCGGCGGGGCCTCCGCCGATAATGGTCACGTCGTATATCTCAAGTTCCTGCCGTTCGCTCAATGTCAGTCCCACTTTCTGTCCGAGGATCGGTCCGATTCTGCGTTATTCACTTTTTTATTTTAAGTGATAATGATTATCAACGTCAACAAAAGAAGGGATTGTCGCTTGGCCGTCCGTTTTCGAAGATCTATTGACACATAAGCGCGGTTCGATTACTATAGCTTTTTATTGTTTGAAAAATTTGAGTATTCAGGAGGCGCTGCTATGATTCGTGTCGGCCTGGTCGGAGATTATCGTCCGGAAGTAAAAGCGCATGCGGCGATTCCGCAGGCACTTCGGCTAGCGGCGGAAGATCTCGGGCTGTCCGTTGAAGCCGAGTGGATTCCTACCCCTGCGTTGGAGGAGGAGTACGAGCCGAAGCTGGGCTCTTATCGGGCGCTGTGGATCGTGCCGGCTAGTCCGTACTAGAGCATGGCCGGAGCGCTTAACGCGATCCGCTACGCGCGTACGAACTGCGTTCCCCTTCTGGGAACGTGCGGCGGGTTCCAACATATGGTCCTCGAATATGCGAGAAACGTTCTGGGACTGGCGGATGCGGACCATGCGGAGGAGAATCCTTCCGCTTCGGTGCTCATGGTCGTTCCTTTGACCTGCTCGGTAAGCGAAACGACGAATACGTTCCGGCTCGTGCCGGAGTCGAGAGTTGCCGCCCTTTACGGCAAGGAGGAAATCGAAGAGACTTACGGAACGTGCAACTATGGCGTCAACCCGGCATGGGCTCCTCTGTTGGAGCAGAACGAATTGCGGACCGTAGGCGTCGATACGGAAGGCGTGTCTCGGATCATGGAGCTGGATTCACCCGCTGATCAAGGCGCTTCTTCAGGCGGCGGCCGCTTGAGGCCGTAACATTTGGCGGAAAAGGCACGAGGTCTGCGCGTTGGGTGTTAGCCATCAAGGCCGAGATTTTCTCGACGCGTCTGGAACCCTTCCGATCCTCCGAAGCTATCGCGCGTTGGCCCCCATTCGTGGTAGATTGGATGCGTCCCTTGCACTTCTTGTACGGCAACTGCAAGGCGCTGTGGCCAATTGCGCTGTATATTCATGGAGGAGGCGGGCAGGATGGATTGGGTTGCAAGAATGAATCGGGCGATTCGCTATATCGAAGAGCATCTGACGGAAACGATCGACTACGCGGAAGCGGCGAAAGCGGCTTGCTGTTCGGTCTGCCATTTTCGGCGTCTGTTCTCTTTCATTGCGGGTGTGTCCTTATCGGAATATATAAGGCGGCGAAGGCTTACGTTGGCGGCTTTCGAGCTGCAGAACGGCCGGACGAAGGTCGTCGATCTGGCGCTCAAGTACGGGTACGATTCGCCGGAAGCGTTCACGAGGGCGTTCCAGCAACTGCACGGCACGACGCCGACAGCCGCGCGGAGCGCCGGAATCAAGCTCAAGGCCTACCCGCCTCTATCCTTTCAATTCTCGGTTAAAGGGGCTGAAGAAGTGAATTACAGGATCGAGGAGAAGCGCGGTTTTTCGATCGTAGGCGTCCAGGAACGCGTCGACACCGACCAAGCGTTCCACATCGTGCCCGGTTTATGGGCCGAAGCTGCACGGGAGGGGTTGTTCGAGAGGCTGTGGCAAATCCGTGCGGACGATAGGCAGCTCGAAGGAATATTGGGCGTCTGCGCGGACGGCGAGCATGGGAAGAACGAGGAATTCCGCTACATTCTCTCTATCGAATCGGATGAAGAGCCTCCGGCCGGCATGGTCAAAAGGGATTTTCCCGCAGCCGCGTGGGCCGTGTTCGAAGCGTACGGAGGGCCGGAAGGAATCGCGGAAATATGGAGAAGGCTGTATACGGAGTGGCTGCCGGCATCGGCTTACGATCTCGCCTACTTGCCTGCCATCGAATGTTATCTGCCGCCCGAAGAGAACCGGAACGAATTATGGGTAGCCGTAGTCCCCAGGTGTGAATAGCGCACCGCGGGCATCCGCGTTGGATGGGGGGGAATCCCTCCGATCAAGACCCATCAGGGAGCAAGCGCCTCCTTGGCGGGTCTTTTTATTTTCTGAATTTTTTGAAAGGAAAAAGTTTACAAAGTACCCGCTTCATCGTATGATAAACATACATAAAAAACATAAATGTTTATAAAGTATGAAAAGTGACGAGCACTTCAAAAGGAGCGATGAGCGATGAAGGGATTAAGCGGCAAAGCAGTCATGATCACTGGGGCATCGAAAGGGCTCGGGCGGGCGCTCAGCGTCGCTTTCGCGCAAGAAGGCGCGAAGCTGGCGTTGTCGGCGCGCGGAGCGGAGGCGCTTGAGCGCGTGAAGCGCGAACTGGAGGCGCTGGGCGCCGAGGTGCTGGCAGTTGCGGGAGATATGTCCGTATCGCGCGATGTCGAGCGATTCGTGGCCGCCGCGGAAGACGCCTACGGCCGCATCGACGTGCTGATCAACAACGCCTCCATCTTGGGGCCGAGTCCGATGCCGCTGCTGCTCGACTATCCGGAGGAGGACTTCGCCCACGTGCTTCGGGTCAACGCCGTGGGACCTTTTCTCGTCACGCGGCGCGTCATCCCGAATATGCTGCTGCGCGGCTCCGGCTCGATCGTCAACGTCACCTCGGAAGCGGGCAACGCAGGCTATGCGGGATGGGGCGCGTACGGCATCTCGAAATTCGCATTGGAAGGGCTGACCGAGACGTGGGCCGACGAGGTGCAGGAGACCGGGGTTCGCGTCAACATGGTCGACCCGGGGGAGATGGACACGGAGATGCATGCGCTGGCCGTTCCGGATTGCGATTACGAGCTGGCGAAGCCGCAAGAGGTGACGGGCGTATTCCTCTATCTCGCGTCCGACGAGTCGATCGGGGTTAACGGCAAGCGGTTCGCGGCCCAGGAGTTCAATCCGGAAAGATGGGTGGAGCCATGAACGGAGCGATGGGCGTTTTTGACCTGCCGGACGAGTTGAACGCGACGATGCCCCCGGAACGCCGCGGCATTAGGCGGGACCATGTGAAGATGATGGTCGTGGACCGGAGAACGGGGGCAACGACGCATACGCGGTTCTATCAACTGGATCGTTACTTGCGGGAAGGCGACCTGCTTGTGCTCAATGCCAGTCGGACGATTCCGGCCGTTCTGTACGGCGTATGGACGAGAAAAGGGACCGTTCTGAACGGCCGGGCGGAGATCCGGCTGGCCCGGCGAGTCGACGAGCGGACGTGGGAAGCGTTGGCGGTGGCGGGGGGCGTGCGGCCGGGCGATGAATTCGAGTTCGCTCGCGGATTGCAAGCCGTTGTGACGGAGGCGGCTCCGGCCCCTTTCATCCGCATTCGCTTCTCGCTTCAAGGATCGCAGCTCCTCGATCGGATTTACGAGCACGGCGAACCGGTTCGCTACGAATACATTGCTTACCCGTGGGAGCTCGATTATTACCAGACTGTGTATGCGTCCGTTCCGGGTTCGGTGGAGATGCCGTCTGCCGGGCGGGCGTTCAGCTGGGAGCTGATTTTCAAGCTGCGGCGCAAGGGAGTCGGAATCGCCTTCATCCAGCTTCATACCGGCCTGAGCTACTTGTTGGACGATTCGCCGCGCCTGTCGCCGTGCGACCATCCGGAACAGTACGAGGTACCGGCCGAGACGGCAGAGGCGATTCGGCAAACGAAAGATGCCGGGGGCCGAGTCGTTGCCGTAGGCACGACGGTCGTGCGCGCTTTGGAGACCGCCGTGGACGAGAAGGGCGCCCCGGCCGCTCAATCCGGCTGGACGAACCTGATGATCGACCGCTCCGTGCCGCTTCGGATCGTGGACGGACTGATTACCGGATTTCATGAGCCGGAAGCCAGCCACCTGGATTTGCTGGCTGCTTTGATCGAACCGGACCTGCTCTATGCCGCCTATAAGGAGGCTATTCAACGGGGCTACCTTTGGCATGAATTCGGAGATATGAACTTGATCGTGTAAGAGGCGATCCGATGCTTCAATAGGCGGGAAAATAAGACGCTGTCCGTGCTCCGGCGAAGGATGCGGTGATCGGGAAGCCCGCACAGCACGAGGATGGGGGAGCCTGGCAACAGCAAAATGGCGATGCCGTGACCGGGCCCTATGACCAGCATCAAGTTGAGGGCGAAGCTCGGCACTTCCGTGAAGGCTGCGATGGCGGACAGACCGGCCGGCGTTCCCGCCATGGCGCTTGGATAAGCGGTTTTGCCCTCCTAGCTCTATGTTCGCTGTCATGACCTATTTATGGTAAAATTCGAAGGGGAATGACGTGGGAGACCGCCATGCCGGAGCTTAAGCGCTATGGTCTCCCGGAAGGTTGAAGCTTGGGATGAACAAATTCAGCCATATCGATTTGCGGGTTCCGGATTTGGCCCGCGTGTTGCCGTTTTACGAGAAGTTGCTTCCCGCTTTAGGCTTTACCCGCACTTTCCATAGCGCGAACTGGCGGGTGTTCGCCTCCGAAGACGAGCTGCCAAGCGCTTCGTATTTCGCGATTACGGAGGACCCCGGGCACCGGCCGAACGGCAATCTGGTCGGCTTCTGGGCGGAAGACCGCGCCGAGGTCGACCGCCTCGCGGAGGTGGTTCGGGAGGCGGGCGGCACGATCCGGAGCGGGCCCCAATTGTTCCCGATCAGCCCGACGTACTATGCGGTGTTTTTTGAAGATCCGTGCGGGAACGCGTATGAGATTGTACATCGGTTGAACTAGCACTATTTGCATAGACACCTTCTTGAACCTGACGCTGCGTCAGGTTTTATTTTTTTGCGCGACAACGGGGAGCGAAGGCGGCCAATGAAGTTTGGCGAGCGGGCGAGCCGGCCGGGCGGACGGGCCTCGCGATTCGGGCGCCGAGATGCGCGCAATCCGATCGTTATTGCCGGATGCGGATCCGCATGCACGACAGTGCAGAGGAAGGGGGCTAGCCGCCCCTTCCCGCCCGATTCTACAAAGCTCCCGCCTCCTGCACGATCTGCACGGCCTGCTCGTAGTCTTCCGCATCCACAATCGCGACCAGCATAATGTCCCGGCCGGTCACCCGATTGTCCGGCCCTCCCGAGCTCATGCCGCTCGCGCTTACGCTGGCGGCGGCCAAGGGGCTCGTGTCGGGATTGTCGAAGTCCCCGCCGAGCGTCAAATAGCCGAGACCCCGAAAGTTCCCGGTGATCGTATTGCCGAGCTGATCGAGATTTTCCATGCCGGTTCCGCTGTAGCCGTCGAACCGGTCGATCGAATAATCGGCGAGCCGCAGCGACTTGAGCTTCTCCAGCGCTTGCTTGGCTTGATCGGGCGTGTTGAAGTAAGCGAAAACCGTTCGTTCCGACATCGGAGGTCCCTCCAGTTCCGGGATTTGGCGCTTCCGGCAATGATATCCCGTAGTATGGGCCGAGAGCCTGGACCGTATGCGCCCGCCTCCCCGCTTCAACTTTTCCCTCCGGCGACCGTCCCGGCTTCGCACGAACTCCCCGCTGCCGGCACCTTGCGCGCCGCCGAGAGGCGAAGGCTAATGCCGAAAACGCCCAGAGCCAGAAGCGTCCACCCTCCTCCGAAATAACCGAGTCCGCTCGCGGAGCCGTATTGGACGACCCATCCGCCCGTCAACGCTCCCAAGGCGCTGCCCAGATGAGTGGCGGACGCATGGAGAGAGAGGACGATGCCCGATGCCGGCCCGGACAGCCCGATCAGCCGGTGCTGCTGCGCCGGGTTGAACGCGTACCCGCTCGCGCCCCATAGAGCCAGAGCCAACGTTCCGAGCGCAACCGCGAACGCGCCGGAGAGGCCGGTGACACCGCCAAGAATGGACAGCAAGGCCATGGATACGGTCAGCAGGGAGAGGGAGAGGGCGATCGTGCGGGAAGAACCGAACCGGTCGGCGGAGTATCCTCCCAGGTTGACGCCGATCAAGCAGGCGATCCCGTCGAAGAACAGAACGAGGCTCAGCATACGGGACGTCGCACCGAAACCGGCGAAGATGTCGGCGACATAGGTATACAGAGCGAAGATGCCGATTCCCCACGCCAATGTCGTCAGCAGGGCCGACAGGAGGACGGGGTTCCGTAAGCAGGACAGACGCTCCCGCAGCGTCGCGGACCCCGGCGACGGGATGGCCGGGAACAGCCGGCGGATGAGCAGAGCCGCTGCGGCGAAGACGAGTATCGCGGCGATGAGCACGCGCTTCCTGTCCCAACGTCCCGTCAAGGTGGCCAGGACGGGAGAACCGATCGCGTACACGAGAGAGAAAATCGCGACCAATTGCCCGGCTGCGGACAGCGAGACGTTAAAATCCCGGGCCAGCGCAGGAAGGATGCCGGCGATCATAAATCCCTCCGTGCCGATCGCGAACGAGGCCAGCGACAGCAACATGATGCGTTTGTCCATATGATCTTGCTCCTCTCCAAATCGTTTATCCAATAGAACCAATTCAGTTACATTGATGTCCGGAAAAAACGCGAGTCCAATGAAGGCAGCTCTGAGCCCGAAGTATCAAAAAAACCACGAAGAAAAAAATCGCCATGGGGGAATCCGCGCGGCTGCGCGAAGACTTCCATGTCGATTTTTCGTCCGATTCGGCGGCCACACGCCGTAACGGACGGAGTGCGCGTGCATATCGGAATCGTTGGGTAACGAACGAGATAAATTAAGGCTCCGAACGGACGAAAATCGTGTAAAATAGACCTGAATCCGTGACAAACTTAAGTCCACTCCGCCAGAGAGGGCAGTATATGGAAAAAAGTAATCGGAAATCCCCCCATCAGCTAAAGATTCGTGATGAAAACAAATCTACAAATGACAGAATCCATCAAGCAAGGCATGCTCAATAAGCCTTGCTGTTTACGGTAAGGCCGGAACAGGGAAGAGCAGTTTGGGTTGGTCTGGATGGCGAAAAATGGATTCAGGCAAACGCTTGGTACACTCGTCGTACGGTCTGAAACCAGGGACTGTATCGCCCAAAATTGAAAATCGTTTGACGAGCGTGTCGGCTGACTCTAGC
>NZ_AUCP01000073.1 GCF_000429825.1 Cohnella thermotolerans DSM 17683
ACGGTGAGAAAGCGTCTAAGGCGATGCGGATTTTGGAAGCTGGTTTTGATGATGCTACTGCGGTACTGAGCTTGCCTGAAAAGTATCGTAAACGCCTTCGCACCACGAACAGCGTGGAACGCTTGAACGAAGAAATCCGCCGCCGGGAACGAGTAATTCGCATCTTCCCGAACCGGGAGTCCGTCATCCGGTTGATTGGCGCTTTGCTCATGGAACAGGATGAGAAATGGGCTGCCGGTAAGAAATATCTCGATATGGCCGAGTATCACGAATGGCGTGAGAACAGGCCGAAAACGACTGCCAAAGTGACACGAATTATGTAACACAATCTATCCTGAAAATTAACTCATTGCACGAACTGAAAAAGGCAATACGAAACTGACCCTGAACCTTACAAAAAATGGTTAGGGTTGAAGAACGGCGATGTGTCTTTGTTAGAATCAAGATGCTACGGATTCTACCGTGACCTTTAACCCTAAGGATTCAAGTTTCTTAATTGATTGTCTGATAATCGTGTCGCGTTTTCGTTCCTCGTAATAGGTTGGGCCCAATTCAATGTAAGGTTGTCTACGCTTGAGAATGTAATATGCGATCATCAATATGCTGTGAGCTACGGCTACTGCTGCTCGATTGGCTCCCCGGCGTGCGGCAATCCGATGGTATTGACTGGACAAATACGTATTCTTCGTTCTCCCGGCGGCGCGTGCCGCTTCAACAAGAGCGCTTCGAAGTTTCTTGTTACCTTTACGGGTCGTTCCTGATTTCCGTTTACCGGCACTTTCATTTTGACCTGGACACAGCCCCGCCCATGAACATAAGTGGGCGGCGGATGGATACTGATCCATGTTCGTACCAATTTCGGCCAATATGGTCTCTGCTGTCCGTCTCGCGACGCCGGGGATCGTGTCTAGCAGTTCCAGGTCTTCCTCAAAAGGGAGCATGCGCCTCTTGATCTCTTCGTCCAGTCTGCCGATTTCTTCGTCCAGATAATCGATGTGCCGCAGTTGTGCCGCCAGCATCAGCTTCTGATGGTTTCCCATCAGTCCTTTCAGGGCACGTTGTAAATCTGCTTTTTTGTTTTTCAATCGCCGCTGTGCCAGTTCCGAAAGCAATTCCGGGTTTTCTTCACCGGCGATCATGGCTTCGATCATGGCTCGTCCCGATTTCCCGAGCACATCGCTGGCGACAGACGATAGTTTGATGTTGGCGCCTTCGAGCACTTTTTGAATGCGGTTGACTTCCCGGGCCCGCTCATCAATCAGGCTGCGTCGGTATCGGATCAATTCACGCAGTTCCCGCTGGTCGCGGTTCGGGATGAAACTGCCTTGTAACAAACCGTGGCGAAGCAGATTGGCGATCCATTCGGCATCCTTGACATCGGTCTTGCGTCCGGGCACATTCTTTATGTTCTTGGCGTTGACGACGAGTGTCTGAATGTCCTCAAGCTCCAGCAAGTTGTAAATGGGCTTCCAGAACGAGGCGGTGCTTTCCATCGCGACATGGGTGCACCCGTTGCTTTTGATCCAATCGACAAGCAGGATCAGGTCATCGGTCATGGTGGAAAAGGTCCGGATTTCTTTGGTTTCCGGTGTGATGACGCAGGCCACCACGTTCTTCTTGTGAACGTCCAGCCCGCATACGTGGGTATAAACGACGTCCATACAGCAGAACTCCTTGCGGCGGTAATGATTAAGGGCTGGTGCAGCAACCGTCAAGCGATTATTCTATCCTGCGTGCTCCCGAAAGGGGCAACAATCTGTGGTGCACCTGGTCGCTGGGGCTCTGTCTAACTCACGGGCTCGTAAGCACCATAGTTTGGCGACCTCCCTCGCCAGCCGCAAGTCCATTATACCGCACGTCCCCTATTTTCATCATCTGATGGTGCCGCGTCAGCGGCATGGGGGTCTAACTGAGGGAATTTACACATAAATTTGGACTTGATCTATGAAGAGGCTGTCGCGACTCAAATAAAGATGAGAGAAAAGTATGGGGCGACTTTTGTTCCACGAGAGTAGTATCTTTTTTGTAACTAGGCAAACTTAAAAAAGCGGGACGACCCGGGAAGCAGGCTTTGGTGAGGGTGCTGTGTCCTCAGTTGAGGAGTAAGCATGAAAAAGCCTTCTGAACGTGTATTGGCATCATACACAATCCAGAAGGTCGGAAGCAGCAACCCATTCATTTTGGGGTTATTACCACGCAAAAGAATCTTTGCAGATTGCGGAAATTCGCTTGTAATCCTCAACCCATCTAACACAGTACTACTCGTGAGTGAGTCATACCTCGCAACTCATTAGAAGCCCTAAACCCTCATCAGCACTGCTCCGGCGCGGGCTTGCCCGCATCGGTCGCGGTGCGGAAGCTGGAGCCGCAGCCGCAAGTGGCGATCGCGTTCGGGTTGTGAATGGTGAAGCCGCCGCCCATGGCGGACTCCTTCCAGTCGATCTCCAGACCGCGCAAGTACTTCACGCTCTCCGAGTCGACGACAACCTTCAGACCTTGAACTTCAAGCACCTGATCGTCCTCGTGCTGTTCGTCGTCGAATCCCATTCCATATGAAAAACCGCTGCAGCCGCCTTCTTGCACACCGATGCGCAAGAACAGGTTCGGCGTCTCCTCGGCGGCGAGCATCTCCTGAATTTTAATGCCGGCCGTTTCGCTGATGGCTATCATGTCCGGTCCCTCCTTCAAGCTATGCGACGCTATTGGTCCGCTTAATCTAAGTATACTCCTCGCCGAAGCAAGCCTCAAGAGGCAGCCGGCTCGACGGTTGCGAGGTATTGCCGACAAAAACGTGTTAAACTTAAAAAAATGCGCAAAAAAAGACGGTTTACCCCGAATTATGAATTCCATTTTATAACAGGATTGCGCATCGAATAACAAAACCCGGCGCCGTTAAGCGCCGGGCTCCTCTTCCTTCCATTCGCCGCTCGCGGGAGCTTGCTGAGGCAACGCTTTCAGCTCGATCCGGCAGCGGAAATGGCCCGTTTCGTTGACCAGGAAGTCGGCCAGGCGCCGGAACACGTGAGACAGCTCGGGGCCGGTCGAGTCGGTATCGATCCCGTAGCGGAACTGATCCGCCGGCAGCGCCTTGACGCCGGTCCGTTCCTCGCTGTGGCTCTCCGACTCCTTGATGCGCTTCCATTCCTTCGAAGGCTCGAACTTGTCCGCGCGGCGCACGAGCTGCTCGTAAATTTGCTGTTTTTTCAGCCACATGTAGTATTGAATCGGATTGGACAGCCCCCATGCCTGACTTAAATCCTTAATCGTGTAGGCGGCTCTGTATTTTTGCAGCGTTGCGACTTTGTCCGCTTGACTCATTTGCTCCAATTCGGATAACGGCAGAACGTCGATCAATGGAAACACCCTTCCTTAATTTGTTTTAAGTTACATCAATATAAACATAACCATATTTTGTTTATTATTCAACTTGATTCCCCCTTTTGGACAAAAATATACGCTTCACTGAATTTAAGTTGCCGGGCGAGGGAGAGAAGTTTATAATGTTTACAGTTGTTTACCTGTGCGTAAGGGGACTTTCGGTCCCTTTTCGTGTTCGTCGCTTTTGCAGGCATCATAAGTTCCTTTTTTCACAAAGCCTGCTGCCCTTATTTCAATTTTCGTACGAAGGAGGCACGATCCCATGACGCTCTTGACCGCCAACCCGGAGAGACAAATGGCCGCGATCGCCGACAAAGTCCGAAACGGCGAACGTCTCTCGTTCGAAGACGGGGTCTTCCTATACCGGTCCGACGATCTGCTTACGATCGGACAGCTCGCGAACGAGGTCAATTTGCGCAAGAACGGCAAGAAGGTTTATTTCACCGAGACGATGAGCCTGTACTTTACGAACGTCTGCGAATCCCACTGCGCATTCTGCAGCTTCCGCAAGGACCAGGGCGAAGAAGGAGCCTACACGCTGACCCCCGAGGAAATGTTCGCCTACGTGGATCAGCACATTACGCCGACCGCGCGCGAATTCCACATCGTCGGCGGCCACAATCCCCACGTTCCGTTCGAATACTACGTCGAATCGATCCGTTCCCTGAAAGAACGCTATCCCCATGTGACGATCAAGGCGTATACCGCCGCAGAAATCGACTTCTATTCCCGCATATCCGGTCTCTCTTACCGCGAAGTGCTGGAGACGCTGATGGCGGCAGGCCTGGAGTCGCTGACCGGCGGCGGAGCGGAAATATTGTCCGATCAATACCGCGATAAGATGCGAGTGGAGAAAGCGGGCATCCAGCAATATTTGGAGGTTCACCGCACCGCGCACCAACTGGGGATGAAGACGCCGACGACGATGCTGTACGGCCCCGTCGAGACGATCGAAGAACGGGTGCAGCACCTGATTCATCTGCGCGACCTGCAGGACGAGACGAACGGGTTCCAGGTGTTCATTCCGCTGTCGATGCAGCCGACCAGCCCGAAGGCCGGCATTCGCCGCCGCAATTCGGCTTTCGAAGATCTGAAGGCCATTGCCATCGGTCGACTCATGCTGGACAACTTCCAGCACGTCAAGGCCTACTTCATCAACATCGGCACGCAGTTGACGCAAGTCGCCTTGACGATGGGCGCTTCCGACGCCCACGGAACGATCGTCCGCGAGCGGATCAGCCATGCGGCGGGCGCGTTGACGCCGGCCGGCATTACCCGCGAGGATCTCGTCTGGCTCATCAAGGGAGCCGGCCGGATTCCGGTCGAACGAGACACCTTGTACAACGAAGTAAAGATTTACGACTAAGCAATGCCCCGAATAGCGGCAGATGTTGCCGCTATTTTGTTGTGACGAAATCCGGGGCTCCCCCAAAAGTAATCGGATTTCGCTGCAGAGCTTCGCGTCACTTTTGGGGGCTTCTATCCGGGGCTCCCCCAAAAGTAATCGGATTTCGCTGCAGAGCTTCGCGTCACTTTTGGGGGATAAGTTCCTTGCGTTGCCGCAAGTCAATCAGACCATACTAGTCAGAAGTAAGCATTTGAAGGAGAAATGTGTTGTGAGCAATGTCGTTATTCTTGGCGGAGGCTATGGCGGATTGACCGTCGTTCATGGACTGTTGGAAAACCTCCCCGCCGATGCCCGTCTCTTCCTCGTCGACCGCATGCCGTTCGGCGGGCTCAAAACCGAATACTACGCCTTGGCCGCCGGAACGATCTCCGAGCTGGACATTCGCGTCAAGTTCCCGACCCATCCGCAGCTCGAGACCGTGTACGGAGAAGTGACGGGCGTCTCGTTTGAAGACCGGAAGGTCCATATCGCAGGACGGGATCCCCTTCCTTACGATACGCTTGTCATCGCGCTCGGTTGCACCGACAATTACCACGGGATTCCGGGAGCGTACGAGCACTCCACCGGCGTTCAAACGATGGCCGCCGCCAGAAGAACGTATCATTTGCTCGGCAATACGAAGCCGTACGGCCAAGTCACCATCGTCGGAGGCGGCCTGAGCGGCGTCGAGGTCGCCTCCGAGCTTCGCGAGAGCCGGCCGGACCTCAACATCCGCATTCTCGACAGAAGCAGCCTGATGTCGGCCTTCCCCGGCAAGATTCAGCAGTTCGCCAAGTCGTGGTTCCTCGAGCACGAAGTGGAGCTTCGCTCGCAAGTCCAGATTTGCCGTCTGGAACCCGGCGTTATCTACAACGGCGAAGAAGAGATCCGAACCGACGTCACCGTCTGGACGGCCGGCATTCAACCGGTCGAGCTCGTGCAGAAGATGACGCTGCCCAAGGACAAGCAGGGGCGTCTCATCGTCAACGAATTCCACGAGCTGCCGGACGTGCCGAACGTCTTCGTCATCGGCGACTGCTCCAGCCAGCCGTTCTCGCCGAGCGGCCAGTTGGCGCAGGCGCAGGGCGCGCAGGTCGTCCAGGTCCTTAACGCGCGATGGAACAACAAAGAGCCTCGTCTGTCCCGCATTCGGCTGAAGGGAACATTGGGCTCTCTGGGCAAGAAATCGGGCTTCGGTCTCATGGGCTCGACGCCGATCTACGGCCGCCTGGCCCGCCTGCTGAAGAGCGGCGTCCTCTGGAAAAGCCGCCGCCACTTCGGCTAACGCCTCCTTATAGATCGTCCAGCAGCTTATCCAGAGCGGATCGTTCCGAATCCTGTTCCTTTATGGCGGCGATAATTTTATCGTAAAGGGCGTCGGCCGTCTCGGCGGCCACTGTCTCCCCGTTGACCAGCGCATAAGGGAACAGATAGCATTCTCCGCAGTTGCCTAGGCACCCGTATTCGACCACTTCCACGTCGGGGAGCCCCTCCAGCTTGCGGAGCACCTCGTCGGTGCCGTGATGCATATTGCTTACGCAAAATTCCACGATGTGCATAGGTTATCGTCCTTTCTTTGCCGGACGTCCGTTTTATTTCATCCGATTTTGTACTATAATAGCTTTATGAAAGGAGGAGATGGCGATGAGCGAAACCGCGCAAGACACGATGTACGATGAAGTGCTCGAGGTGCTCGACAAACTTCGTCCGTTCCTTCAGCGTGACGGCGGCGACGTCGAATTGGTCGACGTCGAAGACGGCATCGTTAAGCTCAGATTGATGGGCGCTTGCGGCAGCTGCCCCAGCTCCACGATCACGCTTAAAGCCGGGATCGAACGTGCGCTGCTGGAAGAAGTGGAAGGTATCCAGGATGTCGTTCAAGTGTTCTGATCCGTCGCATTATCGGCATTAAATCCGAGCCGGCCGCCAGCGGCCGCCCGGTGAAGAAGGTCCCGCCAGCGGCTCGCCGTGTCAGCGGGACCTTTTGTCATGTCCGGGAACTTCCATGCCTGCGGCGAACTTCGGGTAACCGTTAACGGCGCTTCACGTTTGCGACGATCGGATCGAGCCCCCCGGATACTTCTATCGTGTTCCCGGTGACGAAATCCGATTCGGGCAGACAGAGAAATCCGATCACCCGGGCGACGTCCTCGCCCGTTCCCGGCCGCCCGCGCGGCGCCTCCTCGTCCTTCAAGCCGTTCACGTCCGTAATCCCCTTCTCCTTAAACTCGCCGCGGATATCGCCCGGACAGATCATATTGACCGTAATGCCGTTCGCCGCTTCTTCCACCGCAAGCGTCTTCGTGAAGGAGACTAAGCCGACCTTCGCGGCTGCATATACGGCCCGATGGGGCCACGAGCGGGCTTCGGCCGCATGCCCGAAGCCGAAGTGAATGATTCGGCCCCATTGCCGCCTCCGCATGCCGGGCAGCACCCGGCGGTCGAGCAGCATCGTGCCGACCAGGTTGCCGTTCATCAAGTAATGGATTTCGTCCGCCGAATAGTCGGCAAATAGGCGACGCTCCCGAATGAACGGACCGGCGTTGTTGACCAGAATGTCGACGCCGCCCAGCTTCTCCTCCGTCTCGGCGACGAGACGCTCGGCTTCTTCCTGCCGGGCGATATCCGCCCGCACCGCGATCGCCCGGCGGCCCAAAGCGTTGATCTCGCCGACGACCTGCTCGGCTTCCGCGCGGCTTACGACGTAATTCACCGCGACGTCGCAGCCGAGCCCGGCCAATTCCAGCGCCGTTCTTCTGCCTAAACCCTTCGCGCTTCCCGTAACGAGCGCCGTTCTGCCCGCAAGCTTCACGTCCGCTTCCCGTCCTTTCCCCTTATCCGTCATGCGCCGGTCCCCGCCCCGTCTTCAGCAAATAACGGAACGACAGGTCGAGCGTCCGGCACGCCATTTCCCAGCCTGCTTCCAAATCGCGCATGTTTGCCTCGATATTTTCCAGGCGCGCGGTTCCCTCATCGGAGTTCAAACTGTGCAGCAGATCGTCCTGCAGCTCCGCATTCATATGGTGAATTTCCGTATTCCGCCTGTTGCGCAGCCTGTTGAGCGCATCCTGATGCTTCTCCTTCCATTCGGCCAATCGTTCGGCCAAATGCGCATGCGGACCGTGCGCGCGCATGGTGCGCAGCACGGTAAAGTAGGAGAAATGCGCCTTGATCTTCTCCGTCCGCAAGCCGAGCATCTCGTTCAGCAGCATGCCGAGCTTGTCGAGCAAGGAGAAAAGGCGAATATAAGTATTTTTGTCATAATACACATGGCGGTAATAGTCCAGCCTCTCCGCGGAAGACATCTCGTCCACGGACGTCTTCGTCATCTTGAGGGCGTAACGGCGAGCCGCGTACTTGCTTTGCTCCAATTCGTCCATGGAGCGAAGCAGTCCCTCCGCCAAGATGGCGTAACGCCGGTACCGGACGGCGGCGCCGGCCTCCCCTGCCCCCTTCTCGTGCATTAGGCGGGCAAATCTCTCGATCGTCTGAACCGTATCCAGCGGATGTCCTTCCCACTCCCGGGGCGGTTCGCCGAACAGCGCTCGCAGCATGAAGCTCCTCCTGATCGTTCCGTGGATAGAAAACATCGGCCTTGTCCTTGGCCGCCCATTATTTCATTGTAACGCAACTAAGGCACTGCGCTCAACCGAGCGGCGGCGAGTGGAGAGTCCCCTGCGCGATACGCATAATCCATCCGCCGGGCGGGAAACTAAAGGTCGTCGTTTCCAAATCAAGGAGGTGGCAACGTGGCCAACCAAAACAACGAAGCTTCCAAAGCGGAAGTCCAGTCGACCAAGCTGAATCAAATGCCGGTTCCGGGCGAGGACGATACGGAGTTCTCCGCGGAAGAAGCCGCCGAAGTTTTCGAGAACAACCGCTCTTCCGCCGCGGAGACGGAACATCAATCCTGATCCCTTTGCGCTTAGGACGGAAAAAGAAGCCTGATCTCCGCAGCAGCGGGATCAGGCTTCGCTTCGTTAAAGCGGTTCTTGCAGTGCGTCACGCGCTTGGGAAATACTCCTTCCACCGCCGGTCGACCAACTCCACGATGTCTTCGCGGGGGAACAGCTCGTCCGGATAGCCGGGCTTCATGCGGGCGTCGATGACGAGCGGCAGGCCGTAAGCGATGTGATGGCGGCCGGCGCGGCTGCTCGCGTAGATGTCGTGGGCCGGGTTGAACCGCGTAAACGTCGTCCATAGAAACGCGGTTTGCCCTTCCGCAATGCCGGCGTCGTCGGCCAGGACGACGAGCGGCCACTCGGTGCCGCGCTCGGACAGCGTCTCCGACAGCCGCGCGGCAAGCTCGGGGTCGCGCTCGTACGACGCGCCTTCCACGACGAGGCAGCCGCGGCAATACGGCTTGATCCGGGAGATGCCGGGAAGGTCGCCTTCATGATATTGGCTCGGCAACGGGCGAATCGGATCGCCGATGCCGAGCAGAACGGCCTTGCTGCCGTGGTTGAGGCGTTTGCCGGTATAATCGAGCGTATCGTGCGAAGTGTGGTCGAACACAAACAGATCGCGCTGCGGATCGAACCGTTCGAGCACCGTCTCCAGCAGCAGCGGGAAATTTTCCAGATCCACCGACCGGTCCGTCAGCATCAGAAACTTCGTCAACGTCAATTGGCCCTGGCCGAGAATGCTGAACGCCGTACCGAGCGCCTCCCGGGCGTAGCTCTCCCGGACGACGGCGGCCGACAGCGCGTGGAAGCCTGTCTCCGCGTACGTCCACAAGCTGCGGACGCCCGGCAGCGCCATCGGGAACGCCGGAGACAACAGCCGCTGCAGAAATTCGCCCAGGTAGTAATCCTCCTGGCGCGGCTTGCCGACAATGGTCGCCGGATAGATGGCGTCTTTGCGGTGCCAGACGTGATCGACGTTGAACACCGGAAAATCGTGCTGCAGCGAATAGTAGCCGTAGTGATCGCCGAACGGTCCTTCCGGCCTGCGGATATGGGGCGAAACTTTTCCCGAGATGGCGAATTCGGCTTCGGCCGGAATGCGGTGTCCGCCGAGCGGGTCATCGACCATCGGAAGCTTGTCTCCCATAATGAGCGAGGCCAGCAGCAGCTCCGGAATGTTCTCCGGCATCGGCGCGATGGCCGAAGCGATGAGCGCCGGAGGGCCGCCGAGGAAGACGGTGACCGGCAGCGCCTCGCCCCTCTTCTCCGCCTCGTGATAATGGAATCCGCCGCCCTTGTGAATTTGCCAATGCATGCCGGTCGTGCTGTCGTCGAACACCTGCATTCGATACATGCCGAGGTTGTGCCGCTTCGGATGGCCCGGCTGCTCGGTATAGACGAGCGGAAGCGTAATGAACGGTCCGCCGTCCTCTTGCCAGCTCGTGAGCGCGGGCAATCCCGCGAGCGGGCGTTCCCGCTTGGAGACGCCCAGCACGGGGGCGGATGCGGCGGACGTCTTCTTCATGCCGACCTTCAGCAGATCGAGCAGCATGTCCTTCTCGCGCCATAGGGCAGAAAGGGTTGGCGGCAACAGCGTGTCCATCGCCCCGACGAGGCGCTGGACCAGATGCTCGGGACGCGGCCCGAACGCCAGATCGACCCGGCGGCTGGTGCCGAACAGGTTCGTGACGACGGGGAACGGGCTATCCTTCACGTTCGTAAAGAGCAAAGCCGGGCCTCTGTTGTCGATAACCCGGCGGTGAATTTCGGCGATTTCGAGCACGGGGTCGACCGGCGCCTGAATGACCGCCAGATCGCCCTCTTTGCGCAGCGTTTCCAGAAACGGACGAAGCGATGAGAAGACCATGTTTCCCCTCCTGTGACGTTAACGGCGAGCCAATTGCCTTGCCCGTACGGCGAGCAGGCATAACGAGCTGAACAGCGCGGTAATGATGATCGTATGAAGCAGGCTGGTAAAGACGTATACGTCGTGGTTGCCGAGCGTCGCCGTCAGCAGCCAGCCGCTCAGCACCTGGGCGGCCACGAGCGCAAGCGACACGCTCCCGAGCGCCGTAAGCTCCTTGCCCGCCCCCTGGCGCCGGATATACAAAGCCAGTGCAAGAATAAAGACGAACAGCAGAGCCGCCGCGACTCGATGGGCGAACACGATGCCGGTGGCGCCGTCCAGATCCGGCACCACCTGGCCGTTGCACAGCGGCCAGCCGATGCAGCCGCCCGCGGAGTCGGTATGGCGCACGTACGCCCCCAAATAAACGACGGCGTAGCAGTAGACGATGACGGCGACAACCGCGCGGAACAGCGCGGCCGGCGCTTTCGCCGCCGACCTTGCGGCCAAAGTCGCGCCGTTCGGTTGTCCAACGCGTTCGGCGGACACCCTTCGCAGCGCCCAGGCGTCGAGCAGCCAGGTAAACGTGAACGCAATCATCGAGATGCCGAAGTGAATGGCCAGCACCGCGTCGGACGTCGGCCAGACGACCGCCGCCGCTCCCAGCAGCGCCTGGGCGACCGTGAACAACAGCGCGCCGCTGGCGTATACGACCGCTTCCTTGCTTCTCGGCTTGATCAACAGCGTAAAAATAAACGCAGCGCCGACCAGCAAGCCTTCGATTCCGCTCACCGCCCGGTGCGAATATTCGACCATCGATTCCAACGTATAGGCAGGCACGAATTTCCCGTTGCATAATGGCCAGTCCGTACCGCAGCCGCGGCCGGACTCGGTGTTCGTAACGACGACCCCGACGACCAGAACGAGGAACATGCCGATGCAGGTCCATAATGTCAATAAACGATATCTTTTTGCGGTCATGCCCATCCCCGGTTCCTTAGTTAAAGTAGGCTCAGATGGCCATCCTCATTATACCGGACCCCTGACGACAAAACCATGTTCAAACTGTGACACATAGGTGCCGAACCTGTGTCAGCATGACGCCAAAAGGAAAAGCGGTGTGCAAACTCATAGAGGGAATTGATGGCAAGCATCGTTCCGCAACGCCTGCCGGATGAGGCCTCTTGTTCTTTCGTCCTAGTTTGCGATTGGCTCCATTTCCCCATTGAGGCACGCCTTATTAAGCAATCCGTCCCATGGAAAGCGGGACAAGGCCCCCTATAATGGACGTTGACAGAGCGAAGCTTGTCGCATCGACAACCTTTCATGGGAGGAATGAAAGACATGAGACAGAAGTTGATGATCGCGCTAGCCGCCTCGATGCTGGCCGCAGCCGTTCCCGTCGCCGCGAATGCGTCCGTTAAGGAAGGTTCGGCCCGGATCGTATCGACCGTCAGTTTCCGCACGGCTCCGAGCACCTCGTCCGATGTCATGCGTTATTTGAAAATAGGCGAATCGGTCGCCGTGCTGGAAAAGACGAACAATTACTGGTTGAAGGTCAGGGACGGTTCCGGCCAAGTCGGCTACATATCTTCCAGGGCATCCTACGTTAAAATCATCTCTTCCCCTGCGGAAGAAGAGGCCGCAGGAGCGAACGCCGTCATCGTGTCGAGCGTATCGTTCCGCAAGGCGCCTTCCCTGTCGGGAGAGCGTATTCGCTATCTGAAAAAGGACGAGCGGGTGACCGTCACTTCGAAAGTAAACGACTGTTGGTACGCGGTCACGGACGCGAACGGCCAAGCGGGTTACGTCAGCACGTCGTCGCAGTACATCAAGCTGACGGGCGAAATTTCCGCTCCCGCGGGCAGCGGCTCCGGTTCGTCTTCCGGCGGCGCGGGCTCCTCGTCCGGCTCGGGCGTCCCGAACGAAGCTTCGGCGTCGGCTCAAGCCGAAGCCGTCATCGCGGCGGGCATGAAGTATCTCGGGACGCCTTACGAATACGGGTCGGACCGCAATACGACGGCGACCTTCGACTGCTCCGATTTGGTGCGTCAAGCGTTCAAGGACGCGCTCGGCATTACGCTGCCGGCCGATTCGGCTTCACAGGGGGCGTACGTGCGCGGGAAATCCGCGGTGACAACCGATTGGACGAAGCTGAAGCGCGGCGATCTGATGTTTTTTATGGACTATCAGGGGACAAGCCCGTCGCTCTATGCCAATAAAGACCCGTTCGGCACCCGCATCTCGCACGTCGGCATTTACCTCGGCAACGGACAAATTCTGCACACCTATTCCAAGGAATCGGGCGGCGTGCGCATCGATTCGATTCAGGGCAAACACTGGGAGTACCGCTTCCTGTTCGGAGGCAGCGCCCTGTAAGCCGAGCCGTTCCCCGGTTGCGGCGTCAACGCCCGTGTCCAACTTCGCCTTCCCATCCGTGGGAGGGCGTTTTTTCATACACTTGGCGAGCTCTAGCCGGTCATTGGCGGGCTGCAGCAGCAGAAGTGACGCTTCACCGCTCTCTAACCCGACGTTTTCGGATTGCAGAGCGGCGCGGCGAAGGAGCAGCCGCCCTGCCACCCCAAGCTTGCCTCGCTAACGAACCGTATCGTTCTTATGAGCGTCTAAATTGTTTAATTGCCGTTCTAACGAACTCCAGCCACGCTAATGAGGCAAAAAATCGGGAGAATACCGCCTATTGACGGTAATAGCGACGCTGGAGTTCGTTCCAATTTCAAAACCCGTGATTTTGAACAAATAAGATGTACGGGGTTCGTTAAGCATCTCCGATAACGCGGGTTGCCCTCGATATTTTTCGGACGCATGGTTAATCCGTCGTAGAAAAAAAGCCCCGAGCGCAAGGGCGGGTTCACCCGTGCGTTCGGGGCGCGGCAAGCTCAGGCGCTCGGCGCGATCGCTTTGGACACTTCCACCGCGCGGTCGAGGAATTGCTCGATCTCTTCGCGCGTTTTGCGCAGCTTGCTTACGAACCGGACCAGTTCCTTGCCTTCGCGGAAAGCGATAAAGCTCGGGATGCCGAGAACGTTCAACTCGCTGCACAGATCCGGCAGCTCGTCGCGATCGACCTCCACGAACGTCAGCCGGTCGGCGTAGGCGGCTTCCACCTCGGGCATGAAAGGCTCGATAAAGTGGCAATCCTTGCACCATGTCGCCTTGAACACGGCTATCGTCAGTCCGCTCTCTCCGATTTTGCTGCGGAATGCGGCTTCGTCGCGAATTTTCTCCATGTCGTTCATCCTCCTTCTGCGGCCGCGCCGGGCGCAGCCTGCCTCGTTAAACGACATTATACGCCTTCGCCGGAGCCGCCACAAGAGATCGTTACAGATCCCTCGTGATCACGAGCGTGTCTTCGCCGTCCTCGCCCTCGGACAGGCTGTACTTGGCATGCAGGACGCCCAGCAGATCGTCCGCGCTGGCATAGGCGACGCCGTCGACCGCCACGATATCATGCGCGAAGCGCACCGGCTCGCCGTTTACTTTGGCGTTGCGGGTGCCGATCTGGAGCAGCACGCCCTGCCGCGTCGCTTCGTCGCGGAAGCGAATATGCCCGGTTCCGGCGTCGTAGGCGATGAACTCGCCGTCCAACCCTTCCACGGTCGCGCGGATCGGGACGTACAAATCGCCGTTGCCCGCCGTAACGAACGGAACGCCCCAGTCGGAGCCGAGCTCCAGCCGCTGGTCGTCGATCTGAAGATCGTTTTTGAGCAGCCGGTAGATCGTCGAATTTTCCTCGAACAGCTTCACGACCTGGAACGGCTTCAATTCGCCGAGCTTCTCACCGTCGATCGCATTAAACGGAACGTTGAAGGAAGGCACGGCGACGTTGCCGTTGACGTTCCACATCTCCTGCGAGCTGCGGACAGTAACGCCGCGAAGCGGCAGGCCCGACTGTTCGAGCAGACCGGACGAGAGCGTCAGCTCGGTGTCGGCCTTGCGCAAGTGCAAGGAACGGTCCACGTACAAGTCCGTCTTCAACTGAATGCCCTCGTTGAACAGCTCGTTCCAGCTCTTCTCCTGCCGGGCGTCCTCGATGTTCTGCCTCGCCTCCTGGAAGAAGCCGAGCAGCTCTTGTACGGCCTGATCGATCTCTTCCCGGGACGGGGCGGCCTCCTCTTCCGGGAAGCCGATCTCCCGCTTCAGCTCCGGAGGCAAATCGGCCGACCACTGAACGATGTCGCCGAACAGCTTGCGCAATCCGTCCTCATCGCCCGCAATCGAGTCCAGATAGGACGGGATCAGCTCGCCCAACTGCTTGCCGTTCAATTCCGCGTGGACCTTCGTCAGCTCCGTCGATACCCCGTGAATGGGCGCCGTGACCGTCTCGACTTTGACGACAGGCGGATTCGGCAAATGGCCGACCAGATAGGCCGCAACCTCGTGAACGAGTTTCCGGGCCGCTTCCTCGAACGCCCCTTCGGTTGTCTCGTCCGCTCCCCCGTTCAAGCCGGGAAGCAAGCTCTCCGCGCCGGTCCCCAGCGCGTCCAGAACGATCGGGCGCTTCGCGCCTTCCACCTGAAGCAGAAGCTTGCTCTTGTCTTTGTTCAGCGTAAAAGGAATATCTCCCTTGCTCAATTCGAGCGTGCCGGCCGCATAGGCGTTGCCGTATTTGTCGATCTTCGCCTGATCGAACTTCAGCGCCACTTTGCGAAACCAGCCGATCGCCTCCGCCGCTTGCGGATCTTCTTCGGCCAGCTTCTGATCGTCCCAATCAAGCCCAATCTCCACCGAGCCGACACTCTCCGAAGACTTCACCTCAAGCTGGCCCACCATCATGTCGTTCAGATTGACGCCGCCCACGGACTGGCACCCGACCAGCAAGGCGAGCAGCAAGGCGCCAAGCGCCAGCCCCAAGCGTCTTCCACGTTGCGCGAACATCCCTTCTCCTCCCTCTGATTGGCCCCGCATTTCATGAATCGTCCGCCTGCGAAGATTTCGCAGCCGTGACGTGATAGGGATAGTTCGACGCCCATACAGGAAATCCTTCCATTAAGCAGACCGTTGGAGGAAGGAGCGGAGAGATGAGTGCAACCGGCACGGGCGAAGGTACGAATTGGAGGCAACTGACGAAGGCGCTGGCGAAAGGCTGGGCGGCCAAAGCGAGCGGCTTGCGGGGATCGTGGCGTCTGTCGGTTCCGCGCGAACCGCTGCGGATTCGCCGGACGACCGTCGCCGGCGCGGAGGCGGCGCTCAAGCAGCGGCGGCAGCGGGGAAGCCGCGGCGCTTCTTCGATACTGAACGCCGGCAACGCCGAACTCGTCGCCCGAATCCGCGAGGAGACCGAGCGGCTGAACCGCAACAATGTGACGAGAACGGCGGGTTACTGGAACCTGTACCGCGCCTATCCGGAGCTTCATTGGGCGCTGCTCGCCCACCTCGTCTCGCGCAACGGGGGATGGTCGATGACCGATCTGCGGGGCGAGTGGCTCCCGCGGCTGCTCGACGCTTCGGCGGCGGAGGAGCTGTTCCGCATGCTGGAATCGTGCAACGCGCTCATCTTCCGGGACGCCTACCCGCAATTGAAGCTGTACGCGGAGAGCCGCCGCAGCGGGAATAGCCGATTCGCGTTGCTTCCCGCGTTCGGCGTCTCCGCCTTTATGGCTCCGTTCTGGGAGCGTTTCTGGATCGACCGGGACTCGGCCACGCTGACGGTCGCGCTCATCGTCAACGAACAGCACGTGGTCGAGCACAAAGTCGTACAGGATCCGACCTATCGGGATGGCGTGCTGCGTTCGGCCGCGTTGATGGGGCAGCGCGCGCTGCAGCTCAACCAGATCGTATTCCCTCTGGCCGCTCCGGTTCCCGGGGGAGGCGCGGAGACAACGCCGCTCGCCGGCCGCGTGCTGGAGCGGTTCGGCGACCTCAGGGAGCGCATCGCCTTCGGCAAAAGCCTCTACGCCCTGCTGTACGCGTATCCGAAAGTGCGGCAAGGGGCGCTCGCGTTCGCCGAAGCGACGCCGCACAGCGGCTCCCGGGCCGATTATTGGCCCGGCACGTTCTTCGCGGAGCCCGCGGAACGCAAAACCGGCGGGCAGCCCGGGAATCCGGGCCGCGCCGCCGGCGGCGAAGCGATAGAGCGATGGTTCAGTCCCAGGCTGGAAAAGGCGTGGGACGACCGGCCGCTGGGGCCGGTTCGGGAAGAAGACTGGCTGGACGCCTACGGGGAGCCGTCCGCGCTTCGATTCATGCGCGGACTGCGTCCGCCGCTCGTGTTCGACATGACGCGCGAGCACGAATTCGGCCAGCGGAAGCTGCAAGCGGCCGTCATGGCCAAAGCGGCTCTGCTCCCCGGGAATTAAATTAACCGTTCGCCCTTCCCTGCAGCCGGACGAAGGGCCGCAGCAGCTTGCGAATCCGCGCCGGGTAGCCTTCCACGTCCTCGCTCCGCACGACCCGGAACAGGAGGAGCAGAACCGGATAGGCGACGCCTACGATCAAGCCGAACAGACAGGTTACGATCAAATAAGGCCATTTCCAGCCTAGCGGAGCCAGCCATTCCAAGCCGTAATAAATAACGGCCGATCCCGCAGCGACGATTAGCAGAACGGTTGCGGCGAAGCCGGCCCAACGGTCGCCCAGCACCTTCACGCCCGTCAGCTTGCGGATCGTCGTCATGTTCCAGACGGTTACGAAAATAAAGCAAACGCTCGTCGCCGCCACCAGGCCGTAAACGCCGAAGAACGGGGTCAGCGCGAAGCTGAGCGCGAGCTTGACGGCAATGCCGGTCAGTGTATGAACCATCGCCGTCCGCTGGCGGCTAAGCCCGTTCAGAATCGAGTTGGAGGTCATCATCGTAATTTGGAAAATCGTCCCTGCCGTCAGCAAGGCGACGATGGCGCTTCCCGCCGGCGAGCTGAAGAGCAGCCCGTTGACCGCTTCCGCCCCGACGGACAGCACAAGCACGACCGGCATGCCGGAGAACAACGCAATCCTCATTGCCAGCATCCCCTGCCGGCGGACCCGGTCCGCGTCGCCGGCCGCGAACGCAGCGGCGATAACCGGCAGAATGGACGTGCTCAGCGCGATGGCCAGCACCGGCGGAATGCCCGCGATCGACTGGGCGTTGGTGACGAGTACCGCCAGCCATTCCTTCGCCGTCGCGGTTGCGAACCGCCACTCGGACAACGGCACGAGAACCGTCTGGTCGATAAAATAAATCAATTGAATCGTCATCGCTGTCAGCAAAATCGGGATGGACGTGCGGAAGATCGCGTTGTAGATTTCCCGCGTCGTCCGCAGCACCGGCGGGCCTCCGTTCCCGGCCTGCGAGGCCGAAGAAGATGCCGCGCCGCCGATTCCCGCCGCCGAATCGCCGGCTCTCAGCTTGTAGGCGTACCATAACATGACCGCAAACGCCGCGACGCTCCCGAACACGCTGCCCAGCGCGCCGCCCGCCGCCATCATCTTGTTGTCGTACCCTAATCCCTGCAGCGCGAAAACAAGCGCGACGGCCGTCGCCACGCGCGCGATCTGCTCGACGATCTGCGAGACGCCGCCCGCCGTCATAAACTGACGCCCCTGAAAATAGCCCCGCATCATCGCGATGACCGGGAAGAGCAGCAGCGAGGGCGCGATCGCCCGAATGGCCAGCGTCGCTTCCGGCACGTGCGACAGCCTCGCATACCAAGGGGCAACGAGCAGCAGAAGCGCCGTAATGACGAGTCCCGCAATGATCCCGAAGCGGATGGCCGCGCCGTAAATGCGCTTGACTTCCGCTTCCCGGCCGAGCTCGAGCCGCTCCGACACCATCTTGCTGATCGTCGTCGGAATGCCCGCCGTAGCGAACGTCAGCAGCAGCAAGTAGACGGTATTGGCCAAGCCGAAGGCGTTCTGGCCAACCGTGTCCATGGCATATTCCAGCGGCACCCGCTGGAATATGCCGAGCACGCGAGCCACCATGGCGGCGGCCGCGAGGATGATCGTTCCTTTAATAAGCGAATCCTTCTTCACCATGGCCGCGGATCAACCCAGCTTTTCAAGCGGCGGATGATTGCCCCGAACCGGCTTCGCCCCGCCGGGCTGCGCCGCCCAGCGCGCACCGTTGGCGATGACGCGGCGAACGAGCGGATGATAGTAGGTCGGGTACGTCTCGTGGCCCGGACGGAAATAGAAGATTTTCCCCTGTCCCCGACGGTACGTGCAGCCGCTGCGGAACACTTCGCCGCCTTCGAACCAGCTGACGAACACGAGCTCGTCCGGCGCGGGAATGTCGAAGTGCTCGCCGTACATCTCCTCCGGCTTCAGCTCGAAATATTCGGGCAGCCCCGCCGCGATCGGATGCGCCGGATCGACGACCCAGATGCGCTCCTTCTCGTTCGCCTCCCGCCATTTCAGATCGCAGCTCGTTCCCATCAGCTTTTTGAATATTTTCGAGAAATGGCCCGAATGCAGCACGACGAGCCCCATGCCGTCCAGCACCCGCCGGTGCACGCGTTCGACGATGTCGTCGGCGACGTCGTCGTGCGCCATATGCCCCCACCAGACGAGCACGTCCGTATCGCTCAGCACTTCGTCCGTAAGGCCGTGTTCCGGCTCCGGCAAGGTCGCCGTCCGCACGGCAAATCCGCCTTCCTGCTCCAGCCCGTCCGCGATCGCTTTATGCAGGCCGTCCGGATAAACCTTGCGAACTTCCTCGTGAATTTGCTCGTGCTTGAATTCGTTCCATACCGTTACCTTGATCAACGACGATCTCTCCCTCGCAGCTCTAAGCTAAATGCCCTCTTTCAATGAACGATCAACCAAATGACAAAGATCGCGATCATCGCCAGTTGCAGCACGATCTTGACGACCGTGCTCGTGAACAGACCGACCATCGATCCCCAGCCGACCTTGAGCGCCCGGTCCATGGACGATCCGTGCACCAATTCGCCGAGGACGGCCCCGGCGAACGGTCCGATGATGAGACCGAACGCCGGAATGAGGAACGGGCCGATCATGATGCCGATCGTGCTTCCGACGACGGAAGCCTTGGAGCCCCCGAATTTCTTGACGCCCCAGGCGCTCACCGCATAATCCGCCACGAACAGGACGATCACGATCAGCGTCTCGATCGTCCAGAACCAGAAGCCGAACGGATGGAACGTCATGAACAGACCGTAAGCGAAGAAGGCCGCATAAATCGCGATCGCGCCCGGGAGAACCGGATATACCGTTCCCGCCATGCCGATCGCGAACAACAGGACGACGACGATCCATCCTACGAGTTCCATTCGCGCTTCACGCCCTTAGCACATAATCTCGGATCACTTGCGCGACCCCGTCTTCGAGATTGCTTCCGGTTACGACGTCCGCCGCCGCCTTCACTTCCTCCTGCGCGTTGCCCATCGCCACGCCGAGCCCGACCGCCCGAATGGCGGCCAGGTCGTTCAAGCTGTCCCCGACCGCCACCGCTTCGGACATCTTGTAGCCGAGCATCCGGCACACTTCCTCGATCGCCGCCGCCTTCGTGACTCCCTTCGGGTTCACTTCGATGTTATAAGGAGACGAATTGCTGAGCTCGAGTCCGTCCCACTCACGGATCTCGCCGAGAATGGCGCCGAGGACCGCCAGGTCTTCCGTGTAGAAGCCGAACTTCAGCCATTCCCGGGCGAGTGTGTCGTCCACCCACTGCTCTTTGTTGTAGATGCCTTGCGTGGAATACGCCCAGAACCAGACGTCCGGATGCGCTTCGGCCAGCTTGTGGAGCTGGAGCACCTTCTCCGCGTCCAACGTCCGGCGCCGGTGCAGCGCATGCGGCCGGCTCCAAATCTCGCCTCCGTTGACCGTGATCATCGGAGAGTCGAGCCCGAGCTGCTCGACGAACGGAAGCGCGCTCTCAAATCCCCGTCCCGTCGACACGCATACCGTGACGCCGGCTTCGCTCGCTCGCCGGATCCATTCCACATTAGCTTCACTGATCTCGCTTCGGTCGTTCAACGTCGTGCCGTCCAAATCCAGCGCCAGAAGTCGATATTTTCCCAATAAACAAGTCCACTCCTTCAACAGCGTCTGCCCTCAATCGTTCAACGACATTTTATCACAAAAAGGCCGCGAACACGATTGAGCGGCCGGCGCTCGCCGCGAACGCCAAACAACCCGGACGCACGTAGGCGCCGGGTTGACAGCCCGCTCTCTTCGCGGCCGAGCGGCAATTGCGCTTGCCGTCCGTTAGCGTGATTCAAGCGTAATGGCACGATGCCCAATGATTCGGGCGCACTTCTCTGAATTCGGGCGTCTCCTGCGCGCAGCGCTCCGTCGCCGCATGGCACCGGGTTCGGAATGGACAGCCGCTCGGCGGGTTGACTGGGCTCGGAAGGTCCCCGCTCAGCACGATCCGCTCCTTCTGCGCTTCCAGATCGGGGTCCGGAACGGGAATGGCGGACAGCAGCGCTTGCGTATAAGGATGCTGCGGATGGGCGTACAGATTCTCGCTGCTCGCCAGTTCGACGATCTTGCCCAGGTACATGACGGCGACCCGGTCGCTCATATATTTGACCATCGACAGATCGTGCGCAACGAACAAATAGGTGAACCCCATCTTCTTCTGCAGGTCGATCAACAGATTGATGATCTGCGCCTGAATCGACACGTCGAGCGCGGAGATCGGCTCGTCGCAGACGATAAACTCCGGCTCTACGGCAAGCGCCCGCGTAATGCCGATCCGCTGGCGCTGTCCGCCCGAGAACTCGTGGGGGAAGCGCGAAGCATGCTCGGCGTTCAGGCCCACCATTTCCAGCAGCTGCTCCACCCGCCGCTTGCGCTCCGCGCGGCTGCCCGCCAGTCCGTGAATGTCGAGCGCTTCCCCGATAATGTCCAGCACGGTCAAGCGCGGATTCAGCGAAGCGTACGGGTCTTGGAAAATCATCTGCATTTTTCGGCGGTACGCCTTCAGCTTGGATTTCGACAGCTTCGTCACGTCCACGCCGTCAAGCGTGACGCTCCCCGCCGTCGGTTCGTACAGCCGAATCATCGTGCGGCCGGCCGTCGATTTGCCGCAGCCGGATTCGCCGACCAGGCCGAGCGTTTCGCCTTTCGCGATCGTAAAACTGATATCGTGAACCGCCTTTAATATGCGGTTGTTCCCAACGTTAAAAAATTTGCGCAGCCCCCGGACTTCAATAAACGGTTCGCTCATGCGCTCGCCCCCTTGCCGCTGTCCATCTCCGTCGGTCTTGCCCGCACATGCTGCAACCAGCAGCGCACCGTTTGGGTGTCGCTTATCGCGGTCATTTCCGGGACGTCGGTCTCGCAAATCCGCATCGCTTCGTCGCAACGGCTGCAAAAACCGCAGCCTTGCGGAGGTTTGATCAGGTCGGGCGGCGTTCCGTAGATCGGAACAAGCGGCTCGTCCTTCGCCTGATCCAGCCGGGGCAACGAATTGAGCAGCCCCTTCGTATAAGGATGCTGCGGATTGCGGAAAATTTCCCGCTTCGTTCCCGTCTCCACAATTTGTCCGGCATACATGACGATCACGCGGTCGCACATATCGGCGACGATTCCGAGATCGTGGGTAATGAGAATGATCGATGTTTTGGTTTGCTGCTGAAGATCCTTCATCAAACGAAGAATTTGCGCCTGAATGGTCACGTCGAGAGCGGTCGTCGGCTCGTCGGCGATAAGCAGAGCCGGGTTGCAGGCCAGCGCGATGGCAATGACGACGCGTTGCCGCATCCCGCCGGAGAAGTGATGCGGATATTGAGAGATTCGCGACTCCGCATGGGGGATTCCGACCATGGACAGCAGCTCGATCGCCCGCTTCTTGGCTGCAGAGCGGCTCAACCGCTGATGCTTCATCAGCCCTTCCATGATCTGCTTCCCGACCGTCATCGTCGGGTTGAGCGAAGTCATCGGGTCCTGAAAGATCATGCCGATTTTGTTGCCGCGCACTTTCTGCATCTCTTTCTCGGACAGGGACAATAAATCTTGCCCGTCGAACACAATCGAACCGCGATTGATCTTGCCCGGCGGCGTGGCGATTAACCGCATGATCGTTTGCGCCGTTACGCTCTTGCCGGAGCCGGATTCGCCGACGATCGCGACGGCTTCCCCTTCCTTCACGCTGAAGCTGACGCCGCGGACGGCCTGCACGACGCCGCCGTAAACGTCGAACGATACGCTTAAGTCCTGCACATCCAATATCGTTTTCATCTGGCATGACCTCCTTTCTGCATGTTCCGTTATTTTTTCAACTTGGGATCGAACGCGTCCCGCAAACCGTCGCCGAACACATTGAAGGCGAACATCGATAAGCTGAGGAACAGGGCGGGGAACAGCAGACGCCACGGATAAACGGTCATCGCTTTGACCCCGTCGTTGATCATCGTGCCCCAGGAGGCGACGGGAGATTGGACGCCGAGTCCGAGGAAGCTGAGGAACGCTTCGGTGAACATGGCTCCGGGAACGGTCAAGGTGAGCGTCACCAGAATCGGTCCCATGGCGTTCGGGATCAGGTGGCGGAAAATAATCCGAAAGGAACCGGCGCCGAGCGCCTTGGAGGCGAGAGCGTATTCCTGATTTTTCAGCTGCATGATTTGGCCCCGCACGATCCAGGCCATGTTGATCCAGCCGGTAATGGACATCGCGACGATGATGGTCGTCAAGCTGGGCGGCATGACGACAAGCAGCAGAATGACGATAAGCAGATACGGAATCGCATAGAGCACCTCGGCGATCCGGTTCATGATCTCGTCCACCTTGCCGCCGAAGTAGCCCATGATTCCGCCGTACACGATGCCGATGAACAGGTCGATCAAAGCGGCCACAACGCCGACGAACAGCGACACTTGCGCGCCTTTCCACGTTCTGACGTACATATCGCGTCCGAGGTCGTCGGTTCCGAACCAGTGCTTGAAGCTCGGAGCTTGGTTCGTATGGTCCAGATCGTTCGAGAAATAGTTGTAGTGCGAGAACAAGGGGGCGAAAATAGCCATCAGCACGATGGCGATCATCAGATACAATCCGAACATGGCCAGCTTGTTGGCGAACAGGCGATAGCGGATGTCTTGCCAAGCGGTCAGGCTCTTGCGCTCGATTCGCTCGGCGCGGTTCGGATCTCGTCCTATCTTCATAAACCGGTCGGGCGACGCGTTCGAAGCCGTGTTCAAGTTGATTTCCTGCTGCATGGCTTATCCTCCCACCTTTCCGGCGGATATTCGAATTCGCGGATCGACGAGCACGTAAGCGATGTCGGCAAGGAACCTCGTCGCGATGAGCAGGACGGCGTAAAAAATCGTCGTCCCCATAATGAGCGGGTAGTCTCTGTCGATGACGCATTGCACGAAAAATTTCCCCATGCCGGGAATGGCAAAAATTTGTTCGATAATGACCGATCCGGTTATGACGTTGGCCGCCAGATAGCCCAGATACGTAACGACGGGAAGCATCGAATTGCGGAGCGCATGACGCCATACGATCAGATGTCCGCCAAGGCCCTTGGCTTTGGCCGTCTTGATGAAGTCGGCGTGCAGCACCTCGATCATCGTGGCGCGGATCAAACGGGCAATGAAAGCGATCGACACCGAAGACAGCGCGATCGTCGGCAGCACATAAGCGAGCGGCTCTTTCAGTCCGGTGACGGGAAACATTCTTAATTTGACGGAAAATAAATACTGCAATAGCGGCGCCATGACCATGCTGGGGATGGCTAGCCCGATGACGGCGATGACCATGGCCAGGTTGTCCAGGAACTTGCGGTGATACATGGCGGCGATAATGCCGAGCACGCATCCGGCGAGAACGGACGTGATGATCGACACAATGCCGAGCCGCAGCGAGTAGCCGAACGATTGGGAGATCATCTTGTTGACCGATTGGAACCGTTTCTTCATGGAGATGCCGAGATCGAACTGAGCCAGCTTCTTCAAGTAGAGGCCGTATTGCTGAATGAGCGGTTTATCCAAACCGTAGTAGGCTTCCATATTTTTCTGAATCTGTTCGGTCGTCGCCTTCTCGGACTGCAAGGGGCTGCCCGGAACCGCGTTCATCAGCGCGAAGGTGGCCGTCACAAGGACAAACAGCGACAGAAACATAAAGATGAATTTGTTCAAAATATAGCGAATCACACGGTCTCACCGCCTTTTCCTTCTTGTTGTTTACAGTAAAAAGGGTATATATAGGGATTCTATATATACCCTTCGTTCGTAGCTGCCAAGATTATGAACGATTTAGATTACTGCTTGTCGCCGAATACCCAATCCAGGTCGCCTTTGTAATCCGAGCTGACGTTGGTAAAGCCGGGCTTCAGCATCGTTACGGTGGTGTAGTAGTAGAGCGGCAACAGAGCCATATCGTCCGCGAAGGCGATCTTCTCCGCCTGGGCGATCTTATCCAGCCGGTCTTTCTCCGATGTGGCCGTAATGGATTCATCCAGCAATTTGTCGACTTCCGGATTGTTGTATTTGCCGTCGTTGTTGCCGGATTTCGAGTGAATCAGGTCGTACGTGAAGTTGATCGCATGGTTGAAGTCGGCGCCCCAGCCTGAGCGCGCGATATCGAACTGCTGCGCGGACCGCGTGTTGAGGAACGTTCCCCATTCCTGGTTCGTCACTTTCACTTCGACGCCCAAGTTCTTGCGCCACATGTCGGCGACGGCTTCCGCGACCGCTTTGTGGGTTTCGTCCGTGTTGTAAAGCAGCGTAATGGCGGGCAGCTTGGAGAGGCCTTCTTCCGCCAATCCTTCGGCCAGCAGCTTCTTCGCTTCGTCCACGTTCTCCGTGAAGTAATTGTCCGGATAGAGCTCGCGGAACTTCTTGCCGTCGACGCCTGCGATGCTGGGCGGCACCAGGCCGAATGCCGGCGTTTGCTGCGCTTTGGTCACATTGTCGATAAGGGACTGACGATTGACGGACAAGGAGAACGCTTTGCGGATCTTCACGTTGTTGAACGGTTTCCTCGTCGTATTGAACTCGTAGTAGTAGACGGAAGCGACCGGCTGGACTTTGGCGGAGCCGTCCGCAATGACTTTCTCCACTTGATCGGCCGGCACCGATCCCGCTTGCGCGCCGATCCAGTCGATTTTATCCGTCTGATACATGTTGAAGACGGTGGAAGATTCTTCGACCATCGTAATAGACACTTTGTCGAAGTGGACTTTGGCCTGGTCGTAATAATCCGGATTTTTCTCCAGAACCATGGTGCTGCCGTGCTCCCATTCCTTCAGCAGGAACGGTCCGTTCGTCACGATCGAGGACGCTTCCGAAGCCCAATCCGGCTTCGCTTCTACGACTCTCTGGTCTTCAGGCCAATAGGAGTTGTGCGCGACCAGACTGATAAAGTAAGGGGTGGGGTTTGTCAGCTTCGCTTCCAGCGTGTAGTCGTCCAGCGCTTTGACGCCGACATCGTCTGCGGAAGCTTCTCCGGCGTTGTACTTCTCGCCGTTCACGAGGTAGAAAAGGAAGTAGGCGTAATCGGAGGCCGTCTCCTTCGCCAGCGTGCGCTTCCACGCGAATTCGAAATCGTGGGCGGTAACGGGATCGCCGTTGCTCCATTTCATCCCTTGGCGAATGTGGAAGGTGTACGTTTTGCCGTCATCCGAGATGTCCCAATTGGTGGCTGCCGCAGGCTCCGGTTCGCCGGCGTTGTTGAGCCGCGTAAGACCTTCATACAGGCCGTCGCCGACAATGATCGATTGAGCGTCCTTCAGGAGAGACGGATCGAGGCTGGGCGGTTCGACCAGCGTAAAACGGAATTCCTTCGGCGTACCCGAGCTCGTCGGGCTGGCGCTTGCGCTGGCCGAGCCGCTGGCGGACGGGCTGCCGCTAGGCGAGCTGCTGGGAGAGCTCGTATTGTTGTTGTTGCCGCCGCTGCAGGCGGCAAGCGATACGCCAACGAGCGCGAATGCGAGCGCCGTTGTCAAAAGTTTCTTCCCCTTCATTCCTTCCAACCCCTCTTCTCGTTATGATCAAAAAGTAAAAGCATCAAGTAAGAACGTCTAGTTCGATATAAGCGGTTATGTCAGAGTAAAGATACGATGACGGACTTTCCGCAGGAAATTCGTTGCTGCGCGAACCCTCAGGTCAACTATAGGTAAGATAAATGTTATATAAAATAACAAAAATCATCACTTCATTCCCAATCTCTCCCCTATGTATCGTATTAGAGTATACACAAATGAAAAATTCAAAGTTTACAAATGTGCACTCCTATTTGGAGCCCATTATACTGCATAATTTCTATGAAATCTATGACTTTTTTCTTATGCTCTCAACTTGCAGCTTCACCGCAAATACGGGTTAAACGTTCACCGCGTTAAAACGTTATTTAGTCAAAACGGCGCGATCAATAGACATTTTCTATAAAATATCGAAGGTTTAAACTGCGAAATTTTCATAATTTTATTTTCGGAAAGAAAGTTGGTCAAAGGAAAAATTCTCTCCATCTCGCAGCATCGCTCCTGAAGTTGTATTGCATTTTTATACAAAATTTTAAATACTTTCATCAAACAAACCTCCAATCCCTTAATATTTTGAACATAATTTCATATTATATTGCACGTATTTATACGAAAATTGTATTTAATATACATTGCTTCCTTGACAGACCCAAATTTATTTTTTTTAAAAAACGATCGCCAATTATGAAAGAAAACATGACATTCAACAAAAGAAGGGGTAAGCGTTTTCAAATTTTGGCGAGGACTTTCGGAGCCGTTTCACATTATTGTAGGGCTTGCTGAACAAGATCAATTTAAGCTGCTCCCAACGCATGAGCCTAGACCGTGATTTTCTTTGCGGTTTTCATGCAAAAAATCGGACGGAACGCAATGAATCTGAAAAAAGAGAAAAAAAGAACCCGCAGTCGCCGTTCCAGGTTCATAACCAGAAACTGGATAGCGATGACAGTTAAACTTGTATGAGCACCGCGGGAGCAAATTCGGCCCAAACCCAACTTGCGTTTGCCTTCGCCGAACTTTCCTTCGATCGCATTGCGCTGTGCAGCGTCTTGCTTCTCTTGCTTTCGATCATCGGCGTCACGTTGTTCTTTGGATGGCCTGCCAAGCTTC
>NZ_AUCP01000074.1 GCF_000429825.1 Cohnella thermotolerans DSM 17683
AGTTGATACAGTTCCCGTTCGGAGTGGTTGAACAGATACGAAAGCAACGTCAGTCGGACGATCCGCTCCGGATCGGCAGCGGGACGCCCAGTACTCTCCGTATACAGTGGTGCCACCCAATCATAGACCATAGAGAAATCGATAGCTTCGTTCAACTGGCGCAAAATGTGCTTTTTCGGCACGAGTTCATCCATGTCGATGAATTGGAACAACTGAGGCTGGATGGTCGACGACTTACTTGCTTTCATGCTCAATCACTCTTTCAATGGTCGTGTTACTGTATAATTCGACAAAACCGTGGTAAAAGCCTGCTTGGCGGACTTTTTCACCGGACTTTTAGAGCTGCACAAGTTCGCCGCCCAAGCGCTTAAGCCGCCGAAACTGCCGGAATTGCTCGAATTCGTCGAACGACGAGCCGGCTAATCAGACTATTGTTGTATTTGGCAGAATGTAACGAACTCCAGAATCCTTATTTGCGGCAAAACGGCTGTTTTCGAATGGTAACGAACCTGAGACACGCTAAGTCGGAATAAACCGGTCAAATGAGCGACTTACGAGCCCAATAACGGTTTTCCAGTTCGTTAGAATCTCATCATGAAGAAATAGGGCCGAATAGCGTGATCTCGGTTCATTAGCGCCGAAGCCAGGCGGCAGGTGGACGCCACGTGCTGTCGGAACCGGGAAAGGTTTGGGCGGTGGTGCATTCTCGAACCTGATAGAATGAAGCAACGTCGCTGCGGCGGGGATATAGAGACATTGGGGTCTTTCGACAGAAGAATGTGTTAATAGATGGTAGATCCAGGTTGGTGCTGCGACGGGAGGTGAGCGGATGATCGAAGCGGAACGGATATGGATGTCCTATGGGGGCGTTCGCGTCTTGGACGATGTCGGTTTCGACGTACGGGAGAAGGAATTTTTCGGCATCATCGGGCCGAACGGAAGCGGCAAGTCGACCTTGCTGAAGCTGCTGTCCGGCGTGGAGAAGCCGGGCGGCGGGACGGTTCGTTTCCGCGGCAAGCCGGTCATGGATTACGCCCGCAAGGAGCTTGCCCGCGAGATGGCGGTGCTGGAGCAGGATCCGCTGCCGCCGGTCGGCTTCACGGTGCGGGAGGTCGTCGAGATGGGGCGGTATCCGCACCGGAACTGGCTCGGGGACGAGCCGGAAGATGGCGACCGGCTGATCGGCGCGATCATGGACAAGCTCGATCTCGCCGTGCTGGCGGAGCGGACGCTCGAGCATTTGAGCGGCGGCGAGAAGCAGCGGGTCGCGCTGGCGAAGGTGATGGCGCAAGAGCCGCTGCTGCTGATGCTTGACGAGCCGACGACCTACCTCGATATCGGCCGGCAAATTCAGTTGATGGACCGCATCCGCGAATGGCAGCAGGAAGCGGGCCTGACGGTCGTCGCCGTGCTGCACGATTTGAATCTGGCGGCGCTCTACTGCAACCGCCTGCTGCTGCTCCATCGCGGCCGGGTGGTCGGAATCGGTTCGCCGGATGCGATTTTGACGCCCGAGACGCTGGGCGGCGTCTACGGCGTCAAGCCGATCGTAACGGAGCATCCTGTGCACGGCGTTCCGCAGGTGATGCTGCAGCCCGGCGGATGGACCGGCCGCGATTGATAGGACGCGGGCTGAGGGGCCTTGCCGCTATTGTGTGTAGGGGCAAAAGCTAGTCAAGGCGCGAAATAGCGGACGATGGCGGAAAGAGAGTAACCGAGTGCCTCACCTGATGCACGGCAAAATGCGCAGGCGGAGCAACGATACGGAGGTGCAGGGATGAACAAACTGCAAGATGCGATTCAGGCGATCCGGCCGCTGGACCGGCGGGCGATGGAGGAGACGGCCCGCAGGCTGGACCGGCTGACGAAGCCGCCGGGCAGCCTCGGCAAGCTGGAGGAGGTGGCCGTGAAGCTGGCCGGAATCGCGGGCGAGACGGTGGCCGCCCCGCCGAAGAAGGCGGTCGTCGTCATGGCCGCGGACCATGGCGTATGCGCGGAAGGCGTCAGCGCGTTCCCGCAGGAGGTGACCGGCCAGATGGTGCATAACTTTCTGGCCGGCGGAGCGGCGATCAACGTGCTGGCGCGCCAAACGGGAGCCGAAGTCGTCTGCGTGGACATCGGCGTCCTGGGCGAGCTGTCGCACGAGCGGCTCGTATCCCGCAAAGTCCGGGCGGGAACGGCCAATATGGCGCGCGAAGCGGCGATGACAAGAGAGGAAGCGGTGCGCGCGATCGAGGTCGGCATCGGCCTGGCGGGTGAGCTGGCGGCGCAAGGCGTCGGTCTGTTCGCCACCGGCGAGATGGGCATCGGCAACACGACGCCTAGCGCCGCGATGCTGGCCGCGTTCGGCGGCCTTGACCCGACGGAAGTCGTCGGCCGCGGAACCGGACTGGACGATGCGGGGGTAAGGCGCAAAGAGGAGACGATCCGGCGGGCTCTCGACACGAACCGGCCCGACCGAACCGATCCGCTCGACGTGCTCGCCAAAGTCGGAGGGCTGGAAATCGCCGGCCTCGCCGGCCTCATTCTCGGCGCGGCGGCCGAACGCCGGGCGGTCGTCATCGACGGGTTCATCTCGACCGTCGCCGCGATTGCGGCCGTCCGTCTCGCCCCCGCCGCGCTGAATTACCTTCTTCCGTCCCACCTCTCGGAGGAACGCGGACACCGTCTCGCCCTGCGCGAGCTCGGGCTCGAGCCGATGCTGCACCTGCAAATGCGGCTGGGCGAAGGGACCGGAGCCGCGCTTGTTTTTCCGCTTGTCGATGCGGCTTGCAACGTGCTGGCCCAGATGGCGACGTTCGACAGCGCGGGCGTATCCGAAGCTTAGGACGGACGAGGCGACGAAGGAGGCGGCAACGGAGATGGTCGTGCTGGTAACCGGCGGGGCGCGCAGCGGCAAAAGCGCCTTCGCCGAGAAATACGCCGCGCTGCGGGCGGACAGGGGCACATACGTGGCGACGGCCCAGGCGCTGGACGACGGGATGCGCGAGCGGATCGCGCTGCACCGCAGCCAGAGGGAGCGCACCGGGTTCCGCTGGGAGACGCTGGAGGAGCCGAACGATCTGGCAGGCGCGCTTGATCGCCTCAAGGCGGAGCCTGTCGTGCTGGTCGACTGCCTGACGCTCTGGCTGACGAACGTGCTGCTGGAGCGGGAAGAAGACGAGGCGGCGGCCCGGGAGCGCACGATGCGGCGGATCGACGAGCTGCAAGCCGCGCTGGCCGGCTACCCAGGCAACGTCATTCTCGTCACGAACGAAGTCGGAGACGGCATCGTGCCGGAATATCCGCTCGGCAGGCTGTACCGCGATCTGGCCGGCATCATGAATCAGCGGATCGCGGCGGTCAGCGAAGAGGTGTTCCTCGTCACCGCGGGCATTCCGGTGGAGCTGCGCCAAATCGCGTTTCGCTGGCCGGGAGCGGACGTCAAACCATGATTTTTTATTCGCCGGAAAAGGCCATTCTGATCGCGCTGCTCGCCATTGCGGTCGATTGGCTCGTCGGAGACCCCGTCCGGTTGCCCCATCCGGTCGTCGGGATCGGACGCCTGATCTCGACGTTGGAGAAAAGACTGCTCAGACCGGAAGCCGCCTGGAAAGTCAGGGGCAAGGGCATCGTGCTCACGCTGACCGTCACGCTCGCAGCGATGGCCGCCGCGTGGGGCGTCGTTGCGCTTGCCCGCTGGATTCATCCGTGGCTCGGCTTCGCGGCGAACGTCTGGCTTGTCTCGACGACGCTGGCGGTCAAAGGTTTGAAGCAGGCGGCCATACGCGTCTATGAGCCCCTGATCCGAGGGGATATGGCCGAAGCGCGTGTAAAAGTGGGCTGGATCGTCGGGCGGGACACGGACGAACTGGACGAGAAGGAAGTGTCGCGGGCGGCGGTCGAGACGGTGGCGGAGAACACGGTCGACGCGTTCGTCTCCCCGCTGCTGTTCGCGTTGATCGGGGCCGCGCCGATGGCCATGCTGTACCGCGCCGCGAATACGCTCGATTCGATGGTCGGCTACCGCAATGACAAATACCGGTATTTCGGCTGGGCGTCGGCCCGGTTGGACGACGCTTTGAACTGGATTCCGGCCCGACTGACGGGCTGGCTGCTCGTCGCGGCCGCGGCCTGCATGAAGCGGGCATCCGCTGCGGACGCGAGGCGGGCCGTTCGCCGGTTTGCGCGGCTGCATCCGAGCCCGAACAGCGGCATTCCCGAGTCGGCCGTCGCCGGCGCGCTCGGCATCGAGCTCGGCGGGACGAACCGCTACGGCGGCGTCGTCAGCGAGCGGGCCCGGATGGGCTGGCCGCGCCGTCCGCTCGAGCCGGACGACATCATCCGTTCGGTGCGGATGCTGTACGGCACGAGCTATATAATCGCGGGGGGATTGCTGTGCGTATGGCTCATCATAGCGTTCGGAACGCGCTAAAAGCGTTCGCGGCCGCGCTGCAGTTTCTGACGCGGCTGCCGGTGCCCGCCCGGCTTGCGGGCGCCGCGCACGAGGACGGGGATTTTCGGCGGAGCGTGGCGTTTTTCCCGGCGGCGGGCTTCGTCATCGGCGTGCTGCTCGCGCTCGCGGGCTGGCTGCTCGGTTCGGCGCTGCCGCCGCTGGTCGCCGCCGTTCTCGTAACGGTTCTATGGATCGGCGTCACGGGAGCGCTGCATATGGACGGGCTGATGGATACGGCCGACGGGCTGCTCAGCCACCGTTCCCGCGAGCGGATGCTGGAGATTATGAAGGACAGCCGGGTCGGCGCGATGGGCGTCGTGGCCGGAACGCTGGCCGCGCTGCTGCGGGCGGCGCTGCTCGCTTCGCTTCTTCCCGGGCAAGGCGCCTTCGCGGCGGCGGTTCTGACGGTCGTTCCCGTCTGGAGCCGCGCCTTCCTGGCGACCGCTATCGCGGGCTGGCCCTACGCGCGGGCGGACAGCGGCGGCGGCTTCGGCGGGCTGTTCCGCACCGTCAAGGCGAAGCACGCGCTGGCCGCCGCTGCGCTCGCTTGCCTGCTGACCGCCGCTGCGCTTGCGGTCACGGACGTCTGGCCGTTCGGCCAAGCCGCCGTTTTCCTGCTCGCGGCTGCCGCTGTCACCTACGGCGCCGGCTCGCTGCTGGCGGCGTCGGCATCCCGCAAGCTCGGCGGGCTGACGGGCGACGTTTACGGCGCGCTGAACGAGTGTATCGAATTGGCACTGCTGCTCGCGGCAGTCGCCTATTTGTACAACAGCTGAGTAGGGGGGATAGCGGGATGCTGGAGAGATACGGACACGGAGGCGACTGGACGACCGCGGAGGAACGCTACGGGCGGCCGGAAGGCGGCTGGCTCGACTTCAGCGCCAACATGAACCCGGCGGGGCCGCCGGAATCGGTCGGGCGGATTTTCCGCGACCATTGGCGCGAAATCGTCCGCTATCCGGATCCGGCCGTGCGCGGCTTAAGGAGCAAGCTGGCGCGGACGTACGGGATTTCGCCGGACAGCATTCTCGTCGGCAACGGTGCGGCCGAACTGATCGATCTGACCGTGCGCGGCTTGCGGCCGCAAGAAGCGCTGCTGGCGCAGCCCTCTTTTAAGGAATACGAGGACGCGCTTCGCAAGGAAGCCGTACCGATCAAGCCGCACCTCCTGTCCGCGGAGGAGGGCTATCTTCCCGGCAGCGCCGCGGCGGCAGAAGCAAGCGGCTTGTCCCGGGACGGCTGCGTGTTCCTCGGCCACCCGAACAATCCGACGGGGCGGCTCGTTCCGCGCCGGACAATGGACGAGCTGCGGCGCTCGGCTCCGATGCTGCTGCTGGACGAAGCGTTCATCGATTTCGTGCCGCAGGAGGAAGACGTCTCCTTGCTCCGCGAAGCGGCGGAGTCGGAGCGGCTCGCCGTGTTCCGCTCGATGACGAAATTTTATGCGATTCCCGGCATCCGCCTCGGCTTCATGGTCGCCCACCCGCGGCGAATTGCCGAGTTGAAGGCGCTGCAGCCGCCCTGGAGCGTCAACTTCCTCGCCCAGCGGATCGGGGAAGCGGTGCTGGACGAGCGGGAGTACGCCGCCCGGACCCGCGCCTGGCTGCAGGAGGAGCGGCCGTGGCTGACGGACCGGCTGAGCGAACTGAACATAAACGTCTGCCCGAGCGACGTTAACTACCTGCTCGGCGAGCTGCCGGCCGACGGGGGCTGGACGGCGCGCGCGCTGCAGGACTATTTGGCCGGACGGGGCATCTTGCTGCGCGACGCCTCCTTGTTCCCCGGGCTGACCGAACGCCATTTCCGCATGGCGGTGCGGCTTCGCGAGGAGAACGAGCGGCTGCTTCGGGAGCTGGAGCAAGCGTTCGCGAAAGGAGCTCCCGCCCATGCGTGAAGCGCGAACGATCATGCTGCAAGGAACCGCCTCGGACGTCGGCAAAAGCGTTCTTACCGCCGCCCTGTGCCGGATTTTCAAGCAGGATGGCTATCGGGTAGCTCCTTTCAAATCGCAGAACATGTCGAACAACTCTTACGTGACGCCGGACGGCAAAGAAATCGGGCGCGCGCAGGGGATGCAGGCGGACGCCTGCGGCATCGAGGCGACGACCGACATGAATCCGATTTTGCTTAAGCCGACGAAGGACATGGTCTCCCAGGTCGTCGTCCACGGCAAGCCTTATCGCGATCTGGATGCGCGGACGTACCGCGAGCGCTATTTGCCGCAGGCGGAGGCGATCGTCAAGGAAGCGCTCGGCCGGCTGCGGCAGCGCTTCGACATCGTCGTCATCGAAGGGGCGGGCAGCCCCGCCGAGATCAACCTGAAGGAACGCGACATCGTCAACATGCGGTTGGCCGAGTGGGCCGACGCACCCGTCCTGCTCGTCGCCGACATCGACCGGGGCGGCGTGTTCGCGTCCATCGTCGGGACGCTGGAGTTGCTGGAGCCTCACGAGCGCGAGCGGGTTCGGGGCGTCGTCATCAACAAATTTCGCGGCGACGTCTCGCTGCTGCAGCCGGGAATCGATTGGCTGGAGCGGCGGCTCGGCAAGCCCGTGCTGGGCGTCGTGCCCTATTTGCCGCAGCTCGGCCTGGAGGACGAGGATTCGGCTTCGCTGGACGGCAAAGGAGGGAAAGGTCTGACGGCAGTCGCGCCGGCCGGAAGCCGTCCGATCGACATCGCCGTCCTTCGCTATCCGCGCATCTCGAACTTCACGGATGTCGACGCGCTCGCTTCCGAGCCGGACGTGCGCTTGCGCTACGTCACGGACCCAAGGGAATGGGGCGAGCCCGATGCGGTCGTGCTGCCCGGCAGCAAAAACACCGCGGAAGATTTGCTTTTCCTGCGGGAGACGGGGCTGGAGGCGAAGCTGCTCGCCTACGCGGAGCGCGGGGGCCGGATCGCCGGCCTGTGCGGCGGCTACCAGATGATGGGCCTGCGGCTGCTCGACCCGGACGGCGTCGAGTCCGGCCGCAGCGTGACGGAGGCGCTCGGCCTGCTGCCGCAGGAGACGACGTTCGCGAAGGAGAAGCGGACGGTGCGCGTCGCGGGATCGATCGCCGCGGGAGAGGAAGGGACGGTCGGCCTCCCCGTGGAAGGCTACGAGATCCATATGGGCGTGACGGTGAACGTCGGTTCCGTCCGGCCGCTTGTCCGGCTCCGGACGGCGGACGATCCGGAGGACGAGCGTCCCGACGGCGCCGTCAGCGAGGACGGCCGAAAGTTCGGGACGTATGTGCACGGCCTTTTCGACAATGACGCCTTCAGGCGTTCCTGGCTGAATGCCATTCGACGCGACAAAGGCCTCGGTCCCGCAAGCCCGGAGACGGCTTATCGGGACGGGCGGGAGCGTTCGTTCGACCGGTTGGCGGCGCATGTCCGCCGGCATCTCGACGTTGCGCGAATCTATCGAATGCTGGAAGGAGAATGAGCGATGGACAAGCCCAGCAAAGAGCGGGGACTCGTGCTCGTCTACACGGGGGACGGCAAAGGCAAGACGACGGCGGCGGTGGGGCTGGCGGTGCGGGCGGCGGGACGCGGCAAGCGCGCGCTGATCATTCAGTTCATCAAATCGCCTCAGCGCTCGTACGGGGAGCAAATCGCTCTGAGCAAGCTGGGCGTCGAAATGGTGCAGACGGGCGTCGGCTTCACGTGGACGAAAACGCCGGAGGAGCACCGGGCGGCCCTGCGAGAAGGCTGGCGCTATGCGAAGGAACGAATCGCAGGCGGTGCTGCGGATGTCATCGTCCTCGACGAGATCAACAACGCGCTGTCCATCGAGCGCTTCCCGGTGGACGACGTGCTGCCGCTCGCCGAAGTGCTGGACGTCATCCGCAACCGCCCGCAGGGGATGCATGTCGTGCTGACCGGCCGGAACGCGCCTCCGGACGTCCTCGCGATGGCGGATCTGGTCACGGAGATGCAGGCGGTCAAGCATTACTACGACGAAGGCGTTCCGGCGGTTATGGGCATCGAGATGTAATCCGAACCGGCGCGCATGATGAGCTCGGTTGAAGCAAGGTTAGCGGTGTAAGCCGACATCAGCGGCTTAGAGAGCCGCGCAGCTCAAGGCACTTTTTTTTGGCAACTTTTTTCTGACAAATTGATACATATTGTCTCTATTATCCTCTCAAACGACCCTCTACCAACCTCTCGTCCCGGGAGGCTTTTTGTTGGTTTGTCCACGATTTCCGCGAAAAAATGGGCTTATCCACGCTCGTTCTCCCCTGTCCACCGGTGAAACTTTCCGTATCGTTTCTGCGTTTTATGTTCATCATTCAGGAATTAGTTCCACGCTTGTTCATTTCTGAATGATCTCCGCAAAGCTTCTTCGTCGTCAGACGACGCCGAAGGCGTTCTTGCTTGATCCATTGCAACCGTACGCTCCCGGGCTTACGGAATAAGGAGGAGACAGATGAGCAGAATGGGGAAGTTGCTGATGTTCGTTTTGCTGTTCGCGCTTTGTTTGCCGTCATGGGCGGCCGGAGCGCAGACGCTCTCGACGCAGCAGAAGTTTGAGGCGCTGAAGGAGAAGGGAATTTTCACCGGCTTCAGCGACGGCAGTTCCCGTCTTAACGACCCGATGACGAGGGAGCAGTTCGCGGCCGTGCTGTTCCGCTTGTGGGGTATGGAAGAGACGAGGCCGGCCAAAGCGACGTACAGCGACGTGCTTAAGACGCGCTGGTCGTACGCGGAAGTGGAGGCGGTCAGCAAAGCCGGGCTCATGCAGGGAACCGGCAACGGCAAATTTTCCCCCGTTACGCCGGTGACGGTGGAGCAGCTCGCCGCGGTGCTCGTTCGCGCCTACGGCTACGAGGGCACGGGCTCGACGCCGGTAACGGGCAAAGCCTCCCTGTGGGCGCGCGGGTCCGTCAGCATCGCGCTCGACCACAACTTCATTCCCGTCCAGGCCGACTATACGGCTAATGCGACGCGCGCCCTGCTCGTCGAAGCGGCTTATGCCGTCGATCAGGAGAACGGCGGCAAGCTGGACGTGAGCTCCGTTCAACCGCTCTCCAACACGACGCTTCTCGTAACGTTGAACAAGGCGGTCAAAGCCGCGGACGTCTCCCGTTTCTCGCTGCGGAACGCGCAAGGCGGTTCCATCGCGATTCTGCAGACGACCCTTTCGACAGACGGCAAGAGCGTCACGGTGCTGACCGGACCGCAGAGCGCATCCGTCGTTCACACGCTGTTCATTGACGGTACGGCCTGGCGGTATACGGCGGTATCGGATTCTTCAAGCGGCGGTTCGAGCGAAATCAATCGGCCGCGCATCGTCTCGGTCACCAACCTCGGCAATCAAACGATCAAGCTGACGTTCTCGAAAACGTTGAACCGCTCGACGGCGGAAGACCCCGACAACTACGAGGTGACGAGAGGCGATCTGGATTTGCTGTCGTTCGAGCTGTCCGACGACCGGAAGTCCGTGGTCATCGCCACTTCGGAGCAGGAAGACGGCTACTCGTACCGGCTGACCGTGCGCGGCGTGAAGGATTCGTCCGGCTACTCGATGGCTACGCGCACCGACGTGACGTTCAAGGGCGTCGACGACAACTCGAAGCCGACGGTCAAATCCGTGACGAACCTGGGCAACAATACGCTCAAAGTCGTGTTCAGCGAGAAAATCAACGTGAACGACGCCAGAGACACGGACAATTATTTGCTCGATAACGGACTGTACGTGTACCGGGCGACCGTGGCGTCCGACGGGCTCACTGTCACGTTGTACACGAACGCGCAGGAGGACGGGCAGGAATATAAGCTGACGATCCGGCGCATTGCCGACCTGTCGGGCAACGAGCTGGACACGAAGAGCTTTACGTTCACCGGAGGGACCGACCGAACGAAGCCGACCGTCGTCTCCGTCTCCGTTCAGGGCAACTCTTCGGTTCTCGTGCAATTCAGCGAGAAGGTGAACGTATCCCAGGCGACCAACAAAAGCAACTACAGCATCGACAACGGACTCTCGGTGCTTAGCGCCGTCATAGCGGACGGAGGGAAAGCCGTCGAGCTGACGACCTCGAAGCAGAAGGACGCGGTGCTGTACAATTTGACCGTCAAGGGCATCGCCGACCTGGCGGGCAACGTGATGGATAAGCAATCGAACCTGTGGTTCGGCGGGGTCGTCGACAACACGCCGCCGACGGTAACCGGCATCGCCGCCGCCTCCAAGCAAATCGTGCTCACGTTCAGCGAACGGCTGAACAGCGCTTCGGCGACCCGCACGAGCAACTACAAGCTCGACGGCGGGCTCTCCGTCCAAAGCGCGAAATACGACGACGCCAAGCGGACGGTCACGCTCGCGACTTCGGCGCAGACGCCGGGCGCGGTCTACACGCTGACCATCAACCAGGTCATCGATTTAAGCGGTTTGTCGATCCAATCGAACACCCGGCTGCAATTCGTCGGAGCGGGTTCGGATACGGCGGCGTCCATCGCGCTGCAGTCGCTCTCCGCCGTCGACCAGAACACGGTGCAGGCGACGTTCAGCCGGGCGCTGTACGACGCCGACATCGCTAAATTGAAGCTGGCTATTATCAAGGACAACGGGGCGAATCTGTCCAACGAAGGTTGGAGTTCGTACGTGTCGCGCAAGCCGGGGACGGACAACGTCGTCACCGTCCAGTTCCGCACCGAGAAGGAAGCCAACCCGACGCTGTTCAAATCCGGTCGCGTCTATATCGGCCGGGTGACGGGCATCGACGGGCTGCTGACGGACAAAGGCGCGAACGAGAAGCCGTTCGCGGGCACGGAGAAGGCGAACAAAGCGCCTTACGCAGTCGCGGCCGCGGCGGTGAACGACCAGGCCGTGAAGGTGACGTTCAGCGAGCCGGTTCGCAACGTCTCCCCGGCGGGCTTCGTCATTCTCCGTGAAGACGGCTCGAGCGTGCCGATCCGTTCCGACAGCGTGGGCGACCCGGGCCGCGTCGTCACCGAAGCGGTGCTCTATGCGGACGACGAGCTGAAGGCGGGCCAAACGTACTGGCTGCAATTCCGCGGCAGCGTCACGGATGCGGCGGGCTGGAACGCCATTCAGACGAAGGACGGCTCGCACACGTACGAACTGTCGTTCAAAGGAACGTCGGCCGTCAACCAGGCTCCCCGGATCGACCGGGTGACGTCCAAGGACCGCTATACGTTCGAAGTCAAGTTTACGAAGCCCGTGCGCATCGGCGATCCGAAAGGCTTCACGCTCTACAACGAATCGGACCGCGACAGCGAGATCAACATCGACAAGAACGGCTACGCCGTCTACGTCCAATCGGACGACCGCACGGCGTTGACCGTCTACCTGAACGCGAACAAGGAGCAAACGCTGCAGTCCGGCAAACGGTACCGGCTCGAATACGACTCCCGCGAAGGCCAAATTACGGACGATTTGGGAGAGGCGCTGCGCGGCACCTCCGACACGATCGAAGCCGTGTTCACTTCGAACGGCGCGGCGAACGCCAGACCGTCGATCTCGAAGGTGGAAGCGAGGGGGTCGGCGATTCTGATCACGTTCAGCGAGCCGATTACGGGCTATACGAACCAGACGGACTTCTTCGACATCGAGATCGGCGGCCGTTCCGTCAAGCCGACGTCGGGTTCGCTTCAGGGCCGCACAGTCGCGCTGAGCGTTCCCGCCCTGACGTCCGGCCAGATCGGCAAGCTCCATATTTCCTCCGAAGGAGCCAAGGCGATCCGGGATTACAACCAGCAGTCGCCCGAGACGGACGATGTCGCCTTCGGGGTTCAATGACAAGCGGCAACGGCCGTAAATCGCCTTAACCGGGCTGCGGCCCGCAAGAAGGACGCTCCGAAGGGAGCGGCCTCTTGCGGGCCGTTTGTCTTGACGGCGATCAAGCACTCGTCAGCCAGGCGTCCGCTCAAGCGTGCTTGCCAAAACTTGAGGAGGCCGGATCCGGCTTGCGGAACAGCTGCCGCAGGCTGTCCCAGTTGGCGATGACGGTGCCGGCGACGATGGCGGCTCCGCCGAGCGCCATGCTCCACTCCAGCGCCTCGCGGTAGAACAGCGCGCCGATGGTCAGGGCGATCAGCGGCGAGACGTACAGCCACGTCGAAGGAAAGACGGGGTTCGTCCTGGAGACGAGCCAGGCGAACAGGGTGTGGCCGACCATCGAGCCGGCGACGGTCAAGTACAGCCAGGAGCCGAGCGCGTCCGGCCGGAACAGTTCGATTCCGCCCATGTTCTCCGTCCCGAACGAGAGGAGGAGCAGCATCAAGCCTCCGTACATCATTTGGGCCGCGTTGATCGCCACGGGGGAGACGGCGGGCAAGCGCTGCATGACGCGTTTGGAATACAAAGCCCCCGCAGAATAGAGGAATTCGCCGGCGAGAATGACGACGCTTCCCGCCATCCAATGGCCGTCGGCCGACACCGCGAGCCGGGGAAGCATGAGCAGGAAGACGCCGAGAAAGCCGAGGAGACAACCCGCAAGCGACAGCGGCGTCGTTCTCTGACGCAGGACGGCGGCTTGCAGCAGCATGACGAACAACGGTCCCGAGGCGGACAGCACGGCCGCGATGCCCGATTCGACGTACTGCTCGGCCCAATACAGGGCGGCGAACGTGCCGAACGTCAGGGAGAAGCCGGCAATCGCCATCTCCCGGCGCAGGAGCAGGGAGAAGCCGGCTTTTTTCCTCCAGGCCATCCAGGCGAACAAGAGAAGACCTGCGGCGAGAAAGCGCGTTCCGGCCGAGAAGAAGGGCGGCACCGAAGCGTCGACGCCGATTTTGATCGCCAGGAACGTCGTTCCGAAGATCAGGCAAATGAGCAAATATCCAGCGATAACCATGTTTACTCCTCCTTCGCATGTATGTATCATACCGGAAGGCGATTAGACCAGATGGAGGGATATAGAACAGATTCGGGGACTTTGCTGGTATAATGGGCAGAAAAGGAGGGGGAAGACGGTGACCGCGAACAGGCCGCTCGGGACGACGCACGACGGAAAACGGCTGTACAGACGCGTTTACGACGATGTGGCGAGACGAATCGGATCGGGCGAATGGAAGCCGCACGACAGGCTGCCATCCGTCCGGCTGCTCGCCGCGCAATTCGGGATGAACCGGCTGACGGTCATGCGCGCCTATCGGATGCTGGAGGAGGAGGGCAAGATTTACGCGAGGGAGAAGTCGGGGTACTACGTAAGTCCGGCTTCCGGCGGCGCGGCGCCCGCGTTTTCCGATTCGGATTTTCCCGCTTCCCCGCCGTTTCTCCGGGACTCGCTCACCGAAATCCAGCGTCTTCCCGTCGACTATCAGTTTTCGCAGGCGATGATCGACCCCAATTTGCTGCCCAATCTGTTCCTGTCCGAATATGTGAAAAAGGTGTTCGACATTTATCCCAAGCTGATGGGAACGTATAGCGACGTCCAGGGAGACGGGGAGCTGCGGCAAGCTCTGGCCCGCTATTTGGCGGACAATGCCAAAATTCCGCTCGAGGCGTCCGATCTCGTCATCACGACAGGGGCGCAGCAAGCGATCGATCTGCTCGCCCGCCTCTATGTGAGGCCCATGGACGCGATCCTCGTGGAAAGGCCGACTTACAGCGCGGCGCTCGATATTTTCCGCCAGCAGGGCGCCCGCTTTCTGTCCGTCGACATCGCTCCGGACGGTTACGACCTGAATCGGGTGGAGGAGCTTATGGCTCTGCACAAGCCGAGAATTTTCTACCTGAACCCGACCTTTCACAATCCGACGGGGCATACGGTGCCGGCCCCGCAGCGCAAAAAGCTGGTCGAGCTGGCCGAACGCTACCGCTGCTTGCTGATCGAAGACGATTCGTTCCACGAAATGTACTTCGACGCGCCTCCTCCTCCGCCTTTTTTGGCCTACGATACGGGGGGATGGGTCGTGCACCTGCGCAGCTTCAGCAAGTATGTCTCGCCGGGACTGAGAATTTGCGCCGTCGCCGGAGCTCCGCAAGTGATGAAGCCGTTCCTGACGGCCAAGTCGCTGGCCGACAACGGAGCGCCGCTCGTGAACCAGAAAATTTTCCTGCATTACTTCGAATCGGAGCGGGTTCGCCGGCATTTGGACAAACTTCGCATTGCGCTGCAGGTCCGCAAAGAGATTATGGAGGAGGAGCTGGCCGCGGCCCCCTGGACATGGGTCAGTCCGCAAGGGGGACTCAACCTCTGGCTCAAGCTTCCTTCGGGGCTGTCTGCGGAGGCGCTGCTCGAAGCGAGTCTGGAACGATCCGTCTCGTTCGTGCCGGGTCTGATCTGCGATCCCCAGCGCGAACGGGGCTCGTGGATTCGGGTCAGCTATTCCTTCGTCGGCGAAGAGAAGCTGAGGGAAGGCGCCCGCCGCCTCGCGGAGCTGGCGAACCGGCTCTTGGAATAACCGGCGCGCGATGTCGTCTTTCGTGGCGGAAATGTTGGGAACGGCGATCTTGATTTTGCTCGGGGACGGGGTGGTGGCCGGCGTGCTGCTCTCGAAGTCCAAAGCGGAAAATGCCGGCTGGATCGTCATTACGATGGCATGGGGTCTGGCGGTCGCCGTGGCCGTCTATTGCGTCGGCAGCTTCAGCGGGGCGCATCTGAATCCTGCGGTCACGATCGGGCTCGCGGTGGCGGGGCAATTCCCCTGGAGTGAAGTGCCCGAATATATCGCCGCCCAAATGATCGGCGCCTTCCTCGGGGCGGTCGGCGTATGGCTGCATTATTTGCCCCATTGGAAGGCAACCGAGAACAAGGAGCTGAAGCTGGCCGTGTTCTCGACGGGTCCCGCCCTTCGCAGCCCGGGGGCCAATCTGGTGAGCGAGGCGATCGGCACGTTCGTCCTGATTCTCGCTTTGCTGGCGTTCGGCGGGAACAAATTTACGGACGGGCTGAATCCGCTCATCGTCGGCTTCCTGGTCGTCGCGATCGGCATGTCGCTTGGAGGAACGACGGGCTATGCGATCAATCCCGCCCGGGATTTGGGGCCGCGAATCGCGCACGCGGTGCTTCCGATTCACGGCAAAGGCTCCTCCGACTGGTCGTACGCCCTCGTGCCGGTCGTCGGCCCGATTGTCGGCGCCGTGCTTGCGGCGGGGTTGTACGTTTGGATTTTCCCCAAATGAACGAAGGGTATCTCCTGACGGGCAAATTGCTTTATGATAAGTTCATATCCTCCAATTGAACTTTAAAGGGCGGCTTCCCTATGGTTATCCAACGACATTCCGTCATTCCCGCCGTTCGCAGCATGAAGGAGCTGGAGCGCGCGCTCGCTTCCCCGCAGGAGATCTTGTTCCTGCTGGACGGGGAGATCATTCATCTGCAGAACATCGTCTCCAGCGTCAAGAGGGCGGGCAAGAAAATATACCTGCATCTGGATATGGTGAGGGGAATCAAGGACGACGAAGCGTCCGTTCATTTTCTGAGCAAAGTGATCAAGATCGACGGTATCATCAGCACCCGAACCTCTTGCCTGCTTCATGCGAAGAAGTACGGATTGGGGGCCATCCAGCGCGGCTTCCTGATCGATTCCCAATCGGTCAAGACGATCATTCATTCGGCCTCGCTCGTCAAACCGGATTATATCGAGATTTTGCCGAGCTACTCGCACCCGAAGGTCGGCTTGATCAAACAAGAGCTCGGAATCGACGTCATTCTCGGCGGCTTCATCGAGGGCCGGGAGGATTTGCCCGTTCTGTTCGGAGCGGGAGCGGTCGCGGTATCGACGAGCAACATGAGCTTGTGGGGGCAAACCGGCGACGGGCCGGAATAAAGGAGTTTAAACGGGAGGGGTACGGAACATGGATACGTACATTCTGTCTTTGGATCAGGGAACGACGAGCACGAGGGCGATTCTGTTCGACAAGAGCGGCCGGGTCGTCCATTCGGCGCAGCAGGAATTCACTCAGTATTTTCCGAATCCGGGCTGGGTCGAGCATAACGCGAACGAAATCTGGGGATCGGTTCTCGCGGTCATCGCGACCGTCCTGTCGGAGTCGGGCGTGAAGCCCGAGCAGGTGGCGGGGATCGGCATTACGAACCAGCGGGAGACGGCGGTCGTGTGGGACCGGGAGACCGGCATGCCGGTCTACAACGCGATCGTCTGGCAATCGCGCCAGACGGCCGACATTTGCGAGCAACTGAAGCGGGACGGCCGCGAACCGTTGTTCCGGGAAAAGACGGGGCTGCTCATCGACGCCTACTTCTCCGGAACGAAGGTCAAATGGATTCTCGACCGCGTCGAAGGGGCCAGGGAGAAGGCGGAGCAAGGGAAGCTGCTGTTCGGCACGATCGATACGTGGCTGATCTGGCGGCTTACCGGGCAGAAGATCCATGTGACGGATTATACGAACGCTTCGAGAACGCTTATGTTCAACATCCACACTTTGGAATGGGACAGCGAGCTGCTCGGGCTGCTTACCGTTCCGCGGTCGATGCTCCCCGAAGTCCGGCCTTCCTCGGAGGTGTACGGGTATACGGACAAAAACCATTTCTTCGGCTGCGAGGTGCCGATCGCGGGGGTGGCCGGCGACCAGCAGGCCGCGTTGTTCGGGCAAGCGTGCTTCGCGCGGGGAATGGCCAAGAACACGTACGGCACCGGCTGCTTCATGCTCATGAACACCGGGGATAAAGCGGTCGCCTCGTCGCACGGTCTGCTGACGACGATCGCCTGGGGAATCGGCGGCCAAGTCGAGTACGCGCTGGAAGGAAGCGTCTTCGTGGCCGGCTCGGCCATCCAATGGCTCCGGGACGGCTTGCGCATGTTCCAGAACGCGAAGGACAGCGAAGCGTACGCGCTGCGGGTCGAATCGACGGACGGCGTCTATGTCGTGCCCGCGTTCGTCGGCCTTGGAACCCCTTATTGGGACAGCGAAGTCCGGGGCGCCGTCTTCGGCCTGACCCGGGGAACGAGCAAGGAGCATTTCGTCCGGGCGACGCTCGAATCGCTTGCGTATCAGACGCGAGACGTTCTCGCTTCTATGGAAGCGGATTCAGGTCTTTCGCTCACGACGCTGCGGGTCGACGGCGGGGCCGTGACGAACGGGTTCCTCATGCAATTCCAGAGCGACATTCTGAACGTTCCCGTAGAGCGGCCGGTCGTGAACGAGACGACGGCGCTCGGCGCCGCTTACCTGGCCGGTCTCGCGGTCGGTTACTGGGACAGCAAGGAAGAGATCGCCGGGCAGTGGAGCATCGACCGCACGTTTACCCCCACGCTGTCCGACGCGGAAAGGGAGCGGCTGTACGGCGGTTGGAAAAAGGCGGTATCCGCGGCTATGGCTTTCAAATAAGCGCCGCTTGTGGTATAGTGGGAACAACAAGTAAATAAGCATCGGTTGGAGACTGACGAGAGACCACTTTATCATTATGGGAGACTTGACCATAATGACATTGTGGTCTCTTTTTGTCTTCGCACAGAGGAGGAGAACACGAATGTCGCAGAACATGGGCGGCTTGAACCGGACCGATTGGTTCGAGCGGAATGCAGGGGCGCTTTACGATCTTATTGTGATCGGGGGAGGAATTACGGGCTGCGGGATCGCTCTCGATGCGGCCGGGCGCGGGCTGCGGACGCTCCTGCTCGAGATGCAGGATTTCGCCGCAGGCACGTCGAGCCGCTCGACCAAGCTCGTGCACGGCGGTTTGCGCTACCTGAAGCAATTCGAAGTGAAGATGGTTGCCGAGGTGGGCCGGGAACGGGCCGTCGTCTACGAGAACGCGCCTCATGTGACGACGCCGGAGCGGATGATGCTTCCCATCTACCAAGGAGGCACGTTCGGCTTCTTCTCCACGTCGCTCGGGCTGCTCGTCTACGATTATTTGGCCGGCGTCAAGCGGAGCGAACGGCGTACGATGCTAAGCGGGAAGGCGACGCTGGAGCGCGAGCCGCTGCTGCGCAAGGAAGGGCTGCGCGGAAGCGGGTATTACGTGGAATACCGGACGGACGATGCCAGACTGACGATCGAGACGGTCAAAAAGGCGGTGGAGCTCGGAGCGACGGCGCTTAACTACGCGAAGGTCGAGCGGCTGCTGTACGAGGACGGCCGGATCGCGGGCGTGGCGGCGGTCGACCGGCTGACCGGCCGGACGGCCGAATTCCGCGCGCGGGTCGTCGTCAACGCCGCCGGACCCTGGGTCGATTCGGTCCGGGAGATGGACCGTTCCCTGAACGGCAAGCGGCTGCGATTGACCAAAGGCGTGCATCTCGTCGTCGACCGGGCCCGGTTCCCGCTCCGCCAGGCGGTTTACTTCGATACGCCGGACAAGCGGATGATCTTCGCCATTCCGAGAGGCGACAAAGCCTATGTCGGCACGACGGACACGTTCTATGACGGGGATCCGGTCCGGCCGACGCTGACGGCTGAGGACCGGGACTATTTGATCCGCGCGGTAAACGACATGTTCCCGGAAGCGCGCCTTCGCCCGGAGGATATCGAATCCGGGTGGGCGGGCGTCCGCCCGCTCATCTTCGAGGAGGGGAAGAATCCGTCCGAAATTTCACGGAAGGATGAGATCTGGGAGTCCCCGTCCGGCCTTATTACGATTGCGGGCGGCAAGCTGACCGGCTACCGGAAGATGGCCGAGCATGTCGTCGACCGGGTCGTTCGGAAGGCGGCCGGCGGAATCGGGAAGGAGCTCGGGCCGTGCCGGACGAAGACCCTTCCCCTGTCGGGCGGAGATGTCGGCGGGTCGGTCGGATTCGCCGCGTTCGTCGAGCGGAAGGCGCGGGAAGCGGCGTCATACGGCTTGTCCGAGGAGGCGGGAAGGAAGCTTGCGCGCTTCTACGGCTCCAATGTCGACCGCCTGTTCCGGATGGCGGGGCCGGAAGCCGCGGAGCGGTCCGAGGCATGGGGCTTGCCGCTGGATCTGTATTTGGCCGTCCGCTATGCGGTCGCGGAGGAGATGGCATTGACGCCGGCCGACTTCTTCATCCGGCGCACGGGCGCGCTCTTGTTCGACATCGCCCTCGTTCGCCGCTATTTGCAGCCCGTCGCCGGGTTGATGGGCGAGCTTCTCGGCTGGGAGGCTTCGGTCCTGGAACAATACGTGAAGGAGGTCGAAGAGGAGATGCGCAATGCCGTCGTTCCGGTAGACGGCAAAGGCGAGGATCGTCCATAATAAAGGGACGAACGATCGGGAGGCTTGGTGCGAATGACGGTTATCATCGGTTATTTGCTTATCGTGAACTTCATCGCCTTCGGCATGATGGGATATGACAAGGGACGCGCCAAGGCGAAGATGAGGCGCGTCCCCGAGAAAAATCTGTTCCTGGTCGCCGCCGTCGGAGGCGCCTTGGGAGCCTGGCTCGGCATGCGAACCTATCGCCATAAGACGAAGCACGCCTCGTTCGTGTTCGGCATTCCGGCGTTGTTCGCGCTCAATGCGATTTGCGTCTGGGCCGTCGTTCGCGGCCTGAACGCCCTCTAAGCGACCGGCGTGCCGTTCGGCACCGGTTCGTCGAGGCTTCAGCAGCACGACGTCCCCTTCTTCGGGCGGATACCCAGCGCGGCGAATTGTTCGATAGCAGCCATTGCGGTTCCTCCGTTACGGATCGTTATTCAAGCGAAGAATCGTCGGCAGAAGAATCGACGCCGACCACGTCGGCCAGCTGGAGCCGATCATCCTTCGGAAGGCCGGCCTCCGAGCGCAGCCGTTCGAGCGCCTGGCGCAACGTGTCCTCTTTGACGACGATGTACGGATTTTCCCAACGGGTTTCCAGCGGAATCATCGTCGTCCGGGCCGGCTTCATTTGTTGGAAATTCATAATCCAGGACCGCAACTCGTCTTCCGGAACGTCGGTCTTGACGTTGTTCCCCATAATGTCCAGTACGTTGCCCCACTGCGTCATCCCCTTGAACGAAGCCAATTTGTCAACGATTTGCGTCAGCACCTGCTGCTGCCGTCCGTTGCGGGCGATGTCCGACGACTCCTGGGTGCCTTCGTTCGATTTGCGATAGCGGACGAAGTCCAGCGTCTGCTTGCCGCTGAGCTTCTGCACGCCCTTCTTGAGATCGATGTCGGTGCCGTCTGCCGTATCGCGGTACTTCATGTCCATGTCGACGTCGACCGTAATGCCTCCGACCGCATCCACAAGCTGGCGCAGCCCGTCGAAATTGATGAGCGCCATATAATCGATCGGAAAATCGAACAGCTCGCTGTAGAACGCCTTCGTGTTCGCGATGGCCGTTTCTTTGTCTTGGTTGTAGAAATAGGCGTAATAGTAATTGGCTTTATGGGACTTCAGCGTCTTCGGCTTCAACTGCAAATCGCGCGGAATCGACAGAAGGCTGGCCGTATGGGTCTCCGTATTCAGCGTGGCCAGCATGAGCACGTCGGTGTTCAGCGTGCCGCCGCTGCCTGCGCGGCTGTCGATGCCTGCGAGCAGGAAGGTGAGCGACTTTCTGGCGCCGGGCGGTTCGGTCCCGGGGGCGCCGGCCTCCGGCGATCCCCCTGCGATGTCGGTCGTACCCGAAGGCGCAGGCGACGGCCGCTCCGGCGCCGCCATCTTCTGGATGGCGGAATCGGCTTTTATATATAGGTAAACCGTATAGGAGCCGACGAGGAGGAGAATCGCGCCAAGAGCGATGCAAGCGATGGCGACCGCCCGGCGCTTTTTCCTTTTTGTGTGCGTTTGGGACATAGGGCATCCTCCGAATGAGTCATTCTTTTCTTATTTTATTGATTTCGATATGAGGGATAAAGAAAAAAATTCCACAGAATTAGACGGAACAGTCGGGGCGATGGTTGCGTTCGCTACTTCCGTCATTCGTCTTTGCATCCGATGCCATCGTTTCTCGCAATCTTTATTTTTGCTTCCGCGAGGCCTATAATCAGGAGCGGAAGATAGCGCGCCGCAGGGCGCTTTCTTCGTTGCAAGACACTACCAAACGAGGAGGAGCGCCGTGGACACGTTCTATCAACTGAACACCATTTTTATAAGCATGGTGATGGAAGCCATCCCGTTCGTTCTGGTTGGGGTCCTCATCTCCGGTATGATCCAAACGTTCGTCACCGAGAAGTGGATTTCCCGGATCGTGCCTTCCAACCGCTACTTGTCTTCGCTGTTCGGCTGCGGAATCGGCGTGCTGTTCCCTTCGTGCGAGTGCGGGATCGTGCCCATTACGAGGCGGCTGATCGGGAAAGGGATGCCGCTGCACGCCGGCATCGCCTTCATGCTGACCGGGCCGATCATCAACCCGATCGTTCTGTTCGCCACCTACATCGCCTTCGGCGACGACTGGCGGATGGTCGCCATCCGCGGCGGGATGGCTATTGCGGTGGCGTTCTGCGTGTCGATCGCCGTCTCGTATCTGTTCCCGAAGCTGCCGTTCAAGCACGAGCTCGCTCCGGTAGCCGCCGCCATCGAGCCGGAAGCGGTCGTCCAGGCCCCGCGCGCATCCGTGTGGAGCCGCATCAACGAGGTGATCGTTCATGCGATCGACGAATTTTTTGACGTGGGAAAATATTTGGTCGCTGGCGCCTTCATCGCCGCCGCCTTGCAGACGTACGTGCCTACGTCCACACTGCTTCATCTGGGCGGGACGCCCGTCGCCGCTTCTCTCGTCATGATCGTGCTGGCATTCGTCATCTCACTCTGCTCGGAAGCGGACGCCTTCATCGCGTCGTCGTTCCGCAGCACGTTTAACGTGGGGGCGCTGTCGGCCTTTCTCGTGTTCGGACCGATGATCGATATCAAAAATACGCTCATGCTGCTCGGCACGTACCGGGGACGGTTCGTGGCCGTATTGATCGGGCTTGTTGCGGTGTTCACGCTGCTCGGGTCGCTGATTGTGGGGAGGTGGTTCGCATGATGAAATTCGTCATTTTGCTGGGGTTCGCCTTCATGTTTTTTCTGCTGCATTACACGGGCGACATCGACAAATATATCAATATGAAGTACGCCTACTTGTCGATCAGCGCCATCGTCCTGTTGACGCTTCTCGGCCTCTACGATTTCATTCGGGGATACCGCCAGGATCTGGCGAACGAGCGAAAAGCGGCAGCGGCCCGGGAAGCTCTCGAACGCAGCGAACCGCATGAGGGCGAAGGCGATGCGCAAGAAGCTTATGCTCACGCCGACCATGCGCACGGGTATGCCCGCACACACGATCGCATGCACGCAACCGCTCATGCTCATGTACACGATGATGTGCACCAACACGCAGCCGATTGTGCTCACCGACACGATCACGTGCACGATGCTGAGCATGCTCACCGACACGATCACGTGCGCGATGCCGCGCATGATCATGCACGCGATCCCGCCCATCGCCGCTTGCAGGCGCATTCTCAAGCCGGCGACGACCACGCGCATCACGCGCACGGCGATCCGTTCGGCCATACGCACGAACCGGCTTCCAAGTTCAAGCGCGTGGCGGGCTATGTCATCTTGCTTTTTCCAATCTTCACGGGCATCTTCCTGCCGGTCAAAACGCTCGATTCCAGCTTCGTCGCCGCCAAGGGCTTTTCCTTTCCGACACTGGAGCAGGACATCAAGAACAACCCGGGGTTCCATCAATTTCTCCGTCCGGATACGAGCATGTTCTACAACAAGGACGATTACGACCGGATCAAGAACAAGGAAATGTCCGAATTCGTCGGCCAACCGGTGGTCACCCTTAACGACGACAATTATTTGAAAGCCATGGAAGCCATCTATAACTATCCCAGCGCCTTCATGGGCAAGACGATCGATTTCAACGGCTTCGCCTACAAAGGGAAGCAGGTGGACGGCAACCATTATTTCGTGTTCCGGTTCGGCTTCATCCACTGCGTTGCGGACTCCGGCGTATTCGGCATGCTGGTGAAATTCCCGGACAACGCCGATTTAAAGGACGATGACTGGGTGCGTGTTCAAGGCAAACTGACCTGGGAGTTCTATCAACCGCTCAAAGCGACGATTCCGGTCGTGAAGGCAGCCTCCTGGAGCCGCATCGACGAGCCGAAAAACCCTTACGTATACCGAAACTTCTAATCTTTGGGCCCATCGTGCGATAAATGTTAACAACGAAGACAATTAACGTTCGTTTAGCAGAAACTGCAACAGATTTATTTGGAGTAGGCAAAAAAGAAGTCAATCTGAAAAACAGCCGGTCGCTGCCGGTTGTTTTTCCATTTTGGCTCCCGAATACCTCTTGTTGCTGATTTTGAGGCTTATCCCCACTGCTCAGCCCTTCATCATCATGCTTAACTGCAAATCAGTAATGACTCAGGCATCTGGCGCTTCCTCTAGCCACATGATACTCCTCCAAACACACGACACGACTACTTCCAGATACGCAGCACTACACGCCTGACACTTCACTCAATTGGTGAGGGGCGTTTTGCTTTTCTCCATCACGGTGCCTTCCTCAAATCGAATGTATGTTCCTGTATTTCGATTTTACCAAGAAAAACAAACGCGTCCCCCGCCCCCCCAATAAAAACGAGCCGTGGACCCGATTGCTCGGCCCCGCGGCTCGTTCATCGATTGTTATGGTGAGGTTATCGTCATAACTTGCTTTCAAAGATCGAAGGGCCTGCCGCCGATCCATACGCCCTTCAATTCCAGCTCCGCGTCCAGCAGCAGCACGTCCGCCCGTTTGCCCGCTTGAAGCGAGCCGGTGACGTCGTCCACGCCGATCTGCCGCGCGGGATTGGCGCTCGCCATCCGGCTCGCGTCCGGGACGGAGACGCCGACGTTCTTCACCATGTGCCGGAACGCCGCGATCATCGTCAGCGTGCTGCCGGCCAGGTTGCCGGATTCCTTCAGGCGGGCGACGCCGCACGTCATGACGACCGGCAAGCCGCCGAGTTCGTAGCCGTCGCCGTCCGGCATGCCGGCGGCGGACATGGCGTCGGTTACGAGGATGACCTTGTCGGTGCCCTTCATCCGGGCGACGATTCGGAGCCCTGCCGGATGCACGTGATGGCCGTCGGCGATCACTTCCGCCGTGATGCGGTCGTCGGTCAGCACCGCGCCGACCGTGCCCGGCTCTCGATGATGCAGCGGCTTCATCGCGTTGAATGTGTGCACCGCGTGCCGCAGGCCCCGGTCCGCGGCGGCGACGACCTGGTCGTACGTCGCGTCGGTATGGCCGCAGGACGGCACGATGCCGTGCGCGGCGAGCCGCTCGATATAATCGAGGGCGCCTTCCGACTCCGGCGCGAGCGTCTGGATCTTGATAAGCCCAGGGTACCGGGCGACCCATTCTTCCAGCCATTCCGCCTGCGGCGGGACGATGTAGTTAGGGTTTTGCGCCCCTTTCCACTTCGGATTGATGAACGGACCCTCGAAATGAACGCCAAGCACTTGCGCATAGGGCATCGGCTCGCTGCGATACCGGCTCACTCGCTCCAGCACGCCCGTCAATTCCTCCCGCGAAGCGGTGAGCGAGGTGGCGAGAAGGCCCGTCGTCCCGTTGCTCGCATGGAATCGGGTGATGGCGTCGAGACCGTCCCGGTCGGCGTCCATGAAGTCGTACCCGGCGCCGCCGTGGACGTGAACGTCGATGAAGCCGGGAAGCACCCATCCGCCGTCCACGTCGATCCGGTCCGCTTCTTCGGCCTCTGCCGGCCAGGCGTCCGAATGGCCCCCGATGGCCGCGACGACTCCGTCCTTCAGCCAAATCCAGCCTTGCGCCACGACGCCTTCCGGCGTTACGACCGAGGCTCCGGTGATCAGCGCCTGCTGCGCTTGTCCGCCGCCGCTCATGCCATCAACCTCCCGGCTTCCCGATCAAGCAGGACGACCAGGTGCGGATGCGTCTGGAGCAAGGACGCCGGACAGTCGGTCGTGATCGGACCGGTCAGCGCCCGGTGTACGATCTCGGCTTTGTCCGCTCCGCGGACGATGAGCAGAATCGTCTTCGCCTTCAGAATCGTGCCGACGCCCATCGTCATCGCTTGTTTGGGAACCTCGTCGATGCTGTTGAAAAACCGCGCGTTCGCCCTGCGCGTCTCTTCCGCCAAATCCACGACGTGCGTGCCGCGGATGAGGGCGTGGGCGGGCTCGTTAAAGCCGATGTGCCCGTTGTGGCCCAGCCCGAGCAGCTGCAAGTCAATCTGTCCCGCTTCGGCGATAAGCTCGTCGTAACGGCGGCACTCCGCCTCCGGGTCTTCGGCGTTGCCGTTCGGGATATGCGTTTGCTCGGCCGGAATGTCGATATGGCGGAACAGGTGATGATTCATATAAGAGCGGTAGCTTTCCGGGTGATCGACCGGCAGGCCGACGTACTCGTCCAGATTGAACGAAGTGACGCCGCGGAAGCTGACGAGCCCCCGCTTGTAATCCTTCACGATTTGCTCATATACGCCGACCGGGGTGCCTCCGGTCGCAAGGCCGAGCACCGCCCGGGGATTCGTCTGAACGAGGCCGGTTATGATGTTGGCCCCCGCTTCGTTCAGCTTTTCGTTGGAATCAAAAATCAAGACGTTCATGGAATCTCCCTCTCCTCTTTGCCCGTATATCTTCTAACCATATGGAATGAGCTCTCCAGACGCGGAACGTATTCGTCGAAATGCTCGCTGACCAATCCCGTGAACAGTATGTCCACCACATGAAGCTGCGCCATTCTCGAGGCCATGTCGCCCCGGCGCATGCCCGCCTCGGAAGAGGACGTGAACAGGCGGATGGAGGCGTGTCCGGCAAGCGAGGTGTTGCCGAATTTGGTGATGGAGATGGCGGTGGCTCCTTGCTCCGTCGCGCAGCGGAGCGCGTTGATCGTCTCCAGCGTCTCGCCGGAATACGAGATGCCGACCGCAACGTCTTGGTCCGTCAACGAAGCCGCGGACGTGATCTGCAGATGAGGGTCGGAATAAACGTTGGCCGCCTTGCCGATCCGGATCAGCTTGTGGAAAAAGTCCTGGGCGATCATGCCGGACGTTCCGGCGCCGTACAGGTCGATCCGCCGTGCCGAATGGAGCGCCGCGATGGCGGCCCGAAGCTGCGTCAAATCGAGCAGCCGCGTCGTATCGGTCAGCGAGCGCAAATGGTTCGCGGTGATCGCCGACACGATCTCCTGCAGCGGATTGCCGGCCACGATGTCCTGATACTGAACTTGCGCAGGCTGCTGGGCGAGCTCGGCTGCCAGCCGCATCTTAAAGTCGGTGAAGTTCTGGAAATGGAACGAACGGCAAAACCGGGACACCGTCGCGGTGCTGCTTCCCGATTGCTGCGCAAGCTCCAGAATCGTCATCTGCACCGCCTGCTGCGGCCGTTCGAGCAAAAATTCGGCCAACTCGCGTTCCTTCGGATGCAAATCGTCCAGCTTTTCCCGAATCGCGTTTAATATGCTCATGCTCCGCAAACAACCTTTTCGAGAAAATTAATTACATGAATATAGGTGACGAAAAGAAAATAATTTACGCCACATCTTTAAAATAGCCGATCCCCGGCCAAAAGGCAACAGGCAATCGGCCGTTTGTCCGTCGGCGCCAAGCGAGGAGATACCGCCGTCATAGCCTGCGAGAAGCAGAGTGGGAATAAGCCAAAACGAGAGGCAGACCGGAAAGCCCCGGCTGAGCCGCGGGGATAAGCCATGCCGGTTCCGCGCATTGACGAGCACGACGAATCCGAATCGATTTTGCCGTCATCCTATTTCATTATGGAGCAGTTGGAAGGATATCCTTATAATAGGGCTTGCTGAACAAGATCAATTTAAGCTGCTCCCAACGCATGAGCCTAGACCGTGATTTTCTTTGCGGTTTTCATGCAAAAAATCGGACGGAACGCAATGAATCTGAAAAAAGAGAAAAAAAGAACCCGCAGTCGCCGTTCCAGGTTCATAACCAGAAACTGGATAGCGATGACAGTTAAACTTGTATGAGCACCGCGGGAGCAAATTCGGCCCAAACCCAACTTGCGTTTGCCTTCGCCGAACTTTCCTTCGATCGCATTGCGCTGTGCAGCGTCTTGCTTCTCTTGCTTTCGATCATCGGCGTCACGTTGTTCTTTGGATGGCCTGCCAAGCTTCGGGCCGCTAAG
>NZ_AUCP01000075.1 GCF_000429825.1 Cohnella thermotolerans DSM 17683
AGGCGCTCCTTGATGATGAGGGCACCGAGTGCAATGCGAACCGAATATGCTTTTTGACCGATGCCGATCGATGAGAAGGATTGGAAGTATTTCTCTTCCACTTTATCCCAAGGGATGAGTGCGGCAAGCTGTACCCAGCGATTCCCAGGATTAAGCTTCCCGCCAAAGGGTAAGTAGAAATTTTCCAACAGATCTGCCATATCCCGATTCGGCACGAACACGTTCGCTCACTCCATCTGCAAGGTTTTTTGCCAATTTTCTATGTTTTCCTTGCAGATAAATTCGACAAAAGTAGCTCAAATCCCTTGTGGAATAAGGATTTTTTGTTCGTTCAGCAAGCCCTATTTACAATCGCAACGCATTAAAACGATTTACGATTGACTTTGATGATAAACGATACTAAATCGACTTGTCAACACCATTTAGTCGATTAATTTACAACTCCAACGTATTATGTTACCATTAAGTAAAGTGTTCACTTTACTTTTCAGTTTTGTATTCAGTTAAGCAGATTATGGGTAGGGGGATTTATGTTAATATTAGGAGAAAGAATTAAAACCTCGCGTATATCTAGAGGGTGGACTCAAGAAGAACTCGCCGGAAAGATCGACACAACGAAACACGTTATTTCTAATTGGGAACGCAACAAAGGAAATCCAGACCCAGAGCAAATTACCGCATTAGCTAATGCCTTTGAGGTTTCGGCAGACTACTTGCTTGGGTTAAGCAATTTTCCCGAACCACATTTTCGGGATCCATTCGGGCAAATCTCCTTGATGCCTGCAATTGACTATTCTTTTGTGAAAGGATCGACATGGGATCTCCTTAAATTGTTAAGCTCTGGTATTCCACTAACTGTAGATGGTAATGAAATTGCCCCTAAAGATAAGAAACTGATCGCCACCATTATTGAAGCCATTCTTACCAGAAGCAACGAAGATGCTTGCGGGGTTATAGAAGAACCGCTTAATTCTCAGTCCAATATGGATCAGGATTCTCAGCTGTTTTAAGGTCTGCCAGCTCATCACCAATCTTCTGTTAGATCCAGGACCCTTTTACATATATCACATCGCACCTCGATGATTAACCCAAGTCCAGTGGGAATGAAGGTATAAGCGAATTTAGCGCCTGTAACGTCAACAGGTTTGCATGAATCCCAAACTTGTATTTTCTGAAGCATCTCTTCTGTAATCTTAAAAATCATCGTTCCATCTCCATTCTCATGTTTCATTTTCATCTGATGAAGCGCATCGTGAATAGGGGGAGACATGAGATCTCGAGCCTCCCTCTATACAGAGATGCCTTCCAGTTGTTCGACTCTACTCTCTAAGCGCTTCATAAAGGTCAACATTGCGTCAAGAGTACATGGAGTCACAAATCCGGGCACGCCGTTCCTTTCGATGTTAATCCTGTTAGCGAACTCCTTGCTTCTTCTTGGCTCTACCGGTCCCCATCTATGTTTTTTGTACTTCAGGATTTTCCCCAGGCAGATTGTCCAAACCTCTAATGTCTTCTGCAGCATCATAAGTTTGTAATAATGATCCGGGTTATTTGTGAACGGGTAATCATAGTACTTCTTCTCTCTTTCAATGCTCAACTTGTAAACGCTGATGATTTGTTCGACATCTTCAATTAATTCTTCCATCTTCCCACCTTTGCTTATCTCGGTTTATTCTATACGCCTCGTTATTTTGCATTTTCCGCAATGCTTTAAGTTTCTGAATACTCTGAAAATAAAGCTGAAGTTTAACATCCGAAGGCGTCCTGCTGTCATCTATTCGGTTGCACTTTTCCAAGTCGCCATTATCTTCTACGACGTAAATTGCTGATAAATTCTTGTTGAGGGTATATACAATCTTTACCCGCCACTCTTTCTCAAAGGCAGCTTTTTCGAACCACTGATCTCTGATTGCTGTTGGGCACGTAAACCTGGCGCCCTTGAAAATAATGCCTCGTGCCGTCACTTTCGCACACCCATTTCTCATTAAATGTCTATTCATTCCCATAGAACAACTCCTTCATAGATTCTTCTATCACTAGAATATCCCTTATAATATATTTTATACGTATATCGTATTTTAGATATTTTGTGATAGACCTTCCCCCACTAATCTTAAAATATATACCTTTGATGCAAACGGCGCAGACAACTTCCTAAAGCTCATCATCATCCTTCATGAATCCATCTATCTTTCTGCCCATTAAGTAAATCGCTAACATTAACGTACCGATACCGATCGCCTCAATTGCTTTTCTCCAATCCTCCTGAATACTAATCATCCCTACACCAAAACCAAATAACATAACAATAGTGACTCTTATTAAAATATCCTCAAGCATCCCTGCCCTTTGCTTCATTAAAGCCACACTCCTGCTTCGTTTTGTTTGATCAGGTACTAGCCCAAACCCATTTCATATCAGTGTTGCCAACAGCGATGCCGGCTAACTGTTCACATTGATTTAACGGGAAATGTTCAAAAAATAAAAGCCCCAGCCGAAAGAATTCCTTGGCTGAAGCCGCTTGGTCATTCAACATTACAACACTAACTGAAGTTCCTTCCATTCCTCATCTGCAACATAGCGATACGACTGCGGGGCTACGAAATGTTCAAAAACCTCTTCAGGTTGAACAGGGGTCTCATATTCCCGATATTCCTTAATTTGAATCGCATATCCGGTTTCTCTATCTGAAAAATACTGCTTGAAGAAGTCTTCAGAAATTCCCGACTGCTTGTGAGTTTGATCCCATAGCGCTTGAGGAGTATCCGATAAAATATGATCGAATGTAAATTCCCCGACAATCATCCCTACTGGCTTCGTGCAATAAATGATGACGGATTCAACCTCTTTCTTAAAAATCCGCTTCCGGTATTCGAAGAGCTTCTTACCGTTTACAATCTGCTCCACAAACTCCGGTCTAATCGATAACAATACTTTCAAGTACTCCACCTTCTTCTAGTATACGAACAAACTGTTCATCCGTGATTTGAAAGAAGCCCCAATAAATGTCGCGGTCAATCCCAATCTGCTCAATAAGCTTCTGGCGAATCAATCGTTTGCTTAATGCTGCGTTATAGGTCATCTTTATTGTATAGCACCCGCCTCGGTTATACCAATATTGTAAATCATTTCGATCAAATACACTATATTTTGTGGCATAAGAATAAAACGCTTCAAAATTTTCAAATTCGGTTTGGTAACGGACTTCTTCCACTACACATATTGAGCTGACGACAGAGCTGTACTCTGCTTTTTTTCCTTCATCCTTGGTTCGATACATGACCAATATATCTCCTCTTACCAGAGGATATACCTTCATCCTGGTCACATAGATCTTGTGAATGCTATTCGTGTATGAGACATCTTCAAGGATGTTGACGTTCTCATTTCTTAAGATAGAATCCGGGAACATGACGGAATGATATTGAGGATAAATCGAAAGAATGTATTTGTTATTCCCTTTTATCGAAATCAAAGGATAATCCGTTAATATGTCGCCCGTAAATGTGGTCAGAGACTTTACAAACACCAACTCAGTTCCGTTTACTGTTACCTTTACTCCATGGCGCGAAAACCCATATTTTTCAAACAGATCCACGAGGGCCTTATGCTTTTCAAATACAGTGACGTAACACTGTTCCACACCCATCACAATTGCATAATCGACGGCCTTTTTGATAAAGCGTTCGCCTAAGCGCGTACCGTGTGGATTTATTTTGAGCGTACCTATCTTCAGGAGGTGTCTACCGGTAATGACGGGCTCTACATCTGTAATGGGTCCTGATTCAACTTTGAAATAAAGAAAGCCTTGAATAAACCCGTTTTCGTAATACAGATATGCCTCTTCATCTCCCTTCCGTTCAAACCAAGCTGCAAATTCCCGATAATCGGATTTAAGAGAATCAAAAAAGGGGTCGTTCAGATTAACCTCTCTAAACTTCTTCCGTTCCAGTATTCCGCTCATCGGGTGCCCTCCTTGAAACATTCGCTTACGAAACCGCTCAAATCAAACGTATCGGTCGGAGTAATAATACAAACAGGGCAATGCAATTTTTCCGACACGTATTGTGCGTACTCTATTTCCTCATTTTGAAACTTCTCTAGAAATGAAAGGTCATAATGCTGAGCATCTCTAGCACCTAATCTTTCGTAAATGGAACACACGGCATCCTTTAGAAGGATTAGTCCAGATGGATTAAGATCTGCAAATGTTTGGTACGGCACCCTTTCAATCTCATTCTTTTTGTTCACAAGACAAAAGTGCCCGTCTAATAAAAATTTCTGGGACGCGCGGGTACGCCTCACGGCGGATAGAAGCAACAGTTGGTTTTCCTCAACTTGATCCACTCTCTTGTCGCTTGTAAAGGAATCGTTTCTTTCTTGAGCTATTAGCGTACTTGCTGAGTAGTGAGCTATACCTGCATGAGCAGACCTTTCTTTGCACCAGCTTGTTTTGCCGACACCGTGTATACCACCAACGAATATCAAGGACTTCACCTCGGAAACATAGTTTTATTGCACTACTATTTCGACAAATTACAGTAATTTCCTCCGATCTCATTTAAGGAAAACTTGTTTTCAAGCAAAAAGAATAATTCCGTATATCGAAGGCCAAAATTTACAATGGTGTCAGTTGATCCTAACTGAGTAATAGGATACGGCGACTATGACTAATGAAAGTACCCGCACGTGAAAGAACTCTGCCCAGAATTGATCCAATTCGGCAGCGATTTAACTTGAAGGTGGAGACAGTCTATGGCAATCAAAGGTAGGAGCTGCTATAGGGCAGTCCAGTCAACGTTGCTTACCCTCGAAAGGGTTCGAAGCATTATGGAACCTTGTTTGCCTGTAGCGAATGATAAGGGCAACGCTCACCAAGAAACCGCTAAATGAGAGCTTCCTTCTGGAACTGTCGGAAATGAAAGAGCCGCTGGAAGCCCCATTCCAGCCTACCAACATAATAAAGTTGATTTAAAATCGTTGCACAAAATGCAGCAAACCCGGCCAATGATAACGCGCCGGGTCAGAAGCATAGTTTATTTATTGAGTTAACGTTTCCCGTTGCCTGAACCACGATTAATCAAAAGGAAAATCAGCAATACGCTGCTAAAGAAGTGTCGCGGCTTCATTCCGCTACGATTCTCAAATTTTTCAAAGACAGCAAAAGGTCTTGGTCCACTGCATTGGCCGAGGCAGGATTTACACCTAAACGGTGCACACCTTGTTAAGTTTCAATCCAATTTGCAATCGCTATTCAATCCAGTGAAGCAATTCATAATAATCGCCGGCCTCCTTCCATTCAAAATAATAATCCCGGTTCAGCCGAATTGGTTCCCCATATGGTTTCTCCGTGCGATAAGTAAGGACAGTTCCATGCTTGTAGGTCGCACCATGGGATAGGTCAAAATCGTTGGTCTGTAAAGATCTCGGCTTTATGGTGTAATGAATATGATCCGTGATCAGTATGAAGGCCCCTATGTCAGCTTGTTTTGCGGCCACATAAGCTTCAAGATTATTGAGATCCATGAACGCGTCATATCGATTGTTCGGTTCACGTTGATTTTTTGCTTGATAATGCTTTAACTCAATGGCAGCCGTCACAGTTTGTTCAGGATGCTGCAAATCTTGAAAGGTAACAACGAGATCGATCAGCGCCTTCTTGGTCTTACTTTTCATAAGTGTTGTTGCCGAAGTAAAGGGAACCTCTAACGCGACATGGAAAGATTCGCTTTTAGAAAAACAGTATGTATCGCCAATCTGTTGAAGGATCATTCCCATATGTAGTTGAAGAGAGGCTTCGCTTGTCAGCGATAAGCGGCCGCAGGCCAACTGTGTAGTTACCAGTTCCACACCTTGTGAAATGACAATTTTGAGTTTTTCGATTTGCGATAAAGTGAAGGCTGAGATTGACGGTATATTTCGAAGCATCGGATACCCTCGCTAACTTTATTCAGAAGTTGCTCCCATCATCATATCTAACATCTGATTCCTTTCCAATAACCAAACTACTATATCGATGAAAATGTTATTTGATAGTAAAGTTGTTTAAGAGGTCGCAAAAAGGCAGAAAACCCAACCTATGAGGTGGACCGGGCAAGAAATAAAGTTGTTTAAAATCATTGAACAAACGTCTCCGTTAGCGTAACGATTTCATATGATTAATGACTACCCCTTCTTTCGTAAGCGAATCGTAATGTATGTCTTTATCATAATTGGTTTTACAGTTAATTCTTTATAGGTGCTCTGGAAGTCTTTATACTCTTTGTACATCAATTTGGCTTGCTCAACAGAGTATCGTTTTGAAAGCCCCTTGTCTCTGTAAATATCTGCATCATTATCATTTTTACAACTAATTCTTATTGAGGATAGTTTTCCGATCAAGAATTCAACAGATACATTACTAATGAGTGTGGCCGATGGTTCGCTATCATGTATGGCTATCTCTGCAGTAAACTCGGCACTATCCACAGCATGAAATGCCTGACGAATCGCAGTTTCACTCTTCTTCATTGCTGCATCGGTCATATTTTTGCTGGTTGATTTCATTCTTTCTCACATCCTATCGCATAGAAATAAAAAATTTACAATAAATATAGCACTTTATATAATTTAGTTAAACGGTTAAATGGGGCGAAGAGCTTGTTATCCAACTTTGATGTTATGCGGGTTGTTAATTGGTATGTTGGCGTTGATGGCGGATATCTTGTTGGCTTTTCATAAATAAGTCATACCGAATTCTACCCTATGTACTACGGGCTGGATATTGAACCTAATCAATGTATTGGGAACGGTTTATGAAAATTCTTTCGGAAGCTGACGACACAAGCTAGGATTCTGCGCGGCGTTTTGGAGTATTGCCCCGCGGACGATGAATACCATGTGGAACGGTGCCGAAAGCATAAACCGGAAATCGAAGAAATGATTCGGCGCCTTGAAGGTGAATCACAGCCTATCGTTGACACGCCAAGTCTTACCATAACGTCCAAGGTCATTGAAAGAGCGATTGCGGAAGGATAAAGAACTGCCAGTCTTTTAAATATACATAAAATTCTTATTAGTGACTTGTTAAACAGACTCTTTCGTAAAGATATATATCGTCTTCAGTACCCTACTGGAAAAGAAATCAGAGGCCGTATAAAGCTGAGAACTCACGCCAACAATTTATGGAAGAAGGGGGGGCCTTATGTCGAAGGTATGTTGCGTGCACTGTTTCACCAACGATTTTATCCAGGCTACCATTCGGAAAGCTCGTAAAAAGGGGGAATGTGATTACTGTAACATGAAAGGGAATAAACAGGTCTGGGTCGCCGACGTTGGGGATGTCGGTGACTTCATTCGAGAGAGGCTTGCGCTCGGCTATACTAATGCGACTCGGGATGATGTCCCCTTTCATGCCTTGCGATCCATTTCCACGACCATTGAGGATGTTCTAATCTTTGAGGAAGAGATATTTTCGGAAGAGTTGGATAACAAGGGTAAAATTGGGGAGATATTGGGTGACCTGTTTAAAGAAAGCGGTCCGTCCTATAGAGACATCGCCCAGGGGGCAGATGACGAATGGGAGGGTGGTGACGCTCCCATCGTTCTCAAGGATGCTTTCTTTGTATCCGGAGACGATAATCCACTAACCCTTTCCTGGTCCGATTTTACTTATTATGTGAAGCATATCTGCCGGTACTTCGATATGGGCGCTGCCCCATACCGGGAATCCGCATTAGCACGTTTCCTACCGATTATTCGAGGGATGGCTACGACGCTGCCTCAGGGCACGGACATATGGCGTGCACGGATCATGAAGCCAGGGGACGGAAGAGTGTTAAAAGCGACCCGGCACTTGGAGTGCGGGCCCCCTCCGCGGAATAAGGCGATCCCACTCCGGATGAATCCATCCGGCATATCCTACTTTTACGGAGCGGAGGATATTGCTACGTGCTTGGAGGAAGTTCGTGTGAAGCGAAGGGACAGGGTGCTGCAGGGGAAATTTCGGACTAAACTGGACCTTACCATCGTGGACCTTAGTCACAAGGTGGTACTCGGAGTGCGAAGTGTCTTCGACCCTAATTACGACCATGACTATAACTGGGCCTCTCACTTTGTAGAAAATTTTATTGAGGAGGTTTCACGGCCGATTTCAACCAAGGAGGCCCCAATCGAGTATGTGCCGACCCAGATTCTGTGTGAATACATCCGGAAACTCGGTTATGATGGGGTGCGTTACAAGAGCAGCCTGACCGGAAAGATGAACTATGCGTTATTCTGCGGGCGGGCAGAGACGAATGTTACAGATGCCTGGTGGCGACATCCCGATCAAGTTCCGGACTTTACTGGTTGGCTGGAACTCGTAGAATTTAAACAAGAGCGGCACTAAGAAAAGTTGGGAGCTCCAAATGACTTTTATCTCGGCCGTCATGACAGATTTATTCTTATCGGTCACAGCAGACCGCCGAGTGACTAGGCTTACCCCTGACGGTAGCTGTGGACAGGTTCTTGACGAGGACACTGTAAAAATATTTTCGGTAGGGATCAATGGGTTCTATTCGATCACAGGCGCCGCGGACACGGCAATAGCCATAATGGATGCAACAGCGTTTCTAAGTACCGTCTTTTCGAGGATCGGTATTATTCGTAATTCTAGGCTTAATCAGTGGTTAGAAACAAATCGGGAACTGTTAAGGAATGAGCAGAACTCCTTTCAGTTAATCTTTGGAGGCTTGACCACCGAGGGAACCTATAAGTTATTTGATCTTGATAGTGAAGAGGGAGTTTTGGAATCCATTGTACGGGCACCGATTTTACAATATAAGGTGTTTTCCAGCGCACACTTTGTAGATGATGAGACTCTGCCGGCGCAGTGGTTTGAAGAAATGTTGGTAGCCACACCACCGCGATCCCTTGCCCATTTGCAGCAACTTCAATCCCGATTGAATGACAGGGGCGCTGACCGGGACCCGTCTGTGAACAATAGAGTGACCGAGTTTATCCTTCCTTTCTCGGATTAATGGGTGGTGAGGAAACCCGTACCTTATTTAATCAGCCGGAGCAGGACTGGAGTAACGTATTCGTATCCATGTTCTTTAATAAAGTTGTTGTTTATGGTTTCCAAAAATGCATTAAACCCGACCTATGATACAGGTCGGGTCAGAGATAAAGTTGTTTAAAATCATTGATCTGACGTACCCGTTAGCGAAATGAGTTGTTAAGCTGGGAACATTCTCCACATATTTTTAAATAACCATTTTCATTTAGGTTAAGTGGTTTGTCGGACACGGAGCTGGCGCCCCTAAAGTCAGTGAGGGTTCGTGAAATCCAGAACGTACGGATTTGGCCAGTGCGTGGTTGTCTACTGAGTCCACTTCCCCCGAAATGCCCTCTACAGACCAAGGCCGTTTAGGCCCGCAACGGGTTACGGCCATCGAAATTCATCCGATCAAATAAGCGTCGACCGCTGCCGACACGTTCTTGTCCGATAAGTAACAACGGCACATCCCCTTCCGAATCTCCACACGCTCCTTTCTTCCTGAAGGAAGTCAATAAGCTAGAGGGTCGATTGAAGGTCACCGTTCTCTATCAACCCTTAATCGACCGACAGCAGTTGGGGGCGATGCAACTCGTTGTGGAATATCGATGAGCTTCACCCGCAGTTCCAATCGCGGAAGCTCCTTTTCCCTGATCTGGAACCGACGTATGATCTCATTCGGTATGCTTTCATTGGGCTGCCCTTTTCCGTAAATCGGCACAAGGTCCAATCGCTGAGTCAGTCCTGGAATATGCTCGAGTTGAGCCTTCAGCGTTTCGATTCGCGTTTTCCAGGACGGATATTTCGTCAACCATCTTTCCACTTTTCCGTATGGCGTCCGCTTTTTCTTCCTATCATCCTTTTTCCCGTTTTGGTCATCTTTCACCTGTCATCCATCCTTTATCTTCTTTTTGACAACAGGCTCACCGGTGAGTGCCTTTGCAATTACATTGTACTTCCCGCCTCATAATGGGATAAGTTGGAACTTTTTATAGAACCTTTTTCCGCGAAGGTTCTATTTCATATAGAACTTTTTTAAATCCAATAAAAAAGGCTCAACTCTCCATAACGGGAAAGTCGAGCGCTTTTTCATTATTTACTTTCGACCAGATTCTCTTAACCCCCATGGAGTAAATCGTTGATGCCATGTATTTTCATCAAACGATTCCTTCTGGCTATCGCCCCATCCATAACGGGATCGAGAATTCGTTCATTGTGACATGAATCCCGATACAAAAGGAGGGATCACGTCCCCCCTGAAACCATTAATAACTTTGTTTGTTTTTGAGTTCGTTCAATTGACGACTCAGTTCCGCATTCTGTTTTCTTAGTGCGTCCATCTCAGCGTTTCCATGCTCACTCCGGTTTCCTTTGTTCCCGTGCATTCCCTTCATCATGATCAGCATCATGAGGGGACAAGCGAGTGCCAGCAACCAAGCCCAGTCCATTTGACCACCTCCTCCCGGACGAATTGTTTTGAAGCAGTCTCCTTTCTTCTTCGCGCGAATTTTCAGGTCCGATCGGGTCAGAAGCAACATTTCGCGTATCAGAAGGTAATATCCCTGCGGCATCATTCTGCTTCTCCTCCCTTTCCTCTTTTTTCACTTGCATCGCTTGTCGGCTTTACTTTCTTAAGAAGACGGATAATCCAACTCCCAACAACATCATCAGAAGATATACGGTTTGTTCCCCTGAGAAACTGAAAATAAACTCTGTTTTTGTATCAAAGAACGTCACCACCATCAATCCCATACCGTAATACGTCAGTGTGTTTAACAGCCACTTTCCCGTGCCCATGAGAAGAGCATTCCGCCATAACCATAGCAACATTGGCAAGGTGATGATCAAGCGATATATATTGACGGGATGGTACTTAAACTCAGGATTTTCAATCGAAATCCCCCATGGAAGCGAAGTGGGCATTCCATACTGCCAGCTGAGCAGGTTGTGTACCAAAACCGCGACAATGGCCCCAAACGATAACATATCCCCAACCAACCGCCATGGCACGCCGATTTTCCTCCAACTTCGGTACAAATACAATGCAGCAACGGCAAGCCCAAACCACCATCCGATATCGGTTCCGGGTACCGTCAGCCATAATAACGGGTGCTCCCGTAAGAGAGACGGTGAAAGTAAGATCGGACTCATTTTCCAAACGAAAAATATGATAAGCAGAGCGTTCACCAAAGGTTCGAGAAAGAGTCGATCATGTATATCGGACCGCTTCCATTTCCATTGCATGGCGGCATATCCTGCGAATCCGGAAACCGCAAGCACGACCCAATCCATCCTGATCATAAAAGGACCCAACTGCAAGATGTTCGGCAACGTATCTCCCTCCACACTTTTTTGTCGATGAGCTCGGTAAGCAAACCTTATGGCAACAGTTTTTTGAATTTAGCTTCCATCGACTGTGGGTCAACAAGTCCGATCACCTGATCGACAATCACGCCATCCCCGCCCACAAAAAATGTCGTCGGGATCGGCTGAATACCGTATTTTTGCGAAACTTCTCCTTTATCGTCCAGCAGGACGGGAAACGAAAAACCGTATTCATCTGCGAAAGCCCTGGCACCTTCAACCGAATCGCTAGCTGTCACATTAATCGCATAAATTTCGATCTTTCCTCTATATTTTTCATAAAGCCGTACCAATTCCGGAGCTTCGATCCGGCACGGCCCGCACCAGGATGCCCAGAAATTCAGAACGACAGGCTTGCCGTCCAATTTTCTCAGCGAATACGTTTGACCATCCAGAGCCGGCAATGCAAACTGCGGCGCTCTATACCCTTTTTTAGGCAGCTCCTCGCGATTGGCAGGCGAAGTTTGAAAGAGGGCAACAATTGCAAGAACGATAATGGCTGCAAGCACCAACCATTGCTTTTTCATGACCCTCCCTCCATTCTTCAGAATGTCCAATACGTCCATGTGTCGCTTACGCCTAAAATGACAAACAATACACCGGCTATTTTTTGAATCCGAATCCCCCAACGTTTGGCCCGTTTCACCATGATACGATCAAAGCCGAAACCTACGGTGAGCGCGGCAAGTAGCAGGAACGGCATGGCTGTCCCTATCGCAAAAACGGGGGGTAAAATACCGCCATATGAAGTTTGCATAGCGAGCGGCATGAGTGAACCGAAGAACAAGACGAACATGGTCGGACAAAAGCCGACCGAAAATGCAATCCCCATCAAAAATGCACCGCCTTTACCCCCTACCCGATCGGCAATGTTTCGCATAAACGAGGAAAAACGAGCACCCAACTGAAAAGGAAGTCGCACCCGCCCAAGCAAAAATAAGCCGATGACGACCAGCAATGGTCCTAACAGTTTCCTCGCAGATGCGAATAGCGGAATAAAGTCGCGGGAAATTTGCTGTCCGAAAAACCAGAACAATACGCCAAATAAGCTGAATAGCACGATTTTCCCTAAAAGATACATAACCGTTTCCGACCAGGAAAGCTTGGCTTGTGCCTGACGGTTGCCAAAATACACGATCGCGGCGACATTCGCCGAGATCTGGCAGGGCGCCACTGAACCGACAAATCCAAGAAACAGCGCGGCCAAAAAAGCAATATTCGAATGTGCTGCACCTAAGAACGGTTCGCTTAAGAAGGAACTGATTTTGCTGAAAAACGAATACATTCTCATTCCCCCTTAGAATCCGGTAAATCCACCGTATAGCTTGATCAGATAGATCGTAATTTGCGTCATTTTATCCGTATACAGCAAAATCCCCGTCAATATCATCAAAGCTCCGCCGGCTTTCATGAATCCGTTCGAATATTTCAATATCCAACGCAGCTTTCCTATAAAAAAAGCCATAGCAAAAAATGGAAGAGAGAATCCGACGGTATAGGCAAAAGTATATACCACCGCCTGGCCGGGATTGCTTACTCCTAACGCCAGAACGGCAGCCAAAATGGGTCCGACACATGGCGTCCATCCAGCCGCATAAGTGACGCCCACCAAGATGGAACCCAAATATCCAAAAGGTTTCCGTTTCCATTCAAACCGCGCATTTTTGAGAAATAATTTAGGTTTAAATACACCGAGCATGATCAGTCCCATGACAACGACCATAATGGCCCCCAATTGCCGGATCAGATCCCGATTGCCGGAAAACAAATTCCCTACGAAGCTGACCGATAGTCCCAAGGCGAAAAAGATGATCGAAAATCCGATGATAAAGAACAAGGTGTGCAAAAATGCCTGCTTTTGAAGCAGCCCTTTGCCCTCCTGCAAATCTTTAACCGAAACCCCCGTGATATAAGATAAATACGAAGGGTAAAGGGGAAGACAACAAGGTGAAATGAATGATAAAAAGCCTGCACCGAACACGATCCATACCGTTAAATCAGCAGCATTCATAGCAACCCTCTCATTTATACTACGAATTGTAGTGTTTTGTTTAAGAAAAAGGCGGGCTTATGAACACCCGCCAAACAGTAGACTGCTCATCAAAAATAACGTCAAAGAAGATAAAAACAATGGCCGGTATAGTGTCAACGGGACTTCAACTGTTTTTTGCGGTTCCAATAGCTGCTGAATCCGATAATTGATCGCGGTATTCGCAAAATAGACACCCGCCGCGCGGTATTGAACCAGTTTACTGTGATTCGCCAATGTCAACAATACGTTGCCGAGGTCAATTTCGGTTCCCATTTGTTTCACCGCGAAACGGTCAGCCAGCAGTTCTTTCCATGTCTGATAATATTGGGCGGTCGATTTCACGATGGGTAAGTACCCAAATGCATCGACCATTAACTTCGAAAGGAAGAACTTCAGATTGTCGCGGTTACGGCAATGGTACCACTCGTGCAGCAGAATGGCCCGAACTTCGCGTTCATCAAACAAGTCGAACAGCGCCGAGGATACAATGATTTTCGGTTTCCACACTCCCAGAGCGAGAGCGAGAAAAGCATGATCCTCAATAACGATAAACTCGGTATTCCAATGACGATATTTCTTATTCAACCGCTTTGTTAATTTTTGATGTTGTGCCTCGCGAAATCTGCACAGCCATTTACGGGTTAAAACCCACTGCTTTCCGATGCGCCAAGCTATTTTGCCCACAGTGTAGACGATAACCAAGTTGAATACCAGCTTCACCCAAACATGTCCTGACGATTTTTCGCCGATTGCGGTTACGCAGTATTGAATAATATTCCATCGAAGCGGTATGTTCCAGATTTGATGGGCTACATACATCCCCATTTGCAATAGCATGAGCAACCCGAACAGAAGCATCACGGCGTAAACCCACTTGACTTTCGTTTCGGGTTTCATGACTGTTTCCTGCTTTTCATTTCGTTTATTTTCCGTTCAAGCTTGGAAATCAGTTCCGGATCGACATCGTCCAAGGCATCGATCATATGATTGACAACAAGTCCTCCGAATTCCTCAATAAGTCCGTGAGTGACGGCTTTTGTTTGTTCCGCGAGAAATTGTTCTTTGGACAGTACAGCTTCAAAAGATGTAACCCGATTTCTTCCTTTGCCGGTCGTTGTTCTCTTCAGAAGCCCCTTTTCCTGCAAGCGGCTCATGACGGTCATTACCGCATTGAAAGAGATCGGATTTTCCTGGTTTAAAATGGATTGCATTTCCTTGATCGTGATACTTTTAGAAGCCCAAACGATCTCCATAATACGCGCTTCAAGCGGTCCGAAAAAATGATTCAACCCGGATTCATGCATATTGAATTTTTTAATTTTCATTTTCTTCACACCCTTACACTACAAATTGTAGTATACAAAAATTGTCGCTGTCAACATAACGAAACTTTCTTGTCCGTGCTCACAAGTTCTACACACTTTTGCTTTATGATCGAAATGAAGAGACCACAGTACAAAATAAAAAAAGAATGGGGGATAACCATGAAAACCGGTTGGAAATTGAAAAGCGCAGCTGTTGTTGGCGCCATTGCCGTTTTATTGACGGGATGCTTTAACTCCAGCGGTGGTTCGATGGGCGGCATGGATCATTCAAAATTGAACATGGATGATAAATCGGCGGCCCAACAACCAACGAATACTAGCACCACAGTGAAAGTTGCAACGTTAACCGGTAAAGAGTTTACACTTACAGCAAAAACGAGCAATCAAGAACTTGCACCGGGAATAACGCTGCCGGTCTGGACGTTCAACAATTCCGTTCCTGGTCCGGAGCTTCGTGTAAAACAAGGGGAAACCGTGAAAATCAACCTTAAAAATGAATTGCCTGAACCGGTGACTATTCATTGGCACGGGGTTCCGGTTCCGAATGCGATGGACGGTATTCCGGGCGTTACACAAAACGCGGTTCAACCCGGACAATCGTTCACTTATACATTTAAAGCGGACGTACCTGGCACATACTGGTATCATTCCCACCAAGACAGCGTAAACCAGCTAGACCGAGGATTGTACGGTTCGTTTATCGTGGAACCGAAAGATGGAACCAAAGTAGACCGCGACTATACGCTCGTCCTGGATGAATGGATGAGTACCGGCATGAGCATGTCTGATATGAATATGTCCGGCGGCAACATGTCTAAAATGGATATGTCCAACATGGACCACAGCAAAATGAATATGGGGAATTCGAATAACAAAGGCAGCAATTCGATGGATCATAGTCAAATGAATATGGGACATGATATGAGCATGTACGATTTGTTCACGGTTAACGGCAAATCCGGATCGCTCGTGGACAAACTGCCCGTAAAACAAGGGGAAAAAGTACGAATACGGCTCATTAATGCCGGTTACCTGTCTCATCAAATCCACCTTCACGGACATGAGTTTAAAATTACTGCATCGGATGGCCAGCCGATTCACAATCCGGGTATACTCAAAGATAGTGTCGTCACGATTGCACCAGGGGAACGTTACGATATTGAATTTGAAGCCAACAATCCCGGTCAGTGGCTGATTGAAGATCATGGCGAAAACAAGGCCGTTGCAGGGATGAAAGCCGTAATCGCTTATGAAGGGGTTGCCGCAGGTTCGGATAAACCGAACGACAAAGAAAAACTACCGGTTGTCGATCTAACCCGTTATGGTCAAGCCGGAAAAATGAACTTTACCCTTGATCAGAAGTACACGATGGAATACACGATGAATCTGAATACGGAAATGAAAAATGGCGATATGGTTTATACCATCAACGGAAAAACATTCCCGGAAACCGAACCGATTAAAGTCAAAAAAGGTGATACAGTCAAAGTTCGTCTCGTGAACAACTCCAAGACCGACGACCATCCGATGCACCTGCACGGCCACTTCTTCCAGGTGCTAAGCAAAAACGGCAAACCTTTGGAGGGTTCGCCAGTCATTAAAGATACGTTGAATCTGAAACCGGGTGAAGAATACGTCGTAGCGTTTGAAGCAGACAATGAAGGCAACTGGATGTTCCACTGCCACGACCTGCATCATGCATCGGCCGGCATGGTGACAGAATTGAAGTATACGGACTATAAAACCGACTTTGTTCCAGATCCGAAAGCCGGTAACAAGCCTGAATAATATTCAAATTGTTCTTACTTGATCCCCCTGGGAACGGACGCTCATCCGTTCCCTTTTTGCATGTTCAGTATCGGTTGCATAAGAAATTGAGGCCTATTCCTACTTTCTGATGAGAAGCCCCTTTCCCGTAGTTCTGCATATTCTTCTATTATCTTGCCTTGTCGGAGTTTTCTAATAATTTACGTTTATGGTCGAACTCTTCATCACTGAGTTCACCTTTGGCATAACGTTCTTTTAATATCATGAGGGGATAATCTTCCACCTTGCTTTTCCTCATTAACAAGCGGACAACCACGTAAACAGATACGCCAACAGCTAAGATCAACAAAAGCAAACCGAGCACCATCATCATACACATCATGCCCATCATGGAACCATCCATCATCATTGATCCGTCCATCATGATACATACCTCCCATCATTAGGATTATCATTTTGTGCACCGAGCATTCCTTTTCTTGCCTCGACCTTCTTTGTTAAGCCTTTTCGATCTTCCCCAACCATTGATTGACAATTTCGGTGACGTTACCTAAGCAACAACTGCCTTGCGGATTATTAACCTCACAGCCACAGCGGTTAGCTTGGACGTGCCCGCGAATTTGATCAATGGGATTGACATTTTGCTGAGATGCCTGGAAAAGCTTTTCTCTCGTCCACCCGAAACAGTAACAAACGAAAACATTGGGCGCTTCATCCTTCTGAAACACTGGAACTTTTAGATCCCCTTTGTCAAAAAGTGAACCCTCTGTAAAATACACAACAGAACACGAGGAATTGGGGCAAAAGGCAAATGACGCTTCCGGATCGAGTCTTTCCAAAGCAGATGGAATAAGCAAAGCTTTCAGCGTGATAAGCTGCACACTTTTTCTCTTGAAGTTACAAATAGGACATCGCATAACGCTCCGTTGAGAAGTCGCTGAACTTTGACAACAATCGTTCATTCGGATGCACTTCCTTTATTCGAAAAGCGTTTCCGCTTTTTGTAATAGATCCAAACCGCTGCCGCGGCGACCAATGCGGCGCGTAAGAAGTAAAGCGTTTCTTTTCCTTACAAACGAAAGTTAATGGTCGAATCCTTCGCTCATCGCGCCCCTCACATCCCTTTTCCTTGATCGGCAATTTTTGTCCAATTGATTCCCTTGTCCTTGGATAAATAAACATCTTTTTTATACGTAGCGAAAACGAGCTCTTTATCGTTGACCGGATTTTGTGCAACGTAAGCTGCGGCGTCTTCAACGAGAACAGGAATGGTTATCTCCTTCATTTGCTTTGTTGCCGGATCCATCTCATAAAGTTCGCCGTTTTGCTTATAGGCACCAACAAACAATGCCCCCTGCTGATTAAAAGAAAGAGCTGTCACTTGCAAATCTGCCACTTTCTCAAAAAGGTTTCCGCTATCCTTCGAAAGATACAATGCTTTTTTAGTTCCAACCGCCACGATCGCATCGTTGGTCGGATGGACCGCCAATGCAACAGGCTCATCGGTCAAACCATTCATCTCAGATTTGGTCCAGGTTTTCGTTTCATCCTTCGTATAATACAAACCCGCCGTTTTGAGACGTGTATTCGGTTCCGGGTTAAAGACGTACAGAGTGTGTGTATTATAGGCGGCATTCAAGAGATGAAAGTCAACTTCCCCGTATAAATCAAGATGTTCAAGACTTTTTCCTTCGTCGGAACTTTTCACGATTCCTAACGGATTCTTCATGTTTGACCCGGGCGCCGGGTGTCCGCTGCTATAGAACCCGTTACTCACGGTCGTGAATCCCATGTAATCATGCTTTTCTCCTGATGCTTCCGACCACGTTCCTTGCGAATACACTTTCAGCCCATCATGAGAAGGAATCATGATTCGCTGTCCATCTGCAGAATAACCCAATCCATGAAGGTGGGGCATGGTTATTGTCTTTGCTCCTTTACTTTGCAGCGTGAAGACACCGCTTATAAGGACACCGATCAGAGCTACGATCCATGCCCATTTTAAACTGTTAGCCTTTTTTGCGAATTGAAGCCTCTTCTCGCGGTCTTCCTGTTTTTTGGCATTGCTCAGTTGCTTCGCTTTTGTATGGAATGAAAAAAAGAAGTATAAAAATAAGACAAACAGAACGGACGAGCCAATAAATAGAAACTTCATCACAAAGCAAATCTCCTTCCAGATCCATTCTGATAAATAAACATTTTGCAAGGATAAAAACATTCCCGCATCATTTTATCATAACACTACATATTGTAGTATAATTATATATAATTGCACAAGTTTAACTCCCTCCTCGTGTTAGTCTGTACTTTTTGTCATAATAATACAAAATGCTTAACAAGGGTGAAACAATGATGAAGACGATTTTAATGGTAGATGACGAAGACAAAATACGTGATGTGGTGGTTTCTTATTTGCAAAAAGACGGGTTTCGCACTTTGGAAGCCGGTACAGGGACGGAGGCGTTACAAATGGTACGAAACGCTCCGATCGATCTGGTCATCCTTGATTTGATGCTGCCGGATTTTCCCGGCGAACAGGTTTGTCAAACGATACGCAAACTTTCATCCGTTCCCATTCTGATGCTTACCGCCAAAGTTGCCGAAGAAAACCGGATACAGGGGCTCACTATTGGTGCTGATGATTATATGACGAAGCCATTCGATCCCCGCGAGTTGGTGGCCCGGGTCCGGGCCATTCTGCGCCGGACAGATGATCATTACTTGTTAGCAGACCGAATCTCGTTTCACAATGACGAATTGGTTATCGATTCGGCCCGTAATGAAGTGTTTTCTCGCGGCGAACCGGTTAATTTGACCCCAAGCGAGTATAAACTGCTGCTCGTCCTGGCTCGTCACCCGCTGCGGCAGTTTACCCGCGAAGAATTGGTGGAGAAAGTTCTAGGCTTCGATTTCGAAGGGGATGCTCGCGCCATCGATCAGCACATCAAAAATTTGCGCCAGAAAATTGAACCCGATCCCAAACAACCGAAGTACATTCATACCGTTTATGGGAAAGGTTATCGATTTGTCGGAGGTGTATAATGAAACGCGGGTTGCAATTTCGCCTATCCCTGCTTTTGATCGGGGTTGCATCGGGAATTTTGCTTATTGCGGGAATCAGCTTCATGGCAGGAACCCATTATCATTTTAGATTGTACCAAGACCAGTACGGGATGGATCACAGCCTGCCGGGGCTGGCTTACCATCTGGAACAAGCTCTGCTTCAATCGATGATGTGGACTTTAGTTGGAGCCGTCCTTCTGTCCATCATGATCAGCCTTTATGTTGCCAAACGTCTTTCAGCACCTCTCGTGGAAATGAAAAACGCGGCGGAACAAATCACACGAGGAAAGCTTACGGTTCGGACAAGCATCCGAGGCAACGACGAACTCGCCGATCTTGGGAAAGCTTTAAATCACCTTGCGGAACAATTACAGAAACAAGAGAAATTACGTGTCACGATGACACAAGACATCGCCCATGAATTAAGGACGCCTCTCGCCACTCTGAAAAGCCATATGCAGGCCATGCTGGACCAAATCTGGGATCCGACGCCTGCACGGCTGCGAGCTTGTTACGAAGAAACTGAACGTCTCATCGCATTAGTCGCCGATTTGGAACAATTAACGGTGATGGACTCCCCTCATTTTCGCTTGCAGCGTAAACCGGAAGATCTATCGACGCTCATTCAACAAAGTTTGGGCATTGTAGCTGCTGCGTTTATGGAAAAAGGCGTTCGACTCGACGTGATGCCCCATCTTTCTGTCCGCCTGCATGTCGATCGGGATCGTTTCATACAGGTATTGGTCAATGTTTTAACCAACGCACTCAAATTTACACCTGAAAAAGGGCAGGTCAAAATACAGGTGCAAGACGAAAACGATACGGTTCTCATTGCTATACAAGACACGGGAACTGGCATTGCCCCGAACGATTTGCCGTATGTTTTCGAACGGTTTTATCGGGTGGACAAATCACGAAACCGGAAAATGGGCGGCGCCGGAATCGGCCTGACGATTGTCAAGAAGTTAGTTGAGGCGCATGGCGGTACAGTGTGGATCGAAAGCGACAAAGGTACAACGGTCTACCTTCGTTTTCCAAAGTAACATTAGTCCAATTTTTTAGCGCTATATAAAGAAAGGGTACCATATACCGTCATGAATCGATTCTCCTCCTTGACGTCGGCAAAACCAGCCTTTCGGATCAGTTCCGGAAACACACCGGTTACATGATCGGTCGTTGTAAGGAACCCGTCAAGTAATTGAACAGAAAAGAATGCGGTTCGCATGATAGCATTTTGGGCTTTGCCCCAATCGGCAATATGCAGTTCTCCGCCCGGCCGCAGAACCCGATAAACCTCATGTAACGTTTTGCTTTTATCTTCCCGCGTCAAATGATGAAACATCAAGCTGGAGATAACCCGGTCGAACGCATTCTCCGGATAAGGCAGTTCGAACGAGAATCCGTGAACAAATTGAATATCGGAATGAAGCTTAGACATTTTATGACGGGCAATCTCCAACACTTTCTCATCCCCATCAAGTCCATCCACTTTGGCTTCCGGATGGATTTTTTTGATCAGAAGTGTAAGCGTCCCCGTCCCACATCCAAGGTCAAGTACCCGATGCCTGTCTCTGATATTTGCTTGTGTCACCTACTGATGTTTAAAAGTCTCTTCACGCATTGTCCAACGCATTATTGGATCGTAAAATGATGTCAACCAATTGTAGCGAAGTGCAGGTATGATTTTCTTACGTTCATCCATAATGATACCCCCCAGATACGGATTGGATGTCCTATACTGACGAATATTGAAGGTTCGCTTGGGAAATCTAAATGATGTGTTTAACACCATCACAGTTTTTGGAAAGGAGAGCTTGTTTCATGTCTGTCATGATGCATACAGCTCAACATCAAACTTGTATCGATGCTTGCAACGCCTGCCTTCAAGCTTGTGAACATTGCTTAACCGCCTGTTTGAATGAACCCGATGTACAGGCAAGAGTCCGCTGCATTCAGTTACTACGGGACTGCGCAGACATATGCTCGTTGGCATCTCAATTCATGTCACGGGATAGTTCGTATGCCAAGCAAATTTGTAATGTATGTGCAACCATTTGCGATGCTTGCGCCGCGGAATGCGGCAAATTCAAAGATGAACATTGCCAAAAATGTGCCGATCTTTGCCAAAAATGTGCCGACGAGTGCAGAAAAATGGCTGCTTAATCATGGCAGAGGGAGCGACTGCTCCCTTTTTTCAAAACAACCGAAATAAGGGGTCGGTTTACGTGAACTTTCGCTGGTTATTTGTCATTTGTTTGACCGTAGTACTGCTTTCAGCCTGTGCTCAAAAACCAAAGCAAGATCAGACGATGCCGGGCATGGACCATAATCAACATAATCAGCCGTCCGGCGGAAAAGAATCAACCAATACGTCGCAAGTTCAGGCCGTTTGGAAATTTACCGATTCTGCACCGCAAAGCGGAAAAGACGAACAGATTTCCATTCAGATCCAGGATAATACGGGGAAGCCGATTGAGAAATTTCAAGTCAGTCATGAAAAACAAATGCATCTAATCGTTGTTAATAAAGATCTGTCATTTTTTAATCATATCCATCCTGATTACAAGGGAAAAGGGCTGTTCCAAATTCGCACTCAATTCCCAACAGGGGGAGACTATAAACTCATCGCCGATTTTATCCCGGAGGGCGGTGATGCGAAAATGGAAAGTCAATGGGTCAAAGTCTCTGGGGATGTTCCTGCCGCTCAACCGCTTACACCGGAGACTAACTTAACCAAAGTCGTTGAAGGGAAAGAAGTATCTTTATCCTTCGACCAGCTTCAGGCAGGGAAAGAACTGACCATGACATTTAATTTTCTTGATGCCAGTACGAAACAACCGATTACAAACCTTGAACCGTACTTAGGTGCAGTGGGTCACGTCGTTATTTTGAGTGCCGACGCAGAAAAATACATTCATAACCACCCCCTAGAAGAAAAGGCAACTGGACCACAGGCTAAATTTGGAACAGCATTCCCGACAAGCGGGATTTATAAGTTATGGGGGCAGTTTAAACATAAAGGTAAAACCTTCATTGTCCCCTATACAATCCAGGTTCCATAAAAGTCAACGAAAACATGGTTGCGAGTAAAATGCGGCCATGTTTTTTGCAGATTTTATGCTATTTCATGCTGATAATTATCGGTAATAACCGCCCCTTCTTTTACCTCTGTCTTTTGTATTTTGCAGCAGGACACGACCAACCCGATGATCACATCATCGCCCTCTTATCCGAATACGTTTTGCTCACTATCAACCTTATGTTTGTCGAAAATCAAAGCCGCGCATGGCTTGGATCGAGCCCGGAGGCGCGGGGTATAGTCTAACCTTGAATGGCTGACTTGGATTTGTTGTCTGATCGTCTCCGGAAAAACCAATAGATGAGAAAAACTACGGAAAGAAAGAGAACATAGATCAACGATGTCCAAAGAACATCACGCAAGTCGGAGAGCAATTGGTCTCCAATGACGGCAAACACAAACATAACGGGTATTTTCCCAAGCAACGTAGCCGTAAAAAAATGTCCAAATCTCATTCGACTGATTGCAGTATAAATATTTACAGCTGCAGCAGGTACAAAGGGAATAAGACGAACCGTCAAAACCGCGAGAAACGCGTTCCGTTCCATCAACTCCGTAAACCGGTCCATTCGCTTGTATTTTGACAAAAGCCTTCTCCCCTGCTCCTGAAAAACCGTCCTCACAGACAAGAATAGCAGAGCGGCTGCAAGGGTGGAGCTAATGACATTCAGGAATCCTCCCCAAAAAGGGCCGTATTTGGCCCCCATTATTCCGGCAACAACGCCATAAGGGACAATAGGAATCAGGGCCAATAATACAGCTGCACCAAATAGCAGTAGAAGATTATTAGCACTTTCGTCATCCAACCAACGAAGGATCGGATCTTTGTTCATGACGATCACGATGATGGCCGCCACATAGCCGAGAAGTATAATCCTCTTTTTTATCATCTTTCAGCATTCTCCTGAGAATTCTGTTATTATTGCCAGATGGTGAGAGGGCAAATTTCTTATTTGAATATCAAGCTAGCTCCGCTAAGGTCATGATACGAGTTTCTGGTAGGTGATGGTGTCGGTTGAAACACAGGCTGTCAGCAGTCGATTGAACAACTGGCCTTCAAACCGTCTGCGGTTGGTGCGAAAGCAAAATTCATCCAAATACGATTGCAGGTGCTTGGAAGCCAAGCCATGGTAGGTACCACCGATAAACGCTTTGGCATTGGAAATCATCGTGTGCAGCCATTTCAGATGATCGGGGTTTTCCTTGACGTTAAACTCGAGCGGCTGGTGATCGTAACCTTCCTCTGCGAGCTTTCGATACGAGCTGTAGGCATCGCTGCTGATGGTAGCACCGGGCTCGATATGGTGCCGTGCAAAATCGACCAGCGTCTTGCCTTTGACATTCGGGATGACTTTCATTTTCACAAATTGCGGCGCTCCTTTCTTGTCCAGCGATACGGCTGCCAGTACGGGTGTTTGTTCCGTGCCGCGACCGCGTTTACCCCCTTCTGTCGGCGCTCCGAAGAACGCGTCATCCAGTTCGACCAAACCGGCCAGTTGGTAGTGGGCATCACGATCTCCCATGGCTTTGCGAATCTTGTGAAGCATTAACCATGCGGTTGGGTAGGAGATTTCCAGTTCGCGCGAAAGGAAAACCGCGGAAACGCCGCGTTTATCATGCGCCACAAGAAAAATCGCCCAAAACCAGGTCAGCAGCGGCGTACGGGATTTATGCATAATCGTGCCGGCGGTAACAGAAACCTGATGCTTGCAGCGCGTGCATTGATACAGCTTACGGCTTTCCAGAAAGTAGAACGCATCGTGCTCGCATTTGGGGCAACAGAAGCCGTTCGGCCAGCGGATCTG
>NZ_AUCP01000076.1 GCF_000429825.1 Cohnella thermotolerans DSM 17683
CAACGTAATCGTGCCAATACGCGTATGCAGTTGATGGGGATAGGAGCCGTTGCGGTAACCTTGCCGGTTTTCGGTACGCTCATAACGCTGTGCCTCCAATTGTTCCGTCACCTGCGCCTGTAAGATTTGGTTCAGTACCGATTCCAGCAATTTTGCAACACCGGAATCCTGGGTGTTTCCTAAGAAAAGTTGATGCAAAAGTTGAGAATCTACGTTAATCTGGTATTGAGCCATATCTGAATCTCCTCCTGAAGAATGTTGCTTAGACACCATCATTCTAACTGAGGGATTGGGATTATGGCTCCCTTTATTTTCAGTAAACTACCATTTTACACAATTATACGGACTCAACTGACAAATGCTTTCCAAATAATGAGGTTATACGGATAGGTCCAATCGATCTCGTAGCCCCCGAACATCTCGTGAAGCCGGTTACTGTTGAAGAGGATGCACCCCTTCTGATCAAAAGCGACCCCGTCCACCCACAGCATTCGGTCGTCGGACACGAAATCATGGAATGTGTTGGTGGGAGGCGTATAGACTCCAATTCCCTTGCCTTCCAGCATGGTGTAGAAGACATTGCCTTTGTTGTCCGCGTGCATCCCGTCGGTGGTCGTGCGCTTGCTGCCGATGGCCCGTACGGCCTTGCGGATTTCTTCTGACGGCGTGTTGAAGTTGCGTAACAGCGAAGTGTCGATGGCATATAGATTGCGTCCTGTCACCTGGCAGTAATACAACGTGGAGCGATCCGCGGATAAGGCGATGCCATCGGCCCCGATCCGAAGCGGCTTATCCTTGTAAACCGGCTTATAGTCGATTTGAAAATGAAAATCGGGAAAATCCCGCGTACTGAAGTGCCGATCGAGCACCCGCCGGAGCGTTCTCGTCCTCATGTTGTACACAATGATTCCGCCGTCGATCGGGTGATCCGGCCAACCGCATCCGGAATCGGTTATATAAACAAAACCGTTCTTATTATCCACGACCACATCGTTCAGAAATGAGGTCCGGTACGGCGCAATTTCATTTGGGATGATAATGGAGTCGATCAGCCGGTTCGTATTCAAATCCCAGACGACCAGCTTCTGCGACCCTTCCGGAGAAGGCGCATAGGCGATCTTCCCTTGATCCAGCAGCCACATCCGGTTAAATTCATCGATTTCATAACCCAGCACGGATTGGAGGACGTTGACATTGCCCGCCCGATTCCATTCCCAACTCGGGAAAGCCTCCAAGAGCGGTCTGCCGTCTTTGATCACGATCCGATTCATGGTGGAAGGAATGCCTTGGGCCCAGCGGGGGACGGAAACGTAATAGTGGCCTTGCCGGTCGACTTTTACACCGGCGGGCATCGCCTTTTTCCAATATTGATTGGTTTCAAAATCCTGCTTCATCGCTAGGTCATGAAAATTCCAATCCAATCGGTTCCAATGGAAGATCATTTGATATTGGCCGATTGGATGGACTACATTTAGAACGGGATTCTTCCCATTAGGGTCCTGCATCATGCAGCCTCCCTTTGCAGGTTAATCATGATCATCACTTCATCAAATAAATATATGCCTAGAGCGGAAGATGATGCGAGTTCCGGTCGGCGCTTGATCCTCGGGGCTGAGAATAGACTATTGACATAACGCCCTAGTTATAACTACAATGGTTACAACGGTGGTGAGACAATTGAAGCAGATCAGTACGCGCTTTTCGATGGCTGTGCATACTCTTTCCCTTATCGCTGTCAGTCCGAAGGATTGCACCGGGGATTTCATTGCGAGCAGCGTCAATACGAATCCGGTGGTGATCCGGAAGATCATGGGCATGCTGAAGAAGGCGGGGTTGGTGGATGTTCGGCCGGGGGTAGGAGGCGCTTCCTTGCTCAAGGATCCCGACCGGATAACGCTCCTTGATATTTATCGGGCTGTGAATGTGACGGAGGAGAACCAGCTGTTCCGCATTCACGATAAACCCAATTTCGCTTGCCCGGTTGGGCGGAATATCGAGGAAGTCCTTCAAGCGGAATTGCAAGACGCGCAATCCGTTATGGAACGAAGACTGGCGCAAACGACGCTAGGCCAACTGATCCCGAAGTTCACATAAATAATGGCTCTTTTTTAGAGCTTTTATTTTATAAACTAGTTGTAGCTTATATGGTTATAACAAAACATATTACAACCAAAATGGAGGAATCGACGATGAAACTGCTAGTGACGGGCGCAACGGGGAAACTGGGACGGAAAGTGGTAGAGACGTTATTGAAGTCTGTACCGGCAAGCCAGCTGGCTGTAAGTGTGCGCAATCCGGAGAAAGCGGAAGACCTTCGCGCTCGGGGCGTGGACGTCCGGCAAGGCGACTTCGACCGTCCGGAGACGTTGGATGCGGCGTTCGCAGGGATCGACCGGATCTTGATCATCTCGGCGGACGGGGACAATGAGACCCGAATTCGTCAGCATACGAATGCGGTAGAAGCCGCTGCACGCGCAAACGTGAAGTTCATCGCTTATACCAGTGCGGCGAATGCAAGCGAAAGCAAGCTCCTCCTTGCTCCTCCGCACCAAGCGGCGGAACAAGCCATTCTGAAAACGGGCATTCCTTACTCGTTCCTGCGCAATAACTGGTACCTGGAGAACGAGACCGCGAGCATTCAAGGCGTGCTGGCAGGAGCGCCCTGGGTGACGTCTGCGGGATCCGGCAAGGTCGGTTGGGCCCTGCAGCAGGAGTATGCGGAAGCGGCGGCAGCCGTACTGGTGGGGAGTGGACATGAGAACACCATTTATGAGCTGTCCGGCAAGCTGCTGACGCAGGAAGAGCTGGCGTCCGCTCTCGGCGAGGTATTGGGCAAGGAGGTGCCTGTCCAACAGGTCGACGATGCCGCCTATGCCGACATTATGAAAAAAGCCGGCGTACCGGACTTCGTGATCCCCATTCTTGTAGGCATCCAGCAAGGCATTCGGGAAGGGTGCCTGGAGATCGAGAGCAACGATTTCGAGAAGGTTCTCGGCCGGCCGCTAACGCCCATTAACGAAGCCCTGCGCCAACTTGTAGGCCAGATCTCTTGATCGACGAACGGAGTAAGCCGGCCTTCTCTCAAGGGAGAAATGGTCGGCATCACCGCGGAGCGGGCTTGCCGGAGGCGGCAACATACATGGACGGATAACGAATAGGATGCGCAGGATGAGGGAAGATATGAGATAGAACACTGCGGCCTCGCAGCGGACCGCAGGCTTCCTCGGGAACGGCGAAGGGCCATCCGTTTGGACGGCCCCTTCGCGTTTTTTTCGCATGTTCGCCGGACGTCTATGCCTTGCTCCCCGGCTCCGAAGCGGGTTGCCAATAGAGCATCCTCTTGCCCAGCCAGACCATCCCGACGTCCGTCAGCTTGCCGAAGACGGCGAACAGCACGAGGCTTGCCACAATGATGGCGGGCCTGCCCGTCGTCTGTCCGTCCGTCATCAGAAACCCGAGGCCCTTGCTGGCCCCCATAATTTCGGAGGCGACGACGAACATCCATCCCAGACTGAGCCCTCCCCTCATCCCGACAACCAACGAAGGCAGCGTCGCGGGAAGGAAGAAATGCCAGATGAGGCGGAAGCCTTTGTAGCCGTACACCCACCCGACCTCGATCAACTTGCGGTCCACCGACAAGATGCCGGTCAGCAGGTTCAAATAAACCGGGAAGAAGACGCCGACCGCAATAAGCGTAATTTTCGAAGTTTCATAGATTCCCATCCACAAAATGAACAGAGGAACCCAGGCCATCGAAGGGATATTTCGCAGCGCTTGCAGCAGCGGATCCAGCAAGTGCCGGAACAGGGGGAAGCAGCCGTTCAGGACGCCGAGCACGAGCGCGGCGGCTACCCCTAGTACAAAGCCGGTAAACACGCGGTAAATCGTAATACGGGCATGCTCGTAAAGCTCGCCCGAGACGGCCAAATCCTTAAAGGTGTCGAGAACGCGGCTCGGCGGAGGCAGCTGGTTCGGGGCGATGCGTCCCGCGGCCGTCGCATACTGCCATGCCAGCAGCAGCAGCAGGGGAACCAGGAAGCCGACGCCGGCTCGAACGGCGCGATTGTCTATCCATCTCAACACGGTATCCTCCGTTTAGGGCGTAAGCTTGGCGGCGAATTGCGGATCGATCAGCTCGTCGATCGTTTGCGTCACATTCGTCGACTCGGGAATGATCCCGCTCTTCAGCAGCGCTTCGCCCGCCCCTTGCAGCGTCTGCTTCTGAACGTCGCCGATCTTGAAATCGGACAAATCCGTTCGTTCGAGCACTTTGTCGACAACCTCCGGCGTTTGCTTGCTTTCTTCGCTTACGATCTTCTTGAATTCCGCTTCGTGCTCGGCCGCCCATTGCCGCGCTTTCTCGTAGCTTTGCAGCACCTCGACCACCAGATCCGGATAATCGGAGGCGAACTGCTCCCGTACGTTCAACACGCCGTAGGTGTTCAAGGACGGATCGCGAATGACGAGCTTCGAGCCACTCTCGACCTCCGTCTGCGCCATGTACGGGTCAAGCCCGGCCCAGGCGTCGACTTCGCCTTTCTCCAGCGCGGTCTTGCCGTCCGGATGTTGAAGCTGAACGATCTCGACATCCTTCTCCGTCAGACCCGCTTTGTCGAGAATGCGCAGCAGGAAGATGTGCGGATCGGTGCCGCGGGTCACGGCAATCTTCTTGCCCTTCAAATCCTCCGCCCGGCTAATGTTCGAATCCGCCCGCACGACAAGCGCCGTCCATTCCGGCTTCGAGTATACGTAGACGGCCTTGATCGGATTGCCGTTCGCCCGGCCGAGCAGCGCGGCCGCTCCGGCGGTCGAGCCGAAATCGATGCTCTTGCTGTTCAAATACTCGAGCGCTTTGTTGCTGCCCGCGCTCAGCACCCATTGAACTTCGATGCCCTGGCTCTTCAGTTGCTTCTCCAGGAAGCCTTGATTCTTGAGCACCAGGCTGAGCGGATTGTAATAAGCGTAATCGAGCTTGATCGTTTTGGGCTTCGCCGGCTGCTCGGCCGACGCGCCCGCCTGCTTCGCGTCCGAAGCTTTGCCGCAGCCCGTCAGCAGCGCGAACAGGGCAAGCGCCGCGGCCAAGACTCCTAAAGATCCGAATCGCCGTCTTGCAGATTGTTTATCCATGTCCATCTCTCCCCGTTATTAAATCGAATAGGATTCGTAGCTCTCTTTCTCTTGGGTCAGAATGCGCTTCAGAATCAAACTCTCGAAATAGGCGAAACCGCTGTCCCGCTCTCTGGGGCGCGGCAGCGTGATCCGCACGTCGAAGCCGATCCGGCCGTTCTCGATGACGACGACCCGGTCCGCCAATTGAACCGCCTCGGACACGTCGTGCGTCACGAGAAGCGCCGTGAATTTCTGCTCCCGCCATAAACGCTCGATCAGCCGCTGCATTTCGATCCGGGTCAGCGCGTCCAGCGCGCCGAGCGGCTCGTCGAGCAGCAGCAATCTCGGCTCGCCCGCAAGCGCCCGGGCCAGCGCCACGCGCTGGCGCTGGCCGCCGGACAGCACGGCGGGCCAATCGTTGGCGCGATCGAACAGCCCCACCTGCCGCAGCGCATTCTCCGCCTTCCACGCAAGGCTGTCCCGGACGCCAACCTTCACGTTCGCCAGGACTCTTTTCCAAGGCAGCAGCCTCGAATCCTGGAACAACACTCTCACATCCGGATGAATCGAACGCGACTCCTTGCCGTCGATATAGACCGAGCCTTCCGTCGCCTGCTCGAGACCGGCGACCAGCCGCAGCAAAGTGCTCTTGCCGCAGCCGCTTCTTCCGACGATCGCAATGAACTCGCCCGGATTCGCCTCGAGCTCGATCCCGCTTAGCGCTACCTTGTCGCCGTACCGTTTGGCCGCCCGTTTGAGCTGCAGATGGGTTCCGACAGCCTCCGGCCACTCCGCTTCCAGTTGCTCCATGCCTCTCCCCCTCTTCGTCCCGGCGACCGCCATCTATTGGGCCGGCGCGCCGTGCAGCGCCGCTTCCTTCTCGCGGACCAGAGGAATCACCTTATCGCCGAACGCTCGGATGTCCTCGTCGTAGTGCAAGAAGCCGGTCAGGATGAGATCGACCCCGATCCGCTTCAGCGCGACGATCTTGTCCGCGACCTGCTCGGCCGTTCCGATCAATCCCGTCTTGAAGCCGTCGTTATATTGGACCAGATCGTTAAAATCCGAATTCGCCCACATGCCTTCTCTCTCCGGAGACGCTTTGCCGGCGAAGCGCACTTGGCCGCGGAAGCCCTCCACGGCTTCCGGATCCGCGTATTCGATAATGTCGCGCAGCACCTGTCTCGCTTCCTCTTCCGTATCCCTCACGATAACGAACGCGTTGACGCCGAAGTTCACCTTCCTGCCGCGCTTCGCGGCCAATGCGTTCACTTCGTCGATCTGCGCTTTGAATCCGTCCGGCGTATTGCCGTTCATAAAATACCAGTCCGATACGCGGGAAGCCATCTGCCGCGCGGCCGCCGAGTTGCCTCCTTGGAAGACGGGCGGAACGACGATCGGCTTGGGCTTCAGCGGAGCCCCGTTGATCCGGTAGAAATCGCCGCGGAAATGCGCCTCCTCCTTCGTCCACAGCTCCCTGAGAACGGAGATAAATTCTTCCGAACGGCGGTAACGCTCGTCGTGATCGAGCCAGGGTTCCCCGTACCCGTGAAATTCCCCCTTGAACCAGCCGCTCACGATATTGACGGCGGCGCGTCCCCGGCTGATCTGGTCTATCGTGGTGATCGCCTTGGCGACGGCGCCGGGATGCCACAGTCCCGGAAGCACCGCGGCGATCAGTTTGATCTTCGACGTGACGGCCGCCAACGCGGAAGCCAGCGAGATCGCCTCCAACTGGTTCTCGGCTCCGTAGCTCGCGATGAAGCGGGTTTGAAGCAGGGCGTATTCGAAGCCGGCTTCTTCCGCCATTCGGGCATACTTCACGTTGTCTTCGAAAGACCAGCCCGTTCTCTGGGGAATGTTGGAGATGACCAATCCTCCGCTGACATTCGGCACCCAATAAGCAAACTTCAGCGTCATTCCTGTTCACCTCATTTTCTGAATGATAGTCATGCGTTAATTCCGGACTGGAAAGCCGCCGTTCCTTCCGCCACGAACAAAAGGCACCCTCTACGAACGGAACGCAGCAAGGTGCCTTTAGCGGTCTAATCGGCAGTATTCGATCAAGAGAGGAGCCTTCCGTCACCCGGAGACTTGCGTATTGGCTGGGCCTTTCGACGTTTGAGCCGTTCGGTGAGCCGGAATGACGTTGTTGGCGATCATCTCGCCGAACGGGCTGATGAAGGACGGATGCCGGCCTGCGTTCGGCCGGTGGATCGGCAGCTTGGGGAACAGCAGTTCGGCGGTCCGGTACGCTTCCTCAAGATGCGGATAACCCGACAAAATAAAGGTGTCGATTCCGAGCTCGGCGTATTCGTTCATCCGGGCCGCCACCTGGTCGGGGTCGCCCACAAGCGCCGTGCCCGCGCCGCCCCGCACGAGTCCGATTCCCGCCCACAGGTTCGGGCTGATCTCCAGCTTCGTGCGGTCTCCGTTGTGCAGCTGCGACATTCGTCGCTGCCCTTCCGAGTCCATCCTCGCGAATATTTGCTGGGCGGAGGCGATCGTCTCTTCGTCCAGATGCTCGATCAGCTTCTCGGCCGCCGCCCACGCCTCTTGCTCGGTAGGGCGCACGATGACGTGAAGCCGGATGCCGAATCGCAGCGTGCGCCCTTTGGCGGCGGCAAGCTCGCGCATCTTGGCGATTTTCCGCTCGACCTCGGCGGGAGGCTCTCCCCAGGTCAGGTACACGTCGACGTGCTCGGCGGCAACCTTCATCGCCGCATCGGACGATCCTCCGAAGTACAGGGGCGGGTACGGCTTCTGAATGACCGGATACAGCACCTTCCCGCCTTCGACCCGCAAGTAGTCGCCTTCGTAATCGACCTCTTCGCCCTGGAGCTCCCGCCGCCAGATCGCCAAAAATTCATCCGTCAGCCGATACCGTTCGTCATGCTCCAGGAACAAGCCGTCGCCCGCCAATTCGACCGGGTCTCCCCCGGCGACGACGTTGATGAGAAGCCGCCCCTTCGAGAAGCGGTCCAGGGTAGCCGCCATTCGGGCCGCCTGAGTCGGCGTCATCAGCCCCGGCCGAGCGGCCACCAGGAACTTCAGCTTCTCCGTTGCGGGAACGAGCGTCGAAGCGACGATCCAGGCGTCCTCGCACGATTTGCCGGTAGGCAGCAGAACGCCGCTGAAGCCCAATTCATCGGCCGCCTGGGCGATTTGCTTGCAATAGGCGTACGTCACGGCGCGGGCGCCTTCCCTAGTTCCCAGATAACGGCCGTCCCCGTGCGTGGGAATAAACCAGAACAATTCCATGAGTCAATTCCTCCTCTTGCGATTGTCGCTTCTCTCTCAAGCGAGCGTCGTTCCTCTTTTGCTCGTCTCCTTCAACAGCTTCCACACCGGTTCGGTCAGCGACTGCCTGTCGAATCCGAGATACTGGTTGGCGTAGCCCCGCACCGGATCTCCGGCATAGAAGCGTTCGTACAGCTCGTGCCGGGCTCCCAGCGGACTGCCGATCAAATCCCACGCCAGCTTGAACAGCTGCACCTTCTTCTCGGCGCTGATCGACGCTCCTTCAAAGTACCGATGCATCAGTTCGGAGATCGGGCCGTAGAAATCCTCCACCCCCGAAGGCGTCTGGACGAAGCCGCCGCCGCCGATCTGCTGCAAAATCTCGATCGCTCTCGGGTAAAACTTCGTCCCGATATTTCTGGCCGTGTCGATGGAAGCCAGGTCGGGCACCAGAACCCCGGCTTCGTCGGGCTTCGCCTTCGTCTCCGAAGCGATCGCGAGCGCCTGGATGACGCCGATCTGGGTCAGCAGCTCCCCGAGCTTCTCCTGCACATGCAGGAAGCCCGTTACGCCGATGGCTTCGGCCACCGCGAACGCGACGCCGGTCACAAACTCCAGCTTGGCCGTGTAGCGGACGACGTTCTGGTGGTAGGCGAGCGCGTTCGCGGTTTTATTGGCGCGCAGTGTGAGCACCTTGTCCGGGTCTCCGTACAGCAGAACTCTCTCCCACGGGACCAGCACATCGTCGAAAAACAGAACGGCGTCCATCTCGTCGAACTTCGCGCTCAGCGGATGGTTCTGCTCCCGATGGTCCGCGAACGGCTCGCGGCACACGATATGAAGCCCCGGCGAATTGGCCGGCACGATCAGAACATGCGCGTGGCCGCGGTCCTTGGATTCGAATTTCAGGAACGAGGAGATGACGAAGTCGTGCGTATAAGGCGCGCCGGTGGCGATCATCTTGGCGCCGCGAACGACGATTCCGTCCTCCGTCTCGCGAACGACGTGAAGGAACCGTTCGGCGATCCGCTTGTCGTCCAGATTGCGGGAGCGGTCGATCTGGGGATCGATGATCGCCGTCGTCAGGAACAGATCGTTGTCCCGGGCTTGCTCGTAATAAGCCGTAATCTTGTGTTCAAAGTGCGGGTCCAGACTTCGGAGCTGGCTCCGCGCCGCGTACCAGCCGGTGACGACCGACCGGGCATAATCCGACAGCCGGCTCATCATGCCGTGCGTCTGGGCGGACCAGTAGGCGAACGATCGGCTGCGCTGGGCCAATTGCTCCCGGGTGTAGGGAACGAGGAACGAGCTGTGCGCATAATGCTCGCGTCCTTCGACCCGATAACCCGCTCTGTCCCGTGTGTCCGGATCGTCCAGCGTATCGAACAAGCCCCGGATCGTCGTTAACGTCCCTTTAAAGGCCGGATGCTCCGGGATGTTCTCCACTCTCTTCCCTTCAAGCCACACCGTTCTTCCATCATTTAAACTGCGGATATACCGTTCTCCCCTCACCTGAGCGAAGTCCCCTCCCTTGCCAATGCTTTAAATTCCAATTGATTTAATGTGATTTATCTATTATCATAGCTAACAACCATTTTCATGCAACAATCACTATTTCTGCTTCTGTTGGTTTTCCGACAGTATAGCTCCGCATGTCGGTTAAAGCCAAAATAATCCACGGTATGAAGCGAACTGTAGGGAGGAAAGGGCATCGGCTTTCGTGTCGGTTATCCGACAACTTCTACATAAATGTTGGTTAGGAGGTCGCCTGCAATTGGGAGGAAAATACTCGAATGCAAACGCGGACAGACGGATTCTCCGCTCTCGGCAGCTGATCGTCGATGCCTTTCTGTCACTGTTGCAGGATATGGAGTATGACAAAATCAACATTCGGGACATTGCGGACCGGGCCGACGTGAACCGTTCCACGTTCTACGCCCATTTCGTGGACAAGGACGATTTTCTGAACCGGATCGTCGAGGAGAAGCTGACGGAAATCGCGGAGCTTACGGAGAGAAGCGGCGGGTGGCCGCTGGAACTTCGGCCGGACTTCAACGAGCCCGATCCTTTCTATGTGGAACTCTTCGAGCATTTGGCCCGCAATGAGACGTTTTACCGCGTCATGCTGGTCAAGATGCCTCCGTCTCTGTTCCAGGCCAAAATGCAGGAGACGATCCGGGACTGCTTTTTCAGGCGAATATCCGGCATCGGCATGGATCGGAAGCTCCAGGTTCCGTTGGACATTCTACTCGACTATATGAGCGGCGCGGCGCAAGGAATCATCGTGAAGTGGCTGGGGGAGAAAATCGTCTACTCGCCTCATTACATGGCCCTGCAGCTGACGAGGCTGTCGATTCTGGGCATATACGAGGCGGCGGGCGTCCGGAGCGAAGAGATCGACAACGACCCTTTGCAAGGTAATGTTATTTTGTAATCGGCCGTGACTTGGCAGCCGAGCCGTCACGGATATGCTGCAGAGAACCGTCAGGGAGCAAACGGATCCCTGACGGTTTTTTTGCGACTTATTTTGACGGACTTAATTATACTTTTAATATTGAATGTTAAAAGTAATTTATTTATATTATTAAGTGTGCATATTTCTGCTCGAATATTTGCTAATAAAATAAATAGTTCAATTATTCTGATGGGAAGTTCAGGAGTTAACCATAAGCGAAATCGCATTGGCTCGAGGATAATTTGGCTTTGAAAGGAGTGATGCAGGAGAAGACTTCTATTCTTATCCAAAAATCAGCCTTTTCGGGAGGAATGCCGGCATGAAACTCGGCGTATTTACGGTCTTGTTCGCACAAAAGAATTTCGAAGAAATGCTGGAAACCGTCGCCTCGCAGAAATTGCAGGCCGTGGAAATCGGTACGGGAGGCTATCCCGGCAACGCCCATTGCGATTTGGAAGGGCTGCTGCAGAGCGAGGACAAGCGCAAAGCTTATCTGCGCGCCGTAGAATCCCGGGGATTGGAGATCAGCTCGTTTAGCTGCCACGGCAATCCGCTTCATCCGCAAAAATCGATTGCCGGCGAGCACGATCGCCTGATCCGCCAAACGATCGATTTGGCTTCCCGCATGGGGGTACCCGTCGTGAACACGTTCTCCGGATGCCCGGGCGATCACGAGAACGCGAAATACCCCAATTGGCCGGTAGCTCCTTGGCCCAACGACTATCAAGAGATTTTGAAATGGCAGTGGGAAGAGAAGGTCATCCCTTATTGGACGGAAATCGCGAATTACGCGGCCGAACGGCATGTTAAGATCGGGCTTGAATTGCACGGAGGCTTCTCCGTTCATACGCCGGCCACTCTCTTGCGGCTTCGCGAGGCTGCCGGAGAGGCGATCGGAGCGAATCTCGATCCCAGCCACATGTGGTGGCAAGGAATCGATCCCGTCCAGGCCGTCCATATTCTGGGACGTGCCGGCGCTATTCACCATTTTCATGCGAAGGACACGTCGCTTGATCCGGTGAACGTCAACCGTCACGGCGTGACGGACATGCAGCCCTATACGAACATGCTGGACCGGGCTTGGCAGTTCAGGACGGTCGGCTACGGCCACGATTTGAAAGTTTGGGCCGACATCATCAGCGCTCTGCGTTTGGTGGGCTACGATGACGTGGTCAGCATCGAGCACGAAGACGGACTGATGTCGGTGAACGAAGGATTCGCCAAAGCCGTGCAGAACTTGCAGCCTCTCATCATGCGTGAGCCATTGGGCGAAATATGGTGGGTTTAACAGGTTCGCAGCTCAACAGCAGGAGGGAAAATGAAAAAAATCAAGGTAGGCATTATCGGTACCGGGTTCTCCGCGGAAGCCCACATTGAAGCATTGCGCAGAATTCCAAATGTTGAAGTGGCCGCTGTATGCGCAAGCTCCAAACCAAAGGGCTTGGCATTCGCCGAGAAAATGAACGTTCCCTTGGCGTATAATTCGGTCGACGATTTAGTCGGGAATCCGGACATTCAAGCCGTTCACAATTGCACGCCGAATTGGCTTCATTTTGATATGAACAAGAAAGTGCTGCTTGCCGGAAAACACCTGTTATCCGAGAAACCGTTGGCGTTATCCAGCGAACAATCCGCGGAACTGGTTGAAATCGCCGGCAGACAAGACGTGGTCAGCGGAGTCTCTTTCAACTATCGGCATTATCCGATGGTTTCGCAAGTCAGAGAAATGTTGGAGAACGGCCAAAGAGGCAAACCCAGTCTTGTCTACGGCGGTTATCTCCAGGATTGGCTAAGTCTTGATACCGATTACAGTTGGAGACTGGAGCAGGACAAGAATGGTCCTTCCCGGGCCATTGCCGACATCGGCTCCCATTGGTGCGACACGGTCCAATATGTGATGAACCGAAAAATCACGAAGGTGTTCGCCGATTTAAAAACGGTTCACCCCATTCGCAAGAAGCCCAAAACCGCCTTGAACACGTTTGCAAGCGGCGGTCAAGTGGAACGGGAGAATGTCGAAATCTCCACAGAGGATTACGGCAGCATTCTGATCCATATGGAGGGCGGAGTGCAGGGAGTATTCACCGTATCCCAAGTCTCGGCCGGAAGGAAAAACCGCCTGTTCTTCGAGATCGTGGCCGACGGCGCCACCTTTGCTTGGGACCAGGAGAAGCCGAACCATCTCTGGGTGGGCAACCGGTCGAAGGCGAATGAAGAATGGCTAAAGGACCCCGCATTGCTGTCTCCCAAATCCGGGGCGTTGGCCCATTATCCTGGCGGGCATCAGGAAGGATGGCCGGACGGTTTGAAAAACCTTTGTCTTGATTTTTATCGAAAAGTGAGCGACAGGAGCCACGCGGCTTCGTTCGCCACGCTGGCCGACGGCCATCGAATCATGAGGCTGATTGAAGCCATTCTGGAAAGCCACCGAACCGAGAAATGGGTAAGTCTATAGAACTGACGAGGTTTAAGTTATAGAGGTTAAAGCCTGGGGCGAACCCTCAGGTTTTTTTGCGCTGTTCAAGTCCTGACTTTTGTTTCATTGAATTCAACTTCTAACAATGATAGTATTTGGTTGAGACAAAAGGATTATACATTAATCATATATTAACGAAAGCGGTGCCCCGATGTGCTTGCCATGACCGCACGTATCCTTCAAGTGATTAGAAGGGCTGACCGCCCTCTTTCAAAAAAGGATGTTGCATTGGCCTCCCAAGTATCCTTGTCCTCGGTATCTGAACATCTCGATCGCTTAATGAATGCGAATTTGATTGTCAAATCAAGCATCGGACAGTCGAGCGGCGGCAGGAAACCCCGATTGTACGCTTTTAATCCGGATGCCGGATACTTGGTCTCTATCGATATGGACACAGAAAATGCCAAAGTCGCCATTACGGACTTTGATTGCAATATCAAGGCTCACAGCAATTGCTTGATCGATATAAACGACGGACCCGAAAAAGTGTTAGACCGAATCAAGGAAGCCGTATTCGAACTTCTGGCTGAACTCCGTCTGGATCCGGATGCCGTCAAAGGGATCGGCGTCGGCATTCCGGGCCCCGTCGAGTTTGCTTCCGGTATGCCCATATCGCCCACCATCATGCCCGGGTGGGACCGATATCCGATCAAAGAATACTGGGCCCGGTATTTCAATTGCCCCAGTTACATCGATAATGATGTCAACATTATGGCGCTAGGCGAGTATGCCAAGGGGCTCAAGTTTCAAGCCAATAATGTCATCTATATCAAAACCGCTGCGGGAATCGGTGCCGGCATTATATGCGACGGCAACCTGTATCGCGGCTCCAATGGCAGCGCGGGGGATATCGGGCATTTTGACGTAGGCGGAGATGTGATCTGTTGGTGCGGCAACCGGGGGTGTCTGGAAGCATCGGCAGGGGGCAAAGCGATCGTGGCGAAAGCCAGAGAGTCCGCTTTGGCGGGAAAAAGCGAATTTCTGTTGGGGATTCTGGAGAAAAAGGGCGAGCTTCATTTGGAAGATATCGCTTTGGGCATGCAAAGACAGGACTCCTTGTGTGCCGAGTTAATTCGTGAGAGCAGCGTGCTGATTGGCCGGGTCATCGCTTCCATCGTGAATTTTTTCAATCCGGAATTGATTTTGGTCGGCGCGTCGTACTCCGAATTTGACGACACCCTGCTTGCTGCCATTCGACAGGGGGTCTACCAGCGATCGTTGCCGCTCTCGACACGAAATTTATCGATCCAGAAATCAATTCTGGGCAATCAAGCCGGACTTATAGGCGCTGCTTATATGACGCTTGAACAATTGATTTTAAATAGTATCAACGATCAAGAAGACGTTGCCATCCTGTGAGCGAGTCTTATGACACGGGGACATGCCCCGTTCCTCCATCGGTTTGCGTGCTTCTTAGAATGCCAAGCAATTTAAAAGAGGCCGTCCTCAAAGGTCGATGTGACCCGGGGACGGCCTCTTCAGATGGTGCGGGCAATGCCCTGCAAGCCGTGATATAATGCAGGGAGAGAGAAGTTAGGGAGGAAATTAGCGATGAAAGCTAATGAAAACCTAAAAGTATACGCCTTGCCCGATATCGAGAATATGAAAGTTCATGGCCGGACGACAGGGCGCCTGTCTCCCTTAACGTTGTTTTGGACAGGAAGCGCCATTGAATTCAATGCCAAGGGATCCGAGCTTTGGGTGGAAGTCGAGGTCGATTATGACCAGTATGAGCCATGGATCAGCGTGGTCGTGAATTCCGTTGCTGTGAGCAGGCAAATGTTGACGGCAGGAAGGTATTGGATTTGCATTTTTAGAGGCATGAATGCGAACGTCGCCAAGAACGTCCGGATCGTCAAAGACGTCCAGGCGATGAGCGGAGATCCCGGTTGCTCTTTGCAGTTCCATGCCGTGAAGTTCGACGGACAATTCCTGCCGATCGAGGAGAAGCCCTATAAAATTGAGTTTATAGGGGACAGCATCACTTCGGGAGAGGGAGCCATAGGGGCCAAAACGGAAGAGGACTGGATTCCGATGTGGTTCAGCGCCCTCCGCAATTACAGTGCGATGACGGCGGAAGCTTTGAACGCGGAATACCGGATTCTCTCGCAAAGCGGATGGGGCGTCCTGACGAGCTGGGATAACAATCCGCGTGCGAATATTCCGGACTACTACGAGAAAGTTTGCGGTCTTCTCACGGGCGAGAAGAATGAAGCATTGGGGGCATTTCAGCCAAACGACTTCGATTCCTGGCAGCCGGATGTGGTAGTGGTGAATCTGGGCACTAACGATGGAGGAGCTTTTCACTCGCCGGCATGGAGAGACGAAGGAACCGGAGAATCGCATAAGCAACGACTCAATGAAGACGGCACCTTTAACGAGGAGGATTTACATTCCTTCGAGGAAGCGGCCCGGAATTTTCTTCTCAAGCTCAGAAAGTATAATAAGAAAGCCCATATCGTCTGGGCCTATGGAATGCTGGGAACCCCGATGATGCCGGCGATCTACCGCGCTGTCGATGCTTATACGAAGACGACGGGGGACCGGAAAGTTTCCGTTTTCCAACTTCCCAATATGACCGAAGAGACGGCAGGCGCCAGAAACCATCCCGGAAAATTGGCCCATGAGAAAGCGGCCAAAGAACTGACCGAGTATCTCAAAGGGATTCTGCCGAAAAACGAAACGTTGCGCCTATAGTCAACAGCAGTCCGGACGTTTCGATGGAGACCGCTCGGCAGCCGGTTCCGCCGAAGGGGATTGCGCCTCTCGCGGCCGCTTGATAACATAGCCGTGAGAGACTTTTTTTTGCAGAAAAAATAAATCGATTTAGGAAGCGGCCCGACAAGCTGGAGGTAGGACAACGTGGTCAATGTTACGATGGCGGATGTTGCCGAGAAAGCCGGTGTGTCCAAAAGCACTGTGTCCCAATATTTGAGCAAACGTTACGAGTACATGAGCGTAGAGACGAGAAAAAAGATTGAACAAGCGATTAAGGAACTCGATTATAGACCGAATGTATTGGCCCGAAGCTTGAAGCAGAAGCGCTCGTCGACGATCGGCGTTATTGTGGCCAATATTATGCACAGCTTCTCCACCGAAATATGCCGGGCGATTGAAGATTACTATCAGGAGCAAGGAATGAATGTCATTCTGTGCAACACGGACGAAGACGGGGACAAGGAGAAGTCGTATATCGAGATGCTGCAGGCCAAGCAGGTCGACGGCATGATTCTGTTCCCGACAGGGAAAAACAAATCGTTATACAAAAAATTGACGAAGCAGCGCATTCCGATTCTGTTCGTCGACCGCAAGGTGGAAGGCGTTCATACGGATACGGTTGTCGCGAACAACGCCGACGCCGTCTATCAGGCCGTCAAACATCTCGCGGATCAAGGGCACAGGAAGATTGCGATCCTGACGGCGCCTCTGACGATCAGTTCGCGGATCGATCGGGTGGAAGGGTTCAAACGGGCGGTCCAGGAATTGGGGCTGGATTCGAGCCGGGATTTGACGATCAACTGCGAAATCGGCCAAATTCGCGGCAGGCTGCAAAGCTTGTTAAGCCGGGAAGACAAGCCGACGGCGATTATTGCCGGCAACGACCTGGTGTTGATGGAGATTCTGGCTTATATCAAGGAGAACCGGATTCGGGTTCCGGAGGAACTGGCGCTGCTGGTGTTCGATAATATTCCGTTCGCGCACCTGCTGTCGCCGACACTGACCACCATTAGCCAGCCTTCCGCGGAGATGGGCAGGGCTGCGGGGAGGCTGCTTCATGAGCGAATCAAGGCGGAACAGCCTTCGGATCAACAGCCGCCCCGGGAGATGACATATGAATGCACCCTGATCGTTCGCGAATCCTCGCAGGGAGGGATTCGCCCGTAGAGAGGTTCGCCCGTAGCTAGGTGCGCGCGAACGGGGTGCGCCCACAGTGGGGAAGCCGGGCGGCTTCCCTAAATTTTTGCCATTTTCATTCAAGCGCTTGAAATTAAAAAAGCGTTGGAGTATAATCGGCTCAAACAGATAAACCGATTTAGTAAATCGGTTTATGAGAGGTGGTTTACACGAGCAGAATTATCGTTCCGACTTCCGTGTTCGGGCAGCCGAAGGTAGATGCGGATTGCCTAGACGCTTATGCCGCCCTGATTGCGGCAAGCGGCGGCCAAGGAATGGAGATCCGGCGCGAACTGTTTCCCCCCGGCGAACCGCCGCTGGATCCGTGCAGAAGAACGCTGGAGCAATATCGGTTGCATGGCGTATATTCGGCCCCGATTGAATTATGGCTGCCGAGCGGCGAGTTGAATGAAGCCGGTCTGGCAATCGCGCTCCGGGAAGCGCGTGCGATTCAGGCGGATATGGTGAAGATGCCGCTTGGCCATTACGATCGTTTTCGATCCGATGTAAGCGCATTATCCCGGGTTTTGGAGCGAGACCGTCGGGCCGGGGAGGCGATCACGCTAACGGTGGAAAACGACCAGACCGACTATGGCGGCAGGTTGGAGCCGTTGCAAGCCTTCTTTGGGGCGGTTGCGCAGGCGGCGCTTCCGGTATCGATGACCTTCGATATCGGGAACTGGTCTTATTGCGGCGAGAATGCGCGGACTGCGGCCGAACGTTTAAGGGATCATGTTGTGTACATTCATTGCAAGCATGTCGAACAGCATGGAGCTCGAATGCAAACGCTTCCGATACCCCGTGAGCCCGGAGCGGGCTGGAGGGAACTGCTGCGGCTGCTGCCTTCGGATGCGCTTCGAGCCATAGAGTTCCCGTTGCCCGATGCAAGCTTGCTGCCTGAATATATCGCCCTGCTGAAAGGGGCTTAAACGAAAGGATAGGAACCCGATGACCAAGTTGGATGCGGTAACGTTCGGCGAAGCGATGGCGATGTTCGTCGCCGATGAGGCGGGGCCGTTGCGGCACGTCGACCGCTATACCCGCCGGCTGGCGGGGGCGGAAGCGAATGTGGCGATCGGACTCGCCCGGCTGGGATTGCGCTGCGGATGGGTGAGCAAGGTAGGCCGCGATGCGTTCGGGGAATTTATCAAGGAACGGTTGTCGGCAGAAAAGGTCAATATCGATCGAGTGACAAGCGACGATGTTCACCCGACCGGATTCCAGTTGAAATCCCGCGTTGCGGAAGGCGATCCGGAGGTTCAGTACTTCCGGAAGGGGTCGGCGGCCAGCTTCATGGGCCCCTCCGATCTGGACCGCGGCTATTTCCTCGGCTCCAGACATTTGCACGCGACCGGCATTCCGCTCGCCTTGTCCGCACATACGCGCGAATTTGCCGGCATGGCCATCGAAGCGATGAAGGAAGCGGGACGAACCGTCTCGTTCGACCCGAATTTGCGGCCTTCGCTCTGGCCGTCACAGGAAGAGATGATCGCCGTAACGAATGCGTTCGCGTTCCAGGCGGACTGGGTCATGCCCGGCATTCACGAAGCGGAGCTGCTTACCGGCACGCGCGATTTGAAAGCGATTGCGGAGTTCTATCGGCGGCATGGCGTAAAGCTTGTCGTCGTGAAGCTTGGACCGGAAGGGGCCTATTATTGCGGCCCGTCCGGGGAAGGAATCGTGCCCGGGTTCAAGGTCGAACGGGTCGTCGATACGGTGGGGGCCGGAGACGGCTTCGCCGTCGGACTGATCAGCGGCATGCTGCGCGGCCTGGACATCGAACAGTCGGTCATGCGGGGGCATGCGATCGGGGCGATGGCGGTCCAAACGTACGGTGATCACGACGGTTATCCGGATGAAGCCGGGTTGACCGCATTTCTAAACTACAATCTCAAAGGAGTGACCTGCTCATGAGTCATGCTCCATTAGCGGCAAGCCGCTGGTTTCGGTTGATCCCCGTTATCTTCATTACGTACAGCCTTGCTTATTTGGACCGCGCGAATTACGGCTTCGGCGCGGCCGCCGGGATGGCCGAAGACCTGCACATTACTTCCGCCACGTCGTCGCTTCTGGGCGCGCTGTTTTTTCTGGGATACTTCTTCTTCCAGGTTCCGGGCGCTTATTATGCGGAGAATAAAAGCGCCAAAAGGCTGATTTTCTGGGCGCTCATCTTGTGGGGCCTTCTGGCCTCCGCCATCGGCTTTGTCACCAACGTATATCTGCTGATCGGAATCCGCTTCCTGCTTGGCGTCGTTGAGAGCGCTGTTATGCCCGCCATGCTGATCTTTTTAAGCCACTGGTTTACGAAGAAGGAGCGCTCCCGGGCCAATACGTTCCTCATCCTCGGCAATCCGGCGACCGTGCTGTGGATGTCGGTTCTCTCCGGCTATCTGGTCAATTCCATCGGCTGGAGATGGATGTTTATTATCGAAGGCCTTCCGGCGGTCATCTGGGCGTTCTTCTGGTGGAAGCTGGTGAACGACAAGCCGGAAGAAGCCAAATGGTTAACGGCCGGCGAGAAGCAAGCGCTTCAAGACGAGCTGAATCGCGAACAAGCCGATTTGAAAGCGGTTAAAAATTATCGCGAGGCGTTCCGCTCTCCGCTTGTCGTCAAATTAAGCCTCCAATACTTTTTCTGGAGCATCGGGGTTTACGGTTTCGTTCTCTGGCTTCCTTCCATTATCCGGGCCGCTCCGAACATGACGATGGTCTCGACCGGATGGCTGTCTTCCATTCCTTATCTTCTGGCGGTCATCCTGATGCTGGTCGTCTCCTACCTGTCGGACAAAACGTTGAATCGCAGAGGCTTCGTATGGTTTTTCCTTCTCGTCGGTGCAATCGCTTTCTATGCGTCTTACGCGATCGGGCCGGACAACTTTTGGCTATCTTACGTTCTCCTGACGATTGCGGGCGGAGCGATGTATGCGCCTTACGGGCCTTTCTTCGCCATTATCCCCGAGGTGCTGCCCCGCAACGTGGCGGGCGGCGCGATGGCTTTGATCAACAGCATGGGCGCGCTCGGTTCGTTCGTCGGCTCTTATGCGGTCGGCTATTTGAACGGAGCGACGGGCGGGTTCAGCGCTTCCTATATCTTTATGGCAGGCTCGCTGCTGATCTCCGTCATCCTCACGCTTATGGTCAGGAAGGCCAAGGAACAACAAACTGCGATGAATCTGGAGGTTAAGGCGCATTGAATATTCAGCTCGCTCTGGACCGGATGACGATTCCCGAAGCGATCCGAATGGCGAGAACCGTTCGGGAGCATGTGGATTGGATTGAAGTCGGAACTTCGCTTATTAAGGAATTCGGGATGGACAGCGTAACGGCTCTAAAAAGGGAATTCCCGGAGAAGACCGTCGTGGCGGATATGAAGACGTTCGACAATGCCCGCTATGAATTCGAGCTTTGCTTCAAGGCGGGTGCGGACGTAGCGACCGTCATGGGAGCCGCTCCTATGGTCACGGTGGAGGCTTGCATGGACACGGCGGCCAAGTTCGGCCGAACGGCGATGATCGACCTGCTTCATACGTCCGAGGAGCAGAAGGCGGCGCTGTACCGCTTTACGGACGCCATCCTGTGCTATCATGTAAGCAAGGATGAGCAGGAGCAAGCGGGGCAGGCGCTGCAGAGCGGCGGATGGGCAGGGGGAACTAAAGCGCCTGCCGGCATGAAGACGGCCATAGCCGGAGGAATTAAGCTGGCTTCGCTGCCGGGCTTCATGGCTTTCGATCCGCACGTGATCATCGTCGGTTCCGCCATCACCAAGGCGGATGACCCCCGCGAGGAGGCGTTCCTATTCCGGAACGTCATTAATAAGCAAAAGGAGATACAGGCTTTATGAGTAAAATTCAATCGATTGTCGCGGAAATCGAAACCGTCCTGAATAAGATTGAAGCGCAAACAATCGCGGATACGGCAAAGCTGCTCACGGAAGGAAAACGGATATTTGCCGTCGGAGAGGGCCGATCGGGGTTCATGGCCAAATCGTTTGCGATGCGGATGATGCATCTTGGCGCTGTCTCGTATGCCGTGGGCGAGACGATCACCCCGTCCATGGCGGAAGGGGATATTCTGGTCGCGGTGTCCGGATCGGGAACGACCAAAAACGTGGTCTGGGTGGCGGAGAAGGCGCGGGAACTGGGCTGCACGGTCATCGGGGTCACCACCGAAAAGCAATCTCCGCTCGGTTCCTGCGCGACGCGAGTGGTGCATATCCCGGCCGCAACCAAATACCGCAAGGAAGGCGAAGCGGCGAGCATTCAGCCGTTGGGTTCGCTATTCGACCAATGCGTGCACCTGGTTCTGGATGCGATATGCCTGGAGTTCGCCGAAATTCGAAACGTAAGCAACAGCGGGGCGTTGAGCCGTCACAGCAATGTCGAATAAACAGTCATACAGCGGAAGCAACGCAACAGGGCGTCCAACCGGACGCCCTGTTCGGCTTAACGGATGAAGCACGTCAGCGCCGTGAAATACAACGTTTAACCGCCCCTCATGTTTCGGGGTTCATGATCCACGGGCATATTGGCGGCTGCAATTTTGTCATAGAACCGGTCGACCTCGGCGGGGGTTTCAACATAAAAACCGACGTGGAAATCCTTCGGGTAAGCTGCCTACTTCCCCGCCGTCAAAGGCAACTGCACGTAGAACGTCGTCGTCTCGTTCGGCACGCTCTTCGCGTAGATTCTTCCACGGTGCTGCTCCACGATCGACTTCGCGATGGCGAGGCCGAGGCCGTAGCCGCCGCGTTTGCGCGATCTGGAGGGATCGACGCGGTAGAAGCGATCGAAGATCTTGTCCAGATGCTCCGGGGGGATGCCTTCGCCGGTGTTGGTTGCCGAGAGCGAGATATGGCTCTGCTTCTTCTTCAGCGAGAGGTTGATCGAACCTTTGGGATTGGTGTACTTAACAGCGTTGTCCAGCAGAATCATGACGACTTGCTTCAACTGTTCGCTATTGCCGGTTGCGATGAGGCCGGGTTCGATGTCGTAGTCGAGGACGAGATCCTTCTCGTAGATGACGGCTTCCATCGTGAGGATGACGCTCTCGACGGCTTCGCTCAAGTCGAACGGGACGCGGATGATCCGCGTCCGGGCGTCAACCATTTCGGTGAGGTAGAGGAGATCGTTGGTGAGCGTCTTCATGCGCTCCGTCTCCGACTTGATATGGTGCAGCCACTTCGATTGCTCGCGGATCGTGTCTTCGCCGTTCGCCAGCAGGACGTCCGCGTTAGTGTTGATGACCGCCAGCGGCGTCTTTAGCTCGTGGGAAGCGTCGGCGATGAACCGCTTCTGCTTGTCGAAGGCTTCCTTGACCGGTGCGATGGACCGGTTCGCGAAGTACCGGCTCGTCAGGTAAATGAGGCCCAGCATAACGATGCCTACGGCGGAAAAGGTGTAGACGAGATTCAGGAGAATTTTGCGCTGGGCGGTGACATCCAGGTAGACCAGCGTATAGCCCTGCGGGTTGTGCTGCACGTTGTAGGCCCACCTCGTTCCGTCCAGCGTGACTTGGCCGAACTCCGAAGGCGAGGCGGCGGCCTTCTTCACGGCCAGCGCATAGAACTCGCTGTCCATATCGAAGCGGGAGTTCGTCTTGACGATGTTCCACTGTTCGTCCGTCTGCAGCGCGAAGGAGACCGAGCGGTCCGGCGGCCCCGGTTCGCGGGAAGCCGCTTGCTGCGGCGGAATGTCCCCGCCCTGCCGCGGGCGGCCGGGGGCGCCGTTCGCTTTGCGATACGTGTCGGCCACGCGGTGCAGCTCCATCGCGATGTCGTTCCTTACATTCTGATACGTGATCGTATAGATGGTCGCGAAAGCCGCGAGCATGAGGACGGAGATGATGACCATGTTCATCAGAAGGAAGCGGTTGCGCAGCTTGTTGAACATTACGAGGTCGCCTCCAATACGTAGCCTACGCCTCGGATCGTGTTGATGCACACCGCGGAATTCAGGAAGGTGAGCTTTTTCCTCAAGAAAGAGATGTACACCTCCACGTTGTTATGCTCCGCGTCCGAGTCGAAGCCCCACAGCTTCTCGATCATTTGCTCCTTCGAGGTGACCGCCTGCTTCCTCGTGATCAGCAGCTCCAGCAGCTCGCTCTCCTTCAGAATCAGCTTCAACTCCTTGCCCTTGCACGAGAGCTTGAGGGTACTCGGGTGAAGCTCGATGTCGCCGAACCGAAGCCCGTCCTCCGGCACCACCTCGCCCTTGCGCCTCAGCGCCGCCCGAATGCGCGCAAGCAGCTCCTCCGTCGAGAACGGCTTGGCGACATAGTCGTCGGCGCCGTAATCGAGGCCCGCGATCTTGTCGGGAATCTCGCCTTTGGCCGTCAGCATGATGACCGGCGTCGGAATGCCCTCGGCGCGAATCGTTCTAAGCAGCTTCATTCCGTCCATTCCGGGAAGCATGACATCGAGCAGCAGCAGATCGTAAATGCCGCTCAGCGCGTTATCCAGTCCCGTCAAGCCGTCGTGAACGGCATCGACGGAGTAATGGTGCTTCTTCAGAATCTGCGTCAGCGCTTCCGCCAGATTCACCTCGTCTTCTACGATTAATATTCTCATGCCGCTTCCCCCTTGTATGCTAAGAGCAGCTCCTGATTTGGGGGTTGCTCTTATGATTTTTGTACCTTGAAAACTGAATGTAATGGTCCCGGTGGGGGACGCAGCCCAAGCGAAGCGCGGGAGCGGCCCGAAGGGACGAAAAATAGGTGTTTACGATCTTGGGCTGTCCTTGGGAAAATGCCAGTAGGTGCTACCGACGGGAATGTTCCTTCTCCCCCTGTAGACTCGATCAGTCGGGTTCTTCCATCTGAGAGTGTCCCCTTGGCCTCTTCCGTATTTTCCTACACGCTGACTGTATCCCGCGCGTCGCCATCTCTTCCGCATAGCAGAGGAAGGTTCGTGCACCG
>NZ_AUCP01000077.1 GCF_000429825.1 Cohnella thermotolerans DSM 17683
GAGACGTGCCCATTCCTCTGTTTCTCCGCATGAACAGGTCGTACAGAATCTTCCTTTACAACGATACGGAACGAGCCGTAGGTCATGACATCCTTCACATACCATCAGCTTAAAACCGTTTCTGGGATCCCCGCATCGACGGAACTTCTCTACTTCTTTCCGCACATTGGCACGCAGCTTGCCACCATGTTTTGCCACAAACCGATCCCAGTGCCCTCGCTCATCAAAGAAGATTCGTTTCAAGATGTTCGTCTCCATATCCTAACCTTACCAAAAACAGAAATCAGGCGGAAGACCTGCTCCCACCCCAAAATTTATAAATTCTATAATGTTGAAAAAAGAACGGCCCCTCGTCGGGGCCGTTCCTGCCGCAGCAACCTAACGCGCGCTTCTACAGATAAGAGCAGACGTAATCGGTCGTTTGCGTCACTTTCAGCTTGAATTTCGAGTTCGCCGGCACGGTAAATTCGCCGGTACCGGAGATGGAGATCCACTCTTCGCTGCCCGGAAGCTGAACGGTCAGCTCGCCGGCCAGAATCTCCATGACTTCCTGCTGGGCCGTGCCGAATTCATATTCGCCCGGCAGCATGATGCCCAGCGTCTTGTGCGTGCCGTCTGCGAATTTCACCGTGCGGCTCGTTACCTTGCCGTCGAAATAAATATTCGCCTGTTTGACGACGGATACGTTGTCGAATTGCGACATGTGCGCGACTTCCTCTCCCCGATTGGCTTACAGCAGCTTCTTGAACTGTTCGACGACGTTCTCGACCGTGAAGCCGTATTCCTTGATGACGCGGTCGCCCGGTGCGGAAGCGCCGAACTTGTCGATGCCCATGACGGCGCCGCTGTCGCCGACGAAGCGATCCCAGCCGAACGGATGCGCCATCTCGATGGCCAGACGGGCTTTGATCGTCTTCGGAATAACGCTGTCGCGGTATTCTTGCGGCTGCTTGTCGAACAGATCCCAGCTCGGCAGGCTGACGACGCGGACGTGGATGCCTTGCTCGGCCAACGCCTTCTGGGAAGCGACGGCGAGCTGCACTTCGGAACCGGTGGCGATCAGGATGCCTTGAGGTTGTCCGTTAGCGGCTTCGGATACGATGTAACCGCCTTTCTTGACACCTTCGCGCGCCAGCTCGGCCGTGCCTGCAAGAATCGGCAGGTTTTGGCGGGTCAGAACGAGCGCGACGGGATTGTCGTTGTTCTCCAGCGCGTAAGCCCATGCCGCGGAGGTCTCGTTGGCGTCGGCCGGACGAATGACGGTCAGACCCGGGATAACGCGGATCGAAGCGAGTTGCTCGATCGGCTCGTGCGTCGGTCCGTCTTCGCCGACGGCGATCGAATCGTGCGTCAGCACGTATACGACCGGCTGCTTCATCAGGGCAGCCAAGCGGACGGCCGGGCGCAAATAGTCGGTGAACACGAAGAACGTGCCGCCGAATACTTTAAGCCCGCCGTGCAGCGAAATGCCGTTCATCGCAGCGGCCATCGCGAATTCGCGAATGCCGAAGTAGATGTTGCGGCCGTCGTATTGGCCGGCCTTGTAGATCGGCAGACCTTTGAGATGGGTCATCGTCGAGCTCTCCAGGTCGGCGGAACCGCCCACCAGGTGAGGCACGTTCTTCGCCAGGCCGTTCAGCGCGTTGCCGGAAGCGACGCGGGTCGATACCGGCTTGTCTTCCGGCGTGTACTTCGGAAGATCGGCGTCCCAGCCGGCCGGCAGCTTGCGGCCCGTCGCCGTCTCGAATTGGGCGGCCAATTCCGGATAAGCCGCTTTGTATTTCGCGAACAGCTCGTTCCAGGCGGCGTTGGCCGCTTCGCCTTGCTTCTTCACTTCCGCGAAGTGAGCGCGAACTTCGTCCGGAACGTGGAACTCCGGATAATCCCATCCGTAGAAGGCTTTGGTCAGCTTGGCTTCTTCCGCGCCGAGCGGAGAGCCGTGCGGGCCGGCGTGGCCGCCCTTGCCGCCTTTGTTCGGGGAACCGTAGCCGATGACGGTTTTCACTTCGATCAGGGTCGGCTTGGACGTCTCGGCTTGCGCCGTCGCGATCGCCTTCGCCAACGCGTCGAGATCGTTGCCGTCCTCTACGCGCAGCACTTGCCATTGATAGCCCTCGAAGCGTTTGGCCACATTTTCGGAGAACGACAGGCTCAGCTCGCCGTCAAGGGAAATATCGTTCGAATCGTAAAGCACGATCAGCTTGCCCAATTGCAAGTGGCCGGCCAGAGACGCTGCTTCGGAGGAGATGCCTTCCGACAGGTCGCCGTCGCCGCAGATCACGTAAGTATAGTGGTTGATCAGATCGTAGCCTTCGCGGTTGTAGGTCGCGCCGAGCTGCGCTTCCGCCATCGCCATACCGACGGCCATGCCGAAGCCTTGGCCGAGCGGACCGGTCGTCGCGTCGACGCCCGCCGTGTGGCCGAACTCCGGATGCCCCGGGGTCAGCGAATTCCATTGGCGGAAGTTCTTGATTTCTTCCAAAGGCAGATCGTAGCCGCTCAGATGGAGCAGCGCATACAGCAGCATGGAGCCGTGGCCGGCGGACAGCACGAACCGGTCGCGGTTGATCCACGAAGGATTCGACGGATTATGCTTCATCGTCTTGGCAAACAACTGATAACCCATCGGAGCGGCGCCCATCGGCATGCCCGGGTGTCCGGACTTCGCTTTCTCGATGGCGTCGATCGCCAGGGTTCGAATTGTCGTTACGGATAATTGTTCGATCGATTTCGAGCTTACAGTCATAACGCTTAAAGGCCTCCTCTTTACATTTGCACGAACGTTCATGCCCGTGCCGGGGCAAAACATTCGTTTTGCCGACGCGCGAACATGTCAGTCTTGCCTATTGTACCACGCTAACCCCTGTTTTACCACACTTGTACAGACAACTTGTACGGACAAGCTGCAGCCATTCGGAATTAGACGAAGACAACCGTTTTGTTCTGATACACGACGATCCGGTCTTCGACGTGCCATTTGACGGCGCGCGCAAGCACGGTCCGCTCGATGTGGCGGCCCATCCGCTTAAGCTCGCTGACGTTCTCGCGATGGCTGACGCGCTGGACGTCCTGCTCGATGATCGGGCCGGCGTCGAGTTCCTCCGTCACGTAATGCGCGGTCGCGCCGATCAGCTTGACGCCGCGGCTGTACGCCTGATGATACGGCTTGCCGCCGACGAATGCCGGAAGGAACGAATGGTGGATGTTGATGATGCGGTTCGGGAACCGCTCGATGAACCTGGGGGTGACAATCTGCATGTAGCGCGCCAAAATGACGAGATCCACTTTGCCCTCGGTCAGTTCGAGCTGCTGGCGCTCCGCTTCCGCCTTCGTCTCCGGCGTGACCGGAATGTAGTGGTAAGGAATCCCGTAGGATTCGACGAGCTGGCGCATGTCTTCATGGTTGCTGATCACCATGCTGATGTCCGCGTCCAGATCGCCCGATTGCCACTGCCACAACAGTTCCAGCAGGCAATGGTCTTCCTTGGAGACGAGCACGGCGATGCGCTTGCGGCGGCCGGCGCGATAAATGCTCCACTTCATCGAGAACCGGTCGGCGACTCTCGCGAAATCTTCCTGCAGCGCCGGCAGCGAGCTCTCGAGATTGTTCAGGTCGAACTCGATCCGCATGAAAAACATGCCGCCCTCGGGATCCATCGTATATTGGTCGGACTGCACGATGTTCGCGCCTTGCTCGTAAAGGAACTGCGACACCGTCGCCACGATGCCCGCCCGGTCCGGGCATAGAATGAGCATTCGCGCGCGGCGGCTCTTGTCCTCGCCCGACGGCTTCGTTTGATAGACTTGTTGACTCATCGTATGGCCTCTTCCTCTCGACTTTCCTTTCCTACGCTTGCTTTAGCCATTCCTTGCCCGCAAGGCTGGCGGTAAGACGCAGGTTGATTTGTTCTTCACTGTAATCGCCGTCCAACACCTTGTTCTCGATCGCCAAATCGTAGAGACGTTCCAGCGGCTCGCGCGGATCGGCTTTTCTCGCTTTGGCGTCGGACTTGAGCAGCTCCCACGTCTCCAGCACGTACCGGCGGGGAACGATGCCCGATTTATCGTAAAAATGGTGCAGCCGCTCGACGTCCTCCAGGAAGCCGCCGCCGAACCGTTCTTCCACGTCCGCGCGCAGCAGCGCGATCTCCGCTTCGTACATCGGGCGCACGGTTTTGTCGTTTTTGCCGATCCACGGGGTCTCGAGAATGAACGGGCGGCCTTTAAGCGCATCGTGATGGACGACCCGGTTGATCGCCTCGAAGCCGATCCAGCCGGAACCGATCGGAGCGTGGCGGTCCTTCGCCGCGCCTTGCGGATTTTTGCTGTCGTTGATATGGACGACGGCCACCCGGTCCAGGCCGATGATGTCGTCGAACTGGCGCAGCACGCCGTCGATGTCGCCCACGATGTCGTAACCGGCGTCGTGCATATGGCAGGTGTCCATGCAGACGGTCAGCCGATGGTTGTCCCGCACGCGCTCGATGATGCTTGCCAGCTCCTCGAACGTGCGGCCGATCTCCGAACCTTTGCCGGCCATCGTCTCCAGCGCGATGTTGACGTCGGTCTCCTTCGTCCCTTCCAGCACCTCGTTCAGCCCTTCGGCGATGCGCGCGACGCCGTATTCCGGATCCTTGTCCGTGTAAGCGCCCGGATGAAGCACGATATTTTTGACGCCGATCTTGTCCGTTCTGTGAATCTCTTCCTGAAGGAAACGAACCGCGAGTTCGAAAGTATCATCTTTATAGGACCCGAGATTGATAATGTACGGAGCGTGCACGACGATTTCGCCGATTCCCGCTTTGGCCATCGCTTCCTTGCCCTCGGGAATGAACAAATCCTCGATCGGCTTGCGCCGCGTGTTCTGCGGAGCTCCGGTATAAATCATAAAGGTGCTGGAACCGTAGGATAGCGCTTCTTCGGTTGCGGTCAGCAGCCCTTTATCGGAGAACGAAACGTGAGAACCGATCTTCAGCATGGAATACCCCTTTCTGGTCCGCTCCCGCGCTCCCGACGGACCGGGGCGCGTCCTCTCAGATCAAACCTTATTGTAGCGCGAACGTCGAAATAAATCTAGAAATGCGGTATAATTTCAAGATGAGGTGATTGAAGATGAATTCGACCCCCGAATGGTTTCTGTACTTTATCGCCTTCTGGACGGTCGTGCTGGTCGCGTTCGTGAGCATCGGCGGATTTTTCATGTTCCGCAAATTTCTCAAGGTGCTTCCGAAGAAGGACGGCAAGTCCAAGCTCGATTGGCAAAATTATTGGGTCGAACGCAGCCGGCCGCTATGGACGGACCGTTCCAGAGCCATGCTCGATAAACTGACGTCCCCGGTGCCGAGCGCGTTCCGGGACATCGCCAAGCATTCCATCGCGGCCCGGATCGGCCAATTGGCGGTGGAGAGCGGCGCCTCCGAAGTGACGGAAGCCCATTGCATCGAAGGGTACATACTGGCGACGCCGAAGCGCGACCATAAATTTCTGATCAGCTTCCTCGAGAAGAACGGGATCGACTATTCTTCCTATCGCCACCTGCTCCACTGAGGGTCGGACGAGCCGCCGAAAAAGGGGTTGACGACCCTCTATCTTCTTTTCGAAGAGGCAAAAAACGAAACCTTTGGGCCCGCAAACCGTCTAACCTCTTGAGAGTGCGAACGCAACTTAGACAATCAGATTAACTCCGGAGGTGCCGCGTAATGAATCGATTCGGCAAACATTCAGCCCTGACGGTCGCCGTCCTGTCCTTGCTTCTGATGGGAACGGCGTGCAGCAACGACAACCATAACAACAACTCGGCGGCGAGCAGCCCGAGCGCCAGCGCGCCGGCTTCCGTCTCGCCGTCCGCGTCGGATTCCGTGTCCGATCCCGCCACCGTCGGCGAGACGAAGGAAGGAACCGGAACCTATAACGGGCAGATCGACAACCATTCCATCGAGATCGAATTCAACGGGCAGCCGACCGCATTCCAGATCGATTCGAATGTGTCGGACCAAATTGCCGATTGGGACGAAGGCGCTGCGGTCAAGTTCCAGTACAAGGAGAACACGGTGGAAGCCGACGGACAGCAAGTGAAGCAGCTGACGATCGTCGCCATCGAGAAGCAATAACGCAAAAAAGGGATGCGATCAGATGCGTGTAATGATATGCGGCGGAACGGGGTTTATCGGGACGGCGCTCTCGAAAGCCCTGCTTGACCGCGGAGATGAAGTATGGATCGTGACTCGCCAATTGCCTGCGGCTCCGGCCGCGGGCTTTCTCTATGTCACCTGGGAGGAATGGTCGGACAACCCGGGGCGCTGGAACGGAATCGACGCGATCGTCAACCTGGCCGGCGAATCGGTCGGCAAGCGTTGGACCGAAGAGACGAAACGGCGCATTCTCATCTCCAGAACCCAAACAGCGCTGCATATTTCAGACATCGTCCGCCGGATGGACGACCCGCCCAAAGTGCTGGTGAGCGCCTCCGGCATCTCGCTTTACGGGCACTCCCATTCCCCCATTTTGCGGGGAAAAAGACGAGCGCGTCCGAAGCCCGGCCGGGAAGCGCCGCCGGAGGAGCCGATGGCGTCCGTTACGGCGGACCTCGCCGGTATCCGGGGATTTACGCCCGGGAGACCGGAAGGCCGGGAAAAAGGCGTCGAGCGAGCGGAAGAAGCGCCGTTCGGAAGCGCCGGGTTGGACGGGACGGATCGGCCCGCTTCCGGTTCGGAGCCGGACGGCTCGGACGTCGAACAATTGCTGCGCTCGATGAGATTGGCCGGCGAAGAGGGTTCCGATTGGCCGGCTTCGGAACGGGAGCGCGTGGAGCGGACCGCCGCCTACGGATGGTTCGACGAGAGCTCCCCGGCCAATCCCGAGGATTTCCTGGGCAGTACCGTCGTTGCCTGGGAAGAAGCGGTGGACCGCATTCCGGTCGAACGCATCGTCAAGCTCCGGATCAGCATGGTGCTCGGCCGGAAGGGCGGTTCGTTCCCGCTGCTCCGTCTCCCTTACCGGCTGTTCGCCGGCGGCCGAATGGGCAGCGGCACTCAAGGATTCCCATGGATTCATCTGAAGGACATGGTCTCCCTCATTTTGTTCAGTCTGGACAATCCGGCCTTGTCGGGCGCGGTCAACGCCGTCGCCCCCGATCCGGTCAACAACGACCAATTCGGACGGACGCTGGCCAAAGTTACCCGCAGGCCTCATTGGTTCCACGTCCCCGCTTCTCTGCTGAAGCTTGTCCTGGGAGAACAGTCCGTGCTGCTTCACGGCCAACATGCCTACCCCCGCAAGGCGCTGGACCACGGCTTCGTCTTCGCCTATCCGCGACTGGAGGACGCTTTGCGAGAGGTAACCGGTTCATCCGCGCGGTAATTCGAGAGCCGGCCGTCGAGCGACATCCGCCCCGGTCTAAGGCCATGCAACTATAATCGCAGAAGAGGATTTCCGTTGCTGCAACGGAAGTCCTCTTTTTGTTTTTGTCCACCCCCCAATCTCCCATTTATTTCCTCAATGCGAACTAGGGCTTGCAATGTTATCCCTCGTTTATTCGAATTTGGCCCTGTGGGCCGCCCCGGAAATGAACGAATATAGCATTGAGAGAGACGGGCGCTCTCTCCGAATTCGATCCGAGAGGAGGCGGTCTGTCCGAGAGTTGAGAGAGCCTTGCGTTCCGTTGGCGTTGGCAGGACGGAAAGATGGCTTGGTCATTCATTCCGCAAGGAACATGGGAGGAGATTGAGTTATGGGCAAACTTGCGCAACGCTTGTACGGCAAATGGTTGTCGATCGTCATGACGGCGCTGCTGCTTGCGGGAACGGCGGCTTTGCCGGGTTGGTCTTCGGGAACGGCCCATGCGGCCGCGAGCGGCGGTTACAAAATTATCGGTTATTATCCTTCTTGGGGAGCTTATACCCGCAACTACCAGGTATACGACATCGACGCTTCCAAAGTGTCGCACATCAACTATGCGTTCGCCGACATTTGCTGGAACGGCATTCACGGCAACCCCGATTCGGCCGGACCGAATCCGCAAACATGGTCGTGCCAGGACGAAGTCGGAACGATCAACGTTCCGAACGGCACGATCGTCATGGGCGATCCGTGGATCGACGCCCAGAAGAGCAATGCCGGCGACACCTGGGACGAGCCTCTGAGAGGCAACTTCAAGCAGCTGATTAAATTGAAGCAAGCGAATCCGAACTTGAAAACGATCATTTCCGTCGGCGGCTGGACGTGGTCGAACCGCTTCTCCGACGTAGCTGCGAACGCGACGACCCGGGAGACGTTCGCCAACTCCGCCGTCGACTTCCTGCGCAAGTACCAGTTCGACGGCGTCGACCTGGACTGGGAGTATCCGGTAAGCGGAGGCTTGCCGGGGAACAGCTACCGTCCGGAAGACAAGCAAAACTATACGAAGCTTCTGCAGACGATTCGTCAGAAGCTCGACGCGGCCGGAGCGGCGGATGGCAAAACCTATCTTCTTACGATCGCGTCCGGCGCGGGTCCGTCCTTCATCCAGAACACCGAACTGTCCGCCATCGCCCAAACGGTCGACTGGATCAATATCATGACCTATGACATGAACGGCGGATGGCAGACGCAAAGCGGGCACAACGCTCCTCTCTATTACGATCCGGCCGCGGGCAGCGCGAATTTGCCGAACGCATCGACGTTCAATGTCGACGCCGCGGTCACGGCCTACTTCGCAGCGGGCGTGCCTGCGAACAAGCTGGTGTTGGGCGTGCCGTTTTACGGCAGAGGCTGGGCCGGATGTCCGGCGGCGGGCAACGGCCAGTATCAGAACTGCACGGGAACGGCCCAGGCCGGCACTTGGGAGAACGGCGCCTTCGATTTCTACGATCTTGAAGCGAACTATATCGGCAAAAACGGCTACACCCGCTATTGGAACGACACGGCGAAAGTGCCCTATTTGTACAACGCCGCGAACAAAACGTTCATCAGCTACGACGACGCGGACTCGATCGGCTACAAAGCTTCCTATCTGAAGACGAACGGCCTTGCGGGCGCGATGTTCTGGGAATTCAGCGGCGACCGCAACAAGACGCTGCTGAACAAGCTGGCTTCCGAGCTTGCCGCTCCGGCGGACACGATCGCTCCGAGCGCCCCGTCGAACTTGGCCGCTTCGAACGTCACTTCGACATCCGTCAGCCTGAGCTGGACCGCGTCGACCGATAATGTCGGCGTAGCCGGATACACCGTCAGCTACGGATCGGCCAGCGTGAATACGACGGGCACGACGGCTACGATCTCCGGATTGACGCCGAATACGGCCTACACGTTCACCGTCCGCGCCCGCGACGCCGCCGGGAATGTGTCGGGTCCCAGCAATTCGGTAAGCGTCACGACTGGCGCTCCCGCTCCGGACACGACGGCGCCTTCCGTTCCGGCGAATCTGACTGCCACAGGCAAAACTTCGACTTCCGTCAGTTTGAGCTGGACCGCTTCCACCGACAACGTCGGAGTGACCGGGTATACCGTCAGCTACGGATCCGGCAGCGTAGATACGACCGGAACGACGGCTACGATCTCCGGCTTGTCGCCGAACACGGCCTACACGTTCACAGTGCGCGCCCGCGACGCCGCCGGCAACGTATCGGCCGCCAGCGCTCCCGTGACGGTCACGACGAACGCGGCAGACGACGGCGGTTCCACCGCACCGGCTTGGGCGCCGAATGTCGCCTACAAAGTCGGCGACGAAGTGACCTACGGCGGCCAAACGTACGTCTGCCTGCAGGCGCACACTTCTTTAGTCGGATGGGAACCCCCCATTGTTCCCGCGCTTTGGAAATTGAAATAATGCAGGGTGGAACGGCTCGAGCCGAATCAGCGGCTCGGGCTGTTCCTTCGGATAGCGAACCGGCCCTTAACCCTCCTGATACCGATACAGCGACGACGCGATCTGGATGCTGTCGCCCTTGTTCAACGGGTAGACCTCGTACGGGGCCATCGGAACCCCGTTAAGCCAGCTGCCGTTGCGGGAGCCCAGGTCCCGCGCCTGCCAGGCGGCTTGGCCGCGGATGAATTCCAAATGCGCTCTCGAGACGCCATCCGTGTCGTCGACATGCTGCGCCGCTTCCTTGGAGCGTCCGACGACAAGCGAATCGCCCTCCAGCCGAATTCTCCGCTTTCCCCCGTCGGTCTCCCATTCCAAGTAAGGATCCGGCCTGCCGGGAACCTGACGCTCCGAAGACAACAGTCTCGTTCCCTCTTGCACGGAAGGTAGCCAGCTCGTTTTCGCTTCTTCCGTCCCCTGCGCCTGCTGTCCGTATTCTCCGTCTTCCGGCCATCGCTCCTCTTCGGCTTGGGGCGGCGCGACTCTCAGGCCTCCGAATCGCCTGGACGGTTCGCTTCGAGGGAGAACCCCCGCATCGCCGATCTTTTGCTCCGATTCCCATCCATCGTGAGCCCGAACATAAGAAGGGCTGTCCAGCTCTTCCTCAGCAGCCTGGCCAAGTCCGGGCGCCATCTTCCGCTTGTCCTCCTTGGACTTCTTCCCGTCCCACAGGAAGAAGCAAGCGCCGGCGACAAGAAACGTAAACCCCGAGCAAAGCAGAAGACTGCGTTGGCCGGGGTGCGCCGAATAGGCGAACCTCCAGACGGCCGCCGTCGCGACGGCGGCACCGGCCAGCAGCCAAAGCCGCCGGCGGCCGGCGGATTCGGGCGGCTTCCCCCCGTCCGCCTCATCTTCCTTCCCGTGCCATGGCGTGTCTTCTTGTCCCAGCAATCCGGACAAGCTTTGCGGAGCGGTTAACGGCTTCTGCAGACGGGAAAAAGCCTGCAAGAGCGGCTTCGAGCCGTGCGGGGAACCCGGACGGGGGGAATCGAAGTTCCCGGGCGGCTCTTCCCGCCGCCCATCCGCCGGGGAAGCGAAATGCTCATCCCGCGATTGAGGCTGCCCGTTCGCCGCCCCGCTTCCGCCGGGCAAGCGCGATGGCGGGCGAAGCTGCGGCCGTTCTTCGGAAGCGGCCGGACCGGCCAAATACTGCCGGACGTAACGGCGCAGCAGGGCCGGAGAGAAATCCGGGGACGCGGCCAAACGCAGCAATTGCTGCATGGCCGCGCCGTCCGGCGCGTCGACGTTCATCAGCCAGCGAACGATCAGCCTCTCCAGGCCGGACGCAACCGAGACGGACGCCGTTTGCCTCCACAAGGGCAAATAGGTTAACGCCAGATCGTGCCAGCTCTCCCCCACGAAAATAAAATCGTCGTCCAGGACGTACCGTTCCAAGTCCAGCATGTACTCCCGCCCTTGCTCCAAAACTTCGGCGAGGCGGCAAAGCGCATTCATCGCGTCTTCCATCGTCCATCTGGCCGTTCGAAACGATTGTGACAACATGCGCCGGCCGGACAGATAGTACCGCAGCGCTACGGCCCCGTCCATTTCCTCCGTCTCCAGCTTCATAACGCCCAGCACCTCGCAGCTTCGCAGCATGCGGAACTGGATCGGATCGATCTCTCCGCTTCCGATCGGCGGCTCCCCTTCCACGACCATGCGATGTCCGCGTCCCTGCTCGAAGCGGACCCTGTATCCGTTCATCTGCCTTGCACTCCTTCCTCGATCACCCGTAAATTCCGATCACAACAAAAGCGGGAGCGACCGCCAGCATAAAAGGAAATTTCATGCGGCCGCGCAATCGTTCCGAAGACGAACGCTGCAGGGTAGGAGCCCATCTCGCGGCGATCGGAGCGAAAACGGGAAGCCGCAAAACAAGCAGCAGAACGGCAATCCCTCCCGCGAACAAGACGGACCAAACGACCAACTGCCAAGCCGCGCCGGCTCCGGACCACATGCCGAACGCCGCGAACCATTTGACGTCTCCCCCGCCGATGCCGCGCAACGCATACATCGCCAGCAGCGGCAGCATGCCCGCCGCGGCGCCGAGAGCGGCATAACCCAAGCCTTCGAATCCCGACGCGATGCCGTGATAAGCCAAACCGCCCAAAGCAAAGGGAACGGTCAGCGCATTCGGAATGACCATTTTCCGCAAATCGGTCCAACAAGCGATTCCAAGCAGCAGCGATGCCGCTATCCATACCGTTGCGTTCACGACGCCTTCTCGCCTCCACTTCGCGAAATTGGAGCCCGCCGCAAGCCGACGCGAGCCCTACTACCGCTCCGCCGCCCGCACGACCTCGAACGATTGCCGCAGAACCGCCCCGTCCTCGGGCATCGCTTCCCAGTACCATTCTCCCGGCGTCGTATTGCCGGACACATGCCACGTCCAGGACACAAGTCCGGACGCGTCCGCGGTCGCCTCGCCCAAATGCTTGGCCTGGCTAAGTCCGCTCTTGTAAATAACGGACAAATCGACCTTCTCTCCCGGCTTCGCCCGCAACGTCAGCGTAACCTTGCGCCCCCGCCTGGCGGGATTCGGCTCGAACGAGACGAAGCTCAGAACGTCGGGCTGCTCCCCGTCCTCCAGCTTGGCGTTCGACGGCGAGCCCCCGGTCCATACTCTCTCCCTGGCGGATTCCGTAATGGTCAGGCTCCGGCCAACGAAAGGAATGCGCATCGGCAACCGGTATTCCGCCTTCACGGTCAAAAAAGCTTGATTCGGATCGTCCGTCCCCGGAATCTCCACCGAGACGACGGCAACCCGGTCCGCCTCCAGCACCCGCCGATCCAAAAATGACTCTAGCAGAGCTCCGAACGTCCGCCTCGCGGCTATTTGTTCAACGGACCAGGAGCCGTCCGCCGCCTGTTCCGCCCATTCCGCGAGCGGAGAAGGAAGCAGCGATCCGTATTTCGCGAGCGTATCGCCGACGGCGGCCAGCTTGTCCTCAAGCTGCTTCGACTTCGCATAGACGGGCGTCTCCCGTACGGAATCGAGTCCAAGCGCTACCGGATACCATTCGGACGCCGCCTGCCTCACGGTCTGCGAGAGCGCCCCATGCAGCGCCATCGCCGTCACGGATGTCTGAACGAGAAAGATCAGGAACAGCGCCGCCAGCAGGAAGGTCGGCATCACGAGCGCGGCTTCCAGCGCGACCGACCCGCCGTCCGACTTGCGCTCCGCCTTATTGATAGGCGTCTTCCGCTTTGCAGGTAACTTCATAGCGGCCGTCTCGCACGACACCTCCCCAGTTTCCGGCTTGCCCCAACACCTTCGTCAGCCCGGGGAAAAACCACAGCCCCAGCGATGCCGTCCCTTCGCCGCTCACATACGTGTACGTCCGCTGGAAAGACAGGCCCGTCTCCGCTTCCATAACGGCGATGCTGCGTGCGATCCGCGCGGAAGAATCGCCGTGCAGAAGCAGGAAAATACGCAAATAATCGATATAGTACGTGTCGGCCTTCGCATAGCGGGACAGCGGGATTTTGCCCTCGGCCAGCAGTTGATTCAGATCGGCAATGGCATGCTGCACGGCATAGAGCAGCGCAGCGGCGAGCACGACGAGTGGATGGCCGTATTTCCGGCATTCGATCAATCCTTCCATCGTGCGGATCGCCAGCCGGAAAGCGAAAATTTCTCCGTACGCTGCGGCAAGATTCCCGGAAGGGCTGCCAAAGCCATAAAGCACGTATTCCAACTGCTGATGGGCCGCATCCAACGCTTCATCGCCGTCCCCGTTCAGCACCGCCTTGACTTCCGAAGGCTCGGCATGCGCAAACCTTGCCGCCGCGTACTCGGCGAAATAAAGCGAATCCCGTTGCCCGGCAGCAGCTTCCGCTAAAGAATGGAGCCAATCGCCGGCCTGGGTCATGGAGGCGTCGCGCGCCGCTTCCGGACCGGAATGGAGCCCGGCGTCCTCCGTCTTCTCCGCTTCGGCCTCGTTCCATTTCAAGTTCTCCTCGGCCAGGCTTCGAAGCCGCTCGAACGCTTTGTTATCGTCGTCACTGCCGGCTCGGCCCGTGAACGCCCCCAGCAACGCCGACGCGCCGCTCCATTCCTTGTCCGCCTCGCTCTCCAACCGCTTCCGTTCCCCGTCCCCGGAGCGATGCGCAGCGAACGCCTCCTCCCTTCGGGCGATGACCGTACCCCCGCTTCCGTATTTCGACCGGTATTCCGCCTCCAGCGACTGCAGCTCCCCGATTCCGGAACGCAGCTCCTTCGACAGTCCCGACGAGCCGGGGACGGAGAGAAGCAGCGGAGCCAGTTCGGCGGCTTTCGCCGTCTTCTCCTCGCCCCCTCTCCCTTGCTCGTCAAGCTCCCGCTCGTACTCGGCGAAAAACGACGCTTCCAGGACGAGTTCCTTCGCCGATTGGCGCAACTGCCGGACCGTGTCCGCCTTGTCGTCACCGATCGAAGCCTCCGGATCGACGTCCTCGCCGGCGGATGCGCTCGAGCCCGGCCCGTTCGACTCCGCTTCGGCTTCCTCGGCGATCCGCTGCATGTCCCGGTTGGCATCCTCCGCTTCCGCCAGGCGCTCTTTCGCCTGCATCAGCGCCTCCGCAGCCTCCGCCAGCGAAGGATCCGGCTTCGCCTGCAATTGTCGGCCCATCTCCTTCACGGACTTCTCGTAAGCCGAAGTCTGCTTGGCATATTGCGGGCTGCCGCCGGAAGGGGCCGGCTCCGAAAATTCCCGCCCTTCCTGCTCGGCCTGGCTTTTCCTTTGCTCCCAGGCCTGGACGGCGCGGCTGTGCTCCGCCGCCCGCCTTGCGTCGGATTCCCGCTTCTGCACGTAGTCCTCGTACATGAGCGCGGCATCCGGAAGATGGTTCGCCCGACCAGCCGTTTTGGCGCCCGTCATCGAAACCGGAGGGCTCGGCACCAAGGCGTCAAGCGCTTCGGCCAACGTCTTGCCGGCTTTTCGCTGGTTGTCCAGCGCCTCGTCCAACGCGGCCTCCCGCTTGTCGTACGCTTGGCGCATCGCCTCCAGCGCGTCGACTGAAGCTTTCGCTTCCTGGAGCGCCGGCGCGAGCCCCTTGAACCGGGAAGCCAGCTCCAGCGACAAATCGATCGGCGCCTTATATTTCATCTCCTCCAGCACTTGCCGGCGAAAAACGTCGTGCGACCCAAGCGGCCGGCTTTCGAGAACGCCGGCGTCGCTCCATTCGACGTCGAGCGGCCGGAAGGAATCCCCGTCCCGCGGCTCCACATTGCCTTCCAGCGTCCGCCGAAACAGCTCGTCGGCCGGATCGCCGCCTCGCGCGAACAGCCCGTAGCGGCCGTACAGCTCGGGGTCGAAGGCTGACAGAACGGACCGGGCGCCGGATTTGACCGACAGCTCGGCCTGCTTGCGAAACGCCGCGATTCTCGCGAAATCGATCAGCAAGCCGGTGAACAGCACGAATCCCGCCGTCACCGCGATAAAATAAACCGATACCGATCCTTCTCTCCGCCGGTTTCGCCCTGCGCGCATTCGTCCGCCTCCTCTCCTTCAGCCCCCCGCGGAGACACGCCGCTGCAGCACGGCTTTCGCTTTGGAACGGTAAGACGCCTCTCCCTCTTTGGCGCCCTTCATCTTCACCACGTAATAACGCGCCAGATCGAACGATCGGATGAACTCCGCCGGCTCGACGACAACGGCGGACGTTCGAGCCGAGACGAGGGACGTTCCCCGGAACCGGCGCAGCGGCTCGGGCACCGAAGCGCTGTCGGCATTCGTTCGAACCCTGCGGATTAGCATTTTGTTCTCGTACGTCATCTCCCCGACCAGGGCGGAATCCCAGGCGGACGAAGCCGCCCTCAGCTTCCGTTCGGTCAGACCGCCTCCGCCGGACGTCCCCGCATCGCTGGAATCCCCCCCAACGGCCGTTCCCTCGCCGCCAAGGCCGAACATGCTCTGCAGCAAGCCGTCATCCAGCAGCCGCCAGTACAGCCCGTCGTAGCTTCCGACAGGATAGGCGCCCGTACGAAGCTCCCTGGCCGAGTTGGACCAGTTGTAAGCGGTACGTTCGCCGGCGACCGACGCGACGTAATAGACGAGCGCCCCCTGGGCGATATAGAGGGCAAAAAACAGAACCATAAAGGTCGCCAGCAAAATGACCGGAAACACCATCGTCGCCTCCAGCGTGACCGAACCCGCAGTCTCTCTGCCGAACCGCGCCAGCCGCCCTAAGCCTCTCAACCGATTAAGAGAAAACATCTTCCGACTTCTTGTCCACTTTGCCGAACAGCTTCTCGAGAAATTCGAGAATCCAGTCCTTGAACAAAACCGCTATGGCGATAATGACGGCGGCGATCAGAACGATCTCCAGCGTCCCGAGCCCTTCCTTGCTCCTCCAGAAAGCGACGAGCGCCTTGGCGCTCCAGCGTTGCAGCAGTTTGCTCGTATTCATTCCGCATCCTCCTTGGAATCGGTGCTATTCGGACATCATCAGCAGCGACGGCGCCCCGACCAGCACCATAATGATGAGAAAAACGGCCGCCAGCGGAAAAGCCATCCTCGACGAAGCTTGCTCACCCAGCGTTCTGGCCACCGTCTTCCGCCGTTCCCACAGCGTTCGCGACAGTTCCCGCAATGCCGAGACGAACATCTCTCCGCCCCGCCTCGAGTTGACGAGCAGCGTCGTCGCGAACAGCTTCGCCTCGGGCACCGCGCAGCGCCGCCCGAATTCCTCCAGCGCGGCCGCCAGCGGCTCTCCGCGCTTGACCGCCGCCAGCGCGTAGCCAAGCTCCGCGTAAAGCGGATGGCTTCGCCCGGCCGCCTCTTGCCGCTGCAAGCACCGCTCCAGCGCGCGCATCACCGTCTCGCCCGCGTTGACCAACAGCAGCAGCCGGCTGAGCAGCTCCGGCAGCTCCAGCACAATCGTCCGGCGCCGAACGTCAAGGCGCTTCTTCAGCTCCTTGTGCCGCAGCATCGGCACGATGACCGCCACCACCGCTCCCAGCGCCGCCAGCGTCGGGCTGCCCGCCGCCAATCCGAGCAGCCCCGCCCCGAGCACGATCGCCAGCGACAATCCGAACGCTTCCGACGCCCAGTGCACGAGTCTGTCCTTCGTGCAGACGCCGCCGTGAAGCGCGGCGAGCGCGGCTTGCGGCTTTTCCAGCCAGGGCAGCAGCAGGCGGTAAATGCGGGGCCGTTCAATCAACGCTCTGGCGGGATCGCGGAAGGGATGAAGCTTTCGCCTCGCTCCGGCTTTCCCGTTGTGTCCTTGCTTCCAGGCCAATCCTAGCAGCCACAAATAGAGAAGGAGCATCGCGCCCCAAATGAAGGCCAGCGAGATCATCGTCATAAGCGGATATCCATAATGCGGACCATCCACCAGCAGCACAACGCCAACAGCAGCAGTCCGACCGTCAGCACGACCCAGCCGATCCCCTGGTGAAGACCCGCCATATAATCGCCGGCAAACCAGCCGAGCAGCCCGACGAACACGAACGGCATGCCCATCATTAGCCGCGATTCCAACCGCTTCTGCGCCATCAGCACCATCAGTTCCTGCTCCACCTCCATCTTCTCGCCGATCATGCCTGCCGTCCGCCGGACGACTTCGACCAGATCGCCTCCGGACCGCTTGCATATGGCGAACACCTCCGCGAAGCTGCGAACTTCCTCCAGCCCGCTTCGCTCGGCGAAATCCGCAAGCGGCGCTTCCAGAGGCTCGCCATTGCGGCAGCGGTTTACGACCGCGCGAATCTCGCGCAAAATATCCGCCCGTGGATCCCCGATCAGCAGCGCCAAATCGTCCTCCAGCGCGGCAAAGGCGTTCTCCACCGACCGGCCGGCGGACAGAAGGGAGGACAGCGCCTGCAGCATGTCCTTAAACGATCTGCGAAGCCGCTCCTGCCGCTGCCGCCGCTGCCGTTCGCGATACAATCGCGGGCCGAACCACCCTGCGGGTACGGCCAGCAAAGCGACGACCGCCTGGCCGTACAGCGTCCATACCGCCAGATAGCAGAACAGCCCGGCGGCAACGAGCGCTCCGATATGCTGAGACCGGCTTAGCCGGTAGATCCGGTAATCGGGCACCCCGCCGCCTCCTCCCCAAAACCGGCGAATTGAAGCTTGTCCGTTCGCTTCAGCCTGTCCACCCGGACGAGTCCTCCTTGAACGAAGCCATTCATCTCTCCCCTCTCCTCGAATTTGAACAGGGGGCTCAGCTCCACCTCTCCGTCCCGGCAGCCGATCACCTCGCAAATCTCGGTCACCCGGCGGGTTCGGTCCCGGAACCGGCTGAGATGAACGATGACGTCGAGCGCGGATGCGATCTGTTGGCGGACGACCGACACCGGCAGATCGGCTCCGCCGAGCACCATCGTCTCCAGGCGGGAGATCATATCCCGCGCCCCGTTAGCATGACCGGTGGACAAGCTTCCTTCATGGCCAGTGTTCATCGCCTGAAGCATATCCAGCGCCTCTTCTCCCCGCACTTCCCCGACGATGATCCGGTTCGGCCGCATCCGCAGGGAAGCGCGGATCAGCTCCCGCATGCCGATGCGGCCTTTCCCTTCCGTATTGGCGTTGCGCGTCTCCAGCGACACCAGATTCGGCACGCCCCGCAATTGCAGTTCGGCCGCGTCCTCGATCGTAATGACCCGCTCGTCGGGCGGAATCCACTGGGACAGCGCGTTCAGAAACGTCGTCTTGCCGGAGCCCGTGCCGCCGCTAATGAACAGGTTGTACTTCGCCCGGACGAGCAGCCGGAGAAAAGCGGCCGCCTCCCCGGTGATCGAGCCTCTGGCGATCAGGGCGTCCATGTCGAACGGTTGCCGGGGGAAGCGGCGGATCGTGACGGTCGGGCCGTTCAGCGCGACGGGCGGCAGCACGACGTGCACCCGCGAGCCGTCGGGCAAGCGCGCGTCGACGATCGGGGACGATTCGTTGACGATCCGGTTGACGCTCCCGACGATCGACTGGATCAGATCCTCGAGCCGCTCCCGGCTCTCGAAGCCGAGACCGGCGGCTTGAAGCTCTCCGTTCCGCTCGACGTAAATATCCCGATGGCCGTTGATCATAATCTCCGTCACGTCCGGATCGTCGAGAAGCGGCTGCAAGGCGTCGAGCCCCCGGAACGAATGGAACAGCCGCCGGACCGCCGCCTCCCGTTCCGCCGCCGTCATCCGCCGCGCCCGCTCGGAGCGGAACAGCTCCGACTCGATCAGCCCCGTCAATTGCTCGTCCGTCACCGACGCGTCCCATGACAACCGGGCCTTCACCGCTTCCCGCAGCTCAGCCAGTTCGGCAGGCGTAAGCTCCTCCGCCTTCATGCGCACCATCCCTTCGCTCCTCCGGCAACGGCTCCGCCGCGAGGCCCATAAGGTCCAGCAGCCGGTCGATGGCCCCTCCGTATGCCGGCGACTGGAACAGCCGCCCCGGCTGCTCAAGCGCCTTCCACTGCGGAACGTAAGGCAAATGCGCGGCGGGAGCCGGTCCCGGCAGGATCCAGGCATTGGAGCTCCGCCCGGTGTGCTTGTTCGCGACGAAAACGGCGTTGCCCGGAAACCCGGCCAGGCGGTCCTCCCAATGCCGGACCAGCTTCTCCGCCTTGCGCAGGGCGAGCGCGTCGTCCAGCGTCAGCCATATAATCCGGCCGCTGAGCGCTAGCAGCTCCCGATGCCAATCGCCGCAGCCGCTGTCGGGATCGACGAGAATGAGATCGTAGCGCCCGGAATCGGCAACGGTCGCCAGCAGCGACTTCAGCCGATCCGGCGTCATCGCCAGACGTTCCGACGGCATGTCCGGAGCGTCGAAATAATCCGCCTGCAGCCAAGGGTGGCGCCTGCGCACGCTGTTCCACTCCTCGGCCGCTTGCTCCGGACGGGCGTGCAGCGAGTACAGCAGACGGGACAGCGAATCGGGCTCGCCGGCCCCGAACAGCACATCCGTCGCGTTAAGCGGCTCCAGGTTCAGATAGAACGTGCGGTACCCCCGCTCGCCCGCTTGCTTCGCCATGTTCAGCGCCGCCGTCGTTTTCCCCTCTCCTCCCGAAGCGGAGAAGACGGTCCACACCTGGGTGCCGGACGGCTTCCCGCTCCCTCCGCTTCGGCCTCCGCCAAGCAGATCGCGAAGCTTCGCGGACAGCGCGGACAAGGGCTGGTACTGGGCCAGCTCCGGCATCTCCGCGCCGCGGCCGGTTCCGTCCCGCTCCGCGAGCGCGATCAGCTTGCCCCGATAACCTGCCGCTTCGGCCTCCTTGAGAACGAGAGGGAGCAAAGACGCCTGAACGAGCAGCGCCTCGGCGCCGGCCGCTTCGCGGATATGCCGCACGAGCGCCGCCTCCTGCGTGAACGCCGCCACCTCCCAGTCCGGGTTGTTCTCCTTCAAATATCTGGCGAGCTTCGCCGCGTACTGCGGCTCCGGCACCGCCAGAACGATGCGCCTCGACATGCGCGACTCCTCCTTCCGCTTCCGGCGCGGATAACAAAAAGCACCGCAACTTCCGACGCTAAGGCGTGGAAATTGCGGTGCTTCCGCAAGCCGTTTTCAATTGGTATGGATAACATACCATTTTCTGCTATTGCCGTCAACCGTTTTTCCGGATTCCGCCGGATTTTCGCCGCGCACACGGTCCCTTATCGTTCATCCGATCCGCTCCCGAAAGAGAAAGACTTAGCCAAAACGCCTTCGGCGTCCTTGGACGGCGAAAAATCGTTGAAAAGGGATTTTCCGGGAAAAGCTAATTTTCAGACGGCCCGGCCGTATTCACCCCTGCTTCGACAAACTACGAGGAGAGATGCACATGAGAAAAAATTTATGGATCGCGTTGGCGGCGATTCTGCTGACCGGCTGGACGGGAGGGACGGCGCATGCGGCTCCCGATGCGACTTCCGGCGGAGTCCAGGCGCCCTCCCCCCTTCCGACGGCTTCCGCAGAAGCGGCGAAACCCGCAATCAGGCTTGACCAAGTCCGCTTCGCGGATGCCGATCGCGGCTGGACGTGGGGCACATCCGGAGACGACCCGTCGACAACGGTCTGGCGCACGGCCGACGGAGGGAAAACGTGGCGATCCGCTCCGCTCGGAAGCGGCGTCCGGAATGCGACGCTGGCGATGACAGGCGCCGGGCGGGGCTGGGCCGTGGGGCCGTCGGACTGCCGGATGGCGTCCGGGTCGCCCGTTTGCGCGAAGCTGACCATCCTGCATACGAGCGACGGCGGGGCATCCTGGACGCCGCAGTGGACAAAGGAAGACCCCAAAGCCGACGCCGACAACGAGCTCGAAGCCGTCAACGAGTCGACGGCGTACGTGCGCACCCGCACCTCGATCCGGAAGACGACCGACGCCGGACGGAACTGGATCGACGTCTCGATTCCGAGCGCCGAAGCGTTCCCCTACGAAATCTCGTTCGTGGACGAATCGACCGGTTATGCGGCCGGAAGGCTCGGCACGGAGTGCCCCGGGAAAGGGCTTGTCCCCTCGACGCCGAAAGCCGACTGCCGAACGGCGGTCTGGAAAACGAGAGACGGCGGACAAACCTGGAAACGGCTTGCCCACGCTCCCCGGCAAAACGGTGAATGGTATCCGGCCGACATCCAGTTCGTGGACCGGCGCAACGGCTTCCTGCTGCTCGTCAACCCGAACACGCACGCCTCCATCCTGTACGTAACCTCGAACGGAGGCGTCGGATGGAAGCCGCGCAATACGAAAATTCCGGGCATCCGCCCGTACCCGGTCAAGCTCGATTTTCTCGACCCCCGGGTCGGTTACGTGCCGTTAAGCGTCGGCGCCGGCCCCGTCGAAGGGGGCTTGCTGCGGACCGTCAACGGGGGAACGACGTTCACGAAGCTGAAGGACCCGCGCCTGGTCAGCGTCGAGGATGCCGATTTTCTGACCGCCCGGCGCGGCTTCGTCGTCGCCATGAATCCGGACCGGCCGGAATCCCGGCTGCTGCTCGGAACGGCCGACGGCGGGGAACGTTGGAACGATCTGACGCCTAAGGCCTGAAAATCTTCGCCACCCGATGCCCCTTCCGCTCGCACGAAAGTCAAGCGCCCCCTCGCCCGGGTCAAATCTCGTTCAGCCAAACCTTCCGCCCGGTCTTCGCGCTCTCGAGCGCGCCGAGCACCATCGCGATGCTGTGGACGTTGTCCCGGCCGTCCGTCTCCGCGCGGCGGCCCTCGCTTAAGGCGGCGAACATCTCGTCCAGGCAGCCGGCATGGCCTTGGCGGCCCTTCCAATCGAAGGGCGCCTCGATCCGCGAACAGTCGCGGAGAAATTTGCGTTCCGGCTCGCCCTGGACGGCGACTTCGGCGTAAGGCGCATTTTCACCGTCCCAGATCGCCGTTCCCCGCTCTCCCGTAATGCGCCACGACGCCTCCCACGAGGTGGGCGCTCCTTCCGCGCACCAGGAGCCGCGATAGCAGAAGACGGACCCGTCCGTCATCTCGAAAATGCAGACGGCGGCAGCGTTCCCCGCATACCACGAGCCGGGAGGATTGAACTCATGGCAGTAGACGGACACCGGATCGGCTCCGGTCATGAATCGCGCCTGGTCGAACGTGTGGATCGCCATGTCCAGAATAAGCGGGCTGTCCATCGCGTCGCGAAACCCGCCGAAATGCGGCCCGAGGAAAAAATCCGCCCCGACATAGCCGACTCTGCCGATCGCCCCGCCCGCGATCAATCCCTGCAGCGCGCGGATGTTGGCGTTGTAGCGGCGATTTTGCATAATGGCATGCGATTTGCCCGTGCGGTCGGCGATGCGGATAAGTTCGCGCGCTTCCTCCATCGTCGCCGCCATCGGCTTCTCCCCGAACACGTGGCAACCCGCTTCCAGCGCCGTCGAGGCAATCTTGTGGTGCGTCGCGGGAATCGTCACGTCGAACACGAGATTGGCGCCGGAATCCGCAATCGCTTCCGCCAAATCCGCATACGTTCCGCACGTAAGCCCGTAACGCTCCGCCATCGCTTTGGCGGCTTCCGGGAAAACGTCGACAAGCGCGACGATCTCCGCATCCTCCCGTTCCAACGCGTATTCCACCCAAGTTCTCGCCATTCCGCCGCAGCCGGCGACCGCGATCCGATACGTTTTCATTTTTGGCCAGCTCCCTTGCCGTCAAATAGAATTCGATGCGATCGGCGCTCCCGTTGTCCGGCACTCCGATTTTGGGCTATATTAGGGCTTGCTGAACGAACAAAAAATCCTTATTCCACAAGGGATTTGAGCTACTTTTGTCGAATTTATCTGCAAGGAAAACATAGAAAATTGGCAAAAAACCTTGCAGATGGAGTGAGCGAACGTGTTCGTGCCGAATCGGGATATGGCAGATCTGTTGGAAAATTTCTACTTACCCTTTGGCGGGAAGCTTAATACTGGGAATCGCTGGGTACAGCTTGCCGCACTCATCCCTTGGGATAAAGTGGAAGAGAAATACTTCCAATCCTTCTCATCGATCGGCATCGGTCAAAAAGCATATTCGGTTCGCATTGCACTCGGTGCCCTCATCATCAAGGAGCGCCTTGGTTT
>NZ_AUCP01000078.1 GCF_000429825.1 Cohnella thermotolerans DSM 17683
AGAGCCAGCACATCGTAGCCATAGGACGAGTGCTTCATGCTGAGCATCTCCGCTTCGGCTGATTTATACGAGACGCCCGTATGCGAGCATGTTGGATTCTTGCAAGCGTACGCCATGCTCCATGCGTCGATGACACCGTTCAGCGTGGAAATCTTTTTATGCCAGGCCGTATGCGAACGTTGCAGCTTCGTTTCGCAATGCGGGCAGTGCGTCATTTCGGTTCGGAAATAGATCCGGGGGGCAGCACCTAACCGATTTTTAGGAAGCATAGGGGGCAACTCCTTTACAAAGTTGATCCCCTTTTACTTCGACAAAAGAAAGGAAAATCCTGTTAGTGAATCTTGCTGTCGTAGTTTTTTTATTCTAATCGACATGAATGAACAAACTTCAACCCTACCTATCTTGTACAATATAGCTAAAATACTCCTTCTAGGGGCTAGGTTCGAGCTCACCATTCAGGCAGATGATGCGGAGGTGTACTGTCTATATCATGTTGGATCGATTGAGAGAAGCCGTCACCGATCGCTTGCAGATGCCGAACATGGGGATCGGAATTGCGAATGAAAAGCATGCGGGAGATTACTCGCTCTTGGCTGACGAGCAGGGGCTGATTCATCCTCAAGCTCTTCCCAAGCGGAAGACGGAATTTACATTGGGACGCACGGCTGCCCGAGCGGCTCTTCACCGCCTGGGGCACCCCGCCGTTCCGATTCTAAAGGGAGAGAGGGGAGAGCCGAGCCATATAAGCGGTCAGGTCTACAACACGGTTGGAGTATCCCCATTCATTGTCGAACCAGGAAACGACCTTTGCCATGGTTCCGTCGATGACCATTGTGGATAAGGCATCGATAACCGAAGACAGTTGATTGCCGAGATAGTCCTTGGATACGAGCGGCAGTTCGCTGTAACCCAATATGCCTTTGAGGGGACCTTCCGACGCGGACTTTAACGCGGAATTGATGTCGGCTACCGTTACGGGGGAAGAAACTTCGAAGCTGAAGTCGACGGCGGAGACGGCCGGCGTGGGAACGCGCATCGAATAGCCGTGGATTTTGCCGTTCAGCTCAGGCAGCACAAGTCCGATCGCTTTTGCGGCACCGGTGGTGGTGGGGATGATCGACAATGCCGCGGAGCGGGCGCGGCGCAAGTCGGAATGGGGCGTGTCGAGAACCGGTTGATCGTTGGTATAAGAATGGAGGATTGTATTTGTCTTCGTTGACCCCCAGAACAATCGTGAGATCCTCGTTTTTTGCCGGGGCGGAAATGATGACTTTCTTGGCTCCGCCGCTCGTAATATGGGCTTCGGCCTTCGTTTTATCATTAAACCGCCCGGTCGATTCGATGACCAATTCGACACCGTATTTCGACCAGGGAAGTTCTGCAGGGTCGCGCTCCGTCAGCACTTTGATTTCTTTGCCGTTCACGAACAGATGTCCGTCTTTGGCTTCCACATCGGCATGAAACTCTCCCTGGATGGAATCATATTTCAGCAAATGCGCCATCGTCTCAGCGTTCGTCAGATCGTTAACCGCAACGATCTCGACATCATCGCGGTTAAAGGCAGCCCGAAACACGTTGCGGCCAATACGTCCAAATCCGTTAATCCCCACTCTTGTCCCCATTCCAATACCTCCAATTTTTTGAAAATGCAAACATAAGCCTATTGAAGCCAATACCAGCTCAAATCCCTCTTCGTAAAAAGAGACCGATCAGTATCTTTGTGATCGAATTTTAATCCATATTTTCCGCTAAAGTCAAGTAAAATTTTCCATTACACTTGCAATAAAATTGCCAAAAACCGTTAACGCAGTATAATGGTTTTATCATGAGGATTCGGAGGGGGCTCTTATGAGAAAAGGTGAGCAAACACGCGAGCGTATCATCCAGCAATCGGCGGCCCTTTTTAACACGCATGGATATGCGGGGGTATCCCTGAATGAAATCATTCAATCGACCGGAATTCAGAAGGGCGGAATTTACCGCCATTTTTCCAATAAGGACGAAATTGCGCTGGAGGCATACGATTTTGCGGTTAGCGTCGTGAGGTCGAAATTCAATGCGGCTCTGGCGGAGAAAAAATCCGCATACGAGAGGCTGATCTCCTTTTTTGAAGTTTATAGCAACGTAGTGGATAACCCTCCTTTTACCGGAGGATGTCCGATGTTAAATACGGCTGTGGAGAACGACGACGGTCATCCTTTGCTGTTGGAGAAAGCGAAGCGCACCCTGGATTCGATGAAGCAGACGGTCAAAGACATCCTGCGGCAGGGGATGGAAAACGGAGAGTTTCGGACGGACGCAGATCCCGATTCGTTATCCACCTTCTTGATCGCTTCGCTCGAAGGAAGCATCATGCTCAGTAAACTGGATGGAAATAACCAACATATTCGAGACACCGCCGAACACGTTTCCAAGTATTTAAAGCTATTTTTGCTTAAACAATAACTTCCCGTAAATACGGTCGCCCAAGTCGGGATCCGGTTGAACCAACCGGATTTTTTTGCATCGTCAAGACGATCGTACTGCTTGAAGAAGAGTTGGGGGTCAGCTTCGATGAAGATATTGTCCGCCTCGAACACTTCTCCAGCATACGCAAAATCAGCGAACTCATTTCTGAGCTGCAGGATGCATAAGGCCATGGTCCACCCTAAGGAAGTGCAGCCGTGTTAACGATTCCAAAGTATGACTTGAACGATCAATACCTCAACTGCAGAAGAAACCAGTCCGTCAGTTACTTGCATTCAAAGGGCGTTGCGATCGATTTGTTATTCTACGGCGCGTACGAGCAGCCGAGAGAAGTATTCCGATCCATTTACGATCAGGGGATGAACCGAAATCTGTACCTGGATAAGGTCGCCAACGAGCAGGAATTGAATTTGCTCGATATTAAAACTCGCCGGCTCCATGCCGCCGATTTCCGCTCGATCCGAAACGATTTATCCGACAGTTTGGAACGTAACGATGTGGCTCTATTATTTGGGGACGGATACAGGCTTCCCTATAAGCAAAACACCTATATGAAGCGTCACTATATGAAGCGTCATGAGCTGCATTCCGTCATGATCTGCGGCTTGAACCCGTCAACCGGCCGTTACGAGGTAAGAGACGATATTTACGATTCCGATTTATACCGAAGCGGCAGGGATTATATCACCTATGAGTGCGACGAGGGATCCCTCTCATCCTTCTACGATCATGAATTCGATTACGGCATGCACGAAACGTTGGAATCGAAATGGGACATCATTTATTACGAGATTGATTTCAACCGACATAAGTCCTATTTGCGCGATGTTTTCTATCCCAGATTTGAAGACATGCTGAGCAAGTCGTGCATGGATTTTGATTTGTATACAGAGATCCCGGACATCATTGCGAGTGCAAGCATGGATCAGCCCTTGCAGCAAGAAGACAAATTGCTTCAGGTCATCACCATTCTTATCGGCTCCCGCAAACACTTCATGTTATTCCTTCAATCCATCCATCGAATCGGCACCGAAACCATCGAATCGTTCGATCGAATCATCGGATACTTGAAGTCCATTCGTTACTCCTTAATCAAGAAAAGCATGACCGGCAAACTGGATCATTTGAAATTAAGAAACAAATGCGAACTGTTAAGGAGCGATGAAGAGTCGGCGTTACGAACTTTGAAAGAGTTAATTTTACCAATTAAATGAAAGGGGATTATTTAACCCGACTTCTTATATTGTTCCAGACGGGAGTTCGTTCGTTCCGCAATCCAGGCGTTGTAATGGAACTGTTCCGGAATGGGCCATTTGTACGTGATCGAGGGATCCATCGTGCCCGTCGGAGGAAGGAAGTATTCCCGCCAATTGGCGCAGCCTTGTTCTTCCAGCCAAAGTGCGTAGAGTTGCAATACTGAGGCTGTCCCTGAGCCTATTGATGGCTTTGGGACAGCCTATTGGCGTTCATGTACGATCAAGCCGGTAAAGCGCGGCTCCATGGGGCGGTATAACGGCGCTCAAATGGCCGTCCAAGCTGCCCGTCTCGCGTCCCGTCCACAGCTCCTTCCCTCGAACGGAGCCGCGGCAGCCCAGCTGTTGCAAGGACACGCGCACCGCCTGCGCCTCGTCCCCGGTGTTGAACAAGGCCGCATAACGCGCATCGTTCGGTCCTTCCGCCGCCCAGACGATCCGGCTTCCTTCCCGAAGGATTTGCCGCGCTCCGTCACTCTGGCGGTGTATGTCGAGCACGTCGCGATTCGTCAGCAGAGACAGCGTCCAGCCGTCGTTGTCCCGCAGCTCGCCGCCGAACATGAGCGGAGACCGGAAAATCGACCATAACGTCATCATGGTGATCTGTTCGTCCCGCGTGAAGCGCGTCCAGCGGTCCGCGCCGCCGCCGTCCACCGAGCGAATGCCGATATGGCCGAGCGGCAGCATGTCGCAATCCGGCCATCTGCCGGGCGCCGGCCTGCCTTGCCATTGCTCGCACCGGTCGAACATATCGAGCAGAAGCGGCCATTGATCCCAGAAGTCGTCCGTCATCCGCCACATGTTGGCGCTCTCTTCGAAAAAATCGGCTAACGCGACGGGGGCCGGTCCCGGAGACAGGCTCAGAACCATTGGACGACCGCAGCGGTCGATCGCGCGGCGAATCAATTCGATCTCTCCCCGGTGGGTGCCGTAAAGCCTGGAGGCCGCGATGTCGTCTACCTTCACGAAGTCGACGCCCCATTCCGCATAAAGCTCGAAGAGGGAATCGTAATAAGCCTGGGCGCCCTCCTTGCCCGGGTCGACGCCGTACATATCCGTGTTCCACGGACAGATAGAGTTCGGGTGCGCGATATCGCGGGCGGTCGCCGTGGAGCCTTTGATCGGTGTGTTCTGGTGAACGGCCTGACGCGGGATGCCGCGCATCATATGGATGCCGAACTTGAGCCCGAGGCTGTGCACGTAATCCGCAAGCGGTCCGAACCCGTTCCCGCCGGCGGCCGAAGGGAACCGGTTCGCCGCCGGAACGAGGCGCGAATACGCATCGGTCTCGAGCGGCACGAACGGGCGATACTGGGAAGAATGAGCGCCCGGCTCGTACCATTGGATATCCACGACGACATATTCCCAGCCGTAAGGCTTCAAATGTTCGGCCATGTAGGCCGCATTGCCCCGTACTTCCTCTTCCGTAACGGCTGCACCGTAACAATCCCAACTGTTCCATCCCATAGGCGGAGTGGGAGCGCATGCGTGATGCCGCATGATAGGGTCCTCGCTTTCTATCGAAATATTGCGATCTTGACCTCATCATAACGTCACGGCAATGGCAAGTTCTACAGTAAAGTTGTCTGGAAAATGGTACGATATTGCGGTCAATCGAAGTAGAGCCGGTTCAGAACGAGAGGATCTCCCTTCCGGAACGTCCCGGGCGTCAATCCGGTACGGCGGCGGAACGCCTTAATGAAGTAGCTCCCGCTGGAATAGCCGACCCGCTCCGCGATTTGTTCGACGTTCTCGTCCGATTGCCGAAGAAGCTCCATTGCGCGTTCGATTCTCACGCGATTCAAATATTCGTTCGGCGTCATTCCGACGGCGGCGGCGAACGATCGCAGGAAATGGTACTTGGACATTTGCAGCTCGTCCGCCAACTGGTCCAGACTCAGCATGGAAGCGTAGCGCGATTCGATGAGCGATACCGCGGCTTTGATTTTCTCCGGCCATTCCGGCCGGCTGAACAGGGAGAATCGGCACAATTCCGCTATAAATTGATAGACGTAGGACGAGGCCCGGTAAGGGTCCGTTATTCGTCCTCCCTTGGCTTCTTCGTATATATGGAGGAGCAGGCGAACGGGGCTGCTCCCCAGGGGCAGCTGCGGGGTTCGGCCCAGCTTCGCCAGCGCTTCTTGCCAATTCGGCAGCACCAGGCGGGGGCGGATGAGAAGGAAGGCAAACTCCCAGGTGCGGTGTTGCCCTTCGGGGAAGTAGTACCGGTGCTCGCTCGGAATGTCCGCGAGGAACGCTTGACCGGGTCCGACCCGGTGCGCTCCGTCCTTGTCCTCATAGATGCCTTCGCCTTCCAACGTGTACTGGAACAGGAGCAGCGGCCCGTCCGTTCGGGTCATTCCGTCCCACCGGTAAGCGGCGTCCTGCACGCGCTCAAGTCCGGTGGCGAAGAGGCTGCACAGCGCCAATTCGGGAAATTCGGAAAATCGGAAGCCATACGTTCCGTAATCGCCGGAATTCATGATCAAACACTCCTGTCCGCAACAGCATGGCTCGGCGGCCTTCTGTTTTCATTGTACCAGAACGAACGACGGATCGGGGAAGTCCCCGCTGCAAACATGGCGTCGATTATTGCTTTTCCGGCAGGACGAAGGTAATGTGAAAGGAGTGACGAAGGCAAACGGATATGAAATTCTGGGGAACGGCTAAGAGGGGCAATCCAATGTGAGATTGGCGGAAGATTATTTGCAGCTTCGCAGCGCCTTTCCGGAACCGGCGGTAGGGGAACCGTTTCGCGTGACGCTGGACGAGCTGGCCAAAGCTTTATACTGTACGCCCCGGAACGCCAGGCTGGTCGTCCGCAAAATGAGCGACCTGCAATGGGTACGCTTCGTATCCGGACGGGGAAGAGGCCACGCTTCGGAGCTGACGTTCTTCCTGGACGGACAAGAGCTCGCGATCCGGGAGGCGGAGGAGCTTGTGAAGCAAGGGGACGTTCAAGGCGCGCTTGTCTGGTTAAGCGAGCATGCGAACGGGGCCGACGCCAGGACGCGGTTTATGGAGTGGCTGTCGCGGTATTTCGGCTACCGGGAGGAAGCTGCCCAAGAGGACCGCACGATCGAAACGCTCCGGCTGCCGATCTATCGCCCGATCGTGACGCTGGACCCGGCGAATGCGTTTTACGCTTTTGACACCCATATGATCAAGCAAATTTATGCGACGCTCGTGCAAGGAGATGCCGAGACGGGCCGCCTCTCCCCGGGCGTCGCGCATTCCTGGGAAGCAAGCGAGGATGCCGCCGTCTGGACGTTTTATTTGCGCAAAGGGGTGCTCTTCCATGACGGTACGGAGCTTGCGGCCGAAGATGTGAAATACACCCTGCTGCGGGTGAGGCAGGAATCGAACAACCATCGCTGGCTTTGCCAGGACATTGCGGAGATCCGGGTGGAGTCGCGTTACGTTTTGACGATCAAACTTCGTCAGCCCAACTACCTGTTTGCCTGGTACATGTCCCATTCGGCGGCTTCGATCGTTCCCGCAGGAAGCCGCTTCGCGGATCCGGATCGGCTCCCGGTCGGAGCGGGCTCCTATCGGGTGGTGAAGTTTACGCCGGGAATTTGCGTGCTGGAAGCTTTTCCGGCTTATTTCATGGGCCGCGGATTGATGGATCGCATCGAAATTCTCATCGTCCCGGAAGCGAGCGGGGAATTCGGGTTGAGGATCGACCCGGGATGGCTGGTGGTGCAGACCGGGGAAGCGGCGAAGTCCTCTTTGCAGCAGTGGGACGAGCATCGGTTGCTGACCGGGTGCGGCACGCTCACGATCCATTTGGGCAAAGAAGGCATCTTGCAGAACGTCTCGTTTCGAAAAGCGCTTGTTCATGCCGTCGACCGCAGGCGAATGGTCCGCGAGCTCGGATACCCCCACTCGGCGCCGGCTGCGGGTTTTCATATGGAAGATGACCCCGGCGAGGAAGATCCGTTCTATCAGCCGAACGTTGCGGCAAGGGAGCTGAAGCGGTCCGGCTATCTCGGCGAGACGCTGAAGCTGTACACCTATAAACGGCACGAGCCGGCCGCGTTCTGGCTGCAGCAATGCTACGGGCAAATCGGCATTCGCCTTGAAGTGCGCATCGTGCCTTGGGCGGAATTGATGAAGCCGGAGCGGATTCAGGCGGCCGATTTCATTTTGTTCGAGGCCGTGCTGAGCGAAGGGGTACTGCGCCAAATCGAATACTTTCTGTCGCGGAACAGCTTTATACGCAGCGCGCTCCATCCGGAACTGCAAGCGGATGCGGACCGGCATATCGGACAACTGCTCCGGGAGCCGAATCCGGACGCACGGCGAGAGCTGCTTCGGGAGCTGGAAGCTTATCTGGCGAAGCATTATACGGCTGTCTATTTGACCTATAAAGAAGCGAGCATGCTGTCGCATCCGTCCTTGCAGGGCGTGAAGTTCAATCCTTTAGGTTGGGCGGATTTCAAAGACATCTGGTTTAAAAATCCAAAAATTCCATAAGAAAAGCAGAAAAGAAGCGGGGAGATTTTTGATCTTTTCCGAGGACAAGTTCGGGGTTATAATCAGGCTCAACACGCATCGGTAATGAGAGGGATGCGCTTTTAAACGGGACGATGACGATGATGGAGTGATTGGATTGGAGATTAAATTGGACGACCTGACCGGGCCCGAGGTGGCTGCGCTGATCGGGGAACATCTGCAAAACATGAATCTTCTGTCTCCGCCGGAAAGTGTACATGCGCTAAATCTGGACGGATTGAAAAAGCCGGACGTGACGTTCTGGACCGTATGGGAACAGGGCGAGCTGCTCGGCTGCGGGGCGCTGAAGGAACTTGATCCTTACCATGGCGAGGTCAAATCGATGCGGACTTCCGAGGCCCATCGAAGAAAGGGAGTCGCCAGACGGATGCTGGAGCACATCGTGGAGGAAGCCAAGCGGCGAGGCTACCGGCGGCTCAGTCTGGAGACGGGCTCCATGGAAGCTTTCGAGCCTGCACGGAAGCTGTATGAAAGCTTCGGGTTCGAGTATTGCGGGCCGTTCGCGGATTATACGGAAGATCCCTATAGCGCTTTTATGACCAAGGAATTGGGATGAATATGGGAATTCGCCGATTGGGGCTATCCCAACGTACGTTTACCAGCTCGCATACGAGAAGGAGGAGGACCCTGCGGCGGTCTTCCTCTTTTTTTGAAGACTCATCTGCGAATGTTGGATCGAGTCAGATCGCCATATCGTTCCACATCATGAGAGCCGCCCCTACGGCGACCGCATCCTCTTTCAGGTTTCCCTTCGTAAAGTTCGGCACGTATTTCTGCCCACGTTCGCCATCGTCATCGGACTGTCGGTTTTGTTCCTGCGGTGGAGGGATAACCCCAAGATCGTGGCCGCGATGACGGCGATGCGGCCGGCCATTGCGGCCCTGATCGTATACGCGGCTTACAGGATCGGCAAGACGGCCGCCGTGGACAAGACGGCCGTTCTGCTCATCGCGGCGACGGTGACGGTGCTGTACTTCGGGCATTCGCACATCCATCCGATATTTGTCATTCTCGGCGGCGCGGCGGTCGGTGCGGCGATCGTCCGGATCAAAACGAAAGCGGGGGCTCCTCCGGTCTTGCCTCAGGATGAGCAAGTGTACGATTACATGATTTGACCGGGGGAGATGTCATGCTGTTCAGATCGTCGATGTACGGTCTTCGCGCCATCGTGACCGGACTGATCGTTTATGCGGCTATCGCCTTCACGAAGGGCAACGGGATCGTGTCTTCGTTTTCGTGGTTTACCGCCATGCAGATCCTTATTTTTGCAGGATCGCTGCTGGCCCTCTTTGTATTTCGCAAACATCCGGTCTCCGTTATTATAGTATCAGGGCTTGTCGGTATCGCCCTGTACAGTTAGCGCCGGAAGAACGGCCGAAGCTCAGACCGGAGAGAAAGGGACGAATGTCTTGAAATCGATTCAATCTTGCTGCGCAGCCGGCCGGGCGCCTTCTTCGCCGACCGGAACGGAACGGCCGGGCTCCGGTTCGGATAGAATGACCGACAGAACAAATCTGTTAGACCGATTCGTTCTGCTCGAGGGCGGTGAGTTCGAGATGGGAACCGACACGGCCGAAGGATTCCCGTCGGACGGAGAAGGACCCGTACGGAAGGTTCGCGTCGATCCGTTTCTTATCTCTCCCTATACGGTCACCAACCGCGATTTTCAGGAATTCGTCGAAGCGACGGGCTACGTCACGGAGGCGGAGCGGTTCGGCTGGTCTTTCGTCTTTCATTTGCTGGTCTCGGAGGAGAGCCGGAAGCAAGTGTCGGAAGTGCCTCAGCAAGTCCCTTGGTGGCTGGTTGTGCATGGGGCCTATTGGGCCAAGCCGGAAGGACCGGATTCGTCGATCGAGGATCGGATGGACCATCCGGTCGTCCATGTGTCCTGGAACGACGCGATGGCGTATTGCGCCTGGTCGGGGACCCGCCTGCCTACGGAAGCGGAATGGGAATACGCGGCCAGAGGCGGATTGAAGGGGAAGACCTATCCGTGGGGAGATCTGCTGAAGCCGGAAGGCAAACATATGTGCAACATTTGGCAGGGCAAATTTCCGGTGAAGAACAACGCCAGCGACGGTTATGTCGGAACGGCGCCCGTAGACGCCTATGAGCCGAACGGCTACGGGCTTTATAATATGTCGGGCAATGTATGGGAATGGTGCGCGGACTGGTTCAGTCCGCAATATCACAAGCTGACGTCTACCGATAACCCCCTCTTCACGGAACCGACGGGGAAGCGTTCCATGCGGGGCGGCTCTTACTTGTGCCACCGCTCCTATTGCAACCGTTACCGGGTCGCGGCGAGAAGCGGCAATACCCCGGACAGCTCGACCGGCAATACGGGTTTTCGTGTCGTTGCGGATCCGGTCCGGGAGTAGCGGCCCTCAACCGATGAAGCGAGCGCGCCCAAGGCGCGTTCGCTTCGGGATAAGATGAAGCTATTGAATTTAGATGGCAATCCCGAGTGAGATTGAGGGAGAAAAGCAAATGAGACTCAAGATGCGTGAAGTTTTGGAAGGGCTTACAGCCGGAATCGATCCGGTCCTTTCGACCGTCGAGCCTTACAAGGGGAACCGAGGGAAGACGCATCGCGGCAGATGCCTGGCGATTGTACAGTCCGGCCGGCAGGCGGGGGAACTGCGGCTTCGGGCTTCCGCCGACGGTCTATTGGCGGGGAAGGCGGGCGTTCTCGGCAGGAAGAGGCAAACGGCCGAAATGCCGGGTTGCCTTCTATTTTTTTATTTATGGCAAAAATGGCATAATATAAATTGACTTCCAACGGAGCAAAAGATTTCGGGAATACGGGGTGCGGGTATTGAAGCTGATTTTTCTGGGTACGGGCGCCGGACGGCCGACGCTTGCGCGGAACGTTTCCTCCATTGCGCTTGTTTTTACGGAGCACCACAACCGCTTCTGGCTGTTCGACGCCGGAGAGGGGACACAGCAGCGTCTCCTTCAGACGGGGCTCAAGCTGAACAAGCTGGAGCGGATCTTCGTCACGCATATGCACGGCGATCACGTATACGGACTGCCCGGTCTGCTCGGCAGCCGCACGTATTACGAGGGTGCCGGCAAGCTGCGCCTGTACGGGCCGCCGGGGCTTCGCGGTTATATCGAAGGCGCGCTTCGCTATAGCGAGGCGCATCTCAATTATGAGGTCGACATCGCGGAGATTGAAGGCGGACCCGTCGAACTAGAGGACGCCGGCTACACGGTCGAGGCGGCGGAGCTGAACCACCGGGTGCGCAGCTTCGGTTACCGCGTGGCCGAGTCTCATCGGCCCGGGCGGCTGGATTTGACCGCTTTGGCGCGGCTGGGCGTTCCCCCGGGGCCGCTGTACGGCAAGCTCCGGCGGGGAGAGGACGTCACGCTGCCTGACGGGCAAACCGTTCGCTCGGCCGACGTCGTCGGCCCGCCAAGGAAAGGGCGGGTCGTCACGATCCTTGGCGATACAAGCCCGTGCGAGAGCTCGGTCAGACTGGCCAAGGACGCGGATTTGCTCGTCCATGAGGCGACGTTCGGCATCGGCATGGAGGAGAAGGCGGCCGCCTACGGTCATTCGACGATTGCGCAAGCCGCCGCCACCGCCGCCGAAGCGGGGGCCCGCAAGTTGATCGTGACCCATATCAGCTCGCGATACAACGATGAAGAGGTCGAGCGGCTCGTCGCCGAGGTCCGGTCCGTCTCTCCGAATACCGAAGCCGCTTCCGATTTGTTGGAACGAAGCGTGCCTCGTTCCTAAATTTCAGCCAGCGGCCCCCATTAGCCCGTATACCGGTAGCGGCCGATGCGCGCGATGATCATCCGCCCTCTGCCCAAGGCGAAGGACGAGAGAAGCGGGTAGTTCGGATAGACGACCTCGTCCGTCAGATAGGCCGGGGTTTCGCTGCCGGGGCGCCGGAACCGGTTCAAGTGGGACAGAATCGCTTGCGAGGACGTAATTCCGAAAGGGTGTCCGTAATAGAGATCGTCCTCGACCTTGATGGCGTTCTCGCCGCGCCACTGCGGCGTGTCGGGGGAGAAATCGGGATTTTTGAAGTACACAAGATCTCCGGGATACGTCTCCTCGGGGCCCGCCGATTTCGTTAGCAGCAGGTTGCCTTCCGTATGCCAGTCGTAAAGCAGCAGCCCCGAAAAAAGACGGTTAAACTCGCCCGGCCCGATCAAATCGAGAGCGCCCTTGTAGAAGACGATCATGGCGGCCGTCGCGCATTCGGTGGCGTATTGGCCGCCGTTCGCGAAAATATCCCGGATGCCGTCAGCCGGCGTAGCGTCAGCCCGGATTCGGAAGCCGCCCTCCGGGGTCAGCGTCCAGAGCGCCTCGTTGCACCTGGCATGCTTGAAGTCGGCGAAGTGCAGCCCGCTGCCGCTTAACTCGTAGGCGGCGGCGACGACGGCGGCGCGCAATTCCATTTCGAAGCGCAGTTGTTGGAGGGACGGGTAGTCGTAGACGATCGGACTGGCGTTTTTCCGTTCGTACACTTGCCTCGCGACGGGTGACCAGGAGGCCGTATCGACGGGCGCCTGGGAGCCGGATATGGTGATGATCGGAACCGACCTCCTCCTAAGCGGTTGTAGAAGCGTATGCCGGAAGGGCACGGCCATATTCGCCCGCGCTTCACGACCGGATATAATCGATGACGAACTGCCGGAACCGTTCCGCCGCCGGGGACAAGTACCGTCCTTCCATCCAGGCGATGCCGGTCGCCCGGCGACAGCCGGGATTACGCACGGAGAGCAGCGTGAGGCCGCTGTCGATTCCCTTCATCTCCGGAAGGATGGCGACGCCGAGCCCGGCCGCGACCAATCCGGCGATGGTGTGCGCCTCTTCTCCCTCGAAGCGGATATCCGGACTGAATCCCGATTCCTGGAACAGCTTGTCGGTAATTTTCCGAAGACCGTAGCCCTGTTTGAACGAGATGATCGGCTCGAAACGGGCGGTTGAAGTTTAAAGGACGAAGAGGAGCGGGGACGATGGTGCGAATCGAAGGATTGGATCATTTGGTGCTGACCGTGCGCGATATCGGGCGGACCGTCGAATGGTACCGGACGGTGCTGGGCATGGAGGTCGTCGAGTTCGGGGGCAACCGGAAGGCGCTGGCGTTCGGCCGGCAGAAGTTCAATTTGCACGAAGCCGGCAAGGAATTCGAGCCGAAAGCGCAGACCCCGTTGCCGGGGTCCGAGGACTTCTGCCTGATCACGAAGACGCCGATCGAAGAAGTCGTCCGGCATCTGGAGTCCGTCGGCGTCGCGATCGAGGAAGGGCCGGTCGAACGGACGGGCGCGCTCGGCCGCATTCTGTCGGTGTACGTGCGTGATCCCGACGCCAACCTGGTGGAAATTGCCAATTACATAGCCTGAAGCTTCCGGGGGAGCGAACCTGGGCTTGGGTTTCGCTGCAATATCGATTTTCGATCTTGCAGCGCCCAAGCGGCCGTGGAACCGCCTGTAATGTCGATGCGCGCTGCCGCTGCTCGTTGCCTATCGAGGGCGAGAAGCGGCTAGCGATTTCAGCGCGCCGCTTCTTTGCGCGTATTCGCATGCATGCGTATGGCGCCGAACAGGCCCCGCGCGATGACGTCGGCCATGCTCATGACGACGTGCAGCCGGGTGCTTTGCAACACCAAATGATCCATGAAGCCGCCGATGTTGACGACGCCGCTTACGTGAACGTCGCCCACCGGCGTCAATTTTTTGTTCACGCCCGCCCCCGGGTGGATCGGGCCTTCGCCCAACATGATGCTCCCGACGCTGGCGGATTTGCCCAGGCAGGCGTCAACGCCGATCACGAACGGATTCCGGCTGCTCTGCCGCATTCGTTCCAGCGTCGGATCGAGGTTCAGGGCGTGAACGGGCTCTTCGAGCGTTCCGTACAAATCGAACAACGGCGATCGATATTTGCTTAGGGCCGTTCCGGCGAGAGGACCGAGCGCGTCTCCCGTCGACCGGTCCGTTCCGAGACAGACAACGGCGATCCGCGTGTCCGAAGGAAGCTTGCGGAGATAGTGGCCAAGCCGATCGGAGAGGTGCAGCGATGCCAGCGGATCGGTATACAACACTTTTAACGGCGTGGGATCGATAGGTTTAGGGATCATAGGCTCTCCTTTACATAACTTGTGACCTATTGACAGGATACATAATGTATCTCGAAATGTCTGTCTAACGCTGGCGTCCTCCTTTAGTCCTTTTGCGCGATTTTCGCTTCCGGGGATCGGGTTGTTTGTCGTAAAATAGGATGGACTGGCGGCTAGGCGAGGGAGTAAGCGGATGGGCGGAGAGGGGATGAGGAGCATGAATTCTATTGAGAAAAGATTGGCTGACCTGCACCAATACAGACCGGATGCGACGGCGCCGGACGATCTGGATGCGTTCTGGGAATGCACGCTTCGGGATGCGGAGCAGAGGCCGATGAACGACAGGCGCGAGCGGACGGACAGCCTGTCGCCATACATCGAAGCGTACAAGGTGACGTACGAGGGCTTCGACGACACCCCGATCCACGGCTGGTATTTGCTGCCTTCGTTCGCGCAGCGGGGCAAGCTGCCTTGCGTCGTCCTATTCCACGGCTATCTCGGAAGCAAGAGCTATCCGGAGAAGCATGCCAACTGGCTGCTACTCGGGTATGCGGTGTTCGCGGTCGACGTGCGGGGGCAAGGCGGAGAGACGGGCAACCGGCTTCCCCAGTCGTTCGGGATGACGAAGGGGTGGATTACGCAAGGGCTGCTCGATCCGGAGACGAGCTATTACCGGGCGATCACGGTAGACGCGCTGAAGGCGGTGCAGTGGGCCGCGGCGCAGCCGGAGATCGACGCCGGCCGGATCGTCGTCGCGGGGGCGAGCCAGGGCGGCGGGTTGGCGCTGCTGACAGCCGCGCTCAGCGACATTCCGTCCAAGGCGGTCGCCGATATCCCGAATATGTGCCATATGGATTTCGGCATTCTGAATTCGACGGGTTCACTCACGGAAGCGGCCGAATTCGTGTCCCGTCATCCGGAACACCTGGAGCGGGTGCTTCGGACGCTCAGCTATTTCGATATGCTCAATTTGGCCGAACGGATTCGCAAGCCCGTCTTCGTCTCGGTGGGGCTGAAGGACACGATCTGCCTGCCGGAGACGATCTTCGCCGTTTACAACCGGATTGCCTCCCCCAAGCAGCTTCAGGTTTATCCGTTCAACGGGCATTATACGAGCGGGGATCATTTCCGGAAAATCGCTTCCTTCCTCGCCTGAACGGCTTTCCGCGGGGAGGAGGAGGCGGGTTCGGCCGCAATTGTGATATGATGAAGATGTCGCGCTTCGACACGGACAAGCCGTCATCCGATCACGACAATCCCGAGGAAGAGAACGGCGACTCTTCCGGACAAAGAGGCGAAAGACAACGCGATGTGGGGAAGCTTGCTTTTACTGGGGGAAATTTTGCTTGTGAACATCATCCTGAGCGGAGACAACGCCGTCGTTATCGCGATGGCAAGCCGGAACCTGCCGGACCATCTGAGGCGCCGGGCCGTCTGGATGGGGGCGTTCGGCGCGGTGGCCCTGCGGATCGTGCTGTCCGTCGCGGCGTTGGCGCTGTTGGATATTCCGGCTGTCAAAATCGTCGGCGCGCTCCTTCTTCTCTATATTGCGTACCATCTTCTGACGGATAAAGGGGAAGAGAAGGAGGTGCAGGGCGTAGGGTCGCTCGGCAAGGCGGTCGGAATCATCCTGCTCTCGGATTTGATCATGAGCCTGGACAACGTGCTGGCGATCGCCTCCATCGCGCAAAACAACGTTTGGCTCATGGCGCTCGGCATCGCGCTCGGCATTCCCCTCATTATTTGGGGCAGCCACCTCATTCTGAAGGTGCTGGAGCGGTTTCCGATCGTTGTCTGGATCGGCGCCGCCATTCTCGGCTACACGTCCGGCGAAATGCTGAACGACGTGGAGGCGGTTCGCAGCTGGCTGCCGGAATGGGGCGATTGGGACCTTGGCTGGCTTTCGGTGGCGACGGCCGTTCTCGTCTTGCTGGCCGGTCTCGTTCACCGCTTGGTCCTCCTGGCGGCGGAGAAAATGCCGGACGGCGGCAAGGCGGGCTCCAAAGGTTCGAAAGGATAGCGGCTTCCGCCGTTATCCTTTTTTTAATGAAGACGGAGTCGCATCCATTGACATTCGATACTGTAACAATTAATATTACAGTACAACGTGAACCTTTGTTGCCCGCTTTGTTTATTATATGGTTACAATTCGGACTCAGCAGACGGAAGGGGCGGTGAAAGCCATGAAATTCGAAATCGGCGATTGGGTGTCCGGCAATACGAGCCAGGGCGAATTGGTGTACGGCTACGTGGAGTCTGTCGATCTTTTTAAAGGAAGCGTAGGCATCCGCGTAACCGAATCCGACCACGAATCCGCGGTCGGCAAGCAGATTAGCGTCGGCAGCGGTTCGGCCCGCAAGCTGCCGGATTACGCCGCGGACGACGAGAGCGGCTTGCGGAACCTGATCGACCTGGCGCTGTCGACCAGGGACGAAGCCTGGTTCCGGGAGTTGTCCGCCAAGCTCGTTGCGCTTCAGCAAGGGACCGGGCGGCGGCGGGAACGCCGTCATACGATCAGCGCTTCCGTGCGCAACCGGCTCGGCTCCGGGCTGACGAACTGAAGGCATCCACCCGCCCGCGCCGTACGGCTTCACGTCTTGTCAGGGGACTGTCCATCGGTAGGAACGACCGATCGGAACGGTCCCTTCTTGGTCTTTTCAGGAGTTTAAGTTTCGCCGAGACGGTGTTTCGTCCGTCTGCTGCGTCAGAACGGGCAGCTCAGCTGCGAGCGGCAGATGAATAGGCGAATTTGAATCCTTTGCAAGTCAGTCAGCGTTGCCGGACCTTCGGCTAACGAATCGTATAACCCTTATTTGGTCAAAATCACGTGTTTTGAAAATGTAACGAACTCCACCGTCGCTATGGCCGGCTACGGGCGGCATTCCTGCGATTTTTTCTTCCTTAACGTTGCTGCAGTTCGTTAGATCGCCAAAAATACCGTTTTGACGACAATAAGATCGATACGATTCGTTAGCAAAGCGACCGGTCGCTCGTTTGAACGTTGGCTTCGAGCGGCTCGATTCTCCGGTTTATATTCCCGCAATGAATCGGCTTCAAGCCCGGCGAATAGGCTGGAAAGGAACGGCGAATCCGATGCGGGAGGTCGAGGGGATGCAGGCAGTTTGGAGAGGAACGGTTCAAATCGCGCGGCTGCAAATTCCGGTCAAGCTGTACGCGGCGGCGGAGGAGAAGGAGGTTGTGCTGCGGCTCAGGCACAAGGAGTGCGATCATCCCGTCCGCCAGGTGAAATATTGCGAACGTTGCGGGGAGACGGTTGTACCCGATCGGCTGACGAGGGTGTACGAGCTGGGCGGCGGAAGGGCGGTCGAGGTCGGGGAGGACGAGCTGCGGCGAATCGCTCCGGTCCCGGACAAGCGATTCCGCGTGCGGCATTTCGTGCCGTCGGCCGATGTATCCCCTTTGTTCATGAAAAAGTATTATTACGTCGGGTATGACGAGGCGGGGGAAGAGGCGTTGGCGTTGATTCATCAAGGGCTGTTCCGGCAGGGACGGATGGGGATCGGCTATATCGCGCTCCGTTCCGCGCAGCAGCTGGCCGGACTGTGGGCGGCGGGAGACCGGCTGCTGCTGACGACCCTTCACTACGCGAATGAGGTGCGATCCGGCGAAGGAACGGCGGAGCTCCGGGCGGAAGGGCCCGGCCGGCAGCTTGAAGAGGAATTCACGGCGCTGATCGGGCATCTGACGGTCTCTTTCGAGCCTGGGCAATATTCGAATCTATATAACGAAGCCTTGAAAAAGCTCGTCGGCGCCAAACTCGCCCGGCTGGCACCGGAAGATCCCGTTCCGTTCCTCGAGCCGGAAGAAGCGGGCGGAGAGGCGGAGGATCTGCTGTCGGCCCTGCGCCTCAGCTTGAAGGACATCGGTCATTCGTAAGGTCCGCGGCGCAGCGTGAACACCGTCAGCTCCGGCACGCTGGCCAATCGGGCGCGCAGCCGCGTCGTGCCGATGCCGCGATTGACGTACAGCCGGTATGGGCGGTCCCGGCGGTTCGTCTGTCGAAGGTAGAACATGCCTCGCACGTACTTTCGCCCGTTCTCGGTGCGAATGACGGCGCCGAATCCGGGGAGAGCCACTTGGCCGCCGTGGCTATGGCCGGACAGTTGGAGGTCGACCGGATAAGCGCCAAGCCGTATGGCCATGTCCGGTTCGTGGGCGAGCAGCAGGTGGAACCCGCGCTCCGGCAGCGCGCCGAGCGTCCGCTCCGGCTCCGGCCTGCCGCGCAAGCCGTCGTCCAGCCCCGTCACGGTAATGTACTCGCCGCTTGGCAGCTCGATTTTGCGCGTCTCGTTCACGAGCACCGCGAAGCCGCCTTCGGCCAGCAGCGGTCCCGACGTGCGGGTGCGGCGGTCGTAGCCGAAATCGTGATTGCCGTACACGGCGAATTTGCCGAGCGGAGCGCGGATGCGGGCAAGAGAGGGCGACACCGCCGAATCGCCCGTGCTCGTCTTCTTCCTCCTCGCATCGAACAAGTCTCCCGTGAACGCGACGATGTCCGGCTCGAGCTCGTTGATCTTCTCGACCAGCCGCTCGAAGCGTTCCAATGAATAATAGTGATAGAGATGGGTGTCGCTGAACTGAACGATCCGCACGCCGTCGAACCCTTCGGGCAGCTCCGGGGAGCGGATCTCGTGTCTCGTCACGCTCAATCGCCGCGGTTCGATGAAGAAGGAATAGAAGCCGAGCGACAAGGCTGCGACGAAGACGACGCCCCATACAATCAGTTCCGGGCCCATGGCGTTCTCCTCCCTTTCGTATCCTTCAATAGAGTACCAGAATTGCGGTCCGCACACAAAAGGGCCGCGCTCAAGCCAAACGCCTTCGGCGTCTTCGAACGACGAAGGCGTCTGACGGAGATCGTTCAGACGCAAAACAGCCGATCGTCCGCGCTGCGGCGATCGGCTGTCTCGCGAAAGCTTAAGTTTGGAAGCGCGCCAACGCGCTTTGCAGCGAGCCGGACAGCCGTTCGAGCTGCTCCGCGTGGCGGACGAGCCGCTCGCTTACGTGAAGCTGCTCCTGGCTTAGCGACGCCACCTGCTCGGACGTGGCCAGCGACTGCTGCGCGACCGCGCTGACGTTGCTCATGGAATCGGCCAGGACGCCCTGCGACCGGTCGAGCTCGCTCATGAAGCGGCCGACGTCGTCGAGTTGGCCGAGGAAGGCGCCCATGTCGCGCTCCACTTGCTTGAAGATCGTGTCGGCTTCCTTCATGGAGTCGATCTGCTGCCGGAAGATCGGGGAAGCGCCGGACAGGACGCCGACCGTCTCCTGAATTTCCGTCAGAATCGTCTCCGTGATGACGCCGACCTCGCCGATGGAAGCTTTGGATTGCTCAGCGAGCGAGCGAATTTCGTCCGCCACCACCATGAAGCCTTTGCCGGCGGCGCCGGAGCGCGCCGCTTCGATCGTGGCGTTGAGCGACAAAATGTTCGTCTGCTTCGTGACGTTGTTCAGCAAGTCGACGATGCGGCGGATCGAACCGGCGCTCTCGCTCAGCTTGCCGACCTTCTCGGCCATGGAGCGGATCATCGCTTCGGCTTCGTGCGTCGTCGCGATCAAGCCGGCGATATATTCGGCGCCGTGCGCGCTCGAGGTTTGCACGGCCGACGCCGCGCTCTCCATCTGCCGGCTGGCGCCGATGGCGTCTCGCAGGCTCTCGGCGTTCCGGCGCGTCAGGTCGTTGCCGCGCTCCGCCTCGTTCGCCAGCCCTCCCGCGCCCGTCGATATTTCTTCCGTCGCCACGGCGATTTCCTTGGCGGATACGGCCGTCGTCCGCGAAGCGCTTGCGAGCTCCGACGCCGTCTCCAGCACCTGGTCGGCGGACAGGCGCGTCTGCCGGACGAGCCCCGTGATCTGCTCCATCATCGTATCGAAGCTGCGGCCGAGCCGGCCGATCTCGTCCCTGGAGCGAAGCCCGGCCCGTACCCGCAGGTCGCCCTGGGAGCCGAGCTGCATCAGATCGCTTAGCTTCGAGAGCGGCCGGGCGACGAACCGGACGATCAAATAGCCGATCAGACCGGCGGCCACGGCGGCGAGAACCGCCATCGCGATCGTCACGTTCGCGATCACCTTCGAGTCCTTGACCAGCTCGCCAAGCGGAACGATCCCCAGACTGATCCATCCCGTCGCCTTCGACTTGTAGTAAGCGACCAAATTGCCTTCCGCCCGATAGGAGCCGTCGGCGGCGGAGTCCGCCTGCAGGGGAATGTCAGACGGGGCGCCGATTTCGGACGCTTCCGGCGCGAACACGACGCCGTTCGACCCGGTGACGATCCGCACGGACGACCCGTCGCCCAACGCGATGTTGCCAAGCTGCTTGCCGAGGACGTCGGCCGGAATTTCAACGAGCAGCACGGCCACAATCTTGCTGGAGGCCACATCCTTCAGCGGCCGCGCGATCGCGAAGCTCGGCGACGCCATCGTCCCGGAGTAGCCGGCCGCCACACTTGGCAGCCAGGTCGCGTTCTCGCCGGCGTCGACGGCCTGCTTGAACCAGGCTTCGTCGCCGTAAGACTGCCCCTTCTTGCCTCCCCCGGAAGCGCCGAGATTGATATACGTTCCGTCCGGACGGAACAGATGCAACGAGCCGATATCGGCATTGGAATACGTGTAGGTGTTGAGCTTATCCCTAACCTTCCAGGTCAGCTCCATGTAGTCGTAGGATTCCGGATCCAGCGCGCTCATCCGGCGCAGCACCGACATGAGGTCCTTGTCGAACAAAATCTGGGACGTCAAATTTTCTAACGTGCCATAATAAAAGTCCATCTTCTCGCCGGCCTGAACGATCGTTTGCCGCGTGGCCTCCGACACCTTCTTCGTCACGATGCCTTTGGAGATCGAATACGAAATGGCGCCCACCGCAGCGACGAACGTCAGAATGCTCGCGAAGAAAACGATAAAAAGCTTCATGCCGACGGATTTGGCCGGATTAGGCAAACGGACAAGCTGCATCAATTCCACCGCACCTTCATTCTTGTCTGTTTAGTTTCTCTGCCGATGACCGTATGCGGTTATGTCGGTTACGCACGCTCCTTCTCCCGTGTGAATTCCGGTCTAAACAGCTATGTAACGTTTGCCGCGGCAAACCGTCTAAAAGCTAACGTCTAAAAGTCCGGTGAAAAAGTCCGCCAAGCAGGCTTTTACCACGGTTTTGTCGAATTATACAGTAACACGACCATTGAAAGAGTGATTGAGCATGAAAGCAAGTAAGTCGTCGACCATCCAGCCTCAGTTGTTCCAATTCATCGACATGGATGAACTCGTGCCGAAAAAGCACATTTTGCGCCAGTTGAACGAAGCTATCGATTTCTCTATGGTCTATGATTGGGTGGCACCACTGTATACGGAGAGTACTGGGCGTCCCGCTGCCGATCCGGAGCGGATCGTCCGACTGACGTTGCTTTCGTATCTGTTCAACCA
>NZ_KE386969.1:0-1196 GCF_000429825.1 Cohnella thermotolerans DSM 17683
CGTTAATTTTGCTGTGAAACCGTCTAAGACACTTGCACTTGCGTATTCATTTTGCAGCCATCGATCACAAAAAAGGCACATCGCAAAAAGCTCTTCCCATAAATCACTTGTCTGCGATATTTCGGCGCAAATACAATATGGTATTTGCAGTTCCATTTCGTGTGTGCTAGACTGCTCTTGTCCATCCCTTGTCCTCCTTGATGTTCTGGTAGCGGTTGGCAGACCGGCTCCCATCTTATCATGGAGTTCAAGGGATGACTACTCATAGCTATAAGCTTTCCTGAACCCCCAGTCGAACTGGGGGTTTTCATATACAATAATAAAGCGGCGTGCCGTAGAAGTCGCCGTCGCCGAGCTGCGGGACATATTTGCCTTTATCCACGAGCGGCGAGCCTTCTTGCAGCTTGTATCCGTCCCATACCGTCGCGCCGCTCAGCACGCCGCTCGGCCCCGCCGAAGGCGCTTTGCCGGGATCGACGAACAGCGGATCGGCCAGTATCCGGGCCGGATCGTCCGGCATCCCCGCCGGGTAGTTGCCGTCCGCCGAATAGAACACGTTGTTGCGGAAAACGGCGCTGCCGTATTTGTCCGGGCTGTCCGCCCACGTGCCGCTCGCCGGGCCGGTTTTATCGTTGAAGACGTTGTTGTAGAAATAGTACGGCACCGTGTTGAAGTAGATGGGGATACCGTCGTTGTAATTTGTGAATTTCGTTTTCCGGCCGTCGTACACGAACACGTTGTTCAGAAAATAAGCCGGCGATACGTCTGTTCCGAACCAGCCGTATATTGCGTCGAATACGAGCTGATTTTGCCGGTTATGGAGCTTTCGTATTTGGCGCTCGAATAAAATGCGACGAAAACGACGGGCAGCAGCGAGGTAATGAGAAACGCGGCGAGCAGCCGGTGTTTGATGGACAGCCTGCGCAGCAGAAACGAAGGATACTTGATTTTGGCGGTTAAATAGGTCGGGAGCGGAGAGCTCTCTCTTGCGCTCGGGATGGGACCGGGAATCGGCACGGCCAACTCGCCTCCTGTCGGTTGAAACGCCTATGTCTCTATATTCTACCAACCATAAGGCGCTTCCGGAGAGGGCAATCGTCACTTTTCAGCAAAGCGGCGGCAGCGGGCGAGAGACGCGGGCGACACTCCTCCGACTCATCTTGCCTCGAACCGGAGATCGCCGAAGCGGCTCAGAT
>NZ_KE386969.1:1832-20596 GCF_000429825.1 Cohnella thermotolerans DSM 17683
ACAACGAAAGAGGCTCAATCTTTGAGCCTCTTTCGCTTTGGCGCGTATGCGGTTAGTCCGGCTTACATCCGGTCGATTGCGACCTTCGGGGCCTGCCCCTCGCTAATTCGATACCGTCACGCTGTCGCCGTCCTTCAGCGTATGCTGCCCGGACACGATCAGCGATTCGCCGCCCTTGAGGCCGTCCAAAATTTCCTGGTACGTCCCGTTGATCCGGCCCAGCTTCACCTGCCGCCGCTCGGCTTTGCCGCCGTTCGCCACGAAGACATAGGTGTCGTTGCCGTCTCTGACGATGCTGAGCGTCGGCACGGCGATGACGTTCTCCTCCTCCGCCGTCGTCAATTGAATCTGAACCCGGGTGCCCGGCTTGAAGAAGCCGTCCGCATTGTCCGCCGCCAGCTCCAGCTCGTACAGGCGGGTCGCGCTGTCCGGCAGATCGGCCAGATAGGTTACCGTCGCCTGGCGAGTGGCGGAAGCATCGTCGGCATAATAAACGACCAGCTGCTTCTTGTTGCGGGCCAGCTCGGCGTACTCCTCGCTCAGCTTCGCTTTGATCGTGATTTTGCCGGTGTTCTGCACCGTCCCGACCTTGCTGCCCTGCGTAACGCTCGCTCCCTCCGTCAAATCGACTCCGGTCAGAACGCCGTCCGCCGGCGCCGTAATCGTGTAGCCGTCAAGCGAGCTTTTGGCCTGCTCCAGCGAGACCTTCGCCGATTCGTACTGGGCTTCGGCGGCCGCGACCGACTGGCCGGAATCCAGATCGGCCAGTTGCCGCTTGGACGCTTCCAGGTTCGCGCGAATCGTATCCTGGGCGTCGCTGTCGGCGCGCACCGCGTCTTTCAGCTGCTTCTCGTAGCTGTCGATCGTCGCTTGAAGCTGCTTCCGGCTCGACTCCACGCTCGTTCTGGCCGCAGCCAGCGACTTCTCCGCGCTATCGAGCGCCGCTTGCGCCGCGCTGACCGACAAGGCGGCCGTCTCCGAGTCGATCTCCGCGATCACGTCGCCTTTCTTGACCTTCGCGCCGTTCGTTTTCACCAGGCGGGCGATCGTTCCCGAAGCTTTCGCCATCACGTTCAGCTCCACCGAGGCGCTGACGTCCCCGATCTGCTCCCGCGGCGCTCCCATGCTGTGCTTCGCAACCTGCTCAACCTTGATCTGCCCCTGAACCGCGGCCGTCTCCGCCGGAGGAGCCGCCGTCGGCCGCGAGCAGCCCGCCAGCACGATCGCTCCGGCGAGCATCCAGGCGCCCGCCTGCATCCATTTCAGATATCGTTTGTTCGCAAGTAATGGTGCCATGCTTGTTTCTCTCCCCTCTAATTCTCCAGACTGGCTTCTTCATAGGCGGTACCCTTGCGGCGGAACAGCCGCGCGATCCGGTTCCTTGCGGATTCGAGCATTTCGTAAATGACCGGAACGACGACAAGGGTCAGCAGCGTAGAGGTGGTCAATCCGCCGATGACGACGACGGCAAGGCCCTTGGAGATGAGCGTGCCGTGCGAGAAGCCGAGCGCGAGCGGAATCATGGCGACAATCGTCGCCGCAGCCGTCATCACGATCGGCCGCAGACGGACTCTTCCCGCTTCCAGCAAGGCGTGGCGCGCCGCATAGCCTTCCTTGATCAGCTGCTGCGCCCGGTCCAGAAGCACGATGGCGTTCGTCACGACGATGCCGATGAGCATCATAAATCCGATGAGCGACGTGATGTTGATCGCTTCGCTCGCGATGAGCAGACCGAGCAGGCCGCCGATAACGGCGAGCGGCAGGGAGAACAGAATCGCGAACGGCGTGCCCGCGTTGCCGAAGCACAGCACCATGATGAGATAGACGATGGCGACGGCAACGCCCATGGCCACGAACAGCTGCGAGAAGCTCTCGCCGATATCCTCGCTGACGCCCCCGACGGAGGTCGACACCCCTTCCGGAAGCCGGATTCCGCTCAAGGCGGCGGAAACTTTGCTGCTCACGGCCGACTTATTCTCCGATTCGATAGAGGCGGTAATGGTGACGACCTGCTTCTGGTCTTCCCTTCTCAGCGAGACGGGAGCCTCCACCTTCTCGATCTTCGCCACTTCGTTCAAATAAACGATCGAGCCGGAAGGCGTGCGAAGCGGAAGCTTGCCCAGCTTCTCGAGCGAATCCTTATCCTGCGGCGACAGCCCGATCGTTGTCGTATACAGGACGTTGTCGAAGCGGATGTCCCCGAGGTTCGCCTCGTGAAGCCAGCTTTGCACCGCGCTCATGATCGAGCTCGAGCTCAAACCGAACTGTCTGGCTTTAGGCTGCGAGACCGTCACCTGAACCTGCGTTTTCGAATCGCCGAGCGTATCCTTGATATCCTTCAGTTCCGGGAACTCCTGCAGCTTCGCTTCGACGAGCGATGCCGCCTGTTCCAGCGCTTCCTGGTCGTCGCCGGCAAGCTGGTACGAGAAGTCGGTGGAGTTGAAGCCCCCGCCGCCTCCGGACAACGACCCTGGCGTCACTTCCGAACCTTGCGGAAGCTGGGCCAGGATGAGATTGGTATACCGCTCCTTGATCGCATCCGGATCGACCGAATCGTTCACTTCCGTGTCGATCTCCGCCATATAAGGGGTCTGGTCGTCGCCGCCCGCATACCCGACAAGCGATTGGATGAAGGTAAAGATCGGCTTGCCCGACTCGTCCTTCGCCTCCCGAAGCAGCGCCTCGATCTGTTTGGTCTGCTCGTCGGTGCTCTCCAGCCCCGTGTTGTAGGGCAGCTTCAGCGTGAAGCTCATCTGCCGGTCCGCGCCGCTGTCCGAGATGAAATTGACGGCCAGGTTCGGAATGGTGCCGACCACCGTCACGATGAACAGCACGCCCGACAGCAGCAGCGTCTTGATCTTGCGGGACAAGCACCAATTCAACACACGCTCGTAGAAGGACGTCACTTTGCCCTTCGCATGCTCGTCGTGCGATCCCGTCTTCAGGCTTCGCAGCACCAGCAATTTGGCCATGAGCGGAATGACGGTCAGCGCCACCAGCAGCGAAGCGAGCAACGCGCAGGCGACGGTGACGGCGAACGGGCGGAAAAATTCGCCGACGATGCCGGTCACGAAGGCGATCGGCAGGAAGACGCCGACGGTGACGAGCGTCGAAGAGGTAATCGCCATCGAGACTTGCCGCACGGCCATCAGAATGACCGATTGATTGCGTTTCTGGGCTTTCTGAAGGTTGGTGAAAATGTTCTCGATGACGACGATGCTGTCGTCGACGATCCGGCCGACCGCGATGAACATGCCTCCGAGCGACATCACGTTCAAGGTCAGGCCGAAATAGTTCATCAGAATAAGCGTGATCAGAATCGAGAGCGGGATGGAGACGAGCACGATCGCCGTCATCCGCACGTTCCGCAGGAAGAGCAGGATGATGAGCGCGGCGAGCACGATGCCGACCATGCCCTCGCGAAGCAGGCCGCTGATCGACTCCCGGACATCGTCGGCGCTGTCGTACACCGTTTTGAACGTCAAATTGGGATAGGCCTTCTCCCATTGCGCCAGCTTGGCCTTCGTCTCGTTCGAGAAGTCGACGGCATTGGCGTCGCTCGTCTTGTACAGATTGATGCCGATGGCCGGCTTGCCGTCGACGCGCGCGATAAACTCGGAATCGGTCACGGCCTTGATATCGGCCACGTCCTTCAGCAGCAGCGTCTGCCCCGAGGCGGTCGTCAGCTCCAGACGGTTCAAGTTGTACAGACTATTGAGCTCGCCCGTAACCCGCACCATCTGCGCATTGCCGTCCAGCTTGATGGAGCCTACGGAGCCGCTTGCCAGGGCGGCCTGGATCGCGCCCGTCACCTCGGACGGAGCGAACCCGTATGCGCTCAGAACGTCGGCTTTGAGCTCGATGTCGAGCGAGGTTTGCCGCGCGCCGATCTTATCGATATGATCGATGCCGTCGATCGACTCGAAGCCGGGTTCCAGCTCGTCCTTGAACACATGGTCCAGATCGGACTGCGTCATTCCGTCTTCCGCGTAGACCGCGAGATAATAGGCCGGAATCGACGCGAAGCCGAACGTCGACACGATCGGCCTGGAAGCCGTGGTCGGCAGCTGAACGGTCTGAACGAGGCTCTCGATGTCCTGCTTCTTCTTGTCGATGTCCGTCCCTTGCTTGAATTGGGCGATAACCGTCGATCCGTTGTCGCTCGAAGTCGAAGTGAGGGAGTCGAGTGCCTGCATATTGGCGATCTTGTCCTCAATCGGCTTGGAGACTTCCGTCATCACGTCTTGCGGAGAGGCGGAATAAGTCGTGGAGATGACGACGACCGGAAACGAGACGTCCGGCATGTTCTCCAGCTTGAGCGAATTCGCCGAATAAAGGCCTCCTCCGAATAGGATGACGATCATGATCAGCATGGCGGCCGTTTTATTCATGGAAAAGCCGATGAGTCCTTTCAATCCGATGCCCTCCTGAAACGCTATTTCGGTTGTTCTATCGCTACCAGCATAAACCAGAAATATGAACCTAGTATTTCATGACGGGAAAAGAGAGGCGGACGACGGTTCCCCCCTCCGGCCCGCCGTCGATGCGGATTCGTCCCTTGTGGAACGTAACGATCTTGTGCGCGATGGCCAGACCCAGCCCGCTCCCGGACAGCTTCTTGTTGCGGGCGGCATCCACCTTGTAGAACCGCTCGAACACCCGCTTGCGCGCTTCTTCGGGAATGCCGATTCCGTTGTCGGCGATCGTGACGTCGATCGAATGAACGTCCTTCCGGATGGAGACGGAGATCCAGCCGCCTTCGGGCGTGAATTTGATGCTGTTCCCGATGAGGTTCGTCCACACGAGGCTGAGCAGATCCTCGTCCGCCACAATTTTCACCCTCGGCAGGTTCAGGTCGATCTCCAGGTTCTTGGCGCTCCACTGGGGCTCGCAGGCCAGCACGACGCCCCGGATTTGCTCGTCCAAATCGTAGACGGTCGGGTTGAACGGATGGTGCTCCGAATCGAGCGAAGCGAGCTTGAGCAAGTTGTCGCTCAGCCGGGACAGCCGCTCGCTCTCCTCGTGAATGATCGTGAGATAACGCTTGCGCTCCTTCTCCGGCAGCTCCTTCTTGAGCAGCACCTTGGAGAAGCCGGAGATCGAAGTGAGCGGGGACTGGATCTCGTGGGACACGTTGGAGACGAAATTTTGCCGCATCTCCTCGAGCTGCTTGAGCTCTCCGGCCATCCTGGCGAAGCTGGCCGCAAGCGCGCCGACTTCGTCTTTTCTCCGCTTCCAATTGAACTCGATATCGAATTCGCCCCTCGACATGCGGTCGGCCGCCTGCTTCATCGCTTTCAAAGGCTTGACGAGATAATGCGCCCAGACGAAAATGCACAGACTTCCGGCGGCGAGGACGATGACGAGCGCGGTGAACACAATGGAGCTAAGGAGAGAATTGCCGCCCCGCCTATTGTCCGACTGTTGAACGAAGAACGCTGCCCGCTGACCGTCCGACACGAAGGAGATTCCGACGACCGGAGGATCGGAATCGGCCTCATAATGCTGTCCGCTCAGCACCGATTGCACCAGCTTCGGATCGATCGGCTTGCCGCCGGGATGCGTTCGCGAATCCGAAGCCGCCAGCTTGCCCGTGCTGTCGTAAATCTCGAACCGGTAGCCGCTTATGCGGCTGACAAAATCCAGATAGCTGTTCATCTGGTCCGGATGGAGCTCGGACAGCATTTCGACCGCGATGTCGGCCTGTTCCCGCATCTGTTCCTTCGCCATATTCTGAAGCCGATCCTTGTAGATCGCGACGGTGAGGAAAAAAGCGCTGACCAGGCCGACGATCACCGCGATCATGAACGTGAAGACGACGCGAAAATAGAGCGTGCGGATCATCCGCCGATCTCCAGCTTGTAACCGAGGCCGCGCTTCGTCACGATCGAGACGGGGCAATCGTCCAGCTCGGCCAGACGTTCCCGCAGCCTCTTGATATGTACGTCGACCGTCCGCTCGTCGCCTTCGTATTCCAGCCCCCAAATTTGCTCGATCAGCTGGTAGCGGGTGAAGATTTTCCCCGGAGAGCCCGCCAGCTTGAACAGCAAGTCGAACTCCTTGAGCGGCAGCGGTTCCCGCTTATCCTTCCAGACCAGCTCGTAGCGATTTTTGTCCAGCAGCAGGTCGCCCGCTTCGATAATCATCGAGGCTTGAATGCGGTAGCGGCGCAGCAGCGTCCGGACTCTGGCGACCAGTTCGAGCGGATCGAAGGGCTTGACCACGTAATCGTCCGCTCCGAGCTGGAGTCCCTTGATTTTGTGCGGCGTTTCGTTCTTCGCGGAGACCATCAGAATCGGCATGTCCGGATGCTCTTCCTTCATAAGCCGGCAGAGAGCCCAACCGTCCATCTCCGGCATCATAATGTCGATGACCGCCAGATCGATCTTCCGTTTGCGGGTTTGTTGGACCGCCGCCCTGCCGTTCCCCGCTTCGAACACTTGAAAGCCCTCGTCCTTCAAATAAAATGCAATCAGTTCCCGGATGTCCGGATCGTCGTCGACAACGAGCAAATTCGCCACAGCAGCTCCCCCTTTTACCTATCCAAATGTTTCTATACGCAAGCCGTTCTCATTAGGATACATTGCAATTGTGTCGTCAATATGAAATCACATCCATTTCGGCGCCACAACGGACCAGAGGCTAAGACGGCCGGAAAAAAGAAAAAATCGGCGCAGAACGCCGATTCAAGCGCCCGTCCGGTTATCGTCCGGGCTTCTGAGCGAGATTGATGAGCATTACGACCAGCACCAGCAGCTGAACGAGCAAGTCAGCGCTCACGGCAACTCCCCTCCATGCGCATCCGATTGCTCCTTCGCTTCCGGCTCTCCTCTCCCGCGGTAAAGATGAGTCTCCCATTGCATATCTATGATTAAAATTCCCGAATGATGACAAGGCCGTCATTTCACTTTCATGTATCGTTCGTAGGCGTCGGTGCGGATCTTGACCAGCTTGTCGAGCTGCATCTCCTTCAGCTTCTTCACGTAACCGTCCCATTCCTCGTCGATTCCGCCCTTGGTGATCCATTGCGCCCGCGTCGAACCGACGTAGCTGTCGATGTCCGTCGTCAGCGTGGGCAGCTCCTGAAATTCTTCGGCCGTATACATGACGTTCGGGAACGGCTCCGTCACATAGTCAGCGCCCAGCTTGTCGATGACCAGCTTCAAGCCGTCTCCCGTGGTGGGGTCGAGCTTAATGTTCTGCTCGAAGCTCGGGCTGACGTATTTGGGACCGAAATCCCGCACGGATTGATCCCAATACCAGGCGTCCGCGCTTGTGCCTTCCGGCGGATCCATCAGCGTATACGTGCCGTCGTCGTTCTTCTGGATGACGGTGCCGATGGCGCCCCAGAAGTTCTGAATGCTGGCTTCGTTCGTATAGAATAGATCCGCCCAGCGCGCGGCGACTTCCGGGTATTTGCACGCGGTCGTAATGAGCAGCTCGTTGCGCCTGTAGCTAAGCCCTTCCGGATCGCCGCCCTGGTAGCGTTTGCCGTCGGGTCCGGCAATCGTGGCGATCGTCTCGTACTCGTCCTTCCATTTGCCGAATACGGCGTCCGGCGTCCACTGATTGGTGAAGCCGACAATCGCGGCGTCCGGATTCTGATATTTCGCCGTCAGCATCGTATTGTCCTGCGTAAAGAGCTCTTGGTCGATCAGCCCTTCCGAATACAGCTGATGCGCCCATTTGATCGCCGCTTTGTATTCCTCCGTAATCGGATAATAGACCGGCTTGCCGTCCTTGATCATCATGCTGGTGCTGTTCTCGTCGGTTATGCCGAAGGGGCTTAGGAAGTCCATGCTAATATCGCCGGAACCGCTGTACGGAATTTCATCCGGCTTGCCGTTCCCGTTCGGATCCCGCTCTTTGAACGCCTTGAACACCTTGTACAGATCGTCGGTCGTCTTGGGCGCCTCCAATCCGAGTTTGTCCAGCCATTTCTTATTGATGACCGGCTGGTTTCTCGATTTGGGCCGCGACGGCAGCCGCGCGGGCAGCGAATAGATTTTCCCGTCCGGGAACGTGCTGATCTTCTTGAGCACCGGCGATTCTTCCATCGCCTTCTTGAGGTTGGGCATATATTTGTCAATGTAGTCGTCCAACGGACGGAACGAGCTTAAGTTGTTGACGATGTCGGAATCCGAGAAGGCGATGTCGCCGAACACGAGGTCCGGAAGCGTGCCGCTGGCCAGCATGATCGACTTCTGCTCGCCCCAGTCGTTGGAAGACATCACCTGCCAATTGATTTTGACGTTCGTCTCCTTCTCCAAATCCTGCAGCCACTTGTTCTGCTTGAACGTATCGCCCATATTGCCCCAGCGGACGGTCAGAACGTTCAGCGTAATCGGCGACTTGACAAGCGGCAGTCCCTCTTGATTAAAGTTGTCTTCCGAGCCGCCGCCGGCATTGCGATCGTCCGGCTTGCCGCCGCTGCAGCCCGCAAGCAGCGTAAGCAGCAGGGCCAGCAGCGCCGTGAAGGCGACCGGCCTGTACATCTTCGTTTTCGAATGTTGTCCCATTGACGATATCCCCCTGCCTGTTTTTTTGACACCGCCTTGCCCTATTCCTTCACCGCGCCGATCATCACCCCCTGGTTGAAGTACTTCTGAACGAACGGATAGAGACACATGATCGGAACGGTCGAGACGATGATGACGGAATAACGCATCATATTGGCGAGCCGCAAGGCGATCTGCGCCGCTTCGCCGCTTCCCATGCCGGACTGCATCTGGTTGGTGATCAGAATGTTTCGCAGAATCAGCTGCAGCGGGTACAAGTCGGGATTTTTCAAGTAAATTAACGCATTGAAGTAAGAGTTCCAATAGCCGACGGCGATCCATAAACCGAGCACCGATAGGACCGCTTTCGACAGCGGCAGCACCACCCGGGCGAAATAGCGAAGATTGCCGCAGCCGTCGATTTGCGCCGCTTCCCACAGGTCGCCGGGAATGCTGGTCTGGAAAAAGGTGCGGGCTACAATGATGTCGTAGACGATGACGGAGAACGGCAGCACCATGACGAGAAACGTATTGTACATATGGAAGTCCCGTATCGTCAGAAACGTAGGAATGAGACCCCCATTAAAAAACATCGTGAAAATAAACAGCAAAGACAGCGCTTTGCGGCCAAACAGGTCTTTGCGCGACAGCGCATACGCCGCCGGGACGTTGACGGCCAGCCCGATCGCCGTACCGACGGCCGTATACAGAATGGTGTTCCGGTACCCGACCCAAATGTTCGGATGCCTGAGCAGCTCCCGATAGCCGTCCAACGTAAAGCCTTGCGGATAAAACCACACCTGGCCGTTCGCCACCCCGGACGGATCGCTGAACGAAGCGATGACGATAAAATAAAGCGGATAGATGAGCACGATCAGAATGACCGCGGCAATCGCGTACAGCACGACTTCCATCGCTTTGTCGGAAGACCGGACGTTCACTTGGCGCGCGGGCGCCGGCGTAGCTTCCATGACCTCCATCCCCTTTTACCTCCCCGCCCCTTCCCCTGATGTCACCATAAGCTGCTGCCGCTCACTTTCCTCGCAATCCGGTTCACCAGGATCAGCAGGAAGAAATTGATCACGGTGTTGAACAGGTTGATCGCCGCGGAGAAGCTGTACTGGTTGCTGAGCAGCCCGATCTTGTACACGTAGGTGGAAATGATCTCGCTGGAGGAAATATTCAAGTTGTTCTGCATCAAGTACACCTTCTCGAACCCGACGCCCAGCAGCCCGCCGACGCGGAGAATGAGCAGCGTCACCGCCGTCGGCATCAACATCGGAATGTCGATATAGCGAATTCGTTGCCACCGGCTCGCGCCGTCCACCGTAGCGGCTTCGTACAAGCTCGGATCGACCGTCGACAGCGCCGCGATGTAGATGATGCTGTCCCAGCCGGCGTGCTGCCAGACGTCCGACCAGACGTACACGCTGCTGAACAGGCCCGCCGAGCCCATCACGTTGGGCGCTTCGGCGCCGAACAGCCGGTACAGATTGCCGACCAGGCCGTTGCCGGGCGAGAACAGGATGAGCAGCAGCCCGACCATGACGACGGTCGAAATAAAATGCGGCATGTAGGTGACGGTTTGAAAAAACCGTTTGAACCGGTTGGTCCGCATCTGGTTGATCATGAGCGCGAGCACGATCGGAATCGGAAAAGTGACCAGGCTGTAAACGCTAATGATCAACGTGTTCTTGATCGTTCTCGAAAATTGATACGAGTGGAAGAACTTGTCGAAATACTTGAACCCCGCCCACGGACTGCCGGTAATTCCGAGCGCCGGACTAAAATCCTTGAAGGCGATCACGACGCCGTACATCGGCTTGTAGGCGAAGCACAGCAGCAGCGCCGCAGCCGGAAGCAGAAGCGCGTAAAGCCCCCGGTTTCTATGAATTTGCCGGAACGCGCGCCGCATCGGATGAACGGTCGACGGGTTGATGTTCATGCCATTCTCCTTTCCCCGATCAGTCGGACGCTGTCATAATTAGCGCTTTCATAACCGGTGTCCTCATTGTAATTCCTGCCGCCGGCGTTTACCGGACTTCCTGACCGCCGAATTCGGACTTTCGAAGCAGACCTCGCCTTCGGAACGGCGCGGCGGGCCGCCGGCAAGCGACGCAAACCGGACTTTTCGTGGCGCAATCCGGACTTTGCGTTTAAAAACGAAGTCCCGGCTGTGCTTTTTCGATGTATTGGTTCTATAATAATCTTAAATAACGCTTTCATTGGAGGGGACGGAGGATAGAGCGGCATGCGCAAATCTTATTCGATCCGCCATTACGTCAAAATTGCGCTGTTTATCACCTTCCTGGCGGTTGTGCTGGATTTGGCCATTACCATCGCTTCCATCTCCATCGTCAAGCAGCAGTCCGCGCGTTCCTTGCAGGATACCGCGAACTTGTATCTGAACCGGATCAATCACGACTTCGCCTACATGAGCCATTACATGGGATGGACGCTGGCGAACGACGACAGCATGAAGAAGATGACCGCCGCCCAGCCGAACTCCGCCGTATTTATAAAGGCCAATTCAGGGCTGTTTCAACGGTTTACCGAACTTCAGAAAAACTACGGTCAAGAGTACAACTTCTTCGTTTATTTGAAAAAACAGGACTTCTTCCTGAATTGCGCGCCGCTGAGCATCTCCTATCCCGAATACCGGGAGCTGAAGGAGCAAGTCGAATCGTTCGCGGACCGCAACGTATACGACTTCTTCTATTCCAACTGGACGCCGATTCGGTTGAGAAGCCGGTATTACGTCATGAACATCGTGCCGTATCACGACCGGTACTTGATCAGCCTCATCTCCGCGGACAATTTGATTCGCCCGCTGCGTCAGATCGATCTGGGCCGCAACGGCTACGTCTCTCTCGTCGACCGGAGCGGCGGAAGCTTGTCCAGTCCGGTGGGACGCGGCGACGCCGCGTCCGGCGCGGGCGGGGAGCGGTCGGCGCTCCTGAATCTTTTCCAGTCCAGGACGGTCGTCAGCGGGCAATTCTCCCAAGCGACGTTCCGCGTCAACCTGGTGTTCCAGTTCGGCGCGTTCGAGAAATTCGTCATCGCCCAGTCGCTCATTATGCTGCTGTTCCTGCTGATCGCCGGCACGCTGAGCGTCGTTCTGTTCTATTTCAACAAGAAGGTGCTGAAGCCGATTCAAATTTTCTCGCGGAACCTCGCGCTGCTGAAGGAGAACGGCGAATCGCTCAACTTCCAGAGCAGCAGAATGATCGAGCTCGAACACGCGAACGAGCAGTTCCACCAGCTGATCGGGCAGATCAAAAAAATTAAAATCGATCTGTACGAGCGGGAGCTGGATAAACAAAAAATGCAGCTGGATTATATGAAGCTGCAGATCAAGCCTCACTTCTTCCTGAATTGTCTGACCAGCATTTACAGCATGGCGCAGATGAGGATGCACGAGGAGATCGAACGGATGGCGTTATCCACTTCCCGGTACTTCCGGTATATTTTCCAGAGCGGCAACGACTTCGTTCGGCTCGAAGACGAATTCGAACACGCGCGGGTCTACCTGGACATTCAGAAGCACCGATACCGGGACGCCCTGACTTACCGCATCGAGAAGGAACAAGGGACCGAAGAAGTGCGCATTCCGCCGCTCGTCATTCAGACGTTCATCGAGAACGCCGTCAAATACGCCGTATCCCGGCAGGACGAAGTCCGGATTCAACTGGCGGCCAGCCGCACGGGGCAGGAAGGCGAAGAAGCGGTCGTCATCCGCATCGCCGATACGGGCCCCGGCTTCGCCCCGGACATTCTGGAGAAGCTGCGGAGCGGACAGCCGCTGGATCAGACAAACGGCACGCGGATCGGCATTATGAATACGGTGCAGCGGCTGGCTTATTTGTACCGCAACGAAGCGAACGTCAGCTTCGACAACCGGGACGGCGGCGGCGCTTGCGTCACGCTTCGCCTTCCCGTCGCTCCGCCGGAAGCCGTATAATGGAGGGGTTATCTTTGAATGTGCTGGTCGTCGATGACGATTATTTCGTCGTGAAGGCGCTGGAACAGAAGATCGATTGGAAGTCCCTGGCGATCGAGGAGGTCTATTCGGCGTACAATGTGTCCCAGGCGCGGGAGATTCTGCGGCGGTACTCCGTTCACGTCCTGATCTGCGATATCGAGATGCCGCAGGGCAGCGGCCTGGAGCTGCTCGCCTGGATTCGGGAGGAGCACTACGCCGTTCAAGCGATTTTCCTGACGAACTACGCGGACTTCAACTATGCCCAGAAAGCGATCGAACTGCAAAGCTTCGATTATTTCCTCAAGCCGATCGAGTTCGACAAGCTGACGCTCATTATTCAAAAGGCGGCGGCCAAGGCGAACGAGCAGCGGTTGAAGGAAGAAGCCGTCCGGAGCGGGTATTTGTGGGAGAAAAATCGGAACAAGCTCGCGGAGCATTTCTGGCGCAAGCTGATCGCGGAGCGGGCGGTTCCGCCCGGCCCCGCCGCCATCGCCGGATGGATTGCCGACGACCACTTGAGCTACGAGATGACGGATGGCTTCCGCCCCTTGCTGATCAACATGTATCCCGGCGACCGGAGCCTGGCCGGCAAAGACAAGGATCTGTTCGATTATTCGTTCCTGAACGTGCTGACCGAGCTTCTGCGGGATTGTTCGATCACCGTCGAGACCGTGCTGGAGTACAAAGATTTCAACTGGGTCGCCATTCTCAGGTGGAGCGAAGGCGCCGAATCGTCTTCGATCGAGTCCGCCTGCGCGTCCTTTATTGACCGGGCGAATCAGTATTTGAAGTGCGACGTATGCTGCAGCGTCGCCGTCCCTTGCCGGTTGGACGCAATCCATCAAGTGTTCCGGCAATCCGTCGACATGAACGATGAGCTGATCAAGCGCCGCAACCGCATCTATTTCCTCGACGGCCTCCGTCAGCCGGAAGCCGTATACGTGCCGCCGGACCTCGCCCGGCTGGAGGAATGGCTGGTCCGGAACGAGCCGGCTGCGTTCCTTCGCGCCACGTCCGATTATTTGCACGGACTGGCGCGAACGGGGGGCTTGAACGCCTCGGTGCTGCGGCTATTTCGCCTGGACATCGTCCAGTTGGTGTACGCCTTCCTGAAGGAGCGGGAGATTCAGGCGCACCGGCTGTACCAGGGCAGGCTGAACGACCAACTGTTCATGCGGTCTTTGAATTCGCTTGAAGATATGGAGCAGTATCTGGACTACCTCGTGCGCACTGCGGCGGAACACCGGAGCTTCACGGACCGGCCCGGCTCCGTCGTCGAGCGGATCAAGCGCTACGTGCGCGACCATTGCGGGGACGACCTGACCCGGACGGGGCTGGCCGAGGTCGTCTATCTCAACCCCGACTATTTGGCGCGGCTGTTTAAGAAGGAGACCGGCGTCTCGCTCGGAACCTATATCATCCAAACCCGCATCAAGACGGCCAAGCATCTGCTGGAATCGACCAACTTGGCCGTCACGACGATTGCGAGGAAGGTGGGGTACTCGAACGATTCTCATTTCTCGAAATTTTTCAAGCAAAACGTCGGCGCGACGCCCCATGAGTTCCGGAAAGCCCGCCAGCAGCCCCGGGCGACTTGACGGCAGGCCTGCTGCGCTCCGGACGATCGTATGCGGTGCGAACAGACTTTGAAGGCTTCCTTCTTGGCAATCAGTGGTATATGATGATTTTATCAAAAGTCCAATAAAATAGGTGAGATTAAACTCATGACACACTTTGCATTCATTGCACTCCTTATCATCCTCGCGTGCCTGTTAGGACTGTTCGGTTCCCGTTTTTTCAAACGGTTCATGAGTAAGCAAGCTCCTTCATCTACGTTATCAATCGAGAGCGTTGATTTAAGAACGATCGGCATCAAATCAACAACAGGATTTCGCAATGGCTACGCCAAAAGTCCTCGTAAGTCTCGATATCGGAAATGGGCTCGCCCCGCGGGAACCCCTTCAGGTCGGCGAAAATCGTATAGTACGGCTCTTGTGCGATTCGGGCGTTCAATGCCTGTCCGATTAATCTCGTTTCATGCTCGTTAAAAAGTTCCTCGTCAACGATCCCGACGGAATTCAATCTCAAGATTTGACCGGCCCCGACAGACCAGTCGTATATTTCACAGTCCACCGGCCCCAAAATATCCAGAATGTACCGCCCATATTCATTGGGGATCAGAAAAGAAACGCCGCGCTTCGCCATACCGGACCGTTCTCCTTTTGCAGTTCATCCCGGGCCTAAGCAATCGGACTCCGTTCATGATATGATACACGGTAAAACCGAGCGTTGTACATCTATGACAACAACAAAGGAAGGTTAGCATGGAATACGCCTCATTAGCCGCCGCCATCGCGCCGTTAAATTTGCGGAGCTGCCTGATTAGCCGGCAAGGGCAGCTCGTTTTTGAACATTATCGAGATTCGCAGACGGCGGCGGAGCTTGCCAAAATCAACTCCTGCACGAAGAGCGTCTTGTCCGCGCTGCTCTGCATCGCCATGGACCGGGGATTGCTGCCGCAGCCGGAGACTCGCGCATCGGTCTTCTTCCCGCAGCTTGCCGCAAGCCCCGACTCCCGCAAGCGGGACATCACGCTGCTGCATCTGCTCACGATGACAGCCGGCTTCGAATGGACCGAGTTCGGAGGACGTAACTCCTTCCCCCGGATGACCCGGTCGCCTCATTGGATCGACTTTGTGCTGGAGCAGCCGATGGCGGATGCCCCGGGAACGCGAATGGAGTACAATTCGGGCGTTTCGCAGATGCTGTCCGCCATTCTGGCACAGGCAACGGGGATGACTACGGCGCGCTTCGCCGAACGGTATTTGTTCGGCCCGCTCGGCATCGAGAATTATCGGTGGGAGGTGGACCCTCAAGGCGTTCATACGGGCGGATTCGGGCTCTGGCTGCGTCCATGGGATCTGCTAAAGTTCGGCGAGCTCTACTTACAATCGGGAAAATGGGAAAACGATCAGCTCATCTCCTCCGAGCTGATCGCGCGCTCCGTCCGGCCCGCCGTCTCATCGGAACCGCCTCGCCGGGGGCTCTACGGTTGGCATTGGTGGGTCGACTCCTTTTCCGCCGCTGAAGGGACGTCCGCGCCCATTCTGGAGTACTTCTTCGCCCGGGGATTCGGAGGCCAATTCGTATATGTCGTTCCCCGTCTGGATACCGTAGTCGTCTTGACCGACGACAAGCACGGCAACAATCGCCAAAAGGCGGACGTGTTCCGCCGGTGGATTGCGCCTCTGCTTGCGCAACAACTGTAACCTTCTCCTGCAGCCGCCGGAAGAATGGAGTATGAGTGGAAGTTCGGATGAACCTGGAACGAAAAGAAAAGAGGCTGGAGTTGAACCGGTTGCCCGGTCCGTTCCAGCCCTCTTGCGCGCTATTGCAAAGAGATCTCGAACTTCGAGCCGGCATCTCCCGCGAAAACAAGGGAGCCTTTCGCCGGCAACACGACCTTATGGTCGCCGCTGATTACGCTGAAGTTCACACATGTTCCGTTCTCGTCGTAGACGGCAAACGAGCCGTTCGCGGGCGTTTGGATCTTAATGGTCTTGCCCGCATCCTTGTCGCTCACCGTATACCACTTGGCATAACCGCTAGACGGAATCGTAGCCGCCGACTTCTTGGCGACGTAAATCGGCTTCACCGCGTCTTCGTTCACATAAACGCTTCCCGAGGCATCCAGGTACTCGACGCCATCCAGCTTATAGAAAGTAAATGCTACGAGGTCTCGGCCCGACAACGCGGAAATTTGCAAATCGGGAACCGCCGTGTTCGGACCCGTGATCTGTTTATCCGCCACATACCCCGGCAATTGCTTCGACAAATGGACTTGGAGCGTCGGCTCCAGCAAATACGCCAGCGATGTGTACTTCTCGTTGAGCAGATAGTACTTCTTGCCGTCGCGCTGCTTCCAAGCCGCAGCCGTCTCCTCCGGGAGATCGCGGGGCTCGAGTTTCTCGGCGGAGTAGAGCGACAAAGCCGTCTGGCCCAGCCCCGGCAGCGAGGCGTACTGTCGGGTCCACAAGTAGGTGCGGCCGTTCTCCTCCGTAACGAAGCTGATCTTCGTATTCCCGTCCGCACTCCGGAACGAACCGTCCGCCGAATACTCGTATTTCTCAGCCGGATAATCCGGCATTTGCTCCAAAGACAACGTCATTTCGCCGGTTTTGCTAATCTCGGCCTTTATCGTCTGATTCGTCGCTCCGTAGATTCCCGCGTACTGCAGCACCGACTCCGGCATCTCCGCCTTCACCGGCTTGCCGTACGATTTCTCGGGCTTGAATTCGGCGATCGTCCCTTTCTCCTTCAGCGCATGAAGCAGCATCTCGTTCGCCAGGAGTTGGTCGGTTGTGCTGGACCCTCCGGAGGAGAGAACGGCAGCCGCCATATCTTGCTCGGGAAGCACGACCAGCGAAGCATGATATAGCACCGTGTCCCCGCCCTTGGTCAACGCCTTGATGCCGTATTCGCCGAACGGATACAGATCGACGCTGTCCCAGCCGAGACCGTAGTTGATCGAAGTGTCCGCTTCGTCAGGCCACAAAGGCGTCTTGTATTCGTCCTGCTCCATGGCCGTTACCGATTCGTCGGACAGGATCCCTTCGGCCTGCCCCGTGAAAATTTGCGAGAATCGAACCAGATCTTCCGCCGTGGAATAGATGCCGCCCGTCCCGATGACGTTGACCGTCTCGTTCGGCAGCTGCCCTTCGTATGTAGGGTAGTAGAGTCCCGCCATCTTCGTCGCGTCGGGCGAATCCAGCGGCGTCTTCGTATTGGACATGCCGAGCGGTTCCGTAATATACCGATGAATATAAGAGGTAAAATCCATGCCGCTGACTCTCTCTACCAAAATTTCGGCGAGCGTAAATCCGTCGTTGCAATAAACCGAATAAGCGCCCGGATCGGCCTTCAGCTTCTGGTTGGCCAGTTGCTTCAGCAGCGTGTCGTGGGCATAGGTATCGTTATCGTCGAACAAAAAGGCGTTGGAGAGCGTCGATCCGTTCAGGCCGGAGGAGTGATTGAGCAGCATGCGCGGCGTAATCTGCTTGTATCGCTCGTCCTTCATCGTGAACTCGGGGATATACTGGACGACCGGCGTATCCAGATCGACCTTCCCCTCGTCGACAAGCCGCATGACGGCCGCCGTCGTAAACATCTTGCTCGTCGACCCGATGCCGTACATCGTGTCCGCTGTGAGCGGCTTTTGCCCTTTCTTGTCATTAACGCCGGACTGGCCGGATACGACAATGTCGCCATGATCGATAAGGGCGTACTGAACGCTGGCCGTACCGTAAGATTTCGTGAGCAGATCGGCTTTCTCCGCCGAAGCCTTCCGCGTCTCTTCGTAGGCCGAACCGCCGCCTTGGGCGGAAGCCATCGCTGCCGTCGGCGCAAGCATCGTCACGGCAAGCGCCGCCGCCGGTATCCACAATCTTTTTCTCATTGGAACCTCCTTGAGCAGTTATCTCTATTAGATACGAGTAGCCGCACAAGTAGATTCCAATTTCATAAACTTTTTAAATAAAGTTTAGGTTGCACAAGGGGATGAACGGGCTTATGGTTCTTGCGTTCGTATAACGGTCCTTCTTCCCGATCTCAACACCCCGTTTGCCCTTAAATAGGCATGAATGGCTTCATAGGGATCTTGATCGCATCTGGTTACTGGGGCATACATATTCTTGATTGTTCACAGCATTTTTTATTTCGTGCCGCCGATTCAGAAAAATTTGCTTCGCTTCTTCAATCCGTCGAGGGCCGTGTCCTTCAAATACGGAGGTGACCGGAATTCCGGTAACAAACAAGAAAGGCCGGAGAACGATCGGGACTTTGCCCGACAATTTTCCAGCCTTTGGTCAGTTTCGGGGGATGGATAGGAATTTTTATTTGCGCAAAAAAATCCTGAAGAAAAATAAAAATTCCCGTCCTCTATAATGCTCCCATAGGCTGAGACACAGGAGCGTGAAAAATAAGTTATACTGAGATCATGGAAAAACGAAACCGATACACTGCAGAATTCAAGACAAAGGTCGTGCTGGAGGTGCTCCGAGAAGAGCAGACCGTCAACGAGATTGCATCGAAATACGAACTGAGCCCGGTGATGATCAGCCGGTGGAAAGCGGAGTTTCTGGATCGCGCATCGACCGTCTTCGAGAAGAAAGTGAGCGAAGTCGATAAAGTCAGAAAGGAGTATGAAGCCAAGCAAGAGCGTCTAGAGAAGCTGGTCGGTCAACTTACGGTTGAGGTCGACTGGCTCAAAAAAAAATCTGGCCTTA
>NZ_AUCP01000081.1 GCF_000429825.1 Cohnella thermotolerans DSM 17683
CGCCAAAGGGTAAGTAGAAATTTTCCAACAGATCTGCCATATCCCGATTCGGCACGAACACGTTCGCTCACTCCATCTGCAAGGTTTTTTGCCAATTTTCTATGTTTTCCTTGCAGATAAATTCGACAAAAGTAGCTCAAATCCCTTGTGGAATAAGGATTTTTTGTTCGTTCAGCAAGCCCTATTTAGTATTTCTGCGTAATCACCTGCTACAATAGGAGCAGAAAAGCTAGTGCCCGCATCAGGTATTAACCTTCCATCTTTTGAAATAACCATTGAAAATGGATCATTAGGTACGGATGCATCACTACCATCCAGAATAATCGTTCCTGCATATGCGCTTAAATCCGGTTTAGAGAATCCTTGAAAACCTGGTCCGCGTCGACTATAAGGTGCAATTTGGTTTCTCTGAGAAAGACTATTTTGGTGGTCTGCACCGATAATTGATCCAACCACTACCGACAGCATCGAATCTGCCGGTGCGGATATTCTTGAATCATCATCATCCAAAATATCTTCCAGACCAAATTCCGTTTGCCAAAGCTTATGATTACCCGCCGATACAAAAAACTGTACGCCTGTTCTTGATTGTAAAGCGTCTAGTTCATACCCAATAATACTCATTTCATCTCCTTCTATAGGGGAGGAAGCGTTGGCAGATAAATTATAGATTTTAACAATATCCGAATGAGCACTTACCGCAGCCTGTATTCGCTGAATAAAGATATTTACCGGCACGTTACCATCGAGTATGTTGCAGTCAAGAATTCTAGTACGAGGGGTAATTATTGATGATGATAGCTGTTGATTAATATATTTAAAGGCCACTCGGCTTGCTACCTTAGTTCCATGATCGCTATCTCCTCCACTAGAGTCTGGAGCAACCCAATTCTTTATGATTAACGATGATAATGACTCAGGGAACATTACACCGGAGTCCAAGACAGCGACAATCGGAAGCTCTTCTAAATTAACGCTAGGATCAAGCTCAAGTTCCCCCATATCAACAGAGGCCTCTTGAGTAGTCTCTACATTAAAAAAATCTGTTTTCTCGATTCTATAAATTGCAGAATCGTTCTCGAAACGAGTCAATGCATTTGATGGGATTATGGCACGGACAACTGGCGTGTTATCCGATAAATAATAAGGTGATTCATGGACATGCCCTCGCGTTTCATTTATTTTTTCAATTAGATGCGTCAGAGCAGAATGATACAAATGGTTTTCCAAATTTGGTATCAGCATAAGTTGAATATCTAAGGTAACAGGCACCTGTGCAGAAGCGGTTAATTTTCGCAATTCACTTGAATTCTTTTCGGAACCAATGTATGGTTTGAAATCTTCAATAAAATCAAAATAAGTTCTTCCACTGCCATTACGTGTATAAGCGTCAACCCGATTTCTTAACGTTTGGAACTGACTGCTTGTTGAAGTCACGATAGCACTCCGTACATTTTTAACAGCTCTTACCTTCATACCATTAGAATCAAATAAACTCTGCTTGTCTTGAATCTTCTCCCCCTGAGGCAACTCGATATTAAATACAAGCAAATCCGAATCTGCTAAAGAATTGTCTGAAGCTACTGCTTCCAATGTTTGCTTTATTGCCTGCAAGCTGTGACTCAGTTTGGAACCATGCTCTGAAAAGGAAACATTCCTTTTTGTTGGCAACGCTCTTAAGGTTTTATCAACTCGTTGAACTTCCTCATCTGGAATCCAAAAATGACTTTTCTGCTCATCACTCATCGCTCTTTTCCTCCTTATTGAACCGATAACTCAAAGTAGATTTAGAAATCCCTGTGATTTCTTCAAGTGTACGCATCGAAATGCCACTTTTATTTAACTTATATAGGGCACGAGTATAAGCATCACTGTCTTCGCTAATCAAAAGAGAGGACTGCTTAACCCATACATTCGCAATATCTTCTTTTGTGACAATTTTAGTTTTGTGTTGCATAATACAATATTTGGCTAGAGCCTGTAAGAAAGTACCAACTTGAGCTCCGCTCATTCCTTCTGTTAAGGTCGTAAGGATCTTAATGTCCATTTCGTAAAGCTCAAGTGTCTCGTTAATAAATTTAGTGATAATGCTTTCACGTTGCTGTGCATTCGGTAGTTCTAATAAAATTGAAGTATCAAATCTTCTCCAGATTGCTGGATCAAGAAGGTGATGATGATTGGTTGCCGCAACTAAAAACACGTTAACAGGCATCGAGTCCAAATTTTGAAGCAGTGTTGTCACTACCCTCTTTAATTCCCCTAATTCGTGCGCATCATCCCTTTTTTTAGCTATGGCATCGAATTCATCAAGAAACAACACAATTCGTTTGTTCTTAACAAACTCAAAAATTTTTCTTATATTTGTTCCCGTCTGACCAAGATACGACGAGACAAGACCATCTAGCCTTACATAAGCGACTGGAATATCAATTTCTCCTGCAATTGCATTAGCTGTTAATGTCTTGCCGCAACCGGGAGGTCCACAAAGTAATATCCGATTCGTTGGAGAAACACCCTTAGTTAACAATTCCTCCGCTTGCTTTTGCTCCTCAATAATTTGAAGCAAAGCTTCTTTCGTTTTCTCTGGCAATGCTACATCAGACAATTTGACTTTGGGCTGCAATACTTCAATCAATTCTAAAGCGCTATCCTTATCTTTAGGAGTGGGTAATGCGCTTTGCACAGAAAACGACATTTCGGACAGTGGACTCGATTTAAACGAGACATTGCTTTTTTTATCGTAAGAATAGGCGCTCATAAGAGCATTAGATAATGAAGAATTTCCTTTTCGTTCTTCATCACTTGCCAGATTCTCAAGAGCTTTCTTAAACGCATCCTCATTTCCTGAACAATGCGCCTCAATTAATTTAATTATTAAACCCGACTTCATTTGTTCCCCTCAATTCATAGCTAATTATGTAATACATTATAATTCACAACCACACTTAAGTCAAAATGAATATTGGACACGATTGGACAAACCAAAATGAAATCAAGTTAAATCGCATGTAATATCAGTATTTACATTCATTAAACAGAAAATTAAATTGGACATTATTGAACTTTCTTAGTATATAAAAAGAGAACGCCTTCGATGATGAAGTAACGTTCTCTTGGGTATTCCACGATTATACAGTTCTCGAAACTATTCTCCTGCATTAAACATGTCTACACACACGACGTCCAAATCCATGTCCAAAACAACGGAAACCCCAATTTTATCTTTCAGTACCTTATTTTTGAAGTCGCTGCCGTCCTTCGTAAAAGTCATAAATCGCGCAAAGTGTTGAAAACAAAGGATTTCTACGTATCGATTCGTTGCATTCCTATTACGCACTCCACATGCCCCGTATGTGGGAAGCGACCCCGTTGCCATGGCATCTGTTATAGTCGCATATAACCGCATAAATTCAAGGATTTGGCATGCGTTATATGTTCTGTTCTCTGGATTTACTGTACTTTATCACGAATTTTTGCGGCAGTTTTACGGCAATTACGTCAATGGAGCTAACCCGAATAAGTGAGAAAAGTCTGTCCCTAAAAAAATTTCTATGGCTCATATCCGCTATTCGGGGGAATCAGGGGAACAGGGACACGCTACTTGAATATCCTTGCAGCAATTAAGTCTATTCGATCTAAATATTTATAATTCAGGAAGACAAGCGTCAATTTAGGGGGATCAGTAACGATACTTGGGGGACATGTGAAGCCATTATGCCCTCAAAGATTCTTTCTCAAACATCCTTTCTTAAACTTGTGGGATTCCTTCGCGCAGGTTATTTCAGCAACTGTTCCCTTTGCTTATTTTCCCCGCTCCTGTTGCTTTAATATCACCTTAGCTACCTCTAAAATCATCGACTGATCGGCCTTGGGTCGATTACTCAACAGTTCCAAAAGCTCCCCCAATGCATCTTCTCTTACTATCGGGTCCAGCGAACGAAACAATTCCTCCAATGACAAATTTAAGCCATGGGCGATTTTATACTGACTCTCAATGGTCAGGTTTTTCTCTCCCCGCTCCACTTGTCCTATATATTTTTCACTCAAACCGGCCAATTCACCCAATTGTTCCTGACTTAACCCTTTTTCTTTTCTAATTCTTCGAATCCGCTCTCCCAGCAGCTTTGCTATTTCCGTCACGTCAACCACCTCAAGGAAAGCTTACCTGAGGCATACCAAACTATTAAGGAACTAAAAATATCTATTTGACCATAAAAAGAAATTAGTAGTACCATTATTGTGGTCAATATTTCCTAGAAGCGATTTAGAATTTTGGCACATGCCTGTGTATGTTAATAATGAGGGGCTGAAAGATAGGAGCTACCCACCTGCAACAATTCTATAATGACCGAAAGGAGACAAACATGACCAAGCTTTATCATTCTGAATTCGTTTCAAACTTAAAAAGCGACATTACTAAGGCAAAGAAATCAATCATCATCATTTCACCGTACATAACATCGCTTGCAGTGGATAGTCTTCTAAGCGCTATCACAACAAAGCGCCTTGAAAAAATAGTTGTAACGCTCCCCTTTGGAACTGAATATTTAACCGGAGCAGTTGAATTAGAGGCACTAAAGCAGCTTCAGAAGTCCGGATTCAAGCTAAAGTCGTTAAACCTCCTTCACTCCAAAATCTACGTGATCGATAACAAAATCGCTTATATCGGCTCGGCAAATTTTACCGGCAAAGGCTGGGGCTTGATCGAGAACAGTAATATCGAAGTGATGGCCAGAGTTCAGCTTTCCGAAGTCGATGTCGACGAGATTAAAGCAACCTACTTGAACCGTTGCAATTCTCTTGAGCTTGAAGAGTTGGAACAACTAATTTCCGATGGAAGTACCTTGAGGCTGTCTTTCGAACAAATCCAAGAAAAATTAAATGACTTTATCAGAGAAAAAGTTGGCTTGGCTGAAATCAAAAACAAGTATCAGGCATTTCTCCAACACCTTAAGGAACAAAAGAAAATTGCATCATATGTCCATGAGATGAACACAAAACAGTATGGAAAAAATGTGTTCCACATAAAAAAACAAGGAGATTCTTATACCGCCAAGTTAATGTATTCAAGAAGAGCAAGCCCGGATAAAACACATCCCCATAATTACAGATTTGAACTTAGTATAAGCGCCATCGATCAAGCAAAGAAGAACAACCTAGATTTCATCATGATTCTCGAAGGTTTGGAAGGTAAAGGGAACCGCTATGTCAGACTCCCTGCAACGTTTATGAAAAACAAAATACTGAAAAGCAATTATATTAATCAGCAGTCAAAGCTGCAATTTGCCATAAGCGAGAACCAGAGCGGCTTGTACATTAGATGTTTCAACGGAGCGGGAAAGGAACAGAACAGGTTCAACATTTCCGCCTTCGAGAACAAATTATTTTAGCATGCTTTACGTTGCTAGAATTCTACGAAATGCCTGTGTATGGTGACCATGAGCAGAGGAGGCGCAAAAACTTGGGAAAACCTGCCTACTTCGGGATTGCTCCTCTTTCGGCACTGCCACGAGGAGGGATGTCACACTGTAACTGTGTTTCTTTCACTTTCACAGCAGTCGGAACAAGTCACTTAGTCCAGAATGCAAAGCACAACCATACTTCAACAAATGGAGGAGAAACATGAAATCGAAAATTGTATCCAGCTTGTTGGCCACAATGTTAGTCCTGAGTGCCCTTCTTCCTGCAAATGCTTTTGCGGAGTCGAACATCGTCAATAACGGAACGATCAACAATAACGGTATCATCAACACCGGCACAATTGTCGTCCAATTCGTAGACGTTCAGGTCAACAATTGGGCCTATGAAGCGATTTCAAGCATGAGCAGAAGAAATGTCGTGAGCGGCTACGAGGATGGTTCATTCCGTCCGAACAATCCCATCAGCCGCGAAGAATTTGCCAAAATGATTGCCGTAACCTTTTCTCTTGACTTGTCCGTGACACAAGATGTTTACTATAGCGATGTGCCTCCAACCCGATGGTCATATCCATACATACTGGCTACAAAGGAGTATGTCACTGGATACTACCCTCCGAAAGGCCAACCATTCTTCGACCCGACCGCCAACGCAACGCGGGAAGATGTCGCAACAGCCTTGGTGAAAATCATGGGGTTGAGTACGGAAAAATACAGTTCTCACTTCACGGATGAGGACGACATTTCTCCAAAGCTCAGAAAATACGTAAACGTGGCTGCTGATCATAAATTGATAAGCGGTTATCCTGACGGTACCTTCAAACCGCAAAATCCGATTACGCGTGCCGAAATCGCAGTCTTGTTGTATCGGGCGATAAAAGGGATAAGCGACGACGGTAGGGCTGATTCTCCAGATCATCAATCAGAACCAGTTGGGCAATCACCCGATCAGACAGCCGAAAGCCAAAATTCATCGTTCAAAGCGCCAGACCTTTGGGCCGATGTCGTCAAAAATGACTCCCTACCGGGAGAACCAATCACGATTCTTATTAAAGGCGAAACCACACCAAGATCAACCGTGACCATCAACGGAGACAACGTCATGGTAGACCTCGATGGCAGTTTTAGCGTCAATATCCCTGTCACAAAGGACGGCACTTACAATTTTGAAATCAAGTCCAGCTATAAGGGACTCGACACCGTAATAAACAAGAGCATAACGATTACGATTGACCCTCCCAAACTTAGTTTAGAAGAGCCTGACCCGAAATACGTAACCTACAACACAGGCTATAATATCTGGTTTGATTGGGTAGACAAATATGATAGCCAGCCGACATTGTACGTTAATGGTGAAAAAAGGACATACTTGCTTGGCGGCGGTCGTGGAACCAACGGTTATAGCGGTTCATTCCAAGTTAGTCTTCAAAATGGGGAAAATGAGTTCACCATCAAACTGGTTAACAGATACGGAAAAGAAAGCAATACCGTGACAAAGGTTGTGTATCACCAACCAAACAACAGATGAAGGGACTGATAAAGTTGACTGATCAGAACGATGCGCAAAAATTAAACTCCAACTCAACACAGGATGCCATTGACCGGGTGCTAGAGGAACTTCGGAAGGAACTCAAAGCGGAGGGCAAATCAGACAAGGAAATCGAATACATTTTGGATAGATTCAGTTAGGAAGAATTCATAACACCCGGTAGAGGGACGTTTCATCAATACCTCTTCCGGGTGTTCGTTCAACCTGCAATCTTGATAAGTCATGGCTTGACAAGGAGGCAACTGTTTGTGAAGAGATTGAAGACGATGAGTTTTACCAGCTTACTGGCGGTTGCTGCATTCGTAACAGTGAGTATCACATTAGCAGTCAATAACTGGAGCATAAAAGAGATATTAAGGAGAATCATGCCACCTAATGAAAAATCAATTGTTCAAAAAGTGGAACGAGAATTTTGGCATGCGATCAAAACTGAAGACTATGAGAGAGCCGGATCACTTGTTGTTCTGTCAACTACCGTACAGATACCGGAAGAAGAGCTTCGTAAATTTCGCAATAAATTGAATCAAGTTCTAATTCCTTCAAAATTGGATTTGTTTGTAGTAGATCAGTTGGAATTCTCGGAAAAAGTTGTTTCCATAAATGACCGTTCTGCCAAGGTAGTCTGGATTTTTACAAATTTCTATGAGGGTGAAGTAAATAGCAAAGTGACGTTGGAATTTAACATGATCAAAACTGAAACAAATCAGTGGAAAATTGACTTGCAAAGCTTTCACAAAAAATTAGATGAAAACTTAGACTCAAGAAATCAAAATTCAGTCGATGAAGCTGCAAATGTGGAGACTTCGAAATCAGCAATTGGAAAGGAGACTACACATCCAACAAGTCAACAACCACAACAAAACGAACCAAGTGCACCGGAAGAAGATGCCGTTCTTTCTTTAGAGGGCTGGACCGCAGGAGAACGGTTCTCGGAAGTTCAACACAAAATTCCTCAGAATGTATCCATTGAATACGATAATTTGTGGGATACTTACATAATTAATTTGGAAGGAAGCTCACTCCAATTCACAGGCGGAGGAATTTTGGATTTCATACTGGTTTCCAAGGACGGTTTGGGGCTAAGCAACGGGTTGAAAGTTGGAGCTTCAGAGGGAATAATTAGCGATTATATGGGAACACCATCAGCTCTACAATTTAATCCTGATTACACCTATTACGATTTTGAAAAAGAAAACTACGATATTATCATCTTTACCAAAAGCGGTATGGTCGACAGTATACGAATGAAGTATAAAGGCGAATACTCTCAGCAAGACCAAATCGCCATCTCCAAATTTTATAAATCGATTAATAATAACCCAGAGAATGGAGAACACGAATCGACAGCTTCGTCTTCCGGCCAAAAAGTGCAGACACAGGCAAAAAAATTTGATAAGCAGGAACTAAATAATATATGGCTTGATCTTGCGAACAAAGTTGCAAGCTACACGGTTATTACTCGAAGCAACAAAACGGATAATGAAGTACTGAAAAGATTAAATGAAGTTTTAGATGAACTAGAAGATATCTTATCGCTACTGGAAAGTTCCGAACATGAAAACGAAGATAACTCTTTGTACTGGAATGTAAGGAACCATGCCCAGCAGGTGGATGATTTGTATTTTAATAAAGCTTTGGGGCTACAGCTTAAAATAAATGGAGAAGAAGAAAAGGTCTACTCCCCTTTTCTAAAAGAAGCCGATTCCATAGAAAAATCACTTTATAAATAAGCATTTACCTATATCGATGAGCTGGGGAACCATTGGAACCCCGGCTTATTTTTATAATTCGTTCTCAAGATATCTTCCTCCCCTGCTACTTCCGAAGCCGGTGATTTTTCGGAAATCATCAACAAAGAAAGGACTGGTTAAAGTGCATCTGACCAAGCAAGATAAAGAATGTCTAATTGCCTTATTAAGATATCACTTTGGACACAACCGTGTAACAAGCATTAATGAAATTAGGGATGAAATAAGAGAAGCAAACGCAACATTAGCCGCAAAGTTGAAAAAAGCAAGTAAGCACCTTGGTTTCAAAGCTTACCTGACAAAATACTTTCTCAAAAACTTCATTAACGAAGGCTGGCTAACTGTAACCAATGAATGTATACAGGTGAATTTATCTCCCACTCGCTGCTCATTTTGCTTTGCGGCTATTGAGGATGTTTACTTGGTTGATATTGATTTAAATCGATATTGCGGGTGGAACTGTGCCGAAAAATCGCCTTACTATTGCAAACCGTATGAAAGTAACTTGGACATGTACAGCAGTCTATTCGAGCGATTTTCAAAGTGGTTGCCGCTATGCCGACAACTAACCGCAAACATATTAAATGCATCAACCAGTGAGGGTGCGAAAGAGCTATTATCTGAAATTGGTAGATATTTGGATGACGTGTATTGGGATGATTTTCTTCCTCCTCACGAAAACCGAAGCTGTATTGATTCCGAGATTTACCGAATGCTGACGACGCTCCGGAAACAAGCAGACAACCTGCAAAAGCTGATACATGACATTGAAGATACTGCCAACAGTTCAAACCTTTGTGTCCAATGCGCAAAACCAGTCGATGAACGGTACGTGGTTAATCAGAGAGGGCAGTATTTCTGTTCGGAAGAGTGCCACGAAATCTATCATGAACTTTATGCCGATGAATTTAAGGAAATGGATGACGATCACCCGTATTACTTTGATTACTCATCCATCCGTCAGGAGTTTATTTACTGGACTGAATGGAAGTCGCTCCTTCAAAAGAAGGCCGAGTCCTGTTGTTACCTGAACGCCCATGCTCAATGGAATGCAGATGATTTTATTGACGAACTGGACGACATCATATGGGAATACAGGGATTATATCCAAACCGATGGAGATGACGGCATATTCGCCAGAGAGATTTACAACTATACTTTGAAGCTGCGGCATATTCAGCAGCAGCTTTTGAAATGGAGACCGGAACGAGCCATTTATTACGGTATCTATTTTTATGACTGTGAGCAGGACATAGCCGAAAAACTGCTTGAAGAGATTCGCGCGGCGGAAAGTGATGAGGTTGTTCAAACCTTAGATCAACATTCACACCCCTTTCATGAGCATTTCGATTACATTTTTAAAACGGCACAGGAGCGGGACAGTATATTCAGCCTGCTTTCCCCCTATTTTGAGAGCAAAGGATTTCATTTGAGGACTTATTCCGCCCATTTATGTGACGGAGGCTGTGGCGATTATTTGGATTTGAGTGATAGTCTCTACTGGCAAAACGGATGGTTTTATTGCGAAAGCTGCCTTGATAATTATGACGTTGGAGAACTGAGTTTAGACGAATTAAAGCGCTTGTTAACATACTTCGAGATTCACAATGAAGAGCTACAGCGAATTATACATGATAATCACGGGGACTATGACCGTTACAAAAGCATGATTCGAAGAGCTTGTCGAATTCATCAAATCGAATTTCCTGCTTGGGCCGAAAATTTGTGAATCGATCAAAATTGAAAGAAGGAACAAAAATGGCGAATGAACTTTTTATGCGAAATGGAGAACTGCGACCCGAACACCCGGAAACGGAACTTTTCCCTGATTTTTATGTTGCGCAGCATGCGGAAAAATTTCTTGATTGTATCGAAAAAATTGCTCCTGACGTTGTTAGTGATCTATTAGCTTTAGAAGATGACTTCCGTTCTGCCTTAAAAAAATGCAAAGGAATTGCAACGCTCTATCATGCCATCATGAACCCATGTTCAACTTCGGAAGAAGAGATTGGAAAATTAAGAAATCATATATATGAGTGGGCCAAGAAATACAACCTTATCGATCATGAATTACACTGTAGGCAATATATCCGTGTTGGCTTTTTATTTCTTCGCGACTTCATAGATCATGGAGAGTGCAGCCTGTCTGACTGTGTTGATTATCCGAATGACTCGGAATTCAATTTTGGAACTCTATTTCCCATTCGATTTATTCCAAAACCTGAAATGCTGGTTTATAAATCCATGCAACTCAACAAAACAATGAAAAAACAAGTTTATGAAAATAAGATTGCCGATATAAAAAACTTTGAATCTGACTTGGATAGTGAACTATCCCGCTCAACAACCATTGGCTGCGGTTGGGACCCAAGGAAGATGCCAAGGGAAAAATTCAGAGATATTATTACTGGGCTATTCGAGGATTATCTTAAAATGTCCCTTGACCGGACGGAACAATTTATTAAAAAACATGGTTTCACTGCCTCAACGGGTGAAAGACAAAATAATCATACCGAATGGCTGGTCAGGTATCAGATTCTTAACGAGGATTATAACAAAATCGCTGATTTCTACAACAGCACCGACATTTCGGGAAAATTGATTAACAAACCACTATCTCCTAGCGCCGTTCGTAAGGGCATTCTAAAAATGGCACAGCTTCTTAATTTGCACCTACGCGAATATTCGAAATAGAAAAAAAGGAATTAACGATTTTTTCTTAATTCCACGAACTCAAAGCACCTCCATGACAAAATGAAATCAAATTTACGGAGGTGCTTTGACATGGAAAGAGTTTTATTGACATTACCCGAAGTTGCCAAAATTTTGGGTATCACCAAGGAACGCGCCTATGCGATTGCGCGGAAAGGGCTGCTTCCTACCGTCCGAATCGGTAGACAGATTCGAGTAGACCAAGAACAACTGAATAGCTGGATTAAAAGCGGCGGACAGGCTTTATCCGGAGGATGGAGGCGGTGTCAATGAATAGACCGGCGCAACCTGACCAACAGCAAACGGCCCGCTTCTTTCAACTCCTGTACGGAAATAGGGAAAACGGATGGCTTAATATTTGGGAGAAGCAAGGCAAAAAATCGATTTGGTATCCTGTTGGGAAGCTCCATGAAGCACTATCTGAAATTTCAGGACTTGCTCTAAACAAGCACGATGTCTATTATGGCGTCGGACTTCAAAGGGAAAATAAATCGGGTACGGCACGTGGAAAATCGTCGGATGTGTCCTTTCTTCCGGGAGTTTGGATGGACATTGATTGTTCCGAAGGTAGTCATGCCAAAAAAGGGCTCCCTTCTTTCAGGGAAGCAGAAGATTTCATAAACTCCTTCCCGCTCCAACCGTCTCTCGTTGTTAATAGCGGCGGTGGGTACCATATTTATTGGCTGTTAGAGCAAGGCATTGAGATCACAACTCCTAAAGAAAACAAGCAGGTTTCGGAATTGGTCAGAAATTTTCAAAATGTCCTGCGCCAAATAGGCTTTCAACATGGCTGGGAATTTGATAACACATCCGACTTGGCGCGGATTCTGAGGATTCCGGGAACGTTGAATTATAAGGATAACGTTTCTCCAAAAGAAGTAAAAATTGTTTCGGAGAACGAGATCAGATATTCTTGGGAAGCTTTCAGCAGCTTCATTGAAGAAAATAGCCTATCTGATTTCCATAATGAAACCAATGGCTCCAAGGTTAGTGAATATCCGCCTTCAGATGCAGAACTAATCCTTGAAAAATGCGCTTTCTTACGACATTGTCAAGATGAGGCAGCAACATTAACGGAACCAAAATGGTTTGCCATGATAAACGTTCTTTCCTTTGCCGAAAACGGAGCGGGACTGATTCATCACCTAAGTCAGCCTCACCCAAAATATACCGAAAAAGAAACAAACGACAAAATTAGTCGGGCTCTTGGAAAGAACGGAATAGGCAAACCCATGACATGCGCCACAATACAAGAACAGTGTGGCGATTCCTTGTGCCGAAACTGCCCTTATAAAGATCGCATTAAATCCCCGATTGTGCTTGGAATGAAACAACAGTACCCTCTTACTGACTTGGGGAATGCGGAGCGTTTCTGTCAACAACACAAAGGGAATATACGATTTCATGCCAAAAAGGGAACCTGGATGATATGGGATGGTACACGTTGGAGAGAAGACGATACCGAACAAATCATTCAATTGGCAAAGGAAACCGTTCGCTCCATTCATAAGGAATGTGATTTTACGGAAGATGAATCGGAACAGGTCAAAATACGTAAATTTGCCTTCAAGTCTGAAGCCGAGTCGAAAATCAGGGCTTTTCTGAAGCTAGCACAAGCAGAAAAGGGTATCCCCGTCCTCCCTGATGAACTGGATGCTGCCCCTTGGAAATTGAATATATCGAATGGAGTAGTTGACCTGAAAACGGGTAAACTGCTTCCTCACGACCCAAATTACTTAATGACCAAGATTGCACCCGTTCAATTCGTTCCCGGAGCAACCTGTCCGAACTGGTTACGGTTTATTCATAGAATTATGGGTGGCAATCAAGAATTAATTGAATATATCCAACGAGCGATTGGTTACAGTCTTACAGGGGATACGTCTGAACAAGTTCTATTCCTTTTGAATGGAACAGGGAGAAACGGCAAAAGCACACTTCTGACCACCATTCAGAAATTACTTGGTGACTATGCTCAACAAACACCATCAGACACTCTGATGTCCAAAAACAAGACGGGTATTAACAATGATATCGCTCGACTGGACGGTATCCGGTTTGTTTCTGCATCGGAAACGGACGAAGGCAAGCGGTTAGACGAATCTCTAATAAAGCAACTGACAGGCGGAGACAAGATAACGGCAAGATTTCTCTTTCGGGAGTATTTCGAGTTCAAACCTCAGTTCAAATTGTTCTTGGCGACAAACCATTTGCCGAACATTCGAGGCGGCGATGAAGGAATATGGCGAAGAATTCGTCTCATCCCTTTTGAAGTCCGTATCCCGGAAAACGAAATCGACACCCAACTTGGCAATAAACTTCATCAAGAGTTGCCGGGCATATTGATTTGGGCAATCCAAGGCTGTCTGAAATGGCAGGCAGTAGGACTTCAAACGCCCAGAGTAGTACAAGACGCCACGGATAGGTATAGGCGCGAGATGGACACCATAGGGAATTTTATATTTGAACGATGTTTTGTAGGTGATTCAGCAGAATCCACGATTGCTACTCTGTATGAAGACTACAGGCATTGGGCAGTTGAAGCCGGAGAGTACGTTCTCTCTCAACGTGAGTTCACAAAGCGTCTTAGAGAAAGAGGCTTTGAAGACAAGAGAATTGGGAAAAACGGAAGTCGAGGATTCAGAGGCATAAAAGTCAAGCCGCTGGTTACCCGTTAACTTCCGCTACGAAACTGACAATACTGACCATATAATCCTACTACCCGCAAAATCAGTACCAATTTCTTTTTCTGAAAACCTATAATTTTTCGGTCAGTATTGTCAGCAAATACATTTCCTTATTGATTTAGGAAGGCATAGGGTGATTATAATGAGAAAACTATTTCCGAAACCTGTAGTTGATCGTCATTTGGCATTAAGTATAACCGATCTATTCAAAGCCCAACTCCTTACCGAAGGAAACCAGTTTCAATGGGTTTGGCTTAAAAATCAGAATCCACTTGTAACAATATCGCTGATACTTTTTAATAATTCAATTTTTATCACTGGAAATTCAATTCAGGCCGTGTCAGTCCGCTTGACTTACACAACTTGTAATTACGGAGGAACACGCCCTTGGTTCAAATGTCCAGCATGCGGACGTCGGGTGGAAAAACTCTACTTGGCTAAAAGGCTCTTACGTTGCCGACATTGCCATGGACTAACTTACATAAGCTGTCAAACATCCCGTAATCATCTGATGAAAATGCTATTACAGAGCCGCAGAATCAAGCAAAAGCTGTTCGTTAGGGGACTTCTTAATTCAAAAAAATGTCTTGTAACTCGCCCGAAATGGATGCATTCCTCCACATATCGCAAGCTTCGGAATGAATTCATATGTTCAGAAAGATGCTTATCGCAGGCATTTTATTATCAGTTGGATTCTCTTCTGAAAAAAATGAATTGAGGAAAGTATAACGTCTTGTTAGTAATCGCTTGTCAAATCCGATTACCACAAGACTGAATGGAGTGAAGTAAAATGGAAAAAATCACATTGACAGTTAAAGAAGCCGCGAAGTTGACTGGCTTGTCTGCGACGACGATTTACAACATGTGCGCGGCTGGACAATTGCCACATACAAAGGCAAGAAAGAGAATTTTACTTTATAAGCCAACGCTCGAAAAGTGGCTGGCTGGCGAACTGCCGGAATCGAAACGAGCATAAAAACTGGTTCGGGTGTGAAAAGCAGACCAAAACCCCTATCAAACAAAATGGAAAAAGAGCATTTTCATCTGACCCGCTTCAACGGTAAGGGTTCTTATGATAGCCAGCCCGGAACATCGGAAGCCCCAATATGTCGATTACCTTTTCTTCAAATCCTGTATCACAAATAGACTTACTGTGAAGTCGGTTCTTCTGGAATATACTCTAGGATGTCGCCGGGCTGGCAATTAAAGACCTTGCATAAAGCGTTCAGATGCTCTTTCCCGATCTCCTTAATCGTTTCACGATAGTACGCTGAAAGAGTTGCCGGGCGAATCCCCGTTCTTTCGGAGAGTTCCTTTTGGGTCATTTTATATTTGCCAAGCATGTCTGATACCTTAATCTTTATCATTTCGCAGCTCCTCATCGTTACCTTAATAGTAATAATATATCACTAAGAGAATGATCGATCAATTTTTCGTAATATATTTACTTTTAACGTATTGAATAATTACTCTAAGCGTAATATAATACACTACAAAAGTTATATTGTTACGCTAGGGGGAATAATATGTTTGCTGCCACCAAATTACTGCTGGTGCAATCAGCAAATACGTTAGAACTGCCCAGATCGGCGGTGAAGACGGAATGAATTGCAGTAAAAAAGCTATATGGCTGGCCTGTAACTCCGAATATGGCGAACGCCTTGCGGAAATCACCAAGGAACACGTTTCGCTGGCGAAGGAATTAACTATTAACGGCCGGTTTATGACCGCCAGAGATCGGGAAATCGTTATGAGCCGCGTTGAGGCCCTGCGGCAGGAGCGGGACGGAATTATTTCGCTATTTGAGTAATACGACGTATCGACAGTTATTAGCCGTTGCGCAATTATTTTTTGATAAATAAAGGAGATGTCACAAATGGCAAACCATCGTCAACGCGGCAAAAACTCTTGGGAACTTACCGTAAGCCTCGGACGCGGCGTAGACGGAAAATATATCCGGCGTACAAAGACGATTAGTGTCGAGGACGAGCGCATTCTACGAGCGCCCAAGCGTCTGGAGACTTATTTGGAACAAGAATGGCTTAAGTTCAAAGAGGAAGTGGAAGCGGGAGAATACATAGCGCCAGCTAAGCTCACATTTAGCCGATTCGTAGAGCTGTGGAAGGAAAAATATGCGAACAGGCATCTTGAGCGGAAAACGCTATACTCCTACATGGTGAATCTGAACACTCGTATCTTGCCTGCATTCGGGAGATTTCAACTCGATCAAATAAAACCACTGCACATCGTCGATTTCCTTGAATCACTTGGGAAAGCGGGAAACCGTAAAGACGACAAGGCAGGCACGCTATCGAGCGGAACGATTGAAATGAACCACAGGGTATTAAAAAACATCTTCTCCCGAGCCGTTGAGTGGAAGGTCATTAAGACGAATCCAGTGGCGGATGTCAAAAAGCCAAAAGTTGTCTACAAAGAAATCATTCCATACGATGAAACGGAAGTACGAACTATGTTACAAGCCCTCCAGCGAGAGCCGTATCATTGGCGAATGATGATCACGTTGGCACTTACTACCGGGATGCGCCGTGGTGAACTGCTCGGTCTGGAATGGAAGCATATCGACTGGAAATCCGGCGTCATTGACGTTCAGCAAAGCGTTTCAATCTCCCTGAAAGGCGAGATCATTGTCAAAGAACCGAAGACGAAGAATTCCAAACGAAAAATATCGTTGCCACCTTCGGTCTTGGAGGAATTGCGAGATTATTACGCATATCGCGTGAAGGAGCGGGATAAAATCGCAGACGCTTGGAGAGGCTGCAATGATAGTGAAGGCAACGAACGGCATTTTGTATTCTGTCATATGGACGGAACCCCGTTCCATCACGAGCGTCCCTACCTGTGGTTTCGGGGATTCGTCAAGAAGAACGGTCTCCGCTATATCCGCTTCCATGATCTGCGTCATACTTCAGCAACATTGCTCATAAATCAAGGCGTCCATGCTAAAGTAATTTCTGAACGACTTGGACATGGCAGCATTACAACCACAATGAACATTTACGGGCATGCCCTCCGTTCCGCCGATCAAGCCGCTGCCGATAAGTTCGAAAATCTGTTCAATATTGATGCTAAACAGACAGATCAAAAGACGTCGGGGTAATATTCCTCCCAGCGTCTTTTTCTTTTATACTCGTTTATACCGACTGTTATTTGGTATAATTACCCATGAAGTACATCTACATGGGGAGTAGAATCCGACATGAAAACACTTGTCCTTGAATTACAAGAGGATACTTACAATTCGGCTAGCGATATTACATCCCTTTTGAAAAAAAGCGCGAGCGGCTCAAGAATAATAAAGCTCATTTGCTAATTGCATATATCTATGGTATCATTTCGTAAAAAATATGGACAGAGGAAGCACCTCTTTTTCGCAAATTGCGAGGGGGTGCTTTTTATGTCCTGACGAAGTCTTATAAAATGAAGCTCCCCGCAGCAAACTGCGAGGAATTAGACTCTCAGAGACTAAACGAATATCTTCTCTTCTTCTCTTTTATGCTATAAACTATTATAATATACCTGTTCCCCAAGGAGGTAAAATAATTGAATACCAGATATACCGCAATCGACCTTTTTGCAGGTGCAGGGGGAATGTCGCTTGGCTTTGAACAAGCGGGTTTCGATGTTCTTGCGGCGGTTGAATACGACCCGATACACGCATCCGTTCATCAATATAATTTTCCGCAAACGAAGGTTATATGTGCCGATGTAAGTAAAATTTCCGGTTATGAAATTCTTGAACAGGTCGGTATGAAACCCGGAGAAATTGACGTTGTTTTCGGCGGACCTCCTTGTCAAGGGTTCTCCATGATCGGTAGAAGACTTGCCGACGACGCTCGGAATGTTCTCTTATTCCACTTTTATAAAATAATAAGCGAGATTCGTCCTAAGTATTTTGTAATGGAGAATGTATCCGGCCTTACAATGGGAACCGCCAAAAATCTCCTTCAAACAATAATTAACGAGTTCCAAGGAATCGGTTACGAAATAACTTTACCTTATAAAGTTTTGAACGCTTCTTCTTTCGGAGTACCGCAAAGTAGGAAGAGACTGTTTCTTTATGGAGCATACAAGGGGAATCCATTGATCGAATACCCTACACCAACTGTTATACCAAGAGAAATAAAAGGAATGTCTCCAACTTTTAAGCTTAACGATCTTCCGATAGGACCATCTGTCCAAGACGCTATTGCAGATTTACCCGATGTAGATTTATTCGAGGAATTGTTAGCTCAAGATTGGATTGAGTTCGAAGTAGAACCAAAAAGCGATTACGCCCGTTACCTTGCAGGACTTCTTGCCGATAAAGAAGACCTATCGTGGCCCAGAAATCATAATCGAAAAATTTTAACGTCCTCAATGCGTACCAAACACAACGATGAATCGAAACAGAGATTTATGGCAACCGAGCATGGACATGTCGAACCCGTTAGCCGCTTTCTCAAGCTTCATCCCGACGGCGTATGCAATACATTGAGAGCGGGAAGCGATAGTAAGCATGGAGCTTTTACAAGCCCAAGACCTATCCATTACCTGTATCCTAGAGTAATAACCGTTAGAGAAGCCGCTCGTTTGCATTCGTTTCCCGATTGGTTCAGATTTCACGTAACTAAGTGGCACGGTTTCAGGGAAGTGGGCAATGCCGTCCCGCCGTTATTAGCAAGAGCAGTAGCAAAACAAATTGCCTTTGCCTTAGGCGGTAATTTGAATCGTCCTACACAAGTTTTAAGCCTTTTGAACGAGGAATTGCTTTCTTTTACTATGGTAGCCGCCGCGAAAGAACATAATGTTTCCAAGGACGTTGTTGGAACAAGAGACCGCGAAGCGATTATTGAAGGAGGTAGTAGAGTGGCATCTAAATACGACAAAATAATCACGGACATTTTTTTCACTTATTATCGAGACGGACTACGCGAATTCGACTTTGTACGCGAAGACATTGAACGATCAGCCGACAAACTTGGTATAAGATTGCCTAAAAATATCGGAGACGTGATATATTCCTACCGATTTAGAAAAGCGTTTCCGAAGGAAATTCTCGATACTTGTTCGGGAGAAGAAGAGTGGACAATCGAAGGAATCGGGGATGCAAAATATCGCTTTAAGCTTTATTCGTCGGGAGCAAAAATCTCTCCAAGCCCCAACATGTTTCAGATAAAAATACCCGATTCCACTCCTGAAATTATCGCCAAATATGCCTTTTCGGATGAACAAGCTCTCTTGGCTAGAGTTCGTTACAACCGTTTAATTGACATCTTTACAGGAATAACGACTTATTCTCTACAAAACCATTTAAGGACCAAAATTCCAAGTATTGGTCAGATTGAGATTGATGAAATTTACGTTGGAGTAAATAAAAAAGGCGAACACTTTATTATTCCAGTACAAGCCAAAATCGGCGGCGACAATATCGGCATCACACAAGTAAAACAAGACCTTGAATATTGCAATTATCGATACCCTACCCTTAAACACAAGGCTATCGCAGTTCATGCGAAAGAACCGAATTTAATCGCTATGTTTGAATTAGTCATTCAAAACGACGAATTGAAGGTTGTCGAAGAACGACATTACATATTAGTCCCTGCATCGGAAATTTCCGAAGACGATTTAAGAATAATGGGAGATATAGGCCATAATTAACCTTTACACACGCCCGAGGGTATTTCTTCGGGCAATTTCTTTTTAACTTTTGAAATAAGATCATAAATCCTATTTATACAACTTTCGAAATCGTCCTTTAATTCATGTTCCCAAATTCTAAGGATGTTCCAATTGTTTTCTTTATAATATCGGGTAATTGACATGTCCCGCTCTCTATTGCGTTCCAACTTAGCTAACCAAAATTCAACATTCGACTTTGGTATCTTACAGTGGATTGGGCACATGTGCCAAAAACAAGAATCGATAAAAACGACTATCTTAGGGCTTGCTGAACGAACAAAAAATCCTTATTCCACAAGGGATTTGAGCTACTTTTGTCGAATTTATCTGCAAGGAAAACATAGAAAATTGGCAAAAAACCTTGCAGATGGAGTGAGCGAACGTGTTCGTGCCGAATCGGGATATGGCAGATCTGTTGGAAAATTTCTACTTACCCTTTGGCGGGAAGCTTAATCCTGGGAATCGCTGGGTACAGCTTGCCGCACTCATCCCTTGGGATAAAGTGGAAGAGAAATACTTCCAATCCTTCTCATCGATCGGCATCGGTCAAAAAGCATATTCGGTTCGCATTGCACTCGGTGCCCTCATCATCAAGGAGCG
>NZ_AUCP01000082.1 GCF_000429825.1 Cohnella thermotolerans DSM 17683
ATCGTCATTTGCAAAAGTTGCGCGCTCGTTGTGAGCATGTGTTTGCCGAAAGCAAAGTCGTACATGGCTTGGATCGAGCTCGGAGCCGTGGGTTGGACTGCATGCAGGAACAGGCGATACTTACGGCAACGGTTCAGAATCTGAAAAAACTATGCCGGTTTAAGAAAAAACGACCTCAAACCGGTATTTCGGCATGCGAAAAACCGAAATCCGTGATAACGGAGGTAGTGTCAGGCCTGCTAGTTCCAGCGCTCGCTGGGTTGTTCTTCTCATTTTGCACGCCGGTTAGACGGCAAGAACTGACTTAATTCACCGGACTTCTAAATGCCTTGTAATGTTTGAACTCATCTTCGGTCAGAATCTCAATAAGCATCTTCCTCAGCACCTACTTTTGTCTGTTCTCATGATACTCCTGAAAAGATAAATCGCTCAGGAATGGGCGGTTTTCTCATGTATTCCTCGATTCCGGTTCATTAGCTGAATTTTCAAATTCGGCGATTCTGAAACTAATAAGCTAAGTCAAAACTACCTACCTTACGCATTCCTCAACTGTTCCTGAATCATCTACGAATAACGCTGAAATGCCTGTTTTCATTTTAGCCAGCAATGGGAGCCTGCTCCATAGATTTCGAAATTGCTTCACATCCGGCAAGGCGATACTATACTTAGCATTGGGATCATCCATACGTTGAAGCGTCTCAGCTAAGACCCCCAGGAAGTAGTTCACATTCATCGGGTTTGAAGACCCTAAGCCTTTTACCTCAATGATCCAACGTTCTGTTCCTCTTATTGCATTAATGTCAATCCCAGGGGCTTTTCCCCATGCTATTTGTACTTCCCATCCAGCAGACTGAAGGTGTTCCATTAGCATCTGCTTCAGACTATCTTCTGTAAAAACAGAAGTATCCTCCCTAATACGTTCCGTCTCGTTTGCCAGAGATAGTGCTTGTAACTCCTCAGTATTTAAGAAGTTACCCAATAGACCATCCTTCCGATTGACTCGTTTTAGAACACCTTTATTTACCAACGCCCTACATACTTGATTTACAGACTGTTGCGGCACTTTTTCACCTAATAAAATGTTTGTGATTTCTCGATCTGTTAAGCCATCTCTGTCTTTTAGCAAGGTTATGATTTTATCCCTCAACGTCAAGTTTTCCAGCCCTTTCTACACATTCCTCTTAATGCAATTATATGTTATTTCCATTTTGTATGTAAGTAATTGGGCTGTTGTGATTTGATGATTGTGATTCAGTTAGTGAATCGTGATGGTTCCGACCTATCCAAAAAGAAGCTCCTATTTTCGACGGTTCTCATATAGGAGGTAGATCAGAATACCAACGCCTGACCCCAAGCAGAAGAAGTAAATTTTTCCGATTCCATAATTGAAACTTAGCATTGGATCAATCAATTTCTCATCATCCTGTTCGCTGGTCATTTGACCGCTAAACTTTCATTTGATTGATTTCATGATAAATACTGCCTCCAGGCACGTCAACATTTTTTGTATACAGTTACATTCCTAACCATATTGAATTTTGACCCTACTTTTCTCAACTGTTGTGCCATTTGTTCTGGAAACTCCAAACGAAAATCATTGTAACAGTAACCGCAAACGATTATGGACTTTTCATCTATTCTGATAAATTTTGCTTAACAATCAATACAGATCAATCCGATGTCGTTGATCTGGTGGGTGAATAACATTCGGCTTTCTTTTGAACAGAACATACAAAATTTCGTCTTCTTCATCCTCCATTCTCGGAAACGAAAAGAACCACAGACGAAACCCATTAAGGGTTGTCTGCGGTTCCCTTCGCCCCGTTAGCGTTATCATACATTTCTTGACTAATACCGAAAAAGCTTGCATATCGCAAGCTCCCTTACATCACCTTGTTATCAAAATACGCTTCAACTTTGCTTTTCTTCCGTGATTTATCCTTGTACATATTTTGATCTGCTTCAATAAACAAACGATCCATTTTTCCTAATGAATGTTTGCTCCAAGCATATCCGGTTGACATTTTGATTGTGATATCCATGCTACTTTCATTATAACTGGCGATTTCATTTAAAATGCTCTCCACGATTAATTCAACCTGGATTTTGTCCTTATCCATAATCAATATTGAAAATTCATCCCCACCAATCCTCGAAACAATGATCTCATCTGAAGAATGCTCATTAAGCAGTTTGGCGGCTTCCTTGATTAACAGATCTCCTTTTTTATGCCCGAATGTATCGTTCATATACTTCAATTCATCCAAATCACATAAGACAATGGCGACTGGAAGATCGACTTCTTTATCGAACTTCTCGACCATTTGTTCAAAATATTCCCGATTATAAAGAGCTGTTAGAGAATCATGTGTACTACGATACTCCAACTCCTGTTGTAGCTTTAATTTGTCGGTAATGTTCCGAAGAATACCCTGAATGGCTACCACTTCACCGTCTTTATATACAGGAGTCGTGAACTCTTCAAAAGTGACATATTGACCTTGATTGTTCATGATACGATAAATAATCGGTTTCTCGTAATCAACTTGTCCGTTTATTTTGTTCATTAGCATCTCGTAATCGTCGGGATGTACTCGGTTTAACATAAGTTGGGGGTTATCGTAAACCGTCTTTCCAACTTCCGGGCCAAAAATCTTTTCGAATGACGGATAGACAAATTTGTAACGCCATTTCGGCTTTGTTTCAAAATAGTAGATACAGTCTTTTGTATTTTCAACCAACTCAAGGACTCTTTTTTCATTTTCCGTAACGTCCTCTGCCTCTTCACTTGACTTTCTCTTTATGAAGCTGTAAAGGTAAGTAATCGCAATCCCCGCCAATAATCCGAAAAAGAACCATATCATCAAGGTTTCCTCACTCTCTGCCAGACCATTGCTCTTTTCCCATACTACCATGATTTTCTAAACCCTCTCAAATAATATTTCTGTCCAGCAGTGGCAGTGAAAAAAAGTGATTGACAGGTACAAATTCATCCTGTATATTAGAGACATTCTTTCAGGCAACACTTTCTTTTTTATTGCATTTCGACAATTTTCATAAAAGCCGTTAAAGGCTGATTTTACTTAGTTTCATCATCTTTTCGTAGTTTTCTTGGATTCCAAGGGGTAGTTATGTCCTTTGGAACACTTAGAAACCTACATCAGATGGGTAGCTAAGTAAAATCAGTCTTTTTTGTTCCTTGAAAACTGAAAACAAATTCTCAAAAAAAGGAGGGAGCAATATCAGTTGAAGGCGTGATCCATTGGCACAATTATCAGACGCTACACGACCGTTTTTCGAACTGAAGCTATTGACGAATCCCTATACTCTGAGTACAGAGACAAGTTCTAAGGTTACAGTGGATAACAGAGCATTGGCTACAGCCAATAACAAATCAAGGAGGAATATCAAATGAACATTGAGAACAAAAAAAACAATGGATATACAATTCATTCAAAAAAAGGAAGTTCAAAACCAAAAGTATTTCAATATAAACGTCCTGATGGAACAATTGCAACAGTCAGAATGCATGAGGGTTTCCTTCAATTGTGTCAGAAAGATTTAGATGTATTTTTGATGAATGAACGCTTTTCGTTCTACGCAACCCTTGATGCAAGAAACAAATGGCATTTTCTTGTAAAATTCAGATCCTGGGGTCCCTACTTTGAGCTTTCGTATGAAATATTTATGGATCTAATAGCAAGGTATATTTATGGAAGTGAAGTAGACCTTGCTTATCTACAGATGTTTGAAGATGAAATGAAGTCAATCCAATATGGTGCACTTTACACCTCATTCGGAACGTTTCCGCCAATTAATGATGATGTTGGATGAAACTCAGACGCTATACGACCATTTTTCGCACTCAAGTCGTTGACGAATAGATATACTTTGTTGCAGAGAGGGTAGGGTTTTAGCAAATTGAAGGGAGACCAATAAATGAACATTGAAGACAGAAAAATTCAAATCGTGAATCCTACGTCAATAAACGGAAAAACCAATAAATTCTCTTACGAGCGGTTCGATGGCTCCACGGCAAGAGTAAGATCCAGGTTGTTGTTTCAATTCGACGGCTACGCCTTTTTGGATAGCTTCGATACCAATGGCAAGCCCCATTATTGGGTTGGGGTTTCGTACCGTAATAAAGAACGACCCGATACATTTTTTGAAATGGAACTGGAGCCATTTTACCAGTTAATTGCGATGTACCTGAATGAAAACGATCTACCGCAATTCTATGAGGAGCTTAGCGTCATTGAGTTTGCAGGTCAACTACTGGATCATTTGAACAGAAACGCAGGGTAGATACTTCGGAACAGAAGCGATTCGACCGTTTTGTGATTGGGTTAAGGGGAAAGTTACACCTGTGCATGATATAAGGGGACAGGGATAAGCCTTTCCCTCTTATCTACCTCTTTATGCGTTTTTTAGGGAAGTTACAATCCTGTTAAATTGAAAAAGAAAGTCGAAAAAAACTTTACTTGGGAGGGTAACAATGTCTGCTACTTTAATGTTTATTCCAGAGTGCATCACTAATCTTGAAAAGGGTATGAAGCCGAGCAAACGACTGTATTATGAAGGCAATACTTTTTTTTACGCAAAAACGATTACGGGGGAAGAAGCGGGATATTCATCTTATGAGGAAATTCATTATTATTATGATGAAGAAAAAGAGTGGGTATTAGAATTTTATATGCAACGCGGTAGCGGTAGGGTACACCACATAAAGTATGTGGATCAACGGAAAAAAAGAGCGAAGAAGGATGTAATATATCATTGGTGTTTCAATGATGGGGCTATGCTTGATTTTTTTTATTACTGCCTTCTGTGAGGTAGTTGTTTTGAGAGAGATGGCCGAACGAAAATCAGGCATAAATCCTGATTTTCGTTCGGGTCTTTTCTTTCCCTAAGAAACACTGGTTGATGTCCCTCATCACCGCCTTTAGCAAGGAGTGGGAACAATCTACCGTCTCCTTTCAAACTGGCTCTAACAAACCCATCTCCAGGCAGGTCTTTGTAGAAAGCCTCTTGAGTCCCGCTTTGAACCGAATTTCTATGGTATCTTCACTAAGCTGAACGACTTCGCCACGTCCAAAGACTCGATGCCGTATAATATTTCCTATCCGCAACTCACTCTTATTCTTAATTGCATTGGGATTGTATGGGACGCGAGTCCCTTCTTTCCTTTCTCTTATCCCTTGCTTTTGCCCTTTTTCTTTCGGAATTTGTTTTGGGGGATTCATGATGTTTCGGACATTCGCAACAAATTGGGACTCTTCGACTTTTTCCCCATCACGTTCCCGATACACAATGAGTTCCAGGTGCTTCTTCGCCCGTGTCATCCCGACATAGAATAGGCGGGTTGCTTCTTCCATCAGTTCGGTTCTTCCCTGATCGTCTGTAGACGGGATAATTCCTTCAATCAAGTCAATCATATACACTCGCTCAAACTCCAAACCCTTGGAGCTGTGAAAAGTAGAGAATGTAACCGCGTTTTGACCTTTTCTGGCTTTAGAAGTCTTCAGAACCAATTCCAGATGCTTGAGCCGGTTCGCAAATTCCTCCATCGTCTTCAGTGTATCGGCGATCTCCTCCAGCGTGTTGAGGATACCGATCAAATATTCTTTTCGGAACCCGAGCCGTTCACACATCTTTTCAAGAGCTTTCTCGTAGCCTAACCGATCACGAATGACTCGAATGGCGTGACGCGGCGGCATTCCTCTCATTTGCAAAAACGTTTCTTTGCATGCTTGCAACTGCTTAACTTGATAATCCTGCAACTCAACATAATTCAGCAAATTATCAAACACCGATTCATTGTTATCGATTTCTTTGAGAGCCGCCATTTGTTGCTTGCTAATATACCCATTCATTTTCAAATGGATTTTCTCCAATAGATCAGGACGCTTATCCGTAAAGGTCATCCGCATGAAGTTGAGAATATCTTCAACCACCCAATGGGAGAAGAAGCGATTATCGGCATCTTTCATGTAAAAGGGGATGCCTGCTCGGTCAAATTCATTCATTAATGAGATGGAAGACGAATTGTTACGATACAATACCGCAACTTCGGAAAGATGCTCGACCTTCTGAATTTCTTGAACCAGATATTTGGCTTGGTATCTATAATCCGCAAAACTCCTGATCTTGATCGGCTTATTTGGGGGATTCTTAGTAAACATGTTTTTGTCGTACCGATTCTTATTCCGCTTGATAAAGTGGTTTGCGACATCAACAATATCTTTGGATGACCGATAATTCTGTTCCATAAACAAAATTGTTGCATTAGGATACACTTGCTTAAAGTTCAGAAGATAAGACGGCTCCGCACCACGCCAGCTATATATACTCTGATCGTCGTCAGCCACCACACAAAGGTTTCCATGCTCCCGAACCAACTTTTCAATAATGGCATGCTGAACCATGGAAGTATCCTGGCTCTCGTCCGTAAGGACGTAATCAAATCGATCCTGATATTTCCGAAGCAGTTCCCTATCCCTCTCTAAAACCTGCTCCGCTATCGTCAGCATATCATCAAAATCGACCAGCAACTTGCTGTGCCCTGACCGCTTGAACTCCTCATACTCCCGCAGTATTCTTTCAGCTTCTGGAACTTCCACTTTAACCGTTGACCAATGTTCAGCAGGAATCATTTTATTTTTGATAAAGCTGATGTACGTGGTCAGCTCGTCCATCTGATCATCGGTTATGTTTTCACCGACAATCGATTTGAACAAATTCCGCAAGATGATCTTCTTATGTAGCGGCGGATTGTTCGAGTCGAGTTTCTCCTGTTCTTCCAAATCAAGGTCGCCCTCAATAATTTGATAATACGTCTTCGTTCTCCGAAAATGGTCCTTGACCACTTCGAAAGCAAAGCTATGGATCGTTGAGAAGTCAACTGGCGGAAGATGCGGAAAGAACCGTTTGAATCGTTCCTTCATGTCGTTTGCCGAAGCACGGCTAAACGTAACCGCCTTGATCCTTGATGGGTCAAAGCCTTTCTCCTCAATCAGATAACCAATCCGCATGATGATGGTAGTCGTCTTCCCCGACCCTGGAGATGCCAGCAATAACAGTGGACCTTCAGTTTGGATGACTGCTTTTGTCTGCACTTCATTTAAGAAAACGCCTATTTCGTTTTTCTTGCGAGTGAAGAAATCTTCTTTTAGCTTCATGCCAATTTTACCTTCCAACGTTATTCCTATGGTTTTATTATAACATCGTTTGATATGGAAAAAGAGGAGCTTACTCCTCCCCTCATCCCCTGCTTTTTTCACTGCTTTTACACCTGCTCCAATCCAAATCTGATCTTTATCGCCTCTACCGCCAACTGCTTATTCAGCTCATCCAAACTCGCGAACAAATCGACGGCCGTTCGGCAGGGATAATTGTTGTACAGATTGTATGCAAGTTCCAACAATGAGCGAGTGCCACTGGTTAAATCAACTTGGTTAAAGTTCTCGGGTCGAATAAGGCGATCATTGAAGTCATAAAAAAGGTCCGCCCTTTCCCCAAGATCCTGACAGCCTGCAAGCACATACAACAACGCTTGCCTTTCCCTATCCTTTGGATGGGTCTTGTCCTGCTTTATAAACTGCTCATATCTCTCCTGGTGCTCTGGAAACAAAAACATAGAAGCCCCCTCCTGTTTGATTAGAACTTCTATGTCATATGCGGAAAGGCAGGGAATGATAAGGATTTAGAGCGGATCGGGATGGCTAAAGCGAATTTGATCATTCTTTATCCCATCCCCCAATGCAAACTGACCATAAAAATTGCGAGACCTTAACTATCAGTCCTAATATGTAATGGTCATAAAATGGAGATTCCCCCATTCAATGACCGGCTTGCTTTTTATGCAACCTTCCCATTCGTACATTGAACAAATTGATTCAAGTCAGGCACAAAGTAAAAACCAGCTCGGCTCAATTCTGCCTTGATGTCCTCAATGTCAAGGAAATGGCTGTCGGTTACTTCCTTCAGCGATTTCTCTTTCAATTGGTGACTGGAGCCATGTAAAATTGATGCCCGTACAATCCTTGATCCCCTCCCTCCGCTTCTTATCAGCTCTTCAATCTACTCTACCATTGTATGTAAAAATCAAGAGTTCAGATATGGCAAACATGTTTGAGCTGGTTTGAGCATTGGAAAGTCATGTAAGGTAAGGGAAAAACAGATGTTAGAAAATGAAGAAAATAGCCAAGGCAGAAACAGGAGTGGATCCCCGAATTCGCTCGGCTCGTAAGTAAACATATTTAGCTTTAGTCAAACTGTTTAGGCTTTGGAATGACTTTATACAGGGTACCAACTTTTTGCGTGTAAACCGAGAAAGTAACAGGGAGACAAAGAGATCGGAAAGATATTGGGCAAAGAAAATAGACTGAACCACTATTGGATCCAGCCTGATTTTGTATTGACTTTATATTGAAACTACTGATTGATTGACGGTTGAATAGTGAATACATACATAGCGTTGTGGCTGCCTTTTCCTCCTGGTTCCCTTACGCTTCGGTACCGACTTTTAACAGTAAGTACCAACCTTAATAATAGAAAAAAGAATAATAATATGGATTGATAAAAAGGTTTAGAATTAAATATCAAGTTTGCGGGTACCAAGCCATTTCACAATTTCAGGATCCCTATGCGAAAAGAATAAGCTCTCCTTGGTATCTAACGTAGCAATCTTCTCCATATCCTCATGGCTTAGTTCAAAGTCAAAGATATTAAAGTTTTCAATGATTCTTTCTTTACGGACAGACTTTGGAATCGCCACTACCCCTCTTTGAGTCAACCAGCGTAAAATTACCTGGGCAACCGATTTATCATACTTTTCGGCTATTGATACTAAAATTTCGTTCTGGAACATGTTATTTTTTCCTTCAGCAAAAGGTCCCCAAGATTCGATTTGAACATTATATTCTTTCATCAGTTTCGCACTTTCTACTTGCTGACAGAAAGGATGTGTTTCAACTTGGTTTACGGCAGGAGTTATTTCATTATGGATAATTAGATCAACAAGACGGTCTGGATGGAAATTACTAACCCCAATGGCTCGAATCTTTCCTTCATGATACAGGTCCTCCATCGCACGCCAAGAACCATATACATCGCCGAAGGGCTGGTGAATTAAATACAAATCCAAATAATCCACTTGCAATCTTTCCAAAGATTTTGCGAATGCTTTCTTCGTATTCTCATAACCGGCATCCTGAACCCATAATTTTGTAGTAATAAATAATTCTTCTCTCGGCACACCGCTCCGTTTGATTGCTTTTCCTACCGCTTTTTCATTTAGGTAAGAGGCAGCTGTATCAATCAGTCGATAGCCGGTCATAACTGCTTCATAAACGGCTTGTTCACATTCATTTTCATCTTGAATCTGAAATACACCAAATCCAAGTATCGGCATTTCAACACCATTATTCAAAATGACTTTCTGCATATAAAATCCTCCATTTTATCCATAATTATTATGGTTATTTGCCCGTTCTTTTTGCGAAATCTGATCCTTCTGGATAACGATCTCCCGAAATCTCAATTTTGGAAAGTGCGTCATTCAAATCAGTTAGTTCCTCAGTCGTGAGTTCAACATCTACTGCACCAAGATTTTCTTCAAGGCGTTCTAATTTCCTTGTTCCAGGAATAGGAATAATCCAGGTTTTTTGGGCAAGTACCCATGCCAATGCGATTTGTGCCGGTGTTACCTTCTTCTTGGCGGCAATACGTTTTATCAATTCGACCAAGACCTGATTCGCTTCAAGATTCTCCCGTTTAAAGCGAGGAACAATACTTCGGAAGTCAGAACTAACAAATTTCACATTCTTATCAATTGTACCAGTTAGGAAACCCTTTCCTAACGGACTGAACGGAACAAAACCAATTCCGAGTTCTTCCAGCGTAGGCAGCAGTTCTTCTTCAGGCCTTCTCCACATCATGGAATATTCACTTTGAATGGCTGTGAGCGGTTGGACTACATGAGCTCGCCGAATAGTTTCCACACCTGCTTCAGAAAGTCCCCAATGCCTAACTTTTCCTTCCCTTATCAGATCTTGGACAACTCCGGCAACTTCCTCAATTGGTATATTCGGATCAACACGATGTTGATAGTACAGATCAATTGTATCGACTCTTAGACGTTTAAGTGAACCTTCCACCGATTTTCGGATGGTTTCCGGCTTACTGTCAAGCATCTGCTTTCCTTTTACCATTTGAATACCAAATTTAGTAGCAATGACTACCATTCCCTTGAATGGGGCAAGTGCTTCACCAACCAGCTCCTCATTTACATATGGGCCATAAACTTCGGCTGTGTCAAAAAAATTAACACCTCGGTCGATTGCTGCATGAATCAGAGAAATCATCTCATTTTTGTCTGATGCCGGACCGTAACCATAACTCATTCCCATGCACCCAAGTCCAATGGAAGAAACCTCCAATCCACTGTTACCTAATTTTCGTTTTTGCATTAATCTATTCCCTTCCTTTTTCATAATTTGTCAGACACATTACAATTAGATTTTCTAAATTAAATCCATAGATTAAAAAAGATACGCAATCTTATTATGCAGCAACTGAAAATAAAACGTTATCCAATTCATATCAAATCATTGCCTAATTCTCTCACAACCAATTACTTGATTGATAAATATTCATTATAATAGAGCCATGAAGTAAAGAAACGAAAAGGAGAAACCTATGCTTGAACAACAGTTGGTTGAACTCACAGAGCTTATCGAACGGCATTCCAGAGAGGACGGTATTCATTCGTCCGTCATTCCCTCTTTACTGTTTATTCGTGAATCAAAAGTGAGCCATCCAATATATAAAGTGTACAAACCCTCGTTATGTATTGTTGTACAAGGTATGAAGGAGAACTTTTTAGGGAAAGACCGATTCGTTTACGGTTCCGGTGATTACCTCGTCACATCCGTTAACTTGCCGGTAGCGGGCAAATCATAGAAGCCTCTTTCAATCACCCGTATTTAGCTTTCAAACTTGAATTTACACCAAGTCAAGTCTTAGAGGTATTAATGGATTCAGGAGTGAAGGCTGCTCCCAACGGGAATACGCAACGAGCTATGTTTGTCAGCAGAGTTGAATCATCCCTTTTAGACGCTGTCATCAGATTGGTTCGTTTGCTTGATCATCCAACAGACATCAAGTTACTTGCCCCTCTTAAGCATGGCTTGACGCTTGAACAAATGGCGATAGAAGGAAGTAAAACATCTCAAATCAGAAACGTGATTAGTTATATAATGAATCATTTTGATCAATCTATTCGCATTGAGGAACTTGCACAAATAGGAAATATGAGTGTTTCTTCACTTCATCGACATTTTAAAGAAGTAACCGCTATGAGCCCTATTCAGTTTCAAAAACAATTGAGACTGCAAGAGGCACGGAGACTGTTATTAACCGAGGCAACAGATGCTGCTGAGGTTTCATTCCGGGTAGGTTATGAAAGTCCATCGCAATTCAGCCGTGAATATTCCCGCATGTTTGGTTTGCCACCAATTGAAGATATAAGGCGTTTGAAAGAAAAATATGACCAAAAGATAAGCATATGAATATGTCCTGATCAAAAAGCCCTTCCATCCTACGACTTAATAGCACAAATGGAACCCCATTTTGAAAAACATTGATCAAATTGGGGTTCCATTTAGAATTGAATAGTTTGGATATTATTTTTGTCGGTCTTGTTCAACTTTTTTCACAATCTGAAACAAATCTATTCTTTTACTCCAAATTCCTATCTAACAATGCCCCCGTTTGTTCTGCCATGACACGAGCTGGCAAAGGCATTCCATTTTTAAACCACCATTCCACAGCCCCAACGATCGCCGAACCAAAAAATTGGAGAATCACATCTTCATGAAAGCCGACATTTTTTCCTTTTGTTACATCCACCTCAGCTTTAAACTCCTCAATGACTAAATCAAGAAACCGACTGCGAAAAGAAGGAGCCCCTTTACTTGCCAACATGGTTGAAAAGAATACATAATGACGTTCAAAGTATTCGAACCATACGTAATTTCCTTCTTGAAACGTCATTTCAGAAGCGGATCGGCAAAGTACTCGGAGATTGTTGATGTGTTCTTCAATCATCTTATCCAGCAGATCATATTTATCCGTGTAATGGAGATAGATGGTTCCTCGATTAACATTTGCTCTGTCTGCAATATCCTGAATCGTAATGTCGTCAATATTTTTTTCAGACATCAGTTCAGTTACGGCATTTTTTATCGCTTCTTGGCTTTTGGCTATTCTTCGATCTACTTTAGACATTTGAATCTCACCAATCTTTCTATAGATAATCAACAATTTCAATTGATTTGTTGAATAGTCAACAAATTGCGTTCATTTAACCATTGAAAGCGTCCTGTTTCTTTTTATAATTATAAACAGATGTTGATAAATCAATCAATATTCATTATTGGGAGGTGAACGTATGAACCGTGTTGAAAAGAGCATGGAAAAATACAACCAGCTATTTGGCGATGGAGTGCCTGCCACATACGCTACCGACCCTGATTTTCAGGACATCCTGAGCCGTTTCATTTTTGGAGAAGTATTTTGTCAAGGTAATCTGGACGACAAGCAACGTGAGTTAATTACTCTGGTCGTGCTTACTACCTCCCAGACGTTGCCTCAACTTAAAGCACACGTTGGTGCGGCACTGAATGTTGGTCTAACACCTGTAGAAATCAAAGAAGCTGTTTACCAGTGTGCTCCATACATTGGATTCCCAAAAACGTTAAATGCAATCCATGAAGTCAACGATGTTTTCAAAACAAGAAATATCCCTTTGCCGATTGAAAGTCAGACGACTGTAGATGAAGATCAACGTTTTCAAAAAGGTCTTGCAGTGCAGGTAGAGATTTTTGGTCATGTCATTGAAAAAATGCGGGAGAGTGCTCCATCCAATCAAAAACATATACAGGATTATCTATCCTCTTTCTGTTTTGGAGACTTTTACACCCGGGGCGGACTCGAATTGAAAACTCGGGAATTGCTGACACTTTGTATTATCAGTGCATTGGGCGGTTGTGAAAGTCAAGTAAAGTCACATGTGCAGGGAAACCTGAATGTCGGAAATGACAAAGAAACCTTGATCTCTGCCATCACCCATTGCCTCCCCTATATGGGCTTTCCGAGAACGCTGAATGCATTAGCTTGCATTAATGAAATTATTCCTGAAAATTAAGAAAAGAGAATATGGATGCCACATATTATTGTAAAACTTTTAACCGGCAGGACTGAAGAACAAAAGAAAAAACTTACTGATAAGATTGATCAAGCTGTTAAGCATTTCATTTGAAGGAATTCCCAATGAGAAGACAAGGTACTACAAAAAATATTACAATGCAAAGGAGACAAAAGCATGTTTAACGAAACTTTCAAATTATCAAATGGTGTAGAGATTCCAAAATTAGGTCTTGGTACCTGGCTGTTGGACGATGCACAGGCGGCACAGGCAGTGCGTGACGCGGTATCGATCGGATATCGCCATTTTGATACTGCTCAGGCTTATATGAATGAAGCTGGTGTAGGCGAAGGAATCCGTTCCTGCGGTGTCACAAGAGAAGAACTTTTCATTACGACAAAGGTTGCCGCAGAATTAAAGAACTATGATGCAGTTACGCAGTCCATTGATCAGTCTTTAGTAAAATTGGGACTGGATTACATTGACCTTCTGATTATCCACAGCCCACAGCCTTGGAAGGAGTTCCGTGGGGAGAACCGATACTTCGAGGAAAACAAAGAAGTATGGAAAGCAATGGAGGATGCTTATAAGACAGGCAAAGTAAAGGCAATCGGTCTTTCTAACTTCCTTCAGGATGATATCGAGAATATTCTTGCAAGCTGTAAGATCAAGCCTATGGTAAATCAGATATTGGCACACGTAAGCAATACTCCTTTGGAACTCATTGAATTCTGCCAGAAGAATGACATCCTGGTAGAGGCATATTCGCCCATTGCACATGGTGCAATTCTTGACAATGCAGAGATTAAGGCAATCGCTGATAAGTATGGAGTATCGGTTGCTCAGCTTTGCCTGCGTTATGATCTCCAGCTTGGTCTTGTCGTCATTCCCAAGACGGCAAATCCGGATCACATGAGAAACAATGCAGAGCTTGATTTTGTTATCAGCGATGAAGATATGGAGACTTTGAAGGATGTCGAGCGAATCCGGGATTATGGTGAGCATAGCTTCTTCCCGGTGTTTGGCGGGAAATTAAAATAAACAGGTCATATGGAGGAATGAAAGTGGCAAAACATGAGGAAGTCAAACATGGCGTTATTTTCCCGGCGGGCGAAAAAAATCCATATTCACAATTTTTTGTGGGACAAAGTTATCTTAAAACATTAGTTGCTGATCCTAAAGTAAGTGTTGGTGTCGGGAATGTGACCTTTGAACCAGGTTGCAGAAATAACTGGCATATTCACCGTAATGGATTTCAAATTTTATTAGTAACTGGCGGAGAAGGTTGGTACCAAGAAGAAGGAAAACCTGCTCAATTTTTAAAAGCCGGCGATGTTATTGTTACTCACGATGGTGTGAAATACTGGCATGGTGCAACAAAAGACAGCTGGTTTGAACACATTGCAATTACTGCAGGTACGCCGGAATGGTTGGAACCAGTACCAGATGAAGAATATAACAAGTTGAAATAATGATTTGATGGTACGTCAACCTCAAGAATCCAATCCCCAATTTTCATCCGCTTCATGAAAAAAGACAGCTGGTTTGTACACTTGACTATTACACCCGGACAAACGGATTCGTTTGAACCTGCCAGTGATGACTGGTACGACGATCTGTAAAGTGAACGCATCGAACCAATGGGTTCGATGCTTTTTTTACTGTTCGGATCTGTAAATTTAACTGTGTTCCCTCTCCAACTGAATTAGCAATACAAAACTACAGTCAAAATGGAAGAAGAACTATTTAACCCCATCCCCTATTGATTTTTTATAATTTTCAACCAATAGTTGAACTTTCGATGTATAAAAATGTGTACGCTGCTCCACTCTTCTGCCCGTTACTTTAATAAAATCAACAACAGAGCTTATCAAAGCTTACCACTAAAAGAAATGAGGCGGCTTCATTACCCTGCCCGCCCCACTTCAATTTGTACAAATCGATTCAGATCTGGTACGAAGTAATACCCACCTTTCCGCAGTTCTTCCTTCATATCTTCGGGATCAATGAAGATTTCCGCCGCTAACGCCTCAAGAGATTCATATCGACCGGTCTGTAATTCATCGTTCAGATATTTGACTCTGCATTTGATCGGGTACTGATAAAACTGATGTCCGTACATTTTTCAAGCACCTCCTCTGCACATTTGATTTGCTACTTTCATTTTAAGCGGAAATCAAGTGGGTAACTATCGGTTTCGTGTTCGAGGCTGTCGGAGCTTTGATATGAAAATGGAAGGAGGGATACAATCGGCCGTTAATCTTCATCCAACTTTCCTCACCTACAAATATGGATGAAAAAGCAATAACCCCCTTGCAAAGTTTTTTATGGCAATGAAATTGAAAAAGCCAAGCGATTTTCGCTGGCTCCGTAGTCTGACTGGGATAACACATTCCCAATCCTCAGCATTTTTCTCGAACTCATCAAAAATGTATCTTTTTTACTCCCATGGTTACAGCTTCTTTTGCCCGTAGTGCTTAGAGAGACTATCTGGCCCATTTAAAAAATGCATCCTGCATGCTGAACAAATATACACAGGTACTCCAAGTACACGCACAATTTGATCGTTCACTCTACCAAGCTTGTTTACAAAATAAAGAAAAGAGTCCTCGCCACACATGCATTTAGAGATTGCTTCTCTCAACATTAGTCAGCCCATAGTCCCAATCATACATGTTACCCCAAATAGAGCGAATATCGAGGATGTTATCCAAACCATTCAAAAGTACCTGAGCCATAACACTTCTCTTCTCATGATCAGATGGAGCTGGGGGCAAGGAATCAATTGGTGTTGACAGCAAATAGTCAGGTGACAATTCAAAGTTCTGGTTGATCCGTTCAACTTGCAAATTGTAAACTGATTCATCGGTAATCCCGCTATTTAAGCAGTTGATCAATGACCGTGCGAGGAATACCTGATAGTTTGGATAACGATAATCTTGAATAGCCGTTCTGTCTCATGAACGCAATCAAATTCTTAGCAACAGTCTCTTGCTCTTTAAAATCATTTGCCGCCATCGTTAACACCTTCTTTTAAAGAATGGGGGAATCCCCTACTTCCTTGTCTCTTCGAGAACGACGAACCGACCTTTATGCCACAGATGTATGAGAGAGAAGTTATTGCTGTCGTCCACGATTAGGTACTCGTCGTCATATCTGTCGAGGAATATTCGATAAAGCTGATAGGGTGTCACTTCACATTCATCACAACAGTTGCAGAACATTGGAAACCAATGGGTAGCCTCCTCAACCGATTTCACTTCTCTGCAAATAAACCCTCTCGGCTCGATCCTAAACTGCTTGAGTTCATCTTCACTTAACGAACCCTTTATTCCATTTTCCTCCTTGTACTTTGCAATTCTTCTTAAACTGTACTGCGGCAAACATTTCGGACTTGGAACCGCATAAATTCCATCATCGAGATCATCATCAAAATCGTCCAAATCATTAACCTGCGTATTCTCTTTCTCCATTATGCCCTCCTGAAATACAGTAGCATTAATTTGAATCTCTAACGTATATTCATTATTCCATCACAATGTCCATTGTCAGCTCTTGTCATCATTCTTGCAATATTGAGAAACTTTGTCAATCGTAGCCACATTGGTATCAAACGAAACTTCTGATGATTACCCTATCCCCAAATCCCTGCTACTTCATCGCTTCTTATCTCTAAAAAAGCCAGGACTGACAAAAGGTTTTCGGGATATTGATTGGGGAAATGAATCAGCAAAGAAAATCGGAAAAGAAAAATGCCGAGTGAACCAGGACTATTCCTGATATCGACTCGGCTTTTCTCATCCAATAGGCAAGGAGTAATAAATTATAAATTCCCTTCAGCATTCTCCAGCTTACAATTAACATTTTTTTCAATTTGGGATTGTCAACGGCATGTTCTTCGAGTATTTGGTTAAATACTCTTGCCAATAATTCTCCTCATCTCCCTCTATCTGATGAAGCCAAAAATACATCATTATAATTTCAAGATATTGTTTCCTTCCCTTTATAAAGGGTTTACCCGAAATTCTCGTGTAGAGCGAATTCAGATTAAACAAGTTGCTTTTCTGCTTATAATCATATTCGTATTTACGCCAATGACTATCACTTTTCTTTCTGTGGCTTGCCGGCCAACGATCTTCATTGTCAAAAAAGCGATTTACCCAATCACTACAAAATGCAAGGATATCAACCTCATACTTATGCCACGTCAATCCACTCGTCTATTTCATCGATGATTAGTATTTTATTCATACCTTCACTTGGTCGGCTTTGAATTTGATGATAGTCCTTGATGAACAAATACAGCATTTCTGTTTGATCTTTCAAAAACGGATGCTTTTTAATGAGCTAACAATCATAGGACTAACTCCTAAATTCACTATCTGAACTGTAAAGAAGGAGAAGCTCGTCCTTTTTAAGTTGGTTGATAATCGAACGATCCAGTTTTTTATTGTGTTCATCATATATATCGACAAGCCATTCCTGAATTTCCGAATCGTAGCGAGAAATATTATTCCTGTATTTTTCAAGCCGCTCATTATTCAGTACAGTCTGTTCATCCATTTGGGTAATGTCCAAATATTGATTATAATACTCAAATACATAGTTAATGCACGTCTTTATGTTCTCCATCCGCGATGTAATCTTCAATCGTTAACATGAAATCACCTCCTGGTTTTTACGTATGTAGGGTTAAATCTGTGGAAACTCGTCCCAGGTCCTGCCGTCTAAAACACGTCCAGTCCGGTGTTTTTGAACTCCACCCCACTGTTTAAAAAAGAAGGCTACATGCTGTTGTAAACACTGATCCCGAATTCCTGTGACCCATTCTTCCCGCATTGGGCGTGCTCCATGTCCACTTTCACCGCCGACAATGACCCAATGTATACCATCCAAATCTAAATTATTTAAAGGTCCGATAAGAGGCTCTATAGATAAAAAACGCACATGTGCTGGTACTTGGCGTAAATCATTAATTCTGTTTGTCACGCGACTATCTTCAACGCTTACACCCTGCCATATGTTTTGCGGCCAAGGTAAGGAACGGGATAATTCAAGGAGCCGATCAGACCTTTTGGTCAATATCTGAAAAGTATGCCAGTGTGCCATCTCCATCGTTTTAAAAACAGACTGGATAAATTCAAACGGAACGTCTTTATGAAAGAGATCCGACATTGAATTAACAAAAATACGCCGAGGACGCTTCCATTTAAGGGGCAGTTGGAGCAGATCTTCATGCAACGTTACGTTAAATCCATTGATATAACGTGGGTTCCGCATGGCGTAAAGGCGTTTAGCCATGGTTGCGGCGTAGCAGTTACGGCAACCCTCGGATATTTTAGTGCATCCTGTTACGGGGTTCCAGGTTGCTTCTGTCCATTCAATTGAAGAAGTTGTCGCCAAGGATAATCCCCCCACTAAAAAATCATTGTTAAAACAGCGTAAGTTGATCAGACTGTCTTTCAAATACTTTATCCATAATCTTTTTGCCGACCGGATGCTTCCCGACCCAGATCATGTAATACAGTTTCTGCCCAGAATCGCTTTTGAAGACGTCGGAAATGTTTACATGCTCATAACCAAGTGATCTTAACCTATTTGTATAAAGCGTTAGTAGTTCGCTTTTTAGGCGGCTTCGCGGTGTATTTTGAAAAAGGTGTTCCCACTCGGCCGTACCGAACACACTATTAAGGCGTACACGGGCCCATTCGGTTATTTTGCCGTTTTTCGGCAAGTACCGGATAAGTGTCATATTTAGGGGAAACAAGATGAAAAGTTCTGTTTTCCAGTTAGATAACATTTCAATTGTCTTCCACTGGAGTTGATCCGATGATGGATCGAGAAAAACAAAACTTGGAGCTGAAGGGTGAATCCTTTTAACGACTTCACTTAAAAGCAAATTGCAATCTCCAACAAAAACAGTTGCCTTATGACTTGCATTATGAATCCGAATTAATTCGCGGAGGTGTTCAGCACGTTCTTCATCAAACTCAACGAAAAATAAGTGCGTGAACTGTTGGGCATATTGCAGAGCAATAGCGGCGGATCCAGCAACTTTTTGACCTGTTCGCTTATTGACCCATTCTCCACGTCCTGCGAAACCGTCGATATAGTATTTATGTAGTGCGGATTTCGTTGCTCTCAAATATGCGGGAAGGTAACGTTCAAGGAAGGCCAGTTTATCCAGCGACCACTGTCCGATCTTTGCTTCTTCTCCGTAAGCCATAAATCCATCCTGACGATTTCCTCATCGGTTGAGGGATTTGCTTTTGTGGGAAGTACCTACTAATTCGACATTTCCTGACCTAAACCTGCTTTAATTAATGGATAACGGGACGTTTTGTATGGGTTTAAGCCGGATTCAAAGCTTGAGAAAGCCCCTTATCCCTGTTCCCACGAGAACCTCCAAACCCTTTCCACACCTAAAACTTAATGCGATTAATCCATTAGATATAACATTCGAGAAGAGCCCTCCATTTTCTTACAAGCAGCAGATCGGTAACATACAAAAAGCCGAGCAAACATCAGGACAAAACCCTGGTTCTACTCGGCTTAAATACGACTTTATTTTGCTCCTATATGAGTTTATTCGCGGGATACTCTCCTACATGCTCTACATAAATTCTCGACAGTTTTTTAAAAACTAAATTAATATATGGGTCCGTTAATAAATACCGCTTTAAAGTGTATATGAACAACACCTTCTACATTTGACTGCACCAGTTTCTTTTTAATTTCATTTAGGAATTTGTATATTTCTCGACCATTCATCATTTCATTCTTCAATTCAATCTTTATGCGTTCGATGATCTGAGTTGGAAATTGTTCAAGCTCAACTGAAACAGAGTATGTATTCAAAGGATCAAAATAGTATTTGAATGGCTTCGCAATCCAGGTTAAATCCTCATAATGCAATGAAATGCTCACTTCAAAGTAATCATTCTTCATCGAATTGTCTCCAATTCTCTTGGATTCTTAAACCCAGTTGAGTCCATATAATTGTGTAAAATGGTAGACTTCCAAGAAC
>NZ_KE386970.1:0-1998 GCF_000429825.1 Cohnella thermotolerans DSM 17683
TTTTCTATGTTTTCCTTGCAGATAAATTCGACAAAAGTAGCTCAAATCCCTTGTGGAATAAGGATTTTTTGTTCGTTCAGCAAGCCCTAATTACATATCGAATTGAATTGAATTTCTGCATGTCACACCAAAAACATCGCCACAATCGTCGTCGCCCCGAGACCGATCAGCACCGGCTTCAAATTGCGGCGGGCCAATTCGAACGGATTGACGCCGCAGATGGCCGCCGCCGGAAGAAGCGCCCAGGGGATCGGCGTGCCGCCGCCTACCCAGATCGCAGCAACCTGGCCGAGCGCCGTCAACGTCGCCGTTCCGGACCCGATGGCCGCTCCGAACATTTTCGCGACAGATCCCGCCAGCGATAAGCCGGAGAACCCCGAGCCGTCCAGCCCCGTAATCGCTCCGGTCACGGCCGCCGTGAGAGAGCCGACGACTCCGTTGACAGGCACCCTGTCGGCCAGCGCCACCCCCAGATCGTTGACGATGCCTTGCGATCCGGTCGGCAATGGTTCGCCCGGCACCGTAAGGAAGGCCGCATCGCCCAAATAGAAGAAAGCGGCGATCGGGATGACGGGGCCGAAAATTTTAAAGCCGAAATGGAAGCCGTCGACGAGATAGGAGGTAATCTCCTCGGCACCCGGTTGCGGTGGGCGATCAAAGTGAGAACGAGCAAAATGAGAACGGCCGTGCCCCCGATCAGGGCGGTGGCGTCCCCGCCTTGCAAATCCGGCGCGAACATGGCGACGACGTCGAGAAGGAACAGGATCGGAATGAGGACGGCCGCCCACTGCTTCACCCGAAGCGGCAGCGCGATCGATCCGGCGTCGGAAGCGAGAGCCGCTCCCCCGGCTGCCAGCCCGTCTCTCCACGTGCCCCGCCTGCGGTCCCTGAGCATCTTCCAATACGCGACCCCCGTCGTAACAACGCCCTTGACGATGACGAGGGAACGCTGGCCTGCATCACCTCCGACACCTTCAGGCCGGCCGCGTCCGCCGTCAGCTTCGGGGCGCCCTGAATAATGTAGTCGCCCGAGAGCGCGATGCCGTGGCCGAACAAATTCATCGCCATCGCGGCCCCCAGCGCGGGAAGTCCGACCCGGACCGCCGCCGGAAGCAGCACGGCTCCGATCAGAGCGACGCCCGGAGAGGGCCAGAAAAACCAGGAGACGACCAGCATCACGACGCCGATCCCCCAGAATGCGAGCGCCGGCGTCCGCATGAAGCGCGTCAGCGGGGCCGCCATCAGCTCGTTGATGCCGGTGCGGATCAGCACCCGGCTCATCGAGACGACGATCGAGATGATGAAGATCGTGCGGATCAGTTCCTTGGTCGCGTAGATGAAGCCGTTGAAAATGCCGGAGACGGAAGCGCTCAGGTTCTCGGTCGCGATCTGCCCGAGAACGAGAATCCCGACAATGCAAATCATGGTCGTATCCCGCCGTTTGATCAGCGCGGCCAAAATCAACAAGATGAACGCGAGATAGACGCCGTGCAGGGAGGTCCATTCGATTCCCATCCCGAGCCCTACCCTTCGATTTGGAAGTGGTACATTGTATGAAGCTAGCGGAATAGGCATGCGTCTTCTCTCGGCTCGAATCGACAGGAGTTATGCGCTTGTGCGAAGAATGGCGTATCTGGTATAGTCCTAGTACCTGACAACGTCATCGGATTGGGGAGGGGGAAAAAGAAAATGGCCATCAACCGAAGGCTGACGACCGATCGCGATTTTGAAGACGCCAAGGCTAGGCGCGTGCTGCTGCGGGTGTTCCGGGACGACCATCTGATCGAAGCCGGGAGCGCCATCGTGCGCTTCGACGATTCGACGGTCGTTCTGCAATCCGACGTAGGGGACCTCGCCTACCACTCGCGGGAGGAGTGCGAGTTTTTCGAGCTGAAGCGCGGGTGACCGGAAAATAGGGGGGGTCTTTGGCCGGCATTCCGCGAAACGAGCGGATGTAGCTCAGATTCTGAGCCTCTTTGGCCGATATTCCGCGAAACG
>NZ_KE386970.1:2348-20236 GCF_000429825.1 Cohnella thermotolerans DSM 17683
CTCAGATTCTGAGCCTCTTTGGCCGGCATTCCGCGGAAACAAGCAAGGGGGTGTCCCGGTCGGTCGACTTGGACCGTCCGGGACACCCTCCCCCCGATGCGGCGCTGTCGAGCGCCCTCAGTACCCCTCGCCTTGCCCGCCGCTGACGATCGCCACGCCCGAGCTCGTGCCGATGCGGGTCGCCCCGGCCGCAATCATGGCGCGGCAAGCGTCCGCGTCCCGTACGCCCCCGGACGCCTTCACACCCATCCGCTCGCCTACGGTCCGCCGCATGAGCGCGATATCCTCGGCCGTCGCCCCGCCCGGGCCGAAGCCGGTCGACGTCTTCACAAAGTCCGCGCCGGCCGACCGGCTCAACTCGCAAGCCTTGATTTTCTCGTCGTCCGTCAACAGTCCCGTCTCCAGAATGACCTTCACCGCCGCCCGGCCGGCGCAAGCCGCGACAACGGCCGCAATGTCCCGCTCCGTCTCGGCGTACATCCCCGATTTCAACGCGCCGACGTTCATGACCATGTCGATCTCGGTCGCCCCATTGGCGAGCGCCTCCTCCGTCTCCGCGACTTTCGCTCCCGTCGTCGTCGCGCCGAGCGGGAAGCCGACGACGGTCGTGACGCCCACTCCGGTCCCCTTCAGAAGCTCCGCCGCCAGCGGAACCCAGTACGGATTGATGCACACCGTCGCGAACCGGTGCCGGGCCGCCTCCTCACACAGCTGGACGATCGCGCTTTTCCCGCAATCCGGCTTCAGCTGCGTGTGATCGATATAATCGGCAAGCTCCGCGTTCGTTACCCGTCTGTTCGTATCCATCGCTATTCTCCCTCTCCCCGTCCTTCGTCTCTATTCGCGGTCCAACAAATATTTCGCGGTGAATTGATCCGTAATGAGCACATTGGTATATCGCCCGCGAAGCGCTCCGTACACGCCGTCCGCTTTCTTGGCTCCGCCGGCCACCAGGATCGATTGCTCCTTCCGCTTCAATTCCTCGAGGTCGATGCCGATCGTCCGCTGGTTCAACTCGTTCGAGATGATGTTCCCGTCGAGATCGATATAACGGGAGCAGATGTCCCCAACGCCCTTCTCGTGAATGATCTTCAAATCTTCCTCGGTAAAATAATTCGCCTTGATCAGGACGGAATCTTCCGTCGGCACGCCTACCGTCACGATGGCGACGTTCGACTTCTTGCCCAGCTCCAGGATGTTGCGAATGTGCCGGTCCGACTCGATCGCCTGCTTGACCACCGGATGATCGACGATGGCGGGCAGCGGGATGAAGTACGGCGTCGTATAGAAGGCTTTGCCGAACAGGTGGACGATCTCGTGCGCATACGTGTTCGTCTCCGAATGGCTGACGCCGCCGTTGAGCTGGACGACCTTGACGTCCTTGACCAGCTTCCCTTGCAGGTTGGACGCCACCTCGTACAGCGTCGTGCCCCAGGTCGTGGCGATGATGTCGCCTTCCTTGACCGTCTGATGCAAATAATCAGCCGCCGCAAGGCCCAGATACTTCTTCACGACGGCGTCCTCGTATTGCGGCACCGAGACGATAAGCGCCTTCTTCAAGCCGAACTTGCGCTCGATTTGCGCGGCGAGCACCCAATTGTTCTCGTTGGGGTCCAATATTTTGATCTGGACGTAGCCCTCATCCTTGGCCTGCTGCAGAAACCGGGACACCGTCGGACGCGAAATGCCCAGCTTCGTCGCAATCTCTTGCTGGCTGTAATTCAGCTGATAATACATTTTGGCGATGTCGATCATCCGGGCAAGCTTGTCGTCGGTGCGTTCTTCGGGCATGCGATCTTCAACTCTCTCCTCTAGACTTACATATGCGAAAAAACGAAAATATGTTTTTTGAAGAATGTACATTTTTTCAACCTATTATACAGAGGAAAAAGCGGAGCGGCAATCACGAGCCTTCTCTCGCCGAAAGTTTCTCTCGAACGGTAAAAGTGCCGGTATAGGACGTTCCTCCTATTTGGAACTCGTATACGCCGGGTTGAGGGTTGTTCAACAGAAAGATATCTTTGGAAATGAACCTCAAGTCCGAGCCCGTTGCTTTATCGACGCTGAATACGGCTTTCAGCATCGAACCGGTCTCCAATTCGCTGTTTTTGGGGCTGAATCCGGCAGCCGTCACTTCGATTTTTATTTTTGTGTAATCAAATCTGACCAATCGATAGATCGAAGGGGTTTGGCTTCTTGACATGCGAATTCGATAAAGTGTATATTAGGAACATAAGTTCGCACGTCCTTATTGGGAAGCACCTGTGAGGAAGAGCCGATCCCGGCTTTTCTTGCAGGTGCTTTTTGACGTTGCGCCATCATGTTCGAAGGAGGACGAAAGATGAAGCGTTTTAGGGCTTTGGCAACCGGACTGTTGGGAGCGTGGATCGCGTTATCCGGGCCGACTGCGGGAATGGCGGCGACGGTGGAATGGCCGGTGTCGACGAAGGCCGCTTGGGACAAGGCGGTCGCGAATGCGGATAGCGCCCAGGGGACGAAGATGAGGGGATTGTATGCCGATCTTGTAAGCTTGCAGCAGCAGGAGAACGGCTTGGATGCGAAGATCAAAACGATGCATTACAGCAACGCGGAAGCTTTGACGGTCACGCGCAACAACATTAAGCAAATTAATGCCGCCCAGTTAAGCTCGTTGCAGGCGAAAGCGAAGGAGACGCGGGCGCGCTATCAGCCGCTGCTGGACAAGTACAAACAGCTCAATCAGCAGATCAGCGCCGCGAGAGCTCTTGGAAGCAAGGAGGTCAAAGCCTTGCTCCAGACGCAAGCCGACCTGCTCAAGCCGGCCGTTCAAGCGGCCCGCGACGAGATCAAGAAGCGGGACGAAGCTTACAAGGCAGCGAAGGAAGCGACCGCGAAGATAGCGAAGACGATTCGGACGACGCTGGCGGATATCGATACGTTCAAGGTGAAGATCAGCGCGGAGAAGAGCTCGGTCACCGCCGCCAAGACGGCGATATCGCCGCTGTCCAAATCGTTCGCCCAATCGATAAAGAAGGGAGACGCGAAGTCGGCTGCAGCCTCGCTCTCCAGCCTGCTGACTTTATACCGCCAGTTGACGAATCATAAAGAGAAAATTTACGGCTACGAGCAGAGCATCGCCGGAATCATTGCGAAGGCGAAGAGGCAGTTTCCTTCTGCCTAGCCTCCTCCGCGGCAGAGGAGGAGGCTCCCCGGGACGGCCTGATCTCCCGCCAAAGCAGCCAGAACAAGAGCAGCAGCACGGCGACGTTCACGATCGCAATCCAGGCGTATGCTGCGGAAAGGGCTGAACCGGAGCCCCTTCCGGAGCCGAAGCCGCCAAAGCCGCGGATGCCTCCGAACGTGCCGCCGCCGGGACTCACGCTGCCGAAATTGCCGCCGTGGAAGCCGCCGTTGCCGGTCATGCCGTTGCCAGACATGCCGTTGCCAGACATGCCGTTGCCGGTCATGCCGTTGCCGGTCATAGCGGACCCGGGGCGCGTCATGCCTCCCCACCCGAATCGCCCCATGCCGCCCGTTCGATTCCCGCCGGGACCGCTGCGGCCGAAGCCTTGCCGCCCTCCGCTTCTTTGCAGGACGACGAGCAGATTGACGAAAGTCGTTACGGTCAAGGCAGCCGCCGGCGCAAGCCAGCGCCGGTCATGAACGACGGCGAAGAGGACGAACAGCAGCGCAGGAATGCCGTACCTTTCGTGAATTTCCGTGGGCAGCATGAAGAACGCCAGGTTGATCGAAGCCGCCGCTTTGAACAAGACGGCTTCCGCAGGCAGACGCCGCCGGGTTGCCAGAACGACGTAAACGCAGACGAAGGCGGCGGCCGCGGCGAACGTCATGAGCCCGAGTGCGCGGTATGTGACGACACCCATGATCTTTGTCGTATCGGCGGTGGCCGGGGAGATGCCGGTAATATGGAACCAGACGTTCATGGCGTTCATCGTCACGCTCGTATATTTGCCTACAGCATCGGTATAAGCTTGACGGATCATGGCGCCCAAGCCGCCGGCTGCGCCGAAATAGGCGGCGGTAACGAGCCAAGGGACGAGGAAAGCGGCAAGCCATTGCAGCGCCGGCTGCCAGCGCCGGGTCCGGACCCGCTCGGCCAGCAAGTAGATGCCGATGATCGGGACGACGGTTACGGCCTGAAACTTCGTCAGCACCGCAAGGGCCATAACGAGTCCGCTCAACCACGGGCGCTTCGGAACCGACGCGATGGCGAGCACCATCAACATGCCGTGCAGCAGGTCGACTTGTCCCCACACGGGACCGTCCGCGATCAATGCCGGATTGAACGCGAACAGCGCCAGCACGGCGAGCCGCCAACCCCAGCTTCGCATCCCCGCCGTCAGACGGACCGCCAGCAGCATGCTCAGAAGGTCGATGAAGAGAAGGATCGTTTTGAAGGAGAGTTCTCCGGCATGCGGCGTCAAGCCGAAGAGCTTCAGAATTCGGCCGTATCCGTCCATGAGGAGCAGGAAGAACGGCGGATAGTTGATGCTGCCGTTTTGCGCGTAAGCGCCGCCCAGCCCGAACTGCTGGATGCTTTGCCACCATTGGACGAACAGCCGCTGGTCCGAGAGGAAGCCCGCCCACCTCTCCGCTGCGAAGAGGTGCAGTACGCACGCGGCGGCAATGAGGATGGAGGCGCAAACGGCAAACTTGCTTTTATTTAAACGTTCCTTAACGATAGATTCCATTTCGGGATTCTCCTCTTCGGGGCGTAGGATGACGGCCTCGATGGCAACAGGATTCAGCCCCTGCGATCGAATTAACTTGAATTGTCGCACCCGAAGATGAAGCGGCGATGAAAACAGGATGAATCTAAATTTAAAAAAACAAATCGAAAAAGCCCGCCGCATGCGGCGAGCTTCGCGTGATAAAGATTAACCGAGAACGATCCGGTCGTCCGCCAGCTTGTGGCCGCTGATCTGCTCGAACTCGCCGAGCAATTGGGCGACCGTCAGATCCTTCTTCCGTTCCTCCGGAATGTCGAGAATGATGCGGCCCTTGTCCATCATGATCAGCCGGTTGCCGAGGCGGATCGCCTGCTCCATGTTGTGCGTGACCATGAGCGTCGTCAGCTTCATCTCGCGGACCACCTTCTCGGTCAGCTTCGTGATCAGCTCGGCGCGGGCCGGGTCGAGAGCGGCGGTATGCTCGTCCAGCAGCAAAATTTGCGGCTGGGTGAACGTCGCCATCAGCAAGCTGAGCGCCTGGCGCTCGCCCCCGGACAGCAGCCCCACCTTCGCCTTCAGCCGGTTCTCCAGACCGATGCCGAGGCGCTGAAGCTGCTCGCGGAACAGCTTGCGCTTGGCTGCGAAGACGCCCCAGCTCAAGCCGCGGGACTTGCCGCGACGGAGGGCCATCGCCAAATTTTCCTCGATCGTCATCGTCGGAGCGGTCCCCGCCATCGGGTCCTGGAATACCCGTCCGATCCAGCGGCTCCGCTTGAACTCCGACAGCTGCGTGACGTCCGTTCCGCCGATTCGGACTTCGCCGATGTCCGGCTTCATTACGCCGGAGATAATGTTCATCAGGGTGGATTTGCCCGCGCCGTTGCTTCCGATGACCGTGACGAAATCGCCTGGCTTCAGCGACAGCCGGATGTTGACGAGCGCGCTTTTCTCGTCCGGGGTGCCCGGATTGAACAGCTTCGTTACGTTTTGAATGTCCAGCATCAGGCTTGTCCTCCCTTCCGGCCTGCAGCCGCGAGCTCGGCGGACCGCCTGCGCGCTACGTTCTTCTGCTTCATCGCGCGGCGGACCGTCGGAATGACAAGCGCCACGATGACGATAATGGCGGTAATGAGCTTCAGATCGGTAGCCTCCAGGTGAAGCCATTCCGCGCGCAAAGCGAGAGCGATGACGATCCGGTAGACGACCGAACCGAGCAGCGCCGCCAGCGTCGCCTGGAACACGATCCGCGCGCCGAAGATCGCTTCGCCGATAATGACGGAAGCGAGACCGATGACGATCATCCCGATGCCCATGTTAATGTCGGCAAATCCGCCATCCTGTGCGATTAAAGCGCCCGACAGGGCGACCAGCCCGTTCGACAGGCTGATCCCGATAATTTTGGTCCGGTCGGTATTCGCGCCCAGGCTTCGGATCATCCGGTCGTTGTCCCCCGTCGCGCGCAGCGCCAGGCCGAGATCCGTATGCAGGAATCCGTCCAGGAGCAATTTGAAGACGACAGCTACAACGAGCAGAACGAGAATATAAACGAGCGTCTTCGAAGCGATGGACGAGAACAGCGTGTCCTCTCCGATCAACGAAATATTCGGTTTGCCCATAATTCGCATGTTGATCGAATAGAGCGCGATCATCATAAGAATCCCGGACAGCAGCCCGTTGATTCGGCCCTTCGTATGGAGCAGGCCGGTGCAAGCGCCCGCCAGCAGACCGCCGACCAAAGCGCCAAGCGTCGCCAGCAGCGGATGATAGCCGTGCGTGATCATAACCGCCGCGATCGCGCCGCCGGTCGTAAAGCTGCCGTCGACGGTCAAATCCGGAAAATCGAGAATCCGGAACGTGATATAAACTCCGAGCGCCATCAAAGCGTACATCAAGCCGAGCTGGATGGCCCCGTAAATCGAATCGAGCATGGATTTGCCTCCTTATAAGCGACAAGCGGAGTGAACGCATGGAACGTTCACCCCCGCCTGTTGTCTGCCACCGTTACTGGATAATATCGTTGTCCGGATCCTGCACCTTTTTCTTCATATCGTCCGTAACGGTAATTCCTTGGGCTTCCGCGGCTTTCAAGTTAAGGATCAAATCCAGCTTCTCCTGCATTTTGACCGGCATGTCGCCCGGGTTTTTGCCGTTCTTCAGAATATCGACCGCCATCTGGCCGACTTGGTAGCCGTGGTCGTAATATTTGAAGCCGACCGTCGCGAACGCGCCCTTCTCAACCGTGTCCCGGTCGCTGGAGAAGAACGGAATTTTCTTGTCGTTGGCGATTTGGATAATCGCGTCGACGCCGCTGACGACCATATTGTCGAGCGTAATGTAGAACGCGTCCACTTTACCCACCAGCGATTGCGCCGCTTGCTTCACTTCGGACGTGTTGGTGACCGGAGCCTTAACGAGCTTGATGCCGTGAGCGGACAGCGCTTCTTCCGCTTTCTTGGTCATGATTACGGCGTTCGGTTCGCCTTCGTTGATGACGACGCCCACCGTCTTGATGTTCGGGAAATCGGAAGCGATGAAATCCATAAGTTGCGTAATGGCCGCCGGGTTCGTATCCGACGCCCCGGTCACGTTGCCGCCCGGTTTGTCGAGATTCGTAACGATCTTGGCGTCCATCGGGTCCGTCACCGCCGCGAACAGAACCGGCGAGTTTTTCACATTCTGCACGACCGCTTGCGCCGAAGGCGTTGCGATAGCTAGAACGAGGTCATATTTCTGGGAGCCGAGCTTCTGGCCGATCGACAGGTTGTTGCTTTGGTCGCCTTGCGCGTTGTTGTAGTCCACCTTCAGGTTTTTGCCTTCTTCGATGCCGGCGTCCTTCAATGCCGCCAGGAAGCCTTCGCGGGTAGCGTCCAGCGACGGATGCTCGACAATCTGCGAGATGGCGATGGAGTACGTCTTCGAATCGGAGGAATCCGGCGATGCCGACGAGCTGGCGCTGGCGCTCGGGCTGGAGCTTGCGCTCGGGCTCGCCCCGGCGTTGTCGTTCGATTTGGCGCCGCAGCCTGCGGTCGCAAGCATGGCAACCGCTATCAATAGCGGTGCCCAAATGCGTTTTTTCATATCCTCTGCCCCTTTTTATCCTATTTCCATCATTATTCCTAAGTTTAATAGGGTCTTCGGAGGCGCGTCAATTATAAACTCGAAAAATGTCCCGCTAATATGCCGATAGAAGACGATCCTTGTTAAAACATCCCAAAAAATAAGGCCCTGCGCTTGTCGCAGGACCTTACTTCCGTGTTCCGGGCCATTAGAACCCTTTGTATTGCGGTTCTTCGTTCTCGAGCTGCTGCACTCTAGACTCCACTTGGCTCACGATTTGCTGCGTTTGTTGAGCGGCGCTCGTGAACAAGTTTTTGGCCTCCTGGTTTTGCGTGTTCAGGGCGAATTGCTCCAGGCTCGCTTGCGCGCTCTTCAAAGAGGCGACGCACGTTTTGACTTGGGACGCGACCGTCATCCTTCATCTCACCTCTCTGAATGGGGAATATCCTTAAGGCAGGACGTCTGATAAGGTTCCCCGATTCCCCGAAATTCATAACCGCCAAAATCGTTGTCGTAAAAAAGCAGCTTTGGTGGCATCCTGATACCAAATTGGCAAAGCAGGGGGAAGCCGGTTCATGGCCAACAAGAAGCTGAAGAAATTGACTCCGACGCAACGGGAATACCAGCGCCTCGCGCTAAGCCGAATGCCGAAGCGCTCGGTCGCGAAAAATTCGCTCCGGGCTTTTCTGGCCGGCGGGCTGATCTGTCTCGTCGGAGAGTGCGTCCAGCAAATGCTCATCCATTGGGGAGGCATGAACGAGAGGCAGGCGGCCAATCCAACGGTCGCCATCCTCATTATCGCGTCCGTGGTGCTCACGTGCCTCGGCGTCTACGACAAACTCGGACAATGGGCCGGAGCGGGCTCCGCCGTGCCGGTGACGGGCTTTGCGAATTCGATGGCCTCGACGGCGATCGAGCATCGCAGCGAAGGCGTCGTCCTCGGCATCGGCGCGAATATGTTCAAGCTGGCGGGACCGGTTATCGTCTTCGGCACGGTCGCCGCCTTCGCAATCGCCACTATCCGTCTCATTTTCACACAGGGAGGCTGACGGCGACTATGCTCAAAGGGCATCAAAGCTGGGTTTTCCACCCGAAGCCCGTGCTCGTCTCCACCGCCGCTGTCGTCGGGCCGTTCGAAGGCCGGGGACCGCTCGCCAACGACTTCGACATTATTCACGGGGACAGCCTTGTCGGTCAAGACAGTTGGGAAAAGGCGGAACGAACGCTGCTGGAGGAAGCGTCCAACATCGCCATCGAGCGCGCGGGGCTGACGAAGGAGCAGATCCAATTTTACATCGGCGGGGACCTGCTGAACCAGATTACGAGCAGCAGTTACGCTTCGCGCACGCTCACGATTCCTTATCTGGGCGTGTTCGGAGCCTGCTCGACGTCGATGGAGAGCCTGGCGCTTGCCTCGTACCTTGTCAGCACCGGAGGCGCGAAGCATGCGCTGGCCGCCACCTGCAGCCACAATTCGAGCGCGGAGAAGCAGTTCCGCTATCCGACGGAATACGGCTCGCAGAAGCCGCCGTCGGCGCAATATACCGTGACGGGAGCCGGAGCCGGCGTCGTCTCGCTGGAAGGCTCCGGGCCGCTTATCGCTTCGGCGACGATCGGCCGGGTCGTCGACATGGGCATCAAGGACCCGTACAACATGGGCGCGGCGATGGCTCCGGCGGCCGTCGATACGATTACGGCTCATTTCCGGGACTTGCAGGTCGGTCCCGACCACTACGACATGATCGTAACCGGAGACCTGGCCAAAGTCGGACACGCGATCGCCGCCGAATTGTTCGAGAAGCACAACATTCCGATGCACAAAACCCGGTTCCGCGATTGCGGCATGATGATCTACGACTACGAGAAGCAGATGGTTCAGGCCGGAGGAAGCGGCTGCGCCTGCACCGCCGTCGTCACGTACGGCCATCTCGTCCGCAAGCTTCGCAAGCGGGAGCTGCGGCGCATTCTCGTTGTAGCTACCGGCTCGCTGCATTCCCCCATCTCCTTGCAGCAGGGGGAATCCATACCGGGCATCGCCCACGCAGTCGCGCTCGAAGCGCCGCCCGAATCGTTAACAGGAAAGGATTGACCTGTCGTGCCTGAATGGGGACAAATTATTTTCCGCTCGCTGGGAGCATTAGTCATCTTGTTCGCGATGACCCGGATTCTCGGCAAGAAGCAAATTTCGCAGTTAACTTTCTTCGAATACGTCCTCGGGATTACGATGGGGGAATTGGCCGGCTTCATCTCCACGGACATGGAATCCCATTATTTTTACGGGGTTCTCGCGCTGCTCGTCTGGTTCACCGTGCCGTTCGGGTTCGAATTCCTGATGCTCAAGAGCAAGAAGCTCCGCCGATGGCTTGAAGGCAGCGGGCGCGTGCTCGTCAAGGAAGGCAAAGTGCTGGAGGACAATCTCAAGAAAGAACGGCTGACCGCGGACGAGCTGCTCGAACAGATGCGGACCAAGAACGTGTTCAACGTGGCCGACGTCGAATTCGCCGTCATGGAGACGAACGGGGAGCTGAGCATTATGCTCAAGAAGGACAAGCAGCCTCTGACCGCCAGCCACCTCGGAATCAAAACGGTGAACGAAGTCGAGCCGCAGACGGTCATTATGGACGGCAAGTATTTGGACGAGCCGCTGGCGACGATCGGGCTGAGCCGGGGATGGCTGAACGCGGAGCTGGAAAAAATCGGCGTGACCGTGGAGAACGTGTTCCTGGGCCAAGTGGACGCTTACCAGCAGTTGTACGTCGATCTGTACGACGACAAGCTCAAGGTGCCTGCTCCGCAAGGCAAAGCGCTTCTGCTCGCCACGCTGAAGAAGACGCAAGCGGACCTGGAGCTGTTCGCGGTATCGACGCGCGATCCGGAAGCCAAGCAAATGTACGACCGCAATTCGCGGGAGCTCGCCGGCGTCATTGCGAAGCTGACCCCCATGCTTCAGGGGTGAGGCACGGCACGAAGTTCATCAAAGGAGACGGCCGCCGGCCGCTCCTTTTTTCGTTGTGTCCGCAGAACCCTGCGCTTGAACGGCCTACAGCATGCCAAACGACGCACCGCGGCTCTCTAACCCGACGATGGCGGCTTACAGCACTCTCATGCGCGCTACTCGGCTCTTAGCCTACGATGGCGGCTTCATTACCTCCAAGCGGCACGGCAAGGCGCTGCGAAAAAAAATAATTGCCGAATATTCAGACTTTTGTTTATAATTCAAACAAATGTCTGAAAACTATTTTTTCCAGGAGAGCCGCCTATGGACCGCGAACAGCAAATTTTGGCGCTCATTCGCCGGAACCCGTTCGTCTCGCAGCGGGAGATCGCCGGCCGGATCGGCCTGTCGCGCTCGGCCGTCGCCGGGCACATCGCTTCGCTTACCCGCAAAGGCATCATCCGCGGCCGCGCCTATATAACGGCCGATGAAGGCTCCGTCGCCTGCATCGGAGGCGCCAACCTGGACAGCAAGGCGACCGGCAACCAGCCGCTGCGGCCGGCGGCGTCCAACCCCGTCGCGGTGACGCAAGCGTGCGGGGGCGTCGCGCGCAACATTGCGGCGAATCTGGCGAGGCTGTCGTGCCGCGTCACCCTGCTGACGCTGGTCGGAGACGACCAGGCGGGCCGCTGGGTTCTGGACGAGACGGACAAGCTCGGCGTGGATACCGGGCCTTCCGTCGCCCTTAGGGGCGAGAAGACGGGCAGCTACACGGCGCTGCTCGAGCCGGACGGCGAGCTGTTCGTCGCCTTCGCCGACATGAGCATCTACGACCGCTTCACGCCGGATCTGCTGCAAGAGAAATGGCCGCATATCGCCGCCTCGAAGCTCGTCGTCGCCGACGCCAACCTGCCCGCCGACAGCCTGCACTGGCTGGTCGAACGTTGCCGCGCCGAGGCTCTGCCGCTGTTCGTCGACCCGATCTCGCCGGAGAAGGCGAAGAAGCTGCCGCATTCGCTGCTCGGCGTAACCGCCGTTTTCCCGAACGCGGCGGAAGCTTGCGAGCTGGCCGGAACGCCGCTTCAAGCGGAGCCCGACTGCCGGGCGTTGGCGGACGCCATTCGCGCGCGAGGCGCAGGCCATGTCTTCATCACCTTGGGCCGGAAAGGCGTTTATTACGCCGGCGAAGCGCACGAAGGCCTCCTGCTGCCCGCCATTCCGACGGAGGTTGTCGAGGTGACGGGGGCGGGGGACGCCTTTCTGGCCGGAGTCGTCTACGGCGTCCTGCGCGGCCTCTCCTATCCCGAAGCGTGCCGCCGTGGGCTCGCCGCCGCGCATCTGGCCCTGCAAACGGCGGATTCGGCGTCGGACCTGCTGAACGAAGAACGATTGAACCAAGCCCTCATCCAATCGAAAGGAAGCGATCCCCATTAACCGCTATCTTCAATTCACCGAGGAAGTCCAAGAGGCGTTGAGCGCCGGCAAGCCGGTCGTCGCGCTGGAGACGACGATCATCTCGCACGGCATGCCGTATCCCCAGAACATCGAGACGGCCCGCAGCGTCGAGCGAATCATTCGCGAGCACGGCGCGGTTCCCGCCACGATCGGCATCCTGAACGGCCATGTCAAGATCGGGCTGAACGCAGCCGAACTGGAGACGTTCGCCACCCACCCGTCCGTGGAAAAGGTGAGCCGCCGCGACTTCGCCCACGTTCTCTCCTCCGGCAAAGTCGGCGCGACGACGGTGGCGGCGACGATGATCGGCGCGGCGCTGGCGGGCATCGAGGTGTTCGCGACCGGCGGCATCGGCGGCGTTCACCGCGAAGGCGAGAAGACGATGGACATTTCCGCCGACTTGACGGAGCTGGCCCGGACCAACGTCGCCGTCGTTTGCGCCGGCGCCAAGTCGATTCTCGACATCGGCCGCACGCTCGAATATTTGGAGACGCACGGCGTTCCCGTCGTCGGCTACAAGACGGACGTCTTCCCCTCCTTCTATTCGCGCGAGAGCGGCTTCAGCGTCGACTTCCGGCTCGACTCGCCGGACGAAGTGGCCGCCATGCTGCGGACCAAATGGGAGCTCGGGCTGTCCGGCGGCGCCGTGATCGCCAATCCGGTTCCGGAAGCGCACGCGATGAAGCACGAAGAGATCGAGGGCGTCATCCGGCAGGCGCTGCGGGAAGCGAACGAACAGCACATTGCCGGCAAGAAGGTGACGCCGTTCCTGCTGAGCCGAATCAAGCAGCTGACGGAGGGCAAAAGCCTGGCGACCAACATCCAGCTCGTCTATCACAACGCGGCGGTGGCGGCGCAAATCGCGGTCGCGCTGAAGCAAAAGCCGTAGCCGGCCTATCCGCCCGATCCCGTTCCAAACAAGAAGGCTCCCGAGCCCAGGCCGACATGACAGACGGCGCTCTCTCGGGAGCCTTTTTCCAATTCCGCAACGGCCGGAACCGCCAACATCGCAGCGATCAGCGTCAAACGCATCTTAGCCTCGCGTTCGATTACAACCATTTCTCCGCCCAATCCTCCAACGCCTGCAAAGCTCTTCCCAGCTCGACTCCCTTGCGGGTCAGCGAATATTCCGTGCGAATCGGCCTGGACGTGATGACATTGCGGATCAGAATGCCTTCCTGCTCCATATCTTTTAACCGCTCGTTCAGCACGCGTTTGCTCAGATCCGGAATATAGCCGTGAATCTCGCCGAAACGCTTGGGCTCCTCCATCAAGGTGTGAATGATGAGGCTGACCCATTTTCGGCTGACCAATTGATGGGCATGTTCCACTTTGGCGCACAATTGTTCCGGATGTCGGATTGCTTCCATTTTCGCCCCTCCTAAATGTTATCAAGTTACTTATTGTTCCCTCGATAAAATTCCAGACGCCGCCGGTACAAGCAAAAATGAATTCAATTTGGAATCCAGACAAAAGATGCGCTTCATTATTTTATCATAAGTAAACGTTATCATAAAGCGATTTAATTGGCAATTTCACATTTCTGTCAATTGACAGGTTGACGAACCCGTGAAACGGGCGTATGATGGGCACTGTAAATAGACAGGTAACAATAAGTAACCGTTTATTCGGAAGAAGGAAGGCGCGGATATGCCATTGTAAATTCGTCCGTTTCTCCTGCATTTCAGGAACGATAGCAAGAACTAGAGAGACAAGCACGCAAGGAATTGGATTGGGATCTTTAGGAGGATAACATCTATGGAATCCATGACGTTTGTCTTGTTTGGAGCCACAGGCGATCTGGCCAAGCGGAAAATTTTTCCCGCCCTCTACAATCTTCATCTGGAAGGCAAGCTCCCTTCCACCTTCTCCGTCGTCGGACTGGGCCGAAGAGAATGGACCGACGAAGCGTTTCAATCCCATGTGGAAAAATCGCTGAACGAATTCTCCAGACGTCCCGCATCGCCCGGCACCGCAACGGCCGCTTTCCTGTCCGCTTTCCGGTACCAGACGCTGGACGTGAACCGTACCGAGGACTATGTCAAGCTGCTTCATCTGGTGCGGCAACGCGAGAGCGAACTGAACATCCCGGACAACCGCCTGTTCTACTTGTCGGTCGGTCCCGACCTGTTCGACGTGATCGCCTCCAATATCAAGGAGAGCGGGCTCGGCGACACGGCCGGCTGGAAGCGCCTCGTCATCGAGAAGCCGTTCGGTCACGATCTCGAGTCCGCCCGGCAGCTGAACGCGAAGCTTAGCAAGGCTTTCGAGGAAGACGAAATTTTCCGCATCGATCATTATCTCGGCAAAACGATGGTGCAAAATCTGGAGACGTTCGTCCTCGCCAACCCCGTCATTCAAGCCGTCTGGAACAACCGGCACATCGCCAACGTGCAAATTACGGCCAGCGAGACGGTCGGCGTCGAGGAACGCGCGGGATATTACGACCAGTCCGGAGCCATTCGCGATATGGTACAGAACCATATGCTGCAAATGCTGATGATGACGGCGATGCGTCTTCCGAAGCAAATTACGGCGGCCGAAATCCGCAACGAGAAACGGAAAATTATGGCGTCCCTTCGTCCGATTCCGAGATCCGAAGTCGCCGCGAACGTGGTCCGCGGCCAATACGCAAGCGGCGCCATTCAAGGGAAGCCGGTTCCCGCTTATCTCGAAGAACCCGGAATCCCGGCGTCTTCCCGCAACGACACGTTCGTAGCCGCCCGCTTGTGGATCGACGACCCGGAATGGAAGGGAGTACCTTTCTATATCCGCACCGGGAAACGGATGGCCGCGAAGTCGACGCGCATCGTGGTCGAATTCAAAAACCCGACGGAGCATTTGTACGCGTCCCGGGGCGAATCCACTCCCCCGAACTTGCTCGTCATCGAGATCAACCCGAACGAGAAAGTAACGTTCCTGCTGAACGGGAAGAACGCGCTGAACGCCGGGCACATCGACACGCTTCAAATGGATTCCCATACCGCGCAGCAAGCCGTGCCGGAAGCCTACGAGCGGCTTATTTTCGATGCGCTCCAGGGCGATGCGACGTTCTTCGCCCACTGGAACGAGGTCGAAATGTCCTGGCAATGGGTACAGCCGATTCTTGAAGCGTTCGAGGCGGATGAACTCCCTCTTCATCTTTACGAGGCCGGTTCGAACGGACCGGAAGCGTCCGATCGGCTGCTTGAACAAGACGGCCACCGCTGGCTGCTCGATCCCGAGACCGCCCAAGCCAAGCAGGCGCAGCTCGTGTAAAAGCGCCTTGCCCTATCCAGTTTGAACATAAGGAGATAGCCGCTATGAACGAAAACCAAAACATTGCCCAGCTCGCGGTCAATACGATCCGCACCTTGTCCATCGACGCGGTGAACGCCGCCAATTCGGGCCACCCCGGATTGCCGATGGGCGCCGCACCGATGGCCTACGCGCTGTGGGCCAACCATCTGAAGCACAATCCCGGCCATTCCAAATGGTTCGACCGCGACCGGTTCGTCTTGTCCGCCGGCCACGGCTCCAGCTTGCTGTACAGCCTTCTGCACCTGGCAGGCTACCAAGTCTCCCTCGACGATTTGCGCAACTTCCGCAAGCTGGGCAGCAAAACGCCGGGGCATCCGGAATTCGGACACACCGACGGCGTCGAGGCGACGACCGGCCCGCTCGGCCAAGGCATCGCGACGGCGGTCGGCATGGCGATGGCGGAAGCCCATCTCGCCGCCAAGTACAATCGGGAAGGCCATACCATCATCGATCACTATACGTACGCGCTTGTCGGCGACGGCTGCCTGATGGAAGGCGTCTCCTACGAGGCGATGTCGATGGCGGGACATATGAGGCTCGGCAAGCTGATCGTCCTGTACGATTCCAACGGCATCTCGCTGGACGGCGAGCTCGGCCTGTCGTTCTCCGAGGATATCCGCAAGCGGACCGAATCGGCCCGGTGGGAATACCTTCGGGTGGAGGACGGCAACGACTTGGACGCCATCAGCGCGGCCATCGCCGCGGCAAAGCGGAATACGGATCAGCCGACGCTGATCGAGATCCGGACCGTCATCGGCTATGGCAGCCCCAAGGTCGCCGGCACGAACAAGGCGCACGGCAATCCGCTCGGCGAAGAGGAAGCGAAAGCGACCAAGCAAGTGTACGGCTGGCATTACGAGAACAACTTCCATGTGCCCGACGAAGTAAGAGCCCATTTCGCCGAACTGGCCAAGCAAGGAGCGGCTGCCGAGGAAGCATGGAAGAAGCGGTTCGCTTCGTACAAAGCCGCCTACCCGGAACTGGCCGCCGAGCTTGAAGCGGCGATCGAAGGCAAAGCGGTTCTGGCCGCGTCCGACCTGCTCGTCTTCGACCCGGCCAAGAGCGTATCGACTCGCGTAGCGAGCGGCGAAGCGATCAACCACTATGTGAAAAAGGTTCCCGCCATCTTCGGCGGCAGCGCGGACTTGTCGCACTCGACGATGACGGACATCAAGGGCGAAGCGGTCTACGCCGTGCAATCGTACAGCGGCCGCAACGTCTACTTCGGCGTTCGCGAGCACGCGATGGGCGCGGCCGGCAACGGCATGGCGCTGCACGGCGGCGTGAAGCCTTTCGTCAGCACGTTCTTCGTGTTCAACGATTACCTGCGCCCGTCCATTCGTCTGGCCGCGCTGCAGAAGCTGCCGGTTACGTACGTGTTCACGCACGACTCCATCGCGGTCGGGGAAGACGGCCCCACCCACGAGCCGATCGAGCAACTCGCCGCGCTTCGGGCGATTCCCGGCTTGACGGTCATCCGTCCGAGCGACGCGAACGAGACGGCCAACGCATGGGCGTACGCGCTGCAGCAAACGGACGGCCCGGTCGCTCTCGTGCTCAGCCGGCAGAACCTGCCCGTGCTGGAGCAAACGAAGGCGAACGTCGAGCAGCTGTCCAAGGGCGCTTACGTGCTCTCCGAGCCGAAGTCCGCTCCGGAAGCGATTCTGATCGCCACCGGCTCCGAGGTTTCTCTGGCGCTGGCCGCCCAAGCGGAGCTGGAGAAGGAAGGGCGCTCCGTCCGGGTCGTCGCCATGCCGAGCTGGGAGCTGTTCGAACGCCAATCCCAGGCGTACAAGGATTCGGTCCTCCCTCCGTCGGTGACGAAGAGAGTGTCCGTCGAAGCCGGGATCTCGCTCGGTTGGGAACGCTACACCGGCGCTCAAGGGAAGACGATCGCCATCGATACGTTCGGCGCTTCCGGCTCCGGCACCGACGTGCTCGCCCACTTCGGCTTCACCGCAGCCAACGTTGTCCGCACCGTCCAAGAAATTTTGTAACAACAGGAGGAGACATTCATGCAAATCGGTCTGATCGGTCTCGGTAAAATGGGTTTTAATCTCGCGCAAAATCTGATGGATCACAAGCACGACGTCGTCGCGTTCGACCTGAACGCCGATGCGGTCGCATCCGTCAAGGCGCTCGGCGCCAAAGGCACCACCAGCCTCAAGGAGCTCGTTCAATCGCTCGCTTCCCCGCGAGTGCTCTGGATCATGGTTCCCCACGCCGTCGTCGACTCCGTTCTGGACGAAGTGACCCCGCTGCTGAGCAAAGGCGATATCGTCATCGAAGCCGGCAACTCCCACTACAAAGAGTCGATCCGCCGCTACGAGCAGCTCAAGAAATCGGGCATCCACTTCCTCGACGCCGGCACTTCCGGCGGCATGGAAGGCGCCCGCCACGGCGCCTGCTACATGGTCGGCGGCGATCCGGAAGCGTGGGCGATCGTCGAGCCGGTTTTCCGCGACACCGCG
>NZ_AUCP01000085.1 GCF_000429825.1 Cohnella thermotolerans DSM 17683
CTGTATTTGCGAAGTACTTCAGTCTCAAAGCGGCGGAACCGGCCAAGTATGCCGAAAAACGTGCCCTTGCGCTTACAGCTCGTAAATTGGTGCGGTTGGTCGATTATCTGCTGCGAACCAACCGACTTTACGAACCCAGAGAGGTGATCCGACAAAACGCATGACATAGGCCCTTTCATCTAACCGCCTATTTCCTTGATATTTAGGAAATATCTGAAAAATCTAGGTAGGGCGGGTTTAGTTTGGGTTTGCCTTTTTCCGGGTCACCCCCTGAAAAGAGTGCGGTTCATTCAAAATCATTGAATTTAAGGACTTGACATCGTACCGCTGCTCTCAGATAGGTTCAAATTCCCAAGACTTGGATCACATGAATCAGTCGTTTTATATCCCGAAGTCAATCACTTCCTTTCGTCATTTTTTTCACAAAAACAAAAAAGACACTACCCCGAACACGTAGTATCTTCTGGATGACTTAGGGTAACCCGGCTATCATTGCATATTTTTATGCAGAAGACCCGTGGCTTTGCGTCCCTGTCTTTCGAACAGGTTTGCCTTTTTCCAAATCATACTTATTACCTATTATTATATTACCAGAGTGTCAGAACAGGCAAGAACCAAAATGGGAAATTTTTGAATTTGTCGAAAGAGCACTTGAAAGAGTTCTCATGCTCAATAGTCCTAGTTCTCAATCATATTGTTGTAAGATTATAGTGACTATATATCTTCTTTACAACTTGCGCCGCGTCTATTCCAACTCCACCGATTAGTGCAGAATTGCGTGACGTTTGCCATGGTAATCCGATATAATACAAACCGTTCACTGGACTGATTCCTTTCTGCTGAATCGGCTTCCCATGTTCATCTAATGCGTTCGGAATGTGCAACCAACCATAGTCGAAACGAAATCCGGTGGCCCAAATTACATTCTCCACTTCAACGGATGTGCCATCTGTAAAATAAACAGTATGGTTTTCGACTTTTTCTGCTTTCGGCTTTGATATGATTTGCTCCGACTTCACCATCTGTTTTAATTCCAATCCAAAGACGGGATCCGGACGCTTTCGAATAATTTGCCCTAAGCGTGTATCAGATGGGGCGTTTAATATGCCTAGCTTGTCAAAACACCAAAAGATACTTTTACCCAAAATGGATAGTGGCATATATGTAATCCGATGCCCGGCAGATAAAATGACACGATGACTTCCAGCAAGCTCTACTGCTATTTGTGCGCCTGAATTGCCACTTCCAACGACCAAAACCGAACCTTTATTCAAATCGTCTAGATTGCGATAATTAGCTGAGTGTAATTGCTTTATACTTTTGTCTAAATTATTAGATAGTGGAGGGATAAAAGGCTTTTGAAAAGGTCCCGTAGCCACGATAACGTGTTGGGATGTAAATAATCCTTGATTGGTTTCCGCTTGGAATTCATCATTTTTTCGGATCAAGGATAATACTTCGGTATTGAGCCGAATATGAAATTGATGCTTCTCTGCATATTGTTTTAATGCCAATGCAATTTCGTCCTTTGTTGGGTATTCATTGGGGTTTCCGATTAAAAAATGACCGGGTAATTGACTATAATTACGAGGTGTAAAAAGCGTCAACGAATCATAACGATTTTTCCACACTTCGCCAATTTCTTTGCCTTTATCGAGAATAATGTAAGGAATGTCACGTTGAGCAAGATAATACGCGGCGGCAAGACCCGCCTGTCCGCCGCCGATAATAAGAACGTCTGTCTGCATAATCATCACCCATTAGTGCAATTCATGATGGTGGATCCGGGACGTTTCCACTTGAATGGTCGTGTGCTGAATTTTGAACTGCTTTTCCATTTCTTCAATCGCTTCCTGTAAAATTCGTTGGCTGTCGGTGTCATCTTGGATAAGTAAGTGGCAGCTGAATGAGTCAAGCCCTGAAGTGATAGACCAAACGTGTAAATCGTGAACGTCCAAAACTCCGTCAATTCGTTTTAATACACGTTTAACTTCCTCTTGGTCGATAGTTATCGGCGTACCTTCCATTAGTATATGAACGGAATGAGACAAGACTGCCCAAGCACTTTTCAGAATAAGAACAGCAACGATAACGCTGATGATCGGGTCGGCGATGTACCAATCAAACAAAAGCATCACGATACCGGCCAGGATGGCTCCGACCGATCCCAACGCATCTCCGATAATATGAAGGTAGGCGCTGCGCAAGTTGATATTTTCTTTGACATCGCCCTTTCTCATTAACGACCAAGCGCTTAACAAGTTGGCACATAGTCCGACGAACGCAATCCCCATCATTGTGCCGCTTGCAACCGTGGGTGGTTCCTGAAACCGGCGAATCGCTTCCCAAATAATGAATCCTGAAACGACAAACAAAGTAATCCCATTAAAGAGCGCTGCCAAAATTTCAAAACGATAAAACCCATATGTTTTTTTTGATGACGGCGGTTTCGCCGCAAACCAAATTGCAACCAAGCTTAGCAACAATGAGCTCGCATCGCTTAACATGTGACCGCTATCCGATAGCAACGCCAAACTATTCGTTACAAGCCCACCGATAAATTCCAACAACATAATACCCGCTGTTATTCCAAGTGCAATAAGAAGCCCTTTTTTGTTGCCTTCTCTGGTTCCATGATGGTCGTGACCATGGTGATGGTGTCCGTGATGATGGTGATGATGACCGTGATGATCGTGAGAATGCGCCATGATAGTAAACCTCCTTCTAATGTTCAGCATGTTCGATGGCTTGTTTGAGCAGTGTAATAACATGTTCATCATTGTATGTGTAAATTAACGTTTGACCTTCGCGGCGATATGTAATGAGTCGCATATTGCGCAAATAACTTAACTGATGAGATACCGCCGATTGCGACATTTCCAACACTTCAGCAATATGTTTCACTGAACACTCTTCTTGGGATAATAAATATAAAATTTTGATTCGAGTTGGATCAGCTAAAGCTTTAAAAATTAAGGATGTGTTTAGCACAGTGTCTTCGGACAAAAACTTATGCTCAAATCGATTCATTTAACATCGCCTTCTTATATATGAATATATATTCATATATAGTATATTGCCAAAATGATGCGCTGTCAATTTTCAAAATGAAAACCGCACCTGTTAGAGTGCGGCTTATTCCAGTCATTTATTCTTTGTTTGTTTCTTTGGGCTCATTCAATAATTCCTTCGTTCCTTGCCGAAACTCCCGAATCGTTGTGCCAATGGCTCTTCCCAATTGCGGTAGCTTGGAAGGGCCAAACATTAATAAGGCAACCAATAAGATAAGAATCAGTCCTCCGGCACCGATATTCATTGGCATATGAGTTCCCCTCCTTTTAGAACTTGACCATTAAAGCAGTGACGTACATTAACAATATCCCCATCGTCAAGCCGCCGAAATTCAGCCAGGAGACAGGCGATAACCCTTTGTCCGCAGATTGTTTGAAAATCAGCTTCGAAATTGCATAAATGACTTGTAAAATGGCACCGGCGCCAATACCGAAGAACAAAGCGGCCAGCGTATCATTAAAGATAAAACCACCCACCCACGTTCCTAATATCGCGGGAGCACCGGCAATGGTCGCTAACAGGACGAACGTTTTCCAAGTAGGGCGTTCCTTCAGCAATGGCGCTGCTATACCGACCCCCTCGGTTATATTGTGGAGTGTAAATCCGATAATAAGGAAAGTGCCAAGCGCAGCTTCGCCTACCGCGAATGCAGCTCCAATGGCTAATCCTTCACCAAAGTTATGCAAACCGATTCCCGTAGCAATTTTGTAAGATAAGCTTTTTCCCTGTGCCGAATTTACTACTAATTTTCTGCCGTTGGATTGGTCGATGGCCACCAAGAATAAAAAGCTTAATAAAGCCCCAAACCAAACCAGGCCGGTTCCTTGAAACACACCAGGGGCCTCTCCCGCCATTTCCAAGCCTTCCTCAAAAGTATCAATAACAAGGAAGAATAGCAGTCCGACGGTTAACGCTAGAATCGCGTGCATCCCTCTGGTCGAGAAACGGCGTAAGAATGGATACCATAACAATCCCAAGCCAACAGGTACAATACCGACATAAGAGCCGATTAACGCATATTGCCAAAACAATTCCGGACTGGCTTTCGGTGTATCGGTTGCCGCGGCAACTTCACCCGTAAAAATCAATCCGTTTGTGGTAATAAGTTTGATTTCGTGCGGGTCGCCGTACACCCACGGGTAAGGGATCTTGATCGTTCCCGTTTCAAATCGTTTCAGTGTATCGCTGGGCAAAAATTCTGCGTTCCAAAATGAATCATCCACTACTACTTGGGCAATCGTTACCTCCTCTGGTCCCGAGTTTAAAACTTTGACCTCAAAACCTTTTTCATAATCAAGCGTGATTTTCTCAATGTTTAACACTTCGATCGGTGCTGCAGGATTACTCTGTACGCCCGTTCCGTTCTTCACGATCAGCATAATAATAGCTGCTAATAAAACAATCGGTAAAATGCCCCAAAATATCATCTTATACTTCTGCATTCGTTTCCCTCCTTCCTTACTCGGCTACAAAGAAACCCATCCAGCCTAATTCCGCAAACTCACTCTGGTGGGCATGAAACATATATTTACCCGGTGCCGGGAAAATAATTTCCAATATCCCGCGTTCACCTTGGCATTGCATAATTGTATCGGTAAAGTACGGACGCGCCTCGGGATCTGCTCCAGTTGCATAATAATTAAAGAAGTTTGCATGAAGGTGGAAGGAGTTAATGGGATCAAATTCCGTCATATTACTTAAGTAAATTCTTACTAAATCTCCCGCCTTCACTTTAATCGGCTCCTGCAGATACGCAAATGCATACCCGTTGACCGTATAAACTTCATTTTCACCGTCTAAATCAAGGTCAAATCCATTCATCACCATACTAAACTCGGTTGCCTTCGCTCTTGGTTTTATCGGATCAATGATAAAATTTCCATACAACCCTTTATGAATGTGTCGCGCAAGTGGCGCAACGTGACAATGGTACACGTGCATTCCAGCGGGCTTGGCTTCAAACTCGTATACGAATTCACCGCCTGGTAAAACAGCTTCTAAACCGTCCATATTGGTGGGATGAATACCGTGAAAATGAATCGAATGCGGATGGCCGGAGATATTTCGGAATTTAACCCGAATCACATCGCCTTCCGTGCAGCGAATCGTTGGTCCCGGAATCGTATCGTTAAATGTCCACCCCGGAAACGTAATCCCTTTAGAAATTTCCACATTGGTTTCCCTCGCCGTGATCTCGTATTCCCTCATCGTACGACCATCAGGTAATGTACTGACTTTTCCATAATCGAAATTCGTTAGTGCATTCCACGCCATTTGAAAACCTTTTGTCTTTTCGGAACTCGGAATAAATCCGTGTTTCATTCCTTCGTGAAGCTGGTTTTTCATATCCGCATGGAGTTGATGTTTATCCATTGTTTGTACGGATTTTTGAGCAGACGTAAATGAATTTAAAAACGTGCTGCCAATTATGGCGAATGCTCCAGCGGCTCCAGCTTTTAAGAAACTCCGTCTTGATACTTCCTTTTTTTGAGACATCGACAACCCTCCTGTTTTGAATTTGACCAACTATTTTTGAATTTGGTCAACTATGTTTCCCTAGTGCAATTTTTGCGTCAAAAAAAATGTTTGCCAATGAACATAATGTTTCCTTAAGGCAACTTTATGCTTCAAATATATGATATCCCCTCAATATTGTAAACAAAAATTTTCAACTGCTTGTCCGAGGGGGATAATACAAAAAGAAGGGCCTTGGACCCTTCTTAACGTTTAAATCGCAGCAGTCGCATACTGTTCAAAATAACAAGGAGCGCCGCGCCTGTATCGCTTAAAACCGCCAGCCAAAGTGTCAAAATATCCGGAAAGATCAGAACTAGCGCAACCAATTTAATGATAAGCGAAAACCAAATGTTTTGTTTGATAATGCGGAGCGCTTTTCGACTCAGTTGGATCGTATGCGGTAATTTCTCCAAGTTATCGGCCATTAAGACGATATCGGCTGTTTCCAATGCCGTATCCGTTCCCGCTCCACCCATCGCAATGCCCAAATCGGCCGTGGCAAGAGCAGGCGCGTCATTAATGCCATCCCCAACCATTGCAATGGCTTTGCCTTCGGCTTGCACCTTTTTTATGGCTTCAACCTTATCTTCCGGAAGCAAATTTGCAAAATATCGGGTCACGCCAGTTTGAGATGCAACCTTTCGCGCGGTGCCTTCGTTGTCGCCTGTTAGCATCACCACTTCTCCAACACCGACTTGTTTCAGACCTTGTAGAGCGTGAACACTGGTTTCGCGAATCGTATCCGCAACCGCAATCAAGCCCAAGAGTTGATTGGCCGTTCCAACGAGAACGAGTGTGTTGCCTTCTTCTTGAAGTTTCATTTGCGTTTGGAAGGGTGCCACCGAAACGCTCAATTCTTCAAACAGTTTCGTGTTTCCCGCATAATAAACTTCGTGATCGATTGTCGCTTGTACGCCTTTACCCACGATGTTTCTATACTCCGAACCGATTTTCGCGTTCACATTTTGATTTATGGCATGCTGTACCACAGCTTGTGCGATCGGATGGGTGGAGTACTCTTCCAACGTTCTCGCAATAGATAAGATTTCTGCTTCGGTTCCTTCAAATGGGATGATTTGCGTAACCCTGGGTTTTCCTTCGGTTAACGTACCAGTTTTGTCGAACGAAATCGCTTGAATGGCTCCTGCGATTTCCAAAAACGCTCCGCCTTTAATCAATACGCCATTTTTGGCCGCATTCCCGATCGCGCTGACGATGGCAACAGGCGTGGAAATAACCAGCGCACACGGACACGCGACAACAAGCAGTTCCAATCCCTTATAAAACCAATCTGCCCATGCCCCAAAGCCAAACAGAGGCGGGAAAACCATAACAAGCAATGCACCGATAAATACGATCGGCGTATAGATCTGCGCAAATTTATCGACAAACGCTTGCGTCGGGGCTTTTTGTTCCTGCGCTTCCTCCACCAAACGAATAATTTTGGCGACCGTTGTATCTTCCACCAGTTTGGTCACACGAATTTCCAAAGTTCCGTGTTCGTTTAATGTTCCCGCATAAACCTTATCCCCTGCCTGCTTATCGACGGGTATGGATTCTCCTGTTATGGGGGCTTGATTTACACTGGATTCCCCGACAATGATTTCACCGTCTAATGGGATTTTTTCTCCTGGTTTGACAATGATGATTTCTCCGACCGAAACCTCTTCTACGGGCTTTTTTATCCATTCTCCGCCACTTTTAACCCATGCTTCGGGAGGAGCCAGGTCCATAAGACTTCTGATCGAGTTTCGAGTCTTTTCAATGGATTTGGTCTGAAGTACATTCCCCAGCGCAAACAACCATACAACGGTTGCACCTTCAAGCCACTCGCCAATAGCCGCGGCGCCAAGCACAGCTGCGGTCATCAGTACATTCATATCCAAAGAGCGACTTTTCACGGCATAGAAGGCGCTTTTGGCAGGTTTGTATCCGCCGATAATAATGGAGAGTACGTATAGCAGCGTAATCAATGTTGACGATACATTCGCGTAAGAGCCAACGAACCCAAATGCAAGCAGCGCCCCTGATAATACAACCAGGTTCGTACCTGACTTATCTATGTTTTCTTCAACATTCTGCCTTCTGTTTGATACCATAGAAGCTTTATAGCCCGCTTTGGATACTTCCTTGATCATTTCTTCAACCGGATTGTCGTGTACTACCGTCATTTTTCCCGTTGAAAAATTTACACTTACGCTTTTTACTGACGGAAGACTCTTTAAATGGTTTTCAATGGTTAGCGCGCAGGAACTGCAGTCCATACCTTCAATTTTGTAAATTCGAGCGTTCTCTTTTTGTTGAATCGGTTCTAATGTGTATCCCAGTTTTTTTATCGTTTCAGGCAGCTTATCCAAAGTCGCTTCTTCATTGGATACAACTTGCATTTTGCCTGTGCTGTAATTTACTTGGACATGAGAGATACCTCCCATGTTTCTTACCGTTTTTTCAATCGTTAAGGCGCATGCCGGACAATCCATCCCATGCACCATATATTCGTTCATTTGACCACTAGCCTCACCAGAAGGCTGTTCTGCAGAACGATCTATGTCAGTTTCTCTGCAACATTCATCCTCGCATGTCGGGGAAGGATCTGCATTTATTAAAGCCAGCGTTTTTTGGAAATTGGGCGCTTTCGTTTCATTGCAACAATCGTCTTGACTTGCCGCAGCAGAAGTTGCATTTAACAATGTCAGACTTTTTTTGAAGCTGGGTTGCTTTGGTGACGAGCAGCCATCGTTTGAACAGCACGAGTCCTTTTTTTCTATATCTTCATTCATTTTCTGTTCCTCCCTTATTGCTCGGGCAACAATCCAGTCGGTCGTTTTTGTCGCAGGCTGCGACTTCTTCTTCAACTTGGCTAAAAACGACGTCCATCATATGGAGCAACTGTTTAATTTGCTCATTTCTCAAACTGTAATAAATAAACTTGCCTTCCTGTCGTCCGACAATAATTCCGCAACCCTTTAAGCATGCAAGGTGTTGAGAAATATTCGACTGATTGCCTTTTAACTCTTCAACAATTTGCGATACCGTCAATTCCTTATCTTTAATAGAATGAAGGATTTGCAGCCGTGTTTTATCAGAAAAACCACGAATAAATTTCGCTTTTACATCCAAACGGTTAGCTTCCATTCGTTTCGCCCCCATCATATCAGTATCCTCTAATATGAATTCTTGTAATCATATTAGCAGCTTCTAATACATGTGTCAAATTGAAACCCCATCTTGGTTGGATGGGGTTTCAATTATTAATTCGGCATTGGGGTATCTGTGGGTTTGGCATATCCTTTTTCGAAAGTCTTATCAATATATGATCGAATCTCTTTTAAGGTTTTACCCTCTTGTTTCATTTTTATCGATTGGGCCGCAATTTGTAAGCAAACTCCACAACGGGTTCCATGGTCATCCCAGACAAGAGACCCATCTTGATTGACCTCTTTCACAAAACAGTTCATATTGCTGGTATGTCTAGCGCTTTCGCCGCAGCCACAATAGCAAGGAATCCACTTTAATATATCTGTCGCCTTTCCTGCAGCTTCATATACCAAACGGATTTGTTCGGATTGACCTTTCAAAAAAGATGGCAAAACTTCAACGGAAGCTGTTTTTTCTTGTAAATCACCGTTCGATGTATGGCCTTGATGTCCCTGTTCTTTTTTCGATCCGCAAGCAGAAACAATAAAAGCTATTGATAATACGATAATAATTCCTTTATACGAGAACTTCATTTCTCCACCCCAGTTATATTAGCTCTTTCTAATATAACACAATAAGAACTTAGGCAAAATAATATCTGAACGACTACCGGCTAAAGCCGGTAGGTTCCTATAAGCGACTGAAAGTCGCTGTTCAGGCTAAAGCCTGCTGAAAAGCTACCGGTGGCTAAAGCCACCTAAAGCTTTCGACTGAAACTCGATTTGCGGCTCAAAGCCGCTGGTTTGGGCTAAAGCCCGCTGAAAGCAACCTGTGGCTGAAGCCACCTGAAGTTTCCGACTGAAACTCGGTATAGCTGCTGGTCATTCTTCGATGTCAAATACATCGTCTCCCTCGACTTGTTGTCCTTCGATGTATTTGCGAATTGTCTCTTCATTTACTGCACCAACAGTTGCGCAGAAATATCCTCTCGCCCATAAGTGCTGGCCCCAATATCTCTTTTTCAGGTGGGAGAATTCGTCCTGCAGCATTCGAGACGATCTACCCTTGAGATACTGGATTACCTTAGCAGGAGCCATCGTTGGCGGACAGGAGATCAGCAGATGGATATGATCTTTGCCTACACTGCCCTTTACGATCGTGATTCCGCGGCTGAAGCAACAAGGACAAATTGAACCGAATACGACGATCGGGTTTGGAGTTAGCGGAACAAGTATTTTGTTGGCAATTATAGCAATGCTTTTTCTTTTTTCTTCGGTGCTTTTATTTCATAAAAAATTCACTAGCGCATTGGCAGCTATTTTCGGACTTCTCTTTATTTGCAGTGCGTACATGGGAATTATGCTAGGTATCCGATAAATAATCTGGCACTTCCTTATGACATGCCTTTTCCTATTTGCACTCATTGGATCCATCGGTATAATACGCTTCCTATCCAAATTACACAAAGAATCCAAATAACAATAAACAGCACTCCGGTTATCCAGTATTTTGGCTTACCTCTCTGTCTAATTTCATCGGCTCTCATTCTGCAGTCTTCTATGACGGGTCGTGGAATCATCTTTAAGGCAAGTGCAATGCCGAAAGGAACAATGATTAGATCGTCCAAATAGCCTAGTATAGGGATAAAATCGGGAATTAAATCAATTGGGCTAAAAGCATACGCTACAACACAAACAGCAAAAAACTTGGCGAACCATGGAACTCTCGGATCCCTGTATGATAGATAAAGCACGTAGATGTCCTGCTTTAGCCTTCTCGCACGATTTTTTAATGGATCCAATGCTTTCGTCTTTTGAACCATAGAATCATCGAATCCCCTTTTCCCAATTACATTGGTATCGTCTTTATCCATCAATAACCATTATTGCTTCCTCATCATCATTATCCTTTCAGCTGGCTAACTTGCTCACGCGGCCTTAACTTCTTCGAAAATCTCATAAATAGAAACACAGCACGAGCCGCAAGATCAATGGCGATCGATAACCAAACGCCTGCGATCCCCATGCCTAAAATAACGGATAAAACATATACGCCGACAACTCGAATTAACCACATGCCGATCGCAGTACTGTACATCGGACTTTTCGTATCTCCCGCACCTTGCAATGCCCCTGCCAAAACCAATCCAATGGCCAAAAAAGGCTGTGCGAAAGCATCAATGCGCAATGCAGTGGTAACCATCCCGATGACATCATTCTCATTGGTAAACCAAGTAGCTGCGAATGGTGAAAATACGAATAATAGAACTCCTACAAAGGACATAAAAGCAACCGCGATTCCCGTCGTCAGTAATCCAAAACGATATGCCTCTTCCCGTCGATTCGCCCCTAAGTATTGTCCAACTAATGTCGTTGCGGCGATAGCCAATCCATAACCCGGCATGTAGGAAAAGATCTCAATGTTACCGGCAATTGTGTGAGCTGCGTAAACATCGGTACCGAGTCGAACAATCAAGCCAAAGTATAGAACCTGGCCAAAACGCATGATCAATCTCTCCAACGCGGTTGGGACCGAAAGCTGCAGCAAAGAAAGTGTATAACCGCCCGTTGTTCCTTTTCGTAATGAAAACGAGAGCTTCGAACTTCGAATGTAGGCATAAAGAGCAATCGTTCCGATTACTCTCGCTATGACGGTTGCCCATGCAGCTCCGGCGATACCAAAGCCGGGAAATGCAAAAAATCCGAAGATAAGTATATAGTCCAGTGCAATGTGAATGACATTGATCCACACACCTACTTTCATGGGGGTTTTTGTATCTCCCGCGGCTCGTAGTATACTGCCGAAGATGGTCATTAAGGAGATGAATATCGAAGGAACCGCAACGATGCGAAAATAAACGATCCCTTCCGCCAAAACGCTAGGCTCTGAGCCCATCAGGCGCAACAACGGCTCAGCAAAGAAAAAGGTAATGACTCCGATTAAAATTCCTAAAGAAGCTGATATCCAGGTTGAGTGTCTGGCAATAGCCTTCGCCTTATCCAAATCGCCGGCTCCGACACTTTTAGCAATCAAGGCCGACGTTCCGGTACCCACAGCCAAAAAAATGGCGAGATAAACCGCTAAAATCGCATTCGTGACGCCAACGGCGGTAACTTCAACAAGACCGAGCTTTGAAACAAATAATGTATCCACGAAACCGACAATCGTCTGCAGTATGTTTTCAATCATGGCCGGTACGGCCAACGCAAGAATGATTTTTATTTTTTCTTTGTCGGTAGTTTTTCCTACAGTGAGTACGGACAAGACGTTCACTTCCTCAACGAATGTAATTGTCCAGCGCTTTATTCAGTGCCGCGAGTACTTCATCCTGATTTCCGCTGTGTACGGCGTCTACGACGCAACTTTCCAGATGATCTTTGAGCAAAAGTTTTGCAGCGCTGTCTAAAGCTTTTTGCACAGCGGCGATTTGTAGGAGAACTTCGGAACAGTCTCGCCCCTCCGCAGTCATTTCCTTTACCGATCGCAGATGGCCTTCGATTCGAGCCAACCGATTAACAATTTGCTTTCTGTACTTGTGATTGTGATCATGAGAGTGCTGACCGCTCATATTATTCCTCCTCGTCTGAATAGTACTTTATAACTTTAAATATCCCCCAAGGGGGGTTAATTAGATTCAACTAAATAATATCCCCCCTAGGGGGTTATTGTAAAGGTTAAATTTCTACCGGATGCGACACTCGGCTTACTTGATTATAGCGGCGTGCAATGCTGAATTTCACGAGAAAAACGGAATTTAGCAATGTCCCGCATAAAAAAAACACCGAGGCGCAAAAAATTGTGCCTCGGTATCCTCAATTTTGCAATTCTACTTTATTTGTAACAAAGGATTGGGGCGGGTTCGGTACCGCCGCGGTCCTTTGATTCTTTATGCGTCCCGACTGATCCCATAGAGAATCAATTGATGGAACATCCGTAAAGAAGCCTATTTTTTCAAGGACTCTTTCATCCTGTAAAACGACACAACGCCCGCAGCCAAGGGCAAAAGGGATAGAATCGCTATGGCAGCCTTAGCGTCAATCATATCTGCAACGAAGCCGGCAAACAACGCTCCAAATGCATATCCGCTGTCTCTCCAGAAGCGATATACGCCCATCGCCGACGCTCTCCAAGAAGGACCGGCCACGTCGCTAACCGTTGCCTGGAGAGTCGGATAAACCATCGCGGTTCCAAGCCCTAAAACGATGGCTTCATTAAACCAGGCGGAGTAGCTGTGCGAAAATGCAAAAGACAACAAGCCAAGCCCTTGCAAAGTCATTCCCGCAACGATCAGAGGTTTTCTTCCCCATTTGTCGCTTAGGGCGCCGGTAAGCAACTGAAAGGTTCCCCACGATATCGGGTATACGGCAACGATAACCCCGATCTCGCCGACCGTTAATCCTTTATCCAGCAAGAATAATGGAAACAGCCCCCATGCCACCCCGTCTTTGAAATTGGTGGCTAACCCGGAGAAAGCGCAACTCGATAGCGTTCGGTCCTTCCAAGTGACCAATTTCATGATAGCAGACGCGGAGTGCTCGGCTTGTTTTAAACTGGCTCCGTTTTGAACCTTCAAATGTTTTTCCGTAGAATTCACGGTTAACGAAAGCAGAAATCCGGCCAACGTAAACCCGAATCCCCATAAAAATGGCTCCGGGCGCAAGGATGAAACGGACGCGATGTACCCCGTCATGCCAGCGGCAGCCGAGAGACCTAAATAGCCGGCTGCTTCATTAAGACCGATCGCAAGTCCCCGCTCATTGCTTTTCACCAGGTCGATCTTCATGTTCACCGTCATGGACCAAGTCAAAGCTTGATTGATTCCCAGAAATAGATTGGCAACAATAATAACCCACCATTCATGCGCCGCAATGACCAGCAGGGGCACGATGAAACCGAAGCCCCAGCCCGCCAGCAATACTTTTTTGCGACCGAATTGCTCCGCCAACCTGCCTGCAAAGTAGTTCACGATCGCTTTTGAGAACCCGAACGATACGATAAATGACAATGCTGCGCTAGTAGAAGCAAGTCCAAACTCTTGCTCGCCAATGAGCGGCAAGATGGTTCGTTCCATTCCCACCATGGAACCGACGAACAAATTGGTGAATACAAGCATGAAAAAGTTGAATGCGTTGTTGCGAATGCCTAGTCGAGGAGTCATTTCGGTCATGGCTTATTCGTTTGAAAACCAGAGTTATATGCTCGAATCTCCTGGTATCCTGCGGGAGGTTCGGGAATATTTTCGGTCATGAAGGCAACAAATGCTTCTCTCTCCTTCAAACGCAACGCTTTATTGAATTTCTTCTCATATCCGATGGTGGAAGAAGGTTTGCCGCTCAAGCTCCTGCCGCATACCGAACCGGAATACGCTCCGGGATACACTTCGAGTTCATCCGGCAGAACCAGAATCTTTTGAAACAAGCTTTCGTACAGTTGCATTGCGCCCGCTTTGAAGTCACTCGCCAGTTCTGTCCGACCCACATCTCCAACCATGAGGGTGTGACCCGTTACGATAAACCAAGGATCTTCACCTCGCGCTCGATCCGTTACGACAAGACTAATATGCTCGGGAGTATGACCGGGCGTATGAAGGATTCGAATTACGGTGTTCCCGGCAACGATTTCGTCACCGTCTTCGACGGATTGAAACGGAAAAGCGGTTGCCGCTGATTGATGCATGACATAGGCTGCGCCTGTCTTTTGCGCCAACTCTCGTGCACCCGAAATATGATCGGCATGAAGATGAGTATCGATCACATAACGAATATCCAAGCCAAGGCGCTTGGACTCTTTGATATAGAAATCCACGGCTTCCTCAACCGGATCCACGACAACCCCTTGCGACTGGCTGCCGCACCCGAAGAAATAGGAAATGGCCACCACTGGATCATGATGCAGGTATTGACGAAACAACATTCTAATTGCCTCCTTCTGTGATGAGAGGTATTCGTTCTTTAATCATCGTTAAGGCTTTCTTAATCATCTCTTCAGTCGTATATCTCCCCAGACTGAATCGTACGGCTCCTCTTCCCTTCTCTTCAGGAACTTTCATGGCCGATAAAATCGGAGATAACGATGTGCTTCCCGTGTGGCATGCGGAACCCGTGGTGGCCGCGATCTCGGGCAATCGCTGAAGAATATCCTGCCCGCTGTAACCGTGAAAATTGATACTGAACGTATTCGGCAATCGATGAACGGGATGCCCGTTCAATGATATCGCGTCTTGAAAGTGATTTTTCAATTCATTCCAGAAATATTGACCGAGTGCTTTGAGATGTTCGGCAGATAAATCCTGAGCGGCCAACTCTGCTGCTTTGCCAAGCCCGGCAATATACGGAACGTTCTCGGTTCCGGCCCGCCTCCCCGATTCATGCCCGGCACCATGGATAAGCGACTCAAGAACAACACCGCTGCGGATATATAACGCTCCGATCCCCTTGGGTGCATAGAACTTATGACCCGCGACGGATAACAAGTCAACCCCGAGCTCATGTACATTAACCGGTATCTTTCCGACGGATTGGGCAGCGTCCGAATGCAAATAAATTCCGTGCTTTCGGGCGATTCGGGAAATTTCCGATATGGGCTGGATCGTTCCCACTTCGTTATTGGCATGCATGATCGAGATGAGAATGGTTTGATCGGTGATCGCCTTTTCGACATCCTCAGGAGAGACGAGACCGAATTCATCAACCTCGAGATAGGTAACTTGCGCACCTACTCTTTCAAGAAAACGACAAGCCTCCAGAACGGAAGGATGTTCAATTTTTGTTGCAATGATATGATTTCCTCGTCTTTGACGGCCAAAGAATACACCTTTCAGCGCCTGATTATTCGCTTCGCTGGCTCCGCTTGTGAACACGATTTCTTCCGGATTGCAACCCAACAGAAGCGCAACACTCTCCCGCGATTGATGGATGGTCTCCTGAAGCGAATGGGATGCCCAATGATTTGCAGAAGGGTTGCCGAACCGGTCAACCAGAAACGACTGGATTTCCTTCGCTACTTCTGGAGCAATGGGAGTGCTTGCGTTGTAATCCAGATAAATTCGGTTTAGTGAAGGCTTCCCGTGTGTTTTTTCCATTCATGCACCCCCTCTTCCAATCGGTAAGCGAGGAAACCTTTGTTACGCAGCTCCAAGACGGCTTGTGCCGAGTACACACAGTATGGCCCGCGACAGTAGATTACAATTTCAAGATCGCTCGGCAGTTCATTCATATGTTCAGCCAGCTCATCAATCGGAATGGAAATAGCGCCAGGAATATGATCATATTCGTACTCTTCGGAAGGCCGGACATCAACGAGAATGATTTCCCCCTGTTTATGTTTGGCCAATGCTTCTTCCAGAGAAATCGTATGAAAACCGCCGTGTGGGGGCATAAATTCTTCTTTTATCTTTTGAATGTCTGCAAGCTGCTGTTCCCCTGTTTTCCACATAGACAGCAATAGTTCGTTTACTGCCGTGTTCGCCAACTCATAATACACATAAGTTCCCCTCTTCTTGGACGTCACCAAGCGGGCTTCGGAAAGAACCTGAAGATGTTGGGAGACGTTGGCGATGGTCATATCCGTCTGCTGGGCAAGCTTTTCGACGGATTTGGCCCCCTGTGACAGAAGGTTGAGAAGTTCAAGGCGTCTCTCGCTGGATAAGCATTTTCCGATCCGCGCGAATTGTTTATAAATCGCATCTTTGAAAGGTCTTCCGTTCATGTTGTCCATCTCAAACCACCCTTTATTCAAGTATTCTATTGAATTCTAAAACAAATTCATTGCCCTGTCAATAAATTGCCGATTGCCAAGGTCAATAAAAAAGCTTTCATCCCATATGCATGGGACAAAAGCCGGTTTGGATCTATTTATTCGGGGCAGCCCACACCAGGTATACAGCTCCCAACATATGCCGCTCTACTTTATTTATGTTCAGGTTCGTTATCTCGAGAATCTGTAAAATATCCCGTTTAAGATGGCATCCGACCATTTTCTTGAACAACGGATCCACCATCTTTTGAATCCGGCCGACGAACCGATATGAGCTGATTCCATGTTCCATTAATAAAATCTGTCCGCCCGGCTTGCACCACTTTTGAATATTACTTAATACTCGGTGTGGATCTTCATACCCGCAAAACGTCAATGTGGATACGATGGTATCAAACGAATCGTCCGGAAAGGAAAGCGATTCAACATCGGAAAGAGTGAATTCCGCTTGAATACCGCTTTCAGCAGCTGCTTCTTTTGCTCTGCTCAACATTTCCTTACTGAAATCGACTGCCGTCACTTCAACGTCCTTAGGGTAAAAATGAAAGTTGGCTCCCGCTCCTACACCAACTTCCAGAACATGTCCCTTTGCGCAACGGATCAGTTTTTCGCGCCACTTTTTTTCCGATTGCTTCCTTCTTCTCATTTCGTATATTTTTGCTTGTTTGTCAAACTTTCGAATTAATTTCTCAGTGCTCATGTCATACACCCTCTTAAGATTCAGGCTTTGAACATCCTTAACAGGAGATCCGCGTGAAGCAGTGGCGGTTTAGTCGTATTCTGAACTTGTTGCATCTCAATTCCCTGAATCATGGCAAAGTATGCGATCCATTTTCAAATCATTCCGAGCAGCGTTCCGCCTATCGCACCTATGATAACAACAACCCAAGGCGGTATCTTCCAAAAGACGAGCATCAAGAACAGAATCGAAACCAAGGCAAAATCAGCAGGAGCCAGAATAGCCGTCGTCCACAGCGGGTTATATAATGCAGCTAACAAGATGCCGACGACCGCTGCATTAATCCCGATCAGCGCCCCCTGTACTTTAGGGCTTTTTCGCAAGGAATTCCAGAAGGGTAGCGCGCCTATGATCAACAGAAAAGCAGGCAGAAAGATGGCCGCTGTAGCGATCATAGCTCCTTTCACTCCGTTTATCATCGCACCTAAATAACCGGCAAAGGTGAATAACGGTCCAGGCACCGCTTGCGCCGCACCGTAACCGGCTAGAAAGTCTGCCTCGCTGATCCACCCTGTCGGTACGACTTCCCGTTCAAGCAGCGGAAGAACAACGTGACCTCCGCCAAATACAAGAGAACCTGCCCTATAAAAGCTGTCGAACAAGGACAGCCAGTCCGCAACACCAAATTGTCGAAGCAGAGGCAAAGCGATCAGGAGTCCAAAGAAAAGAGACAAGCAGATGACGGCAAAGCTGCGACTGATAGGAACTGACAGGTTCGGTGCTTCAGGTATTGCCGTTTTTCTGTATAACATAAGTCCAGCTATGCCCGCGACAACAATAAGCAGGAACTGGCTGAAAGCTGTCTGCCACAAGAGGGTGGCGGACGCTGCAATAATGGCGATTGTCGCTCTATTTCGGTCAGGGGTCAGTTTTTGTCCCATGCCAAGAACGGCTTGAGCGACAATGGCTACGGCGACGATCTTAAGGCCATGGATCCATCCTGCGCTTTCAATATCAAATCCCTGCAAAAGAAAGGCGAACAGAACCAGCGCGATGACAGATGGCAGCGTAAAGCCGAGCCAAGCAGTCAGCCCGCCAAGCAAACCGGCGCGAATGACACCAATCCCGATTCCGACTTGACTGCTGGCAGGACCGGGAAGAAACTGACAAAGCGCGACCAGATCCGCATAACTCCGTTCGTCCATCCATTTGCGGCGGCGTATGTATTCGTCATGAAAATAACCGAGATGAGCGATCGGTCCTCCGAATGAAGTGAGACCGAGTTTCGTGGATACGGCTAATACTTCCAGAAGGGCCCGAGGTTTGCTTTTGGGCTCATTCTGGACAGCGACATCATTCTTTTCCACGTTCTGTCATTCCTCCTTGTCAGTTCAGAAGAATACAACACCTAAATGACAGGGTCAGCTTGACTGGTGTTTTGATGCGATTTATGATCGAACCATCAGCCTCGTATATCTCGTAAAAATCAGGTGCGTATATCTTTTTCCGCGCATAACCTTTAAGTGCCTGGTTCGTATATCTTGGCTGAAAAAATCCAAGTTATGCGAGGACAAAGCGACAAAAGCGAAGTGGGGAATCAGCGAAATCCCTTATGGGACAAGGGTTTCAAGCATTTCTGAGGGAATAAAAAATGGCTCGCATAATGCGGCGTTACGCTGTCGGGGGCTTCTTCGCGTTTACCGACGGAAAGTCTGTATGCCCTGGCAACCATCTTAAATCCACTACGATCTATACAGAGTCCTTTTATCAAGACATCTTTGAATCCGCTCCGTTCTATGCAAAGTCTTCCAAACATCTTCGAAACCACTTTGTTTTATACAGACTCCTTCAAGCTAGTGAAGACTTCCTCGAACTCGCGCCGGCTAGTGTTATCATGTACTGATTCACTTAAAACAAATATACCACTACCAACAATAAATGGTAATGGCATATATTCGATCTTTCGTCCTTCCCCCAATTGCATATAACCGCTAATTCATCAACGTCACAGATTCTATTATTCTTTACCTTACAAAGGATTCCTTTTTTTGTCACTAAACTGCCCGCTAGTTCAAAAAGGACGCTCCCGCTCCTTCGCTTGGGCTACGTCCTCCTCATTATAATAGGGCTTGCTGAACAAGATCAATTTAAGCTGCTCCCAACGCATGAGCCTAGACCGTGATTTTCTTTGCGGTTTTCATGCAAAAAATCGGACGGAACGCAATGAATCTGAAAAAAGAGAAAAAAAGAACCCGCAGTCGCCGTTCCAGGTTCATAACCAGAAACTGGATAGCGATGACAGTTAAACTTGTATGAGCACCGCGGGAGCAAATTCGGCCCAAACCCAACTTGCGTTTGCCTTCGCCGAACTTTCCTTCGATCGCATTGCGCTGTGCAGCGTCTTGCTTCTCTTGCTTTCGATCATCGGCGTCACGTTGTTCTTTGGATGGCCTGCCAAGCTTCGGGCCGCTAAG
>NZ_AUCP01000086.1 GCF_000429825.1 Cohnella thermotolerans DSM 17683
ACTTCTGCAAGCAGCATGGCATCCGGCTCAGCGGCCCGGCTTTGGGAAGACCACCGAAGGACGGTCCGACTCGCGAACAGCAAAATCAGGACAAACGGGATGCCGGTGAACGAAATGCCATCGAAGGCAAATTCGGAGAAGGCAAGCGCAAGTACGGGCTTGGCCGTATTCGAGCGCGTCTCGCGCAGACCAGCCTGTCCGCCATCACGCTGCAACTGCTGGTGATGAACCTGGAGCGCAGGCTCCGCGTTCTTTTTTGCCTTATTTTCGCCTTCCTGTTCCGCCGTCGCCCTGCCCTGAATTTCTGCTAAACAATCGTTCAGCAAGCCCGAATTAAAGGATCAAGCGACGAAGAAGCTGAGTTCCTGCCAGGCAAGCTTCGAATCCATTATGAGCAGCACGCAATCCAAGCTGAAAGCCATCAATGTCAGCGACGATGTCATTCAATCGACGCTGCAGGGGTACCGCGATACTTACAATGCCGAACTGGACTACTATCGCAAACTGGCAGAGCAATATCTCGGATGATCCTAAACCTATGAGACAAGAAAGCTATTCCAATAGAGAGCATGGCTCTCTGGAGGGATAGCTTTTTCAATCTCTCCTAAATGAAAAATTTCATAGAATTTGAAGCCCCATGTAACTTTTTGACCGTTTTTGAGTCTATGTTAATAGGAACATCTGGGAGAGAACTCCCATCGACTCCGACAATACATAAACAATGGGAGAGCAATGATGACTCGAAAATTTCATACGTTGAACCGTTTCTGCCGGAAGTGTGTGGTGCCGATTATCGCGGGAAGCGTGGTGTTCGGCTCGTTCGCGGGGACGGGGTGGCCGCTTGCGCAGCCGCCGGTTGCCGCTGCGGCGACGGCGTCCGTGACGTACAAGCTGGTGAAGCAGGGGGAGACGATGGTCACCTCCGGCGCCAAGCAGGTGGACTATCAGTGGGTGCCGTCCGACAAGACGAAGACGACGGAGCTCGTGCATGTGCTGCAGATCGATCTGACGAACCCGTACGTGCAGCTTAACGCGATGAGCGGTAAGGGGGGCAGCGTGACGGCGCGCCAATCCGTCGGGGCGATGGCGAAGGAGACGGGCGCGGTGGCCGGCATTAACGGCGACGTGTTCAACACGTCTTCAAGCAGCGAAGGCGCTCCGCTCGGCGCGGAGATTCGTTCCGGCGAGCTGCTGACGAGCCCGTCCCAACTGACCGGCATGTACGCGTTCGGCGTCACGAAGGACAAGATGCCGTTGATCGACCGGTTTACGTTCAGCGGATCCGTCACGGCCGAGGACGGCGCAACGTTTAAGCTCGCGGGCGTGAACAAGAGCGCCTACAAGACCGAGCCCGACAATGCGTACAGCCATGTCGACGCGATGTATGTTTATACGGACAACTGGACCGCATCGCAGCGTCCGATGAACAGCGGCACGACGCCGACGGAGGCGCTTGTCGTGGACGGCGTCGTAACGGAAGTGTCCGACGGGAAGGAGATTACGACGCCGGTTCCGGAGAACGGTTATATTCTTCGCGGGCACAAGTCGGCCGCGGACTTTATTCGGACGCATTTGGCCGTGGGCCAGAAGGTGGAGACCAGCTATACGCTGACTTCGCTGACGAACGGGAAGACTTACGACCCGTCCTCGTTCCAGATGATGGTGAGCGGCCATACGATTCTCGTTGACGGAGGAGCGGCGACCGCGTTCTCGCGGGATGTCAGCGGGCTGAGCGGATCGGCCGACCGCGCCCGGACCGCCGTGGGCTATTCCAAGGACGGGAAGACGGTTTATCTGATCACGGTCGAAGAGAACGGCGGTCTGAAGGGTGTCACCCTGAAAGAGTTGCAGCAAATTATGATTCAGCTCGGCGTGTGGAAAGGCGTCAACATGGACGGCGGCGGTTCGACGACGATGGTGACGCGTCCGCTCGGGGATTTCAACGTCTCGCTTGCCCATCCGACGTCTTACGGGACGACGCAACGCTTGGTGGCGAACGGCATCGGCGTCTACACGACCGCGCCGCAAGGAACGATCAAGGGCATCGTGGCCAGCGGCTCCAAGACGCTTTTTATCGGCCAGCAGGCTGCCTACTCGCTCAAAGCTTACGATACGTACTACAATCCGATCGATCCGAGCGGGTTAACGCCGCAATGGAGCGTCAGCTCGGCGATCGGTTCGTTCAAGGACGGCGTGTTCACGGCTTCGAAGGCCGGGACGGCCAAGCTGACGGTCAAAGCGGGCAGCGCCAGCAATTCCGTCGATATCGAGGTGGTCGGAGGAGATCAGATCGATCAGCTCACGATCTCGCCGAGCACGACGCTGCTGGCGGAAGGCTCCACCATTTCCGTGCCCGTGAAAGCGCGGCTTAAAGACGGGAGGGAGCTGGCCGTTCCTGCGTCGTCCATCAAGTGGGAATTCAAAGGGTTTACCGCGAACGCCAGCGACGGCAAGATTACGGTCGCCAGCATCAACAAGAACGCGACGGTCGGCTACGCCATCGCCCGCTACGACGGCTTCTCGTCGATGATCGTGCTGGCGCCGGGCACCGAGAAGAAGCTGGAAGATTTCGAGAGCGTCGGTTACAACATCGGTTTCACCGGACTGCCGGCCGAGACGCAAGGCACGGCTTCGATCGTCTCCGGGCTGCCGGGCCGCGAGACGTCGAAGGTGCTCGACCTGGCTTACGACTTCACCAGCGGCACCGGCGACCGGTTCGCCTACGCCGTGCTCAACGGCGGCAACGGCATTGCGGTCGACGGCAATCCGAGCGCGCTGACGCTCGACGTGTCGGGCGACAACAGCGGCAACTGGCTGCGCGCCGAATTCAAGGACGCGAAGGGCAAGAGTGTCTACGTGACGCTCGCCGATCCGATCGATTGGTCGGGCTGGAAGACGCTGCGCGTCGATCTGTCCGCGGCCGGCTTGACGTATCCGGCGAAGCTGACGAAGCTGTACGTCGTCGATCTCGCTCAGGATCAGGACGAACGCGCGCTGCAAGGAGAGGTCGCCTTCGACAATCTGTCGCTGCAATATCCGCCGAAGACGGTTGCGCCCAACAAGACGAGCGTTGTCCTGCAGGTCGGCAGCAAATCGGCGAAAATAAGCGGCAAGGCGACGCAGATGGACACGGCCCCGTTCGTGCAGAACGGCACGACTTACCTGCCGCTTCGCTTCGTCTCCGACGCGCTGGGCGGCGATATCGTATGGGAGCCCACCGCCAAGCGGGTGACCGTGCTGCGGGGCGACAAAATGCTGGAGCTGTGGCCGGGAAGAGATGATATGATCGCCACGGGCGTCCGCGTCCCCGCCCCTGCGGCGCCGATCGTGCGCAACGGGCGTGTGCTCGTGCCGCTGCGGGTCGTATCCGAGCAACTGGGTCTGACGGTCGTCTGGGAGGCGAAGACCAAAACGATTACAATCTACTAATCTTTCCTTCAATAGTCCCGAGCCCGGATACATTGGGCGAACAAATATGTTATGATGGAAGCATGCCCCGGGCTCCATTTGAAGGCCTATAAGGCGGATAATGGAAGCCGGGCATGCGGTCGCGAGCACGGCCCTCGCTTGGGAGAAGGAGAAGCGTACGCGTGGATTATCGTGTGGATGAGATCGATCGCGTTATCCAGAATGCCGTTAAGGTCATGGAAGACAGCAAAATGCAAGTTTACGAGATTTGCGAAGCGGCGCGCCGGGAACTCCTGTCGCTGACCCGGGAACTGGACAAGGTCCTGCAGGAGACGAGCGAGACGATCGAGAAAGTGGATCAGCTCGAAAGGGACTACCGCTTGGCGCGAATTCGCCTCACCGAAGTCAGCCGCGACTTCGTTCGATATTCCGAGAAGGACATTAAGGCGGCCTATGAGAAAGCGACGAACTATCAGCTCGATCTGATGGTTTACCGGGAGAAGGAGAGCTACCTCAAGGCCCGCCGCGATGACCTTCAGAACCGCGCGCGGAATGTCGAGCGCTCGATCGAGCGGGCGGAGTCGATCGGTTCCCAGATGAATGTCGTACTCGATTATTTGTCGGGGGACTTGACTCAGGTGACCCGGATTCTCGAATCGACCAAAAACCGCCAGATGATCGGACTCAAGATCATCCTGGCGCAAGAGGACGAGCGGAAGAGGATCGCGCGGGAAATACACGACGGCCCGGCGCAATCGCTCGCGAACCTGGTGCTGCGGGCGGAAATTGCGGAGAGAATGCTGGGCACGCAGGAATTGGAGGTCGTTCGCAACGAATTAATTGATTTGAAGACGCAACTCCGGCTCGACCTCGGTGAAATCCGCAAAATTATTTTCAACCTCCGGCCTATGGCCTTGGACGACCTCGGTCTCGTTCCGACCCTTCGCAAATTTGTGCAGGATTTCGAAGAGCGGACTTCGATTCATGCCAGGTTCGAGGCGATCGGCAAGGAGAAGCGGATGACGTCGGCCCTGGAAGCGGCCATGTTCAGACTCGTTCAAGAAGCGTTTAACAACGTGCACAAGCATGCCGAAGCGACGTTTGTCTCTCTGGAGATCAGTTTTCTGGAAGAGACGATTCAGCTTGTCATCCGGGACAACGGGGTCGGCTTCCAAGTGGAGGCCGTGGAACAGCAGGCGAAGAAGCACGCCAAATTCGGGTTGATCGGCATGAGGGAACGAGTGGAGCTGCTGCAGGGGACGATCGGGTTCGAATCGGGCGTCGGACAAGGAACTGTGATTACCATACGGGTTCCTATTAACGCTGAGCTGCGAAAGGAGTTGGGGGATTATGGAGAACAAAACGCCTAACCGTAAGATCAAAGTGCTTCTGGCCGACGATCATCAGCTTTTTCGAGAAGGATTAAAACGTATTCTAAATATGGAGTCCGACCTGGAGGTCATCGGGGAATGCGGCGACGGCATTCAGGTGCTGGAGTTCTGCAACCGGATCAAGCCGGACGTCGTCCTGCTCGACATCAACATGCCGACGGAGAACGGCGTTGTGGCGACCGAGCGGCTTCGCGATATTTTCCCGGAGATCAAGGTCATCATCCTCTCCATTCACGACGATGAGAGCTACGTGTTCGAGACGCTGCGCAAGGGAGCTTCGGGCTATCTGTTGAAGGACATGGAGGCCGAAGCGCTCATCAACGCCATCCGGACGGTTGCGATCGGCCACGCCTACATTCATCCGAAGGTGACGGGCAAGCTGATCAACCAGCTGCGGCGGATGACGTATCTGGACGAGATCGGAGCGGCCTCCGGCGCCGCGGCGAGCCGCGAGACGGTCACGAAGCTGATCCCGAACGGCAACAATCCCCTTACGCGCCGGGAAGCGGAAGTGCTGCGCCTGATGGCCGAGGGCAAGAGCAACAAGACGATCGGAGAGCACCTGTTCATCAGCGAGAAGACGGTCAAAAATCACGTCAGCAGCATCCTGCAGAAGATGGAAGTGGACGATCGCACGCAAGCGGTCATCAATTCGATCAAGTACGGATGGGTTACGCTTTAAGGAAGTACATACTAGTAATGACAGTATTGCGGTTCCCGGTCGCCTTTGGAGGCGGGTTGGGGCCGCTTGTTTTTTGGGGGCGGGATATGCCTGTGGCGCAGACGGAAGAGGGCGGGATCGCGGAAAATAGGGAGATGCTCCAGGGGGCGGGCAGGACAGGCGGATACCGGAACGATCGCCTTGCCGGCGGCATATAGTGTCACAACAGCAGACGCATTCGTCGTTTGAACGCGAATCGTCGGGGGAGGTGGCCTTCGTGCTTGCCGAATTGTTGTGCGTGGCGGCCGTCTACGCTTGCGCCGTCCTGTACGCCCATTGGGTCGCCCGGCATCGGAACGAAGCGGCGCAGCGCCATTACGTGCTTGTGGCCAACAATCACCAGTCGCAGATCGAATGGTATATGCGGGCTTTGCAAATGTATTCCCGGAGAACCGGGACGGATATTCAAATAACGGTTCTGCTCCAGGATTCTTCGGACGAGACCGGACCGATCGTGCGGAAGCTGGCCCGTTCCGGCGCCGGCATCGAGTGGGAGGACGCCGTGAACGGCCGTGAAAGGTGGAGAGCGGACGTTTCGCGGCTCGTATGGGTGGAGCTGTCGAAGACGGAGGATTTGGAGCGGCTGCCGATTTGAAGCATGCCCGCATTTCGCGATGAATAGCATGCGGATAGGATCAAACGGGGAATTGATTTGCAGCATGCGCGCGGCTTATAATAAAAATAAGATGATCGGTCGGTGAAGCACACCTCGTATATCGTCGTTGGACGCTCTATGCGGTGCGGTGTGCTTTTTTGTTATTCAACGGGTACGGCGCGCTGCGGAAGCTTGGGTGAGAGGGGGAGAAGGATTGGACAAGCTGGATTTAATATTGAGCAAGCTCGATGGCATTGAGGTTCGCTTGGACGGGCTGGAGTCTCGCATGGACGGTTTGGCAAGCCATATGGACAGGCTGGAGAACCGTATGGACAGGCTGGAGAACCGTATGGACAGGCTGGAGAACCGTATGGACAGGCTGGAAGAGCAGCAGCAGGAGCTGCACGTGAAGGTGGGCAAGCTGGAGGAGCAACAGCGGGAACTGAACGTGAGGGTAGGCAGGCTCGAGGAGCAGCAGCGGGAGTTGCACGTGAAAGTGGGCAGGCTCGAGGAGCAGCAGCGGGAGTTGCACGTGAAAGTGGGCAGGCTCGAGGAGCAACAGCAGCAATTGCATGCAAAGGTGAGTTCGTTGGAGGAGGGCCGCAAAGAGCTGCATCTGATCGGCATTGCCATTCGGGACCGTCAGGAGGAGACGGATGCGAAGCTCGAAGCGCTCTCCATGGATGTTCACCGGCTTTACGGAGTGGCCAGCGCAACCGAGAAAGGATTGTCCCTGTTTCGGGACAAGACCGAGGCGCTTTTTCAATATTGGGACAAGCGCGACCGCATGAGAGATCACGATCTGGAGTTGGCGGTCGCCCGAATCGCGCAATTGGAGACGCAACAGCAATAATAGAAGCACAATCGGGTGAAGCACGCTCGCGTCGCTGGAAACGGCCGCTGAGCGTGCTTTTTTGTGTGCGGACGGAGATTTTTCCTTGAAGGGGGCGAAGAGGGAAGTGAAGGCGGTCGTTTATGCGGTGGAGACGAATAAGGGTTGGCAGGCGCTTTTCTCTATCGCTTGGGAAGCGGATGCCGCTTACTGGAGCGGGAAGGCGAGAAGCTTGTGGCGGCTACGGGAGGAACTGCCGCTGGGAATGGCGGAGGCGGTTTGCGCCACCCTGGCGTCGTCGCTACGGGAGGGGAGGCCGCAGGAGTGGACGAAGGAGATGGTCTTTCGGGAGCTGCTTCGAACCGTTGAGCGGGTTTGGGCAGCGGGCGACGAGAGGCGGGGATGGCGGCGCGAAAGTGTGGGCGATGGGCGAGAGCAACTGCGTAAAGGATGGAGCGCTAGGCTAAAGGCGTCGCGCGAAGGAGTGAGCGATGGTCGCAAGGTGCTTTGGGTTGTGGAGGCGGCGGCGCTTGGCGTTGGCGGAGCCGGGATGGGGGCCGCCGACGCGGAGGCGCTCGAGCGGTGGGCGCGGCTGGCGGGCGAGCGCCTGCAGGGCCGCTCGCTGCTGCGCGAGGAGGCCGCCGCCGTGCTGGCGGCCGACGAGCCGGAGCTGCAGCGCGCGCCCGCGATGCTTCGCGCGCTGCAGCTAGCGGCTTTGCGCGGCGCCGTGCGCCTGGCGGCCGCGCTGGAGCCGGCGGCGGCCGCCCCGCATGCGCGTGGGGCGCGGCGCCGCCAGGGGTTGCGCTGCCGGCGCTGCGGCAGCGGCGAAGCGCGTATGCGCCGCACGGCGTGCGCCTCGTGCGGGCGAAGCGGCTGCGCCGTGTGCGAGGCGTGCGCCACGCTCGGCCGCAGCCGCGAGTGCGGGCTGCTCGTGCTCGGCGCATCGCCTCGCGAGCAGCCGAAGGCGCAGGCCCCCCGCGTGTCCCTGGACCGCTGGGGGTTGAGCCCGGCGCAGCGGGACGCTTCGGCTGCCGCCGTGCGCTTCCTGCGCGGGGAAGCGGGCGGTCCGGCTGCGCGTCTCCCCATCCTGGCTCGAGCGGCGCGGCTGTTCGGGAACCTTCCGTACCGCGCGCCCCTTGCCCGCTTTTTCTCGCAACGGCCCGCCTTTGACCGAAGCTTTCTGCTCTGGGCAGTGACCGGTGCGGGCAAGACGGAGATGATTTTCCCCTTGTTGGATACCGTTCTGAGCGGCGGCGGACGAGCGCTGGTGACGACGCCCCGGAAGGATGTCGTGCTGGAGCTGGCACCTCGGCTGGCGAAGGCTTTCCCCGGGTACTCCCGAGCCGTCTTGTACGGAGGAAGCGAGGATCGCTGGGAGAACGCCGCCTTGACGCTGGCGACGACGCATCAGCTTCTGCGCTTCCAGGAGGCGTTCGATCTCGTGCTGATCGACGAGCTGGACGCTTTTCCCTATCATAACGATCCCATGCTTCATTATGCCGCCGCCAAGTCCCGCAACCGCCAAGGGACAACCGTTCTGCTAAGCGCCACGCCTCCCGCGTCCATGCAGCGGGCGGCCAGACGGGGCGCGCTGCCCTGCGCGAAGGTTCCCGTCCGCTATCATCGCCATCCGCTTCCCGTGCCCCGGCGAATCCAAGTTGCGCCGCTTCATCGCTGGATCGGCAAGGGCAAGCTTCCGCAGGCGCTAAGCCGTCAGCTAAGCCTGTCTGTCGAGAGGGGAGCGCAGCTGTTCGTCTTCGTACCGTACATCAAACACGTTCGGCCGATGGTGGAGTTGTTAAGAGGATACGCGAACCGGTTTCGGATTCCGCCGCAAGCGATTGACGGCACTTCGTCCGTCGATCCGGAACGGGCGGATAAAGTCGTCGCGTTCCGCAAAGCCGCCATCCGCATTCTGGTGACAACGACGATACTGGAGCGGGGGGTCACCATTCCGCGGAGCGACGTGTTCATACTCGACGCCCAGCAGCCGTTGTTCGACGAGGCCGCACTCGTGCAGATGGCAGGCAGAGCCGGGCGTTCCGCGGACGATCCCGCCGGCGGCGTTTACTTCTGTTCGTCGCATCTGACAAGGTCCCAGCAAGGAGCAGGCGCGCAAATTCGCGGCATGAACCGAATCGCCCGCCGGCGTGGCTACCTTGTCCGGAAGGAGGATGCCTGACGATGGGATGGCTTGATGTTTTGCACGGGCTGTTCGCGGCAAGCGCCGAATGCTGCCCGGTCTGCGGCAAAGACAAACGCCGGCCATCGGACGCCTTCTTTCCCGTTCGTCATGCCGCTCCCAGACAAGCGCTGCAAGCGTTGTGCGCAGATTGCTTGGGACGCATCCCCTGGATCGTCTCGACGGCTTGTCCGATTTGCGGCAGACCGGAGCGCTGCGGCGACTGCCTTCGGAGACGGAACCGGCATTTCGCGCGCTGCCGCGGCGCCGTCCGGTACGACGAGGCGATGAAGGAGTGGCTGGCGTTGTATAAGTACCGGGGGCTCGAGAAGCTGGAGCCGGTCATGGCTTCGATGCTGGCCGCGGCGGTGGAGCCGCTGCTTCGAACGGCCGGCGGCTTCGATTGGGTGACGGCGGTGCCCCTTGCGGAAGGAAGGCTCGAAGAGCGCGGGTTTAATCAGGCCGAAAGGCTGGCTCTTCGAATCGCAAAATGGTATCGGCTGCCGTACCGTTCCTTGCTAAGGCGCGTACGGAACACGGAGAAGCAGAGCCGCAAAGGCCGCCGCGACCGGCTGGAGGATATGAAGGGCAATTTTGCCGTCTCCTCCGAACAGGGGCCGCCGGGAGGTTCTCCTCCTTTTCCCTCGCGGTCGGATCGCTCCGCTCCTACGGCCATCCTGCTCGTGGACGATATCTATACCACAACATAGTCAGTTTCAATAACAAAGCTCGGCAATTAAACCGTTTCTATATCTCCGATGAAGTCGAAATTCCGTTTTTGGTAGAGCTTTGTCCGTCCACTCAATCTGAACCCGATCATTATAACAGATCAATGCTTTCACAAGCAGGTGAATTCCCTCTGCCTTTTCTCCGTGAGTGAGTTGCTTCCAGTTCGAAATTAAGTCATTCATCAATTCATTAGCAAATTGGGGGTTTTCATTTTGTTCCTCGTGTTCGGTTTCTGCCGCGGCAATCTCCCGTTGCAATTCCTTTCGTTCCGCCTCAAGTTTCAGCAACTTAGGTTTGATCAGATGAGCGATATCGCTGTCAGCCATTTGATCGACCAGACGCCGGATTCTTTCTTCCACCTGAGAAAGTTGCTTTTGGGTTTGTAGGAGCCGTTTTTCCTTCTGTCGATCCTTAATTGACTCCTCAATATTTTGTTGCACCTGATGCCAGAATTCAGTATCTGACAACAGATCGTTAATTTTACGAACGACCTTTTCCTCCAGTTCTTCTTGCCGGACAGAAATTCCTTTGCATCCCTCAAACCGATTCACATCATGACAACGGTAATAAGAATATGGCTTTTGATTGACAAAAAAATGAAGTTTTCGTCCGCAATTACCGCAAAAACAGAGATTCTTAAAGAGTTGATTATCGTTCCGATCACCCGGAATCCGGTTTTTCGCTTTTTTGATTTCTTGAACCCGCAACCAATCATCAAAAGTAATGATTGCTTCGTGTTCGCCATCCACCATGATCCAATCTTCAATTTTGAGTCTGCGAAACATTCCCTTATGATCTTTGTTTTTGGTTTTTCCCCAGGCGAGTTTGCCGGCATAGATAGGATTCATGAGGATCAGTTCCACCTGGGAGAAAGAAATCCCTGTTTCTCTGGCGATCTGACGCATGCTTTTTTGGCTAGTCAAATAGAGTTCGTAAACTTTTTTGACCTTCTCCGCCTCTTCAGGAACAATCTGCGGCTTCTTATTGACCAATTTGTATCCATATGGCGCATGCCCGCCGTTCCATTTCCCCTCCATTGCCCGATGCGTCTTGCTATCAAGGATGCGCTCCGTAATAAGTTCACGCTCGAAATTGGCAAAATCCACTAGGATATTTCGAAGCAGCCGCCCAGTTGGGGACGAGGTATCAAGATGCTGCGTGACTGAAACCAAAGCGACCTTATGCTGATCCAAAAAATTGGTCAGTTGGTGAAAGTCGGAGACAGAGCGGGAAAGTCGGTCGAGTTTGTACACCAGAATAACGTCGAATTTTCCTTTTTTTGCATCTTTCAACATACGTTGGAGTTCTGGCCGGTTCGTATCCTTGGCTGAGATCCCGGCATCTTCATAGACTTCAACTACCTCCCAACCTTGGGCCTTGGCGTAGGCTTCCAAGCGTTCTTGCTGTACGTCAAGGCTCGTCCCATCGACGGAATTTTTGAGGACAGAAACGCGTTTGTAGATTACAGCTTTCATTCAACGTTCACCTATTAATTATATGTGTTCTTTCAAATATTGGTTTCCTTCTCCAGCAGAAAGCCATTTCATCACTTTCCCTAAAATTTTGATCTTTTCAGGTTGATATTCTATCGGCGCATACTGAGGATTTTCGGAGAGCAGTTGGAATTTATTGTTCCTGTATTGGATACGTTTTATGGTGACTTCATCCTCCAGGTTTCCTAGCACTTTAATTAAGGCGATTTCGTTATTGCTGATTGTTTCCTGCTGACGAACAAATACAAATCCGTTATCCGGGATAAGCGGTTCCATGCTATCCCCTTTTACCCTCAGCGCAAAGTCACCCCAATTCTCAGGCACCCTGAAGTTGCCCTCGTAGTATCCTATTACAGTCATTGGTGTGCCCGCGGCGGAAGCTCCTACAAGCGGAATTTCGTAGATGTACTCTCTTCCTTTTGTGACATAATCCAAATTCGTTTCCGCAACCAAACTAAACCTCTTCGCTTCCGTGATCTCTCTGGCGGCAGAAATTTCATTCGTGAAAGATAAGCGGACTTTTAAATATTCGTTAAGCGCCTTTCGCTCCTCGGGCGGAAGTTTCTTTGCGGTTTCTATGAGCTGGAGCAGATCAGGAGGAAGTTTGGTTTCATAATCTGTCGTTTGCTCTGCTACTCTTGGCCTTTGCTCGGCTTTATTGGCTGCGGAGATGGGAGATGGATCATCACTACGACCAAGGAGCCAGTCAGTAGATTTGCCTAAGACGTCAGCTAAATCAGAAAGCATTTCTTGTGACGGTGTGCTATACCCAGTCTCATAATTGGAAATGGTCGTCTTTTTAGTTTTAACCCGAGAAGCCAGTTCTGATTGAGTTAATCTGGCCTCTTTTCTTGCTTGTCTAAGGCGTTCGGGAAACATAACGATGCTCCTCAATAAACATTAGTGTAGTTCAAATTTATTGTACGTCATTCCTTAAACAAATGGAATAAAGTTCAAGAAAATCAAACAAAAGAGTTGACATCCAAATTGTTTGGACTTATACTGAAAACATAAGACCAAGATTTTTGGATTTTGGACGGGGGTATTGAAGTGAAAAATGAAGCATTGATTTCAGCGAGAAAGGCAAAAGGGCTAACTCAAGAACAACTGGCAGAACTGCTTAACTGTAAAAAATCATCGGTGAGCAACTGGGAGAATGGTTACTCCACCCCCAAGTTGGCCGATGCTTTCAGGGTGGCTGAAATACTCGAACAAGATGTTAACCATCTTTTTTTGGTAAATAAAGTCCAAGATTCTCAAACGAAAGCGTCATCAGCATAGGAGAGGAAGGTGGAAAGATTGGATATCAAGGGCAAGATCAGATTAGTCAACCCTGAGTTGTATCAACGTGTAGCGATTTGGGCAGCAAAGTGGAAAACCAGGCTTTCTGCAGAGAAACCAAACGAACGAAAACCTGCATGATAAATAAGTTCTGATAACCTGACGAGTTACATCGACTTCTTAGATCTACGCCAAATACCGATATTTGCGAACTTCACCGCGAAAACGGATAGTAACTCCTATTATACCAAAACACACTTAGCCTGGAAGAAAAAAATGTGTTCGCTGTACAGCTTTCCGTTCCTTCTCCCAGTTCAGGAAAAAGTAGAACAAGTCATGGATTTGGAGATTGGACGGAACAAACCAGAAGGAGGGGAGCAAAAGTGGGGGCGGCATTTGCGGTACAGGTGATGACAGGCCGAGAAAGTGCGGTCAAAAAGCTTTTGGAATGGGCTTTTGATCGGAACGAACAAGCCCAGAAGTGGGTAAAATCCGTTCATGCTTTTACGCAAGGGACCACCAAGCTGCTGAATGGTAAACTTGGCAAACGAGTAGAGCGTCCGGTTGTTCCAGGTTACATATTCGTTGAAATGAACTACCATGCGGACGACGAAAACTATACCGCTTACCTGTCAGCTGAGATTTGGCACCTGATCCGCCGGGTCCCCGGTGTTCTGAAACTGTTTGCGGACGCCGGACAAATCATCGGGTCGGAAACGTTCCGGCAACTGTTTGAACGCCTCGAAACCCAGGATCAGGTGGAAATCACGGTGCCGGATCAAGAAGCGGAAAAAGCCGCGGCGTGCGTCGCATACAATGACGCCGAAACTCCCGAAGCAAAGAAAGAAGCCGAACAAGAACTGAAGCAAATTGAATCGCTTGAAAGCCGCATAAAACGTATTGCCGAACGCATGAGGGCGTTTGTCAGAAACGGTCGCAAAGTCATTCGTGTTCCATACCTGGGGTTCCTTAAAGCCATGAACCACCTTGAACAACCGATCCTCCGCAATCCCGATATTTTCATGCCACGTTTATTCGGCGCCCTGTCGGAGGTCATGTTGAATTGACGGAGTACACCGGAAAGGTTGTCCACTTTCTTCACCGCAATGGAGACTTCGCCATCGCCTTAATGGAAACCGAAAAAGGCGAAAGAATTAAAATTCTTGGTTCCCTTTACGGCGTGGACAAAGGAGAAGTTGTCACAGTGCGGGGAGAGTGGCGGACGCATCCAAAGCACGGCAAGCAGTTTGCTGTGGACAGGTGGGAGCGTCCGATGCCAAAGACGAGAGATCAGGTCGTTGCTTACCTTTCCTCCAAATATGTCAAAGGCTGCGGGAAGAAACGGGCGAAACTGATTGTCCGGCACCTTGGGGATCGGGCGCTGGAGAAGATCATGAACGAAGGCGCGTCGTGCCTCATCGGTATTAAGGGGATCGGTACGAAGCGCGCTGAGCAAATTGCAGTAAGCATCAAAAGCAGTTTTGAATTGCAAAAAGTCATGATGGCTCTATTGCCTTATGGCTTATCGCCCAGTATGGTCGCAAAGGTGTACAAGCATTACGGCAGTCAGTCCGTGGAAGTCGTGCAAAGGAATCCTTACAAGCTCACGGAACTGGATCTGGTTGGCTTTATCACAGCGGATGAGATCGCGGCTAAGGTGGGCATTAACCCGTCGTCTCCATACCGGATCGATGCGGCGATTCAGTATGTGCTGACGGAAACATGTTACAACGGCGGACATTGCTACGTGCCGGTTGATGAATTGATCTGTAACGTGACGTCGGTCCTGGGCCGGAAAAGTGTTGTTCCTGAGGATACGGTGCGTCATGGGCTGGAGGAACTGGCCGCCCATGATCGGGTTGTGTGGGAAGGCGACGCTGTTTATCCGAAGCATGTGAATATATACGAAGTCAAACTGGCGCAGAAGCTGGCATACATGGCAGGCCGGAGTGGCGAAGCCGTGTCTTCCGCAGTGATCGAAAACGAGATCCGCCGGTACCAGGCGGAGCATCGTATGATTTTGGCCGAGGGTCAGCGGGATGCGATCCGGGAAATGTTCAGGCGGCAAATCATGATTCTGACCGGCGGTCCCGGGACCGGGAAGACCACAACCGTACGAGCCATGATCGAGCTGTACCGGCGGCAGCATCCGAAAGCCCATATCGGCTTGGCTGCGCCGACGGGACGGGCGAGCCGGCGGCTGTCCGAAGTGACCGGGCTTTCGGCAGAGACAATCCATATGCTACTCGGGTTCCGGCCGGGGCAAGAGCCGGAATATGGTGAGCATTTGCCGTTGCCGTACGACCTGCTCATCGTGGACGAATGGTCGATGACGGACATTCAGCTTGCGTATTATCTGTTCCGTGCAATCAGCCTGCGGACAAAGGTCGTTCTGGTCGGGGATGCCGACCAGCTGCCGTCTGTCGGGCCTGGAAACGTCCTGCGCGATATGATTGACGCCGGTATTCCGCATGTCCGCCTGACGGAAATTTTCCGACAGGCGCAGGAAAGCCAGATCGTCACCAATGCACATCGGATCAACCAAGGCAAGCCAATTGTCGCCGATCCTGAAAAGGATGACTTTTTCTTCATCGAGCAGGAGGAACCACAGAGGATCGCGCAGTTGATCGAGCGGAGCATTCTCCGGCTTCTGGATAAAGGGTACGGTTTGCAGGACATTCTCGTGCTCAGCCCCATGAAAAAGGGGCCGATCGGCACGCATGAACTGAACAAACGGTTGCAGACAATCGTCAATCCACCGTCCGCCAAGAAAGCCGAATGGACAATCGGCGAAAGGACGTACCGGCAGGGCGATAAGATCATCCAGGTCAAGAACGACTACGAAAAAGGCATCATGAACGGCGATTTAGGGACGATCCTTGAAGTTGGTTTCGCGCGGGACGAAGACGGCGAAACGGACGAACGGATTCTCGTTTGCGAATTTGGCGGCCAGCGGATCGTGTATACACAGGATGATCTGAAAAACGTGCAGCTGGCGTACGCGGTCACCGTCCATAAGTCTCAGGGAAGCCAGGCCCCCGCCGTCATTATGCCAGTCTCGACCAGCCATTATGTAATGCTGGCGAGGAACCTGGTCTACACTGGCATGACACGTGCGGAACGGCTGTGCGTGATGATTGGCACAAAGAAGGCGCTGGCAATCGCGATACAAAACAACCAGGTTGCGCGGCGCAATACGCGGCTTAAGGAACGGATTGTGGCACTTATGAAGGCAGGTGATGATGCACATGACCGTCATCGCTATGCCGACGGATGAAGAACCGCAAGTCACAAATATAGCCATCGAAAACATTCGATACATCACTGAAAATAGGGTTCTCACGTCGGCCGAGGCAAGTTTCCTGACGGAACTCACGATTCTGGCTGAACCCGGAAACCGGCTGAAAACAACGTCAGTCCGGGAGATTGCGAAGAAGCTGAAAAGGTCGGAGAGAAGAACTCGCGACCTCCTGCGTTCTCTTTTGCGGAAATCGATTTTGTTTGAAGGGGGAAACCAGAAAGGGATCTTCATCCACCCCGAAATCATGGTGGTGGGCGATCCCGAAAACGTGCCATTGTGGTTGGTTGAGGAAGTCATGAAGCTGCGCCAGCGAAAAGAAGGACCCGCGTGGCCTTTGGTGCTCATGCCGGGCAGACGGCGGGGGGTGTGGCGATGGAGAGGTTGACAACCCTCCGCCGCCGACTACGGGAGGCGGAAGTTCGCGCCAGAAATCAAGATTATTCGTGGGCCGACGGTTTATTGGAAGAGGCCGAGCGGGCCGAACGCCGGGCGAACGAGCGGAGTTTCATGCTGATTCGCAGGCGTCAAAAAAATAACGCCTGGTTCTCGCAAGTCATCAGCGAGAACTTCTTTTGTTTAACCCGGCACGAATACATGACGGGCGCAGAGAAGGCGCTGCTGATTGATCTTTTGTCGCTGCTGGAACTTGGAACAAACGCCATCGTCCATCCGGATCAAAACCGTTTTTGTACCGTTACTGAGATAGCGGAATTACTTAAACGAAAACTCCGTAATACACGTGAATTGATCAACAAACTGATTGAAAAAGGGATCATATACGAGTTTGTTGATCCATCTCAGATCAAAGAATATGGTCGCGTCATTACGGAGCGGCCGCTGTATGTCAACCCGGAAATCGCTTATGCCGGTGACCGGAATAAAGTCAATGCCGTGATGGCAAGGCAAGTGATTCAGTACGATCACATCAAACGTAACAAGATCAATTTGCCGTGGAAACTGGAGTACGAACCAAACGCGGAATATGCGAGACTCATACATCAGAAGAAGAGACGGAAATAAAAAAGTCCATATCCTCAAAGGGGGACGTGTCGAAAAGGGGTAGGCAATTTTTTGCCTACATATAGGCGAATTTTTGCCTACCCCCTGTCGCCGACTTCCTGCTTCCTGCAAGGGGTTTCGGAATTTGCTGGCGGCGTCCTATTCTCACTCTATATAGGGCTTGCTGAACGCCCCGAAAAGCTGTAAAAAATCGCATAATAACAAGGAATTCGGGATTTGTATGTCGAAATCATATGCAAAGGAATCTTCGGAAAACAGCCCAAAATCCTTGCAGATGGAGCGACGAAAATGTTCAAGCCGACCGCACACCTCGACAATCAATTGATCCTGCCTGGCGATTTCTTTCTTCCCTTCGGCGGAAAACTGGATGAAGAGAATCGCTGGGTTCAGTTGGCACAGTTGGTGCCGTGGGCGGCGGCTGAACAGAAATACGGTCGTTTCTTCAAAGACACCTTCCGCGGTCAGCAAACGATCAGCCTGCGCATG
>NZ_AUCP01000087.1 GCF_000429825.1 Cohnella thermotolerans DSM 17683
CATTTAAGGCCAGATTTTTTTTTGAGCCAGTCGACCTCAACCGTAAGTTGACCGACCAGCTTCTCTAGACGCTCTTGCTTGGCTTCATACTCCTTTCTGACTTTATCGACTTCGCTCACTTTCTTCTCGAAGACGGTCGATGCGCGATCCAGAAACTCCGCTTTCCACCGGCTGATCATCACCGGGCTCAGTTCGTATTTCGATGCAATCTCGTTGACGGTCTGCTCTTCTCGGAGCACCTCCAGCACGACCTTTGTCTTGAATTCTGCAGCGTATCGGTTTCGTTTTTCCATGATCTCAGTATAACTTATTTTTCACGCTCCCGTGTCTCAGCCTATGGGAGCATTATAATCTTTCTGTTTGCCGCAGCGATAAGTCTTTTCTTAACAGTTCAATAGATTGTGTCCGGTCCTCTAATGTCTGTCTAACATCGGCCGACTGTGCTGCGGCCATAATCATATAATTGTAGAGCCATCCAAAATGTCCCCGTCTGCACAGATTATATGACACCCTATTTATAGATCCGTCCTTGTTCGTTGCTTTAACATAGATGGCGCTTGTATTCTGATCCGTATGTGATCGTGCATGCTGGATGAGCTCAAGTGCTAGGTCAGAGTCCTTACTATTCTCTTCCGTAATACCGTAAAAAAGATATGTCATCGTGGATCGGTTCATCATCAAGCTTCTAAAGACCTTTAAATGAGGCCTTTCTTCAAAGAAACGAAAGTGGAATTTCTTAGGGACCGTATTCACTACACGTCCTTCTTTAAATGTCGACAACAGAATATGGCTATTATTTTTATTTTTGGACTGTCTTCTATGTAATTCAGATAAAATCATTGACGTTGCCATACACTCCAATAAATCCGGAGGGACGAAGAAAGAAAGTAAGGAGCCTGTTTTCCCGGTCGATTTGGATTTTGTTTTCAGATACACTTGATGTATTAGGACCTGACATTGGCGAATATTCAAGCTGTTATTTTCAAACCAAGTAAAATCATCAATGCCCAAATCATCCAATTCCAATACGGGCAGATTATGTACGATGTCAGAACCTCTCCATACATCGGAAAGGTGCATAATGGTATATAGCCACATATTAGCATAGTACGCACTATTTATTGCCCTTGGTAAATGATTTTGGATATCTTGGACATGTACATAAAAATCATGGTATATCTCAGGCGAGTAAATCTCTTTTCCGTCATCAGCTTTCGGCTTGTTTTGGACAAAGTAAAGATCCTTTTCCGGCTTAATATCTTTAACTGCATAGCAATACCTAAGAAACTGGACAAAGAACTGATTGGAACGCATTGGAGCATTACTTGAATATAAAATTGTTTGAAGCTCATCGCCAGTAAGTTCGTAAATTTCCCTTCCAGAGTGCAAAATTAAAGCTGAAAAAGTTTTCGGCAAAGTATTTTCTGCCAAATCCTTTATTCGTTCTGGAATGCTGCTTTTACATGCAATGATTTTTTTGCGACCAAAATCTAGAAATAACTTGATCGTTTCCTTAAGATGTTGAGATGAATCAGCAATTATCGCCTTAGTGAATTGTTGAATAGCTATATCTTTGGTATAAGTAGGTCGTTCTTGTCGCTTCTCGTAAGCCTCTACGTCCTGTATTGGTATGAATGTTCCATACTTTTTATATACAATGATATTAGGAAATTCATTGTTCTCGAGAAGTTTCTTAACCACTTTTCTCGTTTTCTTTAATCTTTTGGTCAACTCTAAAACAGTCAAGGTATGTTTTGGTCTAATCCATGACTTCCCACATTTCACAATATCGTGTGTACTTATAAAAGCTTCCCATTCTTCGCGCGGTATTGAAATTCGCGTGCCATCACCGGTTATTACTTTGGCTCCTGGAAAGAATGGATCACATAAACTTTTGAGACCTTTATCAGAAAACGGATATTCTTTAATAATTTCAACACCAGTAATATAACGGGGATCACCTAAATAAGTTAATTCTTTAGTAAATGCTAAGACTTCGTCTTTCTCTAAGTAAATTCTCTTTCCCCACTTCACGACTTTCTTTAGTTTATTTGCCTTGATCCAATAACTAACATTACTTTCGTCCGTTTCTGGTCTGATCTTTTGAAAAATTTGTATCGCTTCTTGTTTGCTAATGTATCCGGTTAAATCTACATCCTTATAACCCGATCGTTCCCTAATCTTTGGAATGGAATCAATCTTGATAAAACATCTATGACTCACAAATATACAGTCTTCGTCCGTAATGAACCCATTTTTTAACCACTTGCGAGCCCACGAATATGAAACTGCAATTTGGTTGCAAAAATCCATGAAAGGTATATATTTTGAAGTATCAACGCTCATATTGGAACCCCTATTATTTATTGGCATTCTTATTGCGTTCAATCAACTGGGGGACATAATATTCATGCATATAAGCCAACTTTTCCTCGATTTTTTTCCTCATTCTTTCAGTCTTTGACATGTATACCAACGAGGATTCCAAGCTTTTATCCCCCCTTGGAAAGGCTACATCTAATGGACTTTCCGCGAGTTCAGCAAGCATATTGGTGAATGTTCCCCGTCCAATATGCGTTGACCAGCTTGTAGCGCTTAAATGATTTGCAAGTATTTTGTCCTCAGACCCGCCATACTGTCTTAAGTATTGAATGAATATTCTTTTTAACTTATCGAAATATTGTCTATAGCTTCTCCCGGTCATTGCACTCCCATTTTTGTTTACAAATAGAGCGCCGGAACCATCGTTAGGTTTATACATCTCCAAGTGGTCCCGAAGTAAATGATCGAGCCAATCCTTGATTTGATAGATTCTTTGCGGCCGCGGCTTTTTAACATAGTTTGATCCCGATGAATCCTTGATGTCCGTTCTGAATGAATTGGTTTCAATCTTAATCAGAAGATCGCCGGTTGCCAGCTTTCTTTGCAAACTCGCGCTTTTTAAATTAATAACTTCACCAACCCTTAATCCTCCGAATAGTTGAAAATATAGGCCCAACACAATTCTGGGTGTAACACAGATAGCTATTTCAAATAACAAGGGAATATAAGCCATCGGAAAAACATGTTCTACATTTGACGCTGTACGAGACGGATAGATAACATCAAATGGGGACTCGTAATAATAAGTACCGTGATAAGTTGGTTTCTTGGGAAAATTAGATAAGGATATGTGGGGAGCGATGTTGTTCTTAGCAATCCAAACATAGAAATTGGTAAGGGTGCGTTCTGAGTCTTTCACTGTGCCGAGCTGTCTGCCTTCCTCTGTTAAAGAATTTAAGAACCTTGTCCCATGGGAAAGTTTTAAATCCATTAATGATTTGATGCGAAGGGTTCTTTTGTTAAGTAGAGTATAGTTAAGAAACATGGCCACATTTTTGGCGTGCTTCCTCTGAGTGTTGTACGAGTTTGATTTATATTGTGATAATATGTAATCGGTTATTGGGTGTACAATATCCACGTTTTTTTCCTCATCACGCAGGCAGATGACTGCCATCTGCTTTTTAACTTGTTCGCCATTTTTTTTCGTAAACCAATCAATCCAAACCGTGTCTACAGCAAACTTGTATCTTTGCGCTTCTTCAATAGGCACTACATTTGTGTACATAAATCTAACCACATCCAACAATATGATCTTTAATAATTCCATATTAATCTAAGTGAACAATATGTACAACCATTTTGAAAGAAAAAATCTATCAATCTCTCAATTATATTGATAGATCAATAGATTTTCTTATTTTTATATATTTATTTTTGTGCATTAACAATATGTACATGTTGATGCTGATACATCGGTCGGATCGATCTGCCGCCAGAAGATGTCCAGAAGCTTCTCGTACGGCATCAGCTCCGGATCGAATGTAATTTGCACCGCTTCCGCGTGACCGGTCGTCTCCGAGCAGACTTCTTCGTACGTCGGCGATTTCAAGTGTCCGCCCGTATAGCCGGAGACGATCCGGACGATCCCCGGCATCTCCTCGAACGGCGTCACCATGCACCAGAAGCAGCCTCCCGCGAAAGTCGCGACCTCGTAACGATTGCGCTTAGCGCTTACGTCGTTCAATACCTTCCCTCCCCAGCACAAACCTTAAAAGCTTATTACCCATTTTAGCAAAGAATGATCCGCAATTTAACCTTCGCTTAAACGAAAGCCCGAACTCCCCGATCGTTGTTCCCCGATAACGGCAAGGAGACTACGAGCGGACGATTTGTATACAGTTGAAAACAACCCCATCCGCTAACCGCCGCGAGCCTTCTTCAGGAGAAACTATTGGGGTCAAGGCGTTTCCCGGCGGTTGGCGCGCCGGCGTGCTCGGCCTGACGCCCCGCTGCGTGCCGAACTGGAAGCAGCCCGCTCACGTGGCGGGGCTCGCCGACTACAATGATTCGAACACGCTGAAAATTCTGCGGATCCGCGCGAGCGCGAACGGCAACTGGAAGGCCGTGGCGGGGGTCAGGGAGCTTGCTTCGCATAACGCACCGCCAAAATGACAAACTACCTCCATCCGCTGCGGAAGGAGGGTTCGCACATGGCGAAGCAACAAGGTCATGCCGTCAAAAACACGCAGACGAAATCTTCCGACAAGAAGGGCAACAGCTCCGGCAACAATCACTGAAGCTCGGACCTTTCCCGTCCGGATAAGAACGAAGAAGTCCCTCGCGCGCAGCGCCGGGGACTTCCTTGATTTGGCACGGATTCGGCTGTTTGCACAGGCGTCCGGCCGGGTAAAGAGAGTAGACGGGCGTCACGCCTTCATCGCTTTCCACGATTGGAAGTCGTGAATGGCGATGCCGGCGAACGAATTGTGCTTCTGCAGCAAAGAATCCGCCAACGCGAGCTGCTCGTTCATTTTGGCGCGGCCCTTACCGTAAAACGTAATTTGGGGGCCTTCCATGCCGGCGACCGTCTCCACTCCGACGGTCGCCGGGATCCCCAGATCGGCGGCTTCGGACAGCTCGGCGGCGGCCATGTTGGCGATCGCCTGGGCGGAGTCCCGATAAGCGAGCACCGTGACGGCTCCGTACTTCCGCATCATCCACCGGCTGAGCGTCTCCGTGCCGTCCGGCGTCCGGTAGTTGCAAAGCCAGAACGGAATGTCCGCGGCGATCGGGAGCTTGAGTTCGGCCGCCTTTTGGACCATATACCTTACGTTGTTCTGCCATTGGGCGATGAAGGTGGAGCCTTCCTTATTCCAATAAGGCAAGGCGTAAGGCTCGATGTCCACGTGAATGCCGGCGAACTTCTCGTCTTCGGCCGCCCCGCTCTGGTATTGGCTCAGCCAATCGAAGGAGCGTTCGATGGCCGGACGGTTGATCTCGAAGCCCCAGGAGGGCCTTCCGTCCAAGGCGTGCACGGCGATTCCCCGGGCTCCGGCTTGGCGGATGAAGGAAGCGTATTCGGACGGCTTGACGTCCCGGTTGATTTGCAAATAGATCGTATTCACGCCGTTCTCCCTGCAGAAAGCCAGAATGTCCGAAGCCGAAGTCCGAATGAGCGGCGTGTCCCAGAGCCAGGTGGCTTTGACATAAGGCGTTTGCGCGTTTGCCGGCATCGGCTTCCCTCCCATTCCGATCAAAATCGCGACGGCGAGCAGCAAGCTTATTGGGGCTGTAAATCGATAACGCAACGGGCAACAGTCCTTTCTCTCGTGGTGTAATTACAAGTATGGACGAACGCGGGAGCGGTCCGAATCGGCCGCAGGCACCAATCCGCCTTGTGCGGACAGACCAATTTGATATACGGAAAGGCACATGAAGCGATGAGAAAATGGCACTACGCCGTCGGAGCGCTCGTCATCCTGCTGGCGGCGGTCTTGACGGTTTATATCCGAAACGCCGGGCCTCCCGTGAACCGGGACCAGGCTACGTGGATTTGGGACTTGAACGGCCTTCTGGAAGGCTCGGAAGCGAACATTCCGGAAGTGAAGGATTTCCTGCTGCGCCATCGCGTCCGGACAGTCTATCTCCATGCAGGCGAGGATGTCGAAGGCTCGGAAAAGCCGCTGTTCCGCTCGTTTATCCTGCAAGTCGGAAGCGCGGGCGTGCAGGTCCAGGCGCTGGGCGGGGAACGCAACTGGGCGCTTCCCGAAGGGCGTTCCGGTATGTATGCGTTTCTGAACCGGATCGACAGCTACAACGCCTCCGTTCCGCAGGAGGAGCGATTCGCCGGGATTCATCTGGACGTGGAGCCCTATTCGTTGCCCGAGTGGGACAAGGACCAGAGCGAAGTGGTGCGCCAATGGAAAAAAACGATGAACGCCGCGGCCGAATACGCCCGAATTCATTCGCTCCAGCTCGGGATCGACCTCCCGTTCTGGCTGGACCGGATCCCGGCTTCCGCCGACGACAGCGGCTCTTCCGGCAAGCTCGACCGCTGGATGATGGCGATGTCGGACTCGGTCACTCTAATGTCGTACCGCGACAAGGCCGAAGGCGCGGATGGCGTGCTCGCGCTGGTGAAGCAGGAGCTCGAGGACGCTCAGGGCAGCGGGGCGAAGGTACTCGTCGGGCTTAACGTCGCTCCCGATTCGGAAGCGAAGCTGACCTTCGACGGCGAGGACGCCGGCCGCTTCCGGGCGGTCGCGTCCCGCATCCGGCGGGCCTATGCCGGCAACGCCGGCTTCGGGGGCATCGCCGTGCACGACCTCGCCGCCTGGATGCGGCTGGAGAAGTAGGCGGCGCGGCGGGCGCGTGCGGGCGTGGGGGAGCAGGCGGTGGCGCTTAGGAAGCGATTCGCTGCTTGCGGTCCCTCGCCAGCGCCTGCTGCGCCTCTTAGGGAGCGATTCGCTGCCTGTCACCCCTATCGTCGACTTGACCGCTTTTCCGCTCCCTCTCCACTGCCCGCTGTGCCCCTTTGGCAGCCTACTGCGCCTCAGGGCACCGCACCTTATCCCTTCGGCTCAGAGTCTCGACCGATGCCGCACAAACGCCCCCCGATACCTTGTGCCCGAACCGCGCCCGTCCGGTGCGCTCATCGATCCCCCGCATCAATCGCGCGAATATCCGCGCCTCCGAGCCTCTTCCCGCTGCTCCCGGTTCAGCTTGCCTTTTCAAACTTCGTTTGCGCTTCCGTCCATCTGCCTGCGTTTTCTGCCGATGCGAAAAAAGCCGCCCCCTGCGGCCATCTCGTCGCGAACGGGGCGGCTTGAGCCGCTTTGTCAGCCCGCCGATATCCGGACGGGCTCCAGCTTGTGCTCGACCGGCGCGCCAAGCTTGTAGATATGCGGCAGGTCGTAAGCCTCCAACGCGTTGCGCGTGTCCACGATCGGGACGCCCAGGCCGGCGATTTCGCCATACGAGAACACGTCGTGGTCGGTAATGAGCACGAAACAATCGTACGTGCGGAACTGTTCGAGCGAGTAAGGCACCGAATGAACGGTCTCGCCGCGATGATCGCGGAAAGAAGTCGCGAACGGATCGTAGTAATCGACGATCGCGCCGCCTTCGCGGAACAGCTCGTACACTTCCAGCCCCGGAGACTCCCGCAAATCGTCCACGTTCGGCTTGTAAGCCATGCCGAGCACGAGAATGCGGGAATTGCGCAGCGACTTCGAATATTCGTTCAAAATGTTCGTCGTTTTGCTCACCACATAGTAAGGCATGTTCGAGTTCACCGATTGCGCCAGCTCGATGAAGCTGCTGTAGAACCGGTAGCCCTTCGCCTTCCACGACAGATACATCGGGTCGAGCGGAATGCAGTGCCCGCCGATCCCCGGTCCCGGATAGAACGGCATGAAGCCGAACGGCTTCGTGCTGGCCGCTTTGATGACCTCCCAGATGTCGATCCCCATCCGCTCGCACATCATGGCCATTTCGTTGATGAACGCGATGTTGACGCTCCGGAACGTATTTTCGAGCAGCTTGGACATTTCCGCCACCTTCGGCGACGAGACGGGAACGACTTTTTCGACGATATTTTCATACAGCAAGCACCCGAGCTTCGAGCATTCCGGCGTCGTGCCGCCGAGCACCTTCGGGGTATTGTACGTGGCAAACTTGGAATTGGAAGGATCGACGCGTTCTGGAGAGAAGCAGAGGAAATAATCCCGTCCGACCTGAAGCCCCATCCTCGCAAGCTCCGCCTCAATCAGCTCCTCCGTCGTGCCGGGATACGTCGTGCTCTCCAGCACGATAAGCAAGCCTTTTTTCATGTAACGCTTGATCTGGTTGACGACATATACGATGTGGGACGTATCCGGATCCTGGTTGGCGCTGAGCGGCGTCGGCACGCAGATGGAGACGGCGTCCAGCTCGGCCAGCACGGCGTAATCGGTCGTCGGCTTGAATCGCCCGCCCTCCAAAGCAGCCGCAAGCTTCTCCGAGGGCACGTCCTGCACGTACGAGTCCCCCTGACGGAGGCGCTCGACCTTTCGCTCGTCCAGATCGATGCCGTACACCTCAAACCCCTGCTTCACCATCTCGACCGCAAGCGGCAGTCCGACGTAGCCCAGTCCCACGACGCCCAGCTTGGCTTGTTTGTTTTCGATGGCGTGATGCAGGCGCATATAGTTGACGTTCATTATAGTTCCTCCTTTGGTGGGTGTCTGTTCCAAAAAAGATGGTTCGGCTCGGCACATCGGCAGCTTGCCAAATGTTCGTAAGTACTTGGTGCAAAGTTACAGCCGCGATGGAGCCCGAGATTTTCGGGTTACGGCGCCCAAGACGCCCGCCTCGCGCCCCCCGCCGTACCGCCCCGCCTACTGCAGCAGCCGCTCGATCCGGGCCTCGAGCTCGACCGGCGAGAACGGCCGCGTGATGTAATCGGCCACGCCCAGCTTAAAGCATTTGCTGATCGCTTCCTCCACCCGGTTGTCGGTGAACACGACGATTTTGCTCCGGTTGTCGGGGTCTTCGCTGTGCAGCCGGGTAAGCAAGTGGAAGCCGTCCATGCCCGACAAATTCAGGTCGGTCACGACGACGTCCGGCTTTTCCTTGCGGAACAGGTCGAGGCCCTGCTTCCCGTCCTCGGCGGCCAGCACCCGGTAGCCCTTCTTGCGGAACCGCAGCTCCAGGTAACGCCGCATCTCCTCGTCCCCGTCAACGAGGAGCACGGATTGCGAGCCGCCCTCCTGCGCGTCCTGCTCATGGAATATCGCCACCTCCGGCGCCTCCGGAAGCTGCCCGAACACCTCCGTCATCTTCTCGAACACGAGCGGGTTGCGCTCCGACTGTTCGCCCGCGCCGGCGAGCATCAGCGCGAATTCTCCCGGAGCCCGGGAAGCGAGCGCGCGCTTGACCAGCAGCGCCAAATAATGCGTCCGGCTCCAGGCGACGCCGAACAGCAAATAAGCGGCCTGCTTCCCGTCCGGATCGAAGACCGTCTCGACGGGGCTCTTCAGCTCCGCCTCGAGAAGCGTCCGCACCTCCCGCGCCGCCTCCTCGAACCCCTTCAGGCAGCGGACGAGCAGAATGCCGCAAGCCTCCCGTCCGGCCGACCCGCCCGACTTCCAGAACCGTTCCACCACTTTCTCGTACATCAACTCGTTCAGCCGCTTCGCTTCCGTCCTGCTCATGCGATTTTCCCTCCCGTAGTCACTGTAGACGGATTGTTAACCGCAGGCGCCTCCTGATTCCAGCTCTGCCTCGTCATGACGCCCCACGAATTGTTTTTGCGGAGGAATTCGATGTGGCCCTGGAGTCTCCACAAGACGCCCAGCTGGTAGTAACCGAGGAACATCAGCGCGGAGAACACGGTCATCTTGACCAGATCCTTCATCCGCGTATAGCGCCGAAAAGCCATCTCCTCCAGCACGAGGGAGCCGACGGCCATCACGTAACCGTTCAGGAAGTTGATCAGCGCGAACGTCAGCAGCACCCGCCACTGCGTCATGTCCATGGCGACATACCCGATCAGCGCGAGCAGGCCGGTCAGCTTGAAGTACGGATTCAGCGTCTCGAAAATGACGTTGTAAGGCATCGTCAGCATGCCGAACACCTTGTATTTGGGACGGAGCAGCATGTCGCGGTTTTCCAGCATATTTTTCAGATTGCCGCGTCCCCAGCGCTTGCGCTGGCTGCTCAGAATACGGTACGTGTCCGGCGCCTGCGTCCAGCAGACCGCGTCGGGACAGTAGGCGACCCGGTAAGGCAGCTTGTTCTCCAGCATGTGGCGGTGAAGCTTGATGATGATGTTCATGTCTTCGCCGGGATAGCCGTCCCTGTAGCCTCCGACTTCCACCACGCTGGATTTGCGGAACATGCCGAACGCGCCCGACACGATAATGAGGCCGTTGATGTGGCTCCACCCGATCCGTCCGCCGAGGAACGCCTTCATGTATTCGAGCGTCTGGAACATCGGCCACATCTTGCGGGGCAGCCGCACGTCCGTGACGACGCCGTCGCGGATCGAGCACCCGTTGGCGATGCGGACGTTGCCGCCGATCGCCACCGTCTCGGCCGGGTTCTCCATGTACACCCTCGCCATCCGGATGAGCGCGTCCTTCTCCAGCAAGGAGTCGGCGTCGATGGACGAGATGAGCGGGTAGTGCGACAGGTTGATGCCGGCGTTCAGCGAATCGGCTTTGCCGCCGTTCGGTTTGTCGACGACGTACAGATTCGGATACGCCGGATTGTAATACACCTGGCGGATCGGCGTGCATTCGATCGCGTAGCGGACCGTCTCGTCCTCCTTGGGAACGAGCTGGAACGCTTCGATCAGCACCTGCAGCGTACGGTCCTTGGAGCCGTCGTTCACGACGATGACCTCGTAAGTATGGTAATTCAGCGTCAGCAGCGACTTGACGTTCTCGATAATGGTCAATTCCTCGTTGTAGGCCGGAACGAGCAGCGACACCGGCGGCGCCGACTCCGAGCCCGACAGCGACCGGAAGCGGGAGTAGACCGCTCCCTTGATCATCGAATAAACCCCTTTATAGGAAAAAAACAAGATCGTAAAATAAATCAACGTAACCGCCATGACATAGTACATGGCGAACGTACCGTATCCGAGCAAAAGCTCTCTCATCGTTAAACCTCCGTTACCTTTCCGTTAACAGCTCCTTCTGTCCGAAGAAAGGCTCATACCCGAGCCCCCTTCCCTCGCGAACGGGCACCCAGCCGGGTTCCCGTCCGGACGCCGCCAGTTCGCGCCGCTTCATCTCCTTGCGGATGGCGTCGCGCGCTTCCTCCGCGCCGGGGCCTCCTTCTGTCTCCGCCGCCGCGCAAAGCGCGGCGAAGCCTTCCTCGCCGAGCGAGGCCAGGCTTCGGGCGGCGTTGTGCCGAACCTTCCATTCGGGATCGGCCATCGCCGACCGCAGAAGACCGATGCAGCCCGCAAGTCCGTACGCGCCGGCGGCGCGGGCCGCACGCGCCCGCACTTCGCCGTCATGGTGCGTCAGCAGCTTGCGCACCCGCTCTTCCGTCGCGAAGGCGGGGTCCTTCAGCAGCAGGCGGGCCGCCTCTTGCCGGATGTCCGGCTCGTCCGCGGCGGTCAGCTTGAACAGCCGGTCCGCGCTTCCCGGCAGCGGACGCTTCTGCATCGCCGCCAGCGACAGCCGGATGCGGTCCGGGTCCCCGCTGCGCAGGAACGTCTCCAGCATCGGCGTGCAGTCGAGCTCCGACTCCGCCAGAATGTCGGCGATGAGCGGCTGCGCTTCCTTCTTGTGGGCGAGCAGCAGATGAACCATGTCCCGCAGCTCCTCCGTATATTTGGCACACTTGGCGATGGCCCGCCCGACGATAAACACCATCGGGCCGAACCGCATCGAAGCGAGCAGCTTCATCATGCCGGGCACCGCCTGGTGGGACCGCATGCAGCCCAAATAATAGGCGGCGTCGAGCTTGACCCACTCGAACGGGCTGTCCAGGCGCTTGAGCTGGCGCTCCACCAAGCCCATTCCTTCGCACAGGGCGATCAGCTTGCGCTGCTGCTCGCCCCGGAACTGCTCGATCCAGCCGATGAGCCGCTCCTGCACGACGCGAAGCTCGTCTTCCTTCATCGGGCCCGGCGGGGGATACACCTTCTCTTCCCCGTCCAGATTGGCGAGCACGTAGGTGAACCAATCCCCGTGCTTGGCCAAATAGGCGTCCGCCGCCTTCCGCCGGCGAAGGTCCCGCACCTTCATCGTATAAAGCGCCGTCAGCCCGATGACGATGACGCCTAACAGGACGGCAATGAACGCGTAAGCGATATGCAAGTTCGAATGCACAGCCGGTTATCCTCCCGTCTTCGGCCGTTGGCCGATTTCCTTGTAAACTTCCTGCATGGCCTTATAGCTCGGCTTCAACCGTTCCGTGTACGTCACGGCGTCCCATCCCTTCCACGTATACTTCGGGATTTGCGAGACGGGATAGCTCCCGGAAGCCGTCTTCGCCGCAAGCCCGACAACCTCGTTCGTCTCCTTGTTCACGATCCAGGGAACGAAGCGGATGCCGTCAATTTTCTCGGTGGAGAAGGCCTTCTTCGGCATCTCGTAGCTGACCGCCTGAAGCGAGCTCGGGTCGGCGAGGCCGAGCAGCATCCACGGGATGCGAACCTCGATGAAGCCGCCGTTGTACTGCCACATGGCGAGCGAATCGTAGGAAGCGCTGGCCGGGTTGTCCGTCCCGCGCTTCAGATTCCCGACGACGATGTTCTCGTAGGGATGGGCCGTCTTCGTGTCCGGCGGCTCCATCTTCAGGCTGACGGGCAAATGCCAGTCGTTGAAAATGCCCGAGTCGTCCTTCAGCTCCTGCGCCGACATGTCGATCATGCCGTATACGTAGCCGTACAGTCTTTTCTCCATATCGTATCGGGATGCGATTTTCACCCCGGTCTCCTTGTCTTCGCCGATCGTAATGAGCGTCTCCAGCCCTTCGTCCAGCGTCCTGCCCGGCAGCTCGGCGCCGTGCCGGTTGCCGCCCGGAAGCGAATCCGTTCCGATCTCGATCTTCTCCTTGGCGGGATCGAACGGATGGTCCAGATGGAGGCCGAGATAGACATACGCTTCGTCGTGGGCCGCCTCGATGCTCTCGATGCCCGGAACGTCCGACGCCAGCTTCGTCTTCTGCGAGCTTCTCAGCTTGCGCCAATCGCCGTCGTCGCCGTCGATGACGAGCTTGCCCTCAAGCCCCGCGTACATGCCGAGCACGCCGAACTGCTTCTCGTTCGTCAGCACGTTGAGCCAATAGGCTCTCCGGTCTTCGGGCAGCTCCATCGGCATCGTGTTCCACGTCTTCTTGAACCACTCGTCCTGCCACATGAACAGCAGCGCGCCCGAATAGCCCTGATCGTGGATGATGCGGGTGAGCTCGGCGTCGATCTTCCCCTGCTCCGTCTCGTTGTGGCCGCCTTGCGACCGGCCGAGCGGCGCGACGTGGGAGACGCCCGCCGAAGACGGCACGCCGTACTCCGTCACCATAATGGGCATCCCTTTGTGGTAGGCCTTCAACTTTTTCAAATAAGCGGTGTAGGTGTCCGTCTTCCCGTCTTCGTCATCAAACCGGAAAAAGTCGGGATAATATGGATACACGTGGTAAGCAGCGAAATACCCCGCGTTCCATTGCACCGGCTTCACGTGGGTGGCGTCCACGCTGACCATGTCTTCGGTAAAAAGCGGCTCCTTCGGATGGGACAGCACGTCGGTCGTCACCCAGTTGGTGAAGCTCATCGGGTGGCGCCAGCCGTATGACTGCTCCGTCTTGGCCGCGTAATCGACCATCTGCGCGAGCCACGCTTCGAACGGGGTCGCCTTGGCGGTCGTCGCGAAGAATGGCCCGACGTAGCTGGCTTTGTCCGGGTGCAGCTTGTTCGTGTTCGCCACCATCTCGGGGTCCCACTCGGTCCCGACGCTCCAGCCGAGCAAGTAAGGCCCCGCGTTCGCTTTATACGTGCCGCCGGCCTTGCCTTGCGTCTCGGGCATCGTCAGATCGCCGTATACGGCCCGGACATCGTCCTCGATCTCCTCGCGGAATGCGGCCTCGATCTCCGTGTCGTACGCGTCCTGCTTCGCGATCAACTGCTCCTCCGGCGACCAGATGCCCTGGATGAAAAAGAGCGGATCGTCCGCGTGCTTCTTATTGTAGTCAACGAGACTCTCGTAGAACACCGGCTCGTGCCGGGTGTACACACGGATAACGTTCGCCCCCATCTCCTTGATCTGGGCGAACCAGCGCATATAGTCCTCGCGCCCGATCGGAAACTCGCCGGGGAAATGCCCCGGCAGCGTAGCCCCGAGATTGACCCCCTGCGCGAAGAAGGGCTGCCACTTGCCGTCCCGGAACACCTCGAGGTTCTCGCCGGCGGTTTTGAACTTGAGCTGCGTGCCGTCCGTCTGCGGCTCGCTCTCTACGGTTTTGCCGGCATAGGCATCATGTTCGCGCCAATAGAAGCCTCCGGCCGCCAAAGCCGCGAGCAGGACGAAGCCGGCGGCGACGGCTTTGCCGCTTCTCCACCAGGCCCGTTGTCGGTTCATGGCTCGCTTCGCCTCCTACTCGACCGTGACGCTTTTGGCCAAGTTCCGGGGCTTGTCCACGTCGAAGCCTCTGGCCACGGACGCATAATAAGCGAGCAGCTGCAGCGGGATGACCGAGAGCGCCGGCGAAATCATCGGATGCGTGGACGGAAGCAGCAAAATGCGGTCGACCCGGCTGGCCAGATCGACGGTGTTTTCGCTGGCGATGCCGAATACGCTCGCGCCTCTCGCCATGACCTCGCGAATGTTGCTCACCGTTTTCTCGTAAAGCTCCGGCTGCGTGGCCAGCGCCACGACCGGCGTCCCTTCCTCGATCAGCGCGAGCGTTCCGTGCTTCAGCTCCCCGGCGGCGTAAGCTTCGGAATGGATGTAGGAAATCTCCTTCAGCTTGAGCGAGCCTTCCTGCGCGACCGCGTAATCCATGCCGCGCCCGATGAAGAAGAGATGCTCATGGCCGGCGATCTCCTCGGCGTAGGAACGGATCTCCTCCGCGCGCTCGAGAATGCTCGCGACCTGGTCGGGCAGACGGCTAAGCGCCAGAACGATCGGTCCGATCTCTTCGTCCGGGAGGGTGTCGCGAACCCGCGCCAGATGGAGCGCGAACGCGTAGAAAGCGAGCAGTTGCGTGGAGTACGCTTTGGTCGAGGCGACGGAGATTTCCGGTCCCGCCCAGGTGAACAGCACGTCGTCCGCCTCCCGGGCCACCGTGCTGCCGACGACGTTGGTGATGGCGACCACGTGCGCGCCGTGGCGCTTCGCTTCGCGCAGCGCGGCGAGCGTGTCGGCCGTCTCCCCCGACTGGCTGACGACGATCACGAGCGTCTCCGGCGTCAGGAGCGGCGAGCGGTAGCGATATTCCGACGCCACCTCCGCCTCGACCGGCAGACGAGCCCAGCGCTCGATCGCCTGCTTGCCGACGAGGCCGGCATGATAGGCCGTTCCGCAGGCGACGATGTGCACGTTGCGGAATTGCCGCAGCTTCTCCGGCGTCAGCTTCAGCTCGGGGAGATACACCCACGGATAGCCTTTGAAAAGCCTGCCGCTCAGCGTATCCCGGTAAGCCTGCGGCTGATCGTGGATTTCCTTCAGCATGAAATGGTCGAATCCGGCTTTCTCCGCGACGGCCAAATCCCAATTGACGCGGAACTGCTGTTTGGTTACCGGGTCGCCGCAGGTCGTCATCAGGTCGACGCCATCCCGCGTCAGCACGGCCATCTCGCCGTCGTCGAGAATGTACACGTCGCGGGTATGCTCCAGAATGGCCGGAATGTCCGAGCCGATGAAGTGCTCGCCTTCGCCGAGGCCGATAATAAGCGGGCTGTGCTGCCGCACCGCGACCAGCTTCTCCGGCTCCCGCTCCGACAGCACGGCGATCGCGAAAGCGCCCCGCAGCCGCTTCGCCGCTTGCTGCACCGCGCGGACGATGTCGCCTTCGTCATAGGAAGCGATCAGATGGGAGATGACCTCCGTATCCGTCTCGGAGACGAAGCGCGCGCCTTGGGCGGCCAGCTCCTCCTTGAGCTCCAGGTAATTTTCGATGATGCCGTTGTGCACGACCGAAATTTGTTTATGCGTATCCGTATGGGGATGCGAATTCAGATCGGACGGCTTGCCGTGCGTCGCCCACCGGGTATGCCCGATGCCGACCGCTCCGGACGGAAGCGGCTGTTTTTGCAGCAGCTTTTCCAGTTCGGCGATCCTTCCTTTCGTTTTGACCACCTTCATCCCCTGTTCGGTGCAAACCGCGATGCCGGCGGAATCGTAGCCGCGATATTCCAGCTTCTTAAGCCCTTCGAGCAGGATGCGCTCGGAGGGCTTGTCCCCTATATAACCCATAATGCCGCACAAACCCGATCACTCCTCGTTTGCTTCTCGTTGCATCTAACACTATAATCCTCCGATACCCGGCCGAACCTTAGAAAATCTTAACCGCAGCGCCGCCTCTTCTCAGAAAACCGCTGCACAAGGTCCGGCTTGCAATCGTTCGAACGAGCCCCTCCGAAGCGGCCGGGGATCCGGAATCGCCCGGTAGGACAAGACGATTTTTATATGGTAAATTTACCCATCGTTAAATGAGAATGGTGAGTTCAGGGTTAAGATTTTATCATGATAATTCTCAGTTTCGGATTCGCGGCGACAGCAAAGTTTGGAAGGGACGGACATATATTCTCTAGAAGTCCGGTGAAAAAGTCCGCCAAGCAGGCTTTTACCACGGTTTTGTCGAATTATACAGTAACACGACCATTGAAAGAGTGATTGAGCATGAAAGCAAGTAAGTCGTCGACCATCCAGCCTCAGTTGTTCCAATTCATCGACATGGATGAACTCGTGCCGAAAAAGCACATTTTGCGCCAGTTGAACGAAGCTATCGATTTCTCTATGGTCTATGATTGGGTGGCACCACTGTATACGGAGAGTACTGGGCGTCCCGCTGCCGATCCGGAGCGGATCGTCCGACTGACGTTGCTTTCGTATCTGTTCAACCACTCCGAACGGGAACTGTAT
>NZ_AUCP01000088.1 GCF_000429825.1 Cohnella thermotolerans DSM 17683
GGCCCGAAGCTTGGCAGGCCATCCAAAGAACAACGTGACGCCGATGATCGAAAGCAAGAGAAGCAAGACGCTGCACAGCGCAATGCGATCGAAGGAAAGTTCGGCGAAGGCAAACGCAAGTTGGGTTTGGGCCGAATTTGCTCCCGCGGTGCTCATACAAGTTTAACTGTCATCGCTATCCAGTTTCTGGTTATGAACCTGGAACGGCGACTGCGGGTTCTTTTTTTCTCTTTTTTCAGATTCATTGCGTTCCGTCCGATTTTTTGCATGAAAACCGCAAAGAAAATCACGGTCTAGGCTCATGCGTTGGGAGCAGCTTAAATTGATCTTGTTCAGCAAGCCCTAAATACGATTCCGGATCGAGATACGCTATTATCGAAAGCGTTGCTTTATCATAATGCAGTTGCTTTGTGGGACGTTGATGGGATGGAGGAAGAGGAACTGACTCTAGCGCATAATCTGTATGGTAGGGGAATTTCCAATGTAGTCGACAGCAAATATTCTTCTCCGTCAAAAGTAACTTTTGTTAGGACAGGCACTTTGAACAGAACTACTAAGGAAAGAGTAACCATATTTATGCCGCAAATTTTGGCAGCCCAGGTTGGACGTAATGTTGCAAAGGTTTCTGTAACATGTGTGTCTAGGCCATCGGTGGATAGAACAAAGGGAACAGAATATTTAGGGGCTTATATACGGGCATCATTAAAGAAAAGTCATGTGGACGGAGTGACATTGCAGCCTGTTCAACAAGACTTCAAAGAAGGACGACAAAAATGGGATGTTTGTCAACAGTTCAGTAAAACCTTTTCTAGATTTAATGCTGGCGACTGGCAGGTCTGGCTTGAACTGTTTTCGCGTTGGGAGGATAAAAATGATGATGTTCCCTATGCCCTTGTTGTTACTATTGAGGATGTCAGCGGTTCGTTAGATGTCTACAGCGAAATTGAAGCTTTAAACAGATATAGAGCACTCAATACAATCCGGTTGAGAATAGATAATTAAAATTTCCGTAGGTTCGCGATCTATTATATGCAAATTGCTTAAATTAAGAAATGCTCAAGAGAACGTCTTCCACTATCGGGGGCGTTCTCTTTTTATATAGATACAATTCAAAAAGCCGGTTACTCTGACATGTTCAGCGCAACCGGCTTTTTGCGTGAAAGGAGAAATGTCGGATGACCAAAGTGATTGCCCTCGCCAATCAGAAAGGCGGCGTGGGCAAGACCACAACGGCGGTCAATTTGGGAATCGGTTTGGCTGCCGATGGGAAAAAGGTTTTGCTGGTCGATGCGGACGCGCAAGGCAACCTGACAGATTCGTTAGGGTTCCATGAACCGGATAATTTGTCGGTATCTTTGGCCACATTGCTGGCGAAAACGATGCTGGAAGAATCCTATGAAGCGCGGGAAGGTATTTTGTATCACCATGAAGGCGTTGACCTGATGCCAGGCAATATTGAATTGTCCGCTGTCGAGGTATCGCTCGTCAATACGATGAGCAGAGAAACAATCTTGCGTTCGTATATCGATTCGGTTAAGGCCGACTACGATTACGTACTGATCGATTGTATGCCGAGTTTGGGCATGTTGACCATCAATGCGTTGGCGGCAGCAGACAGCGTGATTATTCCCGTTCAGGCGCATTATTTGCCAGCCAAAGGAATGACTCAATTGTTGCAGACCATTGCCCGTGTACGCAGGCAGATCAATCCGAAGTTGGTTTTGGACGGCGTGCTGCTCACGATGGTAGACAGCCGGACGAAATTTGCCAAAGACATTTCCTTTATTCTTCGGCGCGACTACGGAGACAAGCTGCGCGTGTTCAACACCGAAATCCCCTTATCCGTTCGCGCGGCGGAAACAAGCGCCAAGGGGAAAAGCATCTACGTCCATGATCCGGATGGGAAAGCTGCGGGGGCTTATGCCGCCTTTACGAAGGAGGTGCAGAGCATTGGCAGCGAAAGACGACATGCGCGCCAGCATCAAACTGGCCACAGTCGCTGATTTATTCTCGACGGAGGAGAGCCGCGCCGACCAGCAGCGGGAAAAGGTATTGGACATCCTTTTATCGGAAATCAGAGATTTTCCCGACCATCCGTTCAAGGTGAAGGCGGATGAAGCGATGCTGGAAATGGCGGACAGCGTGAAGCAATACGGCGTTCTCGTTCCCGGCCTGGTACGTCCGAAGGCAGATGGCGGCTACGAAATGGTAGCCGGGCATCGGCGTAAAAAAGCGAGCGAATTGGCAGGCAGAGAAACGATGCCCTGCATTGTCCGCGAACTGGACGATGATCAGGCGACGATCATTATGGTGGACAGCAACCTGCAACGGGAAAATATTGCGCCAAGCGAGAAAGCATTCGCCTATAAGATGAAGTTGGAGGCGATGAATCGGCAAGGACAGCGAACTGACTTAACTTCCCGACAACTTGTCGGGAAGTTAGAAAGTGCCGACGTTATTGGTCGAGATGTAGGAGAAAGCGGCAGACAAATTCAGCGCTATGTCCGCCTTACCGAACTGACCCCCTCCATTCTCGAAATGGTGGACGATAAACGAATCGCCTTCAATCCGGCGGTAGAGCTTTCTTACTTGGCCGAAGAAGAACAGAAAGCCCTGTACGAAACGATGCAGTCCGAAGACTGCACACCTTCGCTGGCGCAGGCGCAGCGCATGAAAAAACTGAGCCAGGACGGGCGGCTTAACGTGGATGTCATCTTCTCGATTCTCACGGAGGAGAAGCCGAACCAGAAAGAAAAGATGACCATTCGGCGCGAGCGGATCGACCGCTTCTTCCCGAGGGACTTTACCGAAAAGCAAAAGGAAGACTTGATCGTTCAACTACTGGAAAGCTGGTATAAAAAGCGGCAACGGGAACAGGAACGTTAACCTGTGTCTGAAACGTAACGATCCGGTTCGGCAGCACTCTCCCCTAGGACGGAGAGCTTTTTTATGCCCATTTTTGGGGAGGCGATTCATGATGTATTTCACGAAAGGGAGGCGTCGTCAATATGAGCGCCTGATGCAAGAGAAGCCGGGTTTCAACCGCTTTGAGGTTTTGGAGGATGAGACCGAGGAGCCGCGCACGCGAAACAAGAAATCTCGTGAAGCCGGCCAATCAAAGCGAAGCCGGGGAACGAAGGAAGACCGCAACTTTCCAGGAAATGAGGACGGACAATGGAAGAAATAAAGCGAATGGCGGACAACTATGAAGTCGTTCAGGCCATCTCCATCGGGAAGGTGGAAGTGCTGCTTGGCATAGACGAAACCAATGCCGAACGTCCGTACATGGTTTGTACCTGCACCCGAAACAATTCGTTGGGTGTCGAGCAATTTTACGCGTTTGCAGCCGGCGCGGATTATCTTGAGGCCGTGCATGACTTTGTTTCCCGCGTGCAATGGGAACTGGAGGATCTCAAAGAAGAAAGGGCCAACGTCAAGGTCCCCCTATCTCCCCTTACCCAAACACAATGCCTGCCGATTCGCGAAGACATGCGCATTGACCACCAGGTTGTTGTCATCCGGCCGGAACGGTTGCGACCTGAATACCGCACCGCTGTTAACCAGCTTGTGCTGGCGCTAAGCGGTTTTGGCACCTCTGCCAATTCCCGAGGTCGCGCCGTCTACGTGATCAATCTGTATACCGGAGAGGAGGCTCGCTGGAATCGAGAGGATTTTATGGGTCTGATAAAACCGGAGCATATGCCTGCATGGGCGCAAGAAAAATTGGAGCAGCATCAGATTGGAACTCAGCAAAAACCGAAGCAACGTGACGAAGCCCGGTAAAGTCAATCGACAGCACTTCAATTTTGGTTTGAAAGGAGACGTGAGCGATGTCGTGGACGTATCGGCACCGCAAGGCGCTTATCATCGCGGCGATTGCCGTAAGCGTTTGTTTACTGGCTGCTGCGGCCATTTATTCTCTGATCAAGCAATCAGAGCAAGAGCAGAAACAACAGCAAATGAAGGAACATTATGAAAGGCAAATCGAAGAATTGAAAACGATAGAGGAACAATCGCGCAGAAGCGTTTGGACTGTGGCGCACACTGTTCCGGCCGGCGGCACCGTGAAGGCGGAAGACCTCAAGTCTGTTCCGCTGCCTGCGAATCTGGTGCCGCAAGGAATGATTACCGATCAGAACGCGGTCATCGGCAAAAGCGCCAAAATCGAATTAGAGCCTGGCACGCCGTTGATGCCTTCCATGCTGTACGAGGGCGCGCCGATCCCGAAGGATTTGCGGGTGCAGGAGTTTCAAGTCATTCAGCTTCCCTCCAATCTGCAAAAGGGACAGTACATCGACGTGCGAATCAACTTCCCGACTGGCGAGGATTTTGTCTTGCTGGCGAAAAAGAAAGCGCGGGAGTTGTCTGGCAATGTCATCTGGCTGGAAATGAACGAGCTGGATATATTACGGACTTCAAGCGCGATCATCGATGCCTACTTGCAAGGCGCGCGGCTGTATGCCCTGCCCTACATCGAGCCGGGCTTGCAGGAATCGGCAGTAGTCAATTATCCCGCCAATCCGAAGGTGCTCGATTTGATGGAGCATGATCCGAACCTGCTCGAAAAAGCGACAACCGAGCTTGCCCGCCAACTGCGAACGACACTGGATGACAATCTGAAGGCGATGAGCGAGTCGGACAAACTGCGCGTAACGAGCGGAAGCGTAACGGTGCAGCAACAATTGCAAAACGAACGGATTGTCACGCAGCAAGGCAATGCCATGCATGAGGCGACCCCATCGCCGCCACCGGCAGACGCAACGGCTACGGTCGATCACGAATCGCCAGCTGCGCAGCCGCTGCCCACCTCTTCCGTTCCGACAACGATGAGTGAGAATCGACCGGAAATGCCAGAGGAGCCTACATCAACTGTTTCAACAGATCCGGCGCCAGCTTCGTCGCCTGGAGAGCCTGCAAAAGTGGATAAATTGGAGCAAATTTTTAATCAGTGAAGGAGGCCGTCATGAAAAAGGTCGTATTTTTCGGCGCGCCGGACAAAAGCCACCTGCTCCTTGTGCTGGGCAAGCTGCTCACGACGATGGAGCGAAAGGTGCTGATCGTGGATTCCACCCTTGCCCAGTCCATGCAAGGCTATTTGCCGCAAGCGGAATTCGGCTGTTCGTTGCGGGAGTTTGAAGGCATCGATGTGGCGACCGGACTCATCACGCCAGCGCAATTGGAACGTTCCCTGCTTCAAGCCGGTGGCGAAACAGCATACGATGTCATGCTGCTCGACACCGATCACACCGAATTTGTGAAAGGACGGGAGTTGCCGGGCTACGACAAGCGGGTGTGGTGCAGCAATTGGAGCCGGCTCGGCATGCATAAAAACGCGGAGCTGATGCAGCGGCTGTGCCTTCACGAAGCGGTGGGCCAGCCGCTGCCGTTTTACAAACTGATTGCTCCCACTCTGCCGATCGCCATACCCGAGTCGTATATCGATTCGCTGCTGCCGCAGCAGGCTGTTCGCTGGGAGGACACCGTGTTCCGCTTTCCGCTGGACGAACGGGATATGTCGGTCGAACTGGACAACCAGCATCATGGCCGCATCGACATCAGGCGGCTGTCCGGGGCGTATCGCCGGAACGTGCTGGACATGCTGCAGCAGTTGTTTGATTGCGATGCCAAAACGGCCCGGCGGGCATGGGCGCGCTCCCGAAGGCGCGCGTAAATCAGGTAATGTTGCACGAAAGGAGATGAAGCAATGGGTTTTACCGTGGTATTCTGGAGTCCGGTTTCGGGACAGGCCGGTACGACGAGCAACCTGATCGCCGCCGCGGCGCTGCTCGGATTGGAATACTCCTCGCGCCTTTTGCTGCTTGGGCATTTGCAAAGCGAATACGCGGCCATCGAACGCGGCTTTTACCCGAGACGTTCCTGGATGAGCAGAGCGAACGCCCCGTCTGACGCGGGCATCGACGCGCTGCTCAGGCTTCTGCAAAACCGCAAGCTGGAACCGCACAGGTTGCGGGATTACACGTTGCCGCTGCTAGCCGACCGGCTCGACATCCTTCCGGGATCGAACAAGCCGGATGCATCGTTTGTTTCAGCCGCACAGGAATGGCTTGCGCCCCTTCTGGAACTGACAAGGCGCGCTTACGATCTGGTATTGCTGGACGGCGGAAGCGGCAACCTGTCGGCGTGGACACAGGCGTTGCTGCGTCAGGCGAACTTGCTGGTCGTCTGTCTGCCTCAAAACGGGCTCAAGCTGGAGCAGGTATATCCGCTAATGGAGGCGCAGCTTCACTCCAACCGGAAGCATTTGCTTGTATTCGGACAATACGATCCTCGATCCGCTTTGACTGTTCAGAATATCAAGCGTAAGTTCCATCGGCGGGAGCCTGCGTACCCGATTGTCCATAATACGGGCTGGCTGGATGCGACCCGGCAAGGGGAAGCCGTCCGTTTTCTATTTCGCAACCGACAGGTGCCGCGCAGTCATGAAAACGCTCCTTTTATGAAACAAGTACGGGCATTGGCGCAGGCGATCATCAACAACGTCGGACTGAACAAGCCTCTTTTCGGCGGGAAGGAGGACGATGACCGATGATGTTCGCGCTGAACGGCTTGCTTCTGGCGGGCATCCTCATCGCGATCGGCGTCTTGCTCTATTTGCGCATGAGCCGCCGCTTGCCGGAGCAGCCGGACGAAAAACCGGCCTACACGCTGGAAGCGATGACCACGTTTGTGAAAGAGGCGCTGCACGAGATGACGAGCAGCAGCCTGATCGACTTCGGCTTGTCGGAAGAAGAATACCGCCGTCGCAAAAACAAGCGCGCAGAACTCAAGAAAGCGCTGCGGGGCTGCACGTCCGGAGATTTGCGGGACAAGGCGTATGTGAAGCAGGTAATTGCCGATTTGCTCGAACAGCGCTACAATCTGGACGACAATAACCTGAATCGGCTTCTGCCGTTTGATGACCCGCAGGCGCTCTCACCGCAAGATCAGTTTGACATCCTGCTCTATCTGTTTAAGAAACAACATCGGTTGAGAGCACTAGACGAACTGATTCAAAAATACGAATTGGATCGCCCCAAACGGAGTATGGAAGACGAAGAAACCGAGTCATATCGGATTACCGCCGACGAAATCCGCGACATTTACAAGCGGGAAGCGCGCAAGCTGTCTGCCGAGGACAAAATGCAGATCGTTGTGCAGCGGATCTATCAGCAATACAAAGGATTCAGCGTCATCGACGAAATCCGCGACATGAAAATCGACGGCGTATCGGGCGGCGTCTCCGGCATCCCGCCCTCGATGTGGGAAGGCGAGTGGAGCCTGGAGGAAGAAGCGCAACTGCGTCAGGTGCCGAGGTCGCATGACAGCGAGTGGCTATTTTATAAAGGGAAATCCATTCATTTGAGCTTTCTGTCCTTCGGCTCGGAGCAAGAACTGAGGCGCGTGTGCCAGAACGTGTACAAGCATAATTTTCCCGGCCAATTGTCTGAGGCCAACGGCTTTAAGGTGAACGAAATGGCCGATGGCTCCCGCGTCGTCGTGCTGCGCCCCCGGTTCAGCGAATCGTGGGCTTTTTTTGTGCGAAAATTCGATGTGCAAAACGCCGCGCTGGAACAATTGATTCAGGACGACCATGCGGAGCTTCCCATCGGGCTGATCAGATATCTGGTCATGGGCGAGCGCATCACGGCCATCACCGGCGCGCAGGGCAGCGGCAAGACGACGCTGCTCATGGCTATGGTGCGCTACATTCCGGCCATCTTGCCGATCCGGGTGCAGGAAATGAGCTTTGAGCTTCAGCTGCGGAAAATTTACCGGGAACGCAACATTTTAAGCTTGCGGGAAACGGAAACGATCTCCGGGCAGGACGGGCTGGACATCCAGAAAAAAACGGACGGTTCGGTCAATATTTTGGGAGAAGTGGCGACCGACCCGGTTGCCGCCTGGATGGTGCAGATGGCGCAGGTGGCATCGCTGTTTACGCTGTTTACGCATCATGCCAAAACGTTCCGCGATCTCGTCTATTCGCTGCGCAACTCGCTGCTGAAGACAGGGGTGTTTACGAACGAAAAAGTGGCCGAGCAGCAGGTCGTCAGCGTCATCAACTTCGACATTCACCTCAGGCGGGACGCGGACGGACATCGCTACATCGAACGGATTACCGAATGCGTTCCGGTGGAGCAGGAGACGGCCTATCCGGAGACGTTCCGCCACAAAACGACGACCGAGGAGAAAATGACGGCGTTCATGGAGACGATGCTGGAATATTTCCGCCGATCGACGGACCGCCCGCTTTATGTCGCGCGGAACGTCATCGAATACCGAGACGGACGCTATGTCGCCGTTCATCCGTTGTCCGAGCGAAGCCGAAAGGAAATCGCCGCATGCCTCGCCGGGCCGGACCAGGCGGCGTTCGAGGCGTTTTTGGCGGTTCACTGGGGGGATCGCGATGAAGCTTGAATGGCTGTCCCTGTTGCTGGGCGCAGCGACGGTATTGTTCCTCGCGATGGTGGCGGCGTTTCAATGGGTATCCCGCCACGGTTCGGATGTGGAGGCCATTCGGCGGTATGAAGCGCTGCGCAAGCCCGGAAAAGCCCGCAAAAAGCAAGCGCTCCACAGCGTGTTGCAGCAGTTGTATCGCCTATGCGAACGCGTGCCGGTCCTGCGCGCTTATTTGCACCAACTTCGCAAACGAATGACCATTCTCCAGCTTGGCGACGAATGGAAGCTGCGGTTGGAGACGATGAAGACGGCGCTTCTCATATGGGGCGTGCTGCTCGCGGCGGCTGTTCCGCTGGCGCTCGGCGTGCGCGACCCGGCCGCGCTCGGCATGATTGGCATCGGCTTCTGGGTTGGCCACGGGATCTTTTCGGACAACCTGATCCATCGGCTGGAGACGCGACTGCTTCGGCAACTCCGGCATTTTTTTTCGGATGTGCGTCATCATTATCATCGTCATGGCATGGTGGAAGAAGCCATTTATGAAGCGGCGGACGGCGCGCCGTATGAGATGGCGCTGCACGGACACGAAATATACGAAGTGCTCACGGCAAGCGACGCCGAGCAGCGGCTGGCGCAATATATCGAGAGCGCGCCGAACCGCTATTTGCAGGGCTTGGCCGGGCTGTCGCATCTGGTGAAGGAATACGGCGACAAACGAACCGCAGCCGGTTCCGTGTACTTGAAGACGATCGGCAAGCTCGCGACCGAACTGAATCTGGAACTGCTGCGCCGCGAGCGCCTCAGTTTCCTGTTGCAAGGACTGACCGCCATCGCGCTGTTGCCGCTGCTGTTTACCCGGCCGATCGAAGCTTGGGCCAGCCATTACTTTCCGGCCATGGACGCCTTTTATGCGAGCACGACCGGCTGGATCGTGAAAATCGGCCTGATGGCGGTCGTATGGCTGTCCTACGTCTTGCTGCGGAACATTCAGAAGCTGGACGCGAGTCCAAAACCAACCGGCCGAAAAAGATGGGAGAAACGGGTTTACGAATGGCCGTGGATGCGCTGGCTTGTGCATCGTTTCGGTCCCGCCCCCGGTTCCCGGGAAGCTGACCGCATGGTCAAGCTGCTGAAAGACACCGCATCGCCGCTTCGGCTGGAATGGCTCTATGTGCAGCGCATCGTGGCGGGGGGCATGGCTTTTCTGGCAGTGCTCGGGATGTTTATGGCGCTTCATGCCGCAAGCCGGCATCAAATCCTGTATGCGCCGGTAAAGCCGGGCATCCTGTTCGGCCAACTTTCGCCGGAGGAGGAAGCCAAGGCGCGCGAGGCGGCGGCGCTCGATCGCCGCATCATCGATCGCGCAAAGGAGGTGAAGCACCGTACCGAAGAAACGGTGATGGCCCTGCTCCGCAGTGAATTACTGACGACGAATCAGGACGATCAGCTTCGCGCCGCGGCTCGGCGCATTATGGGCAAGCTCACGAAGCTGGACAATCAGTATGTGAAGTGGTGGGAGGCGCTCCTCGCCGCTCTCGCGGGATGGGGCGGCTACGCCATGCCGGTCGGCGTTCGGATGTTCCAACGGCGCATGCGGCAGATGGAGATGAAGCATGAAGTGGACCAGCTGCATGCCGTCATCGCCATGCTGGCGGATCTGGACCGGATGTCGGTCGAGCATCTGCTCATCTGGATGGAACAGTTTGCCCGCGTGTTCAAGGAACCGCTGCAAACCTGCTTGCTCCATTTCGAACAGGGCGCGGATCAGGCGCTGGCGCAGCTGAAAGAGGATGCGCCGTTTGTGCCGTTCGTCCGCACGGTGGAAAAGCTGGAACTGGCGGCGCAAAGTTTGCCGATTCGGGAAGCGTTCGACGACCTGGAGTCGGAACAGGCTTACGCGCAGGAGCAGCGCAAACAGGAGTACGAGCAATTGATCGAGCAAAAGGCAGGCTGGGGAAAATGGATCGGGTTTGCGCCGATGATGGCCCTCATTTTCGGCTATCTGGTCATTCCGCTCGTCATCGTCAGCTTGCACCAGATGTCCGTTTACTACGAACAGCTTCAGCGCATTCAGTAAGCGGACAGGTTGCGGCGCTTTCCAAACGGGAAGTGTCTTTTTTTATTTCGAATTTCATTTGAAGGAGAGATCGGTTCATGTCCAACGCGCAAAAAGCACTCGTGATGGCGGCAGGCATTTTTCTTGCCATCGCGCTCATTACCCTCGCGGTCGTGCTGTTTATTTCCGCGCAAGACTCCACCAAGGCGGCGCAAAGCAATTTCAGCAATATCCAGACAGAGCTGTCGCAAACGGCGTTTACGGTGTACGACAACACGACGTTGTCGGGCAGTCAGGTGGTCAACGCGCTGCGCAAGTTCAGCGATCAAGATCAGTTCGGCATCCAGATCGTCACCGGGAAAAATCCGGCGGGTCAGTGGTACGGCAAAGTCATCAACACGGGTGTTCCGATCGACAGCGTAACCTACGGCTCAGTAGTTGGTGAAGCACCGGGGCAACTGAGCCATGCGCTCGATGAGGCGAATATCAACTACGTCAATCCGAGCGGCAAATTTCGGGCGCAACTGGTGCACGACAGCAGCAACGTCATTCGCGGCATCGTGTTTCGTCAGCAGTAAGCGCCCTTACTGACATCACAACTTGACGGGGCGTCCTTTCGGGTATAGACGGACGCCCCGGCGTTTTCAAGGAGGAAGCCGATGGAACATGCACCCAGAACGATGCTGGAAATGAGCGTGGCCTGTCTTCTCTTTCTGATGGCCGTAACGAGCGGACTGCTGCTCTTTCAAACCGGGGCCGCGCTGAACGCCACCGCCTATGTGTCGGGAAAGTCGCTGGACCGCAACATGCAGATGACGTTTTCGCCGATTGCCGGCGACGGCACCGTATCCGGCGCAGAAGTAGCGCAATCCGTTGCCCGGCTGGAGACGGGAGACGCGGAAATTGTGGTGGACGGCGTTCGATACGCGCCGCCGCTCGATCGGGACCGGTTCGTCCCCGCCGGCATTCGCCTGAATGCCCGGTATACGGCGGTCGCCCAGCGGGATGCGTCCGGACAACTGGTGCGCCTCATTTTCGCTTTACGCTAAGGAGAATGCCATGAACAGTTTCTCGAAAGTTTTCGCGGTGCTCATTGCCGTTCTATTGCTCTATCTCTACCCCATTTCCGCAGCCTTCGACCAGCAGGACGATATTTCGGAGCTGGTCGTCTTGAAGGCGACGACGACGTTTGTGGATGCGGTGCGGGACAAAGGCTTTGTGTCGCCGACCATGTATATGGACTTTATGGAGGCGATTGCGGCAACGGGCAACACCTTCGATGTGCAAATGGAACACGGCAGCAAAAAGTACGTGCCGGTTTACGACGACCCGACAAGGCCGGATACGTTTCGGGGCAGCTACGAAGTGCACTACGACCTATTTTACAACGCGCAGATTTTGCCTGTGCTCTTCCCGAACAGCGCGTCAGCAAAAGACGATCCGGCGCGACGCTACAAGCTGCGGGTCGGCGACACGTTTGCGGTCACGGTCAAAAACACGAACCGGACTCCCGGCACGATCCTGTTCGATTTCCTGAACCAGGCCATCAGTCCGAACGAAAAAATCTTCATTCCTTACGGCGGGGTGGTGCGCAATGAGGCTGATTGAATGGGCCATTGTCGGGGCGCTCGTTTTCCTGCCGTTTGCGACCGTGAACCGGATCGAGGTCGAAACGCAGCGGAAGGCGCTATTGACCGAGCTGCGCTATAACGCCGCGCTGGACGCAGCAGTGGATGACGCGGCGCGGATGTTGACCGTCAATACCGACCAGCAGCGGGAGACGCAATACGAATCGGCCAAGCGGGTGGCGCTGAACAAGGACGAGGCGATAGCCGCTTTTTTTCGGACGCTGTACGCAAGCTTCGGCATTGCCGACGATCCCGTTTCGCAAGGCGTACTCAACCGGTATATCCCGGCTATTGTCGTGATTGGATACGACGGTTTTTACGTCTATGCCGAGGAGGAGTGGACGGGTGCCGACGGGAAAACGGAACGGAAACCGGTTTGGGGAGCAAAGAGACCGTATGCCTACGCCGATCAAACGGGCAACAGCCTTTCGTTCACGCTGGACGATTTCGTCCTCGCTTACGATGCGGGCAGCCGGAGCTGGCACGAAGGCTTGCGGGCCGACGTCGGGCAGCAGACGAATATTGCGCTATTAAAGGATGCGGAGCGATTTGAGCAGGTGCGCCGGAGCACCATCGTCCGCGCAATTGAAGACGAACTCGCGTACCGGATCAACAAACACAACGAATCGGTTTCCCGATACGGCTTTACTTACACCTTCATGCTGCCGACCATTTCGAAGGAGGAATGGCACAATACCGTGGATGACGTCGGGGTGCTTGCCTTTATCCAGGGCATTCCGATGGGAGGCAAGTTTTACAACAATTACGCCCTCGGCGGAAGCCGCGTGCTCAAGAAGCCGGAGATTGTCGGGGCCAGAAAAGGAAGCATGAAGGTGTATTACCGCAGCGCATGCGGCTTTACTTATCCGGTGGAAGAGACGTTTTCCAGCGAACAAGCGGCTGCTCAAAAAGGCTATATGCCGCTGGAATGTCCTGTCTCGCCATCTTAACGAGACGGCGGCGATTTCGGAAAGTAGACACGCCGTCAGATCGGCTCTATGATGAACCTGACAGTCGAAATCTTCCAAACTTGTCATGATCCCTATGAAGAGAGGAGCGAATGGCGTGAGAAAATGGGTATTTTCAGGACTTGTCGCCGCGATGATTTGCAGCTTGTTCACCGTAACGGCAAGCGCGGCGAGCAACCCTCCGTCCTTTGTCAGCGTCGTCATGGACGGACAAAAAATCTGGTTTCCCGATGCGCAAGCATTTGTCGATGAAAACAACCGGACGCTCGTGCCGGTTCGATTCATCGCGGAACAGATGGGCGCAAACGTAGGCTGGGAGCCCAAAACGATGACCGTACCGATTGAGCGGGACGACCTGCATATTGTGCTTACGATCGGCGATAGCAAGGCGCTCGTCAATGGTAAAGAAATGGCCTTCGATTCGAAGGCGATCACCAGCGGCGGCCGGACGTTTGTCCCGCTGCGTTTTGTCAGCGAAGCGCTGGGGGCGGAAGTGAATTGGGATAGCCCGACATCGACCGTATTTATTTCTACACAAGAAGAAGCCAATGAGAAGTATGATGAATGGGGCCGTCTGATTCGCGCAACCAACCTGCCCAAGAATGCGCAAGATTATCCTTATATACTTGCCGATGTGCCGAATGAAGCGTATGAGATGGCCTATCCCTACTCGCATCCTACGGACAGCAAAGTTTCATCGGTATTGTATTCAACCATACCGGAATTCAATAAGAAAAACGTGGATATATGGATGAGCCAACTGAAAACGTTTGGTGCACTTTGGCTGAACGTAGATTACAAAACGATTGACGACACGTGGGCGCAGGCGGTATTCGCCACGAAAATGCAAAGCTCCAATGCGGAATTGAAATACATCCAGCGGTATGTGGATTGGGTTAAAGAAAACAAGATTCAAATTGAAGGATACCTTGATCCCGAGCCTTCCATGATTTATAAAGACGGGTTTGGAAATAATTATGTACGTTCCAAGTTCAGAATCAAATTCAACTCATTCACGGAAAGTAAAAATTTGCTGTACGATGAGCGGTTCCCCAATGATCGCAAACTCGATAAGCAGGTTTGGTACGAAGGTTACGCGGATATTTCCCTTTCCACGAATGTTGGCGGCGATTGGGGCAGTACATTGAAAGTCGATCCGGGAGCCAGTTTATTCCGCAATTATTTCATCAGAAAGGCGGACTCGGAATAGATGAAGAGAAACAAATTCATAAAATCGGCGTTGAGCGTGCTTCTGGCATGCTCTTTTTTATTATCGGGTTTTCCTTTCACAGCGAAAGCCGAAATCCCAAAAGTAAGAACCGAGGCAGGAAAAATCAGCTTTGAAATCACAAGTACGGCTGCAACGTCATCCATTAAATACAGAACTGTGGGTTGGACGGTGCGCCGTGACCAATTATGTTCGAATACGACGCCCAAGCAGTGCGGCGATCCGAGAAGCGGCCAACACGCTTCTTTTTTGGACCAGCAAGTACGGCAAGTAGGACAGGAACCGAATCCGCCCATCCCCGGCCAGCCTGTCACGACCTATTACGAAGTTAGCGAGGCGCTCGTCACGGAAGGTATGTGGAAAGCGGGCATGGGCGACATCAAAGACAACGACGACTTATATTTGTATGCCATCATGGTGTCCATCGACGGAAAAGGCAACGTGCGCAAAGGGCCCTTTTATACGCTGGATGAGATCAAGAGGGCCGAACCTTGGGCGCATCCGGACGACTTGGACGATTATTTCGGCATCCATGTACCCTATCGAAGCGCGGAATTTCCCGTCGATGTCATTGCGAAAACCTTAGGCGGCAAAGTCATTCAAAATCCGGAAGTTACGTTTCAAAAGGGCAAGTACAAAATAGGTGAAACAATCAATCATGAATTTCCCGAAACGATCGAGGATAACGGAAAAACGTATACGATCGTTCGATCCTATTTGTCGCCTAAGCAGGACCCGACGCGGAAAGACTGGCTGCAAGAAGACCCGGAAACCAATCCGAAGGTGCGAACGCGAAGCTTTACGGTTGCGCTGGGCGGGACAGATGCCATCGCCGAATATGCGGAGAACAATCCGGTGAAGGCCATTTATCAGAAGGAAGACGGCACCAAACTCAAAGAAGTGGACAAAGGCGTTTTCGCAACCGGCGATGAAGCGAACCATACGTTCGAAGGACAAATCACTTCCGGATCCCTAATGGAATGGCGATAATGCCAACAATAAGACCTGAAATGAGATCCTTACGGAGAGCTGCTGCATGGTATCCCTCAAAACGTCCCTTCCATTTCATCTGAGTTACCTTCTCTTCTTAAAATATTTGATTATTTGAATATATGTGAAATGTTACTCCTGTCATCGAACAATGTCAATCGTGAAAATCCAACATCCCTCAGCATGTTTTCGGTTGAATAACGAAAAAACAAGGTGATCCCTGTGGTTACACGAATTCCCTTGTTTTTCGTTTATGATTCATTTCGAATGACCTCAAGTAATGAAATGGCATCAACGAGATGATTATCGAAGATCTGCTTTGTGACAACGAGCAGGTCTTTAATCAGTGGATCACGTAACGAATAAATGACAGAAGTGCCATCTTTTAAGCTTGTCACCACATTTTTATTTCGTAATACCGCCAACTGCTGAGAAACGGATGAACCTTCTGAGCCCAAAATACTCTGTATTTCATTTACATTTTTATCTCCTTCACTCAGAACCTCCAGGATTCGAATCCGCATGGGATGCGCCAGCGCCTTAAAAAAATCGGCTTTAAACTGTTGGATATTTTGATTCACGGCTAACGCCTCCTTAATCGTTATACTTTTGAATATATGAATATCATAACACAACTTTACCCAAAAACATTCTGAAAAGAAGGGCATACCGGCGCATGGATTGTGATTGGGTTGCCTATACAATACACTTTATATTCAAATACCAAATTATTTGATTAAAATAACATAAGGAGTGGATACGAATGCCGGACTTTACGAGTAATGACTCATCACATCAAGAGTCGTCATCCTCTCATGAATTGACTACACCTTTCATGCAGGAAAGCAGACAAACCGCGGCTTCACCCGAGGCGAGCAAAATTGTGCGACTAAAACAATTGCATTGTCCAAAACGGAAGGGAATTATTCCGTTGGGTGATGCGAACCAATCCAATTTGATTCATTCTTTGAAAGAATCTCTGATTTGTGTTCGATGGTAGGTGATGAAGCGACTCGCCCAATGTTTGGGCGTACAGCTCTGCCGGTGCCTCGACATACTTTGCCATGTATGGAATGACTGCTTTGGGCACTTCGAATTTATAGAAGGGGAATCCCAGAACAACATACCCAACCGAGTCTCCCCGAATTATTGCCGACTTCGTTAGGAAGAATCGTAAAATGCTTAATTAAGTTATAGTCTCAAGTAGTGGTGTAAAATTGCGCCGAGCTTCTTGACAAGGGAAGCCACGGTATGATTTCTACTAAAGTGACGCGACTCTACTTTAGAAGGAGGATCAAACCGTGGCTTCTATAGATAGAATGTCACTTTTAGAGCTGTTGCGCAAGTCTGGTTCTGATGGTGATGTTGATTTTCTTAAAGAAGCTCTGAATGTGCTGGTTCATTCGTTGATGGAGGCGGAGGTAGCGGCCCAGATCGGCGCCGAGCGTTATGAACGAAACACCGAAAGAACCAATCAGCGGAACGGATACCGGCACCGGGAGTGGCATACCCGGGTTGGAACGCTTGACCTAAAT
>NZ_AUCP01000089.1 GCF_000429825.1 Cohnella thermotolerans DSM 17683
ATGTTCGTCTCCATATCCTAACCTTACCAAAAACAGAAATCAGGCGGAAGACCTGCTCCCACCCCAAAATTTATAAATTCTATAATGTTAAAAAAAGCCGGCGCCGGTTCGGCACCGACGCCAGCTTAATCTTGGACATTTCTTTCCACAGTCGAATCTTTAGGGAAGCACATTCCCCGCAGCGCGGAAAATCTCGTACCACTCTTCGCGAGTGAGGCGAATGTCGGCCGCCTTGACGCAGTCCTTGAGGCGGTCGATATTCATGGTGCCGATGACCGGCTGCATGTTCGCCGGATGGCGGAGAAGCCAAGCGATGGCGATCGTAGTGTTGCTTACGCCATATTTCGCTGCAATCTCGTTGATTTTGGCATTGAGCTCGGGGAACTTGTCGTTGTCCAGGAAGACGCCCTCGAAGAAGCCGTATTGGAAAGGCGACCAAGGCTGAATCGTAATGTCGTGCAGCCGGCAAAAATCGAGCACGCTTCCGTCGCGGTTGACCGCGGAATCGTTCTCCATGTTGACGTTGAAGCCCTGGGAGATCATCGTGCTGTTCGTAATGCTGAGCTGCAGCTGGTTGGCGACGATCGGCTGTTTAACGGCTTTCTTCAGCAGTTGAATCTGCATCGGATTTTGGTTGGACACGCCGAAGTGACGCACCTTGCCGGATCGCTCCAGCTGATCGAACGCCTCGGCCACTTCCTCCGGCTCTACGAGCGTATCGGGACGGTGCAGCAGCAGCACGTCCAGGTAATCCGTGCGCAGCCGCTTCAGAATGCCGTCCACCGACGCCAGAATATGCTCCTTGGAGAAGTCGAACCGCCCCGGACGAATGCCGCATTTGGACTGCAGAATGATGCCTTCGCGGACGCTTGGGCTCATGCCGATGGCGTCGGCGAAAATTTCCTCGCATTTGCCTGCGCCGTAAATATCCGCGTGATCGAAGAAGTTGGCACCCAGTTCCAAAGACGTCCGAACAAAACGCTCGGCTTCCTGCTTGTCCAGGGAGTTGATGCGCATACAGCCGACCGCGACGACGGGCACCTCCAACGAGCTGGTGCCAAGTTTGATTTTTCTCATGGGAATGACCTCCGCTATGGATGGATAGAAGGATCGTTATAAAGAAGCCCTGTAGATTTGGACGATGTCCTCTTTGGTCAATTTTTTGAATACGCCGAGCTTTCCTTTGGACATGGCCTTTTGGGCCATCAGCTCGATGTTCTCCTCGCCGATTCCATAATCGGCCAGTCTGGAAGGGGCACCGAGGGAGCTCCAGAAAGCCCGCAGAGCGTCGATGCCCGCCAATGCGATCTCTTTATCGGTTTTCCCCGCCGGGTCCACATCGAACACTCTCAAGGCAAACTGCTTGAATCGGCCGATATTTTCGTCCATGACGTGCTTCATCCAGTTCGGGAACAAAATCGCCAGACCGCCGCCATGGGGAATGTCGTATACGGCGGAAACGGCATGTTCGATTTCATGGGTCGACCACTCCCCTTGCGTTCCCATTCCAAGCGATTTGTTCAAAGCGATGGTGCCGCAATATAAAATCGTCTCGCGGTATTCATAATTTTCAAGATCCTCGATCAACTTGGGCGCCGTCTCCATAACGGTCTTCAGCAAAGACTCGCAGAACCGGTCCTGAAGAGGCGTATTGGGCACATGGTGAAAATACTGCTCAAAAATGTGGGACATCATATCCACAATGCCGTAAACCGTCTGGTCCTTCGGCACCGTAAACGTATACACCGGGTCGAGAATGGAAAATGCGGGATACGATAACGGGCTGCTCCAACCGAGCTTCTCCTTCGTGTCCCAATTCGTGATGACGGAGTTATTATTCATTTCGGAGCCTGTCGCCGCCAATGTCAACACAGCTCCGAACGGCGCGGCTTCCTTGGCCTGAGCGGCTCCCGAAATGATGTCCCAGACGTTTCCTTCGTATTTAAGTCCGACAGCGATCGCTTTTACACAGTCGAGTACGCTGCCGCCGCCCACGGCCAGAATAAAATCCACTTCGTTTTTCCGGCCAAGCTCAATCCCTTTCTGAACGGTGGAGAGACGCGGATTCGGTTCCACCCCGCTCAGCTCGGTCACTTCCACGCCCAAATCCCGAAGAATCGAATGGACCTCGTCATACAGGCCGTTTCGTTTGATGCTTCCCCCTCCGTAAACAAGCAGCAGCTTCTTGCCGTAAGGAGCCAGTTCGTTTTTGAGCTGCTCCAATTGTCCTTTGCCGAATATTAATTTAACCGGATTTTGATAGCTGAATTTCTGCAAGCCTGAAGCCTCCTTGCCTCAAAAGTTACGAATCGCTTCTCGCAGCTTCTTCGCCCGAGCCTATCCGAAGCCGGATCCGGATCCGTCCCAAGCGTCAAAACTGCCTGTTGTTATTCTATAAATATTGATATAGTATTTAAAGTAGTGATTTATATATGATATAGTTAATTTTTTTAACTAACTAATCTTTTCGCAAGAAAGGATGCGTCCGATGGAAGAAATTCCATGCACCATTGAGAAAGCGCTGAACATCATCGGGAACAAATGGTCTTTCCTTGTTTTAAAAGAATTATACGACGGAAAGAAGCGGTTCAACGAGCTCAAAAGATCCATTCATGAGATAAGTCCGAACGCGCTCACCGTTACTTTAAGGCACCTGGAGAAAAACGCCATTGTGGAGCGCACCGTTTTTCCGACCGTCCCCGTTACCGTGGAATACGAGCTGACACCGAAAGGCCAGGCTTTTCACAGCGTCCTCAAAGAGATGAAAAAATGGGGAGCGGAATGGGCATAAACTTTTATTTATCGGTGCATCGATAAGGGGCTCTGCTATGCCTCCCCCGGTAAGGGCTTGACGAGAACATTGTTATCGTTTAGGCCCTTTTTACAGCAGCAACTCCTTTGGCAAGTCGATCGGCGAATGGCCCCCTCCCCTTTAGTTAGATTTGTTCCGCCGGGGCGAATCACAAGGTCGGCCAGTTTCAAGCTGCTGTGCTTTCTCTCCGCCGTCATCAGGCTGTACGAACGGTATACCACTTCAATCATGTTGCGCGGCGGTTTTTTCTCGTGTTCTCTAGCCACATCAACCGCGATGACCTGTCCGCCATAATTCTTTTTCATTTCTTCAACGGGCAGATTGTTCAACACGCCTCCATCCACCAACATTTGATTGTTGTGCATTAGCGGCGCGAATACACCGGGAAAAGCGGTCGTCGCCCTCAGCGCGGTAACCAAATCGCCCCGATCCAGCACAACCTGCTTCCCCTCCATCAAGTCAACGGCGATCGCTTTAAAGGAGATCGGAAAATGCTCGATGCGCAACGCTTCTTTTCCGTGCCGTTGAAGCAGTTCGAGAACCGGTATTTCGGCGTACTCAGCAAGAGATCCTCAATCTCATGCGCCGATATCCCTGCCGCGTAAAGACCGCCGATCGCTCCCCCCATGCTGGTGCCGACGACGCAATCAATGGGAATACAATGCGTCTCAAAAACCTTTAACAGCCCAAATGGGCAAGCCCTCTGACCGCTCCGCCTCCCAATACGAGTCCTACGTTCCGCATTCGTTATTTATCCCTCCTCAGAGATCGGTCATCTCCGCAAAATACCCAAAAACGAGCGGAAATGGCGCCTGGATTAGACCAACACCTCATGAACCAGATCGGAAAGCATTACCTGCTCTTTGCTGGACAGATTGTGAATCATCAAATTGGCATTTCGCCAATTGAGTTTTTGGTTTTTTGCGCTTTGGAGTTTACAGGGTCAGCTCCACTTTCGGACGATTTCCTGCTTTTTATCGTTTACGATTAATTGGAAGACGTCCGGTCGGCTATAATGGCCGACGACGTCAAAATCAAATCGGCTTTGCGTAATTTCGTCAAGTTCCAATGTCGCGATCAGAATCCCTTCTTCGTGATATAGCGGCTCGACGACATACTCGCCAAGCGGTCCGACAATGGCGCTGCCGCCCCGGCTCAAAATGTCGTCATCGTCCTGAATGTCCGCATAATAAGCCAGATCGGCGGGATAGGTCGCCTTGGTGGCAAACTGATTGCAGGAAAGGACATAGCAGCGGCCTTCGCAAGCGATATGACGGATCGTGGCCTGCCACGTATCGCGGGCATCCGCCGTAGGCGCAATATAGATGTCGATGCCTTGCGCATACATGGCCGTCCGGGCCAAGGGCATGTAATTTTCCCAGCAAATCAACCCGCCAATTCTGCCGAACGGCGTATCGATGACGGTTAACGTGCTGCCGTCCCCCTGCCCCCACAGAAGACGCTCGGAGCCGGTAGGTACCAGCTTGCGGTGTTTGCCCAGAAAAGTTCCGTCCGGTCCGATATAGATCATCGAATTGAACAAAGTGCCCGTGCTGAACTCCTGATCCCGCTCTACCACGCCAATAACCAAATAAACCTCCAGCTCTTTTGCCAGTTCGCCCAACATCTCGGTTTCGGGTCCCGGAACTTGGATCGAGCTTTCCCAGTAGCGCTGCCAATCCTTTCTCCCTTCGATTGTACGACTGCCGACACGTGCGCCGAAACTGAGTCCTCGCGGATAACCGGGCAGGAATACTTCGGGGAACACGATCAGACGCGCGCCTTGACCGGCGGCCTCTCTTGTCATGCTTGCGATTTTATCCAAAGCGGAATGTTTATCAAATAAGACGGGCGCGGACTGTACAACGGCAACCCGAACTTGACGGTTTTTCATCTCATCATCCCTCTCTTCGTCGACACATTGTGGTAGTAGCGGGCGAACCGCCACGCTCAATAATTGCACGGCTCCCGTATTTTGCGGGAGCCGGCAATGGCGATCCGCTTCCCTGCCAATCCTTTAGCTACGGTATCCACCCGCTCCTGTCCGCCGCCAATACGTCCCGAAATCTTCGCCGGATTCCCGATCCCGAACGAAAGACTCCAGCACCGGACGAACCGCAGACACCAATTGCTCGAACGGCACCGTCTCCCGGAACCGCTCGTTTAAAGCCGTGCCGAGAGCGCTGCCTCCCAAGAAGATGTCATATTTCCCCGGCGCGCGTCCGATAAAAGCGATATTGGCGTTATATGGGCGCGCGCAACCGTTCGAACAGCCGGTCATCCGAATGGTGATGTCCTCATCGGAAAGTCCCAGCTCGTCAAACAATTGCTCGAATTGCGGCATCAGCTCCGGCAGCGCCCGCTCCGATTCGGCCAGCGCAAGTCCGCAAGTAGGCAGCGATACGCAAGCCATCGTATTTTGCCGTACCTTGGACAACTCCTCCGGCAGCGGCACGCCGGAGGCGCGCAGCAGTTCTTCGATGGCGGGCCGCTGCTCGTCCGCCAGACCGCTCAGAATGACATTTTGCTGCGAAGTAAAGCGCACGGTCGGCCGGAACGTCCGCATGATATCGCGGAGCGCCGATTTCAGCCGCATCGTCTCCGTATCTTTGATGCGGCCGTACGGAACAAACAACCCCAAATAGCTCACGCCGTCGCGTTCCCGATGCCAACCGAGATGATCGTTCCCGTTCGCCCACTCCAGCTGCCTCGGCGGTTCCAGCTTCCGTCCAAGCCGCGACTCGACTTCTTCCCGGAACCAGGCCAGCCCCCGCTTGTCGATCAAATATTTCATGCGGGCAAAACGACGGTTCGAACGGTCGCCGAAATCTCGTTCAATCGTGACGATCGCCACGCAAACGTCCAGAATCGTCCCGACCGCCTTGTCCCGGGCGACATAGCAGAGGGGGCTGGCCAGCCGCGGATAGGTGTCCTGATCCAGCGCCAGCCGTCCCATGCCGCCGCCGACCAGCACCGTATATCCCTCGATATGGCCGTCCCGGATATGCGCCACCAAGCCTATATCGTTGTCGTACACGTCCAGGCAGTTGTCCCCTTCCGGCACGATCGCCACCTTGAACTTGCGCGGAAGGTACGCTTCCCCGTACAGCGGCTCTTCCGTTTCTCCTTCCGCCAATTGAACGGGTTCGCCGTCCACCCAGATTTCATGATACGCATTGGTCTTCGCACTGAGCCGGTCCGCAAGCGCCAGCACATCGTGACGCATCTCCTCGCGAAACGGCTCGTCTCCCGGTTCCGCGCAGCAGATCGTATTGCGGCCGGAATCGCCGCATGCCCCAAGCGTCGTCACCAGCGCTTCGTTCAGCGTCTTGATCGTCGTCTTCAGATCACCCTTCAGAATACCGTGAAGCTGCAAGGTTTGGCGGGTGGTGATGCGCATGTTTTTGTAATCCGTATACTCGTCCGCCAGCCGGTCAAAAACGAGGTATTGCTCCGGAGACAGCACGCCGCCCGGAATGCGGGCGCGGATCATCATGCTGTAATGCCGCTCTTTCCCCTCTTTCTTAAGCTGCGCCCGCAAATCCCGGTCATCCTGCTGATAGACGCCGTGGAATTTGAGCACTTGAACATTGTCCTCGGAAAACTTCGGTTCTCCGTCCTGCAACGCTTCCTTAATCGTGCCCCGCAGGTGACGGCTCTGCCGCTTGATGATCTCGATCTTGGATACTTTTTCATCATTTGTGGTTGACATAAACCGAACTCACTCCCCGTTGAATTCCGACTTGACCACTATGATAAAAGAAATCGCGTCAAAAATAACCATCCAATGCCGGATCATTTGCGCCCATCCATTTAGAAACGAGAAGAAGGCTGGCAGAAACGCATGCCGGCCTTCTTCGAATGCCTCCATCACCCCTTATGGAATGGATTAACTGTAACTTCGTGATAAACCGATTCGTGCGTCGATGTTGGAAGTCCCTTTATTCATCTTCTCAAACAATTGCACCGCCGCGTTGGCAATTTCGATGTCTTGCGCGCTGCTCCCCCCGCTTACCCCAATCCCGCCGACGATATGTCCCTCGCTAATGAGAGGAATCCCCCCTCCCAGAATGACGACTTTACCGAAGTTGGTCGTATTCACGCCAAACGACGGACCGCCCGGAAGCGCTGATTGTGCCAAATTTGCTGTTGGCATTTGCATGCTGACACTCGTCCACGCTTTATTCTTGGAAATTTCAATTCCTGCGATGCGAGCATTCTCCATTCGGGCAAAAGCAATCAGATTCGCTCCTTCGTCAACAATGGCAATATTGCTGAAAAGCCCCATCTGGCGGGATTTTTGTTCGGCAACCGCAATTAATTGCTTGGCTGTCTCCAAAGTAAGCTTCTTCACCGATTTCTCACTCCCTTCCTGCTGCTACAGGATATGGCGACGGTACAGAAGCCGTGAAAGTCGCAGAAGCAGATGGAATTTGCTTTCCTGTCATCAGCTTGAGCGGATAACGATTTGGATAAAGCATTTTATAATAACAAATCCCTATTGACATTATCATAATTAAACTTAACTATAGTATTATAGCCATTTTACGTGTTACGGGAGGCACCAAGTTGTGAGCGAAAAAAAACCTCGCCTGATCCAATCGGTACAGCGGGCCCTCGATATCATCAACTGCTTCGATTCCTTGCATACTCAATTGTCGCTGACGGAAATCAGCGAGAAGCTTAACTTGAATATTAGTACGGTATACGGCCTGATCCATACGCTGAGCGCCTATTCGTACATCGATAAAAACCAGGATAACGGCAAATACAAGCTGGGTCTGGAATTTCTGCTTAAGGCGAACCTCGTCTCACAAAGTCTCGATCTGAAAGAAATCGGCCATACCTATTTAACCGATCTGACCAAAAAGTATCATGGAACCTCCCATTTATATGTGTACCAGCACGAACAAATTTTTTGCGTGGACAAAGTGGAATCGCCCAACAACTACTTCATTATCAGTTCAAGAGCGGGGCATAAGCTGCCTATGCACGCCTCCGCTTCCGGCAAAGTATTTTTGGCGCATATGTCCGAGGCCGAGCTGCAAAATTTCCTGAACCACAATAAGCTCACTTCATTGACGGATAAAACAATCACGGACAAAAAGAAGCTTCTGAGCAATCTGCAGCAGATTCGGGAACAGGGCTACGGAATCGAGGATGAAGAAATCGAAACGGGCGCCTACAGCATGGCAGCTCCCATCAAGGATGCCGCGCATCGAATCGTCGGCACGATCAGCATTGTCGGTTCTCTGGCACGAATCAAGGAGCAAGAAGATGACATTCGAACCGATCTGCTTGCGGCAGCGGCTTCGATATCCGCTCAATTCGGTTATCAGCTGCAATCCGCGTCCAAAAAAGAACCTCGCTCTTAACTCTTGAGGCGAGGTTCTTTTTTTGCGAAGTTTATTGCGCCAGCTGGAGCAAAGTATGGTACAGCACCTGGGCCCCGAGCCCGCAGTCCGCTTCGGAGCTCCATTCCTCCGGATGATGGCTGATTCCGTCACGGGAGCGTACGAAGATCATCCCCAGAGGCCATTTCTCGCTAAACTGCATCCCGTCATGGCCTGCACCGCTTGCAAGCTCGGGCAGGTCCGACAGCCCGGCGAGCTGCCCTGCGACCGCAATGGCTTCCTTCACTTCCGGGGAGCTTGGCGCCGGAGCGACTCTTTGCAGCAGCTCGATCGCAAGCTCCGTGCGATGCTTCCTGCACACCTTGCTTGCATAATTCCTTATCCGGGCTTCCAGCACATCTCTGTCCGACTCCTCAATATCCCGCAAATCAAGTGAAAACTGAACCTGACTCGGGATCACATTGATTCCGCCGGGAAGCATCCGGAACTTGCCGACCGTGGCCACGGCGTTCGGAAATTTCCGGGTCTCTGTATAAATGTAGTTCAACATCTCGGCGGCGGCCTGCATCGGATCCTTTCTTATGTTCATCGGGGTTGCCCCGGCATGCCCCGCCTGACCCGTAATCGTGATTTGCTGCCACAGCGGTCCGGCAATCCCGGTAACAAGGCCGACAGGCTGATCCCGATGTTCCAGCACCTTGCCCTGCTCAATATGAAGCTCCACATACGCCTTGACTTGCTCCGGCGCTTTGGCCGCCTCGTGCAGCCGCTCAGGCTGCAAGCCCGCCGATCTCATCGCCTCGGCAATCGAAATCCGGTCCGCATCCTTGTGCTCCAGATCTTCCGGCCGCAAAGTTCCGGCCATCGCCCGGCTTCCCAGCATACCGAACCCGAACCGCGAGCCTTCCTCGTCGGTAAAGGCGACTACCTCTATGGGATGAACAGTGGCCATCCCTTGCTCTTCCATCGCTTGCACAGCCTCAATCGCCGCGACCACGCCCAAGGCTCCGTCGAATTTGCCGCCGTCAGGCACCGTATCAATATGAGAGCCCGTAAGGACGACGGGAGCCCGGGAATCCGTTCCCTCCCGGCGGCCGATCAGATTGCCGGCCGCATCCTCTCGCACCGCTAGCCCCGCTTCCTTCATATAGCGTGCCACCAAATCCTTGGCCCGACGTTCTTCTTGCGTGAAGGAGAAGCGGGTCACTCCCCCGCTCTCCCCAATGCCGATCTCACCCAATTCCATCAGCCGATCCCAGAGGCGTCCGGCGTTAATCGTCATGGCCCTCGCCTCCGGCTTGTTCCTTGTCCGCACCGTTTCCGTTGCCGGAGCTATTCATTTTAAACCTGAAATGGCAGTACCCGTCTTTAAGCAAATATTTATCGTGCTCCACTTCAAAATCAGCATTGTACCCTCTGGCAATCGCCGGATCGATCATTTGACAATACAAAATGCCGTATTCCTCCATACCGTCCTTCTTCCATTGATCACCGAAGGCGCACCGGGTGAAATTTTGCTCGATTTCAAGCGGATGGTATTCCGTAACGTATTCAAACAGATCGCTGCGTCCCATATCGTAATTCGGCAAATAACTGCGGATATCGTTCGGCTGTCCCGCGGCCGCCGCCCGGCGGGCAATATCCCGGCCCCGTTCCTCGCCAAACGTGCGCACCCCTTCACGAATCGCGTCCTTCCCCGCTTCTCCAAAACGATCTACAACCGCTTTGGATAAATGGGCAAATAATTTGGCCATAATCGTATACGGATCTACCGGCTCCAGGCTTTCATCATGATTTAGCTTTTGTTTCCGTTCCTTCTCCGTATGCTGTTCCATTATTTAAGCTGCCTCCCCCAATGTGTAATTACTAGTTAATGCCCAGGTAGACGGATTTCACCACATCGTTGCTCCTCAATTCCTCGGCAGTCCCCTGCACGACAATGCTGCCCGTTTCCATGACGTAGCCGCGATGGGCTGCCGCCAGCGCCATCCTGGCATTTTGCTCCACCAGAAGAACGGATACGCCGTCTTGGTTAATCTGCCGAATGGCCGCATAGATTTCCTTAACCATCAGGGGAGCCAATCCCATGGACGGCTCATCCAACAGCAGCAGCCTGGGTCTGGCCATTAATGCGCGGGCGATGGCCAGCATTTGCTGTTCGCCCCCGCTCAACGTGCCTGCAAGCTGTTTTTTCCGTTCTTCCAATCGCGGAAACAATTGATACATTTTATGAATGTCCGCCGATATTTCGGCTCTATCACGGCGAACGTAGGCTCCGAGCCGCAAATTGTCCAGCACCGTCAGATCGGGAAAAACGCCTCTGCCTTCGGGAACCTGGGAAATTCCCAGCTTCACGATACGATGCGGCTCAAGCTTCGTAATATCGCGGCCTGCGAACAGGATTCTTCCCCTCGTATCCCCGACAAGGCCCGAAATGCTGCGCAGCGTGGTGGTCTTGCCGGAGCCGTTCGTTCCAATCAGCGCAACGATTTCACCGGAATAGATGTCCAGGCTCAATTGCTTTACCGCCTGGATGACGCCATAGCTTACGTGCAGTCCGTCGATTTCAAGGATTTTCTGCTTGCTTCGGCCGTCCGTCACAGTTCCTCGGCCTCCCCGCCCAAATATGCGTTAATGACATTCGGGTCATTCTGAATTTGCCGCGGGCTGCCTTCGGCAATTTTCATGCCGTAATTCAGTACGACAATACGATCGGAAATTTCCATAACCATCCCCATGTCATGCTCGATCAAGATCATATCAATGCTGAATTGCTTGGATAGCCGTTTGATTTTTTTGACCAGCTCCGCTTTCTCCACGGCATTCATTCCGGCGGCAGGCTCATCCAGAAGCAGCACTTCGCAGCCCGTTGCCAACGCTCTGGCAATTTCCAGCAAACGTTGCTCACCGTAGGGCAAGCTGCCTGCGAGTACATCCAGCTTGTGTTCCAGGCCGACCATGGCCAGCTTCTCCACACACTCCTGTACAATCGCCTCACGCTTGCGCCGGAGATGAGCCCGCGAGTTGAACACCGCCGCAAATATCCCTTCTTTGTTACATTCGGCGTGCACCACAAGCACGTTTTCGAGCACGGTCATGTTTTTGAGCAATCTTGTATTTTGGAAAGTTCGCGCCAAGCCAAGCTCGACTCGTCGATAAGGCTTAAGCTTGTTGATTACCGTGTTCTTATAGGTGATCGTTCCGGAGGTGGGCCGATAGATCCCTGTGAGCAAATTAAAAAGGGTGGTCTTCCCCGCTCCGTTCGGGCCGATAATCGATAAAATCTCACCGCGGCGCACATCCAAGTCGACTTCGCGCAAAGCTGCCAAGCCGCCGAAATTCACCGACACCTTCTTGAGTTCGAGTACCTTATCCATTACTTGCTCTCGCCCTTCCGTACGTTTCCGTAGAAGTTACGCCTCCGGTGCTTCTCTCCCCAAAACCCGGAAGGCTTGAAGATCATCATGAGCACAATCGCCAGTCCGAGCAAAATCATGCGATAATCGCTGACGTATCTTAAAATTTCGGGAGCCGCCACCAATATAACCGCCCCAAGGATGGATCCGGGCAAACTCGCCGCTCCCCCCAAAATAACCATCGCCAAAATGTTCACGGAATCCAAATATCGAAAGGCGTCGGGACTGACGTAAGAAATGTAGCTGGCCCAAAATGCGCCTGCCGCCCCGGCAAAAAATCCCCCTACCGTAAATGCCAGCAGCTTGTATTTATTCGGCCGGATACCGATCGATTGCGCCAGCGTCTCGTCTTCGCGTATCGCCAGCAGGCTGAGTCCCACTCCGGAATGCACCAGCCTGTTGATGACAAAATAAGTGACGAGCACAAGCAGCAAGATTAAGTAATAAAACTCCAGCTTCCCGCTGAACGTAAATCCGAAGAGCGAAGGAGCGGGAATGCCGGGCAAGCCCATCGGTCCGCGCGTCACATCCACCCAGCCGACAAAAATCAGCCGGACGATTTCCCCAAAGCCCAAGGTAACGATGCCTAAATAATCTCCCTTTAACCGGATCACGGGGCTGCCCAATAGAAAGCCGGCCAATCCCGCAATAACCGCCGACGCAGGAAGCGCGATCCAGAAGGACAGATCGAAATGCAGCATTAGAAGCGCCGCGGCGTAAGCTCCGATTCCGTAAAAGGCCGCATGTCCGAGCGCAAATTGTCCCGCATAGCCGATGATCACATTGAGACTCAGCGAGAGTACGGAAAAGATACCGATCATGATAACGACATGCAGCAAGTAATCATTGACTTGCTGAAGCGCCACAGGCACGACGATGGACAGGGCAGCCACGGCAATCATAGCCGTTTTCTTTCTCATACTTTTCACCTATACCTTGTTGATATCTTTGCTGCCGAGGATGCCCGAGGGTCTGATCAGCAGTACGAGGATCAAAATAGAGAACGATATGACGCTCTTGTATTGCGTGGAAATATAAGCGCCGCCGAGCGTTTCGACCAGGCCGAGCAGCACTCCCCCCAGCATCGCTCCCGGTATGTTCCCTATCCCTCCAAGCACCGCAGCCGTAAACGCATTGATCCCTGCCATATAGCCCATCGTCGGATAGACGGCGTTGTAATAAATCCCGACCATAATCCCGGCGCAGGAGGCCAGTGCCGAGCCGATCGCAAACGCAAGACTGATCATCCGATTCGTATTAATTCCCATCAATGCGGCATTGGTCAGGCTCATCGAGGTTGCCCGCATGGCGGTTCCCGTCTTCGTTCGCGTTACGAATAGCTGCAGGGCAAGCATCAATATAAAGGACAGCACCAATATCAAAATTTGAATTTCCGAAAATGTAATGCTTCCAAGCGTATAGGTCCGGCTGCCAAAAGCGGTCGGGAAAGGATGCATTTCCGTTCCCCACAATTTCTGCGCCAGGCTGACCAGCAGCGTGGACACCCCCAAGGCGCTAATTAACGGCACGATCCGATCCGCCATCCTAAGCGGACGATAGGCCAAACGTTCAATAAGGACGCCTAATACCGCCGTTACCGCAGCCGACAGCAAAAAAGCGAGATATAAAGGAAGGTGAAATTCCTGCATAAAAAAGAGACCCAAAAAGCTGCCGATCATAAAAATATCGCCATGCGCAAAATTGACGATTTTCAATATCCCGTACACCATCGTGTAGCCCAGGGCGATCAAGGCATAAATCATGCCGACGGTCAGTCCGTTGGTTAATTGCTGAAGGAACATAACAACATCCTTTCAAAGCCAGGGAGCAGGAAATATGGCTTTCCTGCTCCGAGTACCATAATCATTTGTAAAGTTCGAATTTGCCGCCATGAACCGTCAATCGCGAAGGCACCGTCACAACGTCGCCGTTTTTATCGAAGCTGATTACCCCTGTTGCGCTCTTGTAATCTTTTAATGTCTCCAGATAGGATTTGATGCTTTCGCGATCGGCACCCTTCTCTTGGATCGCTTTGATAATTACAGAAGTTGCAACGTAAGCGTAGGCGGCATACGTATCCGGCTTGCTGTTGTATTTGGCCTGATATTCTTCATCAAACTTGGTGGCTTCAGCGTTATCGCCGCCCGGATAGAAGAAGCCGATCAGCTTAAACCCTTCCACCGACTCTTTGCCCAAGTCCAGCAACGCTTCCGAGTAAAGACTGTCCACGCCGATAAAATCAACATCGAAATTCAGCTTCTTCGCCTGCTGGGCAATCAGGGCAGCTTCATTATAGAATCCGCCGATAAAGATCGCATCCGGCTGCTTCTCCTTAATCTTCGTCAATATCGTGCTGAAGTCTTTATCGCCGGGATTGTAGGCTTCCGCGGCAACCACTTCAATGTTGTTCGCCGAAGCGGACTGCTTATAAACATTAAGAAGTCCCAGTCCGAAGTCGGATTGCTCATAAATCAAGGCGACCTTGCCGTATCCCAACTCTTTGGACCACCTTGCGAGGTAATCGGCCTGGAACGCATCCGTCGTAATGACGCGGAACGTGTACTCCCCGGCATCCGTTACGGCCGGAGCGCTTGACGACGGAGATACCTGAACGATTTTATTTTTGTTATAAATCGGAGCGGTCGCCAAAGTAGCCGAGCTGTTAAAGTGACCTACGACTGCCAAAATACTCTTGTCCGTTACGAATTTGTTGGCAACGTTCACCGCTTCATTCGAATCCCCTTTATCGTCCTGGACCACGATTTCGACCTTCTTGCCGTCAATGCCGCCCGCGTCATTAATTTGAGCCGCCGCCAGTTCGGCGCCGTTCTTAAAAGCGGTGCCGTATTGCGCCTGCGTACCGGAGATCGGAGCAGCAAGCCCGATTCGAATCGTATCGCTCCCGGCCTTCGATTCACTGTTCGAGCCGCATCCGCTCAATACCCCGGCGAGCAATCCTGTTATTGCGAGTGCAGCTAATGTCTTTTTCATTTTAATCCACCCCAATGATAAATTAATCCCATGAGTTAAGTATGTTTTAATTATAATAAATCGTTTTGAAAAAGCAACAATTATTTTTGTATAGTCATATATGTTTTGATATTATCAAAATCTGATCATGAAGCTGCGGGAAAAATGGAAGAAAGTGAAGGAGCGTCAATTCGCAGATGTGTTCAAAGTTCAGGCCGGGGACGAGATTGAAGTTGTGGCGCAAACCGTATTCGAGGTGGCTGGCGAACTACTCAACACAGAAGCGTCTTGCCCTTTACTTCAATATGCAAAAAAACCTCAGGAATCATCCTGAGGCCTAACGTTTGATTTTGGTGCCGGTGAAGGGACTTGAACCCCCACTCCCTTGCGGGAAACGGATTTTGAGTCCGTCGCGTCTGCCATTCCGCCACACCGGCAAGGGTGGCGCGCCCTAAGAGATTCGAACTCCTGACCTTTAGATTCGTAGTCTAACGCTCTATCCAGCTGAGCTAAGGGCGCATATGAAATTTAATGGAGGCGCCACCCAGATTCGAACTGGGGGTAAAGCTTTTGCAGAGCTCTGCCTTACCACTTGGCTATGGCGCCATAAAGTAGATGGAGCGGAAAACGGGATTCGAACCCGCGACCTTCTCGTTGGCAACGAGATGCTCTACCACTGAGCTATTTCCGCACGCACATGGCTGGGGATCTAGGATTCGAACCTAGGAATGACGGAGTCAAAGTCCGTTGCCTTACCGCTTGGCTAATCCCCAATATGAGGTTGTTAGATGGGGCGATCGAGGGGACTTGAACCCCCGAGTGCCGGAGCCACAATCCGGTGCGTTAACCACTTCGCCACGACCGCCATGCTATTCAATTGGCAGGGGCAGCAGGAATTGAACCCACACTAACGGTTTTGGAGACCGCTGTTCTACCTTTAAACTATGCCCCTAAGAAAGGTAAGTGGTGGAGGGTGATGGATTCGAACCACCGAACCCGAAGGAAGAGATTTACAGTCTCCCGCGTTTGGCCACTTCGCTAACCCTCCAAGGCAGCTCTCCAATGGTGCCGGCGAGAGGAATTGAACCCCCAACCTACTGATTACAAGTCAGTTGCTCTACCAATTGAGCTACACCGGCTCGTCATGCGCTTCCTACTCATGGTGGCTCGGGACGGAATCGAACCGCCGACACGAGGATTTTCAGTCCTCTGCTCTACCAACTGAGCTACCGAGCCGAGGTTAAGGTTTTGAATGGCGGAGCCGACGGGATTCGAACCCGCGGTCTCCTGCGTGACAGGCAGGCATGTTAGGCCTCTACACCACGGCTCCACATCATTCTCGGATCGTTCGTCCGAAGGTAGATCATTTGGTTGCGGGGGCAGGATTTGAACCTGCGGCCTTCGGGTTATGAGCCCGACGAGCTACCGGACTGCTCCACCCCGCGACGTTGGACTAGCTTTCCTCAGAGGCGACGTTTAATATCATACATCAAACGACCACTCTTTTGCAAGCCCTAATTTCTTGATTTCTCAAGTTTTTTTCGGATTTTGAGTGAAAGTGGTGACCCGTAGGGGATTCGAACCCCTGTTACCTCCGTGAAAGGGAGGTGTCTTAACCCCTTGACCAACGGGCCGCGCTGGCGGAGAGAGAGGGATTCGAACCCTCGAGACGCTTGTGACGCCTACACGATTTCCAATCGTGCTCCTTCGACCAAACTCGGACATCTCTCCAGAATGGCTCCCCGAACAGGACTCGAACCTGTGACAACTCGATTAACAGTCGAGTGCTCTACCGACTGAGCTATCGGGGAATAAGATGAAGTTGTGATCCGGCCCGGCAGCGTCCTACTCTCCCAGGACCCTGCGGTCCAAGTACCATCGGCGCTGGAGGGCTTAACGGTCGTGTTCGGGATGGGTACGCGTGGAACCCCTCCGCCATCACCACCGGACCGAATGTTCAAGGCCTTGCGCCTTGATAACCGGATACGAAACGAATGCGCCCTTACGTGTCTTAGGATAAGCCCTCGACCGATTAGTACTCGTCAGCTCCACGCGTTGCCGCGCTTCCACCCCGAGCCTATCTACCTGGTGTTCTTCCAGGGGTCTTAC
>NZ_AUCP01000090.1 GCF_000429825.1 Cohnella thermotolerans DSM 17683
GGCAGGCCATCCAAAGAACAACGTGACGCCGATGATCGAAAGCAAGAGAAGCAAGACGCTGCACAGCGCAATGCGATCGAAGGAAAGTTCGGCGAAGGCAAACGCAAGTTGGGTTTGGGCCGAATTTGCTCCCGCGGTGCTCATACAAGTTTAACTGTCATCGCTATCCAGTTTCTGGTTATGAACCTGGAACGGCGACTGCGGGTTCTTTTTTTCTCTTTTTTCAGATTCATTGCGTTCCGTCCGATTTTTTGCATGAAAACCGCAAAGAAAATCACGGTCTAGGCTCATGCGTTGGGAGCAGCTTAAATTGATCTTGTTCAGCAAGCCCTATATTAGTGCTAACTCGCAAAGTACAACCCGATTATATCCGCTGCAGCGCTCGGCTTCTCTATACGTATTTGCAAGGTCATGAATACCCTTTCAATATTTTTCGGATCCGGGTGCCGGACTGCCGCCCCAGCTGTTCAAAAAGCTGACGGGGCGCACCTTCATCGAATACGTGAATGCGTATCGGATGAACGAAGCGGAGCGTCTGCTGCTGCGCACCGACCTGACCGTGACGGAGATTGCGGACCGGGTCGGCTGCGGCAGTCCGAATTATTTCACGAAGCTGTTCAAGCAGGTGAAGGGCGTCACGCCGTCGCAGGCGCGCGGCCGAGACGCTCCATGGCCGCTCCTCCTTTCCCGGTCGCACCCTCATGAATGTCGCGGCGATTAGCCTCGGAACCGGCGGACCGCAGCGGTCGGGCGCAAGTGGAACCGTTTCCTATTATAACGTATACTAATTGATGAGTGACGATAACGACAGAAGGTGACGCAAATGGAAGATTTGAAACAAGCTTACGCCGTGCTTGGGCTTCCGGAGACTGCGAGCAAGGAAGAATTGGAAAACCGTTACTACCTGCTGACGCGAAGGGCGCGCGCCCAGAAAATGCGTGAAGGCGCGGAGCCGCCCGCGGAAGGATGGGTCGATCTCGACGCCGTCACCGAGGCTTACCGGTTCATCCGCGATTACGAGGAGCGGCAGGCCAAAGCGGAATACGAGCAGCAAGTCTACGGAAAGTACAAGAAAATGGCCGACAAAGCGCAAAAATGGGATCATTTTTTCCATTATTACAAGTTTCATATCTTGATCGGAATCGTCGTTCTGGCCTTGATCGGATACGGAATGAAGAGCTATGCGGACCACCGCGCCGAGCAGGAGCGGCTGGCCAAGCTTCCCCCCGCGGACGTCTCGGTCATGTTTTTCGGCAATTATCTCTACGGAGAGGGTTTCGGCAGCGACACGGAGCCGCTCGCGAACGATATATTGAAGCAGTTCCCGGATTGGAAGCGCGTTGTCGCCAACCTGACCTACGTTCCTTCCGACATGAAGAGCGAGCAGGATATGGCGCTGCTGCAGAAGAGTATGCTCGTCCTGATGGAAGACAAGTCGGACCTGTTCATCGTCGACAAGGCGAACTTCGATAAGCTGGCGGCGCAAGGCGCGTTCCTTCCGCTCGATTCGCTGTCCGGTTCGTCCGTGCAGTCGCTGCTGCAATCCGGTGCGGCGCGCAAGGCGAAGACCGAGGACGATCCGGCCGAGAAGGTGTACGGCATCGACCTGTCCGGCACCGGGCTGGGCAAAGAGCTGGGCGTGAACGGAAGCTCCGAATTTATCGCCGCCGTCCGCACCAAAGCCCAAAAGCCCGACAACGCCGTCAAGTTTATCGAACACTATTTGAACGAAGCGAAATCATAAAGGTCAAAATCAACGATTGCCTGGGCGGCGAGCCATTCAAAGCCACCTGCTAACGAATCGTATCATTCCTAAAAGCGTCGAAATGGCTTTTTGGCTAATCTAACGAATCCCAGCAGCGTTATTGAGGATAAAAATCGAGGAAATGCCGCCGATTGCCGGTCATAGCGACGCTGGAATTCGTTAAAATTTCAAAACACGTTATTTTGACCAAATAAGGTTCACTGGGTTCGTAAAGCGCGGGTCCGGTAACGCTTTTGCCGCTCGCAACGAACAATAGCAAAACAGAGTGTTCGCGCAAGCGTACACGTTATTTTCGGCGTCCTTGCACCTAAACGCTGAATCGTCCAAAAAAAGCGCCGTTCCCGGTTGTGGGACGGCGCTTTTTCTTCATTTATACCGTAGGGGAGAGCTCCCTGTTCGAAGGTTGGCGAAGGAGACCCAGGAATTCGCGCATGAATCCGGGCAAATCCGGCCACGCGTGCCCGCTGACCAGCTTGCCGTCGACATGCAGCGTTTCGGCGGCGTACCGGGCTCCGAGCGACTCCACTTCCAGCTTGCAGGCGTTGTACGCGGTCAGCGTGCGGCCTTCGAAGAACGACCGGTCGCCCAGCGCCAGAAACACTTGAGCGCCGTGGCAGACCGCTCCGACCGGCTTGTCGGCTTCAAGGAAATGCCGCACGATGCGCGGAACGTCGGCGTCATTGCGGATGTACTCCGGGGCGCGTCCGCCGGGAATGATCAGGGCGTCGTACTCGGCGGGATCGACGTCCGCGAAAGCGATGTCGGCGGCCAGCTGATGCGCCGGCTTCTCCGTATACGTATCCCAGCCGTCGACGAAATCGTGGCATACCGTGTGAAGCACCTTTTTCCGCGGCGCGGCGACGACCGCTTCGTAGCCTTCCTCTTTGACCCGGTACAACGGATAATAAACCTCCAGCACTTCGGCGCCGTCTCCCGTCAAAATCAGCACTCGTTTGGACATCGAACCCTCTTCCTCCCTGTAAATTTATGCCATACGGTACTATTATGAAAGTCCGAACGGCATACCGTCAATGCGGCTAAAGAACGAGAAGATGCAGTCGAAAAATGGCAATGCGGGAACCGGCGCGATCGTCCGCGGGATGATTGAAGCGCCGCAACGGCTTTGTCTTTTTTTACAAAACCCCCGCTCTGTGCCAAAATAGAAGAGAACCGAACCTGAACCGCTGCGAGGTGCCCGGGTGAACAAGTGGCTTCTGACGATCGCCTATTTGGCGGTCTCCGTTTTCTTGACCCGTCTCATTCCGTTCTCTTCCTTCTTCCGCAATCTGGATACGATGATTCACGAATTCAGCCATGCCTTGGTCACGCTCCTCCTCTCGGGGCAAGTCGTCCGCATCGAGCTTCATGCCGACCATAGCGGCGTCACCTATTCTCGCCTGGCAAGCGGATGGAGCCACCTGCCCGTCGCGATGGCCGGCTACGCGGGCGCGTCTCTGTTCGCGCTCTTGCTGTTCGAGCTGTATGCCCGTCGGCGCCAGAAGGCCGGTCTCGTTCTGATGACGCTGATCGCCGCCGTCATGCTGCTCCTCTACGTGCACACCGGCTTCGGCTCCGCCTGGCTGATCGGCTTCATCGCGCTCAATGTCCTCGTCTATTTCCAGAAAGATTGGCTCCGCAACGCCTACTACATGCTCGTCGCCTTCCTTACGCTGGAGGAGTCCGCGATCGGGCCCTTTTCCTTGATCCTGTACGCCCTGCAGGATTCTTCGAATGCGGGAGACGCTTCCAGCCTTCAGCAAATGACCGGAATCCCCACCCTCGTCTGGGCGCTGGCGTTCACCGTTCTCGCGCTGGCATGCGTCGGCCGCGCCCTCCGGTGCTTCTGGCGGGAGCGGAAGCCCGCCTCCCCGGGACCGAAGGAGCTGAGAAGAACGGCCGCCCGCCTCTGAACTTCTCGCCCGATTGAACCGTCTCATCTACGGACGGAATTCGCCGCGATTCGACGAGCCGTTCCACGCACTACTCATTTTACATATGAAGGAATGAATCGGTCCCTCTATGCGAAAAACTTTCGTCTACCGTACGGCTTTAGCCGTACTAGCCCTCCTTCTTCTGCTCGGGGCCGCGGTCTCCGTCTGGTGGTATGCCCAATACCGCAACCGGCTCGTCAATCCGCACGGGAGCCGGCCGCTGCTGATCGTCGAATCGGCGCGCAAGCTGTCGGACGAATACGACGTCATCGTCGCCGGCACCGATCCGGAAGGGATCGCCGCCGCGGTCTCGGCCGCGCGCAACGGCTTGCATGTGCTGCTCGCCGACGGCAGGAACCGCACGATGCTGGGGGGATTGACGACGGAAGGCGGGCTGAACGTGCTCGACCTGAACTTTGCCCCCGAACAGCCGAAATTTCTCAGCACGCTTCGCAAGCCGCGATTTTTGAACAAAGGCATTTTCCAAGAGTGGTACGACCGGCTGGAAGGCAACGCGTTCGACACGACGACGGCCGCCAACGCTTTCTACGAGATGGTCCGGGACGAGCCGAACATCGATCTGCTGATGAACGTCAAAGAATGGAAGCCCATCGTCGCCCGCGCCGGTGGACGCGCCAACGTGACGGGAATGGAACTGACGAAGGAAGACGGCAGCAAGGCGGCGATCCGTTCGCGGGCGGTGATCGACGCCACGCAGGACGGGGACATCTACGCCGCTGCCGGGGCTTCCTATACGTTCGGAAGGGAAGACATCGGGGACAAGAAGAGCCTCATGGCCTCCACGCTGATTTTCAAAATGAGCGGCGTCACGCAGGCCGTCTGGGAGACGATGGGCAAGCACGCGGACACGGGCATCGATCGGATGAGCATTTGGGGGTACAAGGAAGCCGCCGAATACAAGCCCAGCGATCCGGGCAAGGTCAGGCTCCGCGGGCTGAATATCGGCCGCCAGAACGACGGCACCATCTTGATCAACGCCATGCAGCTGTTCGGCGTCGATCCGACCGATCCGGCATCGGTGCGCGAAGGGCTGGCGGTCGGGAAGCGCGAAGCGCCTCGCATTGCAGCGTTTCTGAAGACCCGATTCCCCGAATTCAAGGATTTGGAATACGCGGGAACGGCCGCCGAGCTTTATACGCGCGAATCCCGCCACTTGGACGGGGAGTATCGGCTGTCGCTTGCGGACGTGATGGAAAATCGCACCCATTGGGACGATATCGCTTACGGTTCGTATGCCGTCGACATTCAAAGCACGAGCGGAGGAGCGGCGGGGACGATTCTGATGAGCCCGAAGCAGTACGGCGTTCCGTTCCGCTGCCTCGTTCCCGCTGTGACGGACGGCCTCCTGGTCGTCGGGCGCTCCGCCAGCTTCGATACGGTGCCGCACGGCAGCGCGCGGGTCGTCCCCCTCGGCATGGCGACGGGCGAAGCCGCGGGCGCCGCGGCCAAGCTGGCGATCGAACGCGGCATCAGCTTCGCCGCGCTGTCGCAGTCGACCGAGGGAATCGCCGAGTTAAGGCAAATGCTCGTCAAGCAAGGGATGGACTTGACGCCTTATCACATCAAAACGCCCGCCTACATGCTGCATAAGCAGTACAAAGGGCTGCTCGTCGCGGCCGGCATGTACCTGACATCCGGAGGCCACAGCAACGACGGCTGGAATTTGGACGGCCCAACGAACGTCCAGCGCTTCGTCAACAACGTCCGCCAGGTTCGGGATCTGCATCCGGACAAATTCAAGGGCGACTTCTCGCGCCTGCTGAACGGCATCTCCGAGCCGGCGAAGCTTCCGCTGTCGCTCGGCGAAGCGGCTTCGCTTCTGCTCCGGGCCGTCGGCGGCGCCGGCCCTTCGCAAGACGACGCGCTGGCCGATCTGGTCAGCCGGGGCTGGGTGACGAAGGAGACGCTGGACACAATCGGCGATCCGTCGCACTTGACCAACGGCGACGTCTATATGCTCATCCGCGACGTGGCCGAGCGGGGATTGGGGCTTGCGTTCCGCGACGGCGAATAGGGGCGGCTTGCACTGAGATTTGTTGTTCTAGGAATAGTTTTCTTCTTCCGACCGATAATAACGGGAACGACGGAAGAAGGAGCGAATGAAATGATCCGAAAAGACGGAGACGTCGAATCGTACACGGAAGCATCTTCCCCTACGCCCGCCGGGCATGAAAACATTACGCCGACGGATATGGTCAGCGACGCCGTTCGGGACATCATCGACGGCATTCAGACGGCGTTCGAAGTCCATCCCCAAGAAGAGAAGAAGTAACGACGCATCGACAAAAAAGCCCCGAGTACGCCTTGCGCGCGCTCGGGGTTTGCGATTTCAATGCTCGTTTAGTTGGCTGACCGGCACGCTTTGCTCCCGTTCCGGCTGATCGAGCGGATAAATGCGGGCGGTTGCGGTAGCCTCGTCCACATGCTGGATATAAACCCGATCGCCGTCAAAGGTCACATTCGCCATGACCGGAGAAGCCGCAATTTCCGCCGCTCGTTGAACATTCACGCTTTTCGCCCCCGCCTGTTTTCGTTGAACTTTTCAGCTTAGTATGACAAGCGGGACCGCAAAATATGCAAGCATAAAAAAGAGGGCCGTCAGCAACGACCCCAAAAATAAAAAAAAGGTTATGAAGAAAAGCGGCAACCGCAGTTGCGCTGTTCTCCATATCAAATGATATATGAATCGTATATCAGTTTCATTAGGAGGTTGATGGAAGGGCAGAAGCATCGAATAAGAGTTCTTTTCCTGTAGCAACTTAACACAATTCCCTCGAGGAAGAACCGACGGAAGAGGAACGCAGCCGCGGGGAGCAGCCGCAATCCGAGCGCCTGCAGCATGCCCGCTCCGCCGTCGTTCTTTTTATCCTAGAGCAATCTTTCTTTCCAACGCCTTCATATGATCGATCGATTGCCGCGTGAATTCGTCGAAAATCGTCCGGTCTTCCGCTTTCATAGAGGCCGCAGCGTAAGGATTGGAGACCGGGGGCAGAAATTCCATCGTCAGCGGCCCTTTATAACCGACTTCGAGCAACGTGCGCAGCACGGATTCGAAATCGGTGATGCCGAGACCCGCCGCTTCCCGTGTATTGTCCGCAATATGAACGTGAACAAGGTGGTCGGCGATGTTCCGGATCGCCTGGCAAGGATTTCTCTCTTCTATGTTCATATGGAACAAATCCGCCATGATCCCGACGCTGCTTACGCTCACCTCTTCGACAAGCTTTTTGGCCACCTCGAGCTTATTGACCAGGTAGGTCTCGAACCGGTTAAGCGCTTCGATGGCGAGGCGAATGCCCCGGGACGCCGCATACTCCCCCGCCTCCCGGAGACTTGCCGCGGCATGGTTCCACTCTTCGTGCGCGGAGCTTCCCGGCGCCGACTTGCCTACCGGCGACGGAACCGCGATCACGACAGCCGCCCCTGTATCCACGGCTAAATCCACGCAGGACTTTACATAAGCGATCGCATTGGCGCGAACCGCCCGATCGGAGCTGGAGAGATCCCGCTCCGGCTTGTAAATGCCGCAGATCGACGAGCAGATCAGGCCATAACGTTCCATCAGCCGCTTGATTTCCTCCCGGTCGAGCTGCTCCGGCTCACCGGCAAGCTCGATCCCGTCATAGCCGAATCTGTGCAAACGCTCGAAGCTGGCCGCCAAAGGCTCGGCACCGTAAATCCATTGCGTGGCACTATACTTGAACATATGGTTCCCCCCCTTATCCTTTGACGGCGCCCATCGTCAATCCGCTGACCATCTTGCGCTGAAGAATCAGCGTAATGATCGCGATCGGAATGATGATCATCGTGCCGGCCGCCGCGATTTGCCCCCAGAGCACGCTGACGGGCGTCGCATATTCGTTCAACCCTACCGGGGCCGTGCGAACGTGCGGACCGGATAAGATATTCGCGAACAGGAATTCATTCCAGGCGAAGATAAAGCTGAGCAATCCGGCCGACACCAGTCCCGGCCCGATGATCGGGAAGATGACGCGGAAGAATGCCGTAAACCGGGTGTTGCCGTCCACGAGAGCCGACTCCTCGATCTCTCCGGGCACGTCTTTGAAAAATCCGTACAAAAGCCAGGTCGCAAGCGGCAGGTTCATAAACGTGTACATCAGCACCAACGCAATATAGGAGTCCAGCAAGCCTATTTTGGAGAACACCAGATAGATGGGCAGAATCGACACGATGGGCGGAACGATCCGCAGCGTCAGAATCCAGGTCAGGACGTTTTTGCCGCCCTTCAGGTTGTACCGGGCGAACGGATAAGCGATTCCGCATCCGAGAATGACGGAAGCAACCGTGGATATAGCGGATACGAGGAAACTGTTCAGCAGGAATCTCGCGAATTCCCGTTCAACGAGCACCGTTCGGTAGTTGTCCCAGGTGACGGCGAACAGCCATTTGGGCACCGCGGTGAAAGCGTCATTTTCATTTTTCAGGGAAGTCAGAATCATCCATACAATGGGAAAAACAAAGCAGAGCATGGCGATAATCACGATCGCGTATTGGAGGGTAAGTCCGCTCTTGCTTCGGTGGTGTCTCATCGGCTGCCCTCCGCTTCAAACAAATTCATTCTCTTCATAATAAGCGAAATAAAGGAGACGACGATAATGAGCATGACCACGCAGATTGCCGCGCCGTAGCCGAATTCCAGGAACTTGAAGCCCTGATCGTAGACGATCCAGCTCAAGGTGGACGTTACGTTAATCGGGCCGCCCTTGGTCATCATGTAAATGGTGTCATAAATCCGGAAAGCATCGATCGTACGCAACAGCAAGGCAATCGAGATGATGCGCGACAGCTGCGGGATGGTGACGTAACGGAACATTTGCCACGGGGACGCCCCGTCGATGCTCGCCGCTTCGTAAGGCTCGTCCGGAATGCCTTTCAAGCCTGCGAGCAGGATAATCATCATGAACGGCGTCCATTGCCATATGTCCGTAATAATCAACGCGGGCAGCGCCAGGTGGAGATCGGAGAGCCAAGCCTGGCGGGAGAAGCCCAGCAGCTCCATGAAGTAGTTCAAAACTCCGTATTGTTCGTTCATCATGAAGCGGAACATCAAGCCTACGACCGTCGGCGCCATGGCGATCGGCAGCAGGACGATCGATTGGAACAAGCGCTGACCGATCGGGAGACGGTTCAGAATGATCGCCAGCGCAAGTCCGATGGCGAATTCAAGCGCGACCGTACTGACGACAAAAATAGCGGTAACTTTAAGCGCGTTCCAGAAGTTATGATCCTGAAACAAGTTCGTGTAGTTGGCGAATCCGACGAATGGGTTCCGGATGCTGATCGGGCTGTACTCTTGAAAGCTGATCTTCAGCAAAAAGAGAACCGGATAAATCGAAAACAGCAACAGGAGGATCATTCCCGGAGCCATAACCAGGTAGGGGCCGGTTCGGGCCAGTCTGAGTTTCTTCATCATCATCCCTCCTGCAGGAAACGTTCGAGAGGGGGGAGAGGCCCCCCCTTCCGAACCTCATGCTTGCCAATCGGCCGCACGGTTATTTCAACATTTTATTGACGGCTTCGTCGGCTTTCGCCAATGCTTCCTCTACGGACATTTTGCCGAACTGAGCCGCGCTCAAATATTCCGACACGGTCGTTTCCCATTTTTCTTCCTGCGGGAAGAAAGGACGGGCTTTGGTCGTCTTCATCGCTTCGGAGAGCGCGGTGTAGCGGCGGAAGCGCTGAACGTCGGTGCCGTCGATTTTGGCGCCTGTCAGAGCCGGGTCGCTGTAGGATTCGGTGCGCACCGGATCGCCGCCGCCCATGAGAGCCTGCTTCACATCGTTCTGTTTGTTTTCCAGCCAGGTCATGAATTTAAAGGCTTCCTCGGCGTTCTTGGACGTCTTCGGAATGACGATGGACCAGCCGGCCAGATGGGGAACGGATTCCTTCATCGCCGGGAGTTGCACGAACTCCCACTTGCCCACCGTCTTCGACGTCTTCGGATCGTCGACTTCGAACGCGGACCAGGACCAGTGAATCGCCATGGCAAGCTTTCCTTGAGCGGCGTCGGATGCGACTTCCGCAAAGGTGTAGTCGTTGATGCCCGGAGGCGAGTACTTCAGCAGATCGACCCAGGTTTTCGTCGCTTCGATCGCTTGCGGAGTGGACAGGGACGACTTCATCGTGTTCCAATCGATCACGTCCGCGCCGTTGGAGTACAGGAAGCTTAGCCACGTATGAACGTTGCCGAAGCCTTTCGACGCTTGCGCGGCCCAGCCGTAAATTTTCTGGCCGTCCACGACCTTGCCGTTGAAAAATTCCGCGGCGTCCTTGAACTGGGCCATCGTTTTCGGCGGCGCCAGATCGTAGCCGTACTTCGCTTTGAAATCGGCTTTGTTTTTCGGGTCGTTAAATAGATCGGCGCGGTACCACAGCAGGTGCGGGTGAATCGTCTGCGGCAGGCCGTAAATCGTTCCGCCTTCGCCGAAGGAACCGTTCTTGCCGTTCCACTGCGTCAGCGCGAGGGCGCGCGGCAGGTAAGCCGACGTATCCACGTTGTACTTCTTGATCAGGTCGTCAAGCGGAAGCAGGCTGTTGGTGGAAGCGAATTCCGGAATCCAGTTGTAGTCGACGTTGAACAGGTCGTAATTGGCTTGGCCCGCGATGGCGAGCGCAAGCTTCTGGTACATGACGTCGCGGCCGACCAGCTCGATATTCACTTTCACGCCGGTTTCTTTCTCGTATTCCTTGGCCAATTCTTGCGTAGCCTGGCCCCACGTTGCGCCAAGGAAGACGCCGTTGAGCGTCACGTTCGCGCCGGAAGCCGAACTCGCGCTTTGCGATGCCGAACCGGAAGACGCTGCGGATGAAGCCGAACCTTGATCCGATTTGGATGAGCATGCGCTTAAGACGAACAGGCAAACGAGCAGAAGAATAAATGAGGTTTTTATCCCTTTGTTTCTGTTCATGATGTTGTGTCCCCCCTTGAAAAAAATCAGACTTGCGTGGAATCGACCATAATTTTGATCGTATTCTTGTTGCTCATCGCCTCATGCAACCCTTCGACCACTTGCGTAAGCGGAATCGTCTTGGTAATGATGTCTGCGGGTTTAAACCGTTTGCCGGAAACAAGGGCGAGCGCCTTCACCCAAGTGTCGTAAGTCCCCGCATAAGATCCCACAATGGTCAGCTCTTTGCTGTAGATTTCGAAAGGCTTGATCTCCATCGTGGCCGTCGCAGGCGCAGCTCCGTACGTAACGAGCGTGCCGCCCTTGCGGACCATCTGGAAAGCTTGGTTGTAAGTCGGAATCGCACCGACCGCTTCAATAACGAAATCGGCTCCCCTTCCTTCCGTCAAGTCTCGAACCGCCTGAACCGGGTCCTCCTCCGCGGCGTTGATGACATGGTCCACGCCAAGCTCGCGCGCCTTCGCCAAGCGGACGGCGTTCATTTCGCTGATGATCACCTTGCCGGCGCCGTTCATCTTCGAGAGCTGCGCGTGAACGAGTCCCATGGGGCCGGCGCCGATAATGGCGACCGTGCTCCCCATTGTGATGTTCGCCCGGTCCTGGCCGCGGATCGCGCAGGCCAACGGCTCGATATAAGCGGCTTCCTCCCAGGTCATCTCTTCCGGGATTTTATAAATATTGGCCTCGGGGGCCTTCATATATTGGGCAAAGGCTCCGTCCGTATGCACGCCGATCTGGTTGATGCTCTCGCAGAACAGCTTCTGTCCCATGCGGCAATAGAAGCATTTGCCGCAGCTCATGTTGATGTCCGCGGTCACGCGGTCGCCGATCTTCACCGTCGTTACCGCATGGCCTATCGCGACGACTTCTCCGGAGAACTCGTGCCCTTGCACAAGAGGATAAGGAACCGGGAACGTTCCGCGGAAAATGTGGGGATCGGTACCGCAAATGCCGACCCGCTTTACGGCGATCAGCACTTCGTGTCCGCCGATCTCGGGGACCGGAATTTGCTCGAGACGCATGTCTCCCGGCTTATGCAGAACGGCTGCCAACATTGTTTTCAATTTCTTGTGCCTCCCCTCAGATGGATGCGAACAAAGCTTTCAAATATTCAATCGACTCTTTGCTGTATTGATCGTAAAACTCTTCCATGCGTACGCCGCCGAACGGATCGGCGAAGGGCGGAAGCAGTTCCATGGAGATGTAACCGCTGTAGCCGATTTCCGTAAGGGCTTGCGCGATCGGCTTGAAATCGATATGTCCCCGTCCCGGCGCCGCCCGGTTGCTGTCGGCGAAGTGCACGTAGAACAGCTTGTCTCCGACCGAACGGAACGCATCCGCGATGCTGACCTCTTCGATGTTCATGTGGTACGTGTCGCCCATGCAGCCGACGTTCGGCAACCCGACGTCGGTCACTAGAGCCAGCGATTGTTCCAAACGGTTGATCAAATAATTCTCATAGCGGTTCCATGCTTCGACGGCGAGGCGAATGCCATGCTCGCCCGCATAGCTGCCCGCTTCGCGAAGACTTTCGATCGCCCACTTCCATTCCGTCGCGGCGTCCGCTTCGGCATGGATTTTCATATTGGCCGTAGGCGTCACGGAAATGCCCTGAGCCCCGATTTTGCTGGCGAAGTCCACGCAGCTTTTCAGGTACTTGACCGCGTTTTTGCGAACCTCGGGATTGCTGGAGACCAAGTCGCGTTCCGGAGTGTAAATCGCGCAGATGGAAGATGCCGCGATCCCGTTCTCGTCCAATAGCTCTCTGATCCTTCCGGCATCCATCCGTTCCGGCTCCCCGACAAACTCGACGCCGTCGTAACCGAACCCGGCAAGTCTGCGTATCCCCCGCTCGATATCTTCTCCGGCATACACCAGCGTGTTGTATGCGTATTTTACCGCCATTGATCAGCCCCCCTTGTCTTCGGTATACCCTCATGATACCGGCGGGCTGCTGAAGATTTAACAGGGGGGATTTAAAGTTTCCCCCTGTATTTTTAGTGAATCATTTTTGGAGTTAGGTTCCATTCGCAACAGAAAACCCCGCCTAATGGCAGGGGAATTAATCCGAACCGTGTTCATTCGTGACGGGAACGCTCACGGTGACCCGAAAGCCGGAGGTGCGCCCCTCATCCATCCTGACCCCGTACGCGCTGCCGAAATGAAGTTGCAAACGTTTGTTCACATTGCGAAGTCCGATGCCGTGTTGTTGACCTTTGTTTTCCCGCTCCGGCTTCAACGGCGAATCTCTCTGCAGCCCCGGTCCGTTGTCTTCGATAACAAACACCAGATCCTGTTCCCGCCGCTTCGCTGTAAGCCTGATTTTACCCGTACCTTCCGGCAAACGGTTTACCCCGTGCTTGACCGCGTTCTCCACCAGAGGCTGCAGCACAAGCTTGATCATTTTCAATTTCAGAATGCCGGGGTCTACCTGGAAAAACGTTTGAAACGACCGCTGGCTTCGAAGTTGTTCAATTTCCAAATAAAGCCGGGCATGCTCGACTTCCCTCTCTACGGTCGTCCATTCCTCCCCGTTATTGAGGCTAAACCGCAGCAGATTGGCGAGCTTCATGACCATGGAGGCGATATCGGGAACATTCGCTTTCTCGGACTTCCATTTAATGGCATCCAGCGTGTTGTAGAAAAAATGAGGATTGATCTGGTGGGTCAACGTCTGCAGTTCCAGCCTGCGTTTATCCGCCTCCATGCTCCTTGTCGTTTCGAGCAGGTCGTTCATGCCTTCGATCATCTGATTGTACCCGCGGATGAGCTGGCCGACTTCGTCCTTGTGATGTTGGTGGAACACAAAAGGCTGCAGCATCCCCATCCGTACCCGGTTCATATGGTTGACGAGCTTTTTGATCGGGATGGTGAAGCTTCTGACAATGACGAGCAGCAGCACGGTGATCACCATAAGGCTGCCGATGACGATCAAGAACGTGAAATTTTTGATTTGCGAGATCGTCCCGGTCAAATCCTTTTTCGGAACTGCCGCCACCAGTTTCCAGCCTTCCACGCTCAGCTCCGTTTCCGCTTTGGACCAATCCTTGTCGGACATCAACGACTCGTTAAATCCGGGGGCGGCCGGTTTGGATATGACGTTGCCGCCGCTGTCCACCATATAGAACATGTAATTCTTAAAGGACGACGGCGGAGACAGCATCTCACGAACGGCGTTGTTTGGAATCTGGATCGCCACCACACCAAGAGGTTCATAATAGTAAGACGACCGAATCGCCCGCACGTAAATGAAGATCGGCTGTTGCAGGCTGGAGTCCCATACGTGATACCACATCCCGCGATTCTGAAGATCGAACACCTGCTTGAAGAAAGACGGGGTGGGATCGATCTTCGTTAAACGGATCAACTGGCGGTAACGGGGATATTTCTCGATGTCCTTCGGGAAAACATAAAGCTCGTTAAAGCCTTTCTCGTGCGAGATGATTTCGATCATCCGGTTAATGAATTCATATTCTTCCTGCGGGTTGGCCGGAGGCCTGGCCCCGAGCAGAACCTGCAAATCCCGCGAAGCGACCATCTTGTCGGATTCTTTCTCCACATTGCCAAGAAACGTGTTGATCTGGCGGGCGTTCAACTGCAGGTTGTCTTCCAGAAACTGCGTCGTAACGGTAGAGAGCTGTGTTTTGGATTTCTCGTAAGAGAGCAAACCGACAAGGGCGACCGGGATGAACACGGATAAGGATACAAGAGCGAACATTTTGTAGAACAACATGTTCTTGTTTTCGAAGAGGCGTCTGATCATTTTCCGTATCGATACTCCTTCGGAGTTTGGCCTGTGCGCTTTTTGAACAAGTGCCCGAAGTACTGCAAGTCCCGGTAGCCGACGGCTTCGGCGATCTCATAAATTTTCAGATTGGAATTCCGCAGCAGCTGCTTCGCCCGGTCGATGCGGGTATCCGTCAAATAGTCCATGTACGTTTTGCCGGTTTCTTTCTTGAAGGATTGGCTGAGCCAGACGGGATGGATGGACAACTCCTCCGCCAGCGTCGATAAGGTCAGGTTCTCGTCGGCGAATTTTTCTTCGATCATGCAGATGGCCCGTTCGATAATGGCGTTCATTCGCGGAGCGGCGTTCTTCCGGGATAAGTCCGACAAATAACAGCTGAGTACGCTTTCATATTCCTCCAGTGTCCGGCAAGCGTCAATATTTTCCCATACCCGGATGGGAATTTCCTCCAGTTCGCTCGACAAGGACTTGCTAAGCAAAAGATGGATTTCCGAGATAAAGTTTAAAATATTACGGGTAATGTCCTCCCGGCTCTCGGTGGAATCGCGGCGCAATACGTCGAGCAGGAACGAGTGAACGCCCTGAACGATCATCTCTTGATTATGGTCTCTGATCCATTCGAACATAAGCTCCGACGACCATAATTCGGATTCGCGGTTTTCTTCGCGGACCGGAACGCTTTCTTCCGATAGGGAATCGATACGAAATGCCGCAAGCGCTTCCATATAAGCCTCGTGAATTTGCTCGAATTTCGCCTTTCGGGCGCTGGCGCCGATCGCTACGTCGATTTTATGATAACGCGCCACCTGCCGGGCCAGCTCGCCGCACAGCGATTGCGTATCGGGGATGCCGGCAATGAGAACCCACCGGTGCTTCGGATCCTTGAACAGAATAGAAGGCGTGATCGGCTCGATCGTCTCCTGCACGATATTGCCGATGGCAAAAGTCTGCAGCGAGTACGCGGTCCCCGGAGGTTTGCCGTCGGGATAACCCTTCGTATCCAAAACCAGAAGGGTATAGGATTGATTCGCCAGCCACTCCAGCTTCCACAGCAATAGCCGGTGGTAGAGATGTTCCTCGAGCATGGTGGGCTTAAGGCATAAATCGACCAAGTATTCGTCCCGCATCGAACGGGTTCCGATTTGGGCGAACGTCTCCTGGTTTTTCAGTTGCAATTTCTTCAATTTCTCTTCTTCGATGCGGCCCAGCGCCTTACGGATTTTGTCAATAAAGTCTTCCGTTCGATACGGCTTCAGCAGATAGTCGATCGCACCGATGCGAATGCCGCGGCGGGCATATTCGAAATCATTGTATCCGCTTACGATAATGATCTCAGGATGGTATCCGGAACCGATGACGCTCTCGGCGAGATCGAGCCCCGTCATTCCGGGAAGGCCGATATCGGTCACAATTAAGTCGGGCCTTTCGTCTTCTATGATCCGGAGAGCTTCTTCGCCATGATTGGAGGTGAGTACGATAAATCGGTAATCTTGGATGGTTTCAACTGCCGTACGCATACCGCTTAGAGATTCGGGTTCATCCTCGATCAACATCAGCTTCAAAGCTTTTCATCCTTTCGGTACCCTGCAGCATTTAAACCGTACTATTATTACTAACACATCTTTGGAGCTTCCGTAAACTGACGAATTTTGTTACGTGTAAAATCGGCATGATCATCATGCTAAAAAACTCCGTCGCAAAGCTCCCGCGCTCAAGCTATTCCAAATGGCTCAATCGCAATCATAACGATCGAGGTTCTCAAAATACATCTCTTTAAACCACAATCCTATGAGTTAAACGGCTTCGCTTGATATAAAATAAAAGAATTCAAGCTTCGATTGTACTTCTTTACCCTATAGTAATCTTTTTGATTTAAGTATTAGACCCCCATGCCGCTTGCGCGGCACTATCAGATGATGAAAATGTATTGGAGCGATATAATTTACTTACGGCTGGCGAAGGGAGGTCGGCAGTCAATGGTGCTTCGAGCCCGAGTCTTAGACAGACCCCAACGACCAGGTGCACTACAGATTGTTGCTCCGTTTTGGAAGCACGCAAGATAGAATAACCATTCGGTGGTTGTTGCACCAGCCCTTCAATCTTGCATGCCGTAAGGAGAGTTCTACAAATGGACGTCGTCTACAGCCATGTTTGCGGGCTTGACGTTCACAAAAAGAACATCGTTGCCTGTACTATCACTCCGGAAGGTAAAGAAATCCGAACGTTTGGTACCATGACCGATGATTTAATCCTGCTCGTTGATTGGATCAAGGTCAAAGGATGCACTCACGCCGCGATGGAAAGCACAGGACCTTTCT
>NZ_AUCP01000091.1 GCF_000429825.1 Cohnella thermotolerans DSM 17683
TGACGATGTCACCGCCGTTTTGAGCCTGCCGGAAAAGTACCGTAAGCGCTTGAGAACGACAAACAGCGTAGAACGTCTGAATGAGGAAGTTCGCCGCCGGGAACGCGTGATTCGCATTTTTCCCAACCGGGAATCCGTCATTCGACTCATCGGTGCACTACTCATGGAACAGGACGAGAAATGGGCTTCCGGCAAGAAGTACCTCGATATGGTCGAATACCTGGAATGGCGTGAAAGCCGGCCAAAATCTGTCTCGAAAGTAACCCGAATCATGTAGCCCATTCTAGCTGAGGGATTTTACACATAAATTTGGACTTGATCTTTGCTGAAAGAGCTGGAGCTGAAGCAGACCAATACATCCCCGGCAAAGGATTACTTCGATTTGGTGCTGTGTGATGCCAGCGGCCAGCTCCCTGCAAAGTATTGGGATGTGAAGGAAACAGAAAAAGACAGCTTTTCTCCGATGACGCTAGTCAAGGTTCAGGGAATCGTTCAATTGTATCGGGAAAAGCCGCAGGTTAAGATCACCCGGATTCTCAATGTAAGCAATGAAGACGGTGTGTCTCTAACCGATTTTATTCGGGCGGCTCCAATTGAATCTGCGGAATTATTAGAGGTCTTATACAGAGTAATCGAGAGTATTTCGGACCCGGTCATTCGTGATATTGTAAGCTTTTGCGTCGATAAGGTGAGTGAGAAACTGGCTCATTATCCGGCAGCCAAAATGCACCATCATGCATACTTTGCAGGCTTGGCCTATCATATCGTTCGTATGCTAGAGATCGGCGAGTTCCTTTGCAAGCAGAGGGCATTTCTAAAAGAGGATATGATCAAAGCCGGGATTATCCTACACGATATTGCAAAGCCAGAGGAGATGATCGCTCAGCTTGGGGTCGTGACAGATTATAGCACTCAGGGAAAGTTGATCGGTCATATTGCAATGGCAGCTGGTTGGATCACAGAAGCTGCATTGCGGCTGGAACTTCCGCTTGATTCGGAACAAGTAATCGGATTGCAGCACCTTATTCTCTCTCACCATAACCTCGGAGAATGGGGGAGCCCGGTACAGCCGCAAACGGCAGAAGCGGTAGCATTGCACTATATTGACGCACTGGATGCCAAACTCCAGATGGCGGAGGACGCACTAAGCGCCACTTCGGACAAGAAGTTGTGGACACAGCCGGTTCGAGGGCTGGAGAATAAAGCGTTGTACAGGATGTCATTGTAGAAATTAAAATATACGAAGAAAATGCAATGAAACAAAAATACTTTGCGGCAAAATAGCGGCAATGGTATAATGTTATTGAGGAAGGTGATGTTATGTTTACACCCAAATATTCAATAACGGACACCATAGCCCGCAGACTAATGGATATACAACGCGCCAGTGTTGTGGTGGATTTGCTTCCACTGCCCGCATCTATTCTGGATTTGCTTAAGAAAGAATCGATGGAAAAGACGGTCATTCTTTCAACGAAAATTGAAGGAAACACGCTTGACGAGGCGACGAAGCGAAAAGTCTTGTACCAAACCAGCAATGACAATGAAGAGCAGGAAGTTTATAACTTAATGAAAGCTTTGGAATACCTGGATGAAGCCGAAAAAAGACAGCTCCCGGTCACAGAGGAATTTATTAAAAAGCTGCATGCCATTATCCGAATATCACACGGACGAAGACCGCGTGTTAGCGAGTATCGCGAAGAACAGAATCAAGTAGGCAGCCGCAATGCCTCCGGTTTTTATTTGCCGCCGGAATGGAAAGATGTCCCGGTATTAATGGAGGATTTGGTTGCCTGGGTGAACTCGCCGGAAACCTATTCGGTTCCGGTTCCTATCAAGGCTGGCATATTCATGTGGCAGTTCCTAACGATTCATCCGTATTTGGACGGGAATGGCCGAACGGCCCGGATGATCACGACATATCTTTTACGACGCGGCGGATATGGCTTAAAGGGGTTATTTGTACTCGAGAATTTCTATGACCGCAACTTGGCTGAATATTATCGCCGACTCCAGTTGGGTCTCCATCACAATTATTATTTTGGGCGGAATGAAGCTGATTTGACGCCTTGGCTGGAATTCTTTATTGATGGTTTGGCGGAGGTTTTTCAAGAAGCCGCTGCCATCGTAACGGAGAAATCTGCTCAAATGACGAAAATCGAACCGGATCTGATTCGCAGGTTAGATCCCCAGCAAAGAATGGTGTTTGCTCAATTAACCTTTAAACAAGACACCCTAACGACAAGTGAAATGAGGGATCTGCTGCGCTTGTCGGATCGTTCAATAAGGGAAAAGGTTAGTCATTGGAGAGAAGAAGGATTCATTGAGCCGCGCGACCAAGACGCCAAAAGGGTTCGTTCGGTCAAATTATCCGCGGAATACGAGAAGTTGGCTCAAAACATTCGGAATGCGCCTGATCAGTTTGCCCATTTTCTTAAATGAATGCAGCACTGCGATCTCAAGTTGTGATGCCGCAGTGCTTTTTTTGTGCGCAGAACATATATTCGCTGACAATCTATGGTCGTTGCGATCCGTCATAATGAAGGAAAGACATGCGGGAGTGAGTACAATGGATCAACCGATCTATATCGCCGTCACAGGCACGCAGCATTACTACGGAGCAGCATTTCTAAAGCCGGGTCAGGTCGTTCACTTGATCAAAGACCCGGATAATCCGCATGACCATGAAGCGATTAAAGTGGATATGATCCCTTTGGGCAAAATCGGCTATGTCGCCAACAGTCCGCATACCGTACCGAAAGGATGCCGCAGCGCCGGCCGGATTTATGATATGTTTGAGCATCATGTTTGCGGCATGGTGCGATTTGTCGTTAAGGATACGGCAATTGTTGAACTTACGCCGGGTCTAGAGGAAGTGTACATCATCAAAACGACAGAGAACGTTGCGTTTTCTCCTTATAGGCAGGAAGAACTAGGTAAAGCGTAGAATCCCAATGATGATAAGGATTTACATTCTATATGCCACGATAGGAGATATAGCATGACGGATAAAGTGATTCGGCTCTTTAAAATACTTCTCGCCATTCAATCCAATCCGGGGATTTCGGCCAAGGAGCTGGCGGACAAATGCGAGACAACGGATCGTACGATTTATAGGGACATGCGGATTTTGGACTTGATCGCACCGATTACAAACGAGGGTTACGGAAAAGGGTACCGTTTTGTCGGTAATTTCGCCATGTACCCGCTGAATTTCACGGAGCAGGAAGCGTTGGTGTTCTCTGTCCTGCCCTCCGTGTTGGACACCAGCAAGTTGCCTCCAGGCTTTGAATCCGCCTACGACAAGGTGATGGCTACCCATGTGAAAGAAACCCGGAAGCGGTACGATACATTGGAAAATGTCGCAGGCATGATCCAAATGGGCACCCCGGCTTATCGGGAGAACAGTGCCAACTTCTTGCTGCCCATCATGGAAGCGATTATCGCCAGTAAGACGATCAGGGCTGTTTACCATACCCAGAGCCGGAATGAATTGACGGAGCGCGAAATTGATCCGTACTACCTGGTTCCAAGGGATCAACGGTTTTACTTGATCGGCTATTGTCATTCCAAGCAGGACATTCGCACGTTTCGTATAAGCCGTTTCCGCCATGTAGAGTTGACAAGTAATCGATTCGACAAGGGTGATTTTAACATTGCTCAGTATATGAAGCATACCTGGTCGATTGAACGCGGGGATTCTTTAATCACTTTTAAGATCAAATTCCAACCTGATGTCGCACGGTATGTGAAGGAAGAAGAATTGTTCGTGAGACCGAAGATGACCGATCTGCCGGACGGCAGCTTATTATTCGAGGTCACCGTCAACCACGAGCGGGAGTTTATGAATTGGGTGGTTCAGTACGGACCTTCAGCGGAGATTTTAGAGCCTGCATCTGTCCGGGAAAAGTTCAAGGAACAGCTACAGCGTTGGGGGAAGTTGTATGGGCAGTAAGGTGCTGTTGTTGAACGATAGACGAAAGGAAGGTGTCCCTTTTGAAAATAGCAGGCACGTTTCTAGAACGTTTATATGATGCAATCCGTAGAGAGCCATTTCGCCGCAAAATTGTTATTGCTCCTTCCTACGTCGAAGGACAGTCCTGGCTTATGCGAATATGCCGGGAATTAGGGCCGGTTATGAACGTGGAGGTCCAAACGGTTCAATCCTTTGTAAGAAGTCAGGTTCAGTTCTTCCTGTATAAACAAGGGATGACATTAATCGGGGAGCAGCGTTCATTCTGGATTATCCATCATGTCATGGAACAAATGGCTTCCGAGCCGGGTTCCTACATCTCCATGGATCAAGTAAAGCCTGGTATTGTGATGCATGTTCCCCAAGCCATTATGGATTTACGCCGTGCCGGGGTGAAAGCAGAAGAACTGCGAAGCGATCAATTTTTGAGCCAGCAAAAAGGCATCTATGTCAGAAAGGTGCTGTCAGCGTATGAGCGCTTTCTGAATCAGCGGAGCTGGACCGATTTCCCCGGCCTTTTGTCGCATTTACCAACCCAATTGCCGGAAAACGTGGAGCTTATTCTGCCAGACCCTATGCCGCTTCCACCGGTTTCCGCCCGGATGATGGAGCGGTTGTCAAACGGACGGATGACGAGGATTATTGCGGATTCTTCCTTCACTGACGTTCAATCCACATTGCCGTTCGGAGAGGTTCAGTTCTATCATGCGACCGGAAGGCTGGCGGAGGTTCGCGAAGCATTGAGACGCATTATTCAGGGCCGGATGCCATTGGATGAAGTGGAGATGATCGTACCGGATGCGGAATATGCGCTGGCCATTTTGACCATGTGTGCTTCTTTCGGTCTTCCCTGTTCCTTTGCAGACGGGCTGCCTGTGATTACATCCGGAATGGGAAGAGCCGCACATTTTCTGCTGAACTGGATGGAGTCCGGTTATCAGGTGCGGCAGCTCGTATCAATGCTACAGCAGCAATTGATCACGTTCTCCGATCGTGACCAAGGAATAACGAATGCGGATTGTATTCGAGCCCTGGAGAAAAGCGGAATCGGCTGGGGGAAAGAACGGTATATCAAGTTGCTGGGGTCAGGGCATGTTCGGTCCCAAGGGGATTTAGATGAAAGACCCGAAGAACTGGAGCGGACGGAACAACAACAGCGGGATGACGAGATCAAGAAGCATCTGACAAACCTCCTGGGAGAATTGTTTCCAGACGAAGCGGCGCTCTCCTCTCCTAAGGGAATCTGGGGATGGCTCGTTAACATCTTGGATCGATTTGGTGTATGCGGAACGGAAGAGGATGCGATCGTCCTGCAAGAAATGAAAGGTATCGCTAAAGAACTGCAGGAATGTCCTGTTCCGGACTCGATGCCATTTCAGCAAATGCTCTTGTATGCCCGAGACATGCTGCAGGAACTTCGAGTCGGGGTGCAACGGTTACCCAAGCCCGGATTCCTGTACATATCGAGTTTGTCGAACGGGGGGATCAGCGGGAGAAAACATACGTTTCTTCTCGGGATGGATGAACATTCGTGGTCCGGGAATATCAGGCAAAATCCCATGCTTCTCGATGAAGAGTGCGGACGGATCGGTGCCGGGCTTCAAACAGCCGTGCAGAGACAAAGAGATCGGCAACGCCTTCGTGATGGTCGGCTTGGGATGATAAGCGGCAATATCACATTTAGCTTCTCGTCGTATGACTTGGCAGAAGGAGCGACAGCAAGCCCGGCTTTTCAACTTCTACAGGTATTCCGAAAAGTATCCGGAGAAACGAATGCGGACTATGAGATGTTGCACCGAAGCTTAGGCGAACCTGTCGGGTATTTGGATGTAGAGCAGCCATCCTCTACTGAGCTAAATGGACTGCCATTGGACGGCTCTCATTATGTCTTCCGACAAATCCATGCGAATGTAAACCTTATGAGGGACCGGCAATCCTTCATCGAATCGGTCTATCCGTCGCTACGTCAAGGCAGACTTGCACTCGAGGCACGCGGCAGCTCGCAAGTGACGGAGCATGACGGATATATAGCGGGGGATGAATGGGCTGATTATTGGAAAGGCCGGGACGAACGGACGCTTAGCGCAAGTCAATTGGAGAAGTACGCGGAATGTCCGATGCGGTACTTTTTCCAATATGTGCTCAGGATTCGCGTGAAAGATCAGGTGACTTTTGACCGTACTTCCTGGCTGAAGCCGAATGAAAGAGGCTCGCTGCTGCACGAGGTTTATCGTCGTTATATGACGGAAGTCAACGCAAGTAAAGCCGTGCCTATTACACACGATCATGCCCGTTTGCTTCGTATTGCGGAGGAGACGATTCTCTCGTATGCCGAGCGGATTCCGGCACCGAGCCCTCATGTGTTTGAGAGGGAACGGCAAGCGATGCTCCGGGATGTGGACGTGTTCTATCGCATGGAATTGCAGGCTAAGACGGCTCCCCGGTTTTTCGAACAAGAGCTCATCGTGGACGGCCAGCCGTTGCACCTTGAGCTTGGCGAGGACATGGCGATTACGCTGCGCGGGATCGTCGACCGGATCGATCAAGTTGCGCCGCATCAATATCGAATTATCGACTATAAGACCGGCAGTCCTCGGCCTTACAAGGAAAATGGCATGTTCGCAGGCGGCACGCAGCTGCAACACGCGCTTTACGCAATGGGGACGGAGCTATGGATGCGGCAAACGGGTGTGGATTCTGATGCAAAAGTGCTTGAAGCGTCTTACGTCTTTCCAAGCGAACGGGGGCACGGGCAAGTGATTGCACGCCCGCAAACCGAACGGAATCGAGTCACCGCGGTGATCCGAGGAATCCTTTCGTCGATGGAACAGGGATTGTTTATTCCCGCTTCAAATCCTGCGGTCTGCCGATATTGCGACTATGCGGCTGTATGCGGAGATCATGCAGAGATGATGGCCGATAAACGAAAGGATGAAGCGAATTCGGAGCTGCTGCACACGCTGCTGGAGGTGGAGAACATTGAATGAACCATCCGATCAACAAGCTAGAAAGAGGATATTGGAGGAGCTGAACACGACCTTTCTGGTAGAAGCCGGTGCAGGCTCGGGAAAGACAACCAGCTTGGTCGGCAGATTGCTGGCACTCATCGAGTCCGGAACGGTGAAGATGGAGCATATTGCGGCGATCACCTTTACGAATAAAGCGGCGGATGAGATGAAGGAGCGTTTCCGCATTGCTTTAGAGCGGAAAACGGCTGATATTGAAGGCGAAACTAGAGAACGAATGGAAGAAGCTTTGGCCAATCTAGACCAAATCTTTATTGGAACGATCCATGCGTTCTGTTCCTCCATGCTTCGCGAGCGACCGATTGAGGCCGGATTGGACCCTTCTTTCGAAGAAATGGATGATGAAATGAATCGTGCGTTCCACGATCAATGCTGGGATGAATATCTGATTCAGCTGCAGGAGGAAGATAGTGAAGCACTTGCCTCCTTTACCGAGGTGGGAATCGACGTCAGCATCCTGAAGAATGTCTATGATCGGGTATCCCTTTTTACGGATCTCCAAATCCCTTGCGAACCGGTTCATCGTCCTGATTTCAACCTCATCCGACTCTCCTTGCTTCCCATGATTGAAGAAGCCAACAGGTTTCTACCGACAGCTGAACCGGAAAAAGGGTGGGATAATCTTCAGGCAAAACTGCGAACTGCTAATCGTATGCTGCGGTTGTCGGATGAGCAGGACGATATGCTGATGCTTACGCTCGCGAAGATGTTTGACTTTAAACTGGATGTGAAGCAATACAAATGGACGGATAAGAAGCAAGCCAAAGCCATCTCCGAACGATTTCACGATTGGCAGATCACGGTCCTGTTCCCCTTCCTTCAATCGTGGCGGGAATATCTGTATCCGAAGGTCATTCAATTTGTCCTGCCTGCATTGGAGTATTGCAGAGAACGGCGATTGCAGGCAGGGAAGCTGAACTTTCAGGATCTGCTGATGTATGCCTGCCGTCTTCTGCGTGATTACCCGGAGGTTCGCGCGTTTTTCGCCGGGCGCTACCAACGGCTTATGGTCGACGAATTTCAGGACACCGACCCGGTCCAAGCGGAAATGATGTTTCTCTTAACGGGGACAGGCGATGATCCGAATGAACGGAATTGGCGGAAGCTTACGCCAAAGCCCGGCTCCTTGTTCCTCGTGGGAGACCCGAAACAGTCCATCTATCGTTTTCGTCGTGCGGATATTTCCATCTATAACGAGGTGAAATCGCGGATTCAAGCATGTGGAGATGTGCTTCACTTGACCAGCAATTTCCGGTCCGTCGATGCGATCGGCGATTTTGTGAACGGGCAATTTATCGGCAAGCTTCCCGTCCGGGAAACCGATGTTCAAGCGGCGTATGTCCGGATGGAAACGAATATACCGAATCCAAAGGGGAATAAGCGCGCGGATCACGGGGTTTATGCACTCACTTACCCGAAAATTTCCGGAGGCAAGGATGAAGTAGCGGCGGTTGACGCACAGCGTATTGCCGCATACATCGCGTGGGCTTGCCGCGACGGAAATTTGCTTATTCAGGAGCGGGATGGCGCATCCTGGGTGTTCAGAGAGGCACGGCCCAGTGATTTTCTGGTTTTGACAAGCACAAGGCATTATTTGCATCTATACGCGGAAGAACTGGAGGAAAGGGGCGTTGCCGCAGAAACCGTAGGAAGCTCCGCTCTATATCCCGAGATTCATACGTTAGGACAATTGGCCCTCTACCTGGCTGATCCGTCCGATCAGGTGGCGATGCTGAGCGTCTTGCGCGGACCTCTATTCGGGATTAGCGACAAGGAACTAATGGCGTATCGTGTTCAAGGGAATGCGTGGTCGATCTACCGGCTGCCAGAGGAGTCAGCAGAACAGGATAATCGAGTTGTCGCTGCATGCCGGAAACTGCGGGAATATGTCGGCTGGGTGAAAGAATTGCCTGCATGGGCAGCCTTGTACCGCATTCTGGAGGATACTGGTCTTTTGCCTTATTCCACGGTGCAAGAAGCAGGGGCGAACCGTTCGGGAACACTGCTTAAAATGCTGGAATTATTGCAACGTGACGCCATGCTCGCATCGGATTGGCATGAACTGGCGAAGGCGATATCGGCCATTCGGGAGAGCAAAGGGATGGAAACTGCCAGTCTCTATACGGGCAAAGGTCAAGCGGTACGGATCATGAACGTGCATAAGGCGAAAGGGCTTGAAGCGCCTATCGTGTTTCTCGCTTGTCCTTGCGGGGAGAAGGATCATGACGCCGACCAGTTTGTTGATCGTTCGGAGGCTGAGGCCGCGGGCTATTTCCTGATCCAGCAATCGAAAGGGTTTCAGAAAGATACGATTGCTCAGCCGGTCGGCTGGGAAGCGATGAGCGTGCGGGAGCGTGCATTCATGCTCGCGGAGCGGGATCGGCTTCTTTACGTCGCGGCGACGCGGGCCAAGCAAATGCTAGTCGTCAGTCTCTACCCCGAACAACCTGCCAAGTGCCCGTGGAGTTCACTCATGGATGGGATGGAGCTAATCCGGGAGTTGGATGTTCCGGAATCGGATGTTCAAACAGATGAGTATGATCGGGAACTTGACGGAGATATTGTAATTGGGACAACTTCATCTGGTTTATCCGGGTCCGAAGCCTCATCCATTGATCTAGGTGCTTACTTGGCCCAGAGAGAGCAGGTGTTCCATCAACTGCGCCAACCGACTTATGCCGAATCAACCGTTACCGGGCTGACGAAGAGCATGAGCGACACGCCGGAATGGTCAGCCACTGGGAGGGGCCAATCTTTCGGCAGCGTGATCCATAAGGGGCTTGAAGCAGTTGGGAAAGGTCTTCCGATGAGCGAATTGCCTGTATACGTTCAATACCTCTGCCAGACCGAAGGAGTATCAGAGAAGGACGCGACTGATGCCCTGCCTATTATTCATGAAGTTCTAGACAGTGAACTCTGGCAGCGTAGTCTGAGAGCGAAGCAGCGATTGTTTGAAATCCCGATTATGATGGTTCAGAACAGTAAGGGGATAACGCCTCAAACTGCAAATGAGCAGACGATATCCGAAACAGCCGCCTCGACATTGGAGCATCCATCCGGCAACGGTTATCTCTTGGTTAAGGGTGTAATAGATTTCGCGTTTGAGGAAGAGGATGGCTGGGTGATCGTCGACTTCAAGACCGATCAGCTTGACGAGGGCAAATTGCAGCAGTTTGTCCGGTTTTATTCGCCACAGGTGCAGGCTTATGCTAAGGCCTGGTCTGAGACGTTCGGTTATCGGGTGAATGAAGCTGGATTGTATTTTTCCAGCTTGCAGAAATATGTCATATTAGGACGGCCCGTTGTATAATTAGACAAGAATCTACATGCAGAGGGGATCGTTATGATTACAGGTGAGTTAAGGCAAAAAGTAGACCGGATTTGGGAGACATTTTGGACCGGCGGAATCACCAATCCATTAAGTGTGATCGAACAATTTACATATTTATTGTTCATTAAAGGGCTGGACGAAGCGGAAACGCGCAAAGAGAATGAATCCTTGCTGCTGTCGTTGCCTTTTACCGGATTATTTCCAAGTGACAAGCAGCACTTGCGCTGGAGTCAATTTAAATCGTTTGATCCTCAGCGGATGTATGATGTTGTCTCGAACGAAGTATTTCCTTTCATCAAGACGCTTCATGGAGATAAGGATTCAGCCTATGCCAAATACATGGGTGATGCCATCTTTATGATCCCGACTCCGAATATGCTTGTACGCATTGTCGAAGGCATCGATACGATTGACATGAAGGACAGGGATACCAACGGGGATTTGTATGAATATCTGCTATCCAAAGTAGCTACGGCTGGAACGAACGGGCAGTTCCGTACTCCGAGACACATTATCGAAATGATGGTCGCTTTGATGAAACCGACGCCTGAAGATATCATATGTGACCCGGCTGCAGGTTCGGCGGGTTTTCTAGTTGCCGCAGGTGAATATTTGCGGAAACATCATGCAGATCTATTCCTGGTTCAGGGCTTGAAGGAGCACTTCAACAATCATATGTTCTACGGTTTCGATATGGACCGTACGATGTTACGCATCGGGGCCATGAATATGCTGCTTCATGGAGTGGGTAACCCGAATATCGAATACCGCGATTCCTTGAATGAAAACAATACGGACAAAGACAAATATACGTTAATCCTAGCCAATCCGCCGTTTAAAGGATCGCTTGATGCGGATTCAGTAGCAGCAGATCTGCTGCGTGTGACTCGCACGAAGAAAACGGAGCTATTGTTCCTTGCCCTGTTCCTGCGGATGCTCAAGGTAGGCGGGCGCTGCGCCTCCATCGTACCAGATGGTGTTCTATTCGGTAACAGTAAAGCCCATAAAGACATTCGTAAGGAAATCGTTGAGAATCACAAGCTGGAAGCGGTTATTTCGATGCCAAGCGGAGTATTCAAGCCGTATGCTGGGGTGTCGACAGCCATTATAATCTTCACCAAAACAGGTGCAGGCGGAACGGATCACGTTTGGTTCTATGACATGAAAGCGGACGGTTATTCGCTTGACGACAAGCGGAATCCCATTGAGGCGAATGATATACCCGACATTTTGGAGCGGTTTGGCAATTGGGAAGCAGAGAAAGGTCGTAAGCGTACGGAGAAATCGTTCCTGGTTCCGGTCGATGAGATTCGCTCCAATGCCTATGACCTCAGCATTAATCGCTACAAAGAGACAGAGTATGAGGAAGTTCAGTACGAGGACCCGAAGGTTATACTGGCTTCGATCAAGCAGCTAGAGGATGAAATTGTTGAAGGGCTTGCGGAACTGGAGGCGTTGTTAGAGTGAGAACGAAAAAATTTAAACTAAAGGAAATTGCGTCAATCTCAGCTGGCTCAACTGCACCAGATGATAAATATTTTGGGGACCAAGGATATCCCTTTATTAGAGTTAGTCATCTAGATGACCTTATCTCGGGCATAGATATAAACACAATTCCTAAGATTAGTGAGAAACACGCGGAAGTTTTCAAATTAAAGAAGGTTAGAAAAGGAACATTGTTGTTGGCAAAAAGCGGCATGAGTTGTTTGAAAAATAGGGTTTACCAATGTACAACCGATTCATTCGTTGTAAATCATTTGGCAACGATTGATGTGAAAAACGAGTTAGCAGATCCAAGTTATATTTGTTATTTTTTACGATGGTTTAACGTTAGTAAGTTAATTGTTGATGAAGCATACCCTAGTATAAGAACCTCCGCCATCAGTGAGATTGAAGTAAGTCTTCCAGATATGAAGGAACAAAGGACTATTATTACTTTGCTAGATAAAGCCCAAACCTTAATTGATAAACGCAAACAAGCAATAGCTAAACTTGATGAATTAGTCCAAGCTGTGTTTTTAGATATGTTTGGTCAATTTTCAGATACAAATTGTAAGATAAAAGATGTAATTATTAGTTTGCAAGCAGGACTTAGTACTGGAGGAGAAACTAGACAGAAACAAGGGAGCGAACTAGGGGTACTAACCACATCGGCTGTTACTTCAGGAGAGTTTATTGATACGGCTTATAAAGTACCCTCAGAAAAAGATATAAAATTAAACAAATTGGTATTTCCAACAAAGAACAGCATTTTGGTAAGCAGAATAAATACGAGAGAACTGGTAGGGGCTTCTGCAATAATTGAAAAAGACTATAACGACTTATTTATACCTGATCGACTTTGGAAGCTTACTTTAGACCAACGAATTGTTAACCCATATTATTTTTTGTTTGTGATTCAGGCAAAAAAGATTAGGGATGAAGTTTCACGGTTGTCATCTGGCACAAGTGGCTCAATGTTAAATATATCCCAAGAAAAATATTTAGGAATTGATTTTTACCTTCCAGCAAAACAGTTGCAAGATCAATTTGCCTCAATGATTATTCAGATTAGAAATACGAAGAACAAAATGAAACTTCAACTCCAACAACTAGAATCCAACTTCCAGGCACTACTTCAAAAAGCCTTTAAGGGCGAATTGACAGTGAAGGACGGTGTAGCGGTTTAGATGAGCGATATCCATCTATCGAATTTTGGATTTCTCAGTGCAAATAAAACTTATGCCAGCTTTGCCGGCGCATGTATGGAGGCGGAAAAGGCGTTGGTCGTCAGTCCTGCGACCAGCGCTATCCTCAGCCGACGTGCTTTAGAGCTTGCTGTCAAATGGCTGTTTACCTACGATAGCGACTTGAAGGTCCCTTATCAAGACAATCTGTCAAGCTTGATTCACGATGTAACTTTTCTCCGCGTAATCGATCAGTCCATGCTACCACAGTTGAAATATATTACGAAGCTAGGAAATGTCGCCGTGCATTCCAATGCAACGATCAGCCGTGGTGAGGCGATTCTGTCCCTTCGCAACCTGTTTAACTTCATCAGCTGGATCGATTATTGTTATTCGGTCGAGTATACGGCCAGAAGTTTTGACGAACAACTCTTATTGGAAGAGAACAAGCAACAAGAAAAAGTTAGGCCTCAGGAGCTGCAGGATTTATACGACCGATTAGGTTCAAAGGACCGTAAGCTGGAAGATCTGATCAAAGAAAATGAAGAGCTTCGGAAGCTGCTGACCGAGCGCAAGGCGCAGAACACGCAGGAGTACAACTTTGTTCCGGATGAAATCAGCGAGTTCGAGACTCGCAAACGTTACATCGATCTCGAGCTTAAGCTGGCCGGATGGACATTCCAGAAAAATGTACTGGAAGAGTTTGAAGTACAAGGCATGCCAAACGGCCAAGGGATCGGTTATGTCGATTACGTGTTATTGGGTGAGAACGGGAAGCCGCTTGCCGTCGTGGAAGCGAAAAGGACCAGCGCAGATCCCAATGTGGGCAAGCAGCAAGCGAAGCTCTATGCGGATTGTTTGGAGCAGCGGTATGGACAGCGTCCGTTGATTTATTATACCAATGGATTTGTAATAAATTTCTGGGATGATCTTCACTATGCCAGTCGGCAAGTATCTGGTTTCGCCAGTCAGGATGAGCTGCAGTTGCTCGTCAACCGGCGCTCGATCCGTAAACCGTTGCAGGAAGTACAAATCAACAACTCCATTGTAAATCGCCCTTATCAGCATGAAGCAGTCCTTTCGGTTTGTGATGCATTAAATAAAGGACAGCGGACCGCTTTGCTTGTCATGGCGACCGGAAGCGGTAAAACACGCACTGCGAGCGCCATTGTTGATGTGCTGAGCCGATATAATTGGGTTAAGAATGTGCTGTTTCTTGCGGATCGTACAACGCTTGTTCGCCAAGCCAAAAACAGCTTCAGCCAGTATTTGCCCGACATGACACTGTGCAATCTGCTTGACAGCAAGGACAATCCGGAGACGGCAAGAATTGTTTTTTCCACTTACCCGACGATGATGAATGCCATCGACGAGGTCAAGCGGAAGGACGGCAAAAAGCTGTTTACGGTTGGTCATTTTGACTTGATCATCCTTGATGAATCGCATCGAAGCGTCTATAAGAAATATAAGGCCATATTCGATTATTTTGATGCTATCCTGCTGGGCTTGACGGCAACTCCCAAAGATGAAGTCGACAAAAACACATATGACGTGTTCCGTCTGGAAAATGGTGTTCCAACCTTTGCCTATGAACTAGAGCAAGCAGTCAAGGAAGGATATTTGGTGGATTACCGTACCGTGGAAACAACAACCAAGATCATGGACGACGGCATCCGCTACGATGATCTGTCCGAAGAGGAAAAAGAGCAATACGAAGAAGTGTTGCTGGAGGATGAAGAAGAGGAGCCGCGGGATATTGATAGTGCAGCGATTAACGAATGGTTGTTTAACCAGGATACGATAGACCGTGTGCTGCAGTTTGTTATGGAGCGGGGCTTGAAGGTAGAAGGCGGAGATAAGCTGGGCAAGACCATCATATTTGCCAAAAACCATCGGCATGCAGTTGCAATTGTAGAGCGGTTCGATAGCCTGTATCCTGAATTAAAGGGGCATTTTGCACGGGTTATTGATATCAAAACGAATTATTATCAATCTCTGATTGATGATTTTTCCATTTGGAACAAGCTTCCTCAAATTGCTGTTTCCGTTGATATGCTCGATACAGGCGTAGACATACCTGAAGTTGTCAATCTGGTATTCTTCAAGAAAGTTCGCTCGAAGTCGAAGTTTTGGCAGATGGTGGGCCGAGGGACACGGTTGTGTAAAGATCTGCATGGTATTGGTGAGGACAAAAAGGAATTCTTGATCTTTGATTTCTGCCGTAACTTTGAGTATTTCCGGGCCAATCCGAAAGGGAAGGATACCGATATTGCCGAGACCTTATCGGAAAAATTGTTCAATGTTCGTACTCAGATTGTACGTGAACTTCAACAACTGCGTTATCAGGAACCAGGGTATATTGCACATCGCACGGAATTGGTGAAATTATTAAAGGATAGCGTCAATGCGTTGAATGAAGAACATTTTCGCATCAGGCAGCATATCCAATATGTCCATAAATATAAAAATGACGCTGTATGGCGCTCCTTAACCGATACCGATATGGGGGATTTGAAGGAGTATATTGCTCCTCTTGTCGTTTCTCTAGAAGTCCGGTGAAAAAGTCCGCCAAGCAGGCTTTTACCACGGTTTTGTCGAATTATACAGTAACACGACCATTGAAAGAGTGATTGAGCATGAAAGCAAGTAAGTCGTCGACCATCCAGCCTCAGTTGTTCCAATTCATCGACATGGATGAACTCGTGCCGAAAAAGCACATTTTGCGCCAGTTGAACGAAGCTATCGATTTCTCTATGGTCTATGATTGGGTGGCACCACTGTATACGGAGAGTACTGGGCGTCCCGCTGCCGATCCGGAGCGGATCGTCCGACTGACGTTGCTTTCGTATCTGTTCAACCACTCCGAACGGGAACTGTAT
>NZ_AUCP01000092.1 GCF_000429825.1 Cohnella thermotolerans DSM 17683
TCTTCTTCATTCCTCCCATCGTTACAAGCATATGTACATGAGGATTGAAGTTAAGCCGTGCCCCAAACGTATGCAACCCGGCTACGATTCCGGGAGTTACCTTATGTTTCTTCTCAAAATGTTCTTTGACTAAGCGTACCGCTTCATCCATAAATTCTTTGAGTAATTTTGCCCGATGGAGCAGAAAGATTTCCCGCAATCCTTCGTCGATAGTGAAGACGACATGGCGGTGGTTGACTTGGAATACATCTTGTTCCAGGAGACGTGCCCATTCCTCTGTTTCTCCGCATGAACAGGTCGTACAGAATCTTCCTTTACAACGATACGGAACGAGCCGTAGGTCATGACATCCTTCACATACCAGCAGCTTAAAACCGTTTCTGGCATCCCCACATCGACGGAACTTCTCTACTTCCTTCCGTACATTGGCACGCAGCTTGCCGCCATGTTTTGCCACAAATCGATCCCAATGCGCTCGCTCATCAAAGAAGATTCGTTTCAAAATGTTCGTCTCCATATCCTAACCTTACCAAAAACAGAAATCAGGCGGAAGACATGCTCCCACCCCAAAATTTATAAATTCTATAATGTTAAAAAAAGGAAGAGGCTTCCCACCTCTTCCGCTTCACTTGCCGCATTCATTCGCATAGAATGAATTGATGCGTCCCGATCATGGCATCCGCTGGACGCTTGTCGGCCGCCGCTCCTCCTAGCGGGATGCGGAGGGCGATCCGGTGCCGGATCGGTCAGTCGGCCGAAGGTTTCACAGGTCCAATCACGTACACGGTATAACCGCGTTTGGTGCCGAACTTGTTCGCGTATTTCTCGCTATCGAAATACACGTCGATTTTCTTGCCTTTGATGGCGCTGCCCGTATCTTCGGCCCGGCGGAAGCCGATGCCTTCGATATAGACCCACCAGCCCAGCGGAATGACGTCCGGATCGACGGAGATCGTCCGTCCTTCGGACACGCGGGTTCCCGAGGCGGTGATGCCGTAGCCGGGATCGCCTTCATCCTTGCCGGTCGATTCCGGTCCTGCGGTATAAGCGGTCAGGGTCACGTTGCTGATGACGCGCTTAACCTTCACCGACTCCCCGTTCAGCTTGAGCGTCTTCGCATCCGTCGACGCTTCCGCGCTTGGGTTGTAGGCAAGGGAGACGACAGCGGGTTTCTTCTTGGTGCCTACCTTGACGATTTTCGGCACGGCGGCCTGAGCTACCGCCTTGGACGTCATGCGGTTGCTCACGAGGCGGCCGTCCTCATAGACTTTTTCGAATTTTTTGACGACAAGTCCTTGCTTGCCGGTTTGAACGACCTTCTGCTTGCCGAGCAGCAGGCTGCCGTCCTTCTTCTCCACGACCGTAAACTGTACGGGATATTTCGCTTCGCGCGTAACTTTGGTGACGCGGACGATGCGAATCTTCATCCCGTCATAAACCGGAGTGTCCAATGCGGGATAAATCTTGTCGTCGGCGTCCAACTTGACGTTCAGCGAGGACAAGACGTCCTTCACGGTCTCTTCGGTTGTATATTTCGTTTCGTTCTTCCCGTCGGCAATAAGCGTAATGCTGGAAGCGCGATCAATCACGATCGTGCTGCCGTCGTTCAGATCGGCATTCAAAGGCTGGGATAATTGATCGTACGGGCCTACGGCAATGCCTCGTTCCTTGAACAGCGATTGCACGTCGGCTGTACGGGTTTGGAAGACGGTTGATGTCCCGCCGTCCACGACGGTCACCTTCATGGCGGACGCGCCGTGCAGCAGCATTAGAAACAGGATGGTCATAGCAAAAGAGAGAATTGCGCAGAGCAGAATCAAACGCAAATGCTCATGCTTCCATCGCGCTGCGAAAAGCTTGCCGGTCGGTCGTGGATCATGGGTGTCCCCTAACGGAACAACGCCCATTTTCTCGTTCCTCCTTCATAGCCCCGCCGTCGACTGTTATGCATGACTTCGTCTGACGCGACTATCCATTGTGATAACGGCGCGGACACTCGTGTGAAGCGGCAATCACACGAACGATTCGCCGCCTTGCCCAGTTACGCGGTACCTGCGGGCCGATCGCATTCCCTGCCTTTCCTACACCAAAAACGGGCAACAAAAAAAGCCGACGACAGAGGATCTGTTCGTGGCTTCCGCTTGTGTGTGTACAAAGGGGAAATGGGCAGCACGAGGTGACCTCTCTCTAACACGCTTACGAGGTTAGCTGTCGGGTTCGGACACAGAGAGTTGCCCTATTCGCCGCCATCCGCCCGATCGTACAGACTCGAGATCGGATTCGGCGAAATTCACCCCAAGATTGCTCAGCCGCACAAGAACGAACAGACTTCGTATCCGTTCCCTGCGTCGGGTCCCCCGTTCTCCTTATCGGAGATTAAGCGTACTGGAAAAGGGATGCCATATTCAAACTCTTGTTGAAGATGATAACCTCTCGGCGCTGACCGTGTAAAGAAGGGTCAATCGGCGAAATAAGCCGTTTTGGAGGAAAAAAGCCCTTGCCATTTTAAATTCCCCAAACAAATTCAGTTTTTTCGGAGAGCAGGGCAATTTTCCTCGCTATGGAAGCGTTTTATCTCTCGAGTCCCAAACAGCAGATGCTATTTTGCTTCGTTATATTCCCGATTTCTTCCACAGAAATTCCTTTTATTTCCGCAGCCGCTTCGGCCACGAGACGGACGAAAGCGGACTCATTCCGCTTCCCTCGATGGGGGTGAGGAGCCAAATACGGGGCGTCCGTTTCGATCAACAATCGGTCGTCCGGAACCTTTGCAAGCACTTCCTTGGGAACTCTTGCATTTTTGAACGTCACCGGCCCTCCGAACGAAATATAGAAATTCATGTCGAGGCATTGCTTGGCCGTCTCCCAGCTTCCGGAGAAGCAATGCATGATGCCGCCGACCTCGGACGCGCCCTCTTCCCGCAGCAAGCGAACGACATCCTCGTGCGCGTCGCGGTTATGGATGACGATCGGCTTTTTCAGCCGTTTGGCCAATCGGATCTGCTCCCGGAAGACGGTATGCTGAACGTCCTTCGGAGACGTGTCCCAATAATAATCGAGGCCGATCTCGCCGATGGCGACGACCTTCGGATGCGCGCAGAGCCGCTCGATCCAGGCCAGATCTTCCTCCAACCGCATGTCGATCGCATCGGTCGGGTGCCAGCCGACGGCGGCGTAAATAAACGGGTACTTCTCCGCAAGGGCCATCGTCGTCGGAATCGTCTCCCGATTGAAGCCGATGTTCACGATCGTCTCCACCCCGGCCTCGCGGGCCCTTTGAATCATCTCCTCACGATCGTCGTCGAATTTTGGCGAGTCCAAATGCGCGTGTGTGTCGATCAACATGTCGTTTGCTGTCTCCTCTCGTATCCTTTCAAGGCCGAATTATTGCAGGTTCAACAGCTCGCGCGTCTCCGGCTTCAACCGGGAAGCCCGGGCGCGAAGCTCTTCCTCCGGATAATAAATGTAGTATTTCCCCTGGTGCAAGCCGGCGATCGAGCGAATGATTTCCGAACGGGCGGAAATTTCCGACACCCGCTCCTTCTCGTCCAGCAGAAGGATCGGGGGCTTCTCCTTCACGTCCGGCTCCGTTCCCGGCTTGTATAGATCATAAGGAAGATCGACGGGCGTGTCCATCTCCAGATGATATTCCGGATGCAGCCCGATCTCCACCCACTCCTTCCGCAAGCGGTCCAGGAAGGTCTCATCCAGGCTCTCCAGGGTTATATATTTGTACAGTCTTCGGTTCTGGAACCTTCGGCACAGATCCGAGAGCAGGCGGTCCTCTTCATGAATCCATTGGCCGAAGGCGGCCTGGACAAGCGCGTCGTCGAGCGACAGGTATCCTTCCACCGTAAGCGAGCCTTCGAACAACTGCCGCAGCGGAGGCAGCAGGAAGCCGAACCGGTAGCCTTCTCTGTAGAGCTCGCCCGCGCGGCGGAAAATTTGGCGAAGCAGGATGTCAGAGCTGCGGGTGACCGGATGAAAATAAACTTGCCAATACATCTGATACCGCGCCATCAGATAGGCTTCGACCGCATGCATGCCGCTCTCCTTGACGACAATCGCGCCTTGGTAGGGCCTGAGCACGCGGAGAATGCGGTCCAGATCGAAGGACCCATAATTGACTCCCGTGAAATAGGCGTCCCGGAGCAAATAATCCATCCGGTCGGCGTCCATTTGGCTGGAGACGAGGCTGACGACGATCGGTTTGCCGTACGTCTTCCGAATGACGTCCGCGACTTTGCCGGGGAAGTCCTCGCCCACTTCCCGCAGAACACGGTGAATGGAGGTGTCCCCCGTAATGATGTCGCAGGTCCATTTCTCATGGTCCGTTTGGAACACATGTTCGATCGCGTGGGAGAAAGGGCCGTGTCCGACATCATGCAACAAAGATGCGCATAAACTTACCAATTTTTCCTCTTGCGGCCAATCCTTGTATCGATTACGCTCAAATTGGTCGATGATTTTGCGTGTAATTTCGTATACGCCGAGCGAATGGGAGAACCGGCTATGCTCGGCGCCGTGAAAGGTCAAATAAGTCGTGCCCAATTGACGAATCCTTCGCAATCGTTGAAATTCCGGCGTGTTAATCAGCTTCCAGATGGTGGCGTCCTGCACGTATACGGAATGATGAACCGGGTCCTTAAACACTTTCTCTTCCTCCAAGCGACGAAGCACCGTATGCACCCCCAAAAAAGATTTTTCAAATTTCGACAAACCTTCGCGAAACTATTGTCGAATAATGTCGTTTAATAAGACGTATGAATTGGCCGTTTTTTTGGTTTGAAAAGCTGAAGATCCTTAAAAAACGCTAATTTCCCCCCTACTTTCAGCAATTCTTTCGATTGGCGCTGTTGACTTATTTGGGAATGGTTGGTATGATAGAAAGCGATAATTCGGGAATTTTGTCGAATTATGACGAATACAAATTCGCTTTCAACATTGAAGCTGTATTTGCATTTTAATTTCATTCTAACTTGAAAAGAGGGAGTTTCCAAATGATGAAATCTACGGGAATTGTGCGCAAGGTTGACGAGTTGGGACGGGTGGTCATCCCGATCGAGCTGCGTCGGACGCTCGGCATCGGAGAGAAGGACGCGCTTGAGATCTATGTGGACGGCGAGCGCATCATGCTGAAGAAATACGAGCCCGCCTGTATCTTCTGCGGCAACGCGGAAAGCGTCATTTACTTCAAAGGAAAAATTGTTTGCAGAGATTGTTTGAAGGATTTGCCTTCTCCTGTGACAAATTAAAGAAAAGTGTGCTATAATAAAGAACGAAATCTACCAATTGTTAATTCTAACCTTTTTATATCTCCTTGCACCCTCCCGAGCTGCGCCCGGGAGGGACTTTTTTCTTGCCGTTGTCGCCTTACGCTTGGCGCTCCTCTTCGAGCAGGGCCTGGTAGACGTCCCTGCGGGACTGTCCGCGATCGCGCGCGGCGAGCCGCATCGCCTCCTTGCGGCTGTGGCCCTCTTGCTCGTAGCGCTCCACATGACGAGCGAGCGAAAGAGCGGACCACCAAGCTTCCGGAACCGCCGGCGCTTCCGGGTGTTCCTCTCCTTCCGCGGCGTGCGCCCGGGAAGTTCCTTCTATTATAATGCAGCATTCCCCCATGGGCGGATGCTCTTCCAAATAATCGGCGCACGCTTGCGCGGTGCCCCGAATCGCCTCCTCATGGCGCTTCGTCAGCTCGCGCACGATCGCCACGCGGCGCCGGCCCCAGCGGGCCGCCAGCGCCTGCAGCGTTTTCTTCAGCCGATGCGGCGCCTCGTACAGAAGGATCGTTCCCGGTTCCGCGCTTAGGCTGTCGAGGAACCGGTCCAATCCTTTGCGGTCGCGGGGCGGGAAGCCCGCGAACAAGAACCGATCGGTCGGCAAGCCGGATATAATGAGCGCCGACAAGGCCGCATTCGCGCCCGGAATCGGAACGACCGGGATGCCCTGGGCGACGGCTTCGGCCACCAGGTCGGCGCCGGGGTCGGAGATTGCCGGGAGGCCCGCGTCGCTGACGAGCGCAATGCTTTGCCCGTCCGCGAGCAGCCGGATCAACTCGGGACCGCTTGCTTCTTTATTATGCTCATGATAGGCGACGATCCGTTTGCTGATTTCGAAATGCGACAGCAGCTTGCGCGTTTGCCGGGTGTCCTCCGCGGCGATCAGATCGACCTCCCGCAGCGTTCGGATCGCCCGGAACGTCATATCCTCCAAATTGCCGATCGGCGTAGCGACCAGATAAAGCGTTCCGGGCGCCTCCCGCTCCGCGAAGCTCTTCTGGACCGTCACCGACAGCCAGTCGTCCCCTTGATTCCGTTCGTTCGAATTCACTCTTCGTTCTCCTCCGTCTCCGGCTTGCCTGCGTCGTCCAGTTCTCCTCGGCGCCCGTAGAACACGTCCAGCAGCTCCTGCGTATAATGCCTATCCTTATCATAGACGATCAGCGGCGGCAGCAACCGCACTTCCGGCCGTCCTTCCTTCAACGCCTCGATGAGAACCATATTCGCTTCTCTGTCCGCATGCGAATGAACGAAGCGCATTCGCTTCGGCTCCAACCGGCAGCGCCTCATCTCGACGATAATCTCCGCGAGCCGGGCCGGACGATGGACCATGGAGACACGCCCTCCCCGCTTCACCAGCCGCGAGCAGGCATCGACTACGTCGGCGAGGGTGCAGCCGATCTCGTGCCGGGCCATGGCCTGATGGATGTTCTCCTTGTGTTCGCCCGATCCGACCGGCATATAAGGAGGATTGACCGTTACGGCATCGTACGGCCCTTCCGCGCTTTCAAACACCTTCAAGTCGCCCTCCGCAATGCGAATCCGGCCGTCCAGCCCGTTCAACCGTACGCTGCGGCGCGCCATGTCCGCGAGCCGAGGCTGAATCTCCACGCCTTCGATCGCCGCCGCCGTGCGGGTGGACAAGAGCAGCGGCACGACTCCGTTGCCTGTGCACAGATCGAGTACCCGCCCGCGCGGGGGTACGCTCGCGAAGCGAGCCAACAGCACCGCGTCCAGGGAGAAGCTGAACACCTCCGAACTCTGAATGATTTTCAGCTCATAGGTCAGCAGATCGTCCAGGCGTTCGCCCGGCTGCAAATCGATTTGTTGCGGCATTGCATCATCTCATCCTGTTCCCGTATCGTTAACCTAAGCTTACTTGATTTGACGGCCGATTGCACCCGCTTGGACAATTTCGTACCGTCCTTTAAAAGGAAACAGACCCCGAACGTCCCGAAAGACGGAGGTCTATCCCGCATCCCATCTGTATCTAGAAACCATTCCCCTACTGGGCCAAAAGTAAAACGATCGAGAAAAGGCCGAGGCAAGGTTGCCTGCTTGAAAGCTCCATCCAATGCCACTACCCCAAGCATGCTGGCCCATCACGAGCGTGACGACGAGCAAAGTGTGGTTCGTCTCTTCGATTGTAGTCGGTAAAGTTTGCTAATGTCAACGTCATCCATTCGACATAAATCGGCGTTCATTCCTGTTCCGGTAACACCCGCCCTCCAAAACAAAAAGACCACCCGTCCCGAAGGACAGGCGGCTCTCGTATCCGCAAATTTATTTACTTAAGAAGGAAAGGCAGAACAGGCAGTCGCCTTCCATTCTCAAGTGACCGTAATAAACGTTGCAAATATGAAATCCTTCATGATAAAGCCGGGCCAAGTTATCGTAACCTTCCCCGACGGCGGCCGCGAGCGTCCCTTTGTCTTCGCCCTTGGCGGCAGCCGGTTCTTCCGCCGCCTCCGTCGGGATGTCGGCCGTCGTCTCGCGCTTCAGCACTTTGCGCAGCTGCTGATTCTCGATCCGAAGACGTTGGTTCTCTTCGAGCAGTTCCTTAAACTTCAGCTTGAGCTCGCCGAAGTCGGAATGGATACGGCCCAGTTGCGATTCGAGTTCGTCTACGCGAAGGAAAATGTCGTTCATCAACCACTTACACCTCAAGCATCAGGTTGTGTCGATGCGGTTACTTGACCACAACGTCTTCAAAAGACAGTTCTTTCACTTTGCCGAGTTCGAACAATTGGACGTGTACCGAGCGGCTGCCTACGTTGAGGCCGACAACCTTGCCTTCGCCGAACGAAGTGACGACCAGCTTCCCGACGGCCGGCAGCTCTTCCCGGGCGCTCTCGTAATTGTCATGCTCGAACTTCAGGCAGCACATCAGCCGTCCGCACAACCCCGATATCTTCGTCGGGTTGAGGGATAAATTCTGATCCTTCGCCATCTTGATGGAGACGGGATCGAAATCCCCCAACCAGGACGAGCAGCATAGAACGCGTCCGCACGGTCCGATTCCGCCAAGCATCTTGGCCTCGTCGCGTACGCCGATCTGTCGCAGTTCGATGCGAGTCCGGAACACGCCGGCCAAGTCCTTGACCAGCTCCCGGAAATCGACGCGTCCTTCGGCCGTAAAATAAAAGATGATCTTGTTCCGGTCAAACGTGTACTCCACGTCCACCAGCTTCATCTTCAGCTGATGATCCTTGATCTTCTGCAATCCGATGGCGAATGCGTTCTTCGCCGCGTTCCGGTTCTCCTCGACGGCGCGGGCGTCGCTCTCTCCCGCGACCCGGATCACCTTCTTAAGCGGAAGAACGACATCGGATTCGTCCACCTTCTTCGGGCCAATGACGACGGTGCCGTATTCGACGCCTCTGGCCGTCTCCACGATGACATGCTGATCTTTGGATACCGGATGCTCGGCGGGGTCGAAATAATAGATTTTGCCCGCTTTCTTGAAGCGGACACCGACAACATCGTACAAATCTACCCCTCCCGCGAGTGTACCAGAAATTGCTCAAGGGCCAACTGCGGCTGCACATTTGCTTTGATGCGCCTGACCGCTGTCAGCGCCAGTTCCATGGCCTTGACCCAACTGCCCAAGCTGCGGGTCCAGGCGTTCCTGGAGAGCCATTCCGACTGGTCGGAGAACACCATGCGCTCCTCCCGGCCGGTGATTACGTAAATCATATCTCTATACCACAAGGCAAGCATTTGCAACAAAATGTCTATATGTTCCGAGAGATCCGTCTTAAAAACTTGCTGTTGCGCGGTCAACAGAACAGCAGGGAACCGGGACGGCGTCTCCTTGCCTAATTGTATCACTACGTTTCGAGTTTCTGCAAACCAATTCTCTTGAGCAAGCGCCCGGGCCGCTTCCAGGCCCGAAGCCAGATGGACCGCCGCGCGGGCCAGCAGAGGCGGGCATCCTTCCGCAATGAGCGCCTTCTCGAGCTCCAGCGGATCGCCCGGCACGAACGGGACAAGCTGCGACCGCGACAGAATCGTCGGAAGCACCGACTGCGGACCGGGCGCGATTAGAATCGCCACCACAGGCGACGGAGGTTCTTCAAGAAATTTAAGCAGGCTGTTGGCAGCCTGCACGGTCATCGTCTCCGAACCTTCAATAATGTAGACTTTCCTGCCCGCTCCGGGGCTGCGGTAAGAGAGCTCCCGCTGCAGCTCGCGGATTTGCTCGATCTTGACGCTGGCGCCGTCCGGAACGACCGTATGCAGATCGGGATGATTCCCGTGCAGCACCTTGCGGCATTCCAGACACTCGCCGCAAGCGTCCTCGCCCCGCTTCTCGCAGAACAGCGTCTGCGCGAACGCTTGCGCCATGGCGCGCCGCCCGCTTCCGGCAGGGCCTGCGAACAGGTAAGCATGCGCCACCCGGCCGGACCGGATCGCGTTCTGCAGCAGCGTGCGGGCCCGCGGTTGTCCGGGAACGTCGCGTAACGCCATCTAACATGCACTCCTTCGTCAGAACAACAAATTGATCAGCAGCCCGCGAATTTCGCCGACCTTCTGAAGCAGCTCCAGCCGGCCTTCCTCGCTCTGGAGCAGCTCTTCTCCCATACTGACAAGCAGGTTGTCGACTTCTTCGAGAATTTTGTACCGTTTGCCCCGTCCGCGGCGATCCCAGCCCTTCGTCTCCTTCAGCTTGATGCCGCGTCGGACGGTATCCTCAAGGAAGCCCTTGACCATCAGCCGATACAGCTTCAGCTCCCGGACGGTCATCGAACGCATGAGCCGGTCTCCCTGGGCGCGGATGTCCTCCAGCTTGCGCTGCAGCTCCTCCAGGGAACGGTCTTCTTCCTGATATTGCAAGAAGTCCCCGAACGTCTGCGTCGGGGCCTGTCGGGTCGGGGATTCGCTTCGTTGAACGGTTTTGTTTAACGGAAAATAGCCAGGTTCAATCTTCACGCATCATCACCGCAGCTTTGCTTAGAAATGTTCGAACCGTTCGACCGGCAGCACGAAGACGGCGGCGCCTCCCACCTGAACTTCAACGGGGAAAGGAATGTACGAATCCGCCGCGCCGCTGACCGGCGATACCGGCGTCACCAGTTGATCCCGAATTTTGCAGTTGGCCCTTATGACATCGAGCACTTGCTGAACGCGCTCGTCTTCGATCCCGATCAGAAACGTCGTATTGCCTGCCCGAAGGAAGCCCCCCGTACTTGCCAGCTTGGTCGCACGGAATCCTTCCTTGATCAGCGCGTTCGACAGCCGGTTGCTGTCCTTATCCTGAATGACGGCAATGATCAGTTTCATTTTGCCAGTCTCCCTTCAGTTATCGGGTATCGGTTCCTACTCTATTCTAATTAGACGCCGTACCGCCAAAATCCTCTATTGCTCCGCAATTCGCGTCAAGCGAGTTTGGCCGCGATGAACGCCCACGTTTTCTCGGCGACCGCTTCCGCCTTCTCCGACGCGTCGATCTTCACAATTCTCTCCGGGTAGCGCTCCGCGACGAGCAGGTACCCCTCCCGTACGCGCCGGTGGAACGCAAGCCCTTCCACGTCGAGCCGGTTCACTTCCCGCGCCTCGTTCGCGCGAATCCGCTTCAATCCGATCTCCGGCTCAAGATCGAGATAAATCGTCAAATCCGGCTCGCAACCCTCCGTTGCGAACCGGTTAATCTCCCCGACCGCATCGATGCCCAATCCGCGCGCATAGCCTTGATACGCCAAACTGCTGTCCACGAACCGGTCGCACAGCACCGTCACCCCTTGCTGAAGAGCCGGCATCACTTTCTCGGCCAGATGCTGCCTGCGCGCCGCGGCATACAGGAGCGCTTCCGTACGCGCATCCATCGCCGTATTTTCCCTGTCCAGCACGATCGCCCGGATCGCTTCCGCGATCGGAATTCCGCCCGGCTCCCGGGTCGCCATCACCTCGTGTCCCGCTTCTCTCAGCCGCTTCGTCAAAGCCTCGATCAGCGTCGTTTTTCCGGACCCTTCTCCGCCTTCGATCGTGATGAACTTTCCTTTGGACACCTGCCGATGCTCCTCCCTATTCTTACCCCTTGCGTATATAAACCAATCGGGTCAATCCGTACCAAGCGCCAACGATGACGCTTACTACCATCATATCAAAGCATACGTTAAACATAAACAAATGCTTGCTTAAATCCGCTTCTCCGTCCCCGATGAGCGGGATGGTGAACGCGAACGATCCGGCCAATGCGACGACCGCAAGCGTCTCCAATGCCAAGCGAACCCTTCCGGATCGGGTGCGAAGCCACCAGACGACGAGGATAGCGAGATACAGCGCATAGAATGAAGCGAACCAGGTTAGGGAATGCGGCATTTGGCGATATTTCCATTCGCTCCACGAGCTGAATTTGTAGCTGATGGCGCCCGGAGGCTTGCCGGACGTCCGTTCGTAATTTCCCAGGTAATAGGGGCGAATGGCCGTCCCCGATTGGGCCGCTTTCTGCAATTTGCCGACGAATCTTAGGGGATGCTTCAAATAAAACACGGCTATATCTTTATGCCCGAGCTTATCCAGCACTTCCCGCTTCAGTTCGGGATCTTTCTGCGAGATCGGCGTATTTTTCTGAAAATAATTCGTTCCCGCCAGCACCGCGTATTTCGCCGGGATGCCCAACTCCCGCATATCTGCCGCCACATCGGGTGAATCTTTAAGCACTCCGTAGAAAATCGACTGGTACAAATTCGTGTGCACCAGCCGATTCGGCGCGAACGCGATCATGACGATCGAACCGGCGAGCAGAATGCCGACGCCGGCCCACGTCTGCCGGCGCCATCTGCGGTCCGGGCGAAGCGTGCCCATCCGCCAGGCGAGAAGCCCGAACGCGAAGCCGAGCGGAGCGTTCTGAATTTTGGCGGTCGCAACCGCAAGCGCGGATGCGACGAACAGCGCGAACAGCTTGCCCGAGGGCTTCTCGGAAGCCGCCAAAGCCATCGCCGACGCGACCGCGAGCAGCGTGCCGACCAGCGCGTACGGCTCGCCGAAAAACGACTGAAAATAGGCGGCGTACCCGATATCGCCGAACACCCAAATGAGCGAGACGGCCGTAATCGCCGCCATGGCCGCCGTAGCCCGTTTGCTTGGGAACGTCGGCGCATGGCGGGTGAACAGAGCCAAGGCGGCCATCATGAGCGCCAGATAGATCGCTCCCAGAAAACGAATGTCGTATGTATGGCCGTTGAACAACCGGGAGATCCATCCGGACAGCGCCACAAGAAGGACGTGCGTGGAGACGTAGCCGCCCCTCGAGTAACTTCCATAAGCGTAAGTGGCGTGGGAATAAGCGAAGTAGCGCTCCGCATAAGGCTCGTTCGGATGAAGCGGAGCGATGCCCGAGGCGCCCATGACGCGCGCGAAATCTCCGTTGTCGGCCAGGCCGATGAACGGAGAAACCATAATCAGACTGACGATGAGTACGCCTGCCGCCAAGCTGCCTAGCCACGCAATGGGCTTGCGAATATCTCGAAAAAACATGCGAATCTCGCTTCCTCCTTCCTTGATGTATTCGGTTATCGTTTGAGTACCTTCAACGTTCGAAGCGTCGCATCCGATGCACCTTGGATTCGCGCTCCCTGCTTCCGCCATCGCTCAAGCTGCTTCCGAATGGAAGGCGTCACAATTTCCCCCGGATAGAGCACCGGGATTCCCGGCGGGTAGGGGATGACCCACTCCCCGGCCGCTCTGCCCTCCGCCTGCCCTAGCTCGACCGCTTCCGTATCGTCCGCTTCGCCATGCAGAATGACCGGCTCGGGAAGTTCCTTCGCCAAGGCAAAGAAGCTCGCTTCCTCGCGCCGCCCCGCCGCGGGCCGATCTTCCAGCCGATGCGTCCGGGCAATGTGCTTCAGCGCGGCCAGCAGCGATTGGCCGTTGTCCGGCCTCGTACCGGTTCCGAATGCGAGCACGACGTAACGGTCGTCAGCCATCTCCGCGATGCAGCCGAGCCGCTCGAGCTCGTCGCGGAGCGAGAACCCGTCCAGCGTTCCGGTTGCGTCGAAAAGGACGAGCTTGAGGGGGTCGATCGCATACGGACCCCGCGTCGTATCGGCGGCTAGCGCTTTAAATGGGGTGCCCGCCAAGCCCGCCCGCGTCTCATCGGCTGTGCGCAGCGCTTGCTCGAACGATCTTTCCTTCTTCATGTGCAGCTCGCGGCGCGCCAAATCGAGCGAAGCCATGATCGGATACGACGGGCTCGAACTTTGCACCATTCGCAAGTATTGCCGAACGGCGCTTTTCGATACAAGCTGTCCCTGAAGGTGAAGCATCGCTCCCATCGTCATGGCGGACAGCATCTTGTGCGCCGATTGCACGACGACGTCGGCCCCCATCTGCAGGGCGCTGGCGGGAAAAGCCGGATGCCGCCCGAAATGCGGACCGTGCGCCTCGTCGACCAACACGGGAATGCGCCGTTCGTGCGCTTCCCGTATCGAGTCCCTCAAATCGGAAGCCATTCCGTAATAGTTGGGATTGCTCAGCAGCAGAGCCTTGGCCTCCGGATAGCGGCGCAGCGCTTCCCGGACAGTCTCTGCCGCGGGAACGACTGCAAGGCCGGAGGCCGGGTCGACGGCCGGCGGCAGAAAGACGACGCGCGCTCCCGCCAGCATCAATCCGTGAACGACCGATTTATGGACGTTGCGCTGAACGAGCATTAACTCGCCGGGACGGCAGACGCCCAGGATCATGGCCAAATTGCCGGCCGTGCTTCCTCCGACCAGGAACCGGGTTTCCTCGGCTCCGAAGCAATCCGCCGCCAACGCTTCCGCATCCGCGATGACGCCTTCCGGATGGTGCAGGTCGTCCGTGTCCGATAACTCCGTCAAGTCGATCGGCAGCAGCTCCGCGTATCGGCGGACGGCATCGGTCTTGTCCCATGTCGCCCTCCCCTTGTGGCCGGGCACGTGAAAGGCGGCCGCTCTCCTCTCGGCATGCCGCTCCAGAGCTTCGTAGAGAGGCGCTCGATTCGCATCCAATCGCATGTGATCCTTCCTTGCTTCAGCTTCATTTTCGCATCGGCTTGAACGGGTTCATTATACCATGAAAAAAGAAAACGTCAGCCCGCGTGCTGCGGCGCTGACGGTTCGAATGCAACCGGCGGTTTCGCTTGCATGATCTCAAGCGTGGAACCGAACCCAAATCTGGCGAAGCTGTCTTACAAAGAACGGATATCTCTCGTCTTCCACTTTCGTGCCGACCATCTCCGATTCGCAAGAGGAACATATAAATTCGCTTACGATATGAATGCCTTCTTCTTTCGGTTGGCCGCAGACAATACAGGTTTTCGCATCGCCCTGATCCATTGCCATCCCTGCTTTCTATACTCTTATACGTCCAGTATGCCGCAAATTCTATGAAAATATACGCGAAAACATAACATTCGCCGTTCATAACGCCGATAGTAAAAGACAGAACCGCGACAATGAGGAGAACGCACAATGACGGATCAACCGGAGCACCGCGAACCCACGATCTATCATTACAAGCTCATACGCAAAATGAATCTTCGACCGGAAGCGAAATACAGCTATATGACGACCGCGCTCATGGGCACGGGAACGATTGGCGCTCTTTACGGTCTGTTAGGCTTGCTGTACGCCGTAGTCGGCCTGCTTCTGATGGTCGCCGTCCATGCGATCGTCCTTCGCATTACGCTCAGGCGGGTGGACGAGCCTTCGGAGAAAAGGTGGGCTTTCCGCTTCGAATGGCCGTGGATCGGCCCGCTGCCGGTCATGGATACGAACCTCTCGCTTTTCCGCAGACTGCATTTCCATTTGACGCTCGTCGGCTGCTGCGTTGTCGGCCTGTTTTATCCGTGGGCGAACGATTCGCTTCTCCTTGCCCTTACTTATTGGCACTGCTGGCTGCTGGCCCCCCGCTTCGTGCTGCTGCTTCGCATGCGGAAGGATAGAGGGGACGGCGTCATTCGGTTGGCGGCCGAGGAAGTTTCTTATTATCACCGATAGCAAGTTGCCGGAAGACGGAGCACTTGTGGAGTGTTCCGTCTTCCGATCAAGCAGCGCGACATTTTGGTGCTCGACGCCAAGTTCGAGCTGTCGATCGCCGAGACCGCAGCAGATGAACGAGTGAACCGCGTCACGAATGGTACGATCGGTTGGCCGGCGACCCGGTCGAGAGAATATCGCCCGGCGCCGAGCGAATCCGAACCATTGTAACCAAATAGCGGCCCTGTCGGCCCGCAAAAAAAAGAAGCACCCCCAAGCGGAGATGCTTCTCTTCTGCTTATCCGGCCCGGCAGCGTCCTACTCTCCCAGGACCCTGC
>NZ_AUCP01000093.1 GCF_000429825.1 Cohnella thermotolerans DSM 17683
AAGAGATGGCGACGCGCGGGATACAGTCAGCGTGTAGGAAAATACGGAAGAGGCCAAGGGGACACTCTCAGATGGAAGAACCCGACTGATCGAGTCTACAGGGGGAGAAGGAACATTCCCGTCGGTAGCACCTACTGGCATTTTCCCAAGGACAGCCCAAGATCGTAAACACCTATTTTTCGTCCCTTCGGGCCGCTCCCGCGCTTCGCTTGGGCTGCGTCCCCCACCGGGACCATTACATTCAGTTTTCAAGGTACAAAAATCATAAGAGCAACCCCCAAATCAGGAGCTGCTCTTAGCATACAAGGAGGAAAAAACGATGAGCGCTGAATTAAAACGCGTATTGATCGAAGGTTTTCAGGAGGAAAAACTCCGGGAAGAGACGTACGACGAATCCTGGGCGCAAATTTACGCCGCAAAGCAAAACAACCTGATTCTGCAAGCCGGGATGATCGGCTGCGAAACCAAACTGGACAAGCTTTGCGCGGTTGTTGCGGTGGGGAATGTGCGGGGATACATTCCGCTCGAATTCTCCGGTGTGGACGACGCTCATGCGCTGCGTCGGATGATCGGGGAACCGCTCGCGTTCAAAATCGTTTCCTATGATCGCGAAGGTGATACGTTCATTGCCTCCCGAAAAGACGCCATCGAGCACATGGAAGGCATGACATGGAAACGGCTGGAGAAAGATGCCGTCATCACTGCCGTCGTGCGCCGGGTCGAGCGAAAAGCGCTCACGGTCGATATCGGCGGCATTCAACTCGAACTGCCGGTGCAGGAGTTCACGCACGGCTGGATAGAGGATCTGCGGGAAGCCGTTCATCCCGGCGATCACTTCAAGGTGAAAGTCGTCGAGCTGGACAAGGAGAACAAAAAGGTATCCGTCAGCAAAAAGGCGGTCGACCCCTGCCCGTGGCCGGACTGCACGAAACGGTATGTAAAAGGCGGCGAATACGTCGGGAAAGTGTCCGGCGTTGCCGAATACGGCATCTTCGTCAATTTGGAACCGGGCGTTGACGCGCTCGTGCCGCACATGCGATTTGACCGGCTGCGGCGCGGAAACCGCGTCCTGATCCGTATCCATGAGATGGATGTGAAAAAGCAGCGTATCCATGGACGCATCGTGCGGAAGCTGTAATTCAGCGGCGGGGCGGCATGAGTCCGCCCCATCTTTTTACAAAAGGGGGGTGAATCCGTTGCTTTCGCCTTTTTCCATCCGACACAATTGGACATTTTGTCCGGCTGACCAGACGGATCGGGAGCCGGGAAATGCGCCGATCCGTTATTCCCGAGAGGCGGAGGCTCTGAAAGCCATCGGACAGATCGGAATGATCGGCAGCGTGCAGATCGGACGGCTGTTTGGTTTCCAGCGCCGCCATGTCCGCAGGATGCTTTACGATAAGAAGCTGGTTCAGCACACGCTTGTCAAAAACAAAAACCCGATCCCGGTTTTCACACTCGGTTCGCGCGGCGCGAAACTTTTGAATTTTCCTGAACCCAATGTGCGAACCTGGACAACGGAACGCATTTTGAAATCGCTGGTCTTCTTTCAATTCTGCTGTGCCTTAAACGACAAACAAAAGGCGTTTCAAATTCACACGGCTCCGCAGCCGTTTACGGGCAAAGTCACCATCGGGCAAGACGATCGTTCGGTGTTGATCCTTCGAGAACCGATGGAAGGGCTGGACGATGCCCTGAGGCAAACCGCTGCCCCGATCATCGTCATCGCGGAATCGCTGGAGCAGGTCCAGCCCTTGAGTCACTTGCTGACAAATGCGAAACTGCTTTTGGATGAGGATTTGAAGGGTGACTATCGGTTTTATCGGTGGTATAATGGGGAGTGGATAAAATAATAATGACGCTTAAGCGTTAGTGCAGGCAAAGAGTAGTTCACATCAAGAACGGACAAGCCGTCGGGAGAATTTTGATTCCCTCGACGTTTGTTTATGACGATTTTGTTTTTCGTTGGTTTTCGGTAATGTGGCATGTATGAGATGGAAATGTATTCTGGTAAACGGAGCAGAGAAACAGCGCACTTTGAGTAGGGGAATTACATGCCAATGGTATATCTACCAGATGAAATTCGGGAACTGTATGAAGTTCATAATTTTCGCCACGCAGAAGAGCTGTTGGGTACAAGTTGTCAGAGTGAGTTTTCAGAGCTGATCGAAGCATTGCTCAATTTCCGCCTCACAACCGACGATCTCCTGATAGGGGGCGGCAATGAATCACCGATTCCAAAGCGATTCTCTGCTCTCCTTCGTCCAGTCGGCTGGTATGAGACAAGGATTAAAGGCGATTTGCTTGTCAAAAAAACTGTCCACGGAGAAACGATCGAGACCCATGATTTCGTCATCGAGGATTTTCTTGACGGACACAAAGTGGACTACGTGAAAAACCGCGTAGCTTTTGATTTGGAATGGAACAGTAAGGATCAAACCTTTGACCGCGATCTGTATGCCTTTCGTGCATTTCACGAGGCAGGCATAATCAGCGCGGGGGTACTGGTTACACGGAGTCAATCACTCGACGAAGTGTTCGCAGATCTGGGCATCAAGCAAAAATACGGCGCGAGCACGACGTGGATGGGAAAGCTCCTTTATCGCCTCAAAGCAGGTAGAAATGGTGGCTGTCCCGTTCTCGCTCTCGGCATTACACCAAGACTTATTAGGGACTGGTCTAAATGAATAAAGCTGGAATCGATTTTCTCACAGCGTGTCAGGGAATCAAGTTCAGGACGGTGCTGGCAGATCCTCCGTGGCGATTCCAAAATCGCACAGGGAAAATGGCTCCTGAACATAAACGGCTTTCCAGATACCCCACCATGACGCTGGAGGAAATCAAAGAACTTCCCGTTTCTGAGGTTGTAACAGAACCCGCGCATCTGTACCTGTGGGTACCAAATGCCCTTTTGCCTGAAGGTCTTGCGGTTATGGAGGCTTGGGGTTTCTGTTACAAAACAAATATCGTGTGGCACAAAGTTAGAAAAGACGGCGAACCAGACGGTCGGGGAGTTGGTTTCTACTTCAGAAACACGACAGAACTTTTGCTTTTTGGCGTGCGAGGCAAAAACGCGAGGACACTTGACCCAGGACGACGACAGGTAAATGTGATTCGCACTCTGAAAAGGGAGCACTCCCGTAAACCAGATGAGCAATATGATCTAATCGAATCGTGCAGCCCAGGACCCTACATCGAATTGTTTGCGCGTGGATGCAGACCGGACTGGTATACGTGGGGAAATCAAGCCGATGATAACTATTTCCCAACATGGGCTACTTATGCAAACCATTCGCAATCTGGGCGATAAGAAGACGGGGTAGGCAAATGCCTGCCCCTTTTTGATCTTCTGCGTCTGCAATCCTCACATGTGGAGTGCTGTGTGTCGCTCATCCGAAAGTAAAAAATATAGCCGCATTTACCTAATAACATAAGGCTCCTGCTAAAATAAGCAGGGGTCTATATGTTGGGAAAGTTTAGTTTAAGTCTCCAACCGGAAGCTATCAGTGCGTTAGTAATGGATCGATCGTTACTGACTTATGATCCTCCTAGCTAAACATTTCAATTTGCTGTTGATATAATGGAACTCAAAATAGAGTTGACAAATCCCTTGCGAATCTATCGTTGATAGTGAAGCGGTAAAATATATACGTTTATCGGTTACATTGATTTATCCAGTTTTTAGGACTTGTTTGTTATCTCTTCAAAGGATGAGTAATCTTTATCTTTCTACTAGACTTAACAGGGGAGGAGACGGGTTATGAACCCAGTAGAAATCGAAGAAGCTGTCTCCGAATTAGCGAGTCAACCTTTTGACAAGAATGAGTTTCCGTTTGCTTTCCTACGGGCGTTCGGTAACAAAGAAACCACTATTAGACGACTGCGCTCAGGCGAGACTAATAAGTCTGACATAGGTGGAGTTTTACAGACGAACAATATCCATATCGCGGTCGCTCAAGTTGGTGAGGTTAGCAAAACACTTAATTCACTGAAAGCGAGCCCGGCAACAACCAGAGCGAAAGCACGCTACATACTCGCCACTGATGGAGTAGACTTCGAGGCTGAGGATTTGGAGTCCGGAGAGACAGTTGTTTGTGCTTATCGAGATTTTCCAGATCATTTTGGTTTCTTCTTACCGCTTGCAGGTATTTCGACCGTCAAACAGATTCGCGAAAGTTCATTCGATATTCGTGCAACGAGCCGGTTGAACCGACTATATGTCGAACTGTTAAAAGAGAACCCGCAATGGGGAACGGTCGAACGGCGTCACGAGATGAATCACTTTATGGCTCGGTTGATATTTTGCTTTTTCGCCGAAGACACCGGGATATTCAGAGAGATGAAGCTGTTTACCAGAACTATTGAGATGATGAGCACACAGGATGCATCAAACACGCATGAAGTGATTAGCGAGATCTTCCGAGCCATGAGCATGAATAATTCTGACCGAGTAAAAGCTAAAATTGCACGCTGGGCCGACGCGTTCCCATACGTTAATGGAGGACTCTTTTCAGGCAGTGTAGATGTGCCGAAATTCAGCAAAATTGCACGTTCGTACCTGCTACATATAGGTAATCTTGATTGGACAAAGATAAATCCTGACATCTTTGGCTCAATGATTCAGGCGGTGGCTGACGACGAGGAACGTGGCGCGCTTGGTATGCACTATACAAGCGTGCCTAATATTCTGAAGGTACTCAATCCACTATTCTTGGATGATTTGCGAGCGCAACTAGAGGCGGCAGGTGATAACCCTCGCATGTTGCTCAATCTGCGCAAACGCTTATCCAGGATTCGGGTTTTTGATCCGGCATGTGGCTCAGGCAACTTTCTAGTCATCGCATACAAGCAAATGCGAGAGATTGAAAACATTATTAACGAGCGACGCGGTGAACGTGGGAGGGAGACTGAAATACCACTGACAAATTTTAGGGGTATTGAAATCCGTCACTTTTCAGCTGAAATTGCCCGTCTCGCTCTCATTATTGCTGAATATCAATGCAATGTACTTTATCGTGGTCCGACTCTTGCTCTAGCTGAATTTTTACCGCTATCTTCTGACAACTGGATCATTTGTGGAAATGCCCTGCGACTGGATTGGCTCAGTATCTGCCCACCAACTGGAATAGATGTAAAGATCCACTCCGATGATCTTTTTGGCAAACCTTTAGATCAAGTGGAGATCGACTTTGAAAATGAGGGTGGAGAGCTTTACATTTGTGGGAATCCACCATATTTGGGTGCTAAGAAAAAATCAAAAGCTCAAGCTGAAGATATGGTTGCAGTCGGTTTGGGCAATTTGCAACTACTTGATTACGTGTCCGCATTTATCGTAAAAGGGCTTGATGTCATTCAGCAAACAAAGAGCAAGATGGCCTTAGTTTCAACAAGTTCAATTTGCCAAGGTGAACAAGTAGCATTGCTTTGGCCGATAATACTGGATAAAGCAGTGATAAGTTTCGCTTATCGCCCTTTCAAATGGGCTAACTCAGCTGCACATAATGCTGGTGTTTGGTGTACGATAATCGGTTTAGAGGCTTCAACACGTGGATTGAAAAAGCTTTTTTTTGAGGACCGTGTTCAACTTTGCGAAAACATATCACCATATCTGCTTGCTGGTCCAAGTATTTATTGTACTCCAGTCAACAAACCAATAAGTTGTCTGCCGCCTATGAAAATGGGAAGTAACGCAGTTGATGGCAAACGGCTTATTTTGGAAAGGAGAGACGTAGAAAGAATAAGAACCGAAAATCCTGAAGTAATGAAATACATTAAACAGTATGGTGGTACGCAGGAAATGCTTTCGGGGGTTCACCGTTGGTGTATTTGGATTGAAGATGACGAAGTGGCTAATGCAATAAAAATAGCACCTTTGCGTGAAATAATTGAAAATTGTAGACAGTACAGAGAAGGAGCAGGAAGGGATGCCAGGAAAGCTGCCCGGCGACCACATGCATTTTGTTACTCAACATTCGAATCGCGAGATTTTATTCATGTTGGTAATACAATCGGAAATGCTTTACCATATGTCCCTGCTGATTTAAGAAAAGGTGGATATGTCGCAAATCACAACTCTTTTACTATTTATTGCACTCATCTCTATGTGTTTGCGGTATTAGTATCGACTTTACATCGTGTGTGGGCGGACACTGTTGCGGGTCGCCTAGGTAATGGTACAAGGTATGGAAATACTGTTGTTTACAATACATTCCCGTTGCCAATGCTGACCGAAAAAAACAAAGCTGATTTGTCTCGTTGCGCTGAGAATATCTTGCTGGCTCGTGAGGCGCATTTTCCAGCTACAATCGCGGAGCTTTATGCTGACATGCCTGCCGATTTAAGAGAGGCTCATGAGCGAAATGATGAAGTTCTTGAGCGTATCTATATCGGGCGGCGCTTTCGGAATGATACGGAGAGATTGGAAAAACTTTTCGAATTCTATAATAAAATGACGGCTTCAAAAAAAGCTTAAGATGAAAGGAAAAAAGGAGGACAATACATGACCGAGGGGAAGAAATTGATTCCTTCCATTTCTGTAACATATGCCCGTAATGGAAAAAACGGGAAGGTCAATGCATTGGGTATGCGTCCTATGCAGGAACGTGTGTACGAGCGGCGTGGCGAACAGTACCTCCTTATCAAATCGCCGCCGGCCTCCGGCAAGAGTCGGGCATTAATGTTTATTGCTCTGGACAAGCTTTACAATCAGGGGCTTAAACAGGCAATAATTGTGGTGCCGGAGAAATCCATCGGTGCGAGCTTCAATGACGAGCCGCTGAGCCAATTTGGATTTTGGGCTGACTGGAAAGTGGAGCCGAAATGGAATCTATGTAACGCTCCTGGTTCAGATAATGGTGGGAAAGTTAATTCGGTGGGCGCTTTCCTCGAAAGCAATGATAAGGTATTAGTCTGTACACATGCTACCTTCAGGTTCGCAGTTGACAAGTATGGCGTGGAGGCATTTGATAACAGGCTGATTGCAGTGGACGAGTTTCACCACGTTTCGGCCAACCCTGACAACAAACTTGGTCTGCATCTCGGGCAATTCATCGCCCGTGATCGTGTACATATTGTAGCGATGACAGGTTCTTACTTCAGGGGTGATGCTGATGCTGTGCTAGCCCCACAGGATGAGGCGAAGTTCGATACTGTCACTTACACTTATTATGAGCAACTTAGCGGCTACGAGTACCTGAAGCAGCTTGACATTGGGTACTACTTTTATTCAGGTTCATATACCGATGATATTCTTAAGGTGCTCGATCTGACCGAGAAGACGATTATCCACATTCCTAATGTCAATTCTCGTGAAAGTACGAAGGACAAGATTAGGGAAGTTGAGCACATCATTGAAAAACTGGGCGAATGGCAAGGGACCGATCCCGTGACAGGATTCCAACTTGTCAAGACACCAGATGGTCGAATCTTGCGAATCGCTGACCTAGTGGATGACGACCCAACCAAGCGTGATAAAGTGGTTACAGCGCTGAAAGACCCTGCAAATAAAAACAACCGCGACCATGTCGACATTATCATTGCTCTAGGTATGGCTAAGGAAGGCTTTGACTGGATATGGTGCGAGCATGCACTGACGATTGGCTATCGGTCAAGTCTTACCGAGATCGTGCAAATCATCGGCCGTGCGACTCGTGATGCACCAGGTAAAACTCGCGCTCGATTTACAAATTTGATTGCTGAACCTGATGCTTCTGAGCAGATCGTTACAGAAGCGGTGAATGATACCTTGAAGGCTATCGCCGCCAGTCTGCTGATGGAACAGGTCCTCGCTCCTAGATTCGAGTTTAAACCAAAGAATCCGGAGAGCGGCCCGGTGCCCGGGTTCGATTACGGCGACGACGGTTATGACCCAGAAAAATGTAATGTTGGGTTTAATCACGAAACGGGACAGTTGCAAATCGAGATTAAGGGACTTTCCGAGCCCAAGAGCGAGGAAGCCCGGCGCATATGTCGGGAAGATCTGAATGAAGTTATTGCGACATTCATGCAGGATAAGAGCTCCATTGAGCGTGGCTTATTTGACGAAGAACTCGTTCCGGAGGAACTGACCCAGGTTCGGCTGGGTAAAATTATAAGGGACAAGTATCCCGATCTTGTAATGGAAGACCAGGAAGCTGTACGTCAATACGCTATTGCTGCCCTTAACCTGATGCAACAGGCCAAGAAAACAGAACATGACAATCTTGGGGGGAATAAGGAACCGACAGCCAATACAGCGTTTATTGACGGAGTGCGTAGGTTCGTATTAAGTGTACGTGAACTGGACATCGATCTTATTGATCGCATTAATCCATTCAGTAAGGCATATGCGATTCTTGCAAAGTCTTTAAGTGAGGAGCGTCTGAAACAAGTTGCAGCTGTGATTTCGGCTAAACGTGTAAGTATTCCCTATGAGGAAGCCAGAACGCTTGCAGAGCGGGCTCTAAAGTTTAAGAAAGAACGTGGACGACTGCCGGATATTAATGCGCAAGATCCATGGGAGAAACGCATGGCAGAAGGTGTAGCAGCCTTGCAACGTTATCGTGCAAACCAGAAGGCCGCAGAAAGTAGTGGGGGAGATGTGAATGCCTGACCTTTCCGACGACGAATTGCTAGAGGAGCTAGGCGTGGAGCAGGAGGTACCGAGGACAAGCTCTTACACGCCAAGAGAGGAACGTATCATCGCAGGTTTTGAAGAAATTCAGCGATTTGTTGAGAAGTATGGCCGCGAACCGCAGTTTCATGAAGACAATGACATCTTCGAGAGATTGTATGCCGTAAGGCTCAATCGTCTTCGTGAGTTAGAAGAATACCGCAAACTACTTGTACCATTTGATTATCAAGGACTACTGAGTAAGAAAGAGATTACGAAGGTTGTATCAGTGAAAACGATGGATGATGATGAATTGCTCTCCGAGCTTGAAAGCACGGATCTTTTGGACATAACAGTGTTGCGCCATGTCCGTTCACATACTGAAATAAAGACCGCAGAAGAAATTGCAAGTCGCGAAAAGTGCGAGGATTTCGAACGTTTTCGACCTTTGTTTATACAAGTTGAACATGAGCTCAAATCTGGTATACGACAAGCGTGGCGATTTGGTAAGGACGCGAGCATCAATGCGGGGGATATTTTTATATTGAGTGGCCAATTCGTTTACGTGGCTGAAAAAGGTAACGAATTTAAAACACCCAATGGCCTAACTGATGCTCGGCTCAGGGTCATTTATTCCAACGGTACCGAAAGTAATCTCCTTCTCAGGTCTTTGCAGCGAGCATTGTACAAAGACAAGGCAGGACGACGTTTGACTGATCCAGACTTAGGTCCTATGTTTAGTGGAACTTGGGATGATGATGTAGAAACTGGCACTATCTATGTCTTACGTAGCATGTCCGATCATCCTTTCATTGCAGAACACCGCAATCTGATTCACAAAATTGGAGTAACAGGAGGTAAAGTCGAGACTCGAATTGCCAATGCAGTACATGATGCCACATATCTGCTAGCGGATGTTGAAGTTGTAGCTACCTACAAATTGGCTGGAATTAACCGTACAAAGTTGGAGGGAATATTTCATCGAATATTTGCACCAGCTCAGCTCGATCTTACCATCCGTGATCGGTTCGGAAATCCTGTTCGGCCAAAAGAATGGTTCCTTGTGCCGCTGCATGTTATTGATGAAGCAGTAGACCGTATTCGGGATGGTTCAATTACAAATTTTATTTATGATCCCAAGACAGCCAGCTTGGTCAGCCTAGCAAAATAATGTTGGAATCTGACGAATATAACTGTGAGATTTATTCAGGTTGGTTAATAACTAAGGTACAGCACTACGGTCGGCAGTCAGCACACGCGGTGTGTTGGTCATGCGCGAAAAAAACGACGGTTTGGACGAATCCCTCCGTCGCCAGCCCCGTGTCATCATCATCGCGGAAACGCTAGACCAAGCGTGACCATTGGGAGAATTGATCCTTGGTGTGCTGCTTCTGCTCGACGTGAATTTGAGGGGAGAGTATCATTTTTACCGGTGAGTGGCTCCGGTGAAACGAGGCACATTTTTTTCATACCGAACATATGCTTGCTTTTCGAGCAGAAGGGGGGTATAATGAAAATACAGTATTTACCACCCTACACTCCCAACGCCGGAGACAAGGGATTCCCTCGCTGGAGGTCCGAAAGCCATCGCGGATCGCGGAACGGCAGGGCTCCTGTGCCGAAAGGGCAGGAAAAAGCAAGGACCTTTTCCCATCCCTCTTTTTCGTTTGGATGGCGGCGAAAAAGAGAGGGTCAAGATGGGGCAAAAGTTTCCACCCGACACTCCCGATGCCGGAGACGAGGGCCGCGGTGCCGAGAGGGCCGTGTAAAAGAATGGCGCATGCGCATGCGCTTTAAAAAGGACAACCGTGATTAAAAGCCGATTTTTTGTGCAGAGATTTTCTGCCCGCAGAATCGGCTTTTTTGTTTTTATTAGAAAGCGAAAGGGTGATATACTGAAGCCATGAGGTGATTGGGATGAAACGCGCGTTGGAATTGCTGGAAGAGGTCAAAAAATTGCCGGACGATGAACTGGGCGTTTTTTACGGTCTGTTTCGGAAATATATGCAAGAGAAGGAGGAAGAAAGAATGTTAGCCTCGTTGGAAGCTGATTTTGAAGCGTGCCGTAAAGAATATGAAGACGCGCCGAAGTTAAGTGACGAAGAGATCGACAAAATCATCAAGGATGTTCGGCGTCAGAACCGCCGCACCAGCGAGGCGTCGACGACATGAGGGTGATTGTCGACACCAGCACGTTCATCAGAGGGATGCTGGAGGGTGATATTCAGGCCGAACGGGTTATTAAAAGAGCGATCGTTTACTGCCAACCAGTAGCGACTGAAGAAATGGCTAAGGAATTAAATGTGGCCATATACCAGGTCGCGGTCCGTAAGGGAAAAAACCCGGTTCCAGCCTTGCGTTTGGCGGGCGTTTATTTATTACGTTCGGAGATGATTCTAAAATCCACACGGTTTCCGTGGTGTTATGATCCCGAAGATGCCATGTTCGTGGAATGCGCCATTGACGGCAAAGCGGATGTTGTCGTCTCAAACGACCGAAGTTTGACTGCCTTGAAAGAATACGTAACGGATGAATACGCGCAATCGCTGGTTCGTCCCATTCAATTCTTAACGCCCGAGCAATTCATCCAGGCGTTTTTTTAATTTTCAGCCCGAACGTATGCTTGCATTTCCATTAGAAAGTGAGTATAATGACTTTGCACAATTGTACCACCCTACACTCCCGAAAGCCGGAGACAAGGGATTCCCTCGCCCGTGGATTGGCCATCACAGTCCTTTTGCGGGAAGGGAGCCTGTACCGAAAGGACAGGAAGTGAGGACCCTCCCCATCACTCTTCGTAGCGATGATGGCGCTATGAAAGAGCAGGGCAAGATGGGACGAAAGTGTAACCCGACACTCCCCGACTGTGCAGGAGACGAGGGCCGCGGATTCGAGAGAACCGTGTAAAAGGGGCATTCAGTGATGTTTAAGAGCTGATTCGTTCATGGGGTTCTCCATAATTGAATCAGCTTTTGTTGTTTAATGTAGGATGAAGGGAGATGCTTACAGCCAGAGAATGTGATAAGATGAAGTCAGGAAGAAGGCGGAGGGAACAGGTATGGCACAAATACTCTCTTTTCCCCGGAAAAAACAGACGGATGATTCCTTCGATCTCGCTACGAAAGCCATAGAAGACCGCTTCGGCGTATCGCTTTGGGAATTCATGGCGATTGACGGAAGACGGACTTCGGAAACACAGGCGAAGATCGACAAGGCTTTGCGAAAAGAGACATTTAAGATCCCGTTAAGGGATGAGTAAAATCCACTCGGATCTCTGAAGTGGATTTTTTATTTGGTGAGGTGTAAAAATTGCGGTACTTTGAACGAGGTTTTGTATTTCAAGGGTTCATTCCGAAGCCTGAACTTACGGATCAGACACCGCCGCCAAGCTTTATCCTCCACGGAGAACATAAGTTGATCGTTCTTCATGACAGTGATGCGGTCGAACTCGACAGAAGGTTGGCTTTGGTAGTACCCATTACATCCGCAACTGCCGAAAGAAAAAGAGCTTTTAAAGAAGGACGGCCGATCCTGGAGTCATACGTTCCGCTGTCGCCTGAGGACTATCCTTTTTTGCAGCATGAAAGCTATGTAAGCACAGCGCAAATTTGCCCGATAAATCGAAAATGGCTTGTTTCATATATCGACAAAATCCAACCGGCCAAAATGGAAGAAATTGATCTCCATGTCATCCGTAATATCGGACTCATGAATACAGTTGTAAAACTCGCAGAAAGGCTTTATCGCGATCAACTTTTCAAAGCGGATGCGGAAACAGCAGCGGATCACGAGTAACGAAACGGACAAGCCTAAAAAATAAAGTGTTTGAAAAGCGTATCTTTCCCTTTTCCAAAGGGCAGATACGCTTTTTCTTTTTCAAAAACTGCCTCCCCTGTGCGGGCAAAAAAAGCGCAGGACGCCGGAAGGCGGGAAAGGAGCAAAAATGGCAAGCGACCAGGAAAAAGCATACCCGACGCCGCTCGATCTTTCCGTCATGGAAAAAGTGGTCATCCGAGGTGATCTCTCTGTCTTGAATCCCCAGGAGCGATTGGTGTATTACACAAAGGTATGCGAAACGCTGGGGCTCAACCCGCTTACAAAACCGTTCGATTACCTTAAGCTCGACGGGAAATTGGTTCTTTACGCCAAGCGCGACTGTACCGATCAGCTCCGAAAAGTTCATGGCATCAGTATCACGATTACAAATCGTGAGCGGATTGGGGACGTTTATTGCGTCACCGCGCGTGCCGCCATGCCGGATGGGCGGACTGATGAAGCGATCGGTGTTGTTTCGCTCCTCAAGAAGGAAACCGTGTGGGACGAAATGCGGCAGCGGAACGTGCCGACTGGCAACATCGTGCCGCTCGCTCCGGATGAACTCGCAAACGCGCTTATGAAGGCCGAAACCAAAGCCAAGCGCCGCGTGACGCTTTCGATTGCGGGCCTCGGAATGATGGACGAATCCGAAATTGAGACGGTGGAGGGTGCGCAGCGGATCATCATTGAGGACGTACCGGTTAACGAATCCGGTTCGAATCATGAACCGAAGGCTGAAAGCCGCCATTCCTCGCCCTCGAAGATCGAGCCTGAAGCAGTCAAAGGCTCGCAAGGCAAATCGGAACCCCATCGTCCGGAAAATCAATCTCCAAAAACGACCGGCAACGCGATTTATCGGCTCGTTGATATGAAAACGGGAGTCTCCCCGAGCGGTTTGACGTTTGTCCAAATGATCGTGCAGAACGTCCGAACCGGCAAGACGGAAACCGTCATTGCCAAAACGCCGGAAACGCTCGAAGTGACCGCCGAAATCAAGAACGATTCACAATTCGAACTGGATCTGATGGTCGAGAACGGATTCAAGATTGTGCAAGCCATCCGCGTTCTCGACCACGCGGCATGATCGCCTTTACGGACGGAGCGGCGCTCATCTGCGTTGTTCCGTCCCGCACCCATAACGGCGTGTATCTGGTTCGATGCGAGCCGGTCGAAACCGACCTGATCGTCAGCCACGACTGTCCGGCGATCCGATTTGGGCGAGCGTGCCGTCACATTCAAGAGGCGGCCTCCGCCTACGAACTCTGGCATTGGTGGGAGCGTGCGACCTGTTTCCCTATAACCGCATAACAGCGGGAAAAGGGAGGACCTTACGTCTAACTCTACTTCCGATTGCGGGAATGATGGAACCATGTCTTCCTGAAACCGCAAGACTAAGACTCCTGCATGCATTGTGTCGGCAGAATGCAATGTATGAAGCCAGGTAAAGTCGGCCAAACCTTTCCTGAAGCCACTAGCAATAGAAGGTATGGAGAGGGATAGGCCGGGTCGCTGAAAAGCTGGTCATGGTGAGAATGATTACAGAAGAAATCTGACGAATCTCCGAACGTATACGGGTCTAAAACCAAGCAATACTTGAAAAGGTATTGATGACAATCTGTCAGGTGGGTGGAGTGGAGTATGAAAGTTCCCTAAGAAACACTCTATACCGGACTATGGCGGTATCCAGCCCACAGGCTCAGAGGAGACACCTAAAACCAGCATGGATAGCCAGGAAGTAGGGAACAGGGAAAGCGACAGACGTCCATACCAAACGCGCTGTCACGCGGGGCGGTTGCTATAAGGCATTTTGCCGAAGTGCATTTACTGTCGTGAGAGCGGGGGCACGACCGAAGAAGCTTCTGTAATGGAAGTGGAGGAACAGCCCCCAGTCCGGATGTTTCAAAAGACGATTCTTCCAATTGCATTGGGGTCAGGTAGGAATATGGGAACATCCCAACGGAGAGGAGGGATGCCACCATGCAAGCGCTGCGATATTGGGAGTACTACGGGCTTACTGAAACCTTCGACAAGCTCTATGAGCAGTCCAAAACAGGCAAGAAATTTGATCGAATATACGATCTTATCACCAGCCGGGAAAACATCCTGCTTGCCTTCAGGACAATCAAGAGCAACAAAGGTTCAGTTACGCCCGGAACAGATGGTGTTACCATCGAAGATATTAAAAGAATCCCGCAGGATACGCTGGTTGGACTAATCCAAAAACAATTAGCCAACTATCGTCCTCGTAAAGTCCGGAGGGTATATATCCCCAAGGAAAGCGGCGACGGCGAACGCCCACTGGGCATTCCCTGTATAATGGACAGAATCATACAGCAAGCCTTCAAACAAGTCCTCGAACCCATCTGCGAAGCAAAGTTTTATGAGCATAGTTATGGATTCCGCCCGTTAAGATCAACACATCACGCACTTGCAAGAGTCCAACACCTAATTAACCACGCGGAACTTCATTACATGGTGAACATTGACATTAAAGGTTTCTTTGACAATGTCAATCACACCCGGCTTATGAAACAACTGTGGAACATGGGAATACAGGACAGAAAGGTGCTCAGGATCATTTCCAAAATGATTAAAGCTCCTATTGAAGGCGAAGGAATACCAGATAAGGGCACACCACAGGGCGGTATCATCTCTCCATTGCTTTCAAACATTGTACTAAACGATTTAGAAGTCCGGTGAAAAAGTCCGCCAAGCAGGCTTTTACCACGGTTTTGTCGAATTATACAGTAACACGACCATTGAAAGAGTGATTGAGCATGAAAGCAAGTAAGTCGTCGACCATCCAGCCTCAGTTGTTCCAATTCATCGACATGGATGAACTCGTGCCGAAAAAGCACATTTTGCGCCAGTTGAACGAAGCTATCGATTTCTCTATGGTCTATGATTGGGTGGCACCACTGTATACGGAGAGTACTGGGCGTCCCGCTGCCGATCCGGAGCGGATCGTCCGACTGACGTTGCTTTCGTATCTGTTCAACCACTCCGAACGGGAACTGTATCAACT
>NZ_AUCP01000094.1 GCF_000429825.1 Cohnella thermotolerans DSM 17683
GGTGCACGACACTGTATTTGCGAAGTACTTCAGTCTCAAAGCGGCGGAACCGGCCAAGTATGCCGAAAAACGTGCCCTTGCGCTTACAGCTCGTAAATTGGTGCGGTTGGTCGATTATCTGCTGCGAACCAACCGACTTTACGAACCCAGAGAGGTGATCCGACAAAACGCATGACATAGGCCCTTTCATCTAACCGCCTATTTCCTTGATATTTAGGAAATATCTGAAAAATCTAGGTAGGGCGGGTTTAGTTTGGGTTTGCCTTTTTCCGGGTCACCCCCTGAAAAGAGTGCGGTTCATTCAAAATCATTGAATTTAAGGACTTGACATCGTACCGCTGCTCTCTCCGATACCGTAGACAAGCAAACTGTCGTACTCTCTGCCGCGGTGCACGAACGTCTCGATCCGGCCCGCTTGTTCCTTCAGCCTCTGCCATTCCGGCGCAGCCGAGTCCAACGCTTCCGTCACCACTTGCAGCCCTTCCGCGCGAAGCCGATCCGCTTCGAGAAGCGCCTCCCGCCTTTGCGCATGGGCGTAGACGATCAACGTGCGGCCGCCGGCCTCTTCCGCGTCGTCGCGGGCCACCTCAAGGATTCGCGTCGTCTTGAGCGCGAAGCCCGTCGCCGGAGCCGGACGGCCGAATTGGCCGAGCAGGTTGTCGTACCGGCCGCCGCTGCACACCGGAAACCCGAGATGGGAGGCATAGCCCTCGAAGGTCATTCCCGTATAATAGGAGAAGTCCCCGATCATGGTCAGGTCGATCAGCACATGCTCCTGTACGCCGTATGCGGACAGAACGTCCCACACTTCGCACAGCTGCCCGATGGCCGCCTTGGCATCCGGGCTCAAGTTCAGCTGCAGCGCCTGCTTGCATACTTCTTCTCCGCCGCGCAAACGCAGAATGCCCTCCAGCTCCGAACGGACTTCTTCGCTAAGAGACAGCTTGCGAAGCGCGTCCCGGTAGCCGACGTGGTCGCGCTGAAGCAGGAAGGCCTTCAAGCTCATCTGCTCTTCCTCTTGTCCGGGCAGCGCCTGCCGGAACAGGCCGTTCAGGAAGCCCACGTGCCCCACCGCCACTTTGAAGGAAGGCACGCCCGCCGCCTGCAGGGACGCGATCGCGAGCGCGATCACTTCCGCGTCCGCTTCCGGAGAAGGGTCGCCCACCAATTCGACGCCCGTCTGAAAAAACTCCGCGTCCCGTCCCGCTTCCTCCTCGAACGCGCGGAACACGTTCGCATGGTAGCTCAGCCGGATCGGGAAAGGCTGCTCCTTAAGCAGCGAAGAGACGACCCGGGCGATCGGGGACGTCATCTCGGAACGAAGCACGATCGTCGTGCCGCGCTGATTGAGCAGCTTGAACAGCTTCTGATCGGAGGTGGCGCTGGCCACCCCGACCGTATCGTAATATTCCATCGTCGGCGTCATAATTTGCTCGTAGCCCCAGCGGCCCATGCATGCCAGCACGTCGCGCTCGATGCGCCGGAGCTTCGCTACCGCATGAGGCAAGTAATCTTTGACGCCGGTCGGCTTCTCGAATACCTTTGGCTTGGACAAAGAAATAACCTCGATTCCGTCTTTCACTTTATCGCTTTAAAGTTCTAATATATTACCATACTGCCAAAATAAAGACTTTTCTGTACTTTAACATGAATGGGGATGGTCGTCAACAGACGAACGTTTCCAACCGGCAGACGCCCTTCCCCCGCTCGGCAGGCGCAAAAAGCCGAGACGCAGCGGCACGCCGGACGGCCTTCGGTTCAATCCCCGACTGCCATTCCGGCGCTCCGCGTTCGTCTCGGCTTCCCTTTCCCATGTCTAACGCCCGTCCGCTTTTGCGCAACCGTCCTTCTCGCCTTATTCCGATCCCAGCTCCCGCAAAGGGTTGCCCCCGACCCGCGCATTCGCGGGCACGTCGCGATGAACGACGGACCCGGCCGCCACCACGGCGCCGTCACCGATCGTCACGCCGGGCAATATCGTCACGTTCGCTCCGATCATCACGTTCGAGCCGATGCGGATGTCGCCGAGACGATATTCCTTGATCAAATATTCGTGGGTAAGCAGCGTTGAATTGTATCCGATGATGCAGTTGTCTCCGATCGTGATCCGTTCCGGAAAAAAGACGTCCACCATCACCATCAGCGCGAACGAAGTTTGGCGTCCGACCTTCATGCCGAGGATGCGGCGGTAGATCCAATTTTTGACGGCCAACTCCGGACAGTACCTTGCCAATTGGATAAATACAAAGTTGCGGACCGCTTTCCAGCGGGATACCGTCCGGTACACCTGCCATAGCGCATTCGGCCCCTCCACCGGATAACGCTCCACCTGTCTCAACCTTACACCGTCTCCAATCCGCAAAGGGCAAGCAGCTGCCGCATGTCTTCTATCACATGGACCGCCCCCGCTTCCCGCAGAACCGCCTCGCCCTTCAACGACCAGGCTACGCCCACCGGAACGGCTCCGGCCCGCAGCGCCGACTCGATGTCCACCGCGCTGTCACCGACCATCATCGTTGCCGCCGGCTCCGATCCGAGCGCTCGGATCGCCTTCTGCACGGGCTCCGGATGAGGCTTCGCATGCTCCACGTCGTCCAGCGTGACGATCGTATCCATGTGCTCGTAAATGCCGAGCAGCTTCAGCGCGCGCTCCGTCGTCGGCCGCATCTTCGTCGTGACGACGCCCAGCTTGAAGCCGTTCGCGCGCAGCTGCGGCAGCACTTCCGCCACGCCCGGGAACAGCTCGACCATCTCGTCGTGCCGGGCGATGTTGTATTCCCGGTAGGCTCGTACCAAGTCGTCGACGTCTTCGCGGCCGGAGAAGTGCTGCATCTGATACGTCAGCGGCATCCCCATGCTCGGAATAATATGCTCCCTCCCGAACGTCTCGGGAACGACTCCCTTGAGCGCGTGCAGAAAGGATTGAATAATCAGTTCGTTCGTGTCGACAATCGTGCCGTCCAGATCGAACAGTACGGCTGCAATCTCTCGCTTCATTTTTGTCCTATCCCCATTTCTCTATCCGGAACGTCAAGCGCGCGTCTCGCCGGATGCTCCGTCCTCCGGGCTGCCCGCAACGTCCGAATCCTTGGCGCCGGCCGCCGGCTGCGGCTTCGAACTGACGATCGGATCCGAATAGCGTTCCTTCGCAAGCCCCGTCTGTCTGCGAATGGCGATCAGCACGATGCTCGCGATGACGGCGAGAATCGCAAGCAGCTGCGAGCTGCGGACGTTCCCGTAGACCGGATCCAGGTACCCTTGCTGGAAGCCGAGCCATTCCATCGGCGTCCAGAGCGTTTTAAGGAGCGAAGCGAGCGTGTCCGACCCTTTGAAAGCCAGACTGTCCGTCCGCAGACCTTCAATGAAGAAGCGTCCGATCGAATACCAAATGACGTAGGCGAAGAAGATCTCGCCCGCCCGCAAAGACTTCCACTGCCTCCGAATGACGAACAGGACGATCAAGCCGACAAGACTCCAAAGGGATTCGTATAGAAAAGTCGGATGGTGGTACGTTCCTTCCACGTTCATCTGATCGACGATAAAAGCCGGAAGGTGCAGCGTATGGCGCAGGAACGATTCCTCGACCGGGCCGCCGTAAGCTTCCTGATTGACGTAGTTGCCCCATCGCCCGATCATCTGCCCCGCCAACAATGACGGCGCGCAAATGTCGACGAGGCGCCAGAACGAATAGCCCCTGTGCCGGAAGTAGAAAAATCCGCAGAGCAGCGCGCCGATCAAAGCGCCGTAAATGGCGATGCCGCCATTCCAGATTTGAATGATCTCGCCCGGGTGTTCGCCGTAATAATCCCATTTGAACACGACGTAGTACAAGCGTGCGCAAATAATGGCCGAGGGCACGCCGAACAGCATCAAATCCAGGAAGAAATCGGGCGAGAGCCCGAACCGTTTGCCTTCCCGGATCGCCAGCAGCAACCCGACCAGCGCGCCCGTGCCCAGAATGAGCCCGTACCAGTGCACGGACAGCGGCCCCAGCGTGAAGGCAATGGGATCCAATTTCAACGGCAACATCTTCATCCTCCGTCCTTGATTCCCCGAATGAACTGCCGCGGGGTCGGTTTATTCGTAATCCTCGTCGGCGATCGCTTCCGTCAGCTTGTTCGTGAATTGCAGCGCGGCATTGTAGCCCATTCGCTTCAGGCGGAAATTCATCGCGGCCACTTCCAGGATGACGGCCAGATTTCGCCCGGGCCGTACCGGAACGGTGACGAGCGGCACCTCGGCTTCGATGATCTTCGTCGTCTCCTCGTCCAGCCCGAGCCGGTCGTATTGCTTCTCCTGCTGCCAATTCTCAAGCTTGATGACGAGGCTGATCTGCTTCTGCGTGCGAACGGCGCCGGCGCCGAACAAGGTCATGACGTTCAAAATGCCGAGGCCCCGAATTTCAAGCAGATGCTGAATGAGCTCCGGAGCGCTTCCGTAAAGAAGATTGTCCGCCGTTTGCCGAATTTCCACGGCGTCGTCCGCAACCAGGCGGTGCCCCCGCTTGACGAGCTCCAGCGCGGTCTCGCTCTTGCCGATGCCGCTTCCTCCGGTAATGAGCATCCCGACGCCGTACACGTCGACCAGGACGCCGTGGATCGTGGCGGTCGGAGCCAGCTTCTTCTCCAGGAATGTCGTAATCCGGCTGAGCAGAATCGTCGTCGCGACGCCGCTCCGAAGTACCGGGAAATGCCGTTCGTTCGCGACTTCGATCAATTCGGACGGTACGTCCAATCCCCGCGTAATAATGATGCAAGGCGTCTCGTCTGTGCACAGGCGCTCCATCCGTTCCCGCCGCTCTTGCGAAGTGAGCGTTTCGAGGAAGGCCAACTCCGTCTTGCCCAGAATTTGCGCCCGCTCGACCGGATAATAAGCGAAATAACCGGCGACCTCGAGGCCCGGCCGATTCAGGTCGTCCGTCTCGATCGTTCGGCGCATGCCGTCTGCGCCGGCGACCACTTCCAGCTGAAATTGGTGGACGAGCTCGGATACTCTCACTTTTTTGGCCATCGTCCTGCTCCCTTCCCATAATCCTTTTTCATCGTATCTAAAATAAGAAAGGAAATCAACGCAAAGCCGAGGCCCGTTCCCCCGATTGCAAAAAACGCCCGGCCTTAGGCCGGGCGTCCCGTACGATTATCGATTAGTTCTCGAAAACGTTCAGTTCCGTATCTTTGTCGAAGATATGGATTTTGTTCATGTCGATCGCGAGCTTCACGTTCTGGCCTTCTTGGAAGCCGGAACGGCCGTCGACGCGGGCGATGACGTTATCTTTGCCCAGGCCGGTCAGGTACAGGTACATCTCGTGGCCGAGGTTCTCGGACACTTCGATGCCGGCGTTGATGACCGACTTCGGCGAAGCTTCGATGAACACCGGCTCTTCGTGGAGGTCTTCCGGACGAACGCCCAGGATGACTTCGCGGCCGATGTAGCCTTTGGAGCGGAGCACTTTCGCTTTGCCTTCCGGAATCTCAACGTTGATGCCGGTAGCCTTGAAATGCACGGCGCCGCCTTCTTCCACCAGTTGGCCCGGAATGAAGTTCATGGCCGGAGCGCCGATGAAGCCGGCTACGAACAGGTTGATCGGATGATTGTAAAGCTCTTCCGGCGTAGCGGCTTGTTGAATGAAGCCGTCCTTCATAACGACGATGCGGTCGCCCATCGTCATCGCTTCCGTCTGGTCGTGGGTAACGTAGATGCAAGTCGTCTCCAGGCGTTTAACGAGCTTGGAAATGTTCGCGCGCATTTGCGTACGCAGCTTGGCGTCCAAGTTGGAGAGCGGTTCGTCCATCAGGAACACTTGCGGTTCGCGGACGATGGCGCGGCCCAGAGCGACCCGTTGGCGTTGACCGCCGGACAGAGCCTTCGGCTTGCGGTCGAGCAGGTGCTCGATCTCGAGCGTGCGAGCCGCTTCGCGAACGCGGCGGTCGATCTCGTCCTTGCGGAATTTGCGCAGCTTCAGACCGAACGCCATATTCTGATAAACGTTCATATGCGGATACAGAGCGTAAGATTGGAACACCATCGCGATGTCGCGATCTTTCGGAGCGACGTCGTTCACGACGCGGTCGCCGATGTAGAGCTTGCCTTCGGAAATTTCCTCCAGGCCTGCGATCATCCGCAGCGTCGTCGACTTGCCGCAACCGGAAGGACCGACGAGCACGAGAAATTCCTTGTCTTGAATGTCGAGATTAAAGTCGGTTACCGATGCCTTGTCGGAACCCGGATATTTTTTATAAACATGCTCTAAACGTACGCCTGCCATTGGATGTTCCCCCTAACATTTCGTTTAAGGTACAGCAATATCTTACCGCAGCGGGGTGTCGAATGACTATGCACAAAGCGTACAAAAAATTCATTTCCTTTTCGTGACTTTGTACAATAACAGCATAATTCGGACAAGAACCGCGTCGTTGAAGGAGCGGACGTCGAGCCCGGTCTCCTGCTTCAGCTTGTCCAGACGGTACAGCAGCGTGTTGCGGTGAATAAACAGCTTCTTCGCGGTCTCGCTGACGTTGCAGTCCATGGCAAAAAAAGCGTCCAGCGTCGAGATCGTCTCCGGCTCGGTGAACAGGTCCGGGCGGCCCATCATCTCTTCCATGAACCGGGCTCTCGTCGCCTCCGGAATGCCGTTCAGCAGCCGCTCCAGATGGATCATCCAGGGCAGATGCACCTGCATCCCCACGTGAAATTTGCGGCCCAGATAAACGGTCTCCCGGAGCGACGCAACCGTCTGCACGAGACTTTCCGCCGGGATGATCGGCAGTCCGACCGCAACGTGGCATTCGCCGCCCCACTGCTCCGTAAACATCTGATGCAAACCTGTCGCAAGCGAATAAAGCGCTTCCTTCGTTTCGTCCCGTTCCAGCACTTCCTCGTCGGCTGATTCCACTTCCGCCAGCAGCCGGTCGGAACCGAGAACGAGCCATTCGCGCTCCCGAATCGGAACGAGCAGCATCTCGTCGGAAATGAAGGAACGAAACACCTTGTCCAGCTCGGCGTAGGAAGGCTCCCGCTCGTCGGCTTGCTCGCTGATTAACAGAAAGGGAATCATGCCGTCGAAAAGCCGGTTGCGAAGCTCGAAGCGGTCCGGCACCTCCGCCCGGACGTCGCCCGTCACGATGCACTGCTCGATCCAGTCGCCGAGCCGCCTCGCCTGACGCTCCCAGTCGCTCGTTCCCGCAACGTTGCGGGGATTCGCGGGCTGGGCCGCCCACTTTAACAGCTCCTTTTCCAACGGAGTCAAGGAACTATGGATTTGGAGCACCTCCAGCTCCGTTCCGTCGATCCGCACGAGCAGCAGGTACCGGTCCGCCAATTGGATGCCGTCTCCCAATTCGGGGTATTTACTTCCGCCGTCCTGCTCCCACTGCGTTCTCGATACGGTCTGGACTTCCACCGGAGCGCCGACCAACTGCTGAAGCCGCTGCAATTTCGTTTTGTTCATCGCTGCACGCCCCTCATCCGCGTTCGTTATCCACATTGTAGCATAATTAGCGGAGGTGGGGGGCCGCTTAACGCAGCATAAGCAGAATGACGATGGACATCAGCGAGAATACCGCGGCGATCAGATAGAGGAACGAGACGGTCTGAACCTGGGTCAAGCCCCACCTCATGAGGCTGTGATGCGTGTGGAGATTGTCCGCCCGGTGAAGCCCCTTTCCCTCCAGCAGACGTCGCGAGAACACGATAATCGTATCGAGAAAAGGCACGCCCAGCGCCAGCACGGGAACGAGGAGCGAGAGGAACGTAGCGCCCTTCAGCGTGCCGTTGATCGCCGTCACCGCCAGCGTGTACCCGAGGAAGGTGGCGCCGGCGTCGCCCATGAAGATCCGGGCCGGGTGAAAATTGTAGACGAGGAACGCCAGGCACGAGCCTGCCAGCGCGACCCCGATCAGAGCGGTCACGACCTGCCCTTCGATAAGCGACGCGACAAACAGCGTGAAGGAAGAAATGACGCTTACGCCGGAGGCCAGGCCGTCGATCCCGTCGATGAAGTTGAGCATGTTGATCAGAGCGAATACCCAGAGCAGGGTGAAAAAGGCGGCCCAGCCCGGCGAGAACAGAATCATGGCCGACCTGGACGGCGCGGAGATGCCGGCGATCTGGATGCCGAACGCGGACGGGATGAGCGCCACGCCGATGTAGACGATCAGCCTCGGCCATACCGGGAAGTCGCGTCCGCGCGATTTGAAGGAATCGTCGAGCAGGCCGACGGCCACGAGCACGCCGCCGCCCAGCGCCAGAGCGCGAAGAATCGGACTGTCTCCCTGGAACAGCCACGTCGTGAAGATGACGCCGGCGTAAATCGCGAGCCCTCCGCTGAGCGGAATGGGCGACGAATGCACCTTGCGCTTCGACGGACGATCGACGAAGCCGATCTTGAGCGCGGCGGCGCGCACTACGGGAACCAAGAGGAAGACGACGACGAAGGAAAACCCGAGCGCGTACAAGTAGATCATGCCATGTTCCTCCCGATGCGGGGTTTGCTCCTTACTGTGCCCCAAATAAAGAAAAATCACCCTGGCGGGTGACGTCGGTTCGATCGCCGCTTACCGGTTCAAATAGCGGCTCAGCGCCTTCTCTTGAATGTCGATGGCGCGGCCGATGCCAAGCGCCCGCAGCTCCGCGACGCAATCGTCGAAGCTGTCCGCCGGCTCGATGCCGAAAATGATTTTCAGCGCCGCGTCGTCCAACAGCGATTCGGCATCTTGCATGATGGAAGACAACTCCGCGCTCTCCTCCTCCGTCTTGGGCGTCTGGGGAAGCAGATGAAGCTCGGCGTCGGTATCCGACCACAGCCGAACGGCCTCTTGTTGCTCCGGATAGAAGTAATACTGCTCCACATAGCGCCCGTCTTGAACGAAAGGACCGAAGTAATTCGCCCGTGTGTACATCGCCAGCGCTTGGGAAGGAGCAAGCTTGTCCGGGTTGCGCAGAATCAGGTCGGTATAGGCGGGGTAGCCGTTCTTCATCTCGTAGCTCTGTCCTTCAATGCCGAAGTTGAACAAGAGATGTCCCGCCGGGCTGTAGCCGTAATCGAGCATGCGGGCGGCCGCTTCGACGTTCGGGCTCTTGGCCGAGATGGCCACGCCGCCGGTTCCGACATACGCGGAGCTTCGCTGGCCGAATTTCGGCCTGTCTCCCTTATGCAGCACCGGATAAGGAGCCGGGGCGAACCGGGCGGACGGATTCTCCCGCCGCACGATCGACTGCCAGGTGCCGATGCCCGCTCCCGCATTCCAGATGCTGGCTCCGCTTCGGCCCGAGATCATGCTCGCATCCATCGTGGCGGTGTCGACCGTCGCAATGTTTGGATCGATCAGACCCTCGGCGTACCATTGGCGGAACACGGCGAGAAATTGCTTAAATCCCGGCTCCAAAGGACCGAACTTGACGTGTCCCTGCTCCGTATAGAAGCCGTTCAGCACGCCGAAGGCGCCGACGAAAGCCCCGCTCTCCAGCCCGAACAGGGGATTCGGCACGCCCAGGAAGGTCAGCGGAGCGGCAACGCCCTTCCGCTCCTTGAACGCCTTCAGCACGGTATGCCAGTCGCCGATCGTCTCCGGAATCGGCAATCCGAGCTCGTCCAGCCAATCCTTGCGGATGATGGGGCCTTGGTACGTGAGCAGCTTGTCGTCGCCGCGAATGAACGGGAACACGTAATAGCTTCCCGAACCGGTCTTGACCTGCTTGTCGATCTCCGGATGCTCGTTCAAATAGTTCCGCAAATTCGGTGCGTAACGATCGATAATATCGTTCAGACGAAGAATATAACCGTCGGCAATCGCCTTGTCCGGCCCGCCGGGGAACTTATCCCACTCGTATTCCATCATGTCGGGGAGCTCGCCGGAAGCAAGCAGCACGTTCATCGTCTCCTTCGCCTGGTTGGCGGGAGGCTGAATGAAGATCAGGCTCACCCCGGTCTGTCTCTGCCATTCCTGAAAGAAAGGAACCTCCCGGAAGCTGGGCTTGACGCTGGCCGCATTGCTGTTCAGCTCGGCCCAATAGGTCAACCGCTTGGCCGTCCCGCTTGCGGAAGCTTCGGTCCGGGGACCGGCCGCGTCCCGGGAAGCGGGAAGCGAGCCGAACGGCGAGCAAGCTCCCAACGCAAGCAGCAACGCGGCCGCGAGCAGCAACGGAACCGCAGCGGTCCGCCTTGCCTTCGACTTCATCATCCGTTGCCCCCTTCAGCGATAATTCGCGGTTCCCCTCCGTTCATTTCCTTGTATTTGCCCGGGGTAATCCCCTCGTATTTCTTGAACACGCGAATGAAGGTGGCCGCTTCGTTGTATCCGACCCGCTTCGCGATCTCGGAGACCGAATGGCGGCTGTCCCGAATCAACCGCTTCGCCCGATCGATCCGAAACTTGTTGATGTAATCCGGAAGCCCTTCCCCCGTCTCGTTCTTGAATAACTTCGATAAGTAGCTGCCCTTCAGGTCAAAGCGCTCGCCGATCGAATTCACGCTGAGATTCGAATCGTCGTAGTGCTCTTCGATATGGCGAATCACCCTCTCCGTCAAGCGGCGCAGCGTCTCGGCCCGCTCCTGGGAGACGTTCTTGTCCCGCTTCGCGGCGGCGAACGCGCAAACTTCCGTCAAGAGCGCAAGCAGCTCCTGACGCATCTCCTGCACCGTATCGCATGCGATGATCTTATCCATCCACAGCGGATTGCCGCCCAGCACGCTGCTCTCGCCGTCCCCGATCTCGTTGATCGCCTTGACCATCGTGCCCGCAAGGTTGAAAATCAAGCACTTCGCCAACGTCGGCGACCCGACCGGCTTGTCGAAGTTGCGCTGCATGATCTCGTTCATCGCCCGAGTCGCCTGCTCGCCGTCGCCGGCTTTGATCCAATTGATGATCTGCTGCTCCAATTGAAGCGGATAATAGTAGCCGAACCGATGGTTGTCCGCGGGATCGATGCGGATGTCGTCATACGTAATAATCTCCCGTTTGCCGAGCACCATCTTGTACTCCATCGCATCGACGGCTTCCCGGTAAGCTTCGGCAATGCCCGGGAACGAATGATGCACGCCGCCGATCGAGATCGTCAGGTCCATCCGGAACCGAAGCAGGAACAGTTGCGCTTCCGTCGCGATGGCATACAGATCTTCCTTGTAGAGAGCCGGATCTCCCTCGGCGAAATTGACCAGGCAGACCATCATGTCGTCAATATTTAATTTGGCCGTTCTCTTGATAGAAGCCGCGGTTGACGCCGAACGCTCCGATAAACGCGCCGTTGCCTCCGTCGTTGAAGAATCGGGGCTTGCTGTTGAACGTGAGCGCGGCCGACGTACCCTTCTGTTCTTTGAAAGCCCGCAGCGTCTTCGTCCAGTCGTCGATCGTCTCCGGTATCGGCAGACCCAGTTCGTCCAGCCAGTCCTTGCGGATGATCGGACCCTGGAATACCTGCAAATATTCGTCGCCGCGAATGAAAGGGAACGCATAATAGCTGCCGTTGTCGGTCTTGACCATCTTGTCGATGTCGGGATGCTCTTGCAGATATTTCTTCAGATTCGGCGCGTATTGGCCGATCAGATCGTTCAGCTTCAAAATATAGCCGTCGCCGATCGCCTTCTCCGGTCCGCCCGGGTAACCGTTCAGGAAGTCGAATTCGATCATGTCCGGCAGGTCGCCGGATGCGAGCAGGATGTTCAACGTTTGCTGAGCCTGCCCCGCGGGAGGAGACGTGAAGGCAAGTTTGACCCCCGTTTGTTTCTGCCAATTTTGGAAAAAGGGTACTTCGTCAAGCGATGCCTTCACGCCGACGATGTTGCCGGTCATTTCCGCCCAGTAGCTGAGCGTCTTGTCCGTCTTGATCGGATACGCCGAACCGCCGGCATCTCCGTCCGTGCCCGCCGCCGAGCTCGTCGGCGCAGACGGGCTGCCGCTCGGCGTACCGGAAGCTTCCCCCGCGTTTGCGTTGTTGCCTTTGGAAAAACACGCGCTTAACAGCGAGCCCATCAGGAGCACGGACAGGGCAGCGGTTACAAGTCTTCTCATATTCCCACCTCCGCCAGTCGATTGATGAGATGCATCTCCTCTTCAGACTAATGGAACGGGCAGAAGCGCGATATGGACAAAATCGGAAAACGGATAGCGAATTACGGAAGAGGAATCGATGATTTCTCCAAATCAATCGGCAAAATCGCCAATCGGGGGGTACGCTTCGCAAAGCGCATCAAAAAAATCCGCCGGGGAACCCTCGCGGACAACAAAAAAACGGACGCCCGCGCGTCCGCTGTCGATTCGAAACTGGTGAGCCATGAAGGACTCGAACCTTCGACACCCTGATTAAAAGTCAGGTGCTCTACCAACTGAGCTAATGGCTCCCTTTGAGGGGGTAAAATGGTGGAGGGTGATGGATTCGAACCACCGAACCCGAAGGAAGAGATTTACAGTCTCCCGCGTTTGGCCACTTCGCTAACCCTCCATGAGTACCCGCCGGTAGCATGCGCACCCTTCGGTCCGCTTATACCGGATGAACCTATGGTGGCTCGGGACGGAATCGAACCGCCGACACGAGGATTTTCAGTCCTCTGCTCTACCAACTGAGCTACCGAGCCAAACGAACAATCAATCCTGGCCACCGAAAGCAATCGGAATATGCCACGAAGATTCGCTTCAGTTTTGGGGGTGAAATTGAAATGGCGGAACCGACGGGATTCGAACCCGCGATCTCCTGCGTGACAGGCAGGCATGTTAGGCCTCTACACCACGGTTCCGCGAAATGGCTACCGGGTCCCCAAAAGTTGACTATCTTCGCTTGTTGGGGCCAAGTTATGGTGGAGGCTGAGGGGATCGAACCCCCGACCCTCTGCTTGTAAGGCAGATGCTCTCCCAGCTGAGCTAAGCCTCCATAATGGCATGAACGAACAAGATTATTTGGTAGCGGCGGAGGGGATCGAACCCCCGACCTTTCGGGTATGAACCGAACGCTCTAGCCAGCTGAGCTACGCCGCCACAGATCAGCGCTTGTCCTGCATTGCAAGAAAACCCAAGGCCTTGCGCCTTGATAACCGGATACGAAACGAATGCGCCCTTACGTGTCTTAGGATAAGCCCTCGACCGATTAGTACTCGTCAGCTCCACGCGTTGCCGCGCTTCCACCCCGAGCCTATCTACCTGGTGTTCTTCCAGGGGTCTTACGTACTGGGAAATCTCATCTTGAGGCGGGCTTCGCGCTTAGATGCTTTCAGCGCTTATCCCTCCCGCACTTGGCTACCCAGCGGTGCTCCTGGCGGAACAACTGGTACACCAGCGGTGCGTCCATCCCGGTCCTCTCGTACTAAGGACAGCCCCTCTCA
>NZ_AUCP01000095.1 GCF_000429825.1 Cohnella thermotolerans DSM 17683
CCTTAGTACGAGAGGACCGGGATGGACGCACCGCTGGTGTACCAGTTGTTCCGCCAGGAGCACCGCTGGGTAGCCAAGTGCGGGAGGGATAAGCGCTGAAAGCATCTAAGCGCGAAGCCCGCCTCAAGATGAGATTTCCCAGTACGTAAGACCCCTGGAAGAACACCAGGTAGATAGGCTCGGGGTGGAAGCGCGGCAACGCGTGGAGCTGACGAGTACTAATCGGTCGAGGGCTTATCCTAAGACACGTAAGGGCGCATTCGTTTCGTATCCGGTTATCAAGGCGCAAGGCCTTGAACATTCGGTCCGGTGGTGATGGCGGAGGGGTTCCACGCGTACCCATCCCGAACACGACCGTTAAGCCCTCCAGCGCCAATGGTACTTGGACCGCAGGGTCCTGGGAGAGTAGGACGCTGCCGGGCCGGATAAGCAGAAGAGAAGCATCTCCGCTTGGGGGTGCTTCTTTTTTTTGCGGGCCGACAGGCCCGCTATTCGATGAGTCGGAGGGAGAATAATGGCCGCCCTTACGACGAATAGCGGATCCTGGGTCCGTTGGCACTCGGTTGTCTGATTCGATATAGCAGAGAAGCGGCCGATCCTTGGGACGACCTAAACGAGGGTGGTCATTGAGCCAGGTTGATGATCATTAACCTCATCATCCATTAGTTTGGTTAATAAATAAACTAACTTTATGCCATAAAACAAGCCATACATACGAACCGGGACCTATGCAGCGCGGAACGAGATCGGGTATGATGAGGATAAAAAAGATGAGGTGCTCCCATGCTCATCCGTCAATTGAAGCAAGAAGAGTTCGACGAGCGCATCGCGTTGTCGGAATTCGCTTTTCAGTACAAGCTGCCCGAAGACCGGCGGGAGGAAGAGAGACGCTATTTCCGCCCGGAGCGGGTCTGGGGAGTTTTCGACGACCGGGACCGTCTGCTCTCCGCGCTGACGCTGCTACCTTTGGAGATTTACATAGAGGGGCGCGTCATGCGGATGGGCGGACTGGCGGGCGTCGCTTCCTGGCCGGAGGCGAGAAGAGGCGGCAACGTAACGAAGCTGCTCGTTCGCGCGCTCGAGGAGATGCGCGAGCAGGGGCAGACGATCAGCATGCTGCACCCGTTCCAATTTGCTTTTTACCGGAAATACGGCTGGGAATTCACGATCGAGCGCAAGCGCTACGAGATCGACATGGCGCTGCTGGTCAAGCGGAAGGAGACCGCGGGACGGATCGAGCGTGTTCCGGCGGAGGCCGGGAATCTCGAGGCGATTTATAACCGGTTCGCTTCGCGTTATAACGGAACCTTGGTCCGATCGGAAGAATGGTGGCGGCGGCGAATTTTCTCCAAGAAGGGAACGGCCGCGGTCTGGCGCAATACGAACGGAATCCCCGAAGGGTATATATACTATGTAGTGGAGAACCGCTTGCTGACCATTTACGATTGGGCTTGCGTCGGCGAGGAGTCGCGGGCGGCCCTGTGGAGCTTCATCGCCAACCACGATTCGATGGCGGACCGGATCGAGCTGGTGGCGCCGACGGACGACTCGCTGTCGTTCCTCATGCCGAATCCCCGGTTCAAGCAGGAGATCGTTCCTTATTTTATGTCCCGAATCGTGGACCTGGAAGCTTTGGCCTCGTTGTATCCGTTTCGGCCGGGCGACCGGGAGGAACAGCTTGTGCTCGAAGTCCGGGACGAATATGCGCCGTGGAACGACGGAAGGTTCCGGCTCGTGTTCGGGGAAGACGGCGCGGGGCGCGTCGCGGAAGCGAACAGGAAGGGCGGCTCAGCGACAGCCCTGTCCGGCGGGGAGCCCGATATCAGCTGCGACATCCGGACGCTGACCGCCATGCTGCTCGGCAATCGCCGGCCGGAATGGCTCCGCGAAGTCGGCCTGCTGGCCGGCAGCGCCGAAGCCGTCTCGCTGCTCGAAAGGCGAATTCCCGTTCGCCCGTCGTTTTTGGCGGACTTCTTCTAAATTTTCATCGCAAGGAGGGCGCTTCTGCATAAAGGCAGAGCGCCTTTTCCATACTAGGGGTGGCAGGCAAGACGGCCGTTCGGCAGTTGTATGCAGAACTTTTACAATACCCTCTTGGCAATATCGGCGAGAATGATTATAATGAGTGTAAAGTCAAAGAAAGTCAAAGTCAGAATCGTGCTCCCGAAAGGAGGTTAGCGATGCGGAACATCTCGGATCTGATCGAGCAATACTTGAAGCAATTGATCCAGAACAGCTCGGGAGGAGCCGTCGAGATTCAGCGCAGCGATCTGGCCGAAAGGTTCTCCTGCGTGCCTTCGCAGATCAATTATGTGATCAGCACAAGGTTTACGCTCGAGAAAGGCTACTTTGTGGAGAGCAAACGGGGCGGCGGCGGATACATTCGCATCCAGCGCGTCGATTTGCCGTCTCTGGAAGCGGTGCATCGCCACATCCAGCAGACGGTCGGCGAGCAGATCGACCAGACGACTGCCGAAGGCCTAATCTACCAGTTGGAGGAAGCAAGGTTCCTGTCGCTGCGCGAAGCCAACCTGATGAGGGCGGCGGTATCGCGGGACGCCCTGCAGCTGAAGCTGCCGTTAAGGGACGAAGTACGAGCCAAGCTGCTGAAGTCCATGCTCGTCGCCCTGTTGGCAAGGTAGACCAAACGGGGTAAGGAAGGAAAGGGAGGTGCAGGAGATGCAGTGTCAGGAATGCGGCAAAAGACCGGCGACGCTACACTTCACGAAAATTGTAAACGGGGAGAAAACGGAGCTGCATATTTGCGAATCCTGCGCCCGCGAGAGAGGCGAGCTTATTCCCGGCACGACAAGCGGGTTTTCCATACACAATCTTCTCTCCGGACTGCTGGATTTCGAGCCCGCCGGCTCCGGCGCCAAACAGCCCGCTCTCCGATGCGACATGTGCGGCATGACGTATTCCCAATTCAGCAAAATGGGACGCTTCGGTTGCAGCCATTGCTACAAGCAGTTCGCCGACAGGCTCGATCCGCTGCTCAAGCGGGTGCACGGGAATACGGTCCATGTAGGCAAGGTGCCGAGGCGGGCCGGCGGCCGTGTCCGAACGAAGCGGGAGATCGACAAACTGAAGAAAGAAATGCAAAGCCGCATCGAACGCGAGGATTTCGAAGCGGCCGCGAAAATTCGGGACCGCATTCGCGATCTCGAGAAGGAAATCGGCATGTAGCGCCCGGCGCTGCGAACGATTTTCGACATGCGTGAAAGGAGGATGACCGTTATGGCCAAACCGGAGTTCGCCGAGCAGGCGCTTAGCCCGTGGATGAAGAAGGAAGGTCCGGATCGCGACGTCGTGCTGAGCAGCCGCATTCGGATCGCCCGCAATTTGCGAAGCTATCCGTTCCCGATGCTCGCGACGCCGAGCCAATCCGCCGATGTGATGGAGCAACTGCTGTCCGTCGCCGAGACCGGGAGGCTGAACGGCCTCGGCCAGCCCGCGACTTACCGCCTGTCCGAACTGACCGAGCTGGAGAAGCTGGTTCTGGTGGAGAAGCACCTGATCAGTCCGGCGCTGGCGGGAGAATCGCGGAACGGCGCGCTGATTCTCGGGCGGAACGAAGATATCAGCATCATGATCAACGAGGAAGATCATCTTCGCATCCAATGCCTGTATCCGGGCTTCCAAATTCGCGAAGCCTGGGAATACGCAAGCAAGGTCGACGATATCTTCGAAGAAAGCGTCGATTACGCCTTTGACGAGAAATACGGATATTTGACGAGCTGTCCGACCAACGTCGGCACCGGCATTCGCGCCTCGGTCATGATGCATCTGCCCGCTCTCGTAATTACCGGCCAAATCAACCGCATTCTGTCGGCGGTTACGCAAGTCGGGCTGGCGGTGAGGGGGCTATACGGCGAAGGCAGCGAGGCGACGGGCAACCTGTTCCAAATCTCGAATCAGATTACGCTCGGCCAATCGGAGACCGAAATTCTCGACAACCTCCATTCGGTCGCCCGGCAGATGATCGGCCACGAGAAGGCGGCCAGGGACCGCCTGTTGGCGGAATCCCGCGCCCGCATCGAAGACCGGGTGCGGCGCTCTTACGGCATTCTGTCGTACGCCTCGATCATCGATTCCAAGGAAGCCGCCCAACGGTTGTCCGACGTGCGGCTGGGCGTCAATCTCGGGCTTCTGCCGGAGGTCGAGCTGGACGTGCTGAACGAGCTGATCGTCTCGACGCAGCCGGGCTTCCTGCAGCAGAAATTCGGCGAAGCGCTCAATCCGGAACAGCGGGATATGACGAGAGCGCAAATCATTCGCTCGCGACTGGCAACGAAAGCTTAAATGTTCTATTCTTAACTTACAGGGGAGGTGTTGTCTCATGATGTTCGGAAGATTCACCGAACGCGCGCAGAAGGTGCTCGCGCTGGCTCAGGAAGAAGCGGTGCGGCTGGGACACAACAATATTGGTACGGAGCATATCTTACTCGGTTTGATTCGCGAAGGAGAAAGCATTGCCGCCAAAGCCTTGATCGCCCTGGGACTCGGCCTCGAGAAAATCCAGGACGAAGTTGAATCGCTCATCGGCCGCGGCCAGGAGCAGCCGACCAATATCGCCTACACCCCGCGCGCCAAGAAGGTCATCGAGCTGTCGATGGACGAAGCGCGCAAGCTCGGACATACGTATGTCGGTACGGAGCACATTTTGCTCGGCCTCATTCGCGAAGGCGAAGGCGTCGCGGCCCGTGTGCTCAACAACCTCGGCATCAGCCTCAACAAGGCTCGCCAGCAAGTATTGCAGCTGCTTGGCAGCAGCGAGAGCGTGTCGCAGAACCACGGTCCTTCCTCCAACGTCAGCACGCCGACGCTGGACAGCTTGGCCCGCGATTTGACGGCCAGCGCCCGCGACAATCATATCGATCCGGTTATCGGGCGGCAGAAGGAGATCGAGCGCGTCATTCAAGTGCTCTCCCGCCGCACGAAGAACAATCCGGTGCTGATCGGCGAACCCGGCGTCGGGAAGACGGCGATCGCGGAAGGGCTCGCGCAGAAGATCGTCAACAACGAAATTCCGGAGACGCTTCGCGACAAGCGGGTTATGACGCTGGATATGGGCTCGGTCGTCGCCGGCACGAAGTACCGCGGCGAGTTCGAAGACCGTCTCAAAAAAATTATGGATGAGATTCGCCAAGCGGGCAACGTCATTCTGTTCATCGACGAACTGCATACGCTGATCGGCGCGGGCGGAGCGGAAGGCGCGATCGACGCCTCCAACATCCTGAAGCCGGCGCTGGCGCGCGGCGAGTTGCAGTGCATCGGCGCCACGACGCTGGACGAATACCGCAAATATATCGAGAAGGACGCCGCGCTGGAGCGCCGGTTCCAACCGATTACCGTCGATCAGCCCACGCCCGAAGAAGCGATTCAAATTCTTCACGGGCTGCGCGACCGCTACGAAGCCCATCACCGGGTGAAAATTACGGACGAATCGATCGAAGCGGCGGTTCGCCTGTCCGACCGCTACATTACCGACCGGTTCCTCCCGGACAAGGCGATCGACTTGATCGACGAAGCCAGCTCCAAGGTTCGCCTTCGTTCCTACACGGTTCCGCCGAATCTGAAGCAATTGGAGCAGCGTCTGGAGGATATCCGCAAGGAGAAGGACGCTTCGGTCCAAAGCCAGGAATTCGAGAAAGCCGCCGCGCTTCGCGATACCGAACAGAAGATTCGCGAGGAGCTGGAGGCGACCAAGAATCAGTGGAAGGAAAAACAAGGCCGCACCGATTCGGAAGTGACGCCGGAGGATATCGCCCAGGTCGTCGCCAGCTGGACCGGCATTCCGGTCAGCAAGCTGGCCGAGGAAGAGACGGAACGGCTGCTCAAGATGGAAGACATTCTGCATGACCGCGTCATCGGGCAGGAAGAAGCCGTCAAGGCGGTCGCCCGCGCCGTCCGCCGTTCCCGCGCCGGCCTCAAGGATCCGAAACGGCCGATCGGCTCGTTCATCTTCCTCGGCCCGACGGGCGTCGGCAAGACGGAGCTCGCCAGGGCGCTCGCCGAAGCGATGTTTGGCGACGAGAACGCGGTCATCCGGATCGACATGTCGGAGTACATGGAGAAGCATTCGACTTCCCGTCTCGTCGGGGCGCCTCCGGGATATGTCGGATACGATGAAGGCGGCCAATTGACCGAGAAAGTGCGCCGCAAGCCATATTCGGTCGTGCTGCTCGACGAGATCGAGAAGGCGCATCCGGAAGTGTTCAACGTGCTGCTGCAAGTGCTCGAAGACGGCCGTCTGACCGACTCGAAGGGCCGCACGGTCGACTTCCGCAATACGCTGATCATCATGACCTCGAACGTGGGCGCCGACCAGATCAAGCGGAATTCGACGCTCGGCTTTACCGCCGCGCAAGACGCGGGACGCGACTACAACGTCATGAAGGAGAAGGTGCTGGCGGAGCTCAAGAAATCGTTCCGTCCAGAGTTCCTGAACCGGATCGACGAGATCATCGTGTTCCATCCGCTGGAGGAGAAGCATATCGCCCAGATCGTCACGCTGATGGCCGACGACCTGCGCAAGCGGCTCAAGGATCAAGACGTGCAGTTCGAGCTGACGGAAGCGGCCAAGAACTTCCTCGCGAAGGAAGGCTACGACCCGCAGTACGGGGCGCGTCCGCTGCGCCGCGCGATTCAGAAGCATATCGAGGACCGGCTGTCCGAAGAGATGCTTCTCGGCAAAATCCACAAAGGCGACAAACTCGTCATCGACGAAAAGGAAGGCGAGTTGGTCGTCAAAACGAAGGACGAAGTCGGCACGACGCCGTAATCCCGTCCATCCGCAAGGGCTTCCCCGAAGCAGCGCCGCTGCGCCGGGGAAGCCCTCTTTTATTGAGGCAGGCGGCCGGAAGGCGACTCACCAACCGGCGGGGACGGCCATACCTTATAGCAACGTCTAGCGGGAGAATTCCCCTGGACCGGAGCGGGGCGCACCCGCGCCCATCGGAATGGAGGGTACCGCATGTACCGGCCTCGTCGGCCTTTTCCCTGGAAGCAGCCGATCGTCCTTCTGCTCAGCGGACTCGGTGTCGTGCTGGCCTTATTGGTGCTGAGCAAAATTCTGTTTGTCCTGTTCTACCTGACGGGCGGCGTCCTGTTGATCGCGGTTATTCTGTGGCTGCTGTTGCGCTGGTGGTGGTAACGGGAAGAAGCGAGAAGAAGCGTTGCGCAACGTCAGGCGCGAGCGCGAGCAATCGCCAAGAGGCGCTCGCGGGAGATCCGCATTCGGGCCTTTTGTCGGAGGCGGCATTTGCGGCGGTCAACTTTATGGTCAATAATTTCTACTCGGACGTGGCGACCCTTGTCCCGAGAAGCTTCGACGCCGCGCTTCCCTGGTTCCCGGAGCAATCGATCGATGTCCTTCATATCGACGGGTTTCATACCTATGAGGCAGTCAAACACGATTACGAAAGCTGGTTCCCGAAGCTGGCGCCTAATGGAATCGTGCTGTTCCACGACATCGCGGAGAGAGGGAACGATTTCGGCGTGTACCGGCTATGGGAGGAGCTCCGGGCGCACCCACATTTTGAATTTGTCCACAGCCACGGTCTCGGAGTCGTTTTTCCCAAAGGATGCCCGGACTCGTTCCGCAGCGTCATCGCGAGCAGCGAGGATCTGAGAAAAGTGTATGAAATGCTTGCGCAGGCCGAATAACATCGCAAATCTGTGAAATTAGGTCTGGAAGGCGACTGCCGCTCGGTGGAGCAGTTTTTTATTTTACATAAGAGGAACCCGATGTAGGGCTTTTCGGGGGTTTTACCCCGGTGAGCGAACATGGTACACTTTGGGTAACCCTCTCTCAAGGAGAACGTTCATGGCCAAGGTCAAAGTCAAATATGTGTGCACCGATTGCGGGACCGAATCGCCCAAATGGATGGGGAAGTGCCCGGGCTGCGGCGCATGGAATACGATGGCGGAGGAAGCGGAGACGACGTTCAAGGCGCCTGTCGGGCGCGGGGAACGGCTTCGGGCGAAAGAAAAGGCCAAATCCATCATAGATATAGAGAGTGGTCGCGAACCCCGGGTTCCGACCGGATTAAACGAATTAAACCGGGTGCTGGGCGGCGGCCTCGTCCCGGGCTCGCTTCTGCTGGTCGGCGGAGATCCGGGCATCGGGAAGTCTACGCTTCTTCTGCAGACGTCGCATGCTTTGACGTCCCAGGGGCTGAAGGTGCTGTACGTCTCCGGCGAGGAGTCCGTCCGCCAGACGAAGCTGCGGGCCGACCGTCTCGGCGCGCTGAGCGACAAGCTGTACGTGCTGTGCGAGACGAATCTCGATCTGATCGAAGAGGCGATCGCGGACGTGGAGCCCGACTTCCTCGTCATCGATTCGATTCAGACCGTCTACCGGCCGGACGTCGCCTCGGCTCCCGGCAGCGTGGCGCAGGTGCGGGAATGCACCGGGCAGTTCATGCGCATCGCCAAAGTGAACGGCGTGGCGACGGTGCTCGTCGGACACGTCACGAAGGAAGGCGCGATCGCGGGACCAAGGCTGCTCGAGCATATGGTCGATTGCGTGCTCTATTTCGAAGGGGAGCGCCATCATTCGTATAGGCTGCTGAGAGCGGTCAAAAACCGCTTCGGCTCCACCAACGAGATCGGCATATTCGATATGTCGGAGGACGGGCTGCGGGAAGTGCTCAACCCGTCGGAGCTTTTCCTCTCGGAGAGGCCGCTCGGCGTATCCGGCTCGACCGTCGTCGCCAGCATGGAAGGCTCGCGCCCGGTGCTGGTCGAGCTTCAGGCGCTGGTGGCGCCGACGCATTTCCCGTCGCCGAGAAGGATGTCTTCCGGCCTGGACCACCAACGCATCTCGCTCGTCATCGCGGTGCTGGAGAAGCGGATGGGCATGTTTATGCAAAATCAGGACGCCTACGTGAACGTGGCGGGAGGGGTCAAGCTCGACGAGCCCGCAGCCGATCTGGCGGCGGCGGTCAGCATCGCGTCGAGCTTTCGCGATTTGCCGACAAAGCCTTACGACGTCGTCTTCGGCGAAGTCGGCTTGACCGGGGAGGTGCGGGCCGTCTCCCGCGCGGAGACAAGGGTCAAGGAAGCGCTGAAGCTGGGCTTCAAGCGCGTCATCTTGCCGGAGCAAAGCATCAAAGGATGGCAGCCGCCCGCAGGCATCGAGCTGATCGCCGTCAGAACGGTAGCGGACGCGCTGCGCGCAGCGTTGGAATAGGGGGTGCCGAAGAGACATGAAAGAGAACAAGGAGAAGGAGCAACAGCAGCAACAAACGATGAACCAGCTGCTGCAGATGGTGGCGCCGGGAACGCCGTTTCGCGACGGGCTGGAGAACGTGCTGCGCGCCAAGACGGGCGCGCTCATCGTCGTCGGATGCTCGCCCGAAGTGATGGCCGTTGTAGACGGGGGCTTTTCCATCGACTGCGATTTCAGCCCTAATTATTTATACGAGCTGGCCAAGATGGACGGGGCCATCATTCTGAGCGAAGACGCCAAGCGTATCCTGTACGCCAACACGCAGCTCATCCCGGATTCGTCGATCGCTTCGTCGGAGACGGGCATTCGCCACCGGACGGCCGAACGGGTGGCCAAGCAGACCGGGAAGCTGGTCGTCTCCATCTCGCAGCGGCGCAACGTCATCACGCTGTATCAGGGGCATCTGCGGTACGCGCTTAAGGAAATGGGCGTCATCCTGACGAAGGCCAACCAGGCGATTCAGACGCTGGAGAAATACCGGGCGGTCTACACGCAAGCGCTCACCAATCTGTCCGCGCTGGAGTTCGAAGAGCTGGTGACGATGCACGAAGTGGCTTACGTCATTCAACGGGCCGAGATGGTGCTCCGGATCAAGATGGAGATCAACCGGTACGTGCTGGAGCTGGGCAACGAGGGCCGGCTCATCAACATGCAGATGGTGGAGCTGGTCGGCACGGCGGAAGAAGAGGCGAGACTGCTGCTCAAGGACTACGCCCGCGACGCCAGCGACGAGAAAATCCGCGAGATTCAGGCGACGCTGAAGAAGCTGACTTCCGAGGAGCTGCTGGATACGGCGCATCTCATTCGGGTGCTCGGCTACGCCTCGATCAACTCGGTGGCCGAAGACGGGTTCCTGCCGAGAGGTTACCGGATGCTGAGCAAAATTCCGCGGCTGCCGAGCGTGATCATTCACAACCTCGTGGAACGGTTCGGAGCTCTCCCGCACATTATGATGGCTTCGATCGAGGAGCTCGACGAAGTCGACGGCATTGGGGAGGTTCGGGCCCGCTCGATCAAGGAAGGGCTCAAGCGGATTCAGGAGCAGGTGTTTATTGACAGACAGATTTAACGGGTCTACAATTGGGAAATGGCGTTGGAACGATGCCGGACGCGGCCGACCTTTATTCACGATTCGGAGTTGGACCGTTTCACGCTTATGCCTGTGTGAATCGTCTCCGCAAAGCTTCTTCGGCATTCTTGGACGCCGAAGTCGTTTTTACTTGGGCTCGGAACCGAACGGAGCGTAGAATTTCGGATCCTATGGGCATAGTAAAGTCGAGGTGAACAAATGATCACGAAATCGATACCGAGCTTGTTTACGGTAGGCAATCTGTTTCTCGGCGTTCTCTCCATCATCTTGGCGTTCAACGATCGGGCAAACGGAGCTGCTCTCTTGGTGATCATCGCAATGCTGCTGGACGGGGTGGACGGAAGGGTTGCCCGCGCGCTCAACGCGCAGAGCGAATTCGGCAAGGAGCTCGATTCGCTGTCCGACGTAATCTCCTTCGGCGTGGCTCCTGCTTTTATTATGTACCAAGCCGCATTCACCGACGTCAATCCCGCGCTGGCGTGGATCGTGACGGCGATTTTTCCGATTTGCGGGGCGCTTCGACTGGCCAGGTTCAACGTCATCGAAGGCGTTCCGGGATACTTCATCGGATTGCCGATTCCCGCGGCGGGCGGCGTGCTGGCCACGCTCGCGCTGTTCAACCGCGATCTGAACGTTTACTTGCTTCTGCTTAGCACGCTGGCGCTGTCGTATTTGATGGTGAGCAGCATCAAATATCCCAACTTCAAGAAGCTCGGGCTGCCGCGCACCGCCGTATGGGTCGTTCCCGTCGTCGTCGCGGCCGCAGTCGTTCTCGCCTTCCTGTTCCCGAGAGCGATTCCGAAGTTCATTCTGGCCTTGCTGCTCGTGTACGCGTTGTGGGGCCTAAAAAAAAACGTTGAACGTTTAATGCCGAGACGCCGCCGCCGCAAGCGGCCCGGCAAGGATGAGCACGCGCACTCCGAGCATAGCGCCTAAAACCGCGAAGAAGCATCGGTTCTTCTCCCGAGACGGGAGGGACCGATGCTTCTTCGCTTGTAGGCCGGCTCGTGCCCTTGTCGAGGCTCCGCAGACTTCCGTGTTCGCCCGGCTACGGCAGCTTCACCACCATTCGCAGCGTATGCCGGTCGGGATGAGAGCGCTCGGCTTCGACGCCGAGCGGCCCGAGGATGGACAACAGCGGAACCATCCATGTCCCCTTCCGGAGCTGCGGCGCGGCAACCAGCGCGAGCTCGCCGTCCGACGCCCAAGCGGTCGCCTCTCCCGAACGAAGAACGAGCTCGCGTCCGTCCCGGCGGAGCGTCAGCGTCTTGTCGGCCGCGCTCCAGACCGCCTCTCCTCCGATCGCGGCGGCCGCTTCCTTGGCCGGCACGAGCAGCTCCTCCGCGCTCGGCGCCGAGAGGGAAGCGAACTTCAGCTTACGCGTCCGATCCCCCTCCCGCAGTTCGACCTCCGCCCGCATCGCCCGGTTGTCCGCCGTTACAACGAGCGAGTCCAACTGCTCTTCCAACCGCCTGCCGAACGAAGCCGCGTTGTCCGCGGTCATCCGGTAATTCGGATCGTCGCGTCCGATGCTCTCGGCGATCCACGTATTGACGTCCTGCGTGTGATGGGACAAGTCCTTGTACAGATCTAAATCGAACGTCCAATCGGCTTCCGCCTGGAAGTTGTACACTTTCGTGTTGGGCAGCTTGTTCAACTGCTCGAACATCCACACGCTCATCTCGAGCTGGTTCCGGTAACGGGCTTCGTTCGTCCGTCTCCACACCTCTTGCCGCAGAATGCTGTAGGGCGGGTAAAAATAAATAAATTCAACCTCGGGATACCGCTTTGCGAGCGACAGCACGTTCGTCTCGAAGCTTCGCTGGATCACCTCAAGCGGCTCCTCGTTCAACCCGAAATACTGCTCCTGCCGGCTGGCGATCCGGTAGGCGTTCACGACGTGAACGGCGCCGAATTTGCCGTCGGCGTTCCAGTTGTACAGATGCTCGAGGTCGCGGTTCGCCCCCGAAGTCCGGAGCCGGACGATGTCCTTCAGCATCATCTCGTAGACGGAAACGTTGAACCAATAGCGGTAATCGTTCAGCCAATTATCGTCGTAGAGATAGTCCGGGAAGTCCTGCGCCAGTGCCGCATCCTGCGTTTTGAAGGCGAAATAATCGAGCCCCCACAGCACGCGCTTCACTTTGCCGGTCTTGAGGGCCAGTTCCGCGATTTTGCGCTGCTCGTCTGCCAGCGAGCCTTGCATCGACAGCTTCATCGTCTTGCCCTTCAGCGCCTTGTCCACGACGGACGGCAGGAAGTTCTCCGTCATCGACGTGCCGATGATAATCGTGTCGTAATCGTAATTTTTGGCCAGTCCCGGGTTTTGATAGCGTTCTTCGGTGGAGAAGACCGGAGGAAGCAGGGAGGCCTTGCGGTAAAACTGAAGCGGGTCGAGCACGAACGTCGTCAGGCAAAGGCCAAGCGCGACAAGCAGGGCGAACGCGGCGAACAGCAGCACCATGCGCCGGCCGGCCGCCGCCTTGCTCCGGCTGCGGACCGAAGCCGGATAGGGCAAGCTGCCGCGCGGACGCATCATTCCAAGAGACGTGTTCAAGGATGGAGTCCCCTCCGAAGTTGGCTTAATGGCTTGATTGGCTGGATCTAGAAGTCCGGTGAAAAAGTCCGCCAAGCAGGCTTTTACCACGGTTTTGTCGAATTATACAGTAACACGACCATTGAAAGAGTGATTGAGCATGAAAGCAAGTAAGTCGTCGACCATCCAGCCTCAGTTGTTCCAATTCATCGACATGGATGAACTCGTGCCGAAAAAGCACATTTTGCGCCAGTTGAACGAAGCTATCGATTTCTCTATGGTCTATGATTGGGTGGCACCACTGTATACGGAGAGTACTGGGCGTCCCGCTGCCGATCCGGAGCGGATCGTCCGACTGACGTTGCTTTCGTATCTGTTCAACCACTCCGAACGGGAACTGTATCAACTACTGCCCATGCATGCGGGCTA
>NZ_AUCP01000096.1 GCF_000429825.1 Cohnella thermotolerans DSM 17683
CGAAGTACTTCAGTCTCAAAGCGGCGGAACCGGCCAAGTATGCCGAAAAACGTGCCCTTGCGCTTACAGCTCGTAAATTGGTGCGGTTGGTCGATTATCTGCTGCGAACCAACCGACTTTACGAACCCAGAGAGGTGATCCGACAAAACGCATGACATAGGCCCTTTCATCTAACCGCCTATTTCCTTGATATTTAGGAAATATCTGAAAAATCTAGGTAGGGCGGGTTTAGTTTGGGTTTGCCTTTTTCCGGGTCACCCCCTGAAAAGAGTGCGGTTCATTCAAAATCATTGAATTTAAGGACTTGACATCGTACCGCTGCTCTTATCCAACGGTATAGATTGGAATTGTACCGGAGAAGCTGCGTAATTTACATAAGATTTTGAAGGGAATATACTGAGAAAAACTGAAAATTTCTCTTTGTTGATCGATCCGACTTTAAAAAATAAGGCGGTGTACGAATGGACCTTATCGATTATAAAATTTTATCGGCGCTGCACGAGAATGCGCGGATTTCGATGTCCGAGATGAGCCGGGCGATCGCGATGTCCCAGCCCGCCGTGACGGAGCGGGTGCGGAAGCTGGAGGAGCAGGGCGTCATCCGAGGCTACCGCGCGGAGCTTGCGCCGGATAAACTCGGGAAGAAGACGTCCGCCTTCGTTCTTTTCAAAACGAACAATTGCCCGGACTTCACCCGATTCTGCGAGGAAGCGCCAGAGGTTGTCGATCTGTACCGGATCAGCGGCGAATACAACTATTTGATGAAAGTGCTGACCGATACGACGGAATCGCTGGCTCAATTTCTCGACAGCTGCCATCCGTTCGGCTTCTCGACGACGATGATCGTCTTGTCCACGGCGTTCGAGGACAAGAGCCCGGTGCCCGGGGCGATGGAATGATCTGTTGCGCGCCACAAGGGATGGACATGCCGGCCGTCTCCGCTTGCCGGCGGGCCGAAGTGGGGCCGCAGCCTTCCCTTAAGACGGCGCGCCCGGGCGAAGCGCCGCTTCCGATTTCGCGGCCAGGCGCTTGCCGCGCTCCCGGTACAAATAATAGGCGGCGCCGGCGGCCAGCCAGACGAGGCCGATCGCCAGGGCGTCCTTGCTCAGCCGCGTCAGCAGCCAGCCGATGAACGAAGCGCCGGCGAGCGGGAACAGAAGGTACAGCGCCGTTCCCCGCAGGGAGCGCTCCTTGTCCCGAACGTACCGCTTCGCGATGACGGAGACATTCACGAAGAAGAAGGCGGTAAGCGCGCCGAAGTTGACGAATTTGACGGCGGTCTCCAGGCTGACGGTCAGGGCGAGCAGGGAGAACAGACAGGCGACCGCGACGTTGAAGACCGGAGTTTTGAACTTCGGATGCACGTAGCCGAACAGCCGCTTCGGCAGGATCGAGTCGCGTCCCATCACGTAGAGCAAACGGGAGCAGCTGACGACGGAAGAGACGCCCTGCGTGAAAATCGCCATGACCAGCACGGTGACGAAAGCCGCGCCAAGGCCCGCGCCGCCGACCTGGCGGACGATCTCGAAGCCGGCGGAATCGGCGTCCGCGAACGTCAGATGCGGATATACGAGCTGCGTCAAATAAGACGGGATCAAGTACAGCGTGATGGCGACGAAAATAATGATCATGATCGCCTTCGGAATGATGCGCCGGGAATTGACCGTCTCTTCGGACAGCGTCGTGATCGAGTCGAAGCCGAGGAACGAGAAACAGATGATGGAGGAACCGCTCAGAATCGTATAGAGAGAAGTGTTGCCGGACGTGAACGGAGCGAGCGGATCGTAGCCGCCGCCGAGCAAATTGCGGATCAGGAACAGGCTGAACGCGGCGATGAAGACCATCTGCACGATGACGAACTATTTGCTCAGCCGAGCCGAGAAATCGACGCCCAGCGCATTGACGACGCCCAGGATGAGGACAAGCGCGACGATAAAGACGGAGGACGGCACGGCGGGGAACTGTTCGTGCAGATAGATGCCGAAGGTGAGACAGGCGATCAGAGGCGAAAATAAATAATCGAGCTGCAAAGCCCATCCGACGAGGAACCCGATCCGGGGATGAAGGCTTTGAGCCGAATACGTGTACGCGGAGCCCGACGCCGGGAACGTCCTGGACATGACGCCATAGCTGAAGGCCGTGAAGAAAATCGCCACAAACGAAAGAAAATAAGCTTGTGTCAGATTACCTTCCGACGCCTGGTAGGCGATGCCGTAAACGGTGAAATAAATCATCGGAGTCATCCATGCCAGCCCTAAAAAGACGACATGGCCTAATGTGAGCGACTTGTTCAAAGAGGTTTCGGAGGCCATAAAGTCATCCCTTTCCCGTCGATTTTGAAAATATGTAAGAGAAGATAACATAAAAATCGCCATCTGAAAAGTCCATGATCATGAAATATCGACAAAAGAAATTTTTTTGCGGAAATGAAGGAGGGAATCTTGACAATCGGAAATCCAATTGTTAAATTAGTTAACACAATTGAATACGTTAAGTTTACTAGGGTTCCGCCGGATTCGTCCGGGACCGGTCCGAGAGTAAACCGCCCCTCCGGGAGGAGCGGCGACACGGAAGGACAAAAGCCTGGGAGATATCATCAAGATGCCAATCTTGTGATGTCTCCCTTTTTGTTTTCCGCGACATTTTAATCCAAAGGAGTGCTGTTCGATGAATCGGTTATGGAGCAAAACGATCGAAGCCGGAGGCAAATGGTCGGGAACGATCGGCCGGGGCAAGCTGCTGCGTTTTACCGCGCTCGAAGACGGAGCGAACGTGTCCATGCTGCTGTACAGCGCCCGCGACTTGACCGAACGCTACAATATGCCCGACACGCTGAAGGCGCAGCATACGTCGCATTTGACCCGGGGCAACGTCCTCATGAGCGACAACGGAAGGGTGCTGGCCAGCATCGTCGAGGACAGCCTGGGCTGGCACGACCCGCTCGGCGGGTACACGGACCGTGCAACGACGGATGCGAAGTACGGCCGCACGCGGTACCAGGAGCTGCGCAACGATTGGCTGCGGTGCGGGCGGGAGAACTTCGCCGTCGAGCTCGTTCGCAACGGTCTCGGCGTCCGGGATCTGGTGCCGGTCGTCAACCTGTTCTCCAAAGTGTTCTGCGACGAGGAAGGCGCGATGATCTTCGACCTTGAACATGCCAAGGCAGGGGCGACGGTGACGCTGCGGACGGAGATGGACGTTCTGCTCGTGCTCTCCAACACGCCGCACCCGCTCGATCCGCGAACGGTTTACCCTTCGGTTCCGGTGAAGCTCGAAGTCGGGCCGGCCGAACCGGTCGGCGAGTCCGATTACTGCGTCAACTTCCGGCCGGAGAACAAGCGCGCTTTTGAGAATACGTGGGAATATCACGCCCTGCTGGGCGTTTGACGAACGAACGATCGATCGAAAAAAAAACAACGAACGGAGGAGCCGACATGGCCGCATTTAACCGAGTGGAAAGCAAGAAGCGAATCGAAGACGCCGTTTACAACGAGATCGTTCCCGCCGGCGAAGGCTGGATGTACGATCTGGAGCCGGGCCAAACGCTGCGCATCGTCGACCTGGAAGGCAATCAGGCCGCCGATACGCTGTTTTTCGACGCCGACAATCCCGAAGACCACTACAGCGCCGTGCGCACGATCGCCGGGCAGGGCAACATCTACCTGACGACGGGCTCGATTCTGCGCGCCGAATCCGGCAACGCGCTCGTCGAGATCGTGGCCGACACGTGCGGACGCCACGACACGCTGGGCGGTTCCTGCTCCGCGCAGAGCAACACGGTCCGCTATTCGCACGACAAGCTGCATATGCACAATTGCCGCGACACCTACATGCTGCAATTGGCCAAGAGGGACGGCGGCTACTCGAAGCGGGACCTCGCTCCGAACGTCAATTTTTTCATGAATGTGCCGGTCACCCCGGACGGAGGGCTCGAATTCGCCGACGGCGTCTCCGGTCCGGGCTGCTACGTGGAGATGACGGCCAAACGGCGCACGACGGTGCTCATCAGCAACTGCCCGCAGCTGAACAATCCTTGCAACGCGTACAATCCGACGCCGATACAGCTGCTGATCTGGAACGACTGACCGCGGAGAAGACTCGCACAAGGAGAGGGTTACGATGTTCAAAAAAGTTCTGATCGCCAACCGCGGAGCCATCGCGGTCCGCATCGAGCGCACGCTGCGCCGGCTCGGCATCGCCTCGGTCGCCGTCTATACGCAAGCCGACCAGGACAGCCTGCACGTGGACGGGGCGGACGAAGCCGTCCGGATCGGCGACGGCCCCGCGAAGGACAGCTACCTGAACGCGGAGCTCATCCTGCAGACCGCCATCGACACCGGTGCGGAAGCGATCCATCCGGGCTACGGCTTCCTGAGCGAGAACGCCGAATTCGCCCGGGCCTGCCGCGAGCGCGGCATCGTCTTCATCGGGCCGACGCCGGAGCAGATGGAGATGTTCGGGCTCAAGCATTCCGCCCGGGAGATCGCCGAGCGGGCGGGCGTGCCGATGCTGCCGGGGACGCCGCTGATCGTGGAGCTCGAGGAAGCGGTGCGCGAGGCCGCGCGGATCGGGTACCCGGTCATTTTGAAAAGCACGGCGGGAGGCGGCGGCATCGGCATGCGGGTGTGCGAGAGCGAGGAGGCGCTTCGGGCCGCGTTCGAGGCGGTGCGCCATCTGGCCGAAGCGAACTTCAAGAACGGCGGCGTGTTCCTGGAGAAGTACATCGCGAAGGCGCGCCATGTCGAGGTGCAAATTTTCGGCAACCGTTTCGGTGAAGTCGTGGCGCTCGGCGAGCGCGACTGCTCGATCCAGCGCCGCAACCAGAAGGTCGTCGAGGAGAGCCCCGCGCCGAACCTGCCGCCCTCCGTCCGGACCGAGCTGCTCGCCGCAGCCCGCCGGCTGGCGGCGGAAGTCGGCTACCGCAGCGCGGGAACGGTGGAGTTTCTGTACGATCCGGAATCGTTGCAATTTTACTTCCTGGAAGTGAACACCCGGCTGCAGGTGGAGCACGGCGTCACCGAAGAGGTGCTCGGCATCGACCTCGTCGAGTGGATGGTGCGGGAAGCCGCGGACGAGCTGACGGGGCTCGACTCGCTGTACGGGGAGCCGTCCGGGCACAGCATTCAGGCGCGGATTTACGCCGAGGATTGCCTGCAGAACTTCCGGCCGAGCGCGGGGCAGCTGGACAGCGCCGTTTTCCCGGAAGGGGCTCGGGTCGAGACGTGGGTTCGCGACGGCGTACAAGTGACGACGCTGTACGATCCGATGCTGGCGAAAATTATCGTCCGCGGCACGGACCGGCTCGACGCGATCCGCAAGCTGATCGAAGCGCTGGAGCGGACCCGGCTGTACGGGCTCACGACGAACCTGCAGTATTTGCAGGCGCTGCTGCGGGAGAAGGATTGCCTGGAGGGCAACGTCTACACCCGCATGCTGAACGGCTTCGAGCCCGCCGAACGGGCGATCGAGGTGCTCGACGGCGGCGTGCAGACGACGGTGCAGGATTGGCCGGGCCGCGTCGGTTATTGGGATGTGGGGGTTCCCCCCTGCGGCCCGATGGACCCGTATTCGTTCCGCATCGGCAACAAGCTGCTGGGCAATGCGGACGACGCGAGCGGCCTCGAGCTGACGCTGCGCGGCGGCTCTTACCGGTTCCGCGACGCGATGCGCTTCTGCCTGACCGGCGCCGATCTGGAGGCGACGCTGGACGGGGCGAAGGTTCCGCTGTACGAGCCGGTGCGGGCCGAACGCGGACAGGTGCTCAGCTTCGGGGAAGCGAAGGCGGGGATGCGGGGCTATCTGCTCGTCGAAGGCGGCTTCGATATGCCGAAAATATTGGGCAGCTCCGCGACGTTTACGCTTGGCGGCTTCGGCGGCCACGGCGGACGGGCGCTGCGGGTGGGTGACGTGCTGCGCGTTCGCGCGGCGTCGGAAGAGGTGAACGGCGCCGCCGCCGGCGGGCTGGCCGAAGCGTGCCGACCGCAGATCGCCCGCAGCTGGACGATCGGCGTCATTCCCGGGCCGCACAGCACGGGCGAGTTCCTGAAGCCTGAATATTTGGCTCAGTTGGCCGACACCGAATTCGAAGTCCACTTCAACAGCTCGCGGACCGGCGTCCGGCTGATCGGCCCGGCGCCTCTATGGGCCCGCGAAGACGGCGGCGAGGCCGGACTGCACCCGTCCAACATCCACGACAACGCCTATGCCGTCGGCACGCTCGACTTGACGGGCGACATGCCGATTCTGCTCGGTCCCGACGGACCGAGCCTCGGCGGCTTCGTCTGCCCGGTCACGACCGCTTCGGCCGAGTTCTGGAAGCTCGGACAGCTCCATCCCGGCGACAGGGTCCGCTTCCGGCTGCTGACGCTGGAGCAGGCCGACGAGCTGCGCGCCCGGCAGGAGGAGCTGCTTCGCGGGATCGCGGAGCGAAGCGGCGGCGAACGGCGCCCGGTCGAGCTGCCTCCGGCGTCGGCTCCGCTGTCGCCGGAATATCCGCTGCTCGCCCGCGAGACCGAAGGCCGCCGCTTCCCGATCGCGATCCGCTGCAGCGGCGACGAGAATTTGCTCGTCGAATACGGCCCGATGGAGCTGGATTTGCAGCTTCGCTTCCAGGTTCACGCGCTCATGCAGGCGGTGAAGGAGAGCGGCAGACTGCCGACGCTCGACCTGACGCCGGGCATCCGCTCGCTGCAAATCCATCTCGACCGCTCGCGGATCGCGCTTCGGGAAGCGGTCCGGATCGTGCTGGAGCTGGACCGCGCCTTGCCGCCGCTCGAGACGATCCGCGTACCTTCCCGCATCGTGCGGCTGCCGCTGTCCTGGGACGATCCGGCCACGCAGCTCGCCATCGAGCGCTACCAGCGGAACGTCCGCCCCGACGCGCCGTGGTGCCCGAGCAACCTCGAGTTTATCCGCCGCGTGAACGGGCTGGACAGCATCGAAGACGTCCGGAGGATCGTTTTCGACGCGAACTATCTGGTGCTGGGCCTCGGCGATGTTTATCTGGGGGCGCCCGTGGCGACGCCGACGGATCCCCGTCACCGGCTGGTGACGACCAAGTACAATCCCGCCCGGACGTGGACGCCGGAAAATGCCGTCGGCATCGGCGGCGCGTACATGTGCGTGTACGGGATGGAAGGACCGGGCGGCTACCAGTTCGTCGGGCGGACGATCCAGATGTGGAACCGGCTCCGCCCGACGGAGAGCTTCAAGCCGGGCCGGCCTTGGCTGCTGCGTTTTTTCGACCAGATCCGCTTCTATCCGGTCGAAGCCGACGAGCTGCTGAAGCTGCGGGAAGATTTCCTGCGGGGACGGTTCGAGGCCGACATTACGGAGACGACGTTCGATCTCGGGGAATATTTGCAATTCCTCGATTCGATCCGGGAGAGCGCCGAGGCGTTCCGCCAGCGGCAGCAAGCGGCGTTCCAGGCGGAGCGCGAAGCGTGGAAGCGGCTCGGCCTGGCGGAGTACGTCTCCGAGCAGGAGTCCGCGAAAGCTTCGGAGGAGGAGGAGCTTCCCGCCGGCACGACAGCCGTCCGCTGCACGATGCCGGGAAGCGTGTGGAAGGTGCTCGTCTCGCCGGGCCAACCGGTGAAGAAGGGCGAGACTCTTATAATAGAAGAAAGTATGAAAATGGAGTTCTCCCAGCAGGCGCCGTGCGACGGAGTCGTCTCTTCCGTACACGTGAAGCCGGGCGACGAAGTGCATGCCGGGCAGCTGCTGGTGGGACTGACGAAGGAGAAGGAGAGAGAGGAGCTGGCCGTATGAGAGAAAAGAGCTTGCCGAGCATAGCCGAGCTGCGCGCGCGGTACTTGAGCGGGGAGACGACGCCCGCGGCGGTTATCGCGGACATCGCGGCGCGGGCCGAGGCGGACCGGGACATGAACATCTGGATCGTGCCGCCGGACGAGGAGCGGATTCGGCCGTATTTGGACCGGCTGGCGTCGATCGATCCCGCGTCGGCTCCGCTCTGGGGCATTCCGTTCGCGATCAAGGACAATATCGATCTCGCGGGCGTGCCGACGACGGCCGCCTGCCCGGAATTCGCCTATACGCCGGAAGCGAGCGCGACCGTCGTCGAGCGGCTTGTGGCGGCCGGCGCCATTCCGGTCGGCAAAACGAACCTCGACCAGTTCGCCACCGGACTCGTCGGCACGCGCAGCCCGTACGGCGAGACGCGCAACGCGCTCCGGCCGGAGCTGATCAGCGGCGGCTCGAGCTCGGGCTCCGCCGTCGCCGTCGCCCGGGGGCACGCGGCGTTCTCGCTCGGCACCGACACGGCCGGCTCGGGGCGGGTGCCCGCGGCGCTCAACGGACTCGTCGGCTGGAAAAGCAGCCTCGGCGCCTGGCCGACCCGCGGCGTCGTGCCGGCGTGCGCGAGCCTCGATTGCGTGACGGTGTTCGCGCATACGATGGAGGACGCGCTCATCGTCGACCGGATCGCGCGAGGGCTTGACGAGCGCGATCCGTGGTCGCGGAGCTTGCCGGCTCCGGTCGGCCGCCTGCCGTCCAGGCTGCTGCTGCCGCGGGAGACGCCGGTCTTCTACGGCCCGTATGCCGAGGGGTATGCGGCGGCTTGGGCGGAGGCTGTCCGGAAGCTGGCGGAACTGGGCCTTCCGATCGAATATATCGATTATTCGATGTTCGAGGAGGCCGCCGCCATTTTGTACGAGGGACCGTGGGTCGCGGAACGTTGGGCGGACCTAGGCGGCTTCCTCGAGGCAAACCCCGGCGCCGTGTTCCCGGTGACGGAGAAGGTGCTCCGAACCGGAGCGAACCCGGAGTACGACGCGGCTTCCGTGTTCCGCGCCATGCATCGGCTGCAGCGGTTCAAGCTGGAGGCCCGCGGGCTGCTCCGGGATGCCGTGCTCGTCATGCCGACGTGCGGCGGCACGTGGACGCGCGACGAAGTGCGCGCCGACCCGGTGGCGACCAACCGGGACATGGGGCGCTATACGAACCATTGCAACTTGCTCGATCTGTGCGCCGTCGCGTTGCCCGGGGGAGAAGCGGCGGCCGATACGCCGTTCGGCATCACCATGTTCGCGACCGGGGACCGCGAGGATTTGATCGTCGGGGCCGCCGAACGGTGGATGGGCGGCGGGGCGGTTGCGGCAGCGGTTGCCGCTTCTTCGGCGGCGGGGTCGCCGGAGACGACGCTGGTCGCCGTCTGCGGCTTGCACATGCGGGGCTTCCCGCTCGAGAAGATGATGCGGGCGAGCGGCGCGACATTCGTCCGCGAGGCGTCGACCGCGCCGCGGTATAAGCTGTACCGGCTTCCGACCGATCCGGCGAAGCCGGGCCTGGTCAAGCAGCCGAGCGGCGGATCGGCGATCAAGCTGGAGGTGTGGGAGATGCCGCTCGCTTCGTTCGGCAGCTTCGCAGCCGCCATCCCGGCGCCGCTCGGCATCGGCCGGGTCGAGCTCGAAGACGGCGCCGAGGTGCCGGGCTTCGTCTGCGAGGCGTATGCGGCTGAAGCCGCCGGCGCGATCGACATCACCGGGCACAGCGGCTGGCGCGCCTGGTTGGACAGCGGAGCCGGCGTCTCCTAAGCGGCGGCCGCCGGGGAGCCGGGCGGGGCATCGTCCCCGCCCGGCTATTGGCGCTGCGCGCCGTTGTCCCTTTTTTTCGCATTTGCGCGCTTATCCCCGCAGCTCAGCCAGTCCGATTACAGAAGAAAATCACGCTGCCGAGTCCGTACCTTAACCCCTCCGGCTTTGGCGCTGCACGCGGTTGTCCTTTTTTTCGCATTTGCGCGCTTATCCCCGCAGCTCAGCGATGCTTTTTTCAACCGTATGTGTCGATCTCAACTAAAAGTCCGTTAAGTGCGAGAAGCCTCCATCGGCAAGTTGGCATTTGCAACGAAAACCGGTTTATCCTGCGAAAAGCCCCATAACTTCAAATCCGTTTGCAGGACGCCGTTTCCGTTGTCCAACCCGTCATACGAGTACTAGATGTAAACGCATCATGCCCACTGGTTTTGCCTAAAAACTTTAGATCATTGTCCAGGAGACTTTAGGGGATGTTTATTCCATCCAAAGTCTCCTATTGTATTCGCGTGGGACTCCGTTTCCAATGGGGGATTGCCTTGACTCTTACGGACCTGGGATCCGTTATTTCTCGCCTGGAGGCCTATTCAGAAATGGAACGGACAGAGGATCCGTTATTTGCTTCAATCCGTGCCCCTAACGAGGAAAATCCGATGGATAGCGGAACGAGGGTCCGTTAGAACATCAAAAACGCGATTTTGGGGCAAATAGCGGCCTGTGTGTCCGTTAGCGTTCGGCGTCATGCTCGGTCATGCTCCATGAAGCCCTAAAGACGCCGAAGACGCGTTTGTTTGTGGAAAAATGGCTTGACAACTACTGATTTTGTTTATGCCCGCAAGCAAGTCAAGTAAAGCGGCGTTCTAACGATTCCGTTCATCGGCATGCGCAGGGAAAAACGGGAATTTCCGCTCGGCGCAGCGAGACGGCCGAAGAGCCAAACGGGAGAGAAGCGCGTCAGCCCCGTCTGAGGTACGGGATAAGCCCAACAAGATAGCGCGGAGAGACCGAACGTTTGCAGGCGCACGCGGCGAAGGGCACGGACCCGCGGGAGAGAGAATCGCCGGAAAGATATTTTTGCTTGCCCAGCCTCGTATCGGCTTGGCACACTTCGTATTCATCGCCTATGCTATTCCCAAAAGAAAGTTTCGGATTCCTCTTGTCACATTTGCTCCTTATTGAAAGGTTATATAAACGAAAATAAACGCGGGGGGTGAACGGCAATCGATACCGAACAATGGATTCAAAGGGTCAAACAAGGCGATCCGGAAGCGTTCGAGCCGATTATCGAGCGATTTCAGCAGCGGATTTATCGGTATTGCTTCTTTATGCTGGGCAATCGCCAGGAAGCGGAGGACGCGGTACAGGACATCTTTTTCAAGGCGTACCGTCTGCTGGGATCTTATCGTGAACAGCGAACGTTCTCGGCATGGCTTTACAAGATCGCGGCGAATCACTGCAATACCTTGTTAAGCAAGAGAGCCCGGGCTCGTCTCTTCTCGTTTTTGCATCCGAACGAGACGCATGCGGCAAGCGCGGAACAGGATTATCTCGATTCGGAGGGCACGAGGTGGGATTGGCTGCGGGAAATTCCGGCGCAAGACAGAACATTGCTGGTGCTGCGGGTCATCGACGGCCATTCGTTCGAGGAAATCGGACGCATGCTGGGAACGAAGCCGGCAACGTTGCGCAAACGGTTCGAGCGTCTGAAGGCCAAGTTAAACGGGAAACCGGAGATGAGGGAGGCTTTGCTCCATGAACGAAGAATTGAACTGCAATGAAAAGCTCGTACGACTGAGAGAAGCGAATATCGGATCCATAGACGTGACCAGCCGGGTCATGGCGAGGATTCGTGCAGAGGCGCAACAGACGAGGGGATCTCGCAAGCGGCCCTCCTTTCTAAGCTGGGGGGCGGGGGCGGCATTGATTGCGCTCGCTCTGATCCTTTGGGCCGACATTCCCGCTTACGCCTCGTCGTTCTGGCATTGGAGCTGGAACGGAATTCGCTTCTCCGTCGATAAAACAAGCGCCCATCCATCGAACGCAGCTTCCAATGGAGAGACGGCGTTTAAAGATCGGATCTCGGTCGCTCTCCGTCAATCCGGGGATGTCTGGAGTACGGTCTCTTTGCAGGATGCGGAGAAGGCGCTCTCTTTCGCGGCGTTAAGGCCGGACCATTACCGCGAAATGAAGCTGGCCGATACGTTCGGCGTGCTGAAGCGCGATGCGAATTACCGCGTTAAATCCGAGAACGAGCTGTGGCTGGAGGGCATTTACGATATTTTCGAGAACGGTCGGAAGAGCGTCGTGGTCATCCAGAAACCGGAGAAAATGATGAACCTTGCCCAACGAAACGGAGGACCGTCGATCGAAATCGGATTCGACGGAGCCTGGGAGGTTGTCCAATCCACGGATCGGGCGCTCATGATGTATCGTGAAGACGGAGAGGAGAATGTGCTTCTAGTCGACTGCAAGACGACGGATCGTCGGATCGTTTCCTTGGAGCTGACCGGCAGCGGCGGCGTAACGAAGGCGGAATTGCTTCACTTGGCCGTCGCATATGTTGGAGAAGGTTGAGCCCCGTTCAAAACAAAGCCCGGATCCGCTTGCGGACCCGGGCCGGTTGCGTTTGCGCATCACGGAACATATTGCTGCACGATCTTGACGATCTTGCCGTTCTTGATCGTCAGATGGTAAGGGAAGCCCTCCATCGTCTCTTGGTCCTGCGGCGTGAACAGCGAGACGAACTTGGCGGCGTCGATTTTCTCGTTCCAACGGATGTCCGCGTCGTTCCAATTGCCCGTCCGGTTGTAGTACTGCATTTGAATGTCCGCATCGGGGGCGAGCTCGTACGTGTGCAGGTCGACCTCGTCGTTCACGATGTAATAGCCGTCCGGGGCTTCCGTCATCTCCGGGTCTTGCTCCCGTTCGCGGAATACTTTGTTCGCTTCTTCCCCTTCGTACCATTGGATGGTATCTCCGGTAATGAACGTGCGGCCTTGGCGACTCTCGATTCCGGTAATGTATACGGTTTGCGTATCCGCGGTCAACGCGACGGGCTCGTACCGATTGTCGTCCGCCCTCACCGCTTGCAGCGGCAACAAGCTGATTGCCGCCAGTAAAATTCCCCAGGCCGTTCTGCGCATGGATCTCACGTTCCTTTCGAAGCGAGCTTCTACTTAATAAGACGAAACGACAAGCCCAAGGGTTCCCGATTTTTCCCCGCCGTGCAAAATTTTTTGCCTGTCCGACCGAATCCTCCGCCAAACCTCCGGATCGCCGCAACTTCCATTACCCGGCCTGTCCCCAAACGACGCAGGCGGCCGGCCCTTTCCTCTTCCGAATCGAATGTATAACTACCTTTATTTCGCAAGCTCTAGAAGTCCGGTGAATTAAGTCAGTTCTTGCCGTCTAACCGGCGTGCAAAATGAGAAGAACAACCCAGCGAGCGCTGGAACTAGCAGGCCTGACACTACCTCCGTTATCACGGATTTCGGTTTTTCGCATGCCGAAATACCGGTTTGAGGTCGTTTTTTCTTAAACCGGCATAGTTTTTTCAGATTCTGAACCGTTGCCGTAAGTATCGCCTGTTCCTGCATGCAGTCCAACCCACGGCTCCGAGCTCGATCCAAGCCATGTACGACTTTGCTTTCGGCAAACACATGCTCACAACGAGCGCGCAACTTTTGCAAATGACGATAGGAACCATTCAACTGA
>NZ_AUCP01000097.1 GCF_000429825.1 Cohnella thermotolerans DSM 17683
ATGCGAACCGAATATGCTTTTTGACCGATGCCGATCGATGAGAAGGATTGGAAGTATTTCTCTTCCACTTTATCCCAAGGGATGAGTGCGGCAAGCTGTACCCAGCGATTCCCAGGATTAAGCTTCCCGCCAAAGGGAAAGTAGAAATTTTCCAACAGATCTGCCATATCCCGATTCGGCACGAACACGTTCGCTCACTCCATCTGCAAGGTTTTTTGCCAATTTTCTATGTTTTCCTTGCAGATAAATTCGACAAAAGTAGCTCAAATCCCTTGTGGAATAAGGATTTTTTGTTCGTTCAGCAAGCCCTAAGTACCGACCGCAATCGGGCCGCTTACAGATCATCTTCGAGCAGATCCGAATCGAGGTCCTCGAAATCGCCGTCTTCAAGCCCGAAGTCGGCATCCTTGGCATCGTCGTCGAACCCGGACGGATCGACTACCACGACGACCTTCGTCTCCGCGACCATCTCGACGGCGTATTCGCGTTCGACCCGGATCAGCACCGATGATCCGTTCGAGCTGACCGTGGCTTCCACGCAGTTCGGTTCTTGCGTCGCTTCCGCGGACACTTCCTCGGTGGACGCGCGATGCCGGGGGTCTACATACGAGAGCGGCACGAGCTCCACATAGGAGACCGTTTCTTTGGCTACGTCGGTTTGCGAGTTTTTGTCGTACGAATACCAGATGTTGATATCGTAGGACCCGACGACCTCGACGCCGCTTCCCGATCTCGCCGCTTCATATTGGTGATTGATGATCCACGCGCCCAGAATGCTGGTCGGGTGGTGCGGCGGCGTAACGGTATGGGTAACCGTCGAGAATTTCCGGCCTTTGCCGCAAACCGCCTTCGTGATGATTTCCCTGCGTTGCAGCCGTTTATCCGCAATAGCCATACGGTAGACCTCCTCCATACAATCAAGTCAATTAAGTCTATGCAGGACATTCGTCTAGAGTGACAAAAATGTATCCGTGCACAAGCGCTTCCGTTTCATTCTATGACTTGTTGCGCAGAAGATGACCGACGATTTTTCTCCCGTTTGGCGATCGATAGAGAACTGACCGGTTCGCGATAAGGCCGGAACAACGCTTCCGAAGCCGAAAAAAGCGGGACGAGCCCTCCGCCTCTCGCACATCGGCGGCGGCTCGTTCCCGCGTCCGCTTTTATTAGCCTAGCCTGTAAATGTCCCGGTATTTGCCTTCCAGGTAATCGCACAAATACGACGATTTCAATGGCTCGCCGCTGATCCGTTCGATGATTTCGGCCGGCTTCAGCAGCTTGCCGTGGCGGTACACGCCTTCGGTCAGCCACGCTTTGAGCGGCAGCAAATCGCCTTGCGCAATCTGCCCCTCCAGCTCGGGCAGCGCGGTCTTCGCCGAATTCATGATTTGGGCGGCGTACATATTGCCGAGCGAATAGGAAGGGAAGTAGCCGAAGGAGCCTCCGGACCAGTGAACGTCCTGCAGCACCCCTTCCGCATCGGTCGGCGGCACGATGCCGAGCGCTTCCTTGTACTTCGCATTCCACACTTCCGGCAGCTCGCGTACGGATAACGCTTCATTAAAGAGCATTTTCTCGATCTCGTACCGGATCATTATGTGCAGGTTGTAGGTCAGTTCGTCCGCTTCGATTCGGATGAGCGACGGCTCCACGACGTTGATGCCGCGGTAGAACGCCTCCGCCGACACGCCGTCGAGCTGTCCCGGAAAATGCTTCTGCAGCTCCGGGAAATACCGCTGCCAGAAGCCGCGGCTGCGGCCGATCATGTTCTCCCACAGACGGGATTGGGATTCGTGAATGCCCATCGACGTTCCGGTGCACAGCGTAGTGCCGGCCAGTTCCTCGGCGATGTTCTGCTCGTACAGCGCGTGGCCGCCTTCGTGAATCGTGCCGAACAGCGCGCTGGTGACGTCGTGCGCGAGATAGCGCGTCGTAATGCGCACGTCGCCCGGACTTAAGCCCGTTGCGAACGGGTGGACGCTCTCGTCTAGCCGTCCCGCCTCGAAGTCGTAGCCCATCTGCTTCAGCGTGTACAAGCTGAACTTCTTCTGGGCGCCGATGTCGAACGTGCCTTGCAGGAACGAGGTGTCCGGCCGGTCGCCCTCCTTCGCGATCGCCTCCGCGAGCGGAACGAGCCGCGCTCTCAGCTCGCCGAACAGCCGGTCCAGGCCGGCTGTCGTCATGTCCGGCTCGTACATGTCGAGCAGCGTATCGTACGGGGTCGATTTCACTCCCCAGAGCTCGACGAACTTGCGGTTATAATCGATAATTTTCTCCAAGTAGGGCGCGAATCCGGGAAAATCGTTCTTCTCCTTCGCCACCTCCCAGGCCGATTCCGCTTGCGAGGTCAGCACGACGTATTCCTTGTACATTTGAGGAGGAAGTTTCCGGTTGCGGTCGAAATCCTTGCGCGATTCCTCCACGAGCTTCCGGTCGATCGCGTTAAGCCCGGCGTATGTATCCGGCTCTTCCAGCTTCTGCAGCAGCTCCCCCATCTCGTCGGAAGTGGAGATGCGGAAAATCTCGGACGACAGCGTGCCGACCGCTTCGGACCGAAGCCCGATCCCTTTGCGCGGAGCGCCGGTGCGCATGTCCCAGTAGACGACTCCGAGAATTTCTTCGTACTGCTTCAATGTCCGCAACAGCTCGCGGAAACGTTCGAGCGCTTCCGGCTGACGGGATGTTTGACTCGCCATGGAGATCCGTCCTTTCCACCCTTTAGTATTCGCGTCCTCTTGATCATACCTTCCGCGAAATCTATAATCAATATCATGAGCGGGTCCAAGATGGACTCCGGAGGGAGAAAAATCGGATGAACGTATTATGGAGCGAGCAGGCGCTTCGGGCGCTTCGCGATCGATTCGGCGACGAGCCGGTCGGTCTGAAGCTGGTTTACGACACCGAAGGATGCGGCTGCGCGGTCAACGGCGTTCCTGCCCTGTGGGCGGTGGACGGTCCGGAGCCGGACGACAAGCGCGCCGAGGGCAATTTCGTTCCTTTGTGGCACGAGAAGCGCCACGAAATTTTTTTTGAAGAACGAATGCGCATTACGTACGACGAGAACTCCCGCAGCTTCTCGCTGCAGAGCGACTCTCAAATTTACACGAACCGTCTGGCCCTTCTGGATAAGAGGAACGCGGCCGCCAGCGTCTGATCGAAAGGAGTTTTCATCTATGAGAAGAGTCGATGAAATTCTCGCCCACAACCGGGCGTTCGTCGAGAACCGGGAATACGAGCAGTATTGGCCGGCCAAGCCGCAGGACAAGCGGGTCGTCATCGTCACCTGCATGGACGCACGGCTGACCGAGCTGCTGCCGAAAGCGTTCAACATCCATAGCGGCGACGCCAAAATTATTAAGAACGCGGGCGCGATCATTACCGCTCCGTTCGGCAACATTATGCGAAGCATTCTCGTTGCCCTCTACGAGTTGAACGCCAACGAAGTGATCATTTGCGGGCATCACGATTGCGGCATGACCGGCATCGACCCGCGCAAAGTCGTCGGCCATATGGTGGAGCGCGGCGTTCCGAAGCATGTCATCCATACGCTGCACCATTCCGGCGTCGACTTCGACCGCTGGCTGACCGGCTTCGAGGACGTCAAATCCAGCGTGGAGAAGAGCGTCGACATCGTCCGCCAGCATCCGCTCTTGCCGCCCGGCACGCCGGTGCACGGCATGATCATCGATCCGACGAACGGCAAGCTGGACTGGGTTGTGGACGGCTACGAGTATTTAGCGACTTCTACAACGGTCGATTTGTAAGGGACCGGAATCGCCTCCACTGTCGGACGAGTGCCGGGACATCCCGTGTCGATTCGGCAGCCCGCCCGGGAACGCGCGAACAAGACGAAAAAACCGGCTTGCCCCCTAACGGACGGCGGCGGAACAAACGCAAAACGGGAAGAAGCGGTATCACCCCCGCTCCTTCCCGTTTTTTTATCGGCGCCTACCGCTCGCGGTCGGCCGCCCTGGATTCGGCCGCGGCCTTCCGGGCCGCGACGACGTCACTGCGGTCCCGCCGCAAATGGCGGTGAACGATCTCCGCGCTCACTTCGCCGATCGGCGTGCCCCACTTCCAGCCCCGCTCCGCGCAAAGTTCCCGGGCCGCTTGCAGCAGCGACGGGTCCGCGATCGGCAGCTCGAAATCTTCGTAACGGACGCCCGCCGGACTTCCCCAGCCCGCGACCTTGTCGCGCAGCATCGTCGCAAGGCGTTCGCCGGCCAGCCCGATCCCGTTCATCCGGGGCGGATCGACCTCAGCCGCCGCTTTGGCCAGCAATTTGTACGCCCCCTCTCCGTTCCCTCTGCGGGCGTGATATTGCGCCACGGCGATGCGGACGAGAACGAGCCAGCAGCCTTCGCGGCCGGTGCCCTTCTCTTTTTTCCATAGCGCCTCCATCAGCTCGTGGCATTCGAAATAATCCCGCGACCCGAAAAATTCGGCCAGATAAGCGATAAATTCTTCCGGATATGGCCCTATCGACAACACGATTCATCCCCTAACGCATATGGCAGCAATGCCTACAATTCTATTTACAGCATAACTGAAAAACGCGGCGGCGGCACCCTTCCTTTTTGAAACCGATGGCCGGGCTCCCCGTATAACCTCTTGTAGCAACACCTATAAAAAGATCCATCAGGAGGAGTCGCGTACCATGTTCTGGAAGAAAGCTTTGCTCTTGTTCAGCCTGTTCACCTTCACCGTCGCGGTAGCCGTGCCCGTCGATTCGGCGGACGCCGCCCGCAAAGGCGGATTCAGCTCCGGCAAGAAGTCGTACACGCAGACGCCGAAGAAAGCCGAGGACAACGTGTCCAACAGCACGAGCGGCACGAAGACGAGCACCGGCACGAGCGCGGCGACGACGCAGAACCGCGGATTCTTCAGCGGCGGCAGCCTGATGAAAGGGCTTATGATCGGCGGCATCGCCGGCCTGCTCTTCGGCAGCCTTTTCAGCGGAATGGGATTCTTCGGAGACTTCCTCGGGCTGATCGTCAACGTGCTGGCGATTATCGTCCTCATCGCGCTCATCCGGGCCGTCTTCACGGCATTCCGGCGTAACCGCTACAACCGCAGACCGAACGATTCCCGCAGGTGGTAATCCGTCATGCGCTTGACCATGGATGAGATCGTCAACGCCGTCTGCCTGCACCTCGCCGAACGCCACGACGTTCCGGTAACGGCGATCGAAGTCGAGCTGCTCTGGGACGAGGAGCAAGGCTTTAGCGCGGAAGCGTGGGTGCAGGGCCGCAGCCGCTTCCTCGTGGAAGCGAACCTGAAAGAGTCGATCATGCGCTATATGCTCACCGAGTACAACGAGCGCGTCTACCCTTCCCAGATCAGGCTGGAAGTAGACGACGAAATTTGGGCGGAAATTTCCGCCTGATCGCTGCGGCTATTCCCGATCAGTCCCAACAACAGAAGCCCTTCGCCGGACTTTGCGGTCCGGTCGAGGGGCTTTTGTCGCGGGATCGGCGATACGTCCGGCAGGCACACCCGCTGGCAGGGGCCCCCGCTTTTCCAAGCAGACTCTACACCGAAGTGCGGGTCGGCTCCGGCGAAGCGCAGTTCTTGCGGAAATCCGTCGGCGTCTGGCCGTAATGCTTCTTAAACATCCGGTAAAAATACGATGCGTTCGTAAATGCTGTTGACGCCGACTTATCACGTCTTCGATATGTACAAGCGATCGAGCCCGCTTCGTTCCAGGCCGGTCGCGGGGACGACGGAACGGTTCGCTTCACGCTCCCTCCCGCTTCCGTCGCCGTGCTCACGCTGGAGTGAACCAGGAGGCGCCCCTCCTAAACAACGACAAAGCCGTTCAAGCGGAATCGCCCGCTCGAACGGCTTCTTACTTGGCTCGGCACTTATAGCCGGAACGTCTTCACCAACTGCTGCAGCCCGTCCGCGATATCCGTCAGCTTGCCGGACGCGACCCGAATCTCCTCGCTGGAGGCGAGCTGCTCCTCGGTCGCGGAAGCGACTTGCCCGGCCATGCCGGCGGTTTGAACCGCCATATGCCCCATGCTCTCGATCGACGCGGCCACTTCCTCCGAGCTGGCCGACAACTGCTCCGCGGCCGCCGCGGTCTCCTGCAGCCGGTTCGAGACTTCCGCCGTCGATCCGACGATGGCGGCGAACGCCTGCTCCGCTTCCTTCACGCCGAGCACGCTCGCTTGCACCTCCGCCAAATTGTCGCTCATCGCCCGGGCGACGTTCGCGGCATCTTGGCGGATCGCCTCAATCCGCTCGATGATTTTCCCGGACGACTCCTCCGACTGGGCGGCGAGCTTGCGCACCTCCTCCGCGACGACGGCGAAGCCTTTGCCGTGCTGCCCCGCGCGCGCGGCTTCGATCGCGGCGTTGAGCGACAGCAAGTTCGTCTGCGTCGCGATATCCCCGATCATGGACGTGATGGCGCCGATCTGGTCCGTCTGCTGCGCAAGCTTGCGGATCGTCTCTTCGGTTTGCTCGATCGAACGGGACAGCCCTTCCATCTTCCGGACGACGGCCTGGATCATGTTCGATCCGCCGCTCGCCAATTCCGCCGCTTCGCGGGACAACTCGGACACGCTCGACGTGTTGTGAGCGATGCGTTGAACGCCGGCGGCCATCTCGTCGATCACCTTCCCGCATTCGGCGGCATCCTTGGCCTGATGCTCCGATCCGCTCGCGACTTGCAGGAACGAATCCGCCACCCGCTTCGCGGTGTCCGCGCCCCGCTCCGCCCGATCGCTCAACTGCCTGGAGGAAGCCGCGACGGATACCGCGGACTGCTGCATTTGCCGAACCGACTCCCGCAGCCGCCCCAGCATGCCGCCCACCGCCTTCATCATGACGCCGAACTCGTCCTTGCGGCGAACGGGCAGCGGTTCCTGCGTCAGGTCGCCGGACGAGATCCGGTTCAGCGCCGACGTCGCGATTTGCAGCGGCTTGGTGATGTTGCGGATGAGAACGAACGCCAGCAACCCGATGGCGGCGAAGGCGGCCGCGCCGAGAACGACAAACGACTGCAGCGTCCTTCGGTACAAATCCGCCGCGTTGGCGGTGCTCTGAACGGCCCCGTTATGATCGAACATGACCATCATTTTGAGCAAGCTCCGCATGTTGTTGAAGTAAAGCATCGCCTCTTGCGTCGCTTTCGTCTCGGCTTCGCTGCCCAGCTCCGTCTCGGCGATCGCTTCGAACTTCTTCTTGAACATGCCCCAATTATTCGTCAGGCTGTCGTAATTGTCCCGGACCGCCTGATCGGTGATCGTGCTCTCGTAAGATTTCATGCTTTGCTCGATGTTTTGGACCAGCGTAGCGCGGGCAGCGACGAGCCGCTTCTTCTCCTCCGCGTTATCGGTCAGCTGCATCTGATAATAATTGCTCAAATATTGCTCGACGAATTGCGATACCGTGTTGATCGTCTCGATGCCGAACATCCATTTGTTCGTCACTTCCGAAGAATACTTTTGCAGCTGCTGAATTTTAAGAACGCCTACCCATCCGATCGCTACGGTAAAAATCAACACGACCAGAAACGAACCCAGCAGCTTGTTGCGAACAGTTCCCATCACCCAGTTCCCCCCTCAAACGGCTTCGAATGAACGGAAATTTCGGACGGTCCCGGATGCGAACGATCTTGATGCTTGTCCTCAATCCAGATCATAAATTCCAACGATTATCCAAGTATAAATGTCATGATATGTAACATTCAATAGTCTTTTTAAAATAATTGTCATATTACATAACATAAAGAATCGAAATTCGTCGATATGCACGAAGGAAGAGCGATGAATCGCACGCCTGATCAGACGAGATGGCCGATCATGGCGAGGAGAAGCAATAACGAAATTCCGAAACAAAGCGCCGTCAGCCACCGGTCCTGACGATCAAATAGATTCACGACAATTCCCCTTTCACGTATCGCGCATTGAACAAGAACAGTCTCAGAAGCAATACAATCGACGGAACCAGCAGCGCAAAACCCGCCACGAACGCCGCCGCCAGGGCCCGTCCCATGGCCGGATTCGTCGCTCCGGCGTACAGCGTCAAATACGGGTACAGCAAATAGGGCAGATGGGAGATGCCGTATCCGAAAAAAGCAAATGCGAACTGCAGCATGACCAGGACAAACGCGAACCCGTAACCCCTTCTTCGCCAAATCAGATAAGTCGCAGCGGCAAAGCTTCCCAGCGAAAGTCCGAAAAACCACCAAATATCCAGCGCTCGATAAAAGTGATCCGGGTTGTGGTTCCGCAAAGCGATAAAGACGAACAAGCTGGAGACGATCGTCGGAATCCCGCCCCATAGAGCGAATTGGCGCATCCGTTCGAGAGCCTTCGCGTCTTCCGCGCGAGCCGCATAATACGTCAAAAAAGTCGAGCTGATAAACAGCACGCTCGACATCGCGAGCAGAACAACCGCCCACGAGTAGGCGCTGTAGAACAGCTCCTCCAATAACAAGATCACGCGGTTGTCCCGAACGGCCAGAAACCCACCTTCCGAGATGGTGAACACCGTCGCCAAAGCGGGCGGGATGAGCAGTCCGGTCGCTCCGTAAGCAAGCAGATAGATGGAATTTTGCTTGGCGCCATAATTGGCAAACGCATAGAAAGAACCCCGAATGGCCAGCAGGATGAGCGCGATGCTGCCGGGAATGAGCAGCGCCGTTCCGTAATAATGGGCTGTCTCCGGGAAGAAGCCGACGATGCCCACGATGAAAAATACGAGAAAAACGTTCGTGACCTCCCAGACCGGAGACAAATACCTGGAGATGACCGGGCCGATGATCGTCTCCATCCCGCTGATCCGGCTGTAGTAGGCGTAAAATCCCGCCCCGAAATCGATGGAAGCGACGATCAGGTACCCGTACAGAAAGCTCCAAAGAACGGTAATGCCGAGATGTTCGATCGACATGTCCGGTCTCCTCTCATAGAATGATGCGGCGCGTCTCCAATTCCAACTCCGCCGGTTTGTTGCGGAACAGCCGGATGAGCACGAAGAGGCTGACGATGCCGAGCAAGGCGTACAGACCGGCGAACAGCCAAAAGGCGACGCCGACGTCCGAATTGGAGGTCGCCGCTTCGGCTACGCGCATATAACCCCGGAGAATCCACGGCTGTCTGCCGACTTCCGCATAAAACCACCCGAGTTCGATCGCGAGCAGCGAGAACGGCCCTCCCGCAAAAATGGCGCCCAGCAGCCAGCGATTGTAAGCATTCCAACGTTTCAAACGGAGCAACAACAGGAACAGGACGGGAACGGCCAGCAAGTAGAAGCCGATCGCCACCATCGCGTCAAATAAATAATGTACATAAAGCGGGGGCCATTCGTCTCGGGGAAAATCGTTCAAACCGATCACCTGGCCGTCGAGCCTGCGAGTGGCGAGGATGCTGAGCGCCCAAGGAATTTTGATCGCGCCGCTGATTTCCTGCGTTTCCGGGTTCAGCCGACCGCCGACGTAGAGCGGAGCCCTCGCGCCGGTCTCGAAGTGCCATTCCGCAGCGGCCAGCTTCTCCGGCTGCACGTCGGCCAGAAATTCGGCGGACATATCGCCGAACGCAATCGTAACTGCCGCAAGGATGATGCCGGCCGTCATATTGAGACGAATCGATTTGCGGTAATAATCGTCTTTTCGTCCCCGCAGCATGGCGAAAGCCGCGATCATGGCGAGCAGAAAGGCCGCCGTCAAATAAGCGGAGGTCAAGACGTGCGCCACTTTGGACGGAGCGGCCGGATTGAACATGGCGGCGAGCGGGTCGATGTGCGACAGCCTCCCGTTCTCGATCGCAAATCCTTGCGGCGTATTCATAAAGGCGTTGACGGTCGTAATAAACAGAGCGGAGCCGGACGAGCCGATCATGATCGGAAGGGTCAGCATCCAATGAACATAAGGATTGGAGAACCGGTTCCACGTATAGAGATAGATGCCGAGAAAAATCGCTTCAAAGAAAAACGCAAACGTCTCCATAAACAGCGGCAAGCCGATGACGTTCCCCGCCAACCGCATGAATTCCGGCCACAGCAGACTGAGCTGAAGGCCGATGCAAGTCCCGGTTACGACGCCGACGGCGACCGTAATGACAAATCCGCGCGCCCATCTTCGGGCCATGAGCGAATAATGCGCGTCCTTCCTCCGAATCCCCATCCATTCGGCAAGGGAAATAAAAACCGGAACGCCCACGCCGACCGTCGCGAACAAAATATGAAATCCGAGCGTCATCTCCGTTAAGCCGCGGCTCCACTCCACCGGATCCATGCCATATCCTCCCTTCGAAACATTGGTTACTTTGCCCAGTCGGAACGCTTTTATTCCGACCAGGCCACGTTTCCGGCTCGGCTTAGGAAACAACCTCCGGGCATCCGGCCGCCCAAGGGGATGTGATCGCGCTGAGCGGCGGGGCAACCGGTAGCCTCCATCGGCGTAAGCGTCAAACCCTGCACAAGCTTTGGAAGCGCTATGCTGACGCTGTCCAGCTCCCATCGCGTCTATCTCGCGTGTGGGTCAACAGATCTGCGCAAGTCAAGCTCTCGAATCTCATCATAGGGAATAATCAAATATAACTGAAATACACAAATTGAATATATGAAATAACCAATTGGTTATGATGGAGCGTGCGCAAATGAACTTGAACCTTCTCCGAATCTTCGTGCAAGTTGCAGAGACATCGAACATTACGGAGGCATCCAAAGCGTTGTTCATCTCGCAGCCAGCCGTGAGCAAAGCGATCAAAAATTTGGAGGCGTCGCTTCGCATCCAGCTGTTCATCCGTGACAAGCATAAAGGGTTGCTGCTGACGGAAGCGGGGCGGGAGATTCTCGTGTTAGCCAGGCAGATGAAGGCGATCGAAAACAGCATTTATCAAATTGCCGGCCGGGAGAACCGCCTGCTCGGCGGCAAGATCAAAGTCGGTTCCTTCCCCGCAGCAACAACAAACTTGCTATCCATTCCCGACAGACTTGCCATGTATACCTTATCCTATTTTGAACACCCATTTCTTCTATTTTCTTCATTTTTAGATAGTATTATTAGATAAACTTCTTCTTCTACCAATTGTTACTGCCAACGCATAATGTCCGCCAGTTGACGGTGTAAGCTGTCCTGCTGGTGACGGTCAATTTGTCCGACCTACAACTTTTTAAATTTTTCAGCGCTGCAGTGCCTGTGGAAATGTCCGAAACCCCGCGCCAATTAAGGAATTTATTTATCCACAGCACCCTCCTGGATGCCTACTTTTAGCCCTTTACTGTCGAACGCGGGTCATTCTAAAGCCTGTCTAGGCAATGAATTTAAATGATATAAAAAAGAGGTTCTGCTTTTTAGCAGAACCTCTACGCGTTATTTTCTTATCCGACCGTTTTACCAACTGCCAGAATGTACCCCAACGTATGACCACCTGCAATATTCATATTGAAATCATAAGTAGCCCCTGCTTTAACAGCAGGTCTGGTTCTTTCTTTAGGCATTAAAAGCATGGAACCATCTTTCCTAACAAAGGTAAGCCGTAAATCTTCGGTATCTTTGGGCATATCTTTACCTGAAATATTTTGAGCCTTTGCTTTAATTTTACCGTCCTTATCGGATGTCGGAAGTGTCAGTTCCACGGATAACGGACGAATATCGTTGGTATTCATGTCAACATCCTTAGGAGTTCCGTAAAAGTCGATTCCGCTTTTCAGATCAGAAATAATTTTGCTTGTTTCTTGAAATTTCTCATCGGTCATCGTAAGCAGAGAATCTTTGTAAGTGCTTTGAATTCCTAAGCCATCTATTAGTACCCGCGCTGGAATAAAAATCTGCCCTTGTTTAATGACAGGCACTGTATCAATTTGGCTGCCAGTGCCGTTGTACGTAACATTTTTCGAATTAATGGTCACTTCAACTGTTTTATCATTCCAAGATACTGTTGCTTTTTTGGACGCGGCATCGTATCCGACCTTTGCGCCAAGCAACTCACTGACCGCACGCAATGGCATCATAAAGCGGTTTTGCTTGTCAATGTAAGGTACATCAGGAGTCGTATACAGTACATAATATTGATTGATCTTCAAGATAACAGGAGCTTTAACGGTCGTTTGTTTTGCCGAAGCTGCTGAAACACTCCCCAAAGCCAAAGAAAACATAAGAACAGCAATAATAGTTGAAATAGAAATTCGTGAAATTTTTTTCATTATGTCTCACTCCTACAAATTATTATTGAGCGTCGCTAGAGGTTGTCCCAAAGTGTTCGCATAACATGGACATCCGAATTTACATCTTAAAAGGACCTCAAACTTCACTGCAAAGTGAAAGAAGAGGCCCTTTTTATCAAAGGAATTCGGTTCTAAATGTAGCTCAAGACGACTTCTCCTCAAACGTTACATAAACATACAAATAACTATCTTTAACCCCTGGAACGGCTTCAGATTCCTTGATTCCCAAAAAGCTTAATTTCTCTTCCCATTCATCTCGTTCCTTATCCTTATACGAAGCACTATATTTATCAAAGAGGTAAGCCACAACCGACGAGTTGATTTCCGTTCTTCCTTGGGACATACGAATCCATTCCTTAGGAAGAACAATTTTGGTGTCCGAACTTTCCAATTTTTGATTTGAAAAATTGAACACCAATGTTTTTCCGGCACTTGTAACCTCAGCAATTTTGGTTTTGTTGTCCCATTTAATCCCGCTTACTCGGGTATCAAACAAATCTTTGATGGGAACATACGCTGCTTTGTACTTGAATTCTTTTTCAGTCTTACCTTGATTAATGTGCAACACCGTATAAGTTCTTGCTGGACTATAGGCATTTTTTGCCCTTTCCAAAAGGGTTTTCCCTGTAGGAGTGGCTGCTGAGGCAATTGCCCCAAACATAAGTAGCGATAAAGCCATTGCACATAAAGCAATTAACTTCTTATTCATTTTACTGTACACCTCGCACGTATTAATAGTTGAGTCCGTATAATTGTGTAAAATGGTAGTTTACTGAAAATAAAGGGAGCCATAATCCCAATCCCTCAGTTAGAATGATGGTGTCTAAG
>NZ_AUCP01000098.1 GCF_000429825.1 Cohnella thermotolerans DSM 17683
CCAAAGAGACTCAAACCTTGAGCTACATGAGCGGACATTCGGCGGAAAAAACAAAAGAAGCTCGACTCGTGAGCTTCTTTGGCGGATCATCGGCGGGAACGCGCGAGGAGGTGACTCCATTGACCCGCTCGGCCGAGTCGAGATATTACCTGATCTTATTAAGGGCGCAGAAACCAAAGGGGGTTCAAAACGAAGAAGCATAATCTTCGGGAGTTGTCACGGTTGCTCGTTGTCACGCGCAACGGCCTTTATGTAATGGCCAATACGTTCACGGATCGGCAGCCCCTGCAGGACAGCGTTAAGGCCGCCATATCGATTCTGTGAGTCCGCGCCGCAAGAATGCGGACACCTGCCGGCAGCAGGTGTCCGTGAACGTTCAGACGGGTATTCCATTAATCTGCATACAAAGCTTACTAGCCCTCAATCCGGGCAAGCTCCTTGCGGACGATCGGCGCCACCTTGGTGCCGAGCAGCTCGATGGCGCGCAGCACGTCGCGGTGCGGCATCGTGCCGACGTTCACGTGCAGGAAGAAGCGCGTGACGCCCAAATTTTTGCGCAGCAGCAAGATCTTCTCCGCGACGTATTCCGGATCGCCGACGTAGAGAGCGCCCCGCAAGCTGCGCGCCTCGTCGTAGGTGGCGCGGGTATACGGCTGCCCCCAGCCCCGCTCGCGGCCGATGACGTTCATCTGCGCCTGGGTCGGAGCGAAGAACAATTCGGCCGCTTGCTCGGTCGTATCGGCGACGAAGCCGTGCGAGTGCGTCGCGATCTGCAGCTTGGCGGGATCGTGCCCCGCCTGCGCGGCCGCGCGCTTATACAGCTCCACCAACGGAGCGAACCGCTCCGGCATGCCGCCGATGATCGCGAAGGCGATCGGCAGCCCCAGCATGCCCGCCCGGACGGCGGACGGCGGATTGCCGCCGCTTGCGATCCATACCGGCAGCGGGTCTTGAACGGACCGGGGATAGACGCCAAGATTGCGGATGGCGGGCCGATGGCGGCCACCGCGCCAATTCACCTTCTCCGAGGCGCGGATCGCCAGCAGCAGCTCCAGCTTCTCCTCGAACAATTCGTCGTAATCGTCCAGGCTGTACCCGAACAGCGGGAAGGATTCGATGAACGAGCCCCGGCCCGCCATAATTTCGGCCCGCCCGTTCGACAGCCCGTCCAGGGTGGCAAAGGCCTGATAAACGCGCACCGGATCGTCCGAAGACAGCACGGTTACCGCGCTCGTCAGCCGAATCCGCTTGGTCATGGCCGCCGCGGCCGCCAGAACGACGGCGGGTGCGCTGCCCGCATAATCGGGCCGATGGTGCTCTCCGATGCCGTAAACGTCCAGCCCGACCTGATCGGCCAGCACAATCTCCTCCACGGCCTGCCGAAGCCGTTCGGCCTGGCTCATCACTTCTCCCGTCACCGGATCCGGCGTCGTCTCCAGAAAAGTACTGATTCCGATCTCCATCTTCACTTCCGAATCGGCCATTGCGGTCGCCTCCTTTTTATTCGTGCAGGAATGATAAGTTCCACGCTAATTTCTGTCTGCAACGATCTCCGCAAGGCTCCTCCGTCGTCCGAAGACGCCGAAGGCGTCGTTGCTTGCTACCTCCAGTTTACTTCATTATTTATTGTTTCTCAAATTTTTTTAGTATCTGCCGGTAGTCCATTCCGACTAGAAGGGGGATGGAACCATCGTCGCGGATTGCGGAAGAAAACTTGCCGAAAATCCTGCTATAATAACAGGAAACCGATGTTTTCTGTAGAACATTGTTTGTAAAAGCTTGTAAGAGTTGTAAGAGTTATTAGAGAGGCAAAAGTCTTATTCCATTTTCCGGAGGAGGGAGGGCGGCTCATGTTTAAAGAGCAGATGAGGTATTCCCGTCTGGCGCATCTAACCAAACTGATCAACACGAAGCTGGAATTGCGCGAAGTCTTGCAGCATGTGACGACGGCGATATCCGAAGAAATCGTCCAATGCGATTCGGTAGGCATCTACTTGCCGCAGGAAGACGGAACGTTCAAAGGGTACGTCGGCAAACCGCAGGTCATCAACGGATGGACGCTGGACATGCATGTCATCGATACGGATATGGACCTGCTGGCCAAAGAAGTGATCGAAACCAAGAAGACCATTTACATACCGGATACATCAAAGGACAGCCGGCCCGACCCCAGAGCCGTAGAACGCTTCAAAATCAAATCGTTGCTCGTTCTTCCGATCTCGTTCGAACAGGACTTGTTCGGTCTTGTCTTTTTGTTCGATTACGGCATCCCGATGAACCTGACCGAGTCGGAAATTCAAACGGTCGAAGCTTATGTGAACATGGCGGCGGTTGCGATCCAGAACGCCAGAAACTTAACGCAGAAGGAGAATCTCATTGCCGAGAAGCAGCTGCTGCTGGATGTAACCCGCGATTTGGCGATGAGCTCGACGCTGCAGGAGAGTCTCGATATTTGCTTCTCCTACCTGGGGAAAGTATTGAACAACTACAATATCGGCGTTCACTTGCTGGACCCGATTGCGGAGAGAAAAATCCGGCCGGCGAAGCTAAGCAAGGATAGCGACTGGTCGGAGGAAGACTGGATGAGGACGCACAGCAAAATCAAGATCGACGAGAGCAACGACGCCGTCTTTCAAGAAGTCATCCGAACGAAAAAAGCCGTCCTCATTCCGGATGTGTTCGCGGACGACAGGCCCAACCACGATCTCTGCCGCGACTTTGGCATGAAGGGCATGTTTATGCTCCCGCTCGTTTCGATGGGCGAAGTATTGGGCGTCATCGCGGTGGTCGAACTGGAAGAAGTCAATCTCGTCTATTCGGATGCCGTCATGCAGCTTGCGCAATCCATTGTGGATGCGACGGCGTCGAACTTATCCAACCTGTTATATATGGAGAAGCAAGAGATCATCATCCAGGAGAGAACGTCGGAGATTACGGTAAAAAACAAAGAGCTGGAGAGAGTCGTCGCGGAACTGCAGCAGTTGAGCCGGGAGAAGGAGCTCATTCTCAACTCGGTGGGAGAGGGCATCTTCGGGTTGGATCTCGACCGCAAGATTACGTTCTGCAATCCGGCCGGCGTCTCGATCTTGGGCTACGGCTCGAAGGAGGAATTGATCGGGCAACCGGCGAGCCTTATTTTCAACGGCAGGAAAGGGGAAGACGAGGAGGACGCCCCAACCTCGTGCGATCGGGATTGGGACCGCCGCGAGCAGGACAAAAGGTTTTATCGCAGCGACAATTCCAGTTTCCCGGTCGAATATGTCATCTCCTCCATCAAGGAGAAGGACGAGATCGTAGGGGAAGTTGTCACGTTCCGGGATATTACGCAAAGGAAGCTGATGGAGGAGAAAATCAAATATCACGCTTACTTTGACAGCGTAACGGATTTGCCGAACCGCGTTCTGCTGAAGGACAGGCTCAACCAGGGGATCATTCAGGCCCAACTGAACGGGGAGAAGCTGGCCGTGCTCTATTTGGATCTGGATCGCTTCAAGGTGATCAACGATTCGCTGGGACATAGCTACGGCGATCAATTGCTGCGCGACGTCGCCAAGCGGCTCAGTCGTTGCGTTCCGAAGAGCGCAACGGTCTCGCGGCAGGGCGGGGACGAATTCACCATTTACTTGCCCAATATCAAAAGCGAGAAGGAAGTGCTGGACGTCGTTCAACTGGTGATGGATTCCTTTACGGAGCCCTTTCAATTGATGGAGCACGAAATCTATATTAAAACGAGCATCGGCATCAGTCTGTATCCCGATAACGGCGATTCGGTAGAGACACTAATCAAGAATGCGGATACGGCGATGTACAAATCCAAAGAAATATCGGGCAACAGCTATCATTTCTTCAGCGAAGGCATGGAACGGAGAACGTTCGAAAGCGTGAAGCTCGAGAACGCTTTGTACCGGGCATTGGATCAAGAGGAGCTCGAGGTCTATTATCAGCCTCAAATCGACTACGCTGCGAACCGGATTGTGGGCGTAGAGGCTCTGCTAAGGTGGAATCACCCCCGACAAGGAATGATCGCTCCGGATCAATTTATCCCGATTGCCGAAGAGACGGCCCTAATCGTGCCTATAGGGGAGTGGATTCTCAGGAAGGCGTGCAGACAACTAAAGGAGTGGCAGAACCGGGGGTACCCGATGTTTAGTGTCGCCGTGAATTTGTCGGCCCGCCAGTTCGAGCAGAACAATTTGTTCGCCATGGTCAAAAACGCTTTAAGCGAAGCGGATTTGTCCCCCGAATTTCTGCATCTGGAGCTTACGGAGAATTTGATCATCAAGAATCGGGACTTGACGTTAAAAACGATGAAAGAATTGAAAGGCTTGGGAATTAAAATCGCGATCGACGATTTCGGCACCGGCTATTCGTCGTTGGGGTACTTGAAAAGCCTGCCGATCGACGCTTTGAAGATTGACAAATCCTTCTTGCAAGATGTAACAAGCGATGACGATAATGCGGCGATTACAAGCACCATTATCACATTGGCTCAGAATTTGAATCTTAGCGTCATTGCGGAAGGAGTGGAGACCCATGAGCATATAGAATTTCTGTCGGCGCGCAACTGCAATTTGATGCAGGGCTATTATTTCAGTCGGCCCATGAAGGCGGAAGAGATGACCAAGGACTTTATTATCAGCCGTAAAATTTAAATCGGGAGGGATCTGCCATGAAAGCAGCCCGCGCAGTATTGGAATTTTTGAGAGGGAACGGCGTGAAGTATATTTTCGGGATTCCGGCGGGTTCCGTCAATGCGTTCTTCGATGCGCTGTACGATGTGCCCGAGATCGAGCCGATCGTCACCAAGCACGAAGGGGCCGCTTCCTACATGGCGGCGGCTTATGCCAAATATTCGGGCCGGATGAGCGTAAGCATCGGCTGCAGCGGACCGGGGGGGACGAATCTGGTCACAGGGGCGGCCAATGCGATGCGCGAACATTTGCCCGTCTTGTTCCTGACCGGTGCCGTTCCGGTCCATACGATGGGGCTCAACGCCTCTCAGGAACTGGATGCCGCTCCGGTGTTCCGTTCCGTTACGAAATATAGCGTCATCGTAAAAGAGGCCAAGGATCTGCTCCCCGAAATCGTCAAAGCAAGCCAAATCGCCATCTCCGGCGTGCCGGGTCCCGTTCACGTGGCCATCCCCATCGACGTTCAGCACGCCGAGGTCGGTAGCCCCGATCTGCCGGTCCTTCCCGACCGGAAGCCGATGATTCCCGATCTGGAAGCCATTCAAGCCACAGCCAAAGCTTTATCCCAGAGGAAGGACGGCTGCATTCTGGTCGGACAAGGCGTCAGGGGGGCCGTCGATTCCTTGATCGAATTGGCCGAAACGCTGAATTGGCCGATCGTCACCACTCCGCAGGCCAAAGGCTGCATTCCGGAGACGCACCCGCTGCTTGTAGGCGTATTCGGGTTTGCCGGCCACGAAGCCGCTTCGGCTTTGATCGCCGAAGGCGCCGGCCAAGCCCTGTTGATCGTGGGTTCCAGTTTGGGCGAAACCGCAACGAACAATTACAATCCCAATCTGACGAAAGGCCGCTTCACGGTGCAGCTGGACTTTGACCAGTCGGTGTTTAATCGGAAATATAAGATCGATATTCCGGTTTTAGGCGATATTCGCTTAAGCTTGTCGATGCTCCTGGAGGAACTGAGGCTGTTAGGAGTGTCGAGGGATAGGACACGCTATGACTTCAAAGAGAATCCCCTGGAAGCGAACAGCTTGTCCGTCCGGGATCACGAGGAATACAACACGCAAAACGTCCTGCTGAACATTCAGAAGCGGTTGCCGTCCAATACCCGGTATACCGTGGACATTGGCGAATTTATGTCTTACGTCATTCATCATATGAAGGTTCTGGATTACGACTCCTATGACATCAACGTCCATTTCGGAGCGATGGGAAGCGGAATCGGATCCGCGATCGGCGCCAAACTGGCCGAGCCCGACCGCCCCGTTGCCTGCATTACGGGCGACGGCTGCTTTTTCATGCACGGGATGGAAATCCTGACGGCCAAGGAAAAGGGGCTGCCGATTCTGTTCATCGTGATGAACAACGCTCGACTTGGGATGGTCTATCACGGGCATTCGCTGCAATTCAAGCGAACGCATCCGTCCTTCGAGCAGGAAGCCGTCCATATCGCCGAAATGGCCGCGGCGCTGCATATTCCGAGCTTCCGCATCAACGGATTGGAGGATATCGATCAAGACACGATCTGCCGATTCATGGATTCCAACGGGCCGGCCCTACTGGAAGTGGCTTTAAGAGACAACAACACCCCCCCGATGGGGGATCGCGTTAAATTTTTATCGTCTTTTGGGAAATGAGGATTCTCTTACAGATGAGAGAGGGAAGCAACGGCTTTCCGGATCGCCGACATCGTTTGACCCTTGAAGGCGTCCGGAACTGGTTCGCCGGCAGGGTTGGAGTAATAATAGCTTCCGGTATTCTCTTCGTAGCGGAACCCCAAAGCGATCAAGTCGTCGCTTAAATCGCCCGGCCATTCTCCGGAACCGGTTTGCTCTACATAACAGTTTGTCGGAGAGATTCTGACATCCACATCTCCGGTTCCGGTATGAACGACAAACAAGTCTCGTTCATGCCGAACCATCCATTGGTTTTTGGAAAACAAGGAGATTCGGCTTCCTTCCAACGCGGACAAGGCATCCAGATTAATGCGGAAAGTCCGGTTCAGCAATTGGCGAATGTCGGCGCCGCTCGGTTGGCCTTCAACCTGCTCCAAGTAGGCATCGATGGCCGCCCGGGGCGGGGTCGGCAAATCCGGGACGGATTCCAAATCGATATGGAATACCTGGTGCACAATCCGTATGATTTCAGAGCTGCCGATCCCCTTTTCATAAGCATCCATAAGCTTGTCCATCGCTTCGGCCTTTGTCATCGCGCGATCGTCCCTCCCTAAAACTGCCAATACGAAACCATTATAATGAATTTGCAAATGGCAAAGCAAAAGAGAGGGGAGAAGTTCATCAAAATCGTTGGGGGTGCGCCGCGTGATTCGGTATGCGAAAGGTTCGGAAGCGGGCGTAGATCGGTCTATGAAGCTTTCTCCATCGGCTTTTCGGACTATATGGTCGCCATGGATATAAGCCGCGAGGCGTTCGCGAAGCGTTTTTTCGGTCCGGAGGGAATGATTTGAACCATTCTCATATCGCGCTGACGGAACGATCTTCCCCGCGGGAGCCGGTTTGCCAATGCATTCGGACAGTGCGCTCGGATTCTTCCTTTCTTATGCAGGAAAACCTAAGAATACATCCTCTCTCTCTAGGTTCGGTCCGTTCCTTGAAGCGCATGCTGGGATCGGACCATCCCGCGGATGGCGGAGGAGCCGAGCGGTCCGTGATGGATCAGGCGCGTCACGTACAGCGCGATTTCTTGCGGCGTTTGCTTCTGGCCCAAGTCGAACCAGTGCTGCAGTACGCCGATGTTCGCCGAAGACATGAACGCGACGAGGCAGTCGCGGGGCACCGGCAAGCTGGCGATCTTCTCCTTCGGAATCCAATCGGAGAGCTTGTTGAACAATTTCGTTCGCAGCAACTCCTTCACACGCAAAATGAACGACGTATCCCCGTGGGGGCCGAGCATCGCTTTGCAGAAGGCGGCGTTCCGGTTCCAATATTCGAAGACCGCCGCGATTCCCGGATAGGCTTCGTCCTTCTCCGCCGCCTTTTCGCTTGAATTATCCATCGTCCATGATTGGGTAGCACCGCTATAATACAGAACGTACCGGCCGCCCGGCGGCTGACCCGGAGCGAATGGTTCGACTGATGCTGCTTTCGTATCTGTTCATGTCGTCCACCTGCTCATATCGGATCACCGGACTTCTAAAAATCCCCCTCTCATTCGTTGTATAAAATCCAATTATATGGCAATAAGCGTTAAGAAGGAAAGAACGATTGACGTAATCGACATGGCAATAAGCGGTCGCAATGCTTTCGTTCGGAGATCTTTAAGGCTAACGTTCAACCCGAGTCCCACCATAGCCATGGTTAAAACAAATGATGTAAAATTCGACACATTGTTCATAACAGTCTTTGAAACGAATAGATGCTTGCCAAGAACATAGCTTCCGATGAAGCTCATTACGATAAACCCAATCAAGAACCAAGGGAACTCGATTTTTGTGTCAGCTTGTACTTTCCCTCCACGTTTCATCCAATACATCAAGATAAAACTAAGCGGAACAAGCAGGAAGACCCGCCCTAATTTCGCCAGTAAGCCAATTGCCAAAGCGTCTTGGCCAGCAGGAGCCGCCGCTAATGCAACATGCGCAATCTCGTGTAGGCTTACACCCGACCAGATGCCGTATTGAATGCCCGTTAAGTCAATGAAAGGTCTTAAAATGGTATATGCGATGGCAAATACAGTACCTACCAAAGCAATAATCCCGGCTCCAATCGCTGTATCTTCATCTTTAGCTTTAAGAATGGGGGATACTGCCGCAATGGCAGCTGCACCGCAAACCCCTGTACCGATTCCAAGAAGAAGGGATAAGGACGAATCTGCTTTTAACCATTTCGCTAATAATACCGTCAGAAAGATGGAGAAAACAATCGATCCGACATCACGTACAAGCAAACCAAGTCCCTGATGAAAAACAATGTCGATATTTAGCTTTAAACCAAACAAGATAATGGCCAACCGCAGTAATTTTTTGGCTGAAAATTGAATCCCAGGACGAATGGCTTCTGGATATCCCCAAATTTGACGATACACAACAGCAATGATGATCGCAGACGCGAGTTGACCAACATGATCAAACCCTGGTACCTTTGCTAACCCATAACCCATTAAAGCAATGGCAAACGTAAAAGCAATTCCGCCCATCCATAACCCAAACGAAGACGCTTTGTTTAACTTGTTTATTTCATCTTTTGATATTTTGGACCCATCTGTCAAAGGTACGGTGTTTTTCAGTTGAGTCGCCATTTTGCCACCCCCGTTATTCTATATAGTTCCATCATAATGCACATATTAGAATAAGAAAAATAAATTATTATGATGATAATAATAAGTAAAATGGTATAATAATACTGAGTATCTTTAAAAGCGGAGGGAGTCATATTGGATCAATCGTTACTTGTTTTTGTTACCGTAGCAGAAAAGGAAAACTTCACACGTGCCGCAGAAGAATTGCGCATAACCCAACCTGCAGTCAGCCAATACATTCAAACACTTGAACGAATGGTTGGGACGAAACTTTTGGAACGAAACAATAAATATGTACGATTAAACAAAGCGGGAAAAATCGTGTATCATCACGCAAAAGAAATATTGGGACTCTATACTCGAATGCAGTGCCTGGTGGATGATTTAATGCATACGGCCAGTGGGAATTTATCCATAGGGGCAAGTTATACATATGGTGAATATGTACTTCCCCATATCATTGCACACTTGCGCGAGCAATATCCATTGATAAAGCCAACCATTACCATTGGGAATACAAAAGAAATCGCGGAATTGGTCGCCAGACATCAATTGGATATTGGAATTGTAGAAGGGGACTTTCAACATGAGAAGCTACATATTGAACCATTTGCAGAGGATCTCATGTTTATCATTATCTCAACCAACCATCGATATGCACATCGAAAGGAAATACAAATATCCGAATTAGGTGAAGAAACATGGATTGTCCGAGAAGAAGGTTCGGGGACACGAGAGGCAACCGAAAAAATGTTTGCCAAATTCCAGCTTCATCCGCATAACATCATGGAATTTGGCAGTACTCAAATCATTAAAGAATCTGTAGAAGCGGGTTTAGGGATAACGCTACTTTCACATTGGGCTGTTCGGAAAGAAATCTCAATGGGCACATTAAAGGTTTTAAAAATAAATGGAATTCCCGTTTCCCGTAAATTTTCGTTCATTACGCAAGCCACACAATTTCATACGAAAGCCACGGAGGTTTTTTTGGATATCTTGCGGAAGAATGAAGCCTTGCCTGAATTGATCGTGCACGATAGCAAGTCCAATCCCAGCAAGCGAGGGTCGAAATAAAATCATAGTCGCTAGTGAATGGATTGCCCTTTTTTCTCCTTTTCTCAACTGTATTCATAAGTATAACAGTTTAAGATCGCCCATGGCAACAAAAGGAATGTTTAATTCAAACTCGACAGGTGCGGATTATGCAAAATCGTCATGGACGGCGAGCACCGTGCAGCAAATATGATATACTTAGGGCAGCTATGATTGAATCGGATGGGGTGACAGGGTGGACGGGGGCGCTCGTCCTTTGCTTGTATGACAAAGACGACAACCGATGTCCAACGTCAACAACCGGAAGCGGCGCTCAAAAGATGTGTGCAATGCGGAGCGTTCAAGCCGTTGACGGAGTTTCTTCCCCGAAGCGGGCGCAGGGCGGGACGCCCTCGGCGCCGGGGAACTTGCCGGAGCTGCCGGCAGAAGCCGGCCGCGTCCGAAGCTCAAGCTGCGGCTTCGATTCCGACTCCGGAGCAGGTGTCCGTTCTCACCGCGGCACCGGGCCAACCGGAGACCAAGCCCAAGCGGCGCCGGCGGAAGCGGGGCAAGGCCAAGAAGCCGGCTGCCGCTCCCGCCATCACCGCTGTCATCCCTACGGAAATAAAGCCGAAATCGCATAAGACCGACCCTTGGGACGCCTCCGCGCTGAGGCCGACGCGGCAAGGCTTCATCCGCATGCGCGGCAAAACCGACAACGGCCGCCGCTGGTACCAGGAGGTCGACCCGGAGCTGGCGATCACGCTCGTGCGCGAGCATGCCGCCGTCGTTGTCAACCGCCATACGATCCGGCGCATCTACAGCAACAAGGAGTTTCGCCGGCTCATTTTGACCCGTGACAACTATACGTGCCATTTCTGCGGACGGTACGGCGATACGATCGACCATTTGCTGCCGCGCGCCAAGGGCGGGCATACGACGCCCCTCAACTGCGTCTGCGCCTGCAACGAATGCAACCAGTCGAAGGCGGACCGCGACCTTGAAGAGTTTATGGGCGGTCTGGACTGATCGCTGCTCCGATCAAGGTGGCGCTGGTCAGCATGAAGCTGGTCGAGAACGACCATGTCGGCAACGAGTGGTACACGGCCGCCTACGCAAACGGCAAAACGATTGCGAAGGGGAGCTCCGTCGCCTTCAATTTGAAATCGACGGATTCCGTGAGTTTGAAAGCTTATGCCGGTTCTCCGTGGAGGAGAATGCGCCTTTTTTGCGCTGCTGCGCCAAGTTTCCGATGCGCCGGTTCCGATTTCCCTGCCCTCTCCTCTAGTTGAATCCAGTCTACCAGGTTGCCGTCGGAAAAAAGAAAAATAATGATAGATTTATTCGTCATTAGTATGATAAGATGGACTTGTAATAAAAACCACTTATTGGAAGGAGCGTGGCCGCGTGACGACTTTGGATTCCTTGAAGGTAAAGGTGATCAAGAAAGCTTGGGCGGAGCCTGCATTCAAGACGAGTCTCTTGATCGAACCGAAGAAGGCGATTAAAGAAGCGTTCGGCGATGAAGTTCCCGAGGACATCGATATCAAAGTGGTTGAGGAAAACAAGCATGTGTTCTACCTGACCTTACCCCCGAATCCGGAAGACATCGCCGAAGACCCGTCAAAGCGAAATGCCGTCTGGTAAAATCTCGTCTTGATAAACTTGGGGGAACCGGATGGTGAATTCGGTTCCTTTTCCTTTGGCGCTGCGAATTTTGATCGTTCCGTTCATGACTTCAATGATTCGAAACGTAACCATCAAGCCGAGACCCGTGCCTTTGGATTTGGTCGAGAAGAACGGCACGCCCAGCTTGGAGACTTCCTCTTCGTCCATCCCCACTCCGTTGTCCGTAATTTGAACGACCACTTGATCATGCTCGGATTGCGCCTTGACCTCGATGCGGCCGTCCGGTTCGATCGCTTCGATACTGTTCTTAATGATATTGATCAGGGCTTGCTTGAGCTTTGACGAATTGCCGTAAAAGTAGAGGTTATCCTGCGAGCTGAAATGCAAGATTCCCCCGTGCATCGCCACCATAGGCATCATCATCGCTTCGATTTTCTTCAATTCCTCCGAAATGTTCAGCAGACGTATCGTATCGATCTCCGGTTTGGCAAAGGTCAGAAAGTCTGTGATAATATCGGATGCCCGATCCAATTCGTTGCTGGCGAGATCGAAGTAAGGTTTGTTCTTCTCCTCGGCTCTGCCGGCAAGCAACTGAAGAAAGCCCCGCGTTACTTGCAGCGGGTTGCGTACCTCATGCGCGACGGACGCGGCGAGGTCGCTGATGATCTTCAATTTTTCCGTGCGTTGAAGGTTGTAATTAGGGCTTGCTGAACGAACAAAAAATCCTTATTCCACAAGGGATTTGAGCTACTTTTGTCGAATTTATCTGCAAGGAAAACATAGAAAA
>NZ_AUCP01000099.1 GCF_000429825.1 Cohnella thermotolerans DSM 17683
TTGGCAAAAGGGGAACCGAAGCGTTCGTCCGGCAGCATACCGACGGGAAGAACGTTTCGGTCGGCGGGCTCTATAGCCAATCGCCCTGGATTCTGCTGATGCTCAAATGGGACGTATGCGGTTGGCTGAACACCACCTTTAACGGCATTGGAGCGAAGCATTTGCAGGCGTACCTGGACGAATTCTGCTTCCGGGTCAATCTGAAGCTGCGCACGGCGCCCGTGTTCGGCGAGCTGCTTGGCTGGTGCGCTTCGACGCCGGTGCTGATTTACAAAGAGCTGACGCGGGACAAGCCGGTGCTCCCCGTTCCCTGGCGCTTGTGGGGCAGCCGAGCGAAATGGAAGGCTCGGCACTTCAGCGCTTGGGGGGCGTGATGTGAAAATTGCATAATCAATGCTAAGGGGGCCTTTTGTGCGCTGCCTTTCGACCGAATCTTTTAAAATTCAATAGTTCTCTCAGCCGATCTCTCAACTTAACGTAAGCTCTGATAGGTTATCTCGGATAGCGTCTTTTTCGCATGCATTCTTTGGGGATACGTAAAGTTTGAAGAACCGGTCCTCCATCGACGGCATTCCTGAGCGAAGGGGATAATGGGATGCATCGGCGAGGGAGGAGGGAGCGTCGGTGAGAAGTACCGCGGCCGTGAGGCGGTGGAGAGCTGCGAACAAAAAAGCCCCCGGCCATACCACAAAGGGTACGCGAAGGAGGCTTCGATGCTCGCCTATTCAGGTTGGAATGTAGAGAATCTGACCTTCCTGCACATGGGGATCGATCAATCGGTTATATAGCTGCAGCTCTCTGGATTGAACGTTGTAACGAGTGGCAATCGCTTCCAGCGTATCTTCCCGCTGCACGATGCAGAGCTTTACTTTGCGGAAAGAAGGAGAAGCGGATTCATTGGACAAGAACAGCCGGGTCCACTCGATTTCGTCTCCCGACGTCTCGCTGGAAGCATCGGTCGGGGGCGGCGCATGCTGAATCTTCGTTTCCGGCAAGAACGCCTCGGCTTCCCGCTTGCTCGCTTTGTCGCCAAGATGAGACAGAAGACCGACTCCGGAACCTGAATGAGTGACGTTCTTTTCCGGCGGGGGACTGGAGCTAAGTCCGACCTTAAAATCCGACTTTTCCTCCACGATCGGGATGGCCTTGTGCACCGGTGCTTTGGGCTCCGATTTAGGCTCCGATTTAGGTTCCGCTTTAAGCTCCGGTTCGACCTCCGCTTTAAGCTCAGGTTTGAGTTCTGCTTTAAGCTCGGGCTTGAATTCAGGCTCTAGCTCTTGCTTGGGTTCCGGTTTGAGTCCCGCATTGGGCTCAGCTTTAGGCTGCGGTTCGGGTTCCGAGCGTCTGGCGCTTATGTCTCCCCAATAGTTTCGGAACGAGTCGGCATTCGGAGAGGAACTTTCAGAATGTCCGGAATCTAGCGGGCGATAGGAAGCCTCCTCCGGCTGGCCGTAATCCGCGCCGTAAGCGGGCTGGGATTCCCCATAAGGTGCCGGAGCCGGCTGGGATTCGATCCCGCTTGACCCATCGGAGCCGGACGGCCCTCCCTGGCCAATTGGGTCTCTTGTCTCGTAGCCGGGGGCGCTCGGCAACGGTTCCGTCCCTTGGGGCGGGGACGCTTCCTGATGATCCTGGCGGAATGATTCCAGCCAGGGATAAGACTGCGGCGGATGCGGCAAATTCGGTTGCGGCGGAACTGCAAATTCGGATCCGCGATTTGGGAAGGGCTCTTCGGCGTAAGATTCCGCGGATGGTTGAAGCGCCTGGTGAACGACTGTAAACCCGTCCTCTCTCCATACCGGCGTTTGCGGAGGCGCCACTTGGAGCCCGCGCAGGCCGAGTACGCCGGTCACGTTGAGCGAACGGGCGGAAAGCAGGTCCACATCAAAGTTATCGATCTCCACCGCCAAGTCGTCCAGCTTCTCGACCCTGCTGGACGGCAGCGAGATTTCCACCGGTATCCAATGCTCCAACTGACTTGCGGCAGAACGTTCGTCGTGCGACCGATAGGATCCGGTAAGCAGGAGATGGCCTTTCAGAATGACCTGGTCATCCAAAGGAATGGCCTGCATGTGCGGAACAAGCTCAATCTCTTCCAGCTCTTCGATGGCGGCCATCTCTTCCGGCAATTGAACCCTTTCGTAAATATCGAATCGCAACCCGTTCAACGATTCCGTCAAGACTTTTGTCCTCCTTTCGGGTAACGCCCTTTTGCGCCTAGGGCTGGCACAGCTTACTAATTATCTATATGCCGTCGTAGGTCGAGCATGCCTATAACTGTCGCAAACGCGACAGCCTCCCGACTCGGCGGACGAGCGCCGAACGGGAGGCTGTCTGGACATGGTTCGATTATAGTTTGGATACGGCTTTGCGGAAGGCGGCGACCGTCGCGTCGATGTCCTCCTCGGAATGGGCGATCGACAGGAACCAGCCTTCGAACGGCGAAGGCGGAATATTGACGCCTTCGTCAAGCAGTCTAGCAAAAATCGTGCGGAACCGCTCGGTATTCGACTTCCGGGCCGTCTCGAAGTTGATGACGTGCTTGTCGGTCAGGAACGGGCAAAGCATGGAGCCGACCCGGTTGACCGTCATCGCGATGCCGAACTCGGCCGCGCTGCGCTCTAATCCGGCCTGCAGGCGGACCGCCAGACGCTCGAGCTGCGCGTACATCGGCTCCGTCATGAGCTTCAGAGTGGCATAACCGGCCGCCATGGCGAGCGGATTGCCGGACAAAGTGCCCGCTTGGTAAACCGGGCCGACCGGCGCCACTTTGTCCATGATGTCGCGGCGTCCGCCGTACGCGCCGACCGGGAGGCCGCCGCCGATAACTTTGCCCATGCAGGTCAAGTCGGGCATGATATTGTACAGCCCTTGGGCGCTATGATAGCCGACCCGGAAGCCGGTCATCACTTCGTCGAAAATGAGCAGCGCGCCGTATCGGGTCGTAACGTCCCGAAGCCCTTGAAGAAAACCGGGCAACGGAGGCACAACGCCCATGTTGCCGGCGACGGGCTCGACAATGACGGCCGCAATCTCTTCTCCGAATCGCTCGAACGCCAGCTTGACCGACGCCAAATCGTTGTAAGGAACGGCTATGGTGTTGGCGGCGACGCTCTCGGGCACGCCGGGGCTGTCCGGCAGACCCAGCGTGGCGACGCCGGAGCCGGCTTTGATCAGAAGGCTGTCTGCATGTCCGTGATACGAGCCTTCGAATTTCAAAATTTTGCTGCGTCCCGTAAAGCCGCGGGCCAGACGCAGCGCGCTCATCGTCGCCTCGGTACCGGAGTTGACCATCCGCACCACTTCCACCGACGGCATCCGTTCGCACACCAACTCCGCCATCGCCGTCTCCAGCTCGGTCGGGGCGCCGAAGCTCGTCCCCTTTTCCGCCGTACGCTTAATCGCTTCGACGACTTCCGGATGTGCGTGCCCGGCGATCAACGGACCCCAGGACAGAACGTAATCGATGTAACTTTGCCCGTCGATGTCGGTAATGCGGCTGCCCGCTCCGCGTTCGATAACGAGCGGCGTCAAACCTACCGACTTGAACGCCCGCACGGGGCTGTTCACGCCTCCGGGAATCGAGCGCTTGGCGCGTTCAAATGCTTCTTTGGAACGAGAATCGATGCGAACTCGGCGATTTTCGGTCATTTTCGGCACACCCCTGCATTTAAAGTTGGAAATGGAACCAGATCCGTTTTATTGTTCCCGCAGCCAGCGAGCGGCGTCCTTGGCATGGTAAGTAATGATGACGTCCGCGCCCGCGCGCTTCATGCCGGTGAGCGTCTCCATGACGATCGCCTTCTCGTCGATCCACCCTTGCATCGCCGCCGCCTTGACCATCGAATACTCCGCGCTGACGTTGTATACCGCTACCGGCAGATCGAAGCGATCCTTGAGCAGCCTTAGCACGTCCAGATAAGCCAGGCCGGGCTTTACCATCAGCATGTCGGCCCCTTCTTCTACGTCCGACTGCGCCTCGCGCAGCGCTTCGCGCACGTTGGCCGGGTCCATCTGGTACGTCTTGCGGTCGCCGAACTGCGGCGTCGATTGGGCGGCGACCCGGAACGGCCCGTAGTAGGCGGAAGAATATTTAACCGCATACGACATGATCGGGATATGCTCGAAGCCCGCTTCGTCCAGGCCTTGACGAATGGCGGCCACGAATCCGTCCATCATGTTGGACGGCGCAATGATGTCGGCACCCGCCGCAGCTTGGGAAACGGCGGTCTTCACGAGAAGCTCGAGCGATTCGTCGTTGTCCACGATCGCTTCGTCTCCCGCCCGATGCACGATGCCGCAATGCCCGTGGTCCGTATATTCGCACAGGCACGTATCGGCGATGACGATCATGTCGGGCGCGATCTCCTTGATGCGGCGCGTCGCTTGCTGGACGATGCCGTCGTCGATGTAGGCGCCGGTGCCGACACTGTCCTTGTGCTCCGGGATGCCGAACAGAAGGACGGCCCGGACGCCGGCCTCGCGCAGCTCCGCGATCTCTTCCTCAAGCCGGTCCACCGACCATTGGTAAAGCCCCGGCATCGACGAAATTTCCGTTTTTACGTTGTTCCCGTAAATGACGTAGATCGGCGCAATCAGATCGTTCACGTGCAAATACGTTTCCCTGATCATGCCGCGAAGGGCGGCGGTCCGGCGAAACCGGCGATGCCTCGTTATCGGAAATGTCATGGTCATTCGCTCCTTCGAAAAAATCTATTTCTTGCGATGGGCGTTAAGTTCAATCAGTGTCTGCACAAGGCCTTCCAGCGTCGAGGTTTTCGCCGTAGCGGCAACTCTTAGCCCCTTCTCCTCCGCCGTCTTGGCGGTGACGGGACCGATGCACGCGATGTCGATGCCCCGGAGCGTCTCTTCCGGCCGATCCACGCCCATTCGCCGCAGCGCCTCCAGCAGATTGGTCACGGTGGAAGAACTCGTAAACGTAATGGCGTGAATGTCTCCGGCCTCCAGCATCTCCAGCAGGATGCGATCCTTGGGAGCCGCCAAAGCGTTCTCGTACACGTCGATCTCGACGGCTTCAAGCCCCAGCTTGCGAAGCTCCTCGGGAAGCCATTCCCGCGCCAGGTCGCCGCGGGGCAGCAGAACCCGCTGACCCGGCTTCAGCCGATCGGCGAGGCTGTCCAGAAGCCCTTCCGCGCGGAACTTCTCCGGCAATGGACTTGCAATGACGCCCCGCGCTTTGAGCGCCGCAGCGGTGGCGGGACCGACGGCCGCGAACTCGGCCCGGTGCCATCGGCGGATGTCGATGCCGCAAAGCTCCAGCCAGCGGAAAAAGTACTCGACCCCGTTCACGCTTGTCAGCAGCACCCAATCGTACGTCTCTGCGTCGGCAAGGGCCGCCCGGATCGCGGCGATAACGTCCGGACGCTCGGGCATTCTCGTCTCAATGACGGGAAATTCGTAAGGCTCGCCCCCGAGCTCGTCGATCCGCGAGGACAGTTCGCTCGCCTGCGAGCGGGCGCGCGTGACGAGAATGCGCCGGCCGAACAGCGGCTTGTCCTCGATCCAGCGCAGCTCCTCGCGCTGACGAACGACGTTGCCGACGACGATGACGGCCGGCGGTTGGAAATCGGCGGCTTTGACCTTCTCCTCGATGTCCTCTAGCGTTCCGGTCAGCGTCTCCTGCTCGGCCCTCGTTCCCCACCGGACGAGCGCGACCGGCGTGGACGGCGGGCGCCCGTGCTTGATGAGCTGCTCGCTTATATAGCCGATCTTCGCGACGCCCATCAGAAACACGAGCGTTCCGGTCGCGTTCGTCACTTTGTCCCATTGAATCGAGCGATCCAGCTTGTCCGGGCTCTCGTGGCCGGTGATGACGGAAAAGGATGAGGCCAGGTCGCGATGCGTGACAGGGATGCCGGCATAGGCCGGAACGGCGATCGCGGACGTGATGCCGGGGATGATCTCATAGGAAATGCCGTTCTTCTTCAGCAGCTCCGCCTCTTCACCGACGCGACCGAAGACGGTCGGGTCGCCGCCCTTCAGGCGGCAAACCGTTTTGCCCTGCAGCGCCAAATCGACAAGCAACTGGTTGATGTCCTCCTGCTTCATCGTATGGCGGTCGGGCCGCTTGCCGACGTAAATTCGCTCCGCCGAATCGGGAATTTGACCGAGCAGCTGCGGACCCGCCAGACGGTCGAAAACGACGGCGTCCGAGCGCTTCAGCGCCTCGAGCCCCCGAACCGTAATCAGCTTCGGATCTCCGGGCCCCGCTCCGACCAAATACACCTTCCCCTTGGGCATCGGTCAATCCCTCGCTTCGTCCAAAAGTTGTCGCGCTCCGCGCGCGAGCAGTTGCTGCGCTGCGTCCTCTCCGACCTGCAGCGGGTCGGTGCCGCTCGCTTCCGTGCGCAAAAAGACGGTCCCGTCCGGCGAAGCGACCATCGCCGTCAGGCGAATGGCCGAGCCGGCGTCGCCGGACTCGGCTTCCGCATAAGCGCCGATCGGCACCTGACAGCCGCCGTTCAGCAAGCCGAGAAACCGGCGCTCCGCGCGAACGGCCCGCTCGGTCTGCGGATCGTTCAGACGCGCGAGCAGCTCCATCAGCTCGGCGTCGCCGGCGCGGCATTCGATGGCGAGCGCGCCTTGTCCGACGGCCGGCAGGCATTCCTCCGGCTCCAGATAGTGCGTGATCCGGTCGCCCCAGCCCATGCGGCGAAGACCGGCGGCCGCCAGCAGAATGGCGTCGAAGCCTTCCGTCTCCAGCTTCCGGAGCCGGGTGTCGATGTTGCCCCGCAGCGACTCGATCCGCAAATCCGGCCGCCGCGCCTGAAGCTGCGCGCCGCGGCGCAGGCTGCTCGTGCCGACCTTGGCGCCTTGCGGCAAGCTCGCCAGCGAATAGCCGTGAAGGCTGATCAGCGCGTCCCGGGGATCCTCCCGCTCGGGAACCGCTCCGATAACGAGCCCTTCCGGCAAATCGAACGGCATGTCCTTCATGCTGTGAACGGCGCAATCGATCTCTCGATCCAGCAGCGCCTGCTCGATCTCTTTGACGAACAGGCCTTTGCCGCCGACTTTCGACAGCGTGACGTCGAGGATGCGGTCCCCCCGGGTGACGATCGGTTTCACTTCAAACGTATAAGGCAAGCCGGCCTCGGCGCAGATCGATTTGAGCCGATCGATCGTCTGGCCCGTCTGCGTCATGGCAAGCGCGCTCTGGCGGCTTCCGACAATGATGGTGCGCATGGCGTCCTCCAATGGTAGATGTCTTGTGTGGCCTCTAGTAAAGATCAATAAGAAGATTATACCACTTTACGCAGCGCCGCTTCACGAATCGCCGCGATCGGCCAGCGTCCGCAACCGTTCGAGCAGCTTCTCCGGCGCTTCGTCCGGCGGCGTTCCGGGCCATTGCCGGATCGCCTCGTCCGTCACGGCCGCGACCAGCAGCCGCTTGCGCTCCTCCGGGTCGGCGACGGCCGCCTTGACCGCCCGCCGCACCGACCGCAGCACCTCCGTCAGCCGGCCGTACTCCGGTCCGTACCGCTCCGCCAGCTCCCGCGCGAGCCGGGCCGAGAGCGCCGGCCCGGCGCCGGACGCGCTGACGGCGAACACGAGATCGCCGCGCCGTACGACGGCCGGCGTCATAAAATCGCCGGCTTCCCCATCATCCGCCACGTTCGCCGGAATGCCGAGCCGCTTCGCCGCCTCGGCGATCCGCCGGTTCGCGTCCGGCTTGTCCGTCGCCGCGAACACGAGACAGGCGCCGGCCAGATCGTCCGGCACCGCCTCACGCTCCTCCGCGCGAATTTTGCCTTGCGCGGCCCATTCGAGCAGCCGCGGCGTAAGGCTCGGCGCGGCCACGCGCACGTCTGCGCCCGCGTCCAGCAGCCCGGCCGCCTTGCGCTCCGCCACGGCTCCGCCGCCGGCGATGAACACGCGCCTGCCTTCCACGTTCAACACGATCGGATACCCGCCCGCCATCCGGTTTTCCTCCTTGCCATCAACGCTCTAACCCGGCGGCTCCGCCGCCGTCCGGTTCAAACGCCCGGCGCTTAGAGCCATTTGTGAAACGAAGAGTAAGAGTTCGCGAAAAAATCGACGACGAGCAGCGCGTACCCGACCAAATTCCAGCGGGCCGTGTGCGGACCGCCGTCCCGGTTGAACGCCCTGCGGAGCAAGCCGAAGACGTAAAACGCCGCGGCCGCGAACGAGAGCAGCACTTTCTCGTCCGCCAGCTCCGCGTACCGGCGTTCGAGCAGCAGCACCGCCGAGCCGGTCGACAACGCCAGCAGCAGAAGCGGCACGCCGATGACGCCCGCCCGGAAGGCGTACTGATCGATGCTCTCCAGGCTGGGCATCCGGTGCATCAGCTTGCCCCATTTTTTGCGCTTGAGCCGGTTGCCCAGGAACAAATACATGGCGCCAAGCAGCGCCGATATCGTCAGCAAGACAAACGCCAGCGTAATCAGCGTAATATGGGCGAGCTGCAGCCGCTGGGCCGCTTCCCCCGGAGCGAGCGGAATTTCCTTCTGCGGCCGTTCCAGCAAGTTCAGCCCGAGCACGGCGAAGCCGACGACGTTGACGAGGAGGACGAGCAGCTCGGCCCGAATGAACCGGTTGATGACGAGGGAAAACGACACGAGCAGCCAGGAGACGAAAAAGACGTATTCCTGCAGCGTAACCTTCGGCTCGGCGTAACGCGTTACGAGCAAATCCAACAAAAAACCGGTCTGCAATATCCATACGAAAACAAGCAGCCCTGTTCCCACCCGTCTTCCGTTCCGCTTGCCGTAGGCGGCATCGGATACGAAAAACAGCAGGCTCAGGGCGTAAATATACAATACGGCATCGGTTAGCCAATCTTTTGTCAACATCAGGGCGTGCCCTCCCGCATCCCCACACGGGCGTTCGCGCTTCCCGCGTTTACCGAAGCGCGCCTGCCAGTTGGGCGAGTATCGAAGGAGCCGCCGCCTTCTCGGCCGATTTGGCTTCAAGTTCCGCGGCAGCCGCAGCGCGGGCCGTCTCCTCGGCCTTCATCTCCGCTTGGATGCGGGCCACCTCGTCCTCCAGCGCAAACATTTGGACGAACAGATTCACGGCCGCCTCTCCGCGCTTCTCGGCGGACATTTCCTTGACTCTCAAGATAGGGTCGTGAATGACTTGATTCAACATGCTCTTCGTCAGCTTGCGGATCACCTTGATCTGGCGCTCGTCCAGGTCGGGCAGCTTCCGCAGCAGGCTCTCCATCGTCTGCTCGTGGATCGAAGCCGTCTTCTCTTGAAGGCCGCGGATGATCGGAGCGACGCCGAGCGTCGCGTACCACTCGAGATATGCGTTCAGCTCCTCGGCGATCATTTTCTCGATCAGGACCGCTTCCTTGCGGCGATTCGCCATGTTCGTCTCCACGATGCCTTCGAGGTCGTCGATATCGTACAAATAGACGTTGCTCAGGCTGCCGCAAGCCGGATCGATATCGCGCGGCACGGCGATATCGATGAGGAACAGCGGCTTCTGCTTCCTCCGCGCCATCGCTTCCTCCAGCGCGTTCTTGGTCAGCACGAACCGGTCCGCGCCGGTGCTGCTAATAATAATGTCGGCTTCGTGGAGTCGGTTCATCGCCTCGTCCATCGACAGCGCCACGCCGTCGAACTTCTTCGCCAGCTCTTCGGCTCTCTCCAGCGTCCGGTTGACGACGAGCACCTCTTGCGCCCCGTTCGCGTTCAAATGTCGGGCGGTCAATTCGCTCATCTTGCCGGCGCCGAGAATCATCACTTTCTTATTGTCGAACCGTCCGAAAATCCGTTTGCCCAACTCCACGGCCGCATAGCTGACGGATACGGCGTTCTCGCCGATCGACGTCTCGTTATGCGCCCGCTTGGCGACCGTTACGGCTTGCTTGAATAGCTTGTTGAACAGCGTTCCGGTCGTCCCCAACTTCTGAGCGAGCAAGAAGGCGTCCCGCACCTGTCCCAAAATTTGCGTCTCGCCGATCACCATGGAATCGAGTCCGCAAGCTACGCGGAACAAATGATCGATCGCCCGTTCGTCTTCGTGCATAAACAAATATTGGTTGAATTCCGTTCGCGGAATTTTGAACCATTGTTCCATGAAGGAACGAATATAATGTCCGCACAACGTATGCCGGTCGACGACAGCATAGATTTCCGTACGGTTGCAAGTGGCCACGACGACGCCTTCCAGAATGCCCGTCGTCCGCCTGAGCGCCTGAAGCGCGAGCGGAAGCTCCTGATCCGACAACGCGAAGCGTTCCCGAACTTCAACGGGCGCCGTCCGGTAATTGAGTCCGACAACGATCAGATGCACGAGCGTTCACCTGCCTTTCCGTAAGGATGTCTGATTGGCTCGCCAGCATGTCAAAAAGTATTATAGCACAGTTCGCCGGCCCGTCTGAAAGCATTTCTTGAAAACTTTGCGAACATAGGTGCGGGCATCCGTTTTTTACCTATTGTAGGCGAATTCGCCCCTTCCTATTCCGCTGCGTCCCTGAAGCATTGAAAAAGCCACGGGGATTGCGCCCCATGGCCTGTTATATCGGTATCGCAGATCGAAGCCCCGGTTACACCAGCTCGACTTGCTTGATGACCGGCTCTTCGACTTTCATCTCGCCCAATCCGCGCACGAGCTTCTTCGCATAGACGCTCGTCGGCTTGAGTACGTTAACCAGGTAATCGATCGCAAGCTGAGGATCTACGGTCTCGCCGCAAGTGTAGCAATCGATGGCGGCAAAACCTCTCTCAGGATACGTATGAATGGAGAGATGGCTCTCCGACAGCATGACGAGAACGGTCGCGCCTTGCGGTTCGAATTGTTTCGCTTGAACCGAGAGCACGGTCGCGCCGCAAGCCTCGGCTGCTTCTACCATGTGCGATTGGAGAAGTTCCGAATTGTTCAGAACATCGAATTCGACTCCCCAAGCATCAACCGCAACGTGTCGTCCGAAAGTAGAGTATTCCACCTTTCGGTTCCCCCTTCCTAGGAATAAAATGTGAACCTGATTTCATCCGCTAGGACCTACGTCATTCACTTCTCGAGGGAATTTGCACTCTCATCGCAATCCGTTCCTGAGTGAATCCTGGTTCCTATTGTGTTGTCAACGAAAATAAAAATAACATCTATCCGCCCGAAATGCAACTCTTTTTTTCGTCATATCCGCCCACACGTGCGAACCGCTTCCATGGACGCTTCGGCTCCCGACGGGGCGTTGAACTTAACCGGCCGGGGAAGCCGACGGCGACGCGGACGATGAAGCTGACGAAGACGGTTCGGTCGCAAAATCCGCTGCCGGCGGCGAGCTTTTAGCTGCCTCCTCCTCTTTTTTCTTTTCCTGCACGAGCGCAGCTTGCGCCTTGTCCTGAATATCCTTCATCGCCTCGTCGAGCGACTTCCGGTCGTCGATGGCGGCGCTCAGTTCGGTCTTCATGATCTCCGATAGCGAGCCGATGAAGTTGCCTGGAGAATGCTCCAGCCCGTTGGACTGTCTTCCATCGTCATCGCGTTCCCCGGATTTTGCGGATCGGGAATGAGAACGGCCTTGGACTTGACGGCGTCGACGACCGTCTGAAGCACGCGCTTCCACCCGTCACCGGCCAGCGTGACCTGGGTGGCGTCCGGGTTCAGAATTCGCAGTCCGTTCGTCCGGCTGATCGTCCACACCATGTCGAAGACCGAGGAATGCGATTGCGTGCTGAAGCCGTAAATCCGGTCCTTCTCCGAGCCGTCGGTCGGGAACCGCTTCGCCAGCTTCAGCACCTCGTCCGAATGGACGGCCAACGCCAGAACGATTGCCGGATAGCGAAGCGCGCAAATAAGAAAAACGCCTGGCGGCGTCCTTTTAAGTTCGTTCAACTGAGTTCATACGTGTAAAATGGCCGGGTGTGGGAGAAAAACTTATACCCGGCTATTTTCTTACATCGCTAATCCTGTACTCGTAACCATGAATTCCCTCGTAATATTCCGGGTACATGCCTCCTCCACATTCTTCGCAGCTGAATTGCGGAGGTACGGTTGGATCTCCATCATCCATCGCATCGAAATTCCGAACGACATTCAGCGGAATCTCTTCTGTTGTATGACATTGAAGACAAATGTAGGTTACTTTCGCTTTGCTATGCAGCCCGCTTTGCGGCTTTTTCTTTTTCTTCGCTACCTTTCGTTTCTTTGA
>NZ_AUCP01000100.1 GCF_000429825.1 Cohnella thermotolerans DSM 17683
CCCAGCGATTCCCAGGATTAAGCTTCCCGCCAAAGGGTAAGTAGAAATTTTCCAACAGATCTGCCATATCCCGATTCGGCACGAACACGTTCGCTCACTCCATCTGCAAGGTTTTTTGCCAATTTTCTATGTTTTCCTTGCAGATAAATTCGACAAAAGTAGCTCAAATCCCTTGTGGAATAAGGATTTTTTGTTCGTTCAGCAAGCCCTAAGTAGTTGCTTGCCACATTCTGCCGCAATGTCCACACCGGATCATGGATTTTAACAAATACTCATACTTTACATTTCCTGACCGTTTCATGTTTTTCTCTTTCTGCACCTGGGCTAATTCAAACAGTTGCGGGTCAATGATACTTGGTACGGTAACCTCGATCCAATCCTTCTCCTCGCGAAAGGCATATGTTTTTTTCGGTGTGCCGTTCTTGGTTTTCTCCCCGCGAATCTTCCGGGTTTCTCTACGATTGTAATAGAACTTGCCGATGTACACCTCAGAAGTAAGAACCCTTCTAATGGAACTGGCGCTCCAGTTCCTGCTTTCCCCTCGTTTGGGTACCGCCCCCAACGCATAGAGTCGATCCCCGATTTCACGAAGCGTATAGTTCTCATGAACATACCAGTGGTATATCTTCTGGACAAATTCGGCTTCCTGCGCATTGATAATCAAGGTATTTTCATGAAGATCATATCCATAGGGAGCCACACGCATGGGCATGATCTTCTTATCTTTTTCCACCGCTTTGAGTCTTCCGCGTACCGTCCGCTTCTTGATTAAAGACAACTCGTATTGTGCTATGGAACTCATCAGGTTGAAAAAAAGCTGCCCTTCCGGCGTATTCCGGTATTCCGTGTCCACGAACACCAGCTCGATATTGCTCCGCTCCAGCTCACGGCAAAGGATTAATTTATCCGTCAAGTCCCTGGTCAACCGGTCGGGGGGGGGGGTAACAATCAAGCGACGGACCAGCCCTTGCGCAACATCTTGTCTGAATTCATTCATGGCGGGCCGATCGATATCTTCACCTGTGAATCCTTCTTCGCGATAAACTTTGATCATGGATTCGGGAATTCCCAAGTCTTTCGCTTTCCGCATGCAAATCTCAATTTGTGCATCAAGGCTTGTGCCCTCTGATGCTTGCATGCCTGTAGAAACCCTTGGATATATGGCCGTATACATGGAGGTTCGCTCTTCTCCTTTCTTATCACTATCACTTTCCAGTATGGACAAAGAGAGAAACAAAAAAACCGGCTTATTCAGTCGGTTTCAAGATCAAACGCTTTAGGATGTAATCGATAACGGCATTTTTGGCCTCTGCAGCGGATAAGGTGTTTGAGACTTGAACTGAATCACTACATAAAGTATGAGGCACATATACGATTTTGATTGTCGGCATTCGCTCCATACTTTTCACCTCAATACACCTTATTCCGTCTGCGGTTTGTCCTATCACAAGCGCATGGTGTTTTGGATATACTTGAACTCCGTTTCCATGATTCGAACAATAGCCGATTCATTATCCGCCCCAATGAATGTCCAGTACCGGTGCCCAGGTACAACAGATTGGGTAATGAATCCTGACCATGTTAAGGACTTCGATTTTAGAGCGGACATGAGTTTGTCCAAACTTAATAGGTCATTTTGATATAGATCAACGACGATCACATCGGTTCGTGATTCTAGACGGATATAACATTCTTGATCCGTGTTTGTCTGGATGACATATCCTTTTACATCTCTATTACGATCTTCAGCCATTCTCAATAACGGAATCAGGTCTTCCATACAAGTTAAAGCTATCCCGCTAAAATCATAATTTTTAAAGTTCCATCGCTCCATAACAAGCATATCCTTATAAGCCCAATCAAAAGGAACACGGTGGATGATGCCAAATTGGGCCAGTAGCTCATTGCTGAATCTCCTAGATTTCAAAGGGTTCGTTAAGTCGAAAATTGTAGAAGAAGATTCCGAAAAATCTCCCAGCAAGAGTGTTCTTAACTCCGCTGTCCTTAAACTAAAGGCATGTATCAATGCTTTTCGACGATAAGGCAAGGATAGTTTCCGTAGCAGAATACCAAAAGTTATTGGGTCAGTAGCTGCCAGTTCTTTCACCTCATACCAGTCTCGATCATGCCTGCTGATATAAGTCATTTCGTCTATTTCACCATGGATGAATTTTAAGGCTAGTTGAAGAAGGTCTTCCTTCAACCTAAGCTTTACACTCCATCAGCTTAATCCCGTATCAAAGCACTCATCATCAACTCTCCACAAATGGAGCAGATTCTTGTTTCTTTCGACCGAAATCCTCGCATAACCCGAAAACCCAACGAGCTTTTGCTCCATTTGTGGAGCAACCAGGACAGAAAACGAAAGCAAATGATACCTTTAGATCAATGATGTGGACCATCGGGCCCCACCTCCTTTCTTAAGCAAGAGCTGCTGTCTGAACGGTCAAAGAAACAGAATCTGAGGGAGAGATGTAGATGGATAACGATCAGAATATTAAAGATATCGATATTTTGGGATTCATGTATTCGGATCATTGGAAGCAAAATGCGAAAACTATTGCAGAGATTGCTTCTTATGAGAACTCTACTTCGCAAGAATGTTTACAAACTGTCCCAACTGGCAATTGTTACTGCTAATACATAATGTCCACCAGTTGACGGGATAAGTTGTCCTGCTGGTGACGGACAAGATGTCCGACTGAATTAATGAAAAAGGGGAGAATTACGATAATTCTCCCTGTATGACACGCTTGACCATATGATCGTCGATGATCCGATGTCTGTTCTGTGCGCCGTAGATGAGGCAGTGTGTACACGCCTTGTTGATCATCCGAGCGGCACCGCTGGAGAAACGGTAAATGTCGTCGATCGCACTATCCGTAAAAACATCATGCTCTGCACCGGCATAAGTCATATGCCGCTGAATATAAGCGCCCGTCTGGGCTCGATCATAGTAGGGCAGCTTTCTCTGCAGGTCGATGCGTTGACACGCAGCATACGCCTGAAGATTCAGGCGATCCCATAGTTTGCTTTGGCCCACGAGAATGAGCGCCATCGGTCTCTGTGCATCCATCTTGAAATTAAGCAGAAAGCGTACTTCCTCCAGCATTTCGCGGTCGAGCAAATGAGCCTCATCGATGACAACAACTGGCTGCAGCCGATGAATGCCGCGCATGAGCTCGATCTCGCGATGAAGCTGGCGTTTGGCGTCGCCTCGGTAGAACTTTGACTCGCAGCCGAGTTGCTCAAGCAGCCCTTTGTAGAAGTGTCTCGGCGTCAGCTTGGAGTCCGACAGGTAGAGCACCTTGTACTTGGCAGGGTCGAGCAATTCGGTAAACCGGCGAATCGTCGTTGTCTTGCCTGTTCCGCAGTCGCCGGTAACAACGGCAAACCACTGCCGCTCAGCTGCGTACGTAAGACGTCCGAGCGTCTCTTCCAGTATGTCCGACTCGTACAATTCACTCGTTGGAATATCCCTCGAAAATGGAGAACAATGGAGCCCGTAAAAGGATTCAAACATGGCTGTCCTCCTTCTTGACCCGGCGGTAGGCTACAGCAGGTACCTGCTGAGCCTTTCGATCCCGGCTGCGCTCTTCTGCAGCAGCAAGCAACCTTGAGGCGTCAGCTGGCAATCTGTTCAGGTGGTCCGGTAACGGCGGACGCTTTCCCGCGCGTTCGCCAATGATGAGTTCCCGAACACGCCACGGCGTATGCCCCTCGTACTCGATCATAAGTTCCGTGATATCCGCAGGGTCGAACACGACATCCACCGTGCGGCCGATGAATGAAAGGCCAACCTCATACTTGCGATCCATGAAGCTGATGCAACCCGACTTGTCGACCTTACGTGTCTCGCAGTGTAAGAAGGCATTTGCGAGCGTATCTGGATCGACGAAACGGAGCGCCTTCTTGTCGCTGCGAAAAGCTGATTCTGGACTGCGTTTGTTTTCGAGCGCTGAATGCGGCTTGTTCTGGTAGCACTCCGACAGCCACACCGCAAATAGCTCATTCAGCCGCTCCAGTGTCTTCGGTTTCTCAAGCGCTGCCTCACTTAGAAACGCGTCAACGACGCGATTGAAACGTTCGACCTTCCCTGTAGCCTCCGGCGAGTAGGGCTTCGCAAACAACAGCCGGATGCCGAGCTTGGAGCATGCACGGGTCATCCACTTGGTACGATATTGCTTGCCGTTGTCGAAGTAGACCGATTCGGGTACGCCGAACTTCTGAATCGCCCGGCGGAAGCAGTCCTCCACAATGGTCTTGTCCATGACCGGATAGAACTCACTATGCAGCACAAACCGCGTCGCGTCGTCGATGAACGTGACAAGGAACACTTGCTTCATGGCACCATCCGGACCGATGGGCAAATACGGACCGTATTTGATGTCCGAATGCCAGAGACGATTGCGATAGCGCTGTTGAAAACGCCTTGCGGCCACACCTGATTCAGCATACATACGCATGTGGCGTGTGCTGTAGCCACGCTGAGCTAGCTTCTCCTGGAGGGTACTGCGCTTGATCTCACCAGGTTGGATACGTCCTTCCCATTCGAGGATTTGAATGAGTTGGGCAACGCTTCTGCTGGGTACCTCACGGCGCAGCAGAATGGCCTGCTCTAATACCTCCGGCGGAATCGTTGCGTCTGACGGTTGCCGCCCTTTGCCTTTCGGCTTTAGCCCCCCAAAACCGTCTTGACGATACTTTGCCAAATACCGGCGTAGCGTCCGCTCGGAGATTCCTGTCTGCTCACAAATCCTAGCCTTGATCTCTCTCGCCTTGGCAGGGTCAAGTCCTTCTGCCAAAAGCGGAGACAGCAGTTGTACACGCTCCGCCGCAATGGCCTCGGCTCTCTTTTGATCTTTCATATCCTTAGCACCTCACTTGGTAGACTTCGAGATGAGTCTACCGCAGGGCTAAGCGGACAAGAATGCAGAACGGGTATGTACCCACAAATTTGAATTGACGATGGGGCGGACAATTCTCGCCAGCCAGCCGGGGGCATCCCCGACGTAGTGTCCGATACAATGATGTGCAGACTGCGAAGATACGGACGATTTCTCCACAGGGTTCTGAGTGAAGCGAATGGTGATCGATGCCAAACATCCGAGCATTACTATGTCTGGTCATAAGGACATTTTGGGCATTTGGATCGGCGAGCACGAAAGTGCAAGCTTCTGGCTCAATGTGTGTACAGAGCTGAAAAGCCGTGGTGTAGAAGACATTCTCATCGCCTGCAAGGACGGTCTTTCAGGGTTTTCTGAGGCGATCCATGCTGCTTTTCCGAAAACCCAAATTCAACTGTGCGTCATCCACCAGATTCGTAACTCTATGAAATATGTTCCGTTCAAAGAAGAAAAGTTAGTCTTGGCAGATTTAAAGAAAGTCTATCAAGCCCTTACGTTAGAAGAAGCTGAGACTGCTTTTTCTACGTTCAAAGACAAGTGGGGAAAGAAGTACCCCATCATTATTCGCTCCTGGGAAAACAACTGGCTCGAACTGACCGCCTATTTCAGCTATCCCCCAGAGATACGCAAGATGATTTATACGACGAATATCATCGAGGGCTATCATCGGCAACTCCGTAAGGTCACAAAGACAAAAACGGCTTATCCATCCGACGATGCTCTACGGAAAATCATCTATCTGGCTACCGTTGAGGCATCGAAGAAATGGACTATGCCGCTTCGGAGTTGGAAAGAATGTATATCGCAACTTGCCATCCATTTTGGAGATCGATTGCAAGGGGAACTGTCCGCATAATCCAACTGTTGAGTCGGCTTGACATGGAGCCTCTGCGGGCATGATTTCTTGCGATTGGGCGATGCCAGTAAAATATGCATCGCATGGCAAGCGAGCCTATCATGCCCGCCACTCCATGTAAAGCCGTTGACGTAACTGTCCACCCGTTAAAAACCCATTTACACAAAAAAATTTACATTCCCCCATATTCCCTCACTTTCCATAACGCAATTACGTTGGCATTGGTCACCACAAACACGAAATCCCCAGGTTCGATCCCCCCGTACCAGGTACTCTCCTTGGCGCCGGCGGCGTAATACTTCTCTTGGATTTGATGCGGTCTTCTACTGTCAAACTTGCCGAAATATACTTTGCTCATATTGGTTCTCCTCGATTTCATTTATTGAAATGATGATAAATCTCATGCGGATATAAGTTCAATAGCTGCATCAGCGCTGTGCAGAAGCCGATCAGGATGATTGGCCCTTCACTATTCGACTGAAACTCGATCCCGCGTTCCACCAAATAGTTAGCTAGACGATCTTATAGTACCATTCCTGACTGTCACGTCCTCGTTTGAAACGAGACCATGCCTCCTCACCGTACTGCTTCAAGTCCCTCTTAATCGAACGAATATTGTGTAGTTTGTCTGCACAGGACGTCTGCCGAATAGCAACGGTTGCATGTTTAAGTTCATCGAGCGTATGCTGCTTTCTTTCCTCCCATGATGCACCTTTGTCCGGTTCTGAGCAGCCTTTTACGATTTCCAATACTTTAGGACCGAAGAAGGCCAGTAAATCCTCCTCCGTTGTATCGGTATCTTCCAACGTGTCATGCAAAATTCCAGCCGCGACAACTTCCTCCGAACAACCTGCCCGCTGCAAAATCATGCCCACAGCATAAGGATGACTAATGTATGGTATCTCTGTGCCTTTTCGGCGCTGTTCCCGATGTGCAACGGCAGCAAACTCAATTGCCTTATCGATTAAAGTCATGGACACGGTTTCCTCCCTTCAATTTCAAAGATCAGTTTCTCATGAATGGTTGCGAACCGGATATTTTTGCAGGTGATTAAGAACCAGCAAAGCCCCAGCCTTATGCAGCGGCTCATTCTGCTTCTCACAATGAAACAGCTGAATGCAGGATGGGCAGCCGTCCGAACAACCACAGCTGCTAATGATCTGTTGGGCTTTCTCCAAGAGAACCCCGAATTTTTCCGCAACGACCTCGACTATACCTGAACCGCCCCCTGCTTGGCTGTCGTAGAAGAACATTCCGGGCATTCCAAACAATGCTGAGCCAGAATAAAAAGAGGTGTGCTGAAAATCAGCCATACTGCACCTTACAACGGCCGGTATCGCCGAAGCTATGGCATGTTCAACCGCATGAAGGCTTCCCTCAGCCATGGTCTCCAAGTCAATGGTATCGCGATCCAGTACATCATTGAGCAGACCTTTAAGTTCATCCCTTCCTTGGTGATCCCACATCAGCCAAAACGCCTCGGTTTGGAAACTGACAGGATATGTGTTTGTCAATTGCACGGTTTCGGGAGGCGTTGCGCCGTGATTGTAGATTTTTTTGTAGCCAAATGTGCTTCGTTTTACGATGATGTTTCCAAGATTGGATTTGATCGCCGCGTCACTTCTCAGTGGATGGGTGATGTCATGGATTTCTATGCTATCGCGGACTATTCCGCGAGTATGATAATCCGTTCTTACCGGCTCCACAACCACTTTGCGTTGCTTACCGTTGACCCACTTGACCTTATAGAAGGTACGATTGTCTGGTCCCAGAAATACAGCATCGACATGATAATCTCGTATTAAGGAACGCCCGTCGACACTTTGGAATAAGATATCCTCATTCCATCCGTTCTTGGTTACAACCGTATAGGTATCGCCCATTGTAAACAAAGTTTGATACCGGGGTGCTTCACCTTGGTAATGGAGTTTTCCTTCGACCTGCTGCCACTGATCGCTTGCCTCAGCGACTACTTTGCGAATTACAGATGAGCGGACATAGTTCATTGCATTTATGACCGTTCCACCCTGCTCATGAGCTGCATATGCGAGATGCTCCTTCAACAGCTTTGGATTCGTTGTATTAATCGCTGCTGATTCAGGCGGGAGCTTAAAGAATTCTTCAGGGTTGCGGGCGAAGTATTGCTGCAATGGCTCTTCCTGAAGCATCATAATCACCACACCGTCTCTGCTGCGTCCCACTCGTCCAGCCTGCTGCCAAAAGGAAGCCTGGGAGCCAGGGTATCCGAGTAAGATACATACATCCAGACACTTCACATCAATTCCGACCTCTAGGGCGCTAGTAGTGACCACTCCAAGGATCTCGCCTTGCTCAAGTTTTTGTATGGTTCGTTCTTTAACTTCTTGAGTGAGGTATGCATGGTACGGCAGAAAAAACTCATGTGGTTCGTCTGCCGAAAGCCCGCCATGATCATGAAGGTGGCTGCGCAGTATCATGTTTATTTCACGACTTAAAAGCTGGGCTTGCTGGCGGTTGCTTGTGAAAATGATACTTCTCGGCCATCTTCCTTCCTTGTAGATCGTGCGCAGAATCTCATAGAGATCGGAAACAACGGCCCTTTTCTTTTGCTCATCGTCTGATAAGCCCGGATTCCACATCAAAATCGCTTTCTTCTTTACTGGCGCTTGTACTCCCGATATTTCATGAAATCCTTTCATTCCACGCATTCCTGTTAATTCTTCAGCTAGATACTTTGGATTAGCAATTGTAGCCGAGCAGGCAATAAACTGGACGTTTTTATTTCCCAACCTGTCACATAACATTCTTAATCTGCGAAGGACCAAAGAAACCTTTGAACCTAACAAGCCTGAGTATTGATGCAGCTCATCAATGACGACAAACCGAAGATTTTGCAGAAAGCGCAACAGTTGGGGGCCTTTTCCCTTAGGCGAACCTGCACCTTGAAGAATTAAATGCAGATAGTGTACGTTTGTCAGCCAATAGCGCCCCTCAGAGAACACGAAGCTAGATGCCTGATCTTTTCTCATATGTTCTGGAATGTTTCGTTGCCCATGAAGAAGCCCAACAGATATTTGTTGCCCATTTACAGAGAATCGGGAAAATCCATTTAGTGAGAAATGATTCCCTTGTGCTTCTACATCATCAGCCCATTTTTTCAGGTGGGCAAACTGATCCTCGACCAATGCCTTGAACGGAGCCAAATATAGCGCACAAGCATTCGGATCAGCAACCAATTTTTCCATGATGGGAACATTGTAAGCCAATGATTTTCCCGATGCGGTTTTCGTACAGAGAACGACATTGCGTCCTTCACGGATGTTCTGTATTGCTTCTCCTTGATGCAAATATAGCTTTTCGATCCCCAGAGATTGCAGCTTCCGTTCCAGCCAACTGGGGATCAGGACTTGTTCAGCATAAGCGCCTTGATTGGCGTCAATTTGATGCACATGTACGTCACTTCGGATACGGGTTCCGAGTTCGAGCAAATGCTGAACGAGATTTTCACTATCGAATGTTTGTTGTACGGGAAGTCTGCGGTCTATGAGCAATTCCATTTCTTCCGGTGTCAGCATGTCGTCCAAGATTGAATGTCTATCATGTGAACAATAAACGCCGGATGGTTTGTTTATATAGGACTCCGTATCGGGTTCAAGGGAGCGCCATTCTGAAACTCGAATCCCGTTTGCCCGTTGATGGATCTTACGGTAATAGCCCTTTGGATCCGCCTTATAGCTGATTTGAATGAAGTCCCCGTAAGGTCTTTGGCCTCCGCAAGCGGAACAGATTACAGGCATTCTTAATCGATCCCTTCAATCAAAATCTTCAGCAGCATTTTGGCCCCAGGCTTAAACAATTCAACATTCCCTTTGCCGGGGAGTTGTACGCAGCTAGGACATCCTTCAGCACAAGGGCAGCTCTCAATAAGCTCAAGCGCTTTTCGAAGTACTTGCGGAAGTTTCTCGTAAATCGCCTCGATGGTCCCGAGACCGGACCCGTTCTCGCCATAGAAGCCGATAACAGGTCTATTGGCAAAAGCCGTCATCCCGCTCGCCGAAAACCCTGTAAAATCATTAGCGTCGCAGATAATGAGGTCAGGAATAACCGAAGTCATAGCGTGACCTGCAGCGTGAAGGGAAGCTTCAGCCAATAAGTCGATGGATCTGCCCTCATCCGCTAACTCCTGAATGCCATTTTTCAATTGGCTCCATTGAGAATCCGTTAGTGTAACCCACATTCCTTCCGGAGTGAATCGGGTGACGGACGGATGATTCAATTGAACCTGCTCAGACTCATGCTTCTGTCCGAAGTAAACTTTTTTATAACCGAAGACACTCCGCTTAATCTCCAGTTCACCATAAGCCATATCGATTCCATCGATGTGTTGCTTCTGATAAGTCTGCATAATATCGATGATATCGCGATAAGTAGATTGAGTGTAATAGGTTAGTTCCTGAATAGGCAATACAATAATTTCACCTTTTCTGCGATTGATAGAGTCTACTCGATAGCCTTTCTCTCCAGGAGTCCAATAGATCGCGCCTTCATAAAAATCACGAAGAGCACTCCACTCATCCAAACTGTCTACTATCGTTTGATTTTGTCCCCGAATGGTTACGCTGTAATTTTTACCAGACATTGATCGAAGACTAAACTTGTCATCAACGATCGCCTCATCGTTAGCTGTTGCAGCTACTTGCAGTACAGTCTCAATATAATCTTCGAGTAATCCAGGAAACATGTCCTGCAAGTCTTCCTTCGTGACTTCTCTCCCGAGCTCTTCTCTTAGTAACGGGATGTGCATGGCTAACAACTTGTAATTTGTTGGATTAATCCTAACTACCTCGGGAGCTTTATGGATAAATTCAAGCGGGTTACGCATGTAATACTGCTGAAGCGGTTCATCCTGCCAGATCAGTATGGCAACACCCTCGCCTTTGCGGCCAACACGTCCGATCTGTTGGGAGAATGCCGCTTTCGATCCGGGATAACCAACAAGAACGGCAAGACTCAAATCACCGATATCAATCCCGACTTCAAGGGCATTGGTAGTAATAATGACATGAATGTCGTGGGACTTGAGTCTCTCAATAATCCGTTTCCGAGTATCATTCGGCAGTATTCCGGTATAAAATGCCGCGAGTTTTTCTCCTTCCACTTTCTCTTTTGGTAGTCGGAGAGGCTGGCGCAAGACGTCTTTGATATAACGGGTAAATACCATAGTCTGGCTGCGAGAAGGTTGAAAAATGATGCTCTTAATCACTTTCTGATCAACAGTCATGATCTGTTTCGCCATCGTAATGGCATCGGTAGAAGGCGCGCGGCGGACTTGTTCATCGGCTGACATACCGGGATTCCAGAGGACGATCCCCTTTTTCTGATGGGCGGAACCATCTGTATTGATGAGGGTGAATCCGCTAAGACCTGTAAGATCCTCTGCTAATCTAATAGGATTTTCAATCGTTGCTGAGCTCGTAATAATCTGGATGTTGTGAGTATTACCAAGTTCTCGACAAACCTTAAGCAGGCGTCTGAGTACCAATGCGACATGACTTCCGAATGTACCTCGGTACATATGCATCTCATCAAGCACTATAAATTTGAGGTTCCGCAGATAATTTCGAATGTGGTGTGCGGTCGCGTACTTCACCTTCTGAACTTGCCCGAGAATGGAGTAATGAATCATATCCGGATTCGTCATCCATACCTGTGCTTTTTCCATGATTCGCTGCCGCGGCCCATTCTCGGTATCACCATCCAGCCGGCCGATATGAATCAGGCGATCTCCTAAGTGCAATTGAGTTTCAAACCACTCATCCAAGGAAGAATTATTCTCCGTTCGTTGCATGCCAAAACGTTTAATTTGATCCAACTGATCATTTGCTAACGCTTTTGTTGGAAATATGTATAATCCACGTTCTTCAGGATGGTTATATAAACGACTAAGAATCGGCAGGTTATAGGACAACGTCTTTCCGGATGATGTTGAAGTGACCAAGACAACATTCGACCCAGAATGGACTGCATCGGCTGTTTGTGCTTGGTGAGAATATAACTGCGTAATTCCCATTCGATGTAAGGCGTCCTTGATGGGCTCTGGCGTTGATTCAGGAATATCCGCAAAAGTAGCTTCTTTCGCAGGAAGTGTATGAACATAAATCTCGGCAACTTCTTCCTCGGCCAACTTCTTCAGCTTATCCAGTACATCATCGGATGAAAACTCATGACTTACTACGCCGGGAATTCGGTTATCTTCACATAGAATAAATTCTTCTTTCTCTAAA
>NZ_AUCP01000101.1 GCF_000429825.1 Cohnella thermotolerans DSM 17683
ACAGAAGAGATTCCGCTGAATGTCGTTCGGAATTTCGATGCGATGGATGATGGAGATCCAACCGTACCTCCGCAATTCAGCTGCGAAGAATGCGGAGGAGGCATGTACCCGGAATATTACAAGGGAATTCATGGTTACGAGTACAGGATTAGCGATGTAAGAAAATAGCCGGGTATAGGTTTTTCCCCACACCCGGCCATTTTACACGTATGAACTCAGTTGAACGAACTTAAAGGACGCCGCCAGGCGTTTTTCTTACATGGGGGCGGCACCGGCGCGGCGATTGCGCGGAGGCCGCAAAATTTTGCGGGAACGGCCGCACGATTTGCGCGTTGGCAGGGCTCGCGGCGCTCTAAGATAAGGGCATACCGGTTGGGATTAGCCTGTAAGCCAAATCTGAGAGAATGGGGAGAAGATCACATGAGAACGGACACGTGGACGGTTCGCGGCATGAGCTGTGGGCACTGCGCCCATACCATCGAAGCCGCATTGGCGAAGCTTGGGGCGCTAGCGAAGGTCGATCTGGAGGCGGGGACGGTGTCCGTTCTGTACGATTCTAGCGTCATCGGCTCCGAGCAAATCGTCGCCGCGATCGAATCCCACGGCTACAACGTCGTGTTATGAGTCTGAAGCCAAATGTCGGCAGGCAGGAGACGCTCGCCATATCCGGAATGACCTGCGCCGCATGCGCGGCGCGCATCGAGAAAGGGCTGAACAGGCTGGAGGGTGTGGAGGCATCGGTCAATCTCGCGTTGGAGACCGCGCGCGTCACCTACGATCCCGCTCGCACCGCGATGTCGGCCATTATCGGCAGGATCGAACAGTTGGGCTACAAGGCGGCACCCCGGAGGGAAGCCTTGGGGGAAGCGGACCGCAAGCGAAGGGAGCTCCAGCATCAGGTGTGGATGCTGATCGCGTCGGCGATGCTGACGATTCCTCTGCTGTGGGCCATGCTCGGCGACTACACGTACACCTCCTGGATCTGGGTGCCGGAACGGCTCATGAATCCTTGGCTTCAATTATCTCTGGCGGCCCCGGTTCAGTTCCTCGCCGGGGGCAGGTATTATATCGGCGCGTTCAAGGCGCTGCGCAACCGCAGCGCGAACATGGACGTGCTTGTGGCGCTGGGAACATCGGCCGCCTTCGGCTACAGCCTGTATAACACCCTTCTGGGGCGATCTTCACCTCTCTACTATGAGACGAGTTCGGTGCTGATTACGCTGATTCTTCTCGGCAATCTGCTGGAGCGTCTGGCCAAGGGCCGTTCGTCGGAAGCCATCCGGTCGCTTATGGGCCTGCAGGCGATGACGGCGACGGTGATCCGTCATGGCGAGGAGAGGCGCGTTCCGCTGGATGAGGTTCTCCAGGGCGACTTGTTCGTCGTCAAACCCGGCGAGAAGGTGGCCGTCGACGGAATCGTGGAGGACGGATGCTCGGAAGTCGACGAGTCGATGCTGACCGGCGAAAGCTTGCCGGTGACCAAACGGGCCGGGGATCCGGTATTCGGGGCGACCGCCAACAAGACCGGAATGTTGAAGGCAAGAGCGGTTCGTGTGGGCAAGGACACCGCGCTGGCCCGGATCGTTGCAGCGGTGGAGGAGGCGCAAGGCTCCAAGGCGCCGATTCAGCGGGTGGCGGATACGATCTCGAGCATTTTTGTGCCCGTGGTGATCGGGATTGCCGTCTTGACGTTTCTGATCTGGTATGTCTGGGCGGAACCGGGAGATACGGCCGGCGCGCTGGAGAAGGCGATTGCCGTTCTGGTCATCGCCTGTCCATGCGCGCTGGGGCTTGCGACCCCCACCTCGATTATGACGGGCTCGGGGCGCGCCGCCGAGATGGGCATTCTGTTCAGAAGCGGCGAGCACCTCGAAAGTACGCATCGCATCACGACGGTTCTTCTGGATAAGACCGGCACCGTCACCCGCGGGAAGCCGGAGATGACCGATGTTCGCATCGAGGACGGCTACGACGAGAAGCAGCTGCTTGCTTGGATCGGCGCGGCGGAGAGCAACTCCGAACATCCGCTTGGGGAAGCCATCGCAGCGGGCGTGCGGAGCAGGGGGATCGGCTTGCCCTCGGTCGAATCGTTCCGGGCCATTCCCGGCTTCGGGATCGCTGCAGTTGTCGAGGGCCGCGATATCCTTATCGGAACCCGCAGGCTGTTGGCCGATTCGGGGGTGGCGATCGAGCGGGCGAGCGAGGAAGCGGCGCGGCTGGAAGCGGAGGGGAAGACCGTCATGCTGATCGCCGTCGACCGCCGGTATGCAGGGCTCGTAGGCGTCGCGGACACCCTGAAGACCACCTCCGCCGGAGCGGTTGCCCGTATGAAGCGGCTTGGCCTCGACGTGATCATGGTGACCGGAGACAACGGACGTACGGCGAAGCGGATCGCGGAGGAAGCCGGGATCGACAAGGTGCTTGCCGACGTGCTGCCGGGCGGCAAAGCGGATGAAGTGAGGAAGCTGCAGGCCTTAGGCAAGCATGTCGCTATGGTAGGGGATGGAATCAATGATGCCCCCGCTCTCGCGGCGGCGGATGTGGGCATGGCGATCGGGACGGGCACGGATGTTGCGATCGAAGCGGCGGGGGTGACCCTCATGCACGGCGATTTAAACCGGATTCCCGATGCGATCGAGATGAGCAGGCTGACGATGGCCAACATTCGGCAGAACCTGTTCTGGGCGCTGGCCTACAACGTGGTCGGCATCCCGATCGCGGCGCTTGGGTTCCTGGAGCCGTGGCTCGCCGGGGCGGCGATGGCGCTTAGCTCCGTATCCGTGGTGCTGAATGCGCTTCGGTTGCAGCAGGCGCAAAAAACAGAGAAGGACAGTGACCGTCTGATGAATGGAAAAATGCAGTTTATCATCGTCCTGCTTCTTGTCGTCATGACGTTTTCTGCCGGATACGGGTTCGGCAGGCAGGACGCGGGGCCGGTGAACGATCAGAGCATGGGTGACAGTCAGGCAGAGGCTCAGGGACACGGCGACGATATGGGCATGGGCCAAGCGAAGCAAGCGAAGGCGTCCGCAACCCAAGCGGAGTGGTCGACGGACGATCTCGCCGCCGGACAGGAAGCGACGGTCCGCATTCAAATTCGGGATGCCAAAGGGCAACCGGTCCAACGCTTCGACGTGAATCACGAAAAGCTGCTGCACTTGATCGTCGTGAATGAAGATCTGTCCTATTTCGCCCATATCCATCCCGAGTACGAGGGCGGCGGCCTGTTTGAGATCCGGACGACATTCCCCCATGGCGGACGGTATAAGCTCATTGCCGATTATGTCGCGGCCGGGGAGACGACGACGACCCAATCCACGTGGATAACGGTAAAGGGAGATTCTGTACCGGCCGTGCCTCTTCAGGCCGATCGGGAGCATGTGAAGACCGTGGATGGGCTCAAGGTCGTCTTGACGGGCGATCGCCTTCGGGCGGGCGAGGACGTCGACCTAAGCTTTGCCCTCTCCAACGCGAATACGGGACAGCCGATCATCGATCTGGAACCCTACCTGGGAGCCGCCGGTCACGTGGTCATTCTGAGCGAAGATGCCGAGGATTATCTGCATGTGCATCCGAGCGGGGACCTGACGCAGGGGCCGGAGGCCCGCTTTACGACCCGCTTCCCGCATTCGGGCTTATACCGGTTGTGGGTGCAGTTCCAACGGCATGGCGTGGTGACGACGATCCCCTTTGTCGTCCAGGTGGATTAAGGGAGGAGCCGATGCGGTCCGCCCCTCCGTGCAGGCGGCGATGCCGTTTGCGCGGAGGGGATTTTTTTGTTAGGGGCAGCCGGGTCAGGTTTTGCGCGAGGAACGCAATCTTTTGCGGGACGCCGGTCAACGATTGCGCGATGCGGGGCTCGCGGCGGCTATAAGATGGAGCTAGATCGGGAATCAAGCTGCGAACGGGGATGACACAGATGAAGGATCGATTTATGAATGGGATCGGATTATTGGGCCTGATCGGTCTGCTTGTATGCTTCGGGTGTACGATTGCGGCGAATGTCTATGACGACGCTGTGCCGGAGCATGCGGTTCGGATCGGCTGGGCGTTGTCTGCAGGAGGCGCGGCCATAAGCCTGATAGACAGCGTGTATGTGTGGATCCGGAAGAGGATGAAGCCCGTGTCGCAAAAGGAGGGGAGATTGCCATGAGAGAACTGCGTTCATTCTGGCCGTATGTCAGCAAGCAGAAGAAACTGTACTTACTAGGATTCATCGGAAGCCTGTTCCGCTTCCTCATCCCGCTCTCCGTGCCGCTCGTCGTCAAATACCTGTTCGATGATCTCCTTCGCAACGATACGCTGTCCCGCAGCGACAAAGTGGGGCAGCTGCTCTTCATCGCAGCGATCATGGTAGGCGTTTTTTTCTTGGTTCGCGCGCCCATGGAGTATGTCAGGCAGTATTTCATGAACAAAGCCAATAATCGGATTATTACGGAACTCCGCAAAGATGCATTTGCCAAGGTGCACGCCCTGGACGCCAAATACTTTGCCGACAACAGAAGCGGAGAGATCGGCACCCGTTTCTTTGACGATATCGAAAAAATACGGGGCTATATGACCGCCGTCTTCTCGAACGTCTGGATTGAAATGATCGTCCTGATCTGCGTGATCAGTGTGATGCTTACCTTGAACCTGGAGTTGACACTGCTCTCCGTCCTCCTCGTCGGCTTTCAATTTACGCTGGCCCACTTTCTGTCCCGGAAGGTGAAGTCGACGACGCGGAGCATGATGAACTACCGCTCGGTTCTGAGCGGGTTTGTCTTCGAGAAGATTCAAGGGGCTTTATGGTCCAAGCTGTTCTTAGCGGAAAAACGCGACCGCGAGCAGCTGGACCGCCACTTGGAGCAGTACGGCCGGATCACGGACCGGCAGGCCGGCATTCAAGCCGTATCACTTGCTGCCGTCAACGTATTAAGCGACATCACTCCCTTCCTGGTCGTATCCGTCGGCAGTTTATTCGTTATTGACGGAGGCTTGTCGCTTGGAAGTCTGATTGCGTTCTTTGCGTATGTGGATCGCATGCGCGGACCGGTAGCGGCTCTTGTGCAAGCCTTCCCTGTCATCGCCGAAGGGAGTGTCGCCCTTCAACGCATCTTCGATTTTATGTCGGTGCCGGTCACTGTAAGAGAGAAGAAAGACGCGCAGACACTGGAACATCTTAAGGACGCCATTGTGTTCGACCGGGTGACGTTCTCCTATAACGGCGAGGACAAGGTAATCGACGAAGTAACCTTCCGCATTGAACGAGGGAAGACCTATGCATTCGTGGGCGAAAGCGGCGGAGGCAAGAGTACGATTCTGCAGCTCATTACCCGGATGTATGATGTCGACAACGGTGAAATTTCGATCGATGGCACGAATATAAAAGACTACACGCTATCGAGTCTCCGAAACCAACTGGGCGTCGTTACGCAAGATAACTTTCTTTATAGCACTTCGATTGCGGACAACATCCGGATGGCGAAGCCGGACGCAACGGAGGAGGAGATGATAGAAGCGGCCAAAAAAGCGTTTGCTCATGATTTTATTGCCGCATTGCCGCACGGCTATGAGACGGAAGTGGGAGAGAGAGGCGTCAAGCTATCCGGCGGTCAGAAGCAGAGAATCGCGCTTGCCCGCGTGTTCCTCAAAGATCCGGCCATTATCCTTCTGGATGAAGCGACCAGCGCGCTGGATAACGAGAGCGAGAAGTTGGTCCAGGAGTCCATTGACCGAATGCGTCACGGCAAAACGATTGTCATGATCGCTCACCGGTTATCGACCGTCATTCACGCGGACCAAATCTTTGTCTTGAAGAAGGGCCGGATTGTCGAGAGCGGAAACCACCGGACGCTGCTTCAGGCGAATGGTTATTACAAAGAACTGTATGACAAACAAAATCCGGCTGTTCTGCAGCCTTCCGTCAGCCGAACCAGGTTTCGCGTAAGTGGAATTTGAAGATGGGCAGAGAGAGAATGTTTTTATGCCGATGCCGAAAGGCTAAGCGATATAAGATGTTGAGGCGTATCTTCGAAAAGCGGGACGTCATCGAACGTCCGATCAGCGACAAGCTCGATATCAGCGGCTGGGATTTGCGCAAAGCGCTGAGTTTGTACCGCAAGTCAAACCCGCCGCTGCTCGAGTGGCTGCAGTTTCATATCGAATGGGTCCGGTATTCGAATTTTTCGAATTATTTGCTGCATATCGTCAGCGTGCTTTGCTTATTTCTGTCCATGTTCGGCGACGAACGCTTGGATACCTCGGAAGAGATGCTGGACAAATATATCCGAAGTCTGAACGTCATTGATGCGCCGTTCTACATCCGCAGCTTATTTGCGAGAAACTTTCTGTCTATAAAGGAAGCTTATCGCAGCGCGTAAAAAACCGTGCAGCATACACCGCACGGTTCACAAGATTGGAGCTCAAATCGGCGCAACGATAAAATAGTCGAATACGGCGGTTTGATCGTACGTTCTCAAGCCGGCATATCCTTCCGTCAAGCTGGCATCGGTGACGCTGATTTGCGGAACGCCGTTGACGTAACCTGTAATTTTGCTCCCTGTGAGCTCCAGGCGCAGCAAATACCAGGTTCCCGGACTTGCGGGCAACTCCGCTTCTCCGAGGTTGGTCCAAGCGCCGTTTACTTTCTTGTATAGTTGGACTCTGTTCAGAGCGTAATGGATGCGCAGCATATACAAGTTGGAGAAATCGGCGCTGGCACGCGCCACGACGCCCGAAGCGGAGCCGGCTGCGGCGTTGTCGTACGCTTTCATAGCTGCGGTTACGGAGACGTCGGCGTATACCGCTCCTGCTCTTGCTTCGGCAATGCCCGCGCCGGATTGCTTCAGCACCTTCGTGCCGGCGTCATCCGCCACGGACCAAGTGCCGCCGAGCGCCGTCCAGTCGGAGGAGCCGCCGCTTTGGAAGAGGTCGCCGAAATATACGGGCTCAAGCATGACCGCATCGGCGCGGCTGATATTGCCGGTGACAGAACCGGGGCCGGCGGTCAGCATGACGAAATTGCCGTTGCCTGCGGAGAAATAAGCCGAGTCGATCAAATGCCATTGACCCTCCGCGACGGTCTTCTGATCGACGGTTACGGTATCGGTTGTGCCGTCATGATAAACGGTGTAGGTGACGGTCTGCGTCGAATTCTGGTAATACGGATAGCGAACGTACACATTGTAGTATCCGGGACCGGGAATGTTCAGCGCCCATGTCGCCGTGCTGCCGGGCGTGTTGCTGTAACGGGAACCGCCGTTGTAGCTTCCGGGCAGGGGGCTGTCCCCCCACGTTCCCGTCTCGGAGTATCCGCTGTCGGCGTTGTCGAGCACGACGACGCTTCTCGGCGTGACCGGTCCTATCGTATTCGAATAGGGGGAATATAGACCGTCGGGATTTTTCGACCTGACCCTGTAGTAGTAGCTTGTTCCTTCGGCAGCGGTCGTATCGTCCATAATCGGTACGGGATAATTCAGATAATCCGGTGCGGTAATATCGTCCGTTACGCCGCTGCCGATCACGGTCCACGGCCCGGAGGGACTGGGGGCGCGTTCAACGTCGTAAGAGTCCGCGCCCGAGACGCCGAACCAGGAGAGGGCGTGCACGGAATCGGCAGGGAACAGGATGGGCGCGTCCGGCGCCGGCCACGAAGGGACGGGCAACCCCTTTATCGAATAAGCGTAGCTGCGTAGCTTGTTGAAGATGACGGCTTCGTTCGCCCAATCTCCGCTTGGGAGACCGGGATAGCGCAAATAAGACCAATCGCCGACCGGGGGCCAGTGCCACCCGCCCGCCCTGTGGTGGGACATGCTGCCCCAGATCATCGCTCCGGACGTTCCGTTGTTTCGTACGGTATTCAGCAGCTCCTCGGTAACATCGGGCGAGAAATCGCCGAATTCGCCGATGATCAGCGGTTTTTTTCCGCGGGTCGTGTCCTTCCATTCATTCAGCTTGGCAATCGGATTCGGGTAATTGTGATACTGGTAGATATGAGGATCAATAAAATCGATATTGGGATCATTGAGCGCATTCGTCCGGATTCCTTGCGCGCGCACGTAACCTCCGTCGCCAACCAGATGGTTGCCATCCAGACTCTTGATATACGCGGCCATTTCGCTCGTCCAGCTGTCCGTTGAAGTCAGTTCGTTGCCCAGCTGCCAGGCCAGAATGGCTTTGTCATCCTTGTACGGCACCTTTGTGTAGGTGTTGGTGCGAAGAACGACGAAGCGAATAAAATCTTTGAAGTCCTGCTTGACGACCGGATCGCTCCAGAACGAATCGGCGCTCTTGCCCCGGAACGCCGCCCAATCTGCCGTTCCTCCGACGTAATTGTAACGGTCCACGAAAGGGATGATCAGCCTGACCCCGTAACGGTTCGCCAACTCAAGGACTTTGTCCAGCGATTTAAAAGCGCTTTCATTAAATTGGCCGGGTCCCATCACATGGCGGAAGGTGCCCGGGGGGTCGCTGCTCATTCGGACCTCGAGCGGATATAAGCGGATCACGTTAATCCCCGATTGGCTTGCGGCGCGGATCTCATCCTCCATCTCCGCCGGATCGGCCCATGCCCGCTCCAGGAACGGGGCGTTGGTTCCGATAAAACGATACTCGGACATACCATCCATCAGCTTGTCGCCGCTTCGCCCAATGAAAGTCGTAAAGCTTCCCAGCGCAATTGCCGGATTAAGAGGAAACAGGCACGCGGCAGCGAGCATGAACGCGAAAAAAGTGCAGAATGAATTTCGACACTTTACTCACGCGTATCCCCCCTTTTCGAAATGAACCTGATACAGTATACGCTTACATGGGGATTGGCATGACAAGTAGCAACATAAAAGTTCGCAACGCGACAAAATTGGGCAAACAGCTGAATGCAAGAGATGCGGCAGAGTTATTGTGTTCGATGAGACGAATCCCGATTATTACACAAGCGAAGGTTTACAGTTTCCGGATAAATGCGTAGATTGTTCCGCATCATCGATGAAAAATCGTTAATATTTAAAATATTCCTTTTTGTAGATTGTATAATATCGAACAGTGAGTCGATTGTACTACAATCCGCAAAAAGGAGATGACGGGAATAAAGCGGTTGATGAGATTGGCCGTGACGGCTCTCGGACTGCTGCTGACGGTGGGTACCGGAGCGGCGTTTGCGAATTCGAACAGTGCAATATATATAGAAGACCAGAAATTGAGCTTGAACCCGCAATTGCGGATGGCGGACGGAGTGACCTACGCTCCGGTCAAGGAGCTTGCGGACCGGATGGGCTGGCAGCTGGCTTATGACGGCGGCTCCGGCCGGATTGCCGTAAGCAACGGACTCGGCGACAAGCTGGCGTTCCGGACCGGGGAGTCGGTGGTCACGTACAACGGCAAGGCTTACGATATTCCGCAAGCGGTTACAGTAAGAGACGGCAACGCGTACTTTCCTCTGCGCACCTTGGCGGAGGCTATGCATGCGAGCGTAGGATGGCAAGACCAAGGGAAGACTCTTGCCATTAAGACGGAGGAGCCGTACGTCGTTCGGAGCGGCGATACGCTGGCAAGCATTGCAGAGGCTAGCGGAACGACGGCCAAGGCGCTTATGATTCGGAACGGGCTGGCGGACGGGTCGCTCCAGGCCGGCCAGAGCCTGAAGGTGGTGGTGCCGGATTTCCTGGACCCCGAGACGGCCGATGCGGCTCTGCTCGCCAAGATCGTGGAGATCGAGGCCGGGAACGAGCCTTACGAGGGCAAGCTGGCCATCGCCAACGTCGTTCTGAATCGAGTGAAGAGCGGCAGATTTCCCGATACGGTCAGAGGCGTCATTTATGCCCCTGGCCAGTTCCCTCCGGCAGGGAACGGGCTATTGAAGACGGAGACGGCATCCGGCGACAGCCTCCGAGCGGCTCTGGCCGCCTTGTCCGGCGAGAACAATGTCCCCGGCGCGCTCTACTTCTTCAACCCGAAGCTGGAGCCCGACAAAGCCAAGAAAACGAAAGTGGTAAAGAAGATCGGCCATCATATGTTTGTGAAATAAAGGAATTCGCGAAAAAGCGCTTGGCTTTCGAGCGGCGGCTCGAAGCGAAGCGCTTTTGCACGTGTTGAAGCCGATCGGAGTTTGCATGGCCGGGGCCGATGAGTTTGATCCTTATAAGGATTAAAAGCAACGTGCCTTGTCAAATGAAGAGGATGTATAATAGGGCTTGCTGAACAAGATCAATTTAAGCTGCTCCCAACGCATGAGCCTAGACCGTGATTTTCTTTGCGGTTTTCATGCAAAAAATCGGACGGAACGCAATGAATCTGAAAAAAGAGAAAAAAAGAACCCGCAGTCGCCGTTCCAGGTTCATAACCAGAAACTGGATAGCGATGACAGTTAAACTTGTATGAGCACCGCGGGAGCAAATTCGGCCCAAACCCAACTTGCGTTTGCCTTCGCCGAACTTTCCTTCGATCGCATTGCGCTGTGCAGCGTCTTGCTTCTCTTGCTTTCGATCATCGGCG
>NZ_AUCP01000102.1 GCF_000429825.1 Cohnella thermotolerans DSM 17683
CCACGTTCTTCAAATACCCTCCCGAGATCCGCAAGCTCATCTACACGACGAACATGATCGAGAGCTACCACCGGCAACTACGCAAAGTAACCAAAGGCAAGAGCATCTTCCCGACGGACGAGGCGCTGCTGAAGATGCTATACCTGGCGACGATGGACGTGCTGCGGAAATGGACCGGTCGCGTGCAGAACTGGGGACAAATCCTCCTCCAGCTCTCCGTCTTCTATCCAGATCGAATTGGACAGCATTTGCCGTAAGGGTTCGCTCTCCCCCTCGGGGGAGGTTCCATAAATGAGTTTACACAAAATTCTTGACAGACCCATTGTCCAAGCTGCAATCAAATTTCATAAAAGTTGTGTAACATGTACATAACTGTTGTGTATTACTTATGCAAGAAGTAGTACAAATTGAGAGTTTACAACCGACGGATATCTGAAAGGTTATGCATTTGTTTCACAACTATTGCATAACTTTTGCGTAACATTTATGAATTAGTTATGAATCACATTCACAATGTTACAACGGCAAACTAAAATGGCCAATTCTTCAGTCTCAAGTCTCTCATAATGCCGTTAGGTTTAATGAGCAAGCTTAAACGTTAACAAGATAGAGCCGCGATGTTATTAGGCAACGTCAGTTCGGGTATAAGAGTTCGATTCATAGGAGTGAGGATTTGTGAAGAAGTTCAATAAAGACCTTTCATTTGAAGAGCGAGCAAAGATCATCCAAGCTGAAGTAGCCGAGGAAAAGGAATTTCTCAAAAACCTTTCATTCGACTCAACAGCTATGATCGAGGTAGTCAAAAAATTCATCGATAAGTGGGATCCGGCACAATTGCTGGAAATGGAAAGTCCAGAGGACGAATATGAAGCCGAAATCAGAACAATTTCGATCTATATCATAAAACATCTGGATGTCTTAAATGTAAAAAAGCTTGAGCAACAAATAAGAGAGGTATTTGAGGATGCCTTTGAAGTAGGGTTTGCTCAAGACAAAAGTTCGATTGAAACTGCAACTGGAATATATACTGCTTTAAGAGGTCTCGACATTGTCTAACCTCATTAACATACTGGCTCTATTTCGTTTACATTCTGACCTCCGCTCATTAGCCAAGCGGCTCTGTCGAACTGAAAACTTCACGCCTCATAATGTTTCAAATATCCACAATATCAACAGATCCTTGTGTGGATGAAATCTGAATAAAATCAAGCAGTTCTTCCCCTATCCCCGATTCCCTGTTTCTGTTGCCTTTGGGCAAAGCCGCTGAACAATTTTTATATTGGCAAATATTGTATATTAATGCTCGATGCTGTATAATCTTATCTAACGAAAGCGAACATACATTCTGTACGAGGTGATTTCTAATGGATTGGCGAGATAAACTGATGCTACGAAAAGAAAATATGATTCAAATTATGAAGGGCGTTCTCCAGTAGTGATATGGAGCAACGCCCTTTAGATTTTTTCTAATGTTTTCAAGGTAACTGTATTGATTCAGATTTGTTTGGCGGGGGGATGCAGGTGAATAACGTTAGAAAGTTTCCTGAACTAAGTTGGAGCTTGAGCCGTCATAAAAGGTTTTTAGAATGCAAAAGAAACTATTGGTACTCATATTATGGGGCGTTTGGAGGATGGCAGAATGAGTCGAGCAATCTTACAAGGCACATTTACCGACTCAAAACACTTCAATCGATTCACATGGTGTTTGGTTCATCCGTACACAATCAAATACAGCGTTTTACCAACAATGTACGTTCCACCCGTTTGCCATCGGAAACAGAAATCATATCGAATATTCGGTCGGATTTGAACAAAGCATATCAGGACTCCAGATATCGCCAAAGGTTATGGGTCGAAAACCCAGGTGATTACAAAATGCTCATGGAAATTTACTACGACAACGATTTGCCGTTAGATGTTATCGAGGAGTATCAGACGAAACTGCCATTAGTCGCAAAGAATCTTATCTCCAGTGAAACGGTTAATGATTTATTTCGGCGTGGGGATGAAATCGAAGTAATTGCCGCGGAACGCTTTCGCTGTATAGAAAGAAATGGAATAAAGATTTGGGTTGTGATGGATCTTGTTTTTCGGGACAAATTGACGGGGAAGTACGTGATTGTGGACTTCAAAACAGGTAAGTCGTCTGCGAATGATGTGATCCAGCTCGTACTATACGCTTGGTTTATCCAGCAGATATTTGGCATTGTATCATTAGATCAAATTGAATTGAGAAGCGAGTACCTGGCTGATGGTAGGACAGTAACCTATACCCCGTCCTCCTTCGATCTTGAAAAAACGGAGTATCTGCTAAATACCAGTATCGAATGGATGCGTTCCTATCTGCTCGATATTGACCAAAACATACCCGCTGAAATGGATGAATTTGAGCAAACGACAAACCAGCGGACATGCCAATTATGTTCGTTTAGGGAGCTGTGCGGCAGGGTCTAAAAGATGTTTTCGGTGCAGGGTCATTCGTGAATTGCCACTTGAGACAAAGTCTATAATACATTGTTCGAATTGAACAAAAAAGGATTCTCAATCGAGAAACGTGGAAAGGAGTCGGCAACATGAGTGACGACAAAATTGAAGGAATGAAAAAGAATGATGGATTGAAATTTTCTGAGGAAGGGAACAGGGAGGAATCTGAATATGGGATTTCCGACAATTTCGGAATGTTGCTGAAACATTACCGCGAAATTCGCAACTTCACACTCAAGGAACTTGAAGATATATCGGGGGTATCTGCCAGCTATATCTTCAGATTGGAGCGTGGCGACAGGACTGCCCCTGGTCTGCCAAAGCTCATGGCTTTGTGTGATGCGTTAGACATCCCCTATTATCAAGTATTGGCTACAGTTTTCAAAGAGTCGGCATCTAAAAATGACACGTTGCAGACAGTGCAGGAGGTGCTGATCGCAAATGACTTCTTGGTTAATGGGGAACCGATTAACAGAGAAGCGAAGGAACAGTTGATTAAGATCATAGGACATGTGATCGCTTGTGACTGGTCGCCATCGGCTCAAATGAGGGAGCTGTATATGCTCTCTGAGTTAATCAACCAATTCAAGGTGGCTTTATAAAGGCTTGCAGGTATGACTTAGGCAAGAGTGTTGCCGCTTTGTTTCCCAGTCGGGGATCGGGCGGCTTTTCTTATAACAGGAGAGAGGTGGAACATACATGAGCATTGGCGGATCGGAAAAGGAGTATATCTTTTCGTTATTCCTATTGCATAATCCAAAATATTTGGAGGAGATCATCGGAGAAAAATTAAGCCGGATTGAGGCAGAAGTCCCCGTTGGACGAAAGAAGGTGGATCTTTTGGCGGTGGAGTCGAGCCATCGTTTACCTGTGTATATTGAGACGCAGATGAACCAATCCGACCCATTGCATTTGAAGACCGTTCAGGACATATTGGAGTCCATCAGTGAGGGATCGTGATTTGGATTGCTCGCAGTTTTCGACGTGAACATTTGATGCAGATTTTCGCTTACTTAAAGCGGAACAAACAAAAGTATGTTGCTTTCTACGCTTTAGAAATCCACCCGAAGAAGGCGATTGCTGAAGTTGAATGTCTAAATCAAATGTACAAGCTTGATATATGGAATGAACTAAAGCGAATTTCCGAAATCAAGTATCCGCGGCTGAAACGAATCGAATCGTATTCGCAAATTCCGCCGACACATGCGGGCAGGGAAACGGGAACCGTAAATTACGATTGGACAAGGGTCGAGGACGTGAAACAATACATGCTCGAATGTTTGCGGGAGAAGGTTCCGCAATTTCTCAACGTATGGAAATCTAAGAAGCATAATCGTTTCGACAAAGTTCTGACACTTGGGCAGGTAGAGACGGAGTATACCTCAAATTAAGTGCGAAAGACCGACAGGGATTCGCATCAGTCCATCTGTATTTTAATCAAATCCAAGTGGGGTTGTATAACCAACTAAAACAAAGGCTCCCGAATTGAAACAAGACATTCATCCGCACATGTCGGCAAGCGATAGGAAAATCGGTGTTTGTTTCACTCCTGACCCTAATCTGGATGTGACGATATCCAAACTTGCCGCTATCTTGGAGCAATTGCTTTCGTATTTTGGACCGCATATTTACGGAGGTAATGATGTAGGAGATAAAGACCGGAAAGGTGATCACTATTATCGGCAACATACGATTTTGGCATAAACGGAACAACTGATCCTCGTCACTCGATTGACTTTTTAACCAGTACGCTTAGAACGATAAGCTGGAACAAATGGAAAACCGCTGAGAAAGCGGTTTTTTCTTGCACAGTCAAGAGAGTAAGAATAAAATAAGAGTTGTGTAATAATCAATTGCCTATTGAGGTGGTTTTGTTTGGAGGTTAAATTGTTTTATAGGACTCAGAGAGAGCTTGCCATGATGTACAACTCAATTATTGATGCGTACTGGGAAGGCAATATTAACGAAGAGACCCTAATACAGAAAGTTGTGGATATTTACATAAATAATCCTCAGAAAATTATCAAAGAAAACGATTTTACTACCGTTCTCAAGCAACAGTGCGGGAAGAGAAGGCTTGAGGTTATTGAGAGGATATTGCATATGAACGGATTGGCTAAAGACATAAAATCAGTTATTTGAAAGAAGGGAGCTGAGCCATGTCTCAAGAATTAGAATATAGTGCGACGTTAACAGGGGCTTCTTTCATGTTTTATGAATTCAAACAGGTCGTAAGTCTCAAGACTCAGGGGTTGGGGGATTCGGAAATTAAGGAAAAAGTCCTTACGGAGAACCTCTTCCAATACCAGGTAAAAACGAGCTTGAAAAGAAGCTTGCCTTCTGTATTGAGACGAGTTGGTGTATTGGATGATACCCTAAGAAAAATGGTGTTGGAGGAATCACTGGAGACAGGGAAAATAATCAACCTCTATGCCATCATGAAGACGGACAGGCTCTTTTTTGAATTTATGAATGAGGTCATTCGAGAAAAGCTCGAAACGGATAATTACCTATTTGAAAAGAAGGACCTCAACTTGTACTTTACGTCGAAGGCGGAGCAAGATGCTGGAGTAGCGGGCTGGACAGAGCAAACCGTTAACAAGCTAAAACAGGTTTTTGTGAAGATCCTTTATGAAGCTGGGATTTTAAAAGATAAGAAAACAGGGGAACTAAACCAATTGCTTATAGACGAGCAATTGAAGAGGCACTTCATTAACATTGGCGACATTGCTTATGTAAAAGCAATGGGTGAATGAGAGGTTACGGCATGGCAAATTTGCGTAAGAGACTCGACAAGATCATACCAAAGATAAAAGAAGAGAAGTTTATCCAAGGTAGAGGTCTCGGAAACGAGATCAGCTTTTATGTTTTTGATTATGAGCCTGAACATGAGTTAATCGTTCGGGACTACATCATACATATCAAAAAAGAGTTCAGTCACGAAGGGTCAAATCGTAAGATTATTGAGTTTGATCTGTTCAAGGTGCTTATCGAGATTGCAAAAGAAAAGCGGATTTTCGAGCGGATCTTTCAGATGGAGGAAAAGCAGGGGAAGGATGCTCTTTTTAAGGCAATGACCAATTTTGCCAAGCCTGAAATCTTCCTGCATAAGATAAAGGAACAAATACAGGATCATAATGTGGTTTTCATTACGGGTGTAGGCAAAGTGTATCCCTTCGTACGTTCCCATAATATCCTGAACAATTTGCAAGAGGTACTCGATAGAATTCCAGTCATCATGTTCTTTCCAGGCAAATACGATGGGTTATCTCTACGCCTGTTTGATCGATTCAAAGATGATAATTACTATAGAGCATTCCGATTAGTTGACTGATCATGAGGAGGAACCGTCTATGCTGATTAAAGACATGTTTCAGAAGGATATCGAGAGAAGTATTAAGGGTGTCATTAAGGTTGCTCAGACCGATGAGGATAACATTTATCAGGAACTCGATGAATATGTCGTAACCAGAGAAATCAATAAGCACTTATCCAAATTTTATGAAAATTATCAGCAGGGTATAGATGGAACTACCGACAAAATGGGCGTTTGGATCTCTGGATTCTTTGGATCAGGTAAGTCGCATTTCTTGAAGATTCTTGCCTATCTGCTGGAAAACAAAAAGGTAAAGGATAAAAGAGCAGTCGATTTCTTTACGGACAAGATTCAGGATCCGATCGTGCTGGCCAATATGAAACGAGCTTCTAACGTTGAAACTGAAGTCATTCTTTTTAATATTGACTCGAAAAGTCCCCTGGATAACAAGTCTAAGGAGGATGCGATTCTCCGTGTATTTATGAAGGTGTTTTATGAACACCGTGGTTTCTACGGGGACATTCCAGGCGTTGCGGAGATGGAGAAGTACCTGACAAAAGAAGGTGTATATGAGGACTTTAAGCGTGAGTTTAAAGCCGCGGCAGGCGAAGAGTGGGTAGACCGCAGAAATACCTTCTATTTTGATGCGGATTATGTCATCGAAGCTCTGACAAAGGTCACTTCAATGTCCGTGGAGTCGGCAAGAAACTGGTTTGAGAACGGTGTAAACAACTATGAGATCAGCATTGAAAAGTTCGCCAAAGACGTGAAAGAGTATGTTGACCAGAAGGGAGACAACTTCCACCTGATCTTCTTGGTCGATGAGATCGGTCAATACATAGGTGATAGTCGTCAATTAATGTTGAACCTTCAGACGGTAGCTGAGGATCTGGGAACGCATTGCAAAGGGAAAGTCTGGATCATGGTTACATCACAAGAGAGCATCGATAGCATCGTAAAGGTAAAGGGCGATGACTTCTCTCGGATTCAGGGGCGTTTTGATACTCGTCTGTCTCTTTCGTCAATCTCGGTTGACGAGGTAATTAAAAAGCGGATTCTGTTGAAAAAAGACCATGCATCTGACATGCTGAAACTTATTTATCATGAGAAAAGTGCAATCCTGAAAAACCTGATTAGCTTTAAAGACAGCACCGCTGACCTCCGAGGCTATGAGGACGAGAAAGAATTCGCGGATGTATATCCGTTTCTTCCATATCAGTTTAAACTCCTTCAGAACGTTTTTGAGCAAGTCCGTAAACATGGAAGCTCAGGAAAACACCTGTCTGAAGGCGAACGCTCTATGCTCTCCGCATTTAAAGAGGCGGGACTGCGATATAAGAATTCCAAAGAAGGGACTCTGATTCCGTTCTACGCATTCTACGATACGATTAAGGAATTTTTGACCCCATCTATCGTGAGGGTTATTGAAGGTGCATATGAAAATCCAGCGTTAAAAGATGACGAATTTAATATCGATCTTCTCAAGGTGCTCTTTATGATTAAGTATATTAAAGAGCTTCCAGCGAACATCGATAATATCGCCACCTTAATGGTGACAAGTATCGATGAGGATAAGCTGGCGTTGAAGGAGAAGATTCAAGCATCACTGAGAAAGTTGATTTCACAAACCTTAATCCAGAAGAATGGCGAATTCTATATCTTCCTTACCGATGACGAGCAAGATATCAACCGTGAAATCAAAGCAATGAAGATTGAGGAAGATGCAGTTAAGAGAGAGCTTGCCAACTACATTTTTCAAGATCTGTATGATGAGAAGAGATACCGTTACTCGCAACAATACCAGTTCTCATACAACCAGAAAATGGACGAGAAGAATTATGGGAATCAAACATCGAGTATCGGGATCAATATCCTTTCGCCATTGTCCGACCATTATGCGAAATCCGAGCAGGAACTCATGATGATGTCCTCTGGAACTGGCGAGATGATCTTAAAGCTTGGTGCGAATGAAGCGTACATTGAAGAGATGGAAGAAGTTCTGAAAATCGAAGAGTATCGGAAGAAAAAGAATCCAACACAGCTCCCAGAAAGTATTCAAAACATCCTGAATAACAAACAGGCTGAGGCAAGAGAGCGAAGACGAAGAGTGAAGGATATGTTGGAGGAAGCGATTAAGGGTGGCGTTTTCTTCATCAATGGCGACAAAGCGGACATTAAAGGTGCTTCGGTCAAAGAAAAAATCAATGCCGCTTTTCATTCCTTGGTTGAGAATGTATATACCAAGTTGGGACTTGTAAAGACGTTTTTAGAGTCTGAGAAGGATCTGGTTTCTCTTTTACGAAATAAAAACGAGCAAATCACCATCGATGGTTCAAAACAAAATGACAATGAATTAGCTGTTAAAGAAGTTTTTGATTTCATCAGTCTGCAGGACAGCATCCAAAAACAGGTGCGGGTCAAGATTCTCTTGGATCGTTTCAGCGACAAGCCTTACGGATGGAAGCCTCTTGATATCGCAGGTCTGATCGCAGAGTTAATGAAAGAACAACGGATCAGAATCCGATTCAATGCAGAATACTTGGAGCTTGAAGATGCAAATTTGATCAATGTTCTAACAAAAGCAAGCGATGTTGACAAAGCAATCGTTACGAAGCGTGTGAAGGTTGATGAGTCCCTCCTGAAAATCGCCAAAAATATCTGTAAACAAGTGTTCAACAAAACTGATGTGGCTGATGATGAGGATGGGCTTATCAAGGACGTTCGAGATCTCATGGATAAGCAAGTCATCGAGATCACGAACTTGAAAAAACGTTACGAAGGTCGAAAATACCCAGGAAAAAGCCTCTTGGACAAAGGACTTGAGTATTTCAACGAGTTCACCAAGGGATTAGACAATGTGTCGTTCTTCACCAAGCTTCGAGACTTGGAAGATAACCTTCTGGATTGGGAAGAAGATGTTTCTTATGTGAAGAGCTTCTTTGAGAATCAAAAAGAGATTTTTGACAAAGGTCTTCTTGCTTACGACAAGTACAAGGACAACAGCGTTTACTTAACAAGCGAAGAAACGGAAAAACACGCCGCAACATTACAGGAGATTCTTACAGAAGTCCAGCCGTACAAAAGAATCAAAGAGATTCCTGAGCTTGTGAATAAAATCGAAGAAGCGATTCAGAAGGTACTTGAGGACAAGAAGACAGCGGCGAAAAATGCGATACAGCTTGATGCTGACCATTTAGAGTTACGTTCGAACCATGAAGGGGTATCGGAAGGAACAAAAAATCAGATCCAGAACTTCTATAAAAGTCTGTTCCAGAGTGTCGATGGTTTTAACGATATCTTCAAGGTTGATGCAACTGTGACCCAAAGCTCCACCTTCAAAGAAAATATGGATATTAAGATTAGCCGTGAAATCAATGAGTGGAACAATAGAGTAAAGCCAGTTGCAAAAGATGGTGGGGCGACATACGGTGTCGAAACAGTCGTTCAGAAGGAAAAAGTGAAAATCAGCAACTTGCTTGCTGATAAGACATTAAAAACTGAGGAAGACGTAGACAAACTACTGAATTCCCTTTCGGTGAAATTCAAGCAGATCATCAAAAACAACAAACAAATTGAATTTATAGAGTAAACATGAGTGCCGCGGCTTCGGCCGCGGCATATCAAATGAAGGAATAACATTTTACATTTAGGCTGGTGAACCGAAAGCATGAATAAGACAGCTTTGAAGAACTTTGCGACAAATGCACGAAACGAGCTACTGAAAAAGGTTGAAGCAAAGGCTTTTAAGATCGGGATTACCGAAGAAAATATAAAAAAAGCTCAAATTGAAACCTCCGATGCTATCTACATTGATGGCAAGCAACTATCCATTACTGAGAAAAAACGGCGGGATACGCTTATTCAACGTATCAAGGAAATTGGCTTTAATCGTGTCATAGAGGAAGTTGCTTATACCTGGTTTAACCGCTTTATTGCATTGCGATTTATGGAAGTTAATAATTATCTTCCTACGAAGGTAAGAGTGCTTTCTTCCAGTAATCCTGATAGCCCTGAACCTGATATTATGAATGAAGCAATGTCGGTTGATTTAGATATCGACAAAGAACTGGTTTATGAACTGAAGATAAACAATAAAACTGAAGAACTATTCAAGTATTTGATCATCAAGCAATGCAACAGCTTAAATAGGGCTTGCTGAACGAACAAAAAATCCTTATTCCACAAGGGATTTGAGCTACTTTTGTCGAATTTATCTGCAAGGAAAACATAGAAAATTGGCAAAAAACCTTGCAGATGGAGTGAGCGAACGTGTTCGTGCCGAATCGGGATATGGCAGATCTGTTGGAAAATTTCTACTTACCCTTTGGCGGGAAGCTTAATCCTGGGAATCGCTGGGTACAGCTTGCCGCACTCATCCCTTGGGATAAAGTGGAAGAGAAATACTTCCAATCCTTCTCATCGATCGGCATCGGTCAAAAAGCATATTCGGTTCGCATTGCACTCGGTGCCCTCATCATCAAGGAGCGCCTTGGTT
>NZ_AUCP01000103.1 GCF_000429825.1 Cohnella thermotolerans DSM 17683
ATGATCGAAAGCAAGAGAAGCAAGACGCTGCACAGCGCAATGCGATCGAAGGAAAGTTCGGCGAAGGCAAACGCAAGTTGGGTTTGGGCCGAATTTGCTCCCGCGGTGCTCATACAAGTTTAACTGTCATCGCTATCCAGTTTCTGGTTATGAACCTGGAACGGCGACTGCGGGTTCTTTTTTTCTCTTTTTTCAGATTCATTGCGTTCCGTCCGATTTTTTGCATGAAAACCGCAAAGAAAATCACGGTCTAGGCTCATGCGTTGGGAGCAGCTTAAATTGATCTTGTTCAGCAAGCCCTACTTACTACAGAAAGTTCTATGTGGCATATGACAATGAAACAAACAGCGAAATCCTAAAAAAGCTTAAAGTCATGGTTGAAAACTTGTATACCAACTGGTATATGGGCGAATTAAGCTCACATTGGTCCGCCGCGGTGCATGATAAGATGAAAACAAGCTGGATGATACCGGGGATTCAAAATCAAAAGGATTTTTACAGAAGTTTCGTTGCTCCAAAAATACACCAAGGTGATCGGGTATTCGTCATCATTTCCGATGCCCTTCGTTATGAAATAGCGGCGGAGCTTTCGGACAAGCTCAATTCGGAAACAACAGGAGCCTGTGAGATTCAGCCGTTGTTAGGGGTTATCCCATCCGTGACGAAACTTGGGATGGCATCCCTGCTCCCGCATAAAAATCTGGAAATTGATTTGAACGGGAGAGTGCTGGTAGACAGTAAATCCTCCAGCGGTCTGGAGAATCGAATCGAAATTTTGCAGGAGGCTGTATCTGATAGTACAGCGGTGCATTTTCAAGATTTGTTAGCCATGAACAAGGCAGGGAGAAGGGAACATTTTAAGGGTAAGAAGCTCATTTACATTTACCATGACAGTATTGATGCCATGGGGGATAAAGCCTCCACCGAGATATACACGTTTACAGCGGCGGAAAAGGCGATTGATGAGATCTATAACATCATCAAGATCATTCGAGACGACCTTAGCGGTACGAACATTTTCGTCACAGCCGATCATGGGTTCGTGTATCAGCGGGAAGCGTTAGAAGAAAGCGATAAAATTGAGAAAGAAGGCATCCATGCTTTTGAAGTTAAGAGAAGATATCTGCTGTCCCAAGAATCGGGTGAGAAAAGTGGTCTGCTCGACATCAGCTTAGATTCATTGATACAAAACGAACACCGTATTACGGCATACGTTCCAAAAGCGACGATCCGTTTTAAGATGCAGGGTTCAGGAGTCAATTATGTTCACGGCGGAGCAAGCCTCCAGGAAATTGTCGTTCCACTTATTCAATTCAAAAACATCCGAAGCGGACAGAAGAATAGTCGGGAAATCGAAAAAGTAGACGTAAAACTTACAAACACGTCCAGGAAGATTACCAATAGCTTGTTCAACTTAACCTTCTTCCAAACCGAAAAGGTCGAGGATAAACGGATTCCTCGAACCGTAAAGATCTATATGGTCGATGATAACGATTCTGTTATCAGCAATGAAGAAACGTTGATTTGCGACAGAACTTTTGATAAACCAGAAGAACGGACATTCAAGCTTCGGTTTGCTTTGAAGTCCGTTCCTTACGATAAGAATAAAGAATATTACCTTATCATCAAGGACACTGAGACAAACGTAATTGTAGAGAAGATACCTTTTACCATTAATCTGGGGATCGTAAGTGATTTTGACTTTTAGTGAGGGGGACGCAGATGGAGGAACTCAGAGAAGATCATTCTATAGATTTAGACCGAAAGCTGAATGAAGTGTTTTCGGGTAGGGTCGTTCGCAAAGATTTAACCAAGATGATTAAAGAAGGAGCCAATGTTCCCGTTTACGTATTGGAATACTTGTTGGGCATGTATGCGGCGACAGATGACGAGGAGAGTATCCGAGAAGGATTGGAACGGGTGAAGAAGATCCTTGCCGAGAATTTTGTTAGACCCGATGAAGCGGAGAAGATTAAATCGAGAATTCGGGAGATCGGACAATATTCCATTATCGATAAGGTTACTGTAACTCTGAACCCGAAGATCGATACCTATGAAGCGGAATTTTCAAACCTGGGTCTTAAAGGAGTTCCCATTTCGCCCAACTATGTCAAGGAGTATGATAAACTACTGGCTGGTGGGATTTGGTGCATGCTGAAGATGGAATACTTCTTCGATGAGGAAGTCAGAAACATGAATCCATTCAGCATCAGTAGTCTGAAGCCCATCCAGCTACCCAATATGGACTTGAATGAGATCATGGAAGGCAGGAAAAGCTTCACCAAAGAGGAATGGATTGATGTACTCATTCGCTCGACAGGGATGGAGCCAACCCATTTGGAAGAGAGGGTGAAATGGCATCTCCTTTTGAGACTTGTGCCGCTTGTTGAGAACAACTACAACATGTGTGAGCTGGGTCCAAGAGGAACGGGTAAGTCTCATGTATATAAAGAGATCTCTCCAAACTCGATCTTGGTGTCTGGTGGGCAAACGACCGTAGCGAATTTGTTTTACAATATGTCCACGAAGAAGGTTGGATTGGTCGGTTTGTGGGATACGGTCGCTTTCGATGAAGTGGCGGGAATCCAGTTCAAGGATAAAGATGGGATTCAAATCATGAAGGACTATATGGCTTCTGGATCGTTTGCGAGGGGGAAGGAAGAAAAAGCGGCGACAGCCTCGATGGTTTTTGTCGGGAACATCAATCAGAGTTTGGATTCACTCATCAAGACTTCACACTTGTTTGCACCGTTCCCTGAAGCAATGGCGAATGATACTGCTTTCTTTGATCGGATGCACTATTATCTCCCTGGCTGGGAAATCCCGAAAATGCGACCTGAATTTTTAACCGACAAATATGGCTTTATTGTTGATTATTTGGCGGAATTTTTCAGGGAGATGCGGAAAAGAATCTTTTCGGATGCCATTGATAAATATTTTAAGCTGGGCAATAACTTAAATCAGCGTGATGTGAATGCTGTAAAAAAGACAGTCTCAGGACTTATTAAGCTTCTATATCCAAATGGCGAGTATACGAAAGAAGATGTAGAAGAGATCCTGAGATATGCACTTGAAGGGCGAAGAAGGGTAAAGGAACAACTCAAAAAGATCGGTGGCATGGAATTTTACGATGTCCACTTCTCCTACATTGACAGGGAGACACTGAACGAGGAATATGTATCCGTTCCAGAACAAGGCGGCGGCAAGCTGATTCCCGAAGGCTTGGGTAAACCAGGTCACGTATACACCGTTGGCCACGGAGATTCAGGAATGATTGGCGTATACAAGCTGGAGAATCAAGTCGTATCAGGTACGGGTAAGTTCGAAAAATCGGGCGTTGGGTCTCATCGAGGGGCAAAAGAAAGCCTGGATACTGCGTTCCGTTACTTTACGGCGAATTGCAAAAGCATTAGCGGCACGATTAGTACCAAGACGAAGGACTATCTTATGCATATCAGTGATCTGCAAGGTATTGGATTAACGAGTGAGCTGGCTATTGCTGAACTGGTCGGATTGTGTTCGGGGGCGTTGGAAAGACCAGTTCAAGAGAGTATGGTGGTATTAGGTAACATGACCGTTGGAGGAACCATTGCCAAAGTCGAAGAGTTTGCGAATGTTTTACAGGTGTGCGTGGACGCAGGAGCGAAAAAAGTGCTGATACCAGCCGCATCCGTTGTGGACTTTCAAACCGTTCCAGCAGATTTGCTAATTAAGGTTCAGCCAGTGTTTTATTCCGATCCTACCGATGCGGTATTCAAGGCGTTAGGGGTAAGCTGAGAAAATACATGAAGGAGCCTCGATAAATGATTAGGTTACGAGGCTCCTTTTTCCCATTCCATTCAATACTTTTCGATAAAATCCAGCAATGACTGAGCGATTAGATCCTGAATTCTGAAATGCGGATAGTTCTCATCGCAGTATTGTGTGAACATGCCGTAAATGTCATCATTCATCTTAATGCTCTTCACGGTAAACTGAGAATTCTTTGCATAGATCCGCTGATCCAACACCAGTGGAGACTTATCGTTGGCGATCAATTGTTTAAGCTTGTCCAGGTTCTCATGTAGGAAGTGCAGTTCTTTGGCGTATCCGGTCTGTGTTGTTGGTAGTGGTTTGCTGTTTGGATCCCTCAAGAATTTGTAATAGCGGTTATCACGCTGGATAAAAACGTAGTCCCCGGATTGCATCTCCTTGGTGAATGAACTGTAATTGACCCCGATTTTATCGGCGACTTCCTTTAAGGTTGACGACTCGAGTAATTTATTCACCTCCTCCGCTCGTTTGTCGTGTGGCATTGTAAAGAATGTTTCCTTATTCATTCATTAAACTCTCCCTTCATTTATAGGATGATAGTATTATAGATTCGAGTAAAAATATTATTCGTAATGGGACGCGGAAGGAGTTTTAGCTACTGTTGTTCCGCCGCGGCGATGACGAAGCCATATTATAGAAATAGTAGTGAAGAAAAAGGTGACACACCGTTGCGGCCGCAGCGGTGTGTTTATTCATATTCCGCTCAATTAGTGGTTGTCAAGCCCTCTACAATTCCTATCCTTAATCATGTCAAGGGGACAGAAGCCAGTAATATCAAGGCATTGAATGGGGTCAGACACTATACGACCGTTTTTTGCAACTATAGATTTGTGTACTTGATAGAATAATGACACAAACGAGAGAGAGGGGGGGATAAGAAATGATAGAAAATGAAAATGATTCGATGGAAATGGCGGAAGCGTGTAAACAGCTTTTTGTTGCGGTTCCCGTCAATGATGTAGTGATGCAGATTTGTGAAGGAGTCATGAAGCTGAAGAATGCCAAAGTCAATCCATATAATGCATGCGAGTTAATCTGCCAATTACAAGAGGAAAATCAAATTGCCCTGGATATGCAAAAGCTTGGAGTGGATCTGGAAGTAGAAGCTATGGAAAGAATACGACTTTCGCAAGTTCAGCTCTTACTATATTTGCTTTACACTTGGCGGAATGCTCGTAGCACCGGCTTTATGCTCGACTTGAAGGATTTCTATGAGATTCGTCGCATTAGCCGCCGATCAGAAAATCAGAAGAGGCTTTTGGAAGATCTTGAGTTGTTGCAATCCATTGGCATCTCAATCAAAGGGAAAAATAAGAAGCAGACCTATTACGCAAGCGGGGCACTCTTACAGTATAAACAAGCTGGCAGAGGAGTTCAGATTACCATGGGCGATTGGATACAGCATCTATCGCCTAAGACATTTACTTGGCTTCATAAACAATTCTTCAGTTATCACTCAAAACATGAATGGGTTGCGGCAATGTTATCACTGAAATTCGCACAATTGAGTGGGCTTGATAATCATAAAGTCAAAATCGGAACATTACTCAAATTTCTCGGTATGACGGACTCTCAAATTAAAAAACAAGGCTGTCAATATTACCAGCAATTGTTGAATAATGCATTCTATTTGTTAAGCAAGGAAGGATATCGTTTTCCTGTCACGCCAATTATACAGAACGATTTGGTCAAGTTTTCGGAAGCAGTCATTGTCTTCCAGAACGTGTATATGTTGAATTCGAATCATCAAGTTGGTTCCGAATCGGTAGAACCGTTGTCAAACACCAAAGTAAGCTGACAATAACCTACACTATGTCAGGAAGATTCATACACCAAGGTAGGCAAACTCATACACTTGGTCAGGGATAACGATACACTAAGCCAGGAACCCGTGCTTTTGAGAACGCATTACATCAAGGTTTTTCGGCATTTCAGCAACTCTAATAAGTTTAATAAAACTAATAAACTTAATGCTTTGGCAAGAGCCGCTTGGTCGCTCTTGCCAAACAATGCAAAAAACCAAAAACAAGTTTCATTTATAAATGAAAAATGTTGTAAGCATGGAGCAGAATCAATTCGTCTAAAGGGGGCACGTACAATGAGCGACCAACTAATTGATATGGCAAAACAAAAAATTGACTTGTTGCTATATATTGAACGAGCCACGGCTACTAAAGCAAAACGTCGCAGAGATTATTATGTAGTGAATCCATGCCCGTTTTGCGGCAAAAAAAATCACTTTTTGATTAGACCCGATCAGCAGTATTATCGAACTTTCGCAGGTTGCGGAAGGTCTGGCACGATTATTGACTTCCTCATGGAATATGAAAACTTATCCCAACATGAGGCGATTAAAAAGACATTAGAGCTGGCTGGTATGGATTCGTTATCTATGGTGGATGACCCAAAACGTTTTTCGGAAAGCAAACAAATACACCTGATCACAGCAAGTCCAACTCAAGGGATGACAACCACTTTAAATCAAATTGATTTTACGGAACTGGTCGAAATCGCTCATCGGGATGTCGGAAAGACGAACTATTTTCGTGATCGCGGATTAACCGACAAGACTATTCGTGCATATAAACTTGGGTATTCCGCTACGGGTTTGAATTTTGCCCAAAAATATTACAGTCAAATTCAAGGAAAGACTTCATTCCTTGAATTGTACAAATTCGTTCTACCCATATGGGGAACTGACGGTAAGTGCCACTATTTTATCTCAAGACTTGATGAGAGCAGCGTGCCGCCATATTACAAAGAGATGCCAGTGAAAACATACAACCTTCCTGGTATGCCTGTAAGCATCTTTAACTTGCGTTACCTGGAATCGTGTAACTCCAAGATTATTTTCATAACCGAAGGGATTTTTGATGCCTTATCCGTTGAGGAGTTCGACTATCCATGTATTGCTTTGAACGGAACATCCAATGCCAAAATGTTTTTTGAACACTTAATGCTTCATTTGGACGTTCACGACAATACAAAATTTGTGTTGGTTCCGGACAACGATGATGCTGGTCAAAAACTGAAGCAGAAATTCCAAGAAAAGTTCCATGAACTGGGGGTTCCGCTCTATACGATGGAAGTGCCTCGGCAGTATAAGGACGCAAATGAATATTTAATAGCAAACAGAAAGGAGTTTGAAAGAATGGTAAATCAAACTGTGAATGGAATCCAACAAGAAATGAAGCAAAACAATGAAAGGTTTGTAGCAGAATACTTGAAAAGCTTCTTCACTGAAGTTATGGAAAGCGGCGTGCGTCCAATTTCGACGGGATTTGCAGAATTGGATGAAAAGCTTTCAGGTGGCTTAATTCCAGGGTTGTATGTTTTGGGGGCGATCAGTTCTCTTGGAAAAACTACATTTATTCATCAAATGGCAGATACGATTGCAGGGCAACAAATTCCCGTTTTGTTTTTTTCACTGGAAATGAGCAAAAAGGAAATGGTCAGCAAAAGCATTTCCAGACAATCCTATATATTGGATGGGAAAAATGCGTATACTGCCATCGATATTTTGAAAGGGAATGTACCGAAGCAAACTTTAGAAGGAGTCATAAACGCATACTACCAAAAAGGGAACTTCTTGAAAATAGAAGAAGGTTCCATCCAGACAGATGTTCATCAAATACGTGAGCAAGTTCAAAAGTTTAAGGAGCAGTTTGATCGGTTTGTTGTCTTCGTAGATTATCTTCAAATCCTACAAGCTCCGTCAAGGGCGAATATGGGGGATAAACAAACGGTCGAGTATAATGTTTCACAGCTCAAGCTAATCAGTCGTGACTTTGATGTTCCGGTCATTGTGGTCTCTTCATTTAATCGAAGTAATTACAATCAGACGGTAGGGTTTGAGAGCTTTAAAGAGTCGGGTATTATCGAATACTCTGCGGATGTTGTGATGGCACTTCAATTAAAAAACATGGGTCAACTGGCTCAGCAAAAAGATGAAACGACTCGTAGAGATGCCATCCATGAAGCGAAAGCCAAACCCATCCGCTCGATTGAGTTGGTCATATTGAAACAGCGAAATGGTATTGCTTGGGCAAGGGTGGATTTTGCTTATCATGCAAAGTTCAATTTTTTTCGCTGCGTAGCAGAATAACTGCGGCTACTGAGATAAAACTGAAAAATGGTGAGGGGGACTTGAATGAGAGCACTGACGAATGAGTTTTTAATGAAGGACTTCAAAAAACTGACGGTATACCAGAAGGCAATAGCCTTAGAAGATGAGGTTGATGAAATCGTAAAAACATTTCCGCCAATTGAGCGATACCGCCTTGAAGATCAGCTTGTTCGGGCTGTAACCAGTATAGGAGCAAATATTGCCGAATCCAATGGATTGCCCTACGTTAACAGGGAGCGTTACCATCTTACTATCGCTTTTGGTTCAGCTAACGAAGTTAAGTATTGGGTTGGTAGAGCTTGTCGCAAGGGATATATTAATGAAGAAACATGTGCGAGATTAGAGGAAAAGGCACAGGAAATACGCAGAATTATTGCTGGAATGTTTAAGCGGTTTGAAGGATTGCGGGATGAGTCGGCGTAACATGAATTGAGCCATTTGCAAATAAGATAGCCTTGGGGGAACTCCCCCATGGGTTTACATAGCAATCAAGATAGGGTTACAACCTGAATTTTTCTTAAATTGCGACAAGTCTAAAGACCCGCCGCGATTTACTTACTTAAAAGTAATTCCTGAGTCTTTCCTCGAAATAATCATCATTTTCGGCACACGCCAAACAATTACATCGATCACCCGCCTCAATGCTAACATAATCCATCTCGAAATTTTCAATGATATTACCCTCACCATCACAAGCGACCCCATAATCATAACTAAGCATGGTATTCAATCCCCCATTCATTTTTTTACGATTTCTGCTTTGGCCGAAATCTTGATTACTTTTCATCCAATGGCAACCTCGATAATTTGATTGATCCTAAAAATCAAGTCCTCAAGATCTTCAAGCAATTCTTTGTCTACTTCGACATAGTTTCCGAATTGTTCCAGTTTCTCATCAATCTTTTTCACAAGCTCTTCGCTCTTTGCTTGGAGTGCAAACAAGTCATATTTTGTTACTTCTTTGCTCGATAGATCCTCGATTAAAATTTCGAACAGCAACCGTTTGGTTTGATCCTGTAGTTGTGAAATCGTTATCCGAATATCTGATGGTGTTGGCAGCTGCGATTGTTCAAGCGTTACATTCATAACATGCAGTTTCCTTTCGTTAAATATGGTGCGAATATACGTTCTCGTTAGTTATATCGTATTATAAAGGAAAAAATTGGGGATGGGAATAGAGAGTGAAAATTCTGTACGTGTGCAACTCTCTGTTTGTCTATTGTTGTTTTGGTGAATCATCCTTAATAACAATTAGGCTTATGATTGGTTTAGGGAGAGTGTGAACTAAGCAGGGAGGGTTTCTGTTTGTCTTCTTTGACTCAAGTCTTCTTCCCTCCACTCATCTTGATGATTTCGCGTTTTTCCTTCTCAAGATCCTGCCAAAGATAGTAATCGACCGGATCATTCATTTCGTCGCCATTGTAACCATCGAAAGCTTCGTCAACTGTTTCTTTTCCGTATTTCAATTGAAGTTCAGCAATCTCCGAATTAATTTCAGCTAAACGTTCTTTCGGCGTTTGATTTCGAAGCTTTTTCTCTTGAGCTGTTTTTTGCATCAAGATCGAATACACAGGATCTTTCATAATTTCAACGGTATATGCAGGGATTTTTTTGTGAGATTTATTATCCAGGCACTCTAATCCTTGCTTGATGTATTTATTTAAAGTCACTTTAGAAATACCAAGGGCTTCTGCCGCTTGTTGTGGGGTTAATAAATAGGGCTTGCTGAACGAACAAAAAATCCTTATTCCACAAGGGATTTGAGCTACTTTTGTCGAATTTATCTGCAAGGAAAACATAGAAAATTGGCAAAAAACCTTGCAGATGGAGTGAGCGAACGTGTTCGTGCCGAATCGGGATATGGCAGATCTGTTGGAAAATTTCTACTTACCCTTTGGCGGGAAGCTTAATCCTGGGAATCGCTGGGTACAGCTTGCCGCACTCATCCCTTGGGATAAAGTGGAAGAGAAATACTTCCAATCCTTCTCATCGATCGGCATCGGTCAAAAAGCATATTCGGTTCGCATTG
>NZ_AUCP01000104.1 GCF_000429825.1 Cohnella thermotolerans DSM 17683
ATGTTCGTCTCCATATCCTAACCTTACCAAAAACAGAAATCAGGCGGAAGACCTGCTCCCACCCCAAAATTTATAAATTCTATAATGTTAAAAAACCGACCCGTCGGGCGACGGATCGGCGTCGTATTCGTTAGATGGCGGAGAGAGTGGGATTCGAACCCACGTGGGCTTGCACCCTAACGGTTTTCAAGACCGCCCCGTTATGACCGCTTCGGTATCTCTCCAAGATCGGGGGCAGCGGGCACGTTTGTTGCGAGCCGCCTGATCTGCCCCGTTATCATATCATAGAGAAGAAACAATGATCAACCCCTGCGGGCGATCCTGTCAATTCCGCCCATGTACGGACGGAGAGCTTCCGGAATAAGCACCGTGCCGTCTTCTTGCTGATAGTTTTCCAGAATGGCGGCAACCGTGCGTCCGACCGCAAGTCCGGAGCCGTTCAGCGTATGGACGAATTCCGGCTTCGAACCGGCTTCCCTGCGGAAGCGGATGCCCGCCCGGCGCGCCTGGAAATCCTCGAAGTTGGTGCAGGACGAGATCTCCCGGTACGTTCCCTGGCTGGGGAGCCACACTTCCAGATCGTAGGTTTTAGCCGAGCCGAAACCCATGTCGCCCGTGCAGAGCGTCAAGACGCGATAGGGCAAGCCCAGCAGCTGCAGCACGCGTTCCGCGTGTCCGGTGAGCTCTTCGAGCGCCTCGTACGACTTCTCCGGAGCGACCAGCTTGACCAGCTCCACCTTGTTGAACTGATGCTGCCGGATCAAGCCCCGCGTGTCGCGGCCCGCCGCGCCGGCTTCCGAACGGAAGCAGCCGCTGAAGGCGACGAACTTCGCCGGGAGCTGCTCCGCAGACAGAATGTCGTCGCGGTGCAGATTCGTGACCGGCACCTCGGCCGTCGGAATGAGGAAATAATCGGTGCCTTCGATTTTGAACAAGTCTTCCTCGAACTTCGGAAGCTGACCCGTTCCGATCAGGCTGTCGCGGTTAACGATATATGGCGGCAGAATCTCTTCGTAGCCGTGTTGGTCAGCATGCAGGTCCATCATCAGATTGATGAGCGCCCGTTCCAGCCGCGCTCCCAAGCCCTTGTAGAACACGAAGCGCGAGCCGGTCACCTTCGCCGCCGCTTCGAAGTCGAGAATGCCGAGACCGTCGGCTATGTCGTAATGCGCCTTCGGCTCGAAGCCGAATTTCGGCGGCTCGCCGACGCGGCGAACCTCGACGTTGTCTTCTTCCGAAGCGCCGACCGGCACGCTCTCGTGGGGGACATTCGGAATCGCCAGCATCATTGCGTCGATCTTCTCTTCGAGCTCGCGCACTTCTTCGTCGAGCTGCTTGATCCGATCGTTGACGCTGCGCATCTCGGCGATCAGCTCGTCCGCGTTGCCGCCGCTCTTCTTGAGCTTGGCCACTTCCTGGGACACGACGTTGCGCCGGTTCTTGAGCGCATCGCTCTCGGTGAGCCGCTCCCGCCGCGCGTTGTCAAGCTCCGGAAAGCCGGCGATCAGATCGAGCGAAGCGTTCCGGTTGCGCAACGCCTGCGCCACTTTATCGTAATCGTTGCGAAGCAATCTAACATCCAGCATGTGCTGAACCCCTTTCCCGTTAACGGGCGTTATTGGTTCTTAAGGTTCTAAGTCGAGTGGACTCGGTATCAGGAACGAGCGCGTTCCGCCGCTTCCTTCGCCATATCGAGAAAATAGCTGTGCAGCCGGAAGTCGTCCGTCAGCTCCGGATGGAAGGAGGACGCGAGCAGGTTGCCCTGCCGGGCCGTTACGATCTCGCCCTTATACGTCGACAGGACTTCGACTTCGGGGCCGACTTCCTTAATGAGCGGAGCGCGGATGAAGACGGCGCGAAGCGGCGTATCGATGCCTTTCACGTCGAGGTCCGTCTCGAAGCTCTCCCGTTGACGGCCGAAAGCATTTCGGGCGACCGTCATGTCCATCAGCCGCAGATGAGGCTCTTCCGCGCCTTCCAGCCGTTCGGCCAGTACGATCAATCCCGCGCAGGTTCCGAACACCGGCTTGCCCGCCTGAGCGAACTCGCGAATGGCTTCGATAAAGCCGTATTTGCGCATTAGCTTGCCGATCGTCGTGCTCTCCCCGCCGGGAATGATCAAACCGTCGATCTCCCCGAGCTGCTCGGTCCGCTTAACGGCTACACCGGAGCCCCCGGCTTGTTCGATGCTGCGAATATGCTCGGCCACGGCGCCTTGAAGCGCCAATACACCGATTTTCATACGTCTTTCCCTTCTTTCTCCCGTCGCTTGTAGTCATCCGGCTCGAACGGACAAACCAATCGGGGCGGCTCCGCCGCGGCTGCCTGTGAGCCGTTGCGAAGCCGCCCGATGATCACCCGTGTTGATTGGCTTGTGAAGCTTACAGACCGCGATCCTGCATCCGCTCGGAACGGTCCAGCTTGGAAATTTCGATGCCTTTCATCGGCGTGCCGAGGTTCTTCGATACGCGTGCGATCAGCTCGTAGTCTTCGTAATGCGTCGTCGCTTCGACGATCGCGCGGGCGAACTTCTCGGGATTCTCCGACTTGAAGATGCCGGAGCCGACGAACACGCCATCGGAGCCGAGATGCATCATCAACGCGGCGTCGGCAGGCGTCGCAATACCGCCGGCGGCGAAGTTGACGACCGGCAGGCGGCCCGTCTCGTGAACGCCAAGGAGCAGCTCGTACGGAACGCCGAGCACTTTCGCTTCGTGGTACAGCTCGTCCTTCGACAGGTTCTGCACGTGGCGGATTTGGCCCATAATGAGACGCATATGGCGAACAGCCTCGACGATGTTGCCCGTCCCCGGCTCGCCCTTCGTGCGAATCATGGACGCGCCTTCCTGGATGCGGCGAAGCGCCTCGCCGAGATCCTTCGCGCCGCAGACGAACGGAACCGTGAATTCGGATTTGTTGATATGGAACACTTCATCCGCAGGCGTCAGCACTTCGCTCTCGTCGATGTAATCGACGCCGAGCGATTCCAGCACTTTCGCTTCGACATAATGCCCGATGCGGGCTTTGGCCATAACCGGAATGCTGACGACCTTCATGACTTCTTCGACGATCGTCGGATCCGCCATGCGGGCTACCCCGCCTGCTGCACGAATATCGGAAGGAACGCGTTCAAGCGCCATAACGGCGGTTGCGCCTGCCGCCTCGGCGATCTTCGCCTGTTCGGCATTCATGACATCCATGATGACGCCGCCCTTTTGCATTTCGGCCATCCCGCGTTTTACTCTCGAAGTACCTGTCTCCATTTTCCTCACGCCTCCTGAACATTCTAACCATTAATTTTACAGGAAGGGCCGCGAATAGGCAACCCATTTAGTCGGAATTGTCAAACAATCCGGCAATTTCCCGATAGCGCATTAGAACAAATTGACAATTCCCTTGAACAGACCCGAGAAGAATTCGCCGATGGAACGGAGCAGCAGCTTGAACCAGCCGGCTTTCTTATCGTCCTCGGACGCGATCAGATCGAGGGTTACGGTCTTATCCGCCTGCGTAGCGGGATCTTTGTACGTGTACGTCACCGTTCCGACCTTGTCTCCTTGCTTGATCGGCGCAACGAGCGGGTCCGATAAAGGCTTCACTTCGGCGACGGTCGGATTGACCGTTTTGCCCTTCGGCAGCAGCACGGTAAGGTCCGACGCCGTCACGACGGCCACCTTCTTGTGAGCGCCCTTCTTCACTTTGAGCGTCTCATAACCGGGCACCGTCGCTTTCGCGTCGACCAGCGTCTTCTTCTCGAAGTTGCTAAAGCCGTAGTCGAAAAGCTTGGCTGTCTCCAGGAACCGTTTGCCGTCGTTCGAGTCGCCCGGCACGCCCATGACGACCGCGATCAGCCGGGTGCCGTTGCGAAGCGCGGTTCCGGTAAAGCAGTTGCCCGCATTGCTCGTATGACCCGTCTTCAAACCGTCGACTCCATCATACGCGAACTTCTTGAAGTTGGTCACGTTCTTGTTCGATTCCAGCATCCAGTCCCAGTTGACGACGGGGGCTTTGTCCGTCGGGCGGAACTTGAAGGATTGAATCTTGGAGTAGTTCAGGAACTCGGGATAATCCTTCAAAATGTGATAAGCCAAAATGGCGGCATCCTTCGCCGACATGACCGTCTCGCCGTCGATCGAAGTCGGCCGATACTTCTCCGGCATATCCGCGCGATCCAGGCCCGTCGAGTTGATAAAGTGGGCGGTCGTCATACCGAGCTGCTTCGCCGTCTCGTTCATCAGCTTGGCGAACGCCTCCTCCGAGCCGGCGACCGTCTCGGCGAGCTGCACCGTCGCGTCGTTCGCCGATCCGACAGCCATCGCCTTGTACAGATCTTCGACCGTATGTTTGTCTCCTTCGGCGAGAAACACCCGGCTGCCGATCTGCAGGGAGGCGTTCTCTTGCACGGTAACCGTCTGGTCCCAGCTTAGTTTGCCATCCTGGACCGCTTTAAAAACGAGGTATTCCGTCATCATCTTCGTCATGCTGGCGGGAGGCAGTGCTGTGTCGGCGTTGTTCTGGTACAAAATTTGGCCGGTCTCGGCATCCATCAGAATCGCCGACTTGGCGTTCAGGCTAAGCCCCGAATTGTCCGTTGCGGCGTTCGCGGCTTTTGCGCCGAACATGGCGACGATCAGGCTCATAAGCAAAAAAAGGGCGACGAATCGTTGGGAACGGGCAGCGGAATATGAGGCATGGGGATAAAAACGATTCAACGCGCGTTCTCTCCTTTAATCTTTGCTACTTATAGCTGTTATAATTGGGCATAAACTCCGAATGTTATTGTAACATACCCATAAGCAAGGCAAAAGCCGCAGAACCGGAAAACCCTTCTGCGGCTTATTAAAACTTACAAAGAATAGTTCGGAGCTTCCTTCGTAATTTGAACGTCGTGCGGATGGCTCTCGCGCAAACCGGCACCCGTAATCCGAACGAAGGCGGTGTCGTTCTTCAGCTCTTCGATCGTTCTGGTTCCGCAGTAGCCCATACCCGAACGGAGGCCGCCGATCAGCTGATGGATCGTATCCTTCAGCGGACCTTTATAAGGGATGCGCCCTTCAATGCCTTCCGGAACGAGCTTCGAGTCGTCTTCCTGGAAGTACCGATCCTTGCTGCCTTCCTTCATGGCGCCGATGGAGCCCATGCCCCGGTAAGACTTGTACCGGCGGCCTTGATAAATTTCCGATTCGCCGGGGCTTTCTTCCGTACCCGCAAACAAGCTTCCCAGCATGACCGCGCTCGCGCCGGCGGCGATCGCCTTCGTAATCTCGCCGGAATACTTGATGCCGCCGTCCGCGATGATCGGCACGTTGTATTCCCGGGCGACAGTGGCGCAGTCGTAGATCGCCGTAATCTGCGGCACGCCGATGCCGGCGATAATCCGCGTCGTGCAGATCGAACCCGGTCCGATGCCGACCTTGACGACGGACGCGCCGGCTTCGATCAGGTCGCGAGTCGCTTCGCCCGTCGCCACGTTGCCCGCGACAATCGTCAGATCCGGATATTTCTCGCGGAGTTTCCGAACCATCTCCACGATGTTGATATGGTGGCCGTGCGCGGAATCGACGACCAGCAGGTCGACGCCGGCATTCACCAGCGCTTCGGCGCGTTCGAACGTATCCTTCGATACTCCGACCGCTGCGCCGACCAGCAGACGTCCGTGCTTGTCCTTGGCCGCGTTCGGGAATTGGATCGCCTTTTCGATATCTTTAATGGTAATAAGTCCCTTGAGCGTGTTCGACTCGTCGACCAGAGGAAGCTTCTCGATCTTGTGCTGCTGCAGAATCACTTCCGCTTCCTGAAGCGTCGTGCCTACGGGAGCCGTCACCAGGTTTTCCTTGGTCATGACTTCTTTGATCTTGATGGAATAGTCGTGTACAAAGCGCAAATCCCGGTTCGTAATAATGCCGACCAGCTTGCCTTCGCCGTCCACAATCGGCACGCCCGAAATCCGGTACTTGCCCATCAGCTCTTCCGCGTCGTACACGTGATGATCGGGCGTGAGCGAGAAGGGATTCGTAATGACGCCGCTCTCGGAACGCTTGACCCGATCGACTTCTTGCGCTTGCTGCGCCACCGACATGTTCTTATGAATGATGCCAATTCCGCCTTCACGAGCGATGGCGATCGCCAAGGCCGACTCCGTGACCGTATCCATCCCTGCGCTGATGAGGGGCACGTTCAGCTTCACCGAAGGGCTTAACGTCGTCGACACATCTACGTCCCTGGGCAGCGTGGAAGACTTGCGGGGAATCAGCAGCACGTCGTCAAACGTTAGGCCTTCCTTGGCGAATTTGTTTTGCCACACGAGATTTTTCCTCCCTTTTCCGGTATGTTGTCGCTACTTTATCGGTTTGTCTCCGATGGATTATAGGCAATCTTAGCAGAGGCATAAGGGGCTGTCAAGGCACAAAACATGCATACTCCGGGCGTTTCGGACGGATTGGACGCCGCTATCTCGAACGGGTATTGGGCCGAGGAATTCCACAGCAAATAACTTTGAATTCCGAGCCGCGAAGCCGCCTGCACTTGCTCCCGGATCTCCGCCGGTCCGTATCTTCGGTGGGGGTGCACCCATGACGCCGTGAAGCTTTGCAGCCAGGGCCTGACCTGCGCGGCCGGCCGCCCCGCGCTGCGCAGCGTGCGGTTCCGGCGCATCGCGTCCTTGAGCGCGTGAGACACGACGGCGCCGGGCATCAGGTCCGGCTGGCGAATGCCCCAGATCCCCGGCGAGTAATGCGACGGGTACACCATGGGCGAGATGACGTCCACTTCGGAGGCGATGGCCTTCCACGTCTGGCCGATTCCCATGTCCGTGCGGGAGCTGCCGACCAGGCCGAACACATCGACGGACACGACCGCTCCGGCCCGGTGAACCCTTAGGGCGGCCGTATGCAGGAATTGGCGAATGACTTCGTCGCGCCTCAGGCGTTCGGGGTTGCGGAACCTGACCTCTTGCTGCACTTTCAACGGATTCTCCGGAAAACGCACATAATCGAATTGAACCTCGTCGAATCCGATTCTGGCGGCTTCAACGGCCAAGGCAATCGGATATTCCCAGGCCTCCCTCCGATAAGGATCGATCCACGCCGTTCCCTTCGCGTCTCTCCATATGGAGCCGTCGCTTCGCTTCATCGCCCATGCCGGATTGGACTCGGCCAATTGCGCATTCTTGAAAGTGACGACCCTCGCGATCAGATAGATATGTTGGCGCTTCAGACGCTTGATCAGCCGGCGAAGCTCGGCGGCGGACGCGGACCTCGAAGCCGCGAGCTTGCGCGGTGGCATATCGATCAACGAGACGCCGCTGTTGACGTCGATGACCATGGCGTTAAGCTCGGTCGTATGAACGAGCCGGATCAGCTTGTTCATCTTCGGGCTTAGAGCCGCATGCGAAGACACGTAGATGCCCCGAACGGGAAAAAGGGGCAGCCGCGCGCCGGAGCCGACCGCGTGCACACAGGGTTCGGCGTAGGGAGCCGCGGTCCACCGGCTTGGAAAGTTTCGATCGTAGGGAACGCAGCCTGCAACGAGGGCTACGACCGATGACAGCATGAGTTTGGCGACAATGACGATCCGCCTCCGACGCTTGCCGAAGCCCACAGGAAACCCCGCCTTTCCCTTTAAAGTAAAGGTAGTATTGGCTTCCCTGTTCAACCTGTTGAGTTGGAAGTTATGGCAATGCAGGAGGAATCAACAACAAACCCGCCTTGCCGCGGCGGGTTTGTCGGGGATATTCGCGTTGTTTATTTCATCACGACTTCGGGCAGCCGTCTTCGTTCAAGGGGTGGGAGAGCAGATTTGAGGCCTCAATCGGAGCTGCCGTCCGTCGTGTTGTTGTCCGATTGCGCGTTGTTGGCGGATTTGGCGTGCCGATCTTTGTCGTGGGTCTGATTGACGATCGCCGCCGCACGATCCTCCAATTTCGCTACGCGATTATCATACTCGTCCTGCGTAATTTTACCCTCGCTCAGCGCGGCGTTCAGCTTCTCCTTCAGCGAAGCCGTCACCGCATCGATGACCGACTCGGTCGAAACGCCTTGCTCGGCGGCGAGCCCGGCGATCGTTTTGCCCGCTTGAAGGCCTTGCTTCACTTCATCCGCCGTGAGTCCGAGGGCGTCCGCAACCGCCGTCAGCTCGAATCCGCCTTTGCCGCCGAACGCTCCGCGGCCTCCTTGGTCTCCCCAGCCTTTGTTAGAGTCCAGCAGCTTGTCGGCAATCGCGGACGCGTCGAAGGCCGGTTTGCCGCTGCCTGCGCCATCGCCGGCCGTCGTGGAACTGTCGCCCGCCGTCTTCGCGGCTTCGATCCAGGCGACAAGCTGCGCCTTCAGCGTGTCGCGGGAAATTCCTTGCGCTTCCGCGATCTCCGCGAGCGTCTGCGTTTGCAGCTTCTCCTTCAAGGCCGCTTTATCCAAATTCAAATAGGCGGCCAGCTTCTCTTCAAAGGAGCTTAAGAAGAAACCGCCCCCGCGATGGCCGAACGCCTCTTTACCGGACGTCTTGCCGTTCTCGCTTTGGGCTTGTGCGTTTGTATGGGTCGTAGCCGCAAATGCGCTGCTGCCGGTCAGCAGCCCGCCTCCGATCGCAAGAGTGAGAGCCATGGCGCTTGCAGCCAGAAGCTTCGTGTGACGTTTCGACTTGGTCAGGTTTTGCATAGTCTACCGCCTTTCGAAATGTTGATAAGCTTACGTTGCCTATCTTACCCAACGTAACTTAGGCGGTCTTTAAAACACCCTTAATTTAGCATTAAAATCATGAACGGAGCGTGAACGGAATGAGAACGAGGGTCGAACCTGAGGAGGAAAAGCTGCGGAAAATCAAAAAGACGACAGAATCATTCTGCCGCCGAAACTTCGGTTATGATGGCCTTGCGCCCTGATAACCGGATACGAAACGAATGCGCCCTTACGTGTCTTAGGATAAGCCCTCGACCGATTAGTACTCGTCAGCTCCACGCGTTGCCGCGCTTCCACCCCGAGCCTATCTACCTGGTGTTCTTCCAGGGGTCTTACATACTGGGAAATCTCATCTTGAGGCGGGCTTCGCGCTTAGATGCTTTCAGCGCTTATCCCTCCCGCACTTGGCTACCCAGCGGTGCTCCTGGCGGAACAACTGGTACACCAGCGGTGCGTCCATCCCGGTCCTCTCGTACTAAGGACAGCCCCTCTCAAATTTCCT
>NZ_AUCP01000105.1 GCF_000429825.1 Cohnella thermotolerans DSM 17683
CCCGTATAAGTAGCCGATAAATAGCATTTTGAAGAGCATGACAGGATCAATGGAAGGACGGCCATGGGTTTCGCTGTAGTAGGGGCGTACCCTTTCTCGAATAAACGTGAAGTCTATGTACTTGTCGATATAACGCAGCAGATGATCCTCAGGGACCATGTGCTCGATGCAAACCAATTCATAATCCAATTGGGGGTCGGGCTGATGAGTGTAGAGCATGAGAGCACCACGCTTTCTGGATAATGATTAACTAAATTATACCATATTAACGCGGTGCCGCGTTAAATATAAGGAACAAAAATAAAGACCGCCGAGATTTTCTCGACAGTCTGAGTAGCCTGTTACGGCTACTCCTTTTCATTTCTAGTTGGGTATAACCTTTACCGTCTCGTTCCAAGACAGCTGCGGTAAGTAAATGTAAACGTCTTTTGGAGTGTTGTCCCAAGTGTCATGGACAATTACGTATCTAAACCATGCATTGTTCTCGTCGGTATCTTGATATTCTTCATAACCAATACCAGTTACGATTTTGTGTAATACGATTTACATTGCATTACGAGCTGCCTCTGGCCTCTAAAAGACAAGAGCAGGAATGAACCCTCCTTTCGTAGTTGGCTACTCTCTGGACTGTACAAAGCATTTGAACTTACAATAAAAGCTTCTAGGCAATGTGCTTTGCATTAGCCGGGCAAGAGCGCATAGAGTCGGTTTCCAGTTTGTCCCCGCTAAAGTCGCCCGGAAATCGGCTCTTATTTATTGCAGCAAGTCACTGGGCAAGGAACAGCCCAGTGTTGCATACAATCTAATCGTTAGCCGTTATCATAGAAACTCACAAGATAAGGAATTAATTGCAATCAAATCACTAAAAAGTAATAAAAGTTTTTTAAGGTGGACGAAGAATATCGACAAGTAACTTGCGGCGAAAAGCTGGCGTCATGCTGAATACTTGCTCGACCGTCTGCCTTCTGTATCCGAACGGGCCCCACCATATTGGCGGGATCAGATCAGGGAACAACGGCAGAAGCCATCGGCTGATTTGACCGAATCCCGCGGTTTCGCAGCGCGAAATGGACGAAGGAGGCGAGCGATGAGATCGGTTCTACGGCTGGAGCTGGAGGAAGCGAAGGCGATGCTGGAGGCGGCGAAGCGGGCCGCTCAGGAGGCGGGCGCGCTCGAGACGATCTGCATCGTCGACGAAGGAGGCTATGTCATCGCCTTGGAGCGGATGAACGGCGCCCGCCTGACGGGCCCCGAGTTGGCTATGGCCAAGGCGTTTACGGCGAGCGCGCACAAGCGCTCCACCCATCTGTTCAACGAGCCGGGCGGCGCCGCGACGACGACGGGGGAGGCGTTCGGCATCCACGCCATGTTCCCGGGGAAGTTCGCCATCTTCGTCGGCGGCTTTCCGATCGTCGTGAACGGCGAAGTGATCGGGGGTATCGGTGTCAGCGGCGGCACCGGGGAGCAGGATAAAGCCGTCGCCGTGGCGGCGCTGAAGGCGCTGCAGACGCATCTGGGCGCCGATTACGAGGTGTTGGCGCAGACGGACATCCGGAAATAGCGGACGGCGTGTTCGCGCCAAAAGGGCAGCTTTACCGTTCGTTGCGAACGGAAGCTGCCCTTGCTCGTTTTTCTTCGTCAGGCGGCCAGCGAGACGAGCGAAGGAACGGTCATGTAGAGATACGCCGGGACCGCGAGGAACAAAAATTTCCGATCCGACGAAGGAGATTGCGGCCCTTCCGACGAAGCCTTAAGTTGTCGTTGCTGAATTTCGCAGACCACGAAGCCATTTAGCGTTGCGCAGTCCCTAAGCGATCTTGCGCGCAGGCCCGGCCAACAATCAGACGCGGCTGATCCGATCCGGCACCGACCCCTGCAGCCCATACGTCTTACGGGCCGCAGATTGGACGATCCTAGAAAGACAAGACAGGTTCTCGTCCTTCGAAAAAGGCATCAAAATCGGCAAAGGAGCGTTTGCGACATGGCTTATAACAGCATTATTTTGCGTGTGGAAATGAATCATGCCCGGATTCATTTCGGGGACGTGGCTTCGGCGATCGGCCGGGCGGGAGGGGATATTACTTCCATCGACGTCATCCGCCCCGGACAAGATCTGTCCATCCGCGACATTACCGTTCACGTGACGGAAGAAGGGGAAGCGAAGGTCGTCGAGGCGTTGAAGCAGCTCGAAGGTCTCCATCTTATCAATGTGTCCGACCGGACATTCCTGGCCCATCTCGGCGGCAAAATTTCCGTCCAGCCCAATCTCGCGATCCGCAATCGGGACGACCTGTCCCGCGTCTATACGCCGGGGGTAGCCCGGGTGTCGACGGCGATTCACGAGGCGCCCGACAAAGCTTATTCCCTGACGATCAAGCGGAACACGGTCGCCGTCGTGACCGACGGCACGGCGGTGCTCGGGCTCGGGGACATCGGGCCGTATGCGGCCGCTCCGGTCATGGAAGGGAAAGCAATGCTGTTCAAGCAGCTCGCCGGCGTGGACGCCTTCCCGATCTGCCTGGACACGAAGGATACGGAAGAGATCATCCGGACGATCAAGGCGATTGCGCCGATCTTCGGCGGCATCAACCTGGAGGATATCAGCTCTCCGCGCTGCTTCGAGATCGAGACGCGGCTGACGGAGGAGTTGGACATCCCGATTTTCCACGACGACCAGCACGGAACGGCGATCGTGGTCATCGCCGGCATCCTGAACGCGCTCAAGGTGGTGGGCAAGCGAATGGATCAGGTGCGCGTCGTCGTGAACGGGATCGGCGCCGCAGGCGTCTCGATCTGCAAAATGCTGCTGGCGGCGGGCGTGCGCAGGCTGGTGCCGGTCGACCGGGACGGCGCGATCGTACGGGGCGGAAGCTATCCGCACCATCCGATGTGGCAATGGCTGGCGGAGCAGCCGCAGGTCGAAGCGGAGGCCGGCAGGCTGCAGGACGTCATTCGCGGCGCGGACGTCTTCATCGGCGTCTCCCGAGGCGGCGTGCTGTCCGCGGAAGACGTGCAGGCGATGGCGCCGGACCGCATCGTTTTCGCCATGGCGAACCCGCAGCCGGAGATCGATCCGGAGACGGCTCTTCCCCTCGTGAAGGTGTTCGCGACCGGGCGAAGCGATTACCCGAACCAGATCAACAACGTGCTCGTCTTCCCCGGCTTGTTCCGAGGAGCGCTCGACTGCCGGGCGCGGCGCATCAACGAGCCGATGAAGCTGGCGGCCGCGCGGGCGATCGCCTCCGTCGTCACGGAGAACGAGCTGAACGCCCAGTACATCATTCCGAGCATTTTCAACGAGCAGGTCGTCACGAAGGTCAGGCACGCCGTCATCGAAACGGCCATCCTGACGGGTGTCGCCCGCCGGACGCCACCGGATTTTCGATAAGCGGAGCAAGTGCCGATTGCCGGCGAAGGGCTGGCCGCTCAGCCCTTCGCTTCTTTTCAAAGACAAAGTTCCTTCACCGACGCTATGCCGTATTTCCTACTTCTGAACTCGGAATATACCCCTGCGTCTCTTTTTTTTCCATTTGGAGGCTCATCCCCTTACCTCAGACGTTGTCCGCGCTGCTCGGCGAGCTGTACGTGTCGGCCGCGCTTCAGAAGCACTACGAAGGCGAAGCGGACCTGGAGCGTATCGTGGCCGAGATGAAGGGCGAGCTGGCCAAGGACCGCAAAGGCGAGTGGGGAAGCGGCGGCGCTTCGGCGCCGGTCGGCTTCCTCGCGCGGTAAGGGAAGCCGGCGGCGGGCGCTAAACGGGCGGGCGGCCGGAGGCGTTCGCCCCTCGGATCAGCAGCGAGAACTCGAACAGCACGACGACCGAGCTGATCCATCCGCCGCCGAAGGCGAGCGCGGCGGTCACGTCGCTCGCGTACGCCTGGCTCAAATAGACGGCGGCGATGCCCACGAGCAGGCAGGCCAGCAGGACGGCGAGGCTGAGTCCGATTTTCAACCAACCGTGCCGGGCGGCCCTTCCCGCGAAGTAGGCGGACAGTCCGAAGACGATAGCGGCCAGAATGACGGTCTCGCTCGGGAACGAGAGCGGGACGCCCAGCGGGCCCTCCCGGTCGAAAAGGCGCCGCAGCCCCATTTCGCCGAGCAAGCCGCCGCACAGCCCGAGCATGTAAAAGCCGTACGCGAGCAATCGGTCTTTGCTGCGAATCCAGATGGCGGCAAGCGCCGCGGCGAACACGGGGACGAGCGTTTCCGGACGGGACAACCGCAGGAGGACGTGCATGAAGGGGCTCCAATCCGGACCGAACACGGCGTGCACGACGAGCGGAGCGAGCTCGTCGAATTCGGCGAACTCGTGATTAAGGAAGTCTTCGATGACGGAGATCGCCCAAGTAACGGTGGCCACGCAGACGACGAAGGACAGGGCGACCGCCCACTCCAGCTTCCTTACGGACCGCAGCGAAGCCATCCCGCGTTCGATCCAGCGCAGGCTCGCCTCTTTGAAGCGGATTTTTCTTTTCTTGATGAAGGAATAGACGATCAGATAGGCCGCGACCAGAATGCCGGCGAACAAAAAATATTTGCTCAGCGAATGGTGGAAGTGCTCCCACTGCGGGCCCAATATTTTGCCGAGCGTGATGAACAGCCCCGTCCAGATCAGCGACCCGATATAGGCGTACGTAGCGAAAATGCGGAACGGCAGCCGCGTCACGCCCGAGAAATAGCCGGTAAAATGGCGGACGCCGGGAATGTAGTAGGCGATGAGCAGCACTTTGTTGCCGTAGCGCTCGAACCAGCCCGACACCTTGTCCAGCTTGTCCGCGCCGAGGTGGATGCGGGGCCCGACCTTTTCGAAGAATGGCCTTCCCGCCTTATAACCGATCCAATAAGCGGCCGTCACGCCCAGAGAGCTGCCGATCCAGGCGGCCAGTACGGCGAGCGGCCAGCTTAACGTCCCCTGGAACGCGAGAAGTCCGGCGTAGCTCATCAGGAATTCGCCCGGCAGCGGCAGCGCGAGCACTTCCAGCATCAGGCCGAGTCCGAGTATCCAATATCCGTAATGATCCATGGCGTTCTGCAAAAAGCTCAAATCGCGCGCCCCCCATGAGAGAGATGGTTCCCGGGCCGGTCCAGGTTTCTCTCTATTAGTATAAAGCCCGGACGTTCCGTTCACCAAATCGGCGGCGGGCGATGCCCGAAATTCCCGGCGTACCCGACTCCTCCCCCATCGAATCCCCGATCCCGAACCGTTAGCGCCTTCGGCCGGTCCATCCGCCAAAGGGGCGTTCGCTGGCTTCCCGACGGAGATCGCGCTATGATGGAAGAAAAACATCCGTTTGCGAACAGGAGTTCACAAGACTATGCCTCATCTGCTGATCCGGGGCGTCGGCCCCGAACAAATCCGTTCCGTCAGCCGGAAGCTCACGGAAGAGCTGTCCGCCATCTGCGGGTGTCCGCGCGGCGACTTTCTGCTGGAGGTGCTGCACACGACCGCCGTATCGGCGGACGGCGAGCTCGCCGACTCGTATCCTTTCATCGAGGTCGCCTGGTTCGACCGGGGGCCGGCCGTTCAGGACCGCTTCGCCCAAGCGGTCGATCGCCATATCCGCGAAGCGCTCGGCCTGCCGGAGCTGGAGATCGCGTTCCGCGCGTACCGGGAGCGGGATTATTACGCAGGCGGCATCAGCTTCGGCAGCGAGCCCGGGGACTCGCCTTCGGCCGGTGAGGAGCTGGAGGAGCTGCGCGAATCGAACCGCAAGCTTGCGGAAGAGCTGCGCAAGGCGAGGAAGGCGCTCGCGTCCGCTTCGGGAGGCGGCATGTCGACCCGGCTGCGGGATGCGCTGAGAGAGTAGGAGCTTTGCGGTTGGAAAAGAAAAGCTGTTTTTTGCCGGTCGAATAGGCTATAATTTCGTCAATAGCGATTGTGCTTGATCTACGAATTGACTTTATCGCGACTAGGTGCCGTGCAGCTTGAGAGAGCTGCAGGGGTAAAAGGGAAGCCGGTGCGAATCCGGCGCGGTCCCGCCACTGTAAATCGGGCGGCTCTTCCCAACAGGCCACTGCTTCCGCAAGGAAGCGGGAAGGCGGGGGGGAGCCGCAACGCCCGACAGCCAGGAAACCTGCCTAGAAGCTAAGCCAAGGTGTCCTTCGCGGAAAGGAACGGCTATATCAGGAACGGTCCAGGTCGGACGGCTGCCGCCGTTCGTTTTGGCGATTTCTCTCACCTGATTGGCGGACCCTCTGTTTCCTCGATGGAAACGGGGGGTTTTCTTGATGTGCGGCTTTGTCGAGATTGGCGTTCGTGTTCAAGCGCTTCCCGCTGAAAACATACACTCATGAAGGGGAAGTGAAGGATGAAGCGTTATTTGACAGGTTTGATGTTGCTGGCCGCGCTGCTGGCGGTGCTGGCCGGGTGCGGCGGCAAGGAAGAGAACGGCGGCGCTTCGCCGTCCGCCTCGCCGTCGGTCTCGGCTTCCGCCAGCCCGACGGCGTCCGCGAGCGAATCGGCGTCTCCGTCCTCCGCCGCGGATGGGAAGCATACGGAATACCCGCTCACCGTTCAGGACGCGACGGGACAATCGTTCACGTTCGACAAGGCGCCGGAGCGCATCGTTTCGACGTCTCCGGCGGAGACGGAAATTTTGTTCGCGCTCGGGCTCGGGGACAAGGTCGTCGGCGTATCCGACTTCGACAACTACCCCGCCGAGACGAAGGATAAGCCGAAGGTCGGCGGCATTACGAAGCCGAACGAGGAAGCGATCGTCGGGCTGAACCCCGACCTTGTCGTGACGGGCATCTCCATGCCGGACGAGGTCGTGCAGAAGCTGCGCGGGCTGAAGCTGAACCTGTACAAGACCGAGCCGAAGACGCTGGACGACATTATGCAGGACATTCTGGACCTCGGCGTCATTACGGACACGCAGGCGAAGGCGGAAGAGATCGTCGCCTCCATGAAGGCCGACATCCAGAAGGTGAAGGACGCCGTCGCTTCCGTGAAGCCGGAAGAGAAGAAGAAAGTGTACGTCGAATTCTCGCCGGGCTGGACGGTCGGCAAGGGCGAGTTCATGGACGAGCTGATCTCGGTCGCGGGCGGCGTGAACATCGCGGGCGATACGACCGGCTGGAACGAAATCAGCGAGGAGAAAATCGTCCAGAGCAACCCGGACGTCATTCTGTATACGCTCGGCGTGACGGACGAGAAGACGGGCAAGACGCTGGAAGAGATCATTCGCGGCCGCAGCGGATGGGACAAAATTACCGCCATCAAGGACAACCGCGTCATCGGTCTGGATCAAGACGTGCTGTCGCGTCCGGGCCCTAGAATTACCCAAGGTCTGCTCGACGTCGCCCAAGCGATCTATCCGGACCTGGTGAAGGAATGAGCCGCAAAGGGCTGCTGTGGGGAGGAGCGTCTGCCGCGCTCCTTCTCTTCTCTGCCGTCGTCAGCCTGTCGCTGGGCTCCGCCCGCCTGCCTCTGTCGGAAGTGTGGGGCATTCTGCTTCATCAGGTGCCGGGGTTCTCCGGCGGCGCCGGCTTCGCGGCCTGGCCGGAATCGTCCGGGCAGATCGTTCTGAAAATCCGCTTGCCCCGCGTCGCGCTGGCCATCGTCGTCGGCGCTTGTCTGTCTTTGGCGGGGGCGGGTTTTCAGGGTGTTCTGCGCAATCCGCTGGCCGACCCTTATACGCTCGGGGTGGCGTCCGGTTCGGCGGTCGGCGCCGCCTTCCTCATGCTGACGGGCATGCAGTTCGCCGGACTCGGCCAATGGACGATCCCGATCGTCGCGTTCGGCACGGGGCTGCTCAGCTTGGCCGTCGTGCTGCGTCTCGCCCGCGATCAGGGCAAAATCCGGATGGAGACGCTGTTGCTGTCGGGGGTCGTGCTGCAAGCTTTTCTCGGGTCGATGGTGTCGTTCATGGTGTCGCTCTCGGACAAAGTGGTCAACGAGATCGTCTTCTGGCTGCTCGGCAGCCTCGCCTTGCGCGGTTGGCCGTTCGCGGGCGCGCTGCTGCCTTATTTGGTCGTCGGCCTGGCCGTGCTCCTGGCTTACGCGAGATCGCTCAATCTGTTCGCGTTGGGGGAACGGCAGGCGGCGCATCTGGGCGTGCGCGTAGAACGCACGAAGGTCGTCGTGCTCGTCGTCAGCACGCTGATGACGGCGGGCGCGGTGTCGATCGCCGGAACGATCGGGTTCGTCGGCCTCGTCGTTCCGCATCTGGTGCGGCTGCTGGTCGGGCCGGACTACCGCCTGCTTATTCCGCTGTCCGCGCTGCTCGGCGGCACTTACATGCTGTGGGCGGACACGATCGCGCGCACGCTGCTCAGCCCGACGGAAATTCCGCTCGGCGTCGTCACCGCGTTCATCGGAGCGCCCTTCTTCGCGTATTTGCTGCGCCGGAAGAAGGGCGGGGGCCGAGCTTAGCGTGGGGGAAGGGCGGAAGATGGGAGGCGGAGGGCGCATGAAAGGTCGGAAGGCGGAAGGCGAAAGAAAGGCGAATGAAAGGTCGGAGTCGAAAGCGGAAGGCGAATGAAAGGCGAAAGGCGTTAGAAGTCCGGTGAATTAAGTCAGTTCTTGCCGTCTAACCGGCGTGCAAAATGAGAAGAACAACCCAGCGAGCGCTGGAACTAGCAGGCCTGACACTACCTCCGTTATCACGGATTTCGGTTTTTCGCATGCCGAAATACCGGTTTGAGGTCGTTTTTTCTTAAACCGGCATAGTTTTTTCAGATTCTGAACCGTTGCCGTAAGTATCGCCTGTTCCTGCATGCAGTCCAACCCACGGCTCCGAGCTCGATCCAAGCCATGTACGACTTTGCTTTCGGCAAACACATGCTCACAACGAGCGCGCAACTTTTGCAAATGACGATAGGAACCATTCAACTGAATTTGTCTGGCTTTGTTTCG
>NZ_AUCP01000106.1 GCF_000429825.1 Cohnella thermotolerans DSM 17683
ATTAAGCTTCCCGCCAAAGGGTAAGTAGAAATTTTCCAACAGATCTGCCATATCCCGATTCGGCACGAACACGTTCGCTCACTCCATCTGCAAGGTTTTTTGCCAATTTTCTATGTTTTCCTTGCAGATAAATTCGACAAAAGTAGCTCAAATCCCTTGTGGAATAAGGATTTTTTGTTCGTTCAGCAAGCCCTATTATAGCATGCCCGTTCCCCTGTTCGCCTGCCGCAAACTCCTCCGAGCTTCTATCCCAAAAGAAAACAACAAATTTCGGCAAAGGGAGACCGCGTTCGGGCGATGACCTTGTGAGCCGTCAACGAGGAATCGGATAACGGGAAGGGAAGGGTCTCAAAGCATGGCGGAAGGGGGTGGACGAACGCCGAAGGCGGCAAACGCACTGCCTCGGGGTCATTGCGGAAAGGGCGGCCTACGGACGAACGGATGCGGGCGGGAAGCGGAATTCCGCTCGGCCATTCCGGCGGAGAGGCGGCCGGACATACGCCGCTCTCCGCTTCAACTGCTCTTCGTGACCGTAGACATCTCGGGGTAGCGGAACGGGAACCGGATCTCGAACGTCGTTCCTCTTCCCAACTGGCTGTACACGTCGATTTTCCCCTGATGGTTGTCCACGATCTTGTAGCTGACCATTAGGCCGAGCCCGGTGCCCTTCTCCTTCGTCGTATAGAAAGGCTGGCCCATCTTGGCCAACTGATCCTCCCCGATGCCGGGCCCCTCGTCGGAGATGCGGATCCGCACCGAATCGTTCTCCCGGCTCAGCTTGACGCGGATCGCTCCTCCGTCGATCATGGCCTCGATGGCGTTCTTGATCACATTGATGAACACCTGCTTGATCTGGTTCTCGACCCCGTACACCCATAAAACGTCGCGTCCGAGGTCCGTCTCGATGGCGATGTTGTGGAGAATCGCCTGCGTCTCCAGCAGCGTGATCGTCTCCCGCATCATGTTGCGGACGTCGTGGTACGACAGCTCGTACACTTGCGGCTTGGACAGCATGAGCAGCTCGCTGACGATGTCTTCGATCCGGTCCAGCTCGGAGTTCATGATGTTGTAGTAGCTCGCTTCCTTGCGGCCGGAAGCGATCAGCTGCAGGAATCCCTTAAGCGAGGTAAGCGGGTTGCGGATTTCGTGGGCGATGCCCGCAGCGAGCTGGCCCGCCACGTAAAGCTTCTCGGAATTGATGAGCAGCTCCTCGTTCTTCTTGCGTTCGGAGATGTCCCGGATGATCACTTGAACGGCCGGCTCGTTCTCCAGCGTGGTGATCGTCTCGACAATCTCCGTATGCAGCACTTTCCCTTTGAGCGTATACCATTGTTGTTCCAAAGGACCGCTGCTCCGCGTAATAATCAAATTGTGCAGCCGCTCCCGCACCGAATCGTGATCCTCCGGCTTGAGGAAGGAATAGATCGATTTGCCGAGCATGTCGCCGGGACCGTCCGCCTCGAACATTCGCAGCCCCGCCGCGTTGACGAACGACCAGCGCTCCTGCTTGAAGATCGCGATCGTATCGAGGGAATTTTCAACGACCAGCCGGTAACGCTCGTCCATCTGATTCATTCTTTTGTCGACGTACCAGGTTACCCATGTCGCCGTCAGCAGCAGAAGCGCGTAGATGCCGACGATCAGGACGAGCAGACGGACGTCGGCGTTCAGCTTGTCCAACGTGTAATAAACCGAATAATCGATATCGAGCGCGCTCGTGCCGAGCATCTGGACGAAGATGGTCGCCAGGCCCAGCGTCACGCCGGCAAGCCATTTGTTCCTCTCGCCGCCCCCCAGTTCGGACAGCCTGAACGCCGCGAAGGTTCCGATAAACAGCACGAACAGCGACACGACGATCGTCGCCGGATTGGCCGCAATGCGCTCGATCGGCTGTCCGAGCAGGCTGAAATAGTTCATGAATCCGACGCCGAAGCTCAGGATGACGCTGCCGATGGCGACCCGGTGCCGCAGCGTGCTCTGAATGGTCAGCATGATGAACGCCATCAGCGAGAAAAAAATCGTGAGCAGAATGGAGACGGGCATGCTCCAGGAGAAAAACAAGGGGCTGTCGAAAGCCATGGTCGCCACGAAATGCTTCGCCCAGAGCCCGACGCCGAAGACGAACGCTCCGCCTGCGAGCCAGAAAATCCGGAAGGCGTTATTGGTTCTTTTCAGGTTGCCGATAAAATTGAACATGGTATAAGATGCGAGTATACTGATCGACAGTGCCAGCAGCAGAAAGATTGCAGGCCAGGCGCCTCCGGTACCGTTCATCCATTTCCCTCGCAATATGTGCTGATTTTCGCGCTTGTTGTATTGATTTCGACGGTATTTTCCAAATTCCTTTTCTATTTTTTCACCAAAATTGGAGGAGTTGAAAAGATGGTTAAATCTTGGGTGCAGGAGTTTAAGGCGTTCGCGATGCGGGAAAATGTGATCGACCTGGGGGTCGGCGTGATCATCGGGGGCGCGTTCATTCCGCTCGCAGCCGTCCGCTGCGGACACTGCACGTCCGATCTGTCCGCCGATTCGGCCGGACTAGCCGCCGCGGGGCGGGCTTAGCCTATGACGACGGAATGGTTCGACGTTTACGACGATCAAGACCGCCCGATCGGCAAGGCCACCCGCCAGGAGGTTCACGCGCGCGGCCTGTGGCATCATACGTTTCATTGCTGGGTCGCGCGGCGAGGCGAGGACGGACGGGCTTACGTGCTTTTCCAGAAGCGAAGCCCGCAGAAGGATACGAACCCGGACCGGTTCGACATTACGGTCGCCGGCCATCTGGCCGCGGGAGAGTCGGTGCGGGACGCCGCCCGCGAGATGGACGAGGAGATCGGCTGGAGCGTTCCGTTCGAGAAGCTCGTTCCCTACGGAACGTTGCGCGAGGAAGAATGCGGAGAAGCCGGCTCCGTCCCTTATATCGACCGGGAAGTCAGCCACGTATTCGGCTGCTTGACCGAGGAGCCGCTTACCTCGTTCCGGCTTCAGCCCGACGAAGTCGCGGGCCTCTATGAGGCGGACGCCGAAGCGCTGATCGCCCTGATGAACGGCGAGCGGGCGTCGGTGACGGCTGAAGGCGTCCGCCTCTCGGCCGGCGGCTCCCTCGTTCCGGCAACGGAGGAAGTGACGGCGGACCGGTTCATCTCCCGCGACAAAACGTATTATATCGGCGTTTTCCGCTTCCTGCTCGAGATGGCCCGAAGCGGATCGTCCGACTGAGACGGAAGGCCGATGCATTCGAGCCGGATCGGCGACCATACGAGCCGGCCGCTGCGAAGCGAGCCTTCCCACCAGTCGCCGGTCAGCGGCGATTGGAACAGCACGTCGAGACGGCCGTCTCCGTCCGTGTCCCACACCCGGAACGGACGGCCGTCGTTGACGGCGCCGAACGTTCGGCTCTCGCCGACCGCTCCCCAATCAAGCCGAATGTTCTCTCCCGCCGCGTTGTCGCCGGCCGCTTCGCGGACCGGACCGAATTTCTCGCGCCGGCTCCGGACCTCCGGCCTCCCCAGCCACCAGCTCCCGTCTTCCCGCCTGTATCGGAGAACTTCTCCTTCCCGCTCGTAAAACTTGCCTCTCCAGAACGACAGCCCTGCGTTGAAATTGCCGAGTCCTTCCCAATTGCGCCACCAACGATCGATCATGCCATGAATGTTGTAGAAGTACGTCGAGCGCGGAGCGATGTCGAAATCGTTCAATTCCGGCTCCTCGAACAACTCGGCGGCCTCCTGATGAATGCAGCCGTGCAGGCCGGACCCTTCGATGAAGCGGCCCAGTTCGTCGGACGACGCGAAAGTCTCCGGCTGAAGAAGAACCCGGTATTCGGCCCGCCGGTCGTAGCAGGAAGCCTGGCGAATCGGCTCCGGCACCGACGACCACGGTTCGACCAGGTTCAGGTCGTGGCCGGCTCTCTCGTACCACCTGAGCGCCTTGCGAATGAAAGACCGGTGGAACAACAGAAAGTCTTCCCCGTAGCCGTCGGGCGGCCTGTCGGTATCGACCGTATGGCGGGCGTTATGCCACCTTCTATGTTCCTCCAGCAGCGTTCTTGGAAAGCCCGATATAATCGACATTCGGTAACACGCTCCCCCGTTCGTCATGCGACTGCTTGCCTCCGTCCGCCTTGGCGGGCGAATGCCTCATCTAGCTGCTGCCAGTATATGCAGGGGACTCCGCGCGTGCCTCTCTTCCGTCAGGGCGGCGTATCGGTAATCTCGATTTTGCGCAGCCGGTAAAGCCGGTACAAATGGGTGGCGATCACCTTGACCAGCGCGTAGGTCGGAACGGCCACGAACATGCCGAGCAAGCCGCCCAGGCTGCCCAGCGCGAGCAGGACGATGATGATGGTCAGCGGGTGGATGGCCAGCTTCTTGCCCATGATCTGAGGGGACAGCACCTTGTCCTCGAGCTGCTGAACGATGACGACGGCGGCGATCGTCTCCGCCACCTTCCACGGCGAGTCGATAAACGCGACGATGACGCTCGGCACCATCCCCAGCAGAATGCCGACGTAGGGGATGAAGTTCATCAGCGTCAGCGCGAGCGCAAGAAGCAGCGAATATTGCAGCCCGACAACGGAGTAGCCGATCAGCGTCAGAATCCCGAATCCAAGGCTGACCAGAATTTTGCCTTGTATGTATGCGCTTAGCGTCCGGTCCATGTCCTGCATGATCTTCAGCGCTTCCTCGTCGTGCCGGTCGGGGATGAACTTGAGCACGAGATCGGGAAACTTGCTGCCGCCTTTGAGCATGTAATAGACGATGAAAGGGACGGTGGACAGCAGCAGCACGACATGGGACACGAAATCGATCGTGCGGTTGACGGCGTCGCCGACGTTGGAGACGATCCGGTTGATCAGCTCGGGAATTTTCGCCGACAGGTCGATCCGGTGCTCCAGCAAATAGCGGGCGAGCCATTCGTTTTTTTGCAGCTTCGCGACCTGATCCTCGCCGAGCTTGATGAGCTGCGGCAGATTGTTCATGAGACTGTCGAGCTGAATGCGGATAATCGGGCCGACCAGAACGCCGATCAGCACGAGGATCCCCGTCAGTCCGAGGAAGACGACGGAGATCGCGAGCGTGCGGTTCCTCATCTGTCTGGCCAAATAGTTGACCGGACCGCGAAGCAGATAATAGAAGACGACCGACAAAAAAATCGGCAGCAGCAGCGCCTTGAGCATCGTCCAGAACGGACGGAAAATGAAGTCGACCTTCGACGCCAAATAGACGATCGACAGGGCGACGATGATGCCGTAGCCGATGCGAAAATATTTGCCTTGGGGGATAAGGATCACCTTGCTTTCCGGAAGAAGATTCATCTTTACCTATAACCTTCTTCGGCATGTCCCAAACTAGGGCGGGGCGCTCTCGCGTCAGACGACCGGAATGCCCGCCGCCTTCCGCACCTCGTTCGCCAGCCGGTTGAACTCTTCCTTCGAAGCCGGGTCCGCCGCCGCGAACCACGCCGCCGACAGAAACCGGATGATTTTCTCCGCGTCTTCCTTGGTCATCGAGCTCTCTCCTTCGTCTTCGTTCGTATTCCACCAGCCTTCGCCGCCGTAGGCGCGGTTGAGATCGACGGCCACGCCGGCCACTTTCGCGTTGTTCCGGTATTGATACAGGTTCGCGTGCGAGCTGATCTTGCCTCTGCTCCAGGCGTACGTCTGCCAGAAATGCTTGCAGGCTTTGCGGTTGTACATCTCTTCCACGACGGCGTAGGAAGCGTAGACGCCCGCTTCGTAGCCGGGAATTTGCGCCGCGGCCGCCTTCAAATAAGCCTCGATCGCGTCGTAATCCTTCGGCTGTGCGTCGTAATCCACCGCGAAGTAAATGGCGCTGCCGGCCGGCTGCTGGATCGCCTGCGCTTCCTTGTAGGCCGCCGCTCCGTCGCTCTGCCCCGCCGACGCGCCGCCGGAGGCCCGGTTCGCCGTCGTCTCGAAGACGGAGACGATCTGCATGCCCGCAGCGGTAATCGCCTGCGCTTCCGCGAGCGTCAGCCGCTTCCACTTGTACTGCTGCGGAACCAGGTAGCGAGCCGCGAATCGGTAGCCGGCCGCCGCGATTCCCTGGGCCGATTGCGCCGTAAGCGGCGTGGAGCAGTCGATGCCCACGATCCCGGCGGCACTGCCTTCGTTCGTATCCACGTTGCCGTTCTCTCCTTCCTCTCGCTTTATATCCTCATATTGATTTAGAACATTGGCGCTCATGACGGCAATCCGCTTGTCGGCATAGCCGGGATGCGTTGCGTACCCGCCGGCAGCGACCGCTCTCGCGGCCGTCTGGCCGTCGGTGAGGAGAGCCTCCGCGTAACGGCTGCTGCGGGACAGCAGCTTGCGGTTAGAACCGCCAATGGCGTTCGGGTCCCGGTGAGTGCTGACGTTAAGGGCCTGTCGCTTGTGTACACTTTCCCTTCAGAAGACCGATCGCTAACGGACCCACAGAGGCTGTCGATTCATTGTGGATAGTGAGCAGGTGTTCGAAAATAAAAACTCAATATTAGCGATATTTCGAACAAAATACCCCTTTTTCTCACGAATACTCCCGATTCCGTTGTATAATGAACATATACGGTTTCAGGGGGTTTTTCATTGAGATCGCCTATTCGCTATAAAACGTTCGACCAAATTTCTTTCACAGATATGCTGGTCTACTCCAACCTCCCAAAAGTCCGTTACTTCCAGCAACATCACGGCCGCCTCCGACCGCCGGCAGGATGCGGGCGATGAAGGCTTGCGCAGCAGCCGATAGGTAGTCGGCCATATGGGGAGCCCCCTTACCTAATAGAATATGCGGCAGAGCGGTCCCGGTATGAGTCGGGATGGCCCTCGCAGGTTGTCCTTAGAGTATGTCTGGCGTGCTTGCGCGGTCACGGCGGACCGGCTTTGCTCTCCTCGGAACCCGGCGGATCGACCGCTTTGTTGCGAATTTGCCCGGCCGCCGCCGCCACCAGAAAGGCATTGGCGAGCGCCAGCCCGTACAGGCGCCAGTCGCGCCCGTCGGCTCCGTTCGCCAGCTGCGCCAGCGTCAGGATCGCGAACGCCGTCAGCACCGCGAACAGGTCGGTCGGCAGCCGCGGAGCGATTCGATCCAGCAGAGACTTCGTGTACTGGACAATAAAGTACGTTAACAACGAAGCTCCCCCCATCGCGGAGAGAGCTTCCCAGGTGAACAGTTGGGCGTTATCCATCTTAATTGTTCGCCACCTTAAGCAAAAATCCGCAAGCCGTAATCGCCACCCCGCCGAAGCTGATCGTCGTGCCGATCAGCCATTTGACCGTCTGCTTGTAAACGGCCAGTTCTTCCCGCATCTCGTCGATCCGATGGTGTGCCGACTTCGCCGACTGCAGGGCATCCTGCGCGATATCGCGCGCGCTGTTCATGAGGTCCAGCTTCGTCTCCACGCGCGTCAAGCGTTGGAGAATCTCGTTCGTCTCTTCTGGCATTTGCGGTCACCTCCTAATGAAAGAGGCTTCGCCTGAAGCGAAGCCCGCAATTTTACTATGCCGCTAGCCATTCAAAGGAATCTCGGGAGCATACGCCGCTATTTGGGCTGCGACAAGCCCGCGATCTTCCTGGGTCAAGTTGTACGAGTCCAAGATCGCGTTCACTTGCTCCTCACCGGCGTTGTACCGGATCACCGCGGCCCGCGCGATGATGCGCACTTTGTATGGGGCCATTGCCACGGGGTTCACCTCTTTTTATTCGAATGTAAAAACGGTTCCTTGCGGGAACCGTTCGTTAAGCGCCGATAATATCGGCTATGGCGAGCGTGATGTCGTCGAGCGCCTGTTGCTGGCTGTCGACCGTCTCTTGGAGCGTCTTCACCTGTTCGGACAGCGGCGCCTGGTAGACCGGTTCCTGCGGTTCCGGAGTCGACGGGTCCGCATAAGAAAATACGAGAGTCGGCTTGTCCCCTGTCACGTCAACCCTGTACCCGGAGCACTCCATAAAGTCCTGCGCATACTGGCCGTATTCCAGTTGCAGCATACCGACCGTATCGGGAACGCGTTCCGCCAGCGCCGCATAGGCGGCGAAATCTTGCTCCTGTGTGGTTTCAATAACATCGCCTGTCCGCTCTCCGGTGTCAACTATGACGTTTCCCGTTGTTTTGTCGTAATAGATTCTTCTTCCGATTTGTGCCACTGTTAATCCTCCTCACTCCCATGCCACCCAATCCGCATAGTTTTGATAGTAAGTGCGAAGTCTAAAAGTCCGGTGAATTAAGTCAGTTCTTGCCGTCTAACCGGCGTGCAAAATGAGAAGAACAACCCAGCGAGCGCTGGAACTAGCAGGCCTGACACTACCTCCGTTATCACGGATTTCGGTTTTTCGCATGCCGAAATACCGGTTTGAGGTCGTTTTTTCTTAAACCGGCATAGTTTTTTCAGATTCTGAACCGTTGCCGTAAGTATCGCCTGTTCCTGCATGCAGTCCAACCCACGGCTCCGAGCTCGATCCAAGCCATGTACGACTTTGCTTTCGGCAAACACATGCTCACAACGAGCGCGCAACTTTTGCAAATGACGATAGGAACCATTCAACTGAA
>NZ_AUCP01000107.1 GCF_000429825.1 Cohnella thermotolerans DSM 17683
GTTCGCTCGAGAACGACACGTTCACGGGCAAAGTCGTCGCCGCCCTGCGCAACGAGTTCGGCGGCCACGCCGTCGAGAAGAAGGAAGCCGTAACGACCGCTTAAACGCGGCAAAACGAGCATCCTTCCCCTATCATCCCAAATTTTACTGGAGGTTAACGACATGAAATTTTTCCTGGATACGGGCAACATTGAGGAGATCAAACGGATCAACCGCCTCGGACTGGTAGACGGAGTTACGACGAATCCTTCCATCATCGCCAAGGAAGGCCGCCCGTTCAAAGCGATCATTCAAGAAATTTGCAGCATCGTCTCGGGACCGGTCAGCGCGGAGGTCATCGGCCTGACCGTCGAGGAGATGGTGAAGGAAGCGCATGAGCTCGCCACCTGGGCGCCGAACGTCGTCATCAAGCTGCCGCTCACCGAAGCCGGTCTGGAAGCTACGCACATTCTGGCGCAAGAAGGCATCAAAACGAACGTTACGCTGGTGTTCTCCGCCGCGCAAGGCCTGATGGCCGCGAAAGCCGGCGCCACCTACATCAGCCCGTTCGTCGGACGGCTCGACGACATCGGCGTCGACGGCTTGAAGCTGATCCGGGATCTGAAGACCATTCTCAGCAACTACGGCTTAAAAACGGAAATTATTACGGCCAGCGTCCGCAACATTGCCCATGTGGAGCAAGCGGCCATCGCCGGCGCGGACATCGCCACCATTCCCGGCTCTCTCCTTCCTTCCCTGTGGAAGCATCCGCTGACCGACATCGGCATCGAGCGCTTCCTGAAGGACTGGGAGAAAGTCCCGACCAACAACTAATTCGCAAAGTAGGCGGTTTACATGTATAAAGCGGTCGTCATCGGCGGAGGTCCCGCCGGTTTGTCCGCGGCCATTCATCTGGCGCGGGCCAATCTGGAGCCTCTGGTCATCAAGGGCTTCGAGCCAAGCAAATATTTGATTACCACGATGGAGGTCGATTCTTACCCCGGCTTCCCGGCCGGCGTGGACGGTCCCACCTTGCTGGACAATATGGCCAAGCAGGCGGAACAGTTCGGCGCCCGGATTCGGATCGGCAACGTGCAGCGGGTGGATCTGTCGAAGCGTCCGTACGCGATCGACATCCAGGGCTACGGGACGGTGGAGGCCGAATCGGTCGTCATCGCAACCGGCGCCTCCTTCAAGCTGCTCGGCATTCCCGGCGAAGAGGCGAACTTCGGGCGTGGGGTCAGCATTTGCGCGACTTGCAGCGGCTATTTCTCCACCGGCAAAAAAGCCATCGTCGTAGGCGGCGGGGATTCGGCGCTTGAAGAAGCCATCTACTTGACGCGGTACGCCTCCGAGGTGACGATCGTGCACCGCCGCAACGAGCTTCGCGCCTCCAAGGGCATGCAAGAGCGCGCAAGGCAGTACGGCAAAATCAAGTGGGCGCTGAACCGGACGCCGATCGAAGTGCTGGCCGACGAGCATGGCGTAACCGGGCTGAAGGTGATGAACCACGAGACCGGCTCGGAAGAAGTGATCGAAGGCCGCCGCCTGTACGTGGCTATCGGAACCCGGCCGAACACCGGCTTCCTGGAGGGCCAACTTCCTACGAACGAACGCGGCTACCTGCTCGTGAAGCCGGGCACGACCGAGACGGGCATCCCCGGCGTCTTCGCTTGCGGCGACGTTCAAGACCCGCGTTACGGACAGATTACGAGTGCAATCGGCAGCGGCTGCATGGCCGCCGTCGACTGCGAGCGATATTTGGATTCCTTGGTCGTGGAAGAGGCCGTCGCCCTTTAAGGATGGGTTATGTAGGGTTAAGTAAAAGCTCAATCGCTTTGGCGATTGGGCTTTTTTATCGATTCGGAATTTTGCCGAATCGTCTCCGTAAGACCGATGCCTAACGAATCCAGAAAACCTTATTTGGTCAAAATCACGTGTTTTGCAATCTTAACGAACTCCAGCGCCGCTATTCCCGTCGTAGACCGACATTCCATCGTTTTTTTCTTCCAATAACGTTGCTGTAGTTCGTTAAGGTCGGCAAACAGGCTTTTCGACGCTCATAAGAATCATACGATTCGTTAGCAGCCCGTACGACTCGGCCGGTCTCTTCTTCCAACGTGGGCTCCTAACGGTGCAGATAGAGGGTGACGGGCTTGACACTTCCGGAAAGGAGGATGCCCGCGGCTCTTGTCGCCCTCCGTCGAATGCCCGATTTTCACCCCGTCCTCATTCATTCTCCTCCGCCCATTGCATATATATGGGAATCACCGGAGGTGTTATCATCCATGTTTAGACGTTTTTGGGTCGCCGCGATCGCCGTGGTTGCGCTGTTGTTCGCCATCCCCACCTATGCGGCAGGCGCGGAATCGACCTCCTTGGACAAGAAATATGTCGATTACGCGCAATTTATCGTCATCGACAAATCCAGCAACAAGCTCTACTTCTACCAGAAGGGCAAATTGGTCAAATCGTTCGACGTGGCGACCGGCAAGAAGCCCTCCTACACGCCGGAGGGCTTGTTCACGATTCGCGAGAAAGTCAAAAACCGCCCGTACTATAAAGAGAAAATTAAAGGCGGCGACCCCAAAAATCCGCTGGGCGACCGCTGGCTCGGGCTCAAAGTGACGCTCAAAAACGGCCAGGTCTCGTATGCCTACGGAATCCACGGGACCAACAACGAGAAGTCGATCGGCAAGTACGTCTCCGCCGGCTGCATCCGCATGCACAACAAGTCCGTACACTGGCTGTACGACCAGGTGAAGGTCGATACGCCCGTGCTTATTCGGAAGTAGCTGGCGGCTCCAAGGCGGACCGAACCGCCTTCGCGATGAACGGAAGCAACACCGAGAGGTGGCTTTCTTCCGGGTAGAGGCAGTACTCGACTTGCAGACCCGGAAGGGCCTCCGCGGTTAGCCGCTCGTACAGATGACGGGCGTCTTCCACCATATGCGGCTTCTCCCGTCCGCCGACGGCCAGGAGCAGGCGAACGTCCGCCTCCCGCGCCCGGCCGTTCGCTTCGGAAGAACGGACCGCCCTCGTCGAACCCCCCGCATCCAAGGGGCGTGGGGCCGACGCTTGTTCCGCCCATCGCCGCGCCTCGGCGGCAATCCAGCGGTTTTTCCACCAGATGGACGGACTTCCCGCCGCGTAGAACCGATAGGTTCCGCGCCCGGAAAACAGCGCGCGCAGCGCGAGGAGACCGCCCAAAGAATGACCGATCAACGTTTGGCGGCTGCGGTCGATCGGCACCTCCCGCTCGATCGCGGGCTTCAGCTCGTTTTCCAGAAAATCCAGGAATTCGTCCGCCCCGCCCGTCGCCGGCCATGGGGTCCCGTCCTTGCGTGGCGGCAGCTCTTCCGCTTCCGCGCGGACGGTATAATCGTAAAAGCGCCGTTCCACGTCGAACGGCCCGTTCGTCTCGTATCCGATGCCGACGACCGCCGCCCCGTCGGCGAGCCGATGCGGTCCCCGCGTCTGCAAGCGGACCGCTTCCGCCACCGTGCCGAACACCGCATTGGCGTCCAGCACGTAGAGGACGGGGTAACCGGCCTCGGACGGCGCCCCTTCCGGCTTCCATAACATGATCCGGTGCATTCGGCCGTCCGGACGAATCCATCTCCGCTGCGACGCGCCGGATATCGAGAAGGCTTCCCACTCACCGCGCATATCCGTCGGCCTCCCCCGCGAACAGCCATTGCAAGGCGTCCGTGAATTTCCGGGCGAAAAACATCGGATCGTGCGTACCTTCCGCGGCGATCTCCAGCTTCAGCCGGTCGCCGGGGACCCCCCGCTCGAGCAGCGCCGAATGGACGAGCCTCGTCCGATCGGCCATGTCCCGCTGAACGTTCCGATTGTAACGGCCCTCCAACGCCCCCACGGACAGGAACAGGCGCGTCTCTTCCTTCGGGATCGGCTCCCGGCGCACGTAATCGGGGACGCCCTCATACCAGAGCGAAGCGGAGATCAGCGCGATTTTGCCGAAAATGTCCGAATAACGATAATAGGCCCGCAGCGAGATCAGGCCGCCCAGCGAACAGCCCGCGAGCCCCGTATGCTCCCTGTCCGGCAGCGTCCGGCATTCGCGGTCGATGAACGGCTTGATCCGCAGCGCCACCTCCTCCAGGTAACGATCGCCGGCGCCCCCGAACTCCGGCTTGCCCGGAACGAGCGGCGAAGACGGCCAAGGCGTATATTCGTCCAACCGATTGCGCGGCTCGATGCCGACGAAGATCAGCTCCGGCAGCCGCCCTTCGTGAAATAAATACTCTAAATAATTAATGCCGTCAAAAGCCGCTTCGCCCCCGTCGTGCAAGTAGACGACCGGGTAGCTGCGGCCGCTCCCCGAATAAGAAGGCGGCAAATAGACGTGCAATACCCGTCCGTTTACCGCCGCCTTGCGTTTCATTCCCTCCATGAAGCGAGCCTCTCCTCCCGGCTTCCGACGCGAACGGCGGAGCGCTTATTTTCTTCGCGAACGATAGAGCAATGAGATGAAATAAGGAACCCCGACGATGGACACGACGATGCCGACCGGCAGCTCGGCCGGCGCGAACACCGTCTTGCCGATCAGATCGCAGACGACAACCAGCGTCATGCCGACGGCCCCGCTGACCGGCACGATGTAGGGATAATGAACGCCGGTCAGCCTTCTTGCGATGTGCGGCGCGATAAGTCCGACGAAGCCGATGCTGCCTGAGACGGAGACGCAAGCGCTCACGAGGCCGACGCAGCACAGCAGTTGAATTCGCCTCTCCCGGTCCGCGCGAACGCCCAAGCCCCGCACGCTGACTTCGTCCAGTTGGAGCAGGTCAAGGGCATCCAACGCCCTGCGCTCCTCGCCGTCCAGGTTGTCGGGCGCCAGAATCAAATCGACGGACGCTTCCCGCAGCAGCTCCGCGTCCGCCCGCCACGATCTCCGGTAGCGGTTGGCGTTCAGATGGACCGGGATGTCGTCTCGAAGCACGCGGTAATAGTAGGCCGTCCATTTCGGGTGAAGAGGCGCCGCGAACGGAAGAACGTTCAGCGGAAGCAGCATGCCGAGCAGCTCCTGGCTGTATGCTGCCAGCCTGAGGCGCCGTCTCTTGCGATAATCGGTCGGGGAGACGCCGATCTCCTTCTTGAACTTGCGGCTGAAATAAAACTCGTCGGCGTAGCCGACCCGATGGGCAATGTCCCGAAGCTTCAACGCGGGTTGCTCCATCAGTTGTTTCGCCCGGCTCAGCCGGATCGCCGTCAAACGCTCCATGGCGCTGACGCCGTACCTTTTCTTGAACAGATCGACGAAGTACTTGGGGCTTACCCCGGCTACCCGCGCCAGCCGTTCGATCGTCCACGGTTCGGCGTAGTGTTCTTCCATATACTGCAGGGCGACCTCCAGCCCTTCGGACGAATTGTCCGGGTTCGGGAGAAGGCCGGACAGCAGATCGTACATCAGTTCCTGGAAATCAAGCTGGCTCCGGAAGATGCCCATCCGCTCGTTCCCCTCCCAATGGCGCCAAATGTCGGCGCATAGCGCCGGCAGCCGGTCGGAAGCGGCCGCGAAGAGCCTTCGTCCCGGAGGAACGCTTCGAACCCGTTCGGCCGATGCGTCGACTCCGTCTTCGGCTTGCCGTAGCCGGTAAACATCGAAATGGAACAAATACAGCTCGAACGCGCTGTCGCACGCTTCGAAGCCGAATGTCGTCTCCGGCGCGCACCAATAGACCGAGCCTTGGTTCAGCTCCGTCTGCCGCCGCTCCAGCGCGAGCCGGACTCTCCCTTCCGTTACGACGATCAGGGCGTGAGACCTTCCGAGCCGCTGGTTCAACCGTTCCCGGCTCGCCTCCCGTATGCGTTCCGCCGACCGAAGCCGGAGCGTCCATTCGTTCGGATCATCCGGCAGCAAGCCGGCTGCGTCGGTATTGGCTTCGTTCACGTTCCATCCCCCGTCTTGTCAGCTCTCTTATTTCGAGTATAATTGATAATCATTCTCAGTGACAATAATCCGTCGATAGATCTAGGCCTTACCGCCTCCGGATTCCGCAAATTTCGACACAGAGCAGTTGACGAACCCCCTGAGCAGGTGTAAGATGGGCTCTGTTGTACCATGCGGCGGATTAAAGAGAGAAGGACGATCGCGTCCGTCATCGGAGTGGAGTAGGAGGAAAATCATACGATGGAAGCCATGACTTTTGTTCTGTTTGGCGCCACTGGCGACTTGGCCAAACGGAAGATTTACCCTGCGCTTTACAACCTTTATCTGGACGGCAAACTCCCTCAATCGTTTACGGTTGTCGGATTGGGCCGAAGGGAAATTCCGGACGCCTCGTTCCAAAGCAGCGTCGAGCAGTCGCTCAAGCAATTTTCGAGACGCCCGGTGCAGGAAGGGAGCAAGCTATGCGAATTCCTGTCCGCGTTCCGCTATCATCCTCTGAACGTAACGAACCCGGAAGATTACGCCAAGCTGCTGGAGCTCGTGCAAGCCCGCGAGGCCGAATTGAACGCCCCCGACAACCGGCTGTTCTATCTGTCGGTGGCGCCGGAATTTTTCGACGTCATTGCGTTAAATATTAAAGAAAGCGGACTCGGCTCGACCAAGGGCTGGAAGCGGCTCATCATCGAGAAGCCGTTCGGCCACGACCTGGCCAGCGCCCGCGAATTGAACGCCAAGCTCTCCAAGGCGTTCGAGGAAGACGAAATTTTCCGCATCGACCACTATCTCGGCAAGACGATGGTTCAGAATCTCGAGACGCTCGTGCTCGCCAACCCGGTCATCCAGGCGATCTGGAACAACCAGCACATCGCGAACGTGCAAATTACAGCCAGCGAGACGGTCGGCGTCGAGGAACGCGCGGCCTATTACGACCATTCCGGCGCGATTCGCGACATGTTCCAGAACCATATGCTGCAGGTGCTCATGATGACGGCGATGCGCCAGCCGGGCCGGATTACGGCCAAGGAGATCCGTGCGGAGAAGCGGAAGATCATCGAGAAGCTCCGTCCGGTCGCCAAGTCCGAGGTCGCCCGCCATGTCGTTCGCGGCCAATACGCAAAAGGCTCGCTGGGCGGCAAGCCGCTGGCGGGGTATTTGGAAGAGCCGGGAATTCAGCCGGACTCCCGCAACGACACGTTCGTCGCCGCGCGCCTGTGGATCGACGATCCGATGTGGCAGGGCGTTCCCTTCTACATTCGCACCGGCAAACGGATGGCGGAGAAGTCGACCCGCATCGTCGTCGAGTTCAAAAACCCGACGGCCGACCTGTACGCGTCGCGCGGCGAGAAGACCGCGCCGAACTTGCTCGTCATCGAGATTAACCCGAACGAGCGGGTGTCCTTCCGGTTCAACGGCAAAAACCCGCGCAACGACGGCAAGATCGAAACGATCGAGATGGATTTCGCCACCGAGCAGTCGGAACTCCCGGAAGCTTACGAGCGGCTCATTCACGATGCGCTGCAAGGAGATTCCACTTTCTTCGCCCACTGGAACGAAGTCGAGCTTGCCTGGCAATGGGTGCAGCCCGTGCTCGAAGCGTTCGAGGAGAACCTGCTGCCGCTTCATTCTTATCCGGCGGGCTCGAACGGCCCGGAAGCTTCGGACCGGCTGCTGAAGGAAGACGGCTTCCAATGGTGGCTCGATCCGAAGACGCGGGAACTGGTCGGACAAGCTTGATGACGGAAGCCGTCCCCTTCGCCCTGAAGAGAGGAACCATTTTAAACTAAAAATAGAGAAATCGTCCGCGGCTGAAGCGGGCGAAATTGGAGGAGTAATCACATCATGCAAATCGGTCTGATCGGTCTCGGTAAAATGGGTTTTAATCTCGCGCAAAATCTGATGGATCACAAGCACGACGTCGTCGCGTTCGACCTGAACGCCGATGCGGTCGCATCCGTCAAGGCGCTCGGCGCCAAAGGCACCACCAGCCTCAAGGAGCTCGTTCAATCGCTCGCTTCCCCGCGAGTGCTCTGGATTATGGTTCCCCACGCCGTCGTCGACTCCGTTCTGGACGAAGTGACCCCGCTGCTGAGCAAAGGCGATATCGTCATCGAAGCCGGCAACTCCCACTACAAAGAGTCGATCCGCCGCTACGAGCAGCTCAAGAAATCGGGCATCCACTTCCTCGACGCCGGCACTTCCGGCGGCATGGAAGGCGCCCGCCACGGCGCCTGCTACATGGTCGGCGGCGATCCGGAAGCGTGGGCGATCGTCGAGCCGGTTTTCCGCGACACCGCG
>NZ_AUCP01000108.1 GCF_000429825.1 Cohnella thermotolerans DSM 17683
ATTAAGCTCATTGTATCGGTTCTTCGAGGAAAAAGCCAGCGATCTTTAAAATGTTAAGTGGGGCCTCGCATTAGTCTGACTTTGACGAGGCCCTGGCGGATAGGCGAAGGTCCATTGACACTCCTCGACAATTCGGGTATTATTATCATCTGAAGGTCTGTCTAACAACCTTTTCCTACCGGAAAAGGTTCATTTTTTGTGTAGGGGAGGTTGAAAGAGTTGTCGATTCAAGGAAGACATCTCTTTACGTCCGAATCGGTCACCGAAGGACATCCGGATAAAATATGCGACCAAATTTCCGACGCGGTGCTTGACGCGTTTTTGCAAGTGGATCCATACGCTCGCGTTGCGTGCGAAGTATCCGTTGCCACCGGCCTTGTGCTGGTCATCGGGGAAATCAGCAGCAAAGCGGATTATGTCGATATTCCCGCCATCGTGCGCAGCACCATTCGCGAAATCGGTTATACGCGCGCCAAGTACGGTTTCGATGCCAGCACGTGCGCCGTCCTGACCTCGCTTAATGAGCAGTCCGCCGACATCGCGCAAGGCGTCAATGCGGCGTTGGAAAGCCGCGAAGGCAAGGACGTTCTGCAAGAGAGCGCGGACATCGGAGCCGGCGACCAAGGCTTGATGTTCGGCTTCGCTACCAACGAGACGCCGGAACTGATGCCGCTGCCGATCGCCCTGGCGCACCGGTTGTCCCGCCGCTTGTCCGAGGTGCGCAAGAACGGTATTCTCGATTATTTGCGCCCGGACGGCAAGACGCAGGTAACAATCGAATATATCGACGGCAAACCGAAGCGTGTCGACACGATCGTCGTCTCGACCCAGCATTCGGAGGAAATTACGCTGGAGCAAATTCAAGAGGACATTCGCAATTATGTCATTAAACCGGTTGTGCCTGAAGAGTGGCTCGACTCGGCAACGAAATTTTTCATTAACCCGACCGGCCGTTTCGTCATCGGCGGACCGCAAGGGGACGCCGGCCTTACCGGGCGGAAAATCATCGTCGATACGTACGGCGGCTACGCCCGTCACGGCGGCGGCGCTTTCTCCGGCAAGGATCCGACGAAGGTCGACCGTTCGGCCGCTTATGCCGCTCGCTATGTTGCCAAGAACATCGTTGCTGCCGGCCTGGCCGACAAATGCGAAATTCAGCTGGCTTACGCCATCGGCGTCGCCAACCCGGTATCCATCAACGTGGACACTTACGGCACCGGCAAAGTAAGCGAAGAGAAGCTCGTGGAGCTCATTCGCGCCAACTTTGATTTGCGTCCGGCAGGCATCATCAAGATGCTGGACCTGCGCCGCCCGATTTACCGCCAGACGGCCGCTTACGGCCACTTCGGCCGCAGCGATCTGGATTTGCCTTGGGAGCGCCTCGACAAAGTCGACGCCCTCAAGCAAGGCTCGCTGGTTTAATTTATATCGCTCCTTTAAGCCGCTCAATTCGGTCTCGCGACCGAAGGAGCGGCTTTTTTTGCGCATCGTTCCGGAATTTCCCTAAAATAAGCCGGCCCGGAAGCCGAAATAAAAAGTATAGGTATGCCCAGAACGATGAAATTTGGGAGGAATTGCTTTTGCGCCGTTTACGAAAGATAACAACGACACTTGCTGCAACGCTTCTTCTTCAGTCGTTTGCCGCGGGCGGAGCTTTTGCGGCTTCTTCCGGAGCGGAAGTCAAGATCGCCGCAGCGTCTGCGCCGGAAGTAGAGGCTTTGTATCCGGCCGATGACGCCAAGTCGGCTCCTGTGAGCGGCAAGCTGCTGATCCGCTTCGCAGACGATATCATAAAAGGAAGCGGAAACATTACGATCAAAGACGCGAAAACGTTCGACACCGTCGCCACTTACAGCGTGACGGATAACACGAATGTTCAAATCACGCAATCCCGCAATGTTCTCATCGCAGCCCCAACGTCTTCCGATTATAAATCGGGCGGCGATTATTACGTGCAAGTCGATGCGGGGGCGTTCACCAGCAAGAGCGGGGAGCCCTTCGCCGGCATTACCGATACGCAAACGTGGAACTATCATACGTCTTCCAAAGATTCGACCAAGCCTTCCATCATCTCTTACACGCCCGGCAAGAACGCGAACGTTGCGGATCTCGGGAGCGATCTCATCCTTAAATTCAACGAGCCGGTCATTCCGGGCGGCGGCAACGTCATCATAAAGGACTTGTCGGCCGGCTCTCCGCTGGCGACGATTCCGGCGAATTCCAACGACGTTTCCGGCGTCGGAACCGATACGATTACGATTTCCCATAAGAGCTTCAAGCCGAACATGGTGTACGCCGTCCAGATCGACGATACCGCCTTCACGGACATGTCGGGCAACGCCTACAAGGGCATCCCGACGACCGACATTACGACGTGGCGGTTCACGACGACGACGGACACGACGCCGCCGGAGCTTGTGGATACGAATCCGGCGTCTGGAGCTAATTATATCGCGTTAAGCAATGCCGTGCTCAAGATGACGTTCAGCGAGCCGGTAAGCATCGTTGCCGGCGCCCAGGCGGAAGCTGTTCCGAAAACGGGCTCCACCGGAGCGGTTCCGCTTGCGATCAGCCCGGACGATTCGTCCGACCCCGACCCGCGCGTCCTTACGCTGACACCGACGACGCCGCTGACGAAGGCGCTGACCTATGTCGTACACGTTCCCGCGGACGCCATTACCGATGCGGCGGGCAATTATTTTCCGGGCATTCTGAACGATTACCGCTGGACCTTCCAGACGATCGGATCGGATACGACCGCGCCGTCGCTGAGTACGGCGACGATGGACGGCTCCGTCATCGTACTGACGTATAACGAGTTGCTCGACGAGAATTCCGTTCCGTACGCCTCCAACTATTACGTCACCGTCAACGATATTCCGAGGCAAGTGAGCGGCATAACCGTAAGCGGCGCCCAGGTCAAATTGACGCTGCAATCCGGCGTCGCCGTCGGGCAGACGGTCAAGCTGTCCTACACGGTGGGGGACAGACCGCTGCAAGACAATTCGGGCAACAAAGCGGCGGCGTTCTCGAACCGGGCCGTCTCCAATACGACGAGCACGACGCTTCCCAAGCCGACAGGCGGTTCGGTATCCGGAAGCACGCTTACGTTGACGTTCAACAAGTCGCTGCAGTCGGTATCCTCCAATGCGATCTCTCAATTTACGGTCAAAGTGAACGGTTCGGCACGAAGCGTCTACAGCTTGTCGGTGAGCGGGACCAGCGTGATCATGCAGCTGTCGTCGGGCATCGCCAACGGGCAATCCGTCTCCGTAACCTACACGCCGGGTTCGTATCCGCTGTTGGATACGAGCGGCAACTCGGTGGCCGCCTTTTCCAACTATTACGTACAGAACGCCAGCGACACAACCCCGCCGATCCTTTCTTCGGCTACGGCTTCGGGTGTGAAGGTGACCCTGTACTACGACGAAGGGCTCGATCCGTCCTCCGTTCCGCTTAAATCGAGCTTCTCCGTGCTCGTGAACGGTACGGCTTATACGGTTACGGGCGTATCCGTAACAAACAATAAAATCGAATTGACGCTCGGCCAATCGCTATCCTCCGGCAAAATCGTGCTCGTCACGTACATTCAGGGGTATCCGCCCATTGCCGATCTGGCGGGCAATCCGGCTTCTACGATCAGCAACTACCAGATCGTATCGGACGTCAGCGGCAAGGCGAGTCTATCTTCGGCGACGGTGTCCGGATCGACATTAACCTTGCACTACTCTTCGGCGCTCAACGAGGATTCCGTTCCGTACACCCAGCAGTTCGTCGTCAAGGCGGATGGCATTTATATCAGCGTCAATAGTGTGACCGTATCGGGCTCGAAGGTGACGCTGGCGCTCGCTTCTGCAGTCAAGCAAAACCAGAAGGTTACGCTGACGTATTATAACTCGGGCACGCCCCTTCAGGATTCTCTGGAACAGACGTTGGACAGCCTGGATGAGATTACTGTCGCCAATCAATCGCCTGCCGTCGACAATTTGCCCGACTCGACGGACACCAACGACAACGGGGGCTTAACGCTCGCTTATTCATCCGCCACGACGGTTGTCGCGGCTACGCCTTCCGGCCAATCGGCCAAGCGGTATATGATCGATGGAGATAAATTCGTCCAAGCATTCGCGACGCTGAAGACCAATTCCGCCACGCTGAACAACATGGAGATTACCTTCACCGTCCCATCGACGGAACCGGCCGGCATGGTGGGGATACCGATCTCTTCTCTGACGCGCGCGGCCTCCCTGTTCTCGAACGGCGTCTTCCGTCTGGAATACGGCGGGATGTCCTTCTCGCTGCCGCTGACCGCAATCAATTACGGCCAGGAGCTGTCGATTCTCGGCGGGGATACGTCTTCGGCGCAATTGTATATGACGATCGAGAAAGTGTCGGACAGCGCGCTGATCGCTGCGGCGAACGCCAAGGGCGCGCAATTTATGGCCTCGCCGGCGAATTTCACGGTGTCCATCAGCTCCGGGGGACGCGAGCGCGAAGTGAAGAACTTCACCTCGTACGTCACGCGCACCTTCGATCTGAACGCCGGTTCCGTGTCGCCATCGGAAGTGTCGGTTATTCGCTATGACAGCGGGTTTGGAGATATCTCCTACGTGCCGACGACGACCGAGACTTCGGGCAGCACCATGAGCGTTCATTTTATGCGGAAAAGCAGCAGCGTGTATGCGGTCGTTCGCAAGAACGTACAAGTGTACAGCGATATGACCGGGCATTGGGCGAAAAACGACGTAAGCGCATTGGCCACCAAGTTTATCGTGGACGGTCCGACCAGCGCGACATTCGCGCCGGACAAGAACATCACGCGCGAAGAGTTTGCGACGTTCCTTGCCCGCGGTCTGGGGCTGAACGGCGACAGCAGCTCGGCGGCCCGCTACAGCGACGTTGCCTTGAGCGGGTCCGCGGCCGCTTATATCGGAGCCGTAAGCCAAGTGGGCATCGTGCAGGGAGACGCTAACGGCAGGTTCAATCCGAAAGCGCCGATTACCCGCGAAGAGATGGCGACGATGATGCTTCGGGCGATGGTCTACGCAGGTTTGCAACCGACCGCAACAAACAGCGCGCTTGCTGCGTATACAGATAAGGGAAAGGTTAGCAGTTGGGCAAGCGCCGCGGTATCGGCGAACATTCAGGCGGGGATCATGAACGGCGTGTCGCCGACCCTGTTCAAGCCCAAGGACTACGCGTCCCGCGCGCAAGCGGCGGTCATGATCAAGCGATTCCTCGAATACGTGGACTTGTTCGAAAACTGAACCGAACAATGGGACGGGCGGTCGCTGTCATACAAGGAGAGGGCTGGAAGGCATGATTGACATTCATACGCATATTTTGCCGGGACTGGATGACGGCGCCCCCGATTGGGAGCAAGCGATCGCCATGGCCAGGGCGGCGGCGGCGGAAGGGATCACGACCATCGTCGCCACCCCTCACCACGCCAACGGCGTTTACCATAATGAGGCTGATGTCGTGAAGGAGGCGGTTGCACGATTTAATGAACGAATGAACACCGAAGGCATTCCATTGACGGTCGTGCCGGGCCAGGAGATTCGGATCCATGACGATCTGCTGGATGCTTGGGGGAGGGGGGAACTCCTGACGCTCGGGGATTCCCGCTATATCCTGCTGGAGATGCCGTCCTCGCAAATTCCATCCGGCATCTGGGACCTGCTTCACGAGCTGCGTTTGCTGGGACTGACGGCCATTATCGCCCACCCGGAACGCAACGCCGAGGTCAATCGTCATCCCGAACGTCTCGCCGCTTTGATCGAAGCCGGCGCCTATGCGCAAGTCACGACCCATTCTCTGCTCGGCGGCTTCGGCAGCCGAATCGAGCATGCGGCCTGGTCCTTGTGCAGGCAGGGACTGATCCACATCGTCTCTTCCGACGCGCACCATGTGGACCGCCGCGGCTTCCGCATGCAAGAAGCCTATCAAAGAGTCGACCAAGTGCTAGGAAGTAGAATTAAGGAAATCTTTAGGCAAAATGCGACATCAATCTTTTATAATGGTTCTATCGCGACTGTTGAAAATGGCGAGAAAAATGGGAGTATTTGGAGAAAAATTTCAACCATTTTCCGAAAATGTTGACTCTTGTGGTACTAAAGTGGTAAGATGATATTTGATAGCGTTTTTACTTTGATTTATGGGGCTGGAGATTGTGGGATCCTAGTTGCCCGTGAATTGTTAAGTCCGACCATGAACGACCGAAAGCTTATTGGCTTCATTGATGACGATCCTCATAAACATAAATTGACCGCTTATAATTTGCCTGTTCTTGGAGACCGTAAAGCGATAGCATCGATCGTTTCAGAATTTGAAGTGAAAGAGATTATAATTGCGATTCCTTCCGCCCCCAAGACGGTCACCTCGGAAATCATCAACCTCTGTATCTCTACAGGAGCGAAAGTAAGAATAATTCCTGGCATTAGCGATATGTTGAACGGTCGAATTTCCTTCAGCACTATTCGCGATGTGGATGTCGAAGATTTGCTTGGACGTGATCAGGTTAAGACGGATCTAGTAGGAATCGCAGAATATGTTCAAGACAAAGTAGTCTTGGTTACAGGGGCGGGCGGATCAATTGGCTCCGAGTTATGCCGCCAGATTGCGCCGTTCCAACCTAGTAAGCTCCTGCTTCTTGGCCATGGCGAAAATAGTATCTATAACATTGAAATGGAATTGAAGAGTACCCATCCTCATTTACATATAGAGCCTATCATTGCGGATATTCAAGATCGTGCAAGAATAGAAACTATCTTTGCTTTGCATCGACCTCGAGTAGTTTTCCATGCGGCTGCGCATAAGCACGTACCCTTAATGGAGAAGAATCCGTCTGAGGCGGTAAAGAATAACGTGTTCGGTACCCAGAATGTAGCGGACTGCTCAGATCAGTATGGGGTTGAACGATTCGTCCTAATCTCTTCCGATAAGGCTGTTAACCCTACAAGCGTCATGGGTGCAACGAAGCGAATAGCGGAAATGTACGTACAGAGCTTGAATGCTCGTAGTAATACCAAATTTGCTTCGGTTCGTTTTGGTAATGTTTTGGGAAGTCGTGGAAGTGTCATCCCTCTGTTTAAGAAGCAGATTGCGAAAGGCGGCCCTATTACTGTTACTCATCCTGATATGGTTCGCTACTTTATGACCATTCCTGAAGCCGTTCAACTAGTTATTCAAGCTGGAGCCATGTCCAAGGGAGGAGAAATATTTATCCTCGATATGGGTGAACCGGTACGTATTCTAAAACTGGCAGAGGATCTAATTCGTTTATCCGGCTATGAGCCTTATGAAGATATTGATATTGAATTTACCGGTATCCGTAATGGCGAGAAGCTTTTTGAAGAGTTGCTTACAGCTGAAGAAGGCGCAACTAAAAGCGGAGGAACGGGTACGGGCGGCGGATCGTCCGGATCGGATGGAACGGAGACGGGGTCCGCCGGAGGCGGGGCTAGCGCACCGCAGACGCTGGAGTCGATCAAAGCGCAGACGCAGAAGAGTCTCGAAAACTTGCGCGACAGCTGCATCAATTCCATCCTGGCTCTGGTAGACAAGTATGAGGGCAAAGAATTAGGGCTTGCTGAACGCCCCGAAAAGCTGTAAAAAATCGCATAATAACAAGGAATTCGGGATTTGTATGTCGAAATCATATGCAAAGGAATCTTCGGAAAACAGCCCAAAATCCTTGCAGATGGAGCGACGAAAATGTTCAAGCCGACCGCACACCTCGACAATCAATTGATCCTGCCTGGCGATTTCTTTCTTCCCTTCGGCGGAAAACTGGATGAAGAGAATCGCTGGGTTCAGTTGGCACAGTTGGTGCCGTGGGCGGCGGCTGAACAGAAATACGGTCGTTTCTTCAAAGACACCTTCCGCGGTCAGCAAAC
>NZ_AUCP01000109.1 GCF_000429825.1 Cohnella thermotolerans DSM 17683
GAATCTTTAGCTGATGGGGGGATTTCCGATTACTTTTTTCCATATACTGCCCTCTCTGGCGGAGTGGACTTAAGTTTGTCACGGATTCAGGATTACTTCAAACAAGAGGCGTCGCAGCAATGGAACTGCCAGAAGTGACAACAGACATGCTCTTTAGAATCGCTCTCGACCGTTTTGTGGCAGACTCTTATGACTATTTCACAGTAGCACATGCAGCCGAAGGAGATAGTTTCGATATTACAAACGGTAATGGAGAATTGATCGCGACCGAATCTGCTTTTCTTTATCCCGGCATTTATGAGGATGTATGGCTTATCGTTGACGATTACGGGCCAAACTCGAAAGAAGGTCTCGTGGTTACCATCTTGCTCCCTGAAGAATATTAAAAGGATGAAAGGACTAACCTAATCAATGAAAGAATTTAACCTAAACATTCGAGTAGATATGCAAAATGGCGCTGTTTCTGGAAGTTTAAATGGTGGAATTCCATGTAATCCCAATGATGATGATAACTTAAAGCACTTTTATGAGTTGCTCCGATGGCTGCGAAATGTTTTTGGTAGCAAATATAAAAACAAAGAACTGAAAAGTAAAATTCTAGATATATTATTGAAATCAGGTATAAAGAAAAGAAGTAAACCCGGCTTACTTCCTAATGTGATTAAAATTTACATTTTGTATATGATAACTTAAAAATAGGCCACCGTAATCATTGAAAAACCGGCCACAGCCGATAAACCTACTTGGAGAACAATTCGACAAGTGGGGGCCGGGGGAGAATGATGACAATGAGCATGATGCAGAAGATTTTAATGATGTACATCCATGAAGGGAGGTCGCGCCGGGAGATTGCGAGATTGACCGGAGTTCACCGTGAAACGGTTGGAAAGTACATTCACCAATATGAAGAAAGGAGAAGGCAGTTACTCACAGAGGGGAATGACGCGGTAGATATTCAAGCCATGATTGATGCTCTGACCACCGCCCCGAAGTACAACACAGGGATTCGACCGAAACGGAAACTGACCGATGAAATTGCAGAAAAGATCCAAGCACATCTGGATGAAAATGAAGTGAAGCGAAACCAAGGACAACGAAAGCAACAAAAGAAGGCGATGGACATCTTTGAGGCGCTGGAAGCCGAAGGGATAGAAATCAGTTACAGCACGGTGCTTCGGACGATCCGCGGAATGGAACGTAAACCGAAGGAAGCGTTCATCAAGGCCATATATGAGGCTGGGGAGATCTGTGAATTCGATTGGGGTGAAGTGAAACTTAAAATCAAGGGCAAGCTGCAAACGTTTCAGATGGCGGTCTTTACGTCCGCTTATGGAAACTACCGCTTTGCGTACTTGTTCACCAAACAAACGACAGAATGCTTCCAGGAAGCCCATGCCTTATTCTTGCAGCATATTGGCGGCGTATATCGGACGATGGTCTATGATAACATGAAGGTGGCGGTCAAGCAGTTTGTTGGGACTGAGAAAGAGCCGACTCAAGGGTTGCTACAATTGTCGCTGTATTATGGCTTTCAATTCCGGTTTTGCAATATTCGCAGCGGAAACGAAAAGGGGCACGTGGAGCGCAGTGTGGAGGTCGTGCGCCGGAAAGCATTCGCCTTTCGGGACGAATTCGACTCCTTGGAGGAAGCGAATCAGTATCTGCAGGAGGTGTGCACCCGACGCAACCAAAAACCGCAAACCGAACTGGATGGTCAGACGGCAAGCGAGCGACTGGAACAGGAACGCCCTTCCCTTCTCCCTGCCCTGCCCGCGTTTGATGCCGCTCGCGTACTCTACGGACGGGTGGACAAGTATGCGACGATCGTGGCGGATCAGAACCGTTACTCGGTACCGGATCATTTGGTGGGCGAGTCGGTCATGATCAAGGTGTATTCTACCCGTATCCTTTGTTTTTACCGGGAAACTCAGGTGGCGGAGCATCTGCGACTGATCGGCAGCCATGAGTGGCGGCTTGATCTGAATCATTATTTGGAGACGCTAAAGAAAAAACCTGGTGCATTCGCCGGTAGCGCGGCATGGCATCAGGCTCCACAAAAATTAAAATCCATTTACGAGATGTATTATACCAAACGGGAAAGGGAATTTTCGTATTCCTCGGGCCGGAGATTTGCCACCGGCTTCCTTCAGATTCTACCTCGCGGTAGAGACCCTTGCCTTAAGCTAATGGCTACTACTGCCTTCGCCATTCGGGACTTGAACCCTATAGATAACGCCCATGCCGGGCGCACATAAAGGCTGCCTCGACGGCAGCCGTGTAGAATAAATTCTACACGGTTCACTCAAAAAGCAATTTGTCAACAGCCCCTTCAATGGGTTCCTTTTTTGTTTGATTTATTAACAAATTTAATTAATCGCATTGCAAATTCCAATTATTATTTAATCATTAATTAACACAATTTAATACTCCATTGATATATGTATGTGAATATAAGAAACAAGGGGAGGTGACAACATGGTATTGGAAGTGGAAAATGTCACGAAGAAATTTGACCACCTGGTGCTGGATCATATCAGTTTTCAAGTTTCCCAGGGTGAGTTTGTTGTCATTCTGGGTTCCAGCGGCGCGGGGAAATCAACCTTGATGAGATGCCTGAATGGCTTGATGGCGCCTACCAGCGGAAAGGTTAGGGTCCATGACATCGAGGTGTGCAAAAAAAACCTTCACAAGATCCGTCAAAAAGTAGGTTTTATTTTTCAGAATTTCAACGTCATCGGGAATTTGACCGTGATGCAGAATGTGCTGATCGGCCTGCTGGGAACCAAATCGTTTTGGAACATTTTTTTCACCAAGGAAGAAAAAAAGATCGCGGAAGAAGCGATTGAACTGGTGGGTTTAAAGGACAAAATTTACACGCGTGTTGAGAAATTGAGCGGGGGGCAAAAACAAAGAGTGGGTATCGCCAGGGTGCTGGTGCAGAAACCCGATGTGATTCTCGCGGATGAGCCGGTCTCCAACTTGGATCCGGTCATCAGCCGGGAAATCCTCGATATTTTGCGGAACATCAACGAAAGCAAAGGAACGCTGGTCATTTGTAACCTGCATCAACTCGAATACGCAGTAGAGTATGGCCATCGGATCATCGGCATTCACAGCGGAAAAGTGCTTTTTGACGGCAACCCCCAGGTAATGCGGGAGCAAGACTTAGCCCGGATATATGGGGAAAAGTTTGTGCAAAACGAAATACGGAAGCCTAATCGATCGTTACTGAAAAGAGAACTAGTTCAAGTATAATGGAGGGAAGCGGACATGAAAAAAACAGGAGTATTGGCAATCATCACGACATTATTGATTTCTCTGTTGTCCGGTTGCGGCGGGGAGAAGTCTGCGGCAGGAGCGGCAAAATCGGGGATTGATCCGAACCCAGCAAAATTGAGGATAGCTCTTCTGCCCGACGAATCACCTTCCACGGTAATCAAAAACAATGAAGGATTAAGGAATTATTTGGCGAAAACTTTAAATAAAGAAATCGAACTCGTCGTAACGACCGACTATTCTTCGATGATCGAAGCGATGCGCAAAGGGCATATCGAGGTTGCTTATTTCGGGCCTCTATCTTATGTACTGCTCAAGCAAAAGATGGAAAATGTCGAGCCGTTCGCCGCCAAGCTCGATAAAGGGGCGCCCACTTATAACGCGGTAGTCATCGCAGGAGCGAATACGGGTATCGCCCAATTAAGCGACATCAAAGGGAAAACTGTCGCTTTCGGAGATGCTGCCTCCACCTCAAGCCATATGATCCCGAAGGAAATGATTAAAAATGCCGGTTTGGAAGCGGAAAAAGACTACAAACAACAGTTTGTCGGAGCACACGACGCTGTAGCGAAAGCTGTGCAAAACGGCAATGCCGAGGCCGGCGGGCTCAGCAAACCGATCTTTGATTCCCTCGTGGAAAAAGGCACTATTGATAAAAACAAGGTGAAGGTCATCGAAGTATCCAAGCCGTATCCAAATTATCCATGGGCCATGAACAGTGAACTCGATCCGCAATTGAAAGAATCGATTAAAAAGGCGCTGTACGATTTGAAGGACAAAGATGTCCTCAAGCCGTTAAAAACCGAAGGTTTCGTGCCGATTACTGATAAAGATTTTGATGTCATTCGCGATATGGTAAAATTGCTTGGCATCGATCTGGAGAAGGTACAATGAGTGTAATCAAAGCGTCGGCTGCTTCTATCAAATCGCACAGCGGATCAGTCTTGATGAACGGATGGTTTTTCATTATCCTGATCGGAGCGGTGTTAATCCTAGGCTCCTTGTTTTACACCTTGAATGTCAGTTGGGACTCGCTTGCTAACAGCAGAACGCTAAGCAATTTCATATCGACTGTCGGAGAAATGTTTCCGCCCAATTTCGCCGTTGTGCCCACATTGGGGAAAGCGATCGTGGAAACTCTTGTAATGAGTGTTATGGCTACGATTCTTGCCGTTTTCTTATCGTTTCCTCTCAGCTTTTTGGCGGCGGAAAAAACATCGCTCCATCCCTCGGTTCGCTATATGGCCAAAGGCATATTTAACGCGTTGCGGACGATTCCTGAACTTATCATGGCGATTATCTTTGTGGCTTCCGTCGGCTTCGGAATTCTTCCGGGAATTCTCGCGCTGGGAATCCATTCGGCCGGGATGCTCGGGAAGTTTTATGCGGAAGCGATCGAAAAAGTGGACACCGGCTTGATCGAGGCGGTTGAGTCTTCGGGTGGATCGCGTTTTCATGTCATCGTCTTCAGCGTAATCCCTCAGATAGTAAGCCATTGCATTGACTTTACTTTGTACCGGTGGGAATACAATTTCCGCGCCTCGACGGTCGTCGGCATGATCGGCGCGGGCGGAATCGGCTTTCAATTAATCGCTTCTCTGCGGATCATGCAGTACCAAGATGTTCTTGCGATTCTTGCGGTTGTGTTTGTGATGGTGCAGTTGGTCGACGCGTTCGGGAATATGATTCGCAGAAAATTATTGTTTGGGGAGAATGGTACAAACAGATGAGCAGACCAAGGGTGTTTATTTCACACTGGATGCCGCAAATCGGTGTTGATATGATTAAAGAGTATTGTGAAGTCGATTATTACGACGGGATAGAGCCTTTATCCAAAGAAACCTTTATCGCTAGAGCCAAGAAGGCTGATGCGGTGCTCGCTTTCGTATGCGACACCATTGATGAGGAAATTCTGCAAAGCTGCCCGAACGTGCGGGTGATCAGCAGTTTCGGTAAAGGGTTCGATAATATTGATGTGGAAGCTTGTACCAGGCACAATATACTGGTGACGATTAATCCCGATGCGCTGACGGAATCTACGGCGGATTTGGCGATCGGATTGCTCCTATCGGTTTCCCGCAATATTTTAGCCGGCGACCGTCATGTGCGCAACAGGGAATTTAAAGGTTGGCATGCGGTTCATTGTCTAGGCCGCGACTTTCATCATTCCAAGTTGGGGATCATCGGATTTGGTGCCATCGGCCGGGCGATCGCAAAGCGCGCCAAAGGCTTTGGCGTTGAGATATCCTATTATGATGTTCGCAGATTTCCGGAAATGGAAGATCATCCGGGAGCGAGGTATATCGAATTGCCCGCACTGCTCAGCGAAAATGATTATGTGGTAGTGGCTGTCGATCTCCGGCCGGAAAACCATCATCTGATTGACCGGGAAGAGCTCGAATTGATGAAGAAGGATAGCTTTTTAATCAATATCAGCCGGGGATCGATCGTGAATGAGCAAGCCGTAGCGGAAGCTTTAGAGCAGGGCCGTTTGCGGGGATACGCTGCAGATGTTTTTGAGTTTGAAGATACGATTATCAAGAACCGTCCGTCGTATATTGCCGAAGCACTTTTAAGACAAGGACAGAAGACGGTATTTACCCCTCACATTGGCACTGGCACCATTGAAGCAAGGGAAAGATTGGCTGTCTCCAGCGCCACTCAATTGCTGACTGCACTGCAAGGGAAAATTCCTTCCGGAGCAATAAATCAAATAAAACTCGACCCTAGGATTATATAATTGCGCAAAAGGTTGGACGTGTGATCATCCGGCCTTTTTTGGCTCCGCGAAAGTTCATTGTTTAAATTATACAGCTTTTTTATAAGTTCCTTTAATAAAATGCTCTATTTTATTAATATTACATTCCGCCGAATTTTACACGCACATATTCCATAAAGGTGTATGCGGCAAGGGATTGCGACATCGTTTTATCGAGGACCAAATAAAAATTTCGACGCAAATGGATTCCCTTGATCTTAAGAATTTGCAATGTCTTCAATTGCAGTTCTTTACGAATTGCGAATCTCGACAAAATGGAGAAACCTATTCCCGATTCGACCGCGGCTTTCACCGATTCGGTGTTGCCCAATTCCAAAACCACATTTAATTCTTCAGGATTCAAATCGATCTTCCTCAGGCTTTCGTTAATGACCTGGCGTGTTCCGGAACCAGGCTCTCTTAGGATGAGAGGCAGCGAAAATAAATCATGAGGTGTCAGCACCCCTTTACTAGCGAGCAGGGGGTGCTGATTTTGTGTGGAACTGATGACAACCAGCTCGTCCTCAAGAAAAGGGTAACTTTCAATTTCCGGGTTAGATACCGGAGCTTCCACGAAACCGATATGAATCTCCTGCTTCAATAATTGCTCCACGATATGGAGGGAATTGCCGATTTTCATCCGCAGGTTAACCTTGGGATAGTCGAGCTTAAATATTCCCAGCACATACGGAAGAATATGTTCTCCGATCGTTGTGCTGGCCCCTATAAATAAATCGCCATGAATGGAATTTGAAAGTACTGTCAGTTCCTTTTCCGCGTCATGAACGAGTTGAAAGATTCTCTCCGCGTATCTCAGCAGAACTTTTCCATAATCGGTCAATTTGATTGTTCTTGTCGTCCTTTCAAATAACTTGACTTTCAAGGCTTCCTCCAGCTGCTGGATTTGCAAACTGACCGAGGGCTGGGAAAGATGAAGTATTTTTGCAGTTTCTGAAAAATTCCGTTTGGTTGCTGCGATATAAAACACGCGCAAATGATCCAGATTCATTGTCATTACTCCTGTCCTTCTTTTTACCTATCCAAAGTATAGTCCTTAAGTGTTAAAGCTGGATAAAATAAGAAAATTCATTTAACCCCTGAATCCGTGATAGTTCTTCTGTGAAAAAGAAGAAAAAGAAAGGAAATCGCATCTCCGATGGTGAATTTTAAAGGAACCATGAATGATCCACTTTCACCTGCGAGGTGCTACATATGAGAATCCAATTCACCCAATCTAAGGAAATTCTGTTGACTACGCATGCTGGCCTGGCCACCGTCGGCGCCTTGCTTTCCCATACCCGATTGCCGCAGCGTCTCAATCGCTCCACCGTGAAAGGAATGGAGAACCCGATTCACAGTCATGGCGATGTCATGACCAGCTATCTTGGCTTGCTTTGCCAAGGCAAAAGCGACTTCGACCACATCGAACCTTTCCGAAAAGATCCC
>NZ_AUCP01000110.1 GCF_000429825.1 Cohnella thermotolerans DSM 17683
CGATAAATAACAACCGGCTCCATTGTTGCTCTTTGGACCAGCCAATCCATTGATCCCGACAGCTGCATTTGAATGCAGCCGTTCCCCAGCCCAGCAAAGCGACCCATCTTCCCTGGATTTCCGCAACATATTTGATCGACTCGCCGACCAATTGGCGAAATCCAAGATAATGATGAGTTCGCATAAGCGTGTTCCATTGTGCTTCCTCGTGAGATTGAATCGGTCGAACGATTAGCGCTGTCAGCTCGATTTGTTTCGTCATACTTGCCCCTTATGGAACCGATAAAATGGGTATTAAGCTCATTGTATCGGTTCTTCGAGGAAAAAGCCAGCGATCTTTAAAATGTTAAGTGGGGCCTCGCATTAGTCTGACTTTGACGAGGCCCTGTACCAGTCCCTTATCGGCGTAGTCGTCAACGATCACATATACCTTCTGTTTCAGTCCGGGATAATTCGAAATCAGTGCTTTGCCGATGGTTTTGTTTCCGTCCGTGATGATTGCCTCAATGCCGTTGGGCTGAATGGACATGAAGCAGTCATTTGAATTGTATTTCCAGCGTTGAATGGCCAATCGATACATTTCATACAAAGCCATCGGATGAAGTCCGGTTTCAGCAATTCCGCGCGTGCAAATGGTTGTGACAGGTCTTTCGGCCAGTTCATCAAGCGGTCGCGTGACCTTCATGAAAATTCGGGTGCGCATGACACGCACCCGTCCTCCTTTCAAATGAAATTTCAATTCAACCGGTGCCGTAAGCAGCTTTCAGTTTCTCCTCCGAAAACCGATCCACACAAGAGATGTAATCTTCGGTATCCCAATCGGATTTCTCATGCATCATCATGAATTCCTCTGCCCAAGCCAGGATATTGCTAACCAGCTCTCTGGAGTCTCCGACTTCTATCTCTCCATCGGCGATCATGCAACCTGCCATCAGAGCTATATCTGCCACGGTTTCCTTGACTGCAACATCTTTCAAGGGCATCACGGTTTTCATCAGAAGAAACACCTGCCGTCACGGCAATCCATTCCGTAGGCCGCCGCCTCTGAAACCTCGTTTTGCGGGGGCCAGAACGCCAGTTCAATCATATCCACGATCTCGCGGCATATGGTCTGCGCTCTTTTCGGGTCGTGCTGACCAATGAAGGCTTTCGCGTGGATTTCGCTCAAAATGCGTTTCACGTCCATTTTGAAAAAGCGCTCCTTTCAGCGAAGGCTAACCAGTATGTCCTTCGCGGTTATGTTTTTTAGAATTTCCGCCGGCGCACTGAGAAGCACGCCGGCAATCCATCGTTCTTTTGTCGGCCTGTCAAGCAGCGTTTTGAGATACCTTTCTTTGGGAGACATTTTAAATCAGTCCTCTCTCTTTCAATGACACATATCCATCACGGGCCACAATGACATGGTCCAATACGTCGATCCCGATGATCCGGCCAGCTTCCACAAGTTTATGGGTTACCTCAATGTCTTGGGGGCTGGGAGTCGGATCGCCGCTCGGATGATTGTGGACGCAGATGATGGATGCGCTGCATTGTTGAATCGCCGCACGGAAGACTTCCCGCGGATGGACGACCGAAGCGTTCAGACTGCCGATCGACAGCGTTTGCCGGCCGATGACCCGGTTTTTCGTGTTCAGGAAGTACACCACGAAGTGTTCTTGGTACACTGAAACCAAATCCAAAGACAGCCTGTACACGTCGAGAGGACGGGTGATTCGATGGGGTGTTTCATTTTGCATCACACGCTTCAGCATTTTCATGAGCTGCTCGGCTTGCTCTCGGTTCTGTTCCGTCAGATCGGCCAGATCAGCCTCACGGATAACCAGTTCCATTTATCCTCCTTCCCACTGCCCGACGCCAGCGGCGGCATCGGGCAGATACCGCCGGTTAACGCCGGGCGAAGGCGAGTTTCGCCAACATAAGAAAACGGATTTAAACTTTTCTGGAGTCGAAACGCCGGCTGATTTTGGGGCTGCCGTAAGCCAGCAATGATTCCTCCGTCCAACCGAGAGTCTTGATAGCCGATGCGGAGAACGTCAAGTATTCCCACGGATTTTTCCCTTCGGCAGCGATGGCCACGGCAAGATCTTTCTTTTTGTCAGGTTCGAATTCCCACGAAACCGTGGGGTAGTAATCCCACATCTTGTCTCCGGCTTGAAGCGGACCGTTTGCATCCACGTACTGCTTCAGGCGATTTTTCATCTGCTTGAGCGCCGCTTCAGCGCGCTCGATTTCCAGCGCCAGCTTCACAGCTTCTTCCTGCGTCGGAATCAAATCAACGGCCATCTTGATCCACCTTCCACCAGCCGAAGCACGCGCCGTCTCCCTCGTGGCTTCCGAAATAGCTGTTCCCCGGCGCGACGGTGTTGAAGTAATCGAAGATGTCTTCATTCCAAATGCAGCTGGCCAGCTCGTCATCTTTAATTTCTGCGCGGCCGTGGTAGACATGTGTCCACAAGTCGTCTCCGGCTCTCCATTCGCGAACGACGAACGCGCTGCGCACTTTTTTCCGAAGCCCGGTATTGACTCGGTATTGCCGCAACAGGTCATGCGCTTTCGCCAGCAGGTGCAGCGGGTTCAACGTACCCTCGCTAAACACGTAGCCGCCGTACCTCTCGATGACGTCCCGGATGTCTGCCGTAAGTGTTTTCATTGACATGGATATCACCTCATTTTTTGAATAAAAAAGGACGGGCACGCCCGGTGAAGGGCCATGCTCGTCCTTTTCAAAATGATGTTATGACTTCAAAAGAAAAAGGGTTCTGCACTTTTCGAGAATCTCAGTTAAATCCTCCGAGTGCAAAGCCCCTATCTTTTTAACAAACTGCGGTTTTATGACCGGCCTGACTTTGGATGTTCTTGCAATGGAGGGCCACACCAGTCCGGCATGCCGCCAATGTTTGATGGGAACGTCAAATTCATTTCGCCTGTGTTCGCTGGTGACCGGAATGATGAGCACATCCCCATCAATCACTTCCGAAGCCACAATCACCGGACGTTTTTTAAAATTTCGCGATCGTCCAAAAAGAATAATTGGGCGACCCAGACATCCCCTTGACTAAACTTCGTCTTTGTAAAGTTCGTCATAGATGGCATCCTTTTCATTCAACCAGAAATCGTATTCTGGCCCAAGGATGGCAACATCGTCCGGGATGTCCTTCAGGCGCACGTCACTTTCATTTCGATTCGTTTGTTTCATCTTTTTTTCTCCTCAGCCACCTGTCCCCCTCCTTTCCGCTCTGCTTCGATACTTCGATTGTAGCCGAGCGGCGGGAGAGTGTTCAACCGGTTTTGGCGCTGGCGACAGTTTTGGCAATGGCTTCCTGGCTATCCGCGTCCGTTTCGCCGTTTTGCAACGAAAAAGGTACAACTTTAAAATGCGGTTCAAGCAAAAAGGGACCGGCACGCAACCAGGATGTTTTGCAAATCCTCTTCGTGCAAAGTCCCTATTTTAAATATCATGCGGTTTTGATGAATCGTTATCAGCTTGGATACCCGCGCGGTAGACGGCGTCACAAGTCCGCTTTCCCGCCAATGTTGAATGGGTACGTCCAATTGATTCCTTGGCCGGGATTTCGTGATGGGAACAACAATGGGTGCAACATTCTGTTCGGACGGGATCATATCGGAGACAATCACAACGGGTCGCGGCTTAAATTGGGCGGGATCTTCGTAGTAGGCGACTTTTGCGACCCAAATTTCACCGCGATTAAATCTTGTCCCCGTAAAGCTTATCATAGATGTCGTCCTCTTCGTTGAACCACCAGTCATATTCCGGCCCGAGAATTGCTGCGTCTTTCGGAATGTCCTTCAAGCGCACATTTTCTTTTTGTTCCGCCTGTTTGTCCACTTGCTTTTCCTCCTTCTTTTTCACGGTTCCCCTCCTTTCCGCTCTGCTTCGATGCTTCGATTGTAGCCGAGCGGCGGGGAGCGTTCAAGCGGCATTGGCGGCGTAACATTCCATCGCAAACGGGCAATGCTTGCAGTGGCTGCCTGGCTGAGCGGGGAACTCTGTCCGCAACATGTCGGGAAAAAGTTCCACGCATGATACTTTCGTATCAATTTCATTTGCCAGTTCGCAGGCCCTTCTGCGAGCGGCCTCCGCTTCATGCAAGGTGAACCGGTAAGACATCGGCGTTTTGTAGCGCAGGAAATACAATATCCCGGTGGCTTCCCGGACGCCGCGCAGCTGCATGTACGCCCACGCATACAGCGGAAGCTGCATTGTGTCCATCGGCCCGTATGTCCGCCAGTTCGTTTTCCAGTCGATAAACCCGTTTTCCCCCATCAGGTCGATGTAACCCTGCAGTCTCAGGTCCGACCCGTGGGCGAGCGGAAGCTCGAAATGAACTTCCGCTTTGCCTTTCAAAATCGGAGCGTTCCGCAAAAGCCCGACAATTTCATCCCGATGCACTTCGGGGTGGCAGTCTGCTTCAATCCAGCCGGCAACAACGGCCTCATCTTCCGGTGTTCCTTGCGAGCGCAGCTCGATCGCTTTATGCACTGCCTTCCCGAGCGCAAGCGCCTTTGTAACCGGTTCGGGCTTCCCCAAAACGTATTTCAGGCAAAACCGGTACGGGCAGAGCTCGTAAAGCGACAGCCGCGAATAAGAGAACACGTTCATTTCAGAACGGAAGCATATCGTCCGGGATGAACCCGTCGTTTGAGCCGTAATCGGTATCTGCAGCGCTCGTCTCGTTCCTCGAATTGTTTGAGGACGCACCGTTCGCCGGCGACAGGAACTGAACGTTTTCCGCCACCACTTCGGTCACGTATACGCGGCGGCCTTCGTTGTTGTCGTAATGGCGCACCTGAATGCGCCCCTCCACGGCAACTTTACTGCCCTTGCGCAAGTGGTTCGCGCAAGCCTCCGCCGTCTTCCGCCATGCGACGACCGGGATAAAATCCGCCTCGCGTGTCCCGTCCTGGTTGGCGAAGGGCCGATTTACCGCCAGCGTAAATTGGGCGACAGCGACGCCCGACGGCGTATAGCGAAGCTCCGGGTCCTTGGTCAGATGGCCGATCAGTATCGTTTTGTTCAAACTCATGCTCATTCCTCCATTCCCTGCCTGCCTATCGGTCAGGTCTTACGGGTTTTTATGCCGAAGGCGTCAATTTGCGCCTCGACCTTCTCGGTCCAGGATGGACGAACGGCAGAGGAATATATATTTAGAAGCTCTTTCAAAAGCGAGGCTCCGATCTGTTTTTCCCTCTGCCGGATCTGCTCCACATATTTGCCGTATTTCCCAAATCGGATGCCGAGGACGAGCAGAAAGTACGCTTCCTGGCGCTCCGATTCAAGAAAGGCATTCCAGCGTTCCCAAAGGCGGTCCATCGTGCGAAGGTAATATTTACGATCCCGCTTTTTCATCGCTTCCCAGTCCGGCTCTTTGTACCCGCCCAGCAGCAGCCGCTGCCTTCGGGTGAGCCGTTCAGCCGGATGGGTTGTGTGGCTGCGACGATACCGCGAGCGCACCTTTTCCTCCGGAACGCCTTCGAGAAGCGCGATGAACCGCAGCACCCCTCCGCTCTCGCCGCAATACCAGCACTTGAACAACTGGCTTTGGGCATTGAGCGAAAGGTAGAACTTGCGTTTCTTTCCGGGCTTTGAATCCTCATTGCAAAATGGGCACTTGCACAGCACTTCTTCGCTGTGCAGCGTTCTGTCGCTTATGACAAGCCCGTTTTTTCTGGCAACGTCAACGATGTCAGGAAGCATCCATCACCACCGCCCGAAGCAGTTCTACCGGGCTGGGCGGGAGCTGCACCTGATCCCATTCTGGCTTCAGCACGATTCGCCGGCACACCGGCACGATCCGCTTTTTCGATAGGAATAGGTAAGGCTTTGATGTCATCTCCGCCTTTTCCCCTCCTCCACACCGTGCATGCGATTTTCATCGCACACGGCGTTCCATCCGGATGTTTCTATCTGACGATAGGTTCCAAATTAACTTTCCTGCGATATTGGTTGACTTTTTCCAGTGCTTTACTGGTAAGTGTAAGTTCCTTCAGCCGGTCTTTTATTTTCTTCTCATCAACCATGTGTATCAATTCATGAACTTCCCGATGGATAATGCGCAAGTTATCGTAATCATCCGTGCCGCCCAGTGATTTTGGAATGAAATGATGGCAGTGGACTTCGCTGGCTGATAGGTACCAACCTGTGATTTCGCACCTTCCCATTCGCATACTGTAACGGCTGATTCGGTTGTCCATATACTGTACACTGGCTTTTGGAAGATGGGATTTCATCAGTTGCAGAATATCCCATGAGATGTTTGCCTGCAATCGTTTATGAATCAGTTCCCTTCCCTCTTCCGTGTACGGGGTCAGATTCTGGCTGAAGTTCATGTTGTTCGATGTCCTGACATTCGCAAGCGGATAGAGATAAACGCCTGCCACCTTGTAGGTTCTAAAGCTGGTGCTGTAGAACTTGGTATACGATGGCGGTGCATTTGCGGGGTGTTCGTAGCGGGCAATGCCCTTTAATCGGTTGAACAGGCACCGGCTGAGTTGGAAAGCAATCTTGTTGAACTCAATGTTCACATGGGTCGCCTTCCTGAAGTACTCGTGAATCCCACGAACGAAGCTGTTAAAGAGTAACGCATTCTGGGCTGTGGGAGATTTCTGAATCTGCTTGACCAATTGACGAGCTTGTCTCTTGATCTGTTGTTTCTTCTTCTCCTTGATTCCTGTATGTGCCACTCTTTTCTTCCCTTTCAGGTTCGCTTTGATCGTAAATCCCAGAAAGTTGGATTTGCGCTTTCTTAGATTCACAATCTGCGACTTTTCCGGGGAAATGTCCAGCTTCAGTCTGTCCTTCAGGTAAAGTCTGACGGCGTGGTACCACTTTTGGGCGGTTTCCCAATCTCGACAAAGTATTTTAAAATCATCTGCATAGCGGACGATGTAACCCTCTTTGAGACTGGTGTGTTTAAGTGCTTGGTGTTTGCAGTGGTTATGTCTGTATTTATAGTGACTAGGAAATTTTTCCCATTGTCCTGCTATCCATTGATCTAAAAGTCCGGTGAATTAAGTCAGTTCTTGCCGTCTAACCGGCGTGCAAAATGAGAAGAACAACCCAGCGAGCGCTGGAACTAGCAGGCCTGACACTACCTCCGTTATCACGGATTTCGGTTTTTCGCATGCCGAAATACCGGTTTGAGGTCGTTTTTTCTTAAACCGGCATAGTTTTTTCAGATTCTGAACCGTTGCCGTAAGTATCGCCTGTTCCTGCATGCAGTCCAACCCACGGCTCCGAGCTCGATCCAAGCCATGTACGACTTTGCTTTCGGCAAACACATGCTCACAACGAGCGCGCAACTTTTGCAAAT
>NZ_AUCP01000111.1 GCF_000429825.1 Cohnella thermotolerans DSM 17683
CGATCTCCCATGGCTTTGCGAATCTTGTGAAGCATTAACCATGCGGTTGGGTAGGAGATTTCCAGTTCGCGCGAAAGGAAAACCGCGGAAACGCCGCGTTTATCATGCGCCACAAGAAAAATCGCCCAAAACCAGGTCAGCAGCGGCGTACGGGATTTATGCATAATCGTGCCGGCGGTAACAGAAACCTGATGCTTGCAGCGCGTGCATTGATACAGCTTACGGCTTTCCAGAAAGTAGAACGCATCGTGCTCGCATTTGGGGCAACAGAAGCCGTTCGGCCAGCGGATCTGGAACAGATGCTCGCGGCATGCGTCATCCGAATGAAACTTCTCTTGAAATCTCTTTAACGTCATCGCTTCTTGTTGAGCCATGTCAACCACTCCCGAACATTCGTTTGCTTCTACTATATCAAACAAATGTTCGCATGCGAAGGCTTTGCTGAGGCAACTTGATATTCAAAATTTCTTAATAAGCCAATTCCCTCACTCCCTTATTTAACAATGGCTCGCTGCAGCCTGAGTGCGTTGAGTACGACCGAAACCGAACTGAACGCCATCGCCGCGCCTGCCAGCCAAGGAGCCAAATATCCTGCTGCTGCGATGGGAATGCCGACTACATTATAAGCAAGAGCCCAGAACAGGTTTTGTTTAATATTTCGCATTGTTTTCCGGCTCATCAAGATAGCATCCGGAATGCTGTTCAGGTCGCCGCGCATCAGCGTCACATCTGCAGCTTCCATGGCAACGTCGGTACCCGTACCGATGGCCATTCCGATATCGGCTGTGGCAAGTGCCGGGGCGTCATTGATGCCGTCGCCGACCATCGCCACTTTCCTGCCCGATTGCTGTAATTTCTTAACTTCATCCGCTTTGCCTTCGGGCAGCACTTCCGCCAGTACCCGGTCGATCCCGACCTGCCTTGCAATCGCACGGGCGGTTCGTTCGTTGTCACCGGTGATCATGACGACATCGAGGCCGAGTTCTTTCAACCGGGCAACGGCTCGCCTGGAAGTGTCTTTGATCGTGTCAGCCACCGCTACGATACCGGCGTAACGCCCATCAACGGCAACAAGCATCGCGGTTTTTCCCGATTCCTCAAGTGCATTCATCGTTGCGAAAGCCGATTCCGCATCGATCTGATTTTTGACCATCCATTTTCTTGTTCCGATCAGAACCTCTTTGCCTTCGACGACCGACCGAATGCCATAACCCGGAACGGCTTCAAACGCTTCAGTTTGCGGCAGGACGATGTTTCTTTCCCGCACGCCGGCTACGATCGCTTCCGCAAGCGGATGCTCGGAGTTTTTTTCGGCCGCTCCCACCAAAGCAAGAAAGCGGCTTTCATCGATAAATTCCGAAACGATAACATCCGTCAGCTCGGGTTTGCCTTTCGTTACCGTGCCGGTTTTATCCAACACGACAGTTGTAATTTTATGCGTCGATTCCAGGTGTTCTCCGCCTTTGAACAGAATTCCGAGCTCCGCCGCGCGGCCAGAGCCGGCCATAATGGAGGTTGGCGTTGCCAATCCGAGCGCGCACGGACAAGCGATGACAAGCACCGCAATCGCTTTTTCCAAAGCGCCGGAAAAATGACCGGGTTCGACACCGAAATACCACACCAGGAAGGTGATCACAGCAATCCCGACGACAATGGGAACGAATATACCCGAGATCACGTCCGCAATCCGTTGAATCGGCGCTTTGGAACCTTGCGCTTCTTCGACGACTTTGATGATTTGCGCAAGCGCGGTTTCTTTTCCTACTTTGGTTGCCTTAATGCGGAGCATGCCGTTTTTATTGATGGTGGCTCCGATCACCGGATCACCCTGCCGCTTGCCGACCGGAATGCTTTCACCCGTCAGCATCGATTCGTCCACGGAAGATGAACCTTCAAGCACGATTCCGTCAACAGGCACTTTTTCGCCGGGTTTCACGATCACAACGTTTCCAGCGGCAACTTCCTCTACCGGTATGGAAACTTCCTGACCGTCGCGAACGACAAGCGCTGTCTTGGCCTGCAATCCCATCAAGGTTTTGATGGCTTCCGATGAACGGCCTTTCGCTAACGCTTCAAACAGTTTTCCGAGAACAATGAGCGTAATCAGCACGGCGCTTGTCTCGTAGTACATAGCAGGCACTTGATGCGCCCCAGCCTGGTTGGCCCATTGAACCGTTAAATAAAGACTATAGAAGTAAGCGGCCGACGTGCCGAGCGCCACCAAAACATCCATATTGGCACTGCCATTCCGAAGCGCTTTATACGCTCCGATATAAAAATGCCGGCCGACGATAAATTGAACGGGCGTTGCCAGAAGCAATTGAAACCACGGATTCATGAACAATTCGGGCACCCAGATCCAGGCGGTAAACGAAAAATGACCGACCATTGCCCATAACAGCGGCAGTGACAAAAGGGAGGAAATGAGAAGCTTCTTTTGTTGTCTCTTGATTTCTTTTTTTCTGTGGTCTGCAGACTCTTGTTTTTCCTGTTTTATCGCTGCTTTGTAGCCGAGCTGCTCCACTTTCCTCACCATATCCGAAGCGGACACCTCAGCAGGTGAATATTCTACTCGTGCCGTCTCCAGTGCCAGATTGACGGTTGCTTTGTACACTCCGGGCAGTTTGCTGAGCCCCTTCTCAATCCGGGCGGCACAGGCGGCGCAGGTCATGCCGCTGATTTCAAAATCAACGGCTTCTTTGACGGTATCGTATCCGATCTCTTGAATTTTCCGCTCGATTTGGGGAAGTTTAACTTTATCCGGATCGTAAGTAACGGACGCCTGCTCGAGAGCAAAGTTAACTGTCGCTTCCGATACACCTTCCAGTTTGTTTAATCCTTTCTCAATCCGGTTTGCGCATGCGGCACAAGTCATACCCGATATTTGCAAGGTCGTTTGCTGTTTTTTTGGGGATTCCGTGTTTTGCATGTAAACCGCCTCTTTCATACCCCTATAGGGTATTTATAATAATAAAAAGAAAGGCCACCGGCAAGTGACCCCCCATGCCTGTTAGGCAACCTCGTAGCCTTGTTCTTCAATGGCTTCCTTCACGGCATCCAAGGATAATTTATTTTCATCGTATTCTACAGTAACCGAGTTGCCTTTCAGATCAACACGAGCCGACGCACCTATTTCTTTTAAGGCTTTCTCAATGGAATTGACACAGTGTTGGCAGGACATACCGTTCACTTTAAGTGTTGCTTGTTTCATACAAATCCCTCCGATATTTATGATTTCATTATTTCATTAATTTATTAACCGTAATCAACAATTCGTCAATGACTTCATGTTCGCCGGCCTGGATGCGTTCCACGACACAACTTTTCATGTGTCCTTCAAGCAAAAGCTTGCCAACGCTGTTTAAGGCTGACTGAATGGCCGCGATCTGGTTCAGTACATCGTCACAATAAGTATCCTTCTCAATCATCCCTTTAACTCCGCGAATTTGGCCTTCGATACGGTTCAAACGGGATATCAAGTTGTTCTTCATTTTGTCCGAATGATGGCTTTTCCTTTCGCTTTCTGGAGAACAACAAGAACGGTCAGCTTCATCCGGTAGCAATTCCTCTTGGTTCGCCACGACTTATCACCCCACAACAAATATACTATACCCCCTTAGGGTATTTCAAGAAGAAATTATTCTAGTCAAATGAATTTGTTCGTCTTTAACTCAAGAAGAAGCTTAATGTTTGTAGGACAGAAAAACAGCCCGGTCTTCCATTAAAAGCCGGACTGTTTGCTTTGAGATTCTAATCAATTATCCCAAGACGCTTGGCTTTTCGGGCAGCTTCACGGCTGGAGCGGGTTCCCAGCTTCTTCAGAATACGATTCACATGCTTTTTTATGGTGCTTTCAGTTGCATGCAGTTTGCTTTGAATATTTGATTGCTTGTACCCTTTATGAATGAACCTTAAAATTTCCCGCTCGGCTGGGGTTAACAGCTTGCTCCGTTGCTCCCATTTCATCCGCCGAAATTCCTTCACCAGCACGCCGGCCGAATCCGGATGAATGTAATTCATGTTATTGTAGGCAGCTCGAATGGCCCAGGGAATATCTTCGTAGTGAGCCTTCGTTACATAATTGACCGCCCCTGCCGCATACGTATCCATGATTGCTTCTTCCTCGTCGACGCCGGTCAGCATAATGATCTTGGTTTGCTTCATTTCCAAAATATCCATGGCCGCTTCAAGTCCGTCAAACCCGGCATCGGATAAAATGAGATCCATGAGCACAACTTGCGCATCACTAAGCCTGGCGAGGTGAACCGCATCCTCTCTGTTCGCCGCCGAACCGACAACAACAATGTCATGCTCGCGATTTAGGAAACTTGTAAGTTGGTCGCGCCAGACGGCATCATCCTCAACCAACATAACCTTGATTTGATCCAATGTCCCTCACCTCGGCGACAGGAAGTGAATGGGATCGAATTCTCTTGTGAGGAAATTGAATAACGACCGACGTCCCGACATTCAATTCGCTTTGAATATCGATCGATCCGTCATGCTGCTGAATGACATTGTAGCAGTACGTCAATCCGAGACCGAAGTTTTGCTTGCGATGCTTGGTCGAATAAAACGGATCGAACAAATAGGAAAGCTCATCTTGTGAAATTCCCTTTCCGTTGTCCTTAAAGACGATGGTAAGGTGCTTCCGCGTTTCACATACCGAAATGAACAACGTTCCTCCCGGCTCCATCGCTTCTGCCGCGTTGACGATGATATTGTGGAACGTTTCCTGAAGATGGACGGGATCACAGAGGAGATAAATCGCCTTATTATCAAATCCGTATGAACCTGAATGCTCCGCTTTTCCAAGAACACTTTGGTCATCGAAAGCGCCCGGCTTAGGATATCCGTTACCTCATGAATCCCCTCTTTCAGCACAATGTCTTGCGTCCGGTTTTGAATACGTGTCACCATCTCCAGCATATGCTTAGTCGAATCAAGTACAACGGCTGCATCGCTTGCAATTTTCTCCTGATGAGACGAAGCTGCCAGATTTCGAATCTGGTCGGCGACAATCCGGATTTTTCCAACCTCATTTTTAATCGTGTGATTCAATATGCTTGTCCCGTATGAAATGGCGCGCATCGTACCATCCAATCGGTCTTTCTCGAATTTTAACCGGACTCCGAGTACGCCATATTTGATGCCGAGGAGCAAAAATGACACCAGCAGAATCGTAATCACGAACGGCATAAACCGCCATACTTCCTGAACATCAAAAAACGCCTTTAATGTATAATTCGCAACAATTTGAAACAGAATTGGCGGAAACGCAACGATGTTGGAAAATAAACGGCTCCTTTTCCGTTTCGGATTCTTCTCTTTCATAAAACTGTATGTTAACAGGATAAGACCAACGATCAGATAAGGTACGCACCAAAAAAACAGCGCTTGAAAGTTATTCTGGATCGGGGGAGTGAACGACGTGAGGAAAAGCATCCCGATGATCGGGATGGGAAGCACCCCTGCGAGGATCATTTTCTTTTTACGGCGGAATAACCCGGAGTAGCTGATGGCAAACATCAAAAAGCAATAGGGAAGTCCATTATGATTCATAAACGAGCCGAACATGTGCATCTTTAATAAGAATGCTTCAAGGGAAGGCGTAGAGATTTGATACTGCTCCAGATAAGGCAAGATCGTTTCGGTTACCGCGCGCGACAATCCCCCGCCACCGCCTGCAAATGCGGTAAATGCCGCCCAGCGTGTCGATTCATTCTTAGGATTGATAATCAGCAAAATGGCTGCGATCGTCCACAATGCAATGAGTACAAAGACCATTCGGTCCAACTCCTTTAATCGATTTGGCTGCCGATTAAAGAGGAGCCGTCGTGGACAGAGGCTTCGTTTATGCTCGAATCAAGACAGCCTCCCTCTGTATCGACTTCATCCATTTCTTTTTCTTATTTGTAACGATAATCGGGTAATGGACATGCTCCAGCATCGGCAGATCGTACTTGGAATCACCAATCGCCATCGTCGTTGCAGGATTCAAGCGTTGGATGTAATTACGCTTAAATCCATTCAGCTGTGAAAAGTCGATCCCTGAATCATGTTTAACGACGGGCAAACATACATAGGGAACTTGAAAATAGGTTCCGTAATGCTTTACGATCAAATCGAAATTGGTTGACAACAACGTGACCTGAACTCCTTTTTCCTTCAAATAGAAGATGAGATCATGCACAGGAACGATAAATTGCTTCCTGAGCTTTTCTTCAAAATACCTTTCGGCGTATCTCTCTAATTGTTCATAGGTGTACTTCCCGAACTTTCTTTGAACAAATATGTGATTAAACCAATCTCTCGACAAACGATCCACTGCAAGATAAAATGGAGCCGCAGCAAAACAGTACATAAGAAACAGCCACCACAGCAGCCGGCTCTTCAGGCGTTCTCTCTTGATGAACATGTAGAACTGCGCGATGTTACTTTTGGTAATCGTATTGTCGACATCAATAACCGCATGATTCACCCCATTGGCCAATATTCCGTCAATGTCTGAAGAATCAACAATGTGCTTCATTACATCTCCCCTTGTATGCTAAGAGCAGCTCCTGATTTGGGGGTTGCTCTTATGATTTTTGTACCTTGAAAACTGAATGTAATGGTCCCGGTGGGGGACGCAGCCCAAGCGAAGCGCGGGAGCGGCCCGAAGGGACGAAAAATAGGTGTTTACGATCTTGGGCTGTCCTTGGGAAAATGCCAGTAGGTGCTACCGACGGGAATGTTCCTTCTCCCCCTGTAGACTCGATCAGTCGGGTTCTTCCATCTGAGAGTGTCCCCTTGGCCTCTTCCGTATTTTCCTACACGCTGACTGTATCCCGCGCGTCGCCATCTCTTCCGCATAGCAG
>NZ_AUCP01000112.1 GCF_000429825.1 Cohnella thermotolerans DSM 17683
GAAACGCTGTTTTCGTAAAGATTGTGGTTTTTGAATAAATTTTGTTATTTCGCATATTCTGTTAGAATAGTAATGTAGTGTAAATAATAAAAATGATAAATCATTTTTGTCTCAAAATAAGTAATAGGTGGTGAAATTATGAAAAATCTTTCTTGGATAAAAGGTCTTATTTTCGGTGCTGTATTTTCATTTGTTACTGCACTGTTATTTATGCTAATAGGACAAGCGTGGGCTGGTGGAATAACCTCGTTTTGGGGTGAAAGTTGGTTGTATTTCTCAGTAATAATTCCTTTTGCGATTACTTTTGCAATTTTAGGTGGATATTTCCGCAATAGAAAAGAATTATCAAACAAAAAACTATGGCTTATAAGCCTTATATGTGCCTTTCTTGTAACCTTATACAGTGGAACTATTGGTGCTATTTTTGGCGAAACTATCGTTAGAGGTGGCATGGAAACACTAAACATTGATGGTACATTAGTCTGGGGTACAATCTATGCTTTTATTTTACTTCCCCTCACTACGCCATTTGCAAGATTACTGATAGGGATTTTTTACAAATTTATTAGAAGATAATCAATAAAATGATGAAAACATTGACCTCTCAATAGAGGTCTTTTTTATGCACTTCTAAACATCTGAACCGTTGTTTCATTTGATTTTTTACATGCTGAAATAAGCATTTGCTCCACCTGTTTTTCAAAGGTTAAATGCTTGTCTATTTCGAGCCATCTAAACCAATATAAGTAATTGTCAAGGTATTTGGTTGCAACACCTTGAAAACGCCTAATCCAAGTCTTCAAGCGACTATGGAAGTTATTCACGTTCTGAATGTGATAGATGCCTTTCTTCACACGCTGTTTTTGTCTTTCGTTAATGGTTTCGTGTTGTAATCCCTTTATTCTGGCGAACTTTTTATAGTTAGTTGCTGTATCTGTGCATAGTAAAGCAGAGGGGTGAATAAACTCCCCTATGACCGCATCTATTTCTTCTGCTCTTACTCTACCTGTTCCACCTTTACGAGCAATCATATTTCCATTGCGGTCTTGTGCTACGACAACCGCAATTTTAAGGTCAGAAATACCCCGTTTCTTGTCTTTTACAGCACGTTTCTTAGGTTCTCTATGAGTTACTTCCCGACCTTTTAATGACTCCTTAAAGAAGGTCTCGTCACTCTCCACGATACCTTGTAATTGGTTGAAACCTAACGAACCAAGGGCGTTTAGTATTTTATGTCTCCAATAAAAAGCAGTTGATATGTGTATTTTAAGACGTTTAGCGATTTTAGGAAGTGTATATCCTTCAACCATCATTTCCATATACTTCACCCATTTTTCAGGGTAACGAGAACCTGCAAATGGCGTATTAGTCATATCATTGAATGATTTACTGCAATCCTTGCAAAGATAGCGTTGGCGAGTACGGTATTTTCCGTTTCGTTTTACAGATGTACTACCACAATGAACACAAGCTATACCACTGTCAAAACGACTTTCTCGTATGGTCTTTAACAGTTTGGTAATCTTATCGGGTTCATCTGGAAATAAATCATTCTTCAACGCATTAAAGAGTTCTAATTGCTCTTCTTTTGTAAGTTCATTCGCTTCTTCATATACATCTAACCACATATCCGAACGCCTCCATAAATGGCATTATATCAACCTTTTTATATCATGGTCAAGAAAGCAACAATCTATACGAAAACAGCGAAAAGAAAAAAAGGCATAAATATGAGTTCTATATTTTATCTTGACTCCTCACCACCATACAATATAAAACAATACGGCCTGATATGGTTTGATGACAAATTTGAGAACATCAATATCTGGCCATCTGGCAATTGGATTGAAGTTGAAGGGAAGAGTTTGGCTTTTATTACTACGGGTTCTAATTATGAAGAAGCATCAAAAACTCAAATAATGATGAGAAAGAAATTTGGTAATATGTTTGTTCCCCATGAATATGATTCGGAAGCCAAGTGAGAATGATGGGCTAGGGCATTGACTCATATAATGCAATCGCAGACTATCCGAGAAAGATCTAGCGGAAGGTGTTGTGCACCCCTTAGAGTAGACATTGAGAAAACACCCCTTGATGTCGATCTACTCTAAGGGGTGGTTCTTTTGGCACGGAAAGGACGTAAGCGTCAAATAGCCCCCAGCGCGCCTAGCCAAGCTAGGCACAACTAGCTGATGAAAGTTCAGTCGAGGTAGGGGCCAAGCCGCCTCGTAGCTAGCAGGCAGACGTCGGAGAAATCCGGCGGCTGAAGCCCTGTGAAAAGCTATGCAAAGCATAGCGGAGCAAAACCACAGGCCGTAACGACCGACCGTGAATCCTGCCGCATCGTCAGTTTGTAACCCAATAAGGGACAAGAGAGTGTCGAGCCTCGTGGGTGCAGGCGAAGACCATGGAACACGCGAAGATCTTGGAAACGCAGCGTGGAAGAACTCTCCGGTGTAGAGGGATCGGCATGTGGAGAAAGTTGTGCCTGGAACTAGGGAGACCCTCCCCCGCACGGCGGCAAGGCGCCGTAGCAGGCAAACCTATAAGCCCAAAAGGTGAAGTGGCGAGCTGCGGGAAGGGAGTCGGAGGGGGCCATACTACCAATGAAGTAAGGACAACATAACCTTGCGGAGGGAAGGGCGTCGAAAGACAATACCCCACTTCGTTCATGGGAACCGAGGAGGTAAGAGCGAGTGAATGCCAGAAAAATGGCTAATTACACCAAAGTAAAAGTTCAAGAACTCCAACGAACCCTCTACCTTGCGGCTAAGGAAAACCCGAAGAGACGGTTCCATGCGTTGTTTGACAAGCTATACCGAAAAGACATCATGCAAACGGCATGGAAACAGGTAAAAGCAAACGGTGGAAGCGCCGGAATCGACCGAATGACGATTAACTACATCATAGAAGAGTACGGGGAACGTAGGCTACTGGACGAGACGATCGAGATGCTGAAAGAAGGCACTTACCGACCGCAACCGGTACGCAGACAGGACATTCCCAAAGGGGATGGCAAGATGCGGCCGCTCGGAATACCGACGGTTCGGGATAGACTGGTGCAGATGGCAGCAAAGATCGTATTAGAGCCCATTTTCGAGGCGGATTTCAAAGACTGTTCATTCGGATTCCGACCGAAACGAAGCGCACATGACGCGACGCGGCGGATACGGAAAACTGTAAATAATGGACAAGTCTACTGGGTAGTCGACGTGGATATTACCGGATACTTTGACAATATTCCGCATGACAAGCTCATGATACTGGTGGAGCAAAGAATAAGCGACCGCCGGATATTGAAGCTCATCCGGAAATGGCTCAAAGCGGGATCCATGAAAGATGATCAGTTTCATGAAACGGAAATCGGAAGCCCCCAGGGCGGCGTCATCAGTCCGCTTCTGGCAAATCTCTATCTGAACTACTTGGATACGGTGTGGGAAAAACAGTTTGCCCAAATAGGCACGCTGGTTCGTTACGCGGACGATCTGGTGATTTTGTGCCATCGGAAGGAACAAGCGCTGAAAGCCATCCGAGTATTAAAAGCAGTGTTTGCGAAACTAGAACTGACGATTAATGCAAAGAAATCAAAGCTGGTTAAAATCTGGGACGATACACAAGGGTTTGACTTTCTGGGACACCATCATCGACGGCTTCCGGTCATGAGAAAAGGTGGAATCACTGCACGTGTACTGCGCACCTTCCCATCAAAGAAAGCGATGAAGAAGATGCGGACAAAAGTCAAAGAAGTGACAAGCCCGAGAAGTCTCCTGAAACGACCAATGAACGACATCGTAGGGATGCTGAACCCCATCATACAAGGGTGGAGAAACTACTATGCCGGGATTGACCCAGGTGCAGCCAATCGGTTTCTTAGTAAGATTGACTGGTATGTTCGCAGGCGATTGGAAATTTTCTGGAATAAGAAGCATAAACGCCGGAAAACGCGTCATGTTGACTTCCATCACATGCTTACTCAGATGGGCTTGAAAACCGTAACTTCATGGAAAGTACGTACTGCCCAAGGTGAAGAACGTCGGAAAGCCGTATGCGGGAAAACCGCACGTACGGTTTGATGAGAAGGGGCTGGCAGACCCAGCCCTTTACTCTACCTGCATTTACAGGTGGGGGCTATTTGACGCTTACGTGCAGAACAAGCAGACGAGCAATAGCCGCAATGGGAAAAGCAAGAAGAAAATCACGAGCGAGTACGGCGAGCAGGAGATTGCGGTCCCCAGAGACCGATTGGGCGAGTTCGAATCGGTCGTTGTCCGGAAGCATCAATCAAACGTAACGGGCATCGAGGACCAGATCATCGCGCTCTACGCCAAGGGCGTCAGCACCCGTGAAATTCAAGATCATCTGCACAATCTGTATGGCATCGACGTCTCACCGACGATGATCTCGAATGTGACGAACAAGATCGTTCCGCTCATCAAGGAATGGCAGAATCGTCCGCTGCAAGCCGTTTATGCGGTTGTGTTCCTGGATGCCATTCACTTCAAAGTAAAGCAGGACGGTGCCATTGTGAACAAAGCGGCCTACATGGTCATCGGCATTGATCTGGACGGAAACAAAGACGTACTGGGCATGTGGATCGGCGAGAATGAGTCCGCGAAGTTCTGGCTAAGCGTCCTCAACGACCTTAAGAATCGCGGCGTCCAGGATATCCTGATTACCTGCGTCGACAACCTGACCGGTTTCTCCCAAGCGATTACGGCCTGCTACCCGAAGACCGAGATTCAGAAGTGCATCATTCACCAAATCCGCAATTCGACGCGCTACGTGTCCTACAAGGACCTCAAAAAAGTAACGGCGGACCTAAAACCCATTTACAAAGCTGCGACGGAAGAAATGGCACTTGTGGAACTGGATCGCTTCGAAGAGATATGGGGAGCCAAATATCCGCTCATCATCCGTTCGTGGCGCACCAACTGGGACGAGCTTGCGACGTTCTTCAAATATCCACCGGAAATCCGCAAACTGATCTACACGACAAACATGATCGAAAGTTACCATCGCCAGTTGCGCAAAGTAACCAAAGGAAAAAGCATTTTCCCGACGGACGAGGCCTTGCTCAAGATGCTGTATCTCGTCACGATGGACGTCACGCGTAAATGGACAGGCCGTGTCCAAAACTGGGGTCAAATGCTGCTCCAACTCTCCGTTTTCTTTCCGGAACGGATCGGTCAGCATCTACCGTGAGGGTCAATCTCCCCTTCAGGGGAGAATCTCTATAATGGAGTTTACACAAAATACTTGACAGACTCCATCTGAGCCGAAGTTAAGGCTTGTCAGACCCGCCTGAAAATTTTACAAATATCCTTTTGTACGCACAAAGAAGCCTCTACCATATCGGCGGGGGCAACAAGGAGCGTGATGGTTCTATTATTAACTGTACTTGCCAATAATAGCTTCAATAAATTGGAAGTTTAAAAGGCTTAAAGTATCCCTAGGCCACTTTAAGCTGCATTTTAATCTGGGCTAATGTAGCCCCAGATTGAGCTTGGTCATAGATAAACTCAATCATGTCCTGCCTTTTCTGTAAGCGGTAGCGATGTAATCCATCGATCAAGTTTCCCTGTCCCTCAGCATAGAATAGCAAACATGAGTAAAGTCAAATAACGATCAATAGCCTTTGTGGATCGCACCTGATAACGACCATGAAACATAGAAAATGCTCAAACGTAACATCGAGGTTGGCGCAGCCCACTATTGGGGTGAGAATGGGATCGTCAAGCTGCTGGAGGACAAAGGGTACACCGTCGTTCGGAAGTAGATAGACCTGCATAAATTGAGGCGAAACATACACTTTCGTAATAATTTGGTTTATTTTAACCTCAAGAGCAGGGATGTGCTCTTGGCTTTTTGTAGCAGCTGTCTATGTTAAATCAAGGCAAAAGAAATTGGCTCTTAAAAAATCGTCCTTTCCTGACCCCAAGATCAAGAAAGGACGATTTAAAAATATAGAATGAACTGATTCATGTATCTGAAGCGGGACTTGAAGGTGGGGTGGTCATTCGGCTGTAGCCGTCAAAATCCTAAGGTCGCATGTACACGCCAACGAAACAGCAGTTGCACGATGTGCTATGGGCCGAGGTTGGCAATTGACTTGAAAAACTCTATGGCAAGCACCTCCTTATTGATGAGCAAAAAAAAGTGGTGGTTTGCGACGGCTCGGACGGCGAATAAGCCGGAAAACATGCGGGGTTTTCCAGCTATCTCTGACAGTTTAAGCGACGGGAAATCTCTTTAACCGAATTTTGAACGAGTTAGGGGGCTCAAAGCGCAATGAAAACATTGGAGCGGTAGTCTATCTTGAAAATATCTCTCGATGGAAGATCTGAAAAAGGCAATACGAATGTGACCCTTTGACCGATAAAAAATGGCCAGGGTAATCAACGAC
>NZ_AUCP01000113.1 GCF_000429825.1 Cohnella thermotolerans DSM 17683
GCCGTTGCCACCGAACTTCCGCCTATGTGGCTCAACGGTTTGAGTCTCTTTCGCCGTTGCCACCGAATCTCCGCATATGTACATCAACGGTTGAGTCTCTTTGGACGTTGCCACCAAACTTCCGCCTATGTAGCTCAACGGTTGAGCTTCTTTGTCTCGTAAAATGGACCGCCAGGAAATGCGCAAGTTGCGAGAACGTGGTAAAGTGGAAAGAACGGAAGGCCGCCTTCCCCTCGCGTCACGCTGGGGATTATATTGCCAACCTTAAAGGAGACCCTATGACGTTCAAGGATTTAAAGCTCATCCCCCCGATTCTTAAAGCGCTGGCCAAGGAGAATTACTCCGCGCCGACGCCGATCCAGGAGCAAGCGATTCCGGCCGTTCTGGCCCGCCGGGACTTGTTCGGCTGCGCACAGACCGGAACGGGCAAGACGGCGGCATTCGCGCTGCCGATCATCCAGCTCTTAAGCGAGCAGCCGGTCAAGCCGAATGCGCGTCGCCCGATTCGTTCCCTGATTCTCACCCCGACTCGGGAGCTGGCCATTCAAATTGACGACAATATCAAGATTTACGGTCAATACACAAGACTGAGAAGCGCCGTGATCGTAGGCGGTGTGTCGCAGAAGGCGCAGGAGCAATCGCTGGAGCAAGGCGCCGATATTCTTATCGCGACGCCGGGCCGGCTGATCGACCTGATGAACCAAAGCCTGGTCGATTTGAGACAGATTCAAATCCTGGTGCTGGATGAGGCCGACCGGATGCTGGACATGGGCTTCATCCACGACATGAAGCGCATCATCGCCAAGCTGCCCGCTCAACGGCAGACCTTGTTTTTCTCGGCCACGATGCCGCCGGAGATCACCAAGCTGGTCCAAACCCTGCTGCATAATCCGGTGAAAATCGAAATTACGCCCGTGTCCTCCACCGCCGAGCGGATCGACCAATCCGTTTACTTCGTGGACAAAGAAAACAAGCTGAAGCTGTTGAACTTGTTGCTGCAGGATCGCTCCATCGCTTCGGCGCTCGTCTTCGCCCGCACGAAGCACGGCGCCGACCGAATCGCCCGCGGCCTGAACAAAGCCAATATTACCGCGCAAGCGATCCACGGCGACAAGTCCCAGAACGCCCGCCAGACGGCCTTGAACAACTTCAAGAGCGGCGCGACTCGCGTCCTGGTCGCCACGGATATCGCGGCGAGAGGCATCGATATCGAAGAGCTCTCTCACGTCATCAACTTCAATCTCCCCAACGTTCCGGAGACCTACGTTCACCGGATCGGCCGCACGGGCCGAGCGGGCCTCAGCGGAGTCGCGATCTCTTTCTGCGAGTACGAAGAGATCCCTTATCTGAAGGACATCGAGAAGCTGATCCGGAAGCCGATCCCCAAGGTCGAGGATCATCCGTACCCAATGGTGAATACGGATCCTGCCGCAAAACCGGAAAAGTCGCCTTCGAGGAGATAAGCATACCTGCGACGATAATATGCGCACTGCGGCTTACAGCGGCACAAGCTACACGGCACGCCGCTGTAACCTGACATCTCGTTCTTGAAGCGTTCGCCGACACCTCCGCTTACAAGGAGGACGCGACCTTCCTGCCGGCGGCCGGCTGGGCGGACAGCTCGAAGCTCTCCTTCCAGTCGTACAGCCGGCCCGGTTCCTACGTGCGGCATTACAATTACGTCCTGCAGCTCGACAAGATCGATGCCGCAAGCAGCGCCACGACGAAGAGCGACGCAACCTTCAAGAGATACGACGATTAAACGCCGCAGCGGCAAAAGGCCGGTCCGCGCATCCCGCAAGCGCGGCCCGGTCGCGATCGACGGTTGACCGCCCAACGGACTCACTCCCGTGCAACGTCTGTCGGGCTCATACGACAGGCCATTCCGAGACCCGCCGCCGGGTCCGGAATGGCCTGACTTCTACTGCGCGGCGCCTTACTGGGACTGGCCGCCTTCATCCGCCGGTCGGCCGCCTCCCGGTCCCATACCGCCCCGGCCACCCTGGCCGCCCGGACCGCCCGGGCCGCCGCCACCGGGTCCGCCGCCAGTCCCGCCACCGCCGCCCGGCCCGCGGCCTCCGCCGCCGGTCGTGACGCCGGACTCGTTGACATACGTCACGGTATCGCCCAGCGTGAAGCTGACCACCTTCGTGCCGCCTTCGTACGTGCCGCCTTCATACAGTCCATCCTTCGCCGTTCCGGTTGCCGCTCCTCCGGTGTAGAGAGCGTATGTTTCGCCCGCCTTCAGGTTCGGGGACGAAATCACGATGCTCTGAAAAGTTTTCGCCGGAGCGAAGGTCGCAATCGCGGTTCCCTGGCTTTCCGTCAGCGTCACCAACGTACCTGCCGCAAGCGCGCTCGGGAAGGTCATCAGGATGGAGCGCTGCGACGAATCCTCGGACGGCGCCTGGGCCATGCCCGAGCTGCCGGCCGCAATGAGGAAGCCGCCCGTCTGCTCGAAGGTGCCGTCGTAGTCGAGCGGACCGTTGCCGTTATTCGTCGGGCCGTTCACCAGCACGGTGCCGCCGGACATGGCGATCGAACCGTTGGAGTCCAGACCGTCGCCCGTCGCGTCGACGTACACGTAGCCTCCCGTAATCGTCAGCATGCCGCCGCCCGACGAGCTGAACGAATCCGGGCCGCCGCGTCCGCCAGCCGTCGAATTGTCGTTGCCTCCGCCGACATTGACGCCGTCGTCGCTCGCGGCGATATGGATCTCGCCGCCCGTGATGGCAATGTCCGCGCTCTCGATGCCTTCATAGCTCGCGGTGACGTCGATCGTGCCGCCGGCGACGGCAAGCGAGGTGTCCGCGTGAATCCCGTCGTCGCCTGTCGCCAGGCTGAACTGCCCGCCCGTGATGGCGATGCTGGCGTTGCTGTGAATGGCGTCGTCGGCCGCGTCGATCTGGAACGTGCCGTCCGTGATCGCCACGTTCGCCGTCGCTTTCAGCCCCTTGCCGCTGGACGATTCCGTATCGTCCGCCTGAGACGCAGCAGCCTGCGTCTTATCTTGCAGGCCGTTCTGGAATCGGCCCGGCGGCTGATCCTGCGCATGCGTCTTCGTCGATGCCGCGCTGCCTCCGCCGGATACGATATGATACGTACCGCCTCCGATGACGATGGTGGAAGCCGCCTGGATGCCGTTGCTGCCGGCCTGAATGTCGAACGTCCCTCCCGCGATCGCCACGAAGCCCTTGTCCGCGTCGGTGTCGTTCGTCGTCTTCACGCCGTCGCCGCCCGCCTCGACCGTGACCGTGCCGTCCTTGACCGCCGCCAGATCGCGGCCGATCAGCCCGTCGTCGACGGCCTTGACATCGATTGTGCCGCTCATGATCTTCAGATCGTCCTTGGAGGTGATGCCGTCGTTCGAGTTGCCTTGGACGGCCAGCTTGCCGGCGCCGTTGATCGTCAGATCGCCTCGGCTGAAGATCGCGGCGGTCGGCGCGTCATCGGACGTATCCGCATACGTCTCGCCGTCCGACACGGCATTGTCCGTGCCTTCCTGCAGCGTGACGATCGTCTTGTCCGCTTCCTTGACGTAGATGGCCGCGCCGTCGCCGTTGCGGATCGTCGCGCCGTTCAGCACGAGATGCACGACGGCGTCTTCCGGCGCGTCGATCACGAGCTGGCCGTCGTCCAGCGAGCCGCTCACCACGTAAGTGCCGGCGGCCGTGATCGTCACGACGCCGCCTTCCGCCTCCGCTCCCGAGCCGTCGACGGAAGCTCCGGCGCCGCTGAGCGCGATCGCGGTCGAGCTGTCCGCGCTCCAGGACGTCCGCTCGTCGTCCTCGTCGTACCCGGCCTGCTCGGTCGGATCCAGGCCGGCCAGTTGGACGCTGGCGGCAGCGGCCGCCTCGCTGGCCGCCGACGCGGACGCCGACGCATCGTCGGACGCAGGACTGGCAAAATTCGCGCTGCATCCCGCCGCCAATACGGCGCACAAGAGAGCGGTAACGATCATCTTCGCTCTGGGGGTATATTTCATTTTCGATCCACCTCTCCTTCGGTTAGTATTCCTGCACGACAGGATTCATCGTGAGCGTAATATCGAGATTGCCGTTGCGGGTTCGGACGGCGTCAAGAAGCTCCTTCTGGTTCGTGTCCGGGCCGATCTTCACGGCGTACACCAGCTCATAGAGGCTTCCGAGCTCAGTCGTGCGGACTTTCTTCAGCTCATAGTCGACATTGAACTTCTTGAAAATCTCGTCGAAGGCTTCCTCGTACCCCAAATTTTCCGGAATAGTGACCTTCAGCGTCTTCAGCGACGCCTTGTTCGCTCCGAATTTGACGGCCTTCAGGACGAACATCAGCACGCACAGGAACACGGTGAACAGAACCGCATAGCCGTAAGCGCCTACGCCGCAGGCCAATCCCGCCGCCATCGTGAACAGGACGTACGAGATATCCTTGGAATCGCCCGGAGCGCTTCGGAACCGGATGATGGAGAAGGCGCCGGCGAGACTGAACGCCCTCGCGATATTGCTGCCGATCAGCAGAATAATAATGGCCACAATCGTCGGCAGCACCATCATCGTGAGCGTGAAGCTCTGGGAATAGGCCGTCTGGGTCTTCATATACGTCCAGCTGATGATGCCGCCCAGGACGATGGCGATGCCGAAAGTCAGCAGCGCGTCGGCAAGCGTTAATTCCGTCGTGGCGGCGGTTGAAGCGAAGATAGATTCGATCATAGGACGATGCTCTCCCTCTCGTTCGCGTATCGGATCGATTTTTTGTACTCGTTGCCGTATTTGGAGAAGCTCGTTCGGTACATCCGGTGCTCCGACAGCATTTTGGCCAACCAGACCGGGATCGTCTTCTCCGCCTTCACTTCCATCAGCCACTGGCCCCGATCGAGAAGCTGCTCGCCATAGTCGCCGCTCTCCAGCTTCAGATCGTAGCGCCTCGACCGGATATTCGTATCGAACGTGATTCGCAGATCCCGGTTGCCCTTGCAGAACATCGCGATCCGGTCGTAGGCCAGGTACACCATCGGCTGCAGCTCGTACCTCGACAGGAAGTACTCGATCTCCCCGATGACCTGCTTGTTCATTCCCTCCCGGTACTCGGGCGGCCGGCCCGTCCTGACAAATTCGTAAGCTTCGTGAAGCTTCAGCGCCGTCCTGCGCTTGTTGACGAGGCCGAACACCTTCTTCTTCAACTCCAGGTAGACCTTGGCGTCGGGGGCGGGGACCCCGTAGGCCCGAATGCGCAGCTTCTCCTTGTACTTTGGCCTCGACAGACTGTCGCGGACCAGCGTATGCCGTTCGGTGTCGTAGTAAAGGTTGCTGATGGAGTAGAACTTGTCGTCCTTGTTGTATGCGTCCGGCTCCATATATTCCATCAGACGGTTGTAGATGCCGTAGAACGCTTTGGTATCCATCAGATACTTGTTCTCATATCGGTTGAACACTTCGATTGCCATGTTCAGCGCTCCTCTCCTATAGCGATGAAGTCGCCTTCATGCCTGTATCTTAGGGCGCGAACCTTTAACGAATCTTAAATTGTAAACGCAGTGTAAATTTTGAGTTGCACCCGTGCGGCGATTGCGATTAAGGTTGATTAAAGGTTCTTTTCCTACAATAAAAGGCACGACGACATAGAGAGCAGCGGTACGATGTCAAGTCCTTAAATTCAATGATTTTGAATGAACCGCACTCTTTTCAGGGGGTGACCCGGAAAAAGGCAAACCCAAACTAAACCCGCCCTACCTAGATTTTTCAGATATTTCCTAAATATCAAGGAAATAGGCGGTTAGATGAAAGGGCCTATGTCATGCGTTTTGTCGGATCACCTCTCTGGGTTCGTAAAGTCGGTTGGTTCGCAGCAGATAATCGACCAACCGCACCAATTTACGAGCTGTAAGCGCAAGGGCACGTTTTTCGGCATACTTGGCCGGTTCCGCCGCTTTGAGACTGAAGTACTTCGCAAATACAG
>NZ_AUCP01000114.1 GCF_000429825.1 Cohnella thermotolerans DSM 17683
GCCAGCACATCGTAGCCATAGGACGAGTGCTTCATGCTGAGCATCTCCGCTTCGGCTGATTTATACGAGACGCCCGTATGCGAGCATGTTGGATTCTTGCAAGCGTACGCCATGCTCCATGCGTCGATGACACCGTTCAGCGTGGAAATCTTTTTATGCCAGGCCGTATGCGAACGTTGCAGCTTCGTTTCGCAATGCGGGCAGTGCGTCATTTCGGTTCGGAAATAGATCCGGGGGGCAGCACCTAACCGATTTTTAGGAAGCATAGGGGGCAACTCCTTTACAAAGTTGATCCCCTTTTACTTCGACAAAAGAAAGGAAAATCCTGTTAGTGAATCTTGCTGTCGTAGAAAAAAAAGAAGCGGGACTTCACCCGCTCCATTACTATCTACGCCAATACATCTCAACTATTAGTCTTTCCTGACTAACAGTGAACAGCACTCCACATGTGTCGTGCTCGGAATAGGAAGGCACTTTCCCCCTTTCACCTCGCAAGGACTTTTTTTGCTTATGCATCTTGCTTTGGATGCTGTTATGGAAGCCTGTTTTATATACGAAGGTCAGTTTGTACGGCTCGTGACTTTCCTGATTGGAGTTCTCCCCAATAATAACTTTATCGACAATGCTTTCGAATACGTTCCGGTCGAATGCGGTCAGAACCTCATTCGTTTGAAGCACTTTGCGAAAATGTTCAAGCCGTTTTCCCAAGTCAATTTCATCTTGCGCGGATTGCTCCAACTGTTCCTTTTCTTCGAGCAATTTAGTAAGCGAAGTATCGAGTTCCGCATACTTCTGTTCGTAAGTAGCCCTGTCTATTTTCTCATCCAGGCACAAATCAATTAGTTTGCAACGTTTTTGCTCCGTAACCTGAATATCGCTGATAATTTTGTTCAGTCGCTTTTGATTATTCTGGTCGCTAAACACGGACTCCATTCTTTTCATAAGCTCGTCCAGCACATCCGAATTGTTGCGGCACACCAATTTGTACGATTCGACAAAAGCACCCTCAATCAGCTTTTCCTCCAAAGCTTTGCTGTGAGAGCAGTATTTCTTCCCTTTTTTCGTGGCTGTCACGCACTGCCAAATCACCTTCTCATGCGGGGTTCCGCTGTGCCAGTTCCGCCGCGAGAGGTTGCTTCCGCAGAAAGCACATTCCAACTTACTGCTGAAAGCAAATTTCCTGCTGTACTTGTCCCGCTTGCCTTTTGCGCCGCGGCGGCGATTCTCGCCTCTTCGATGCAATATGTCCTGCGCCTTTTCAAAAACTTCCTCGCTGACAATCGGCTCGTGATGATTTTTGACATAAAACTGATCTTCCTCACCGTAATTGTCCAGTCTTCTCTTGGAAATTGGATCGACGGTAAATGTCTTTCCTTGCAACAAATCGCCTTTGTACTTCTCATTCTTTATGATACCAAGAACGGTTGTGTCCTGCCATTCGACTCTTCCGTACTTGGTTTTATGTCCCGCCTCAGTCAGTTCCTTTGCAATAACGTAAGCGCCGATCCCCGATGTATATCGTTCAAAAATATAGCGAACGATTTCGGCTTCTTCTTGATTAACGGTTATCTTTTTCGTATTCGCATCGTAATCGTATCCCAAACAGCTTTGAAAGCCCACCAGTTCGCCGCGCTTCATTTTCATTTTCAAACCTTTTTTCACGTTGGCGGAGATGTTCTCCACTTCCTGCTGCGCTACGGAGCTTAGAATGACGAGCAACAATTCGCCGTCCATCGTCAGCGTATTGATATTTTCGTCTTCAAAAAATACGGCGATGTTCTTTTCCTTTAGCATACGGACGTATTTCAACGTGTCCAGCGTATTTCTTGCAAACCTGGAGATAGACTTCGTGATGATCATATCAATTTTCCCGTCCATACAATCGTTAATCATGCGTTGAAAATCCTCGCGCTTCGTTACCTGTGTCCCGGTTATAGCTTCGTCCGCATAAATATCAACCAACACCCAGTCGCTGCGTTTGCTAACGAGATCGGTATAGTAGGCGACTTGCGATTTGTAGCTGTTCAATTGCTCCTCAGTGTCGGTACTTACGCGGGCATAAGGGGCGACGCGAAGAACATCCGATAACTTTCCGGCGTTGCGATCCGATATTTTCCGACTTGCTTTAATCACTTGCACTTCAAGAGCCATGATGTTGTCCTCCATTCTTATTTACTTGCCATCAGTTTAATAAGAGATGGGCGGACCGACAAATGTGCGAATCAAGAAGTAAGGTCCGAAATGATGCCGTAATCCTGCATCGTTTTGTTCTTTATCAAATGAAATTCGCTTTCTGTAATCAAAGATAATGCCAGCAGCTGTCTTATCATAGCGATTTGCATACTGTACCTGATGAGTTTATGGTTCATAGCTACCTCCCAATCATTCTTAAAAACAGAAAAGCAGAGATGCGCAACGAACAAAACCTTATGCGCGCATCTCTGTTTCCGCCTCTGTTTTGGTTGCTTCTCTTCCATTAACCCTATCCGGCGGACAGTGGTTGGCCGTCCTCATAGGCTTCAAACCTCTTCCAGGATCGCTGCAAGCCGCCCCCATTGCGCTGAACTGTGGCTAGACGGAAGTATCATTATCCCTCCGCATGGGTCTTCGCCTTAAATGGAACCACCATTTATGTATTGCATGGGCAAAATCGCTCGCAGTTTACCGCTTCTGATTTCAAGGCATGCAGAAATAAGAATCGGCAAACTGGTCGTGGCGCGCCTGCAATTTGGCTCTCCCTTTTAGGCCATGCGGGGAACGTACCGGATAAGATTGTATTTAGTTTTCAAGGATCAATGAAGGATGAATAATATCCCTCTAATATTCATTTCATTTTTAGGGCAAAATCGGAACTACTTGTCCAAAAACTATCCTGCGCGGCTGCCTTTTTTTGAGACAATTAAATACCTATCTGGATTTGATATATAAAATACAAATCGAGATTGACTAGAACGGCGATTTCAAATAAGATAAAAACATGTTCATAAGGCGATGGAGTTCGCCATAAACCGCCGGTAACGGCTAATGACTCCTACCAGATTTTTATTCTGGTAGGAGTTTGCTTTTTTTCAAAAAAATGGAAAGGGGTGGTCGATTTGATTTATGTGTATCTCGGTGTCGGCGGAACGCTCGGCGCTATTAGCCGCTATTCACTTGGCATTTGGATAGGAGAACGTTTTGGACAAGCATTTCCGGTTCACACGCTAACGATTAATTTATTGGGTTGTTTCTTACTTTCTCTCTTCTATACGCTGACCACGACAAGATTTTTGGTACATCCGCACTTCCGCTCTTCTTTCGGAACAGGATTTGTTGGGTCGTTCACTACGTTTTCGACCTTTAGTTATGAAAATGTAACATTGCTTCAATCAGCACATTATGGATTAGCATTGCTCTACATTGCAGCAAGCCTGCTCGGCGGTTACCTGTTCACAAGCTTAGGTATACGCCTGGGTAACTATGAGAAAGGCAGAATCCATCAGGAAAGTGAGTAAACGTTAATGGATATTTTATGGATAGGCATTGGTGGGTTTATTGGGGCGATTAGCCGATTTGCTGTCGTGGATGCGTTTAGTCGACGATCAATATCATCGATTCCTTTCGGAACGTTGACTGTAAACCTGGCAGGCTCCTTTTTACTCGGCCTTTTGTATGGGCTGACTTTGAATTTACATCTTACCGCCCTTTTGGGAACGGGCTTCTTAGGAGCTTTCACAACTTTTTCTACATTCCAGTACGAAATTGTTCAGATCCGCCGACTATATAAATGGCGCTCTATTGTCTCTTATGTGTCTATCAGTGTGATTTCTGGAATTGCTTTCTGCGCATTAGGTTATGTACTCGGGCATTTGTGGACCTAGACGAACATCAGGAGGATTGCCGCTATGAATTATGCTGTTTTTCAATTTATTAACGATTTGTCGGGACATCTTATTTGGCTCGATTCGATTATGGTACTTGTAAGCAAATACGGTTTGGAGTTATTTGCTATATGGCTTGGATTCGTGTGGGTACTTGGCGATGATCGAAGGAGACATATTGTTGCGCAGTCGGGGTTCGCTGGGATGTTGGCTTTGTTTCTGAATTATGTGATTGCCCAGTTCTATTTTGAGCCTCGGCCGTTTGTAAGCCATTCGGTTCATTTACTGTTCCCTCACGCAGCGGATGCTTCCTTTCCAAGTGATCATACATCGGGGGCATTCGCACTTGCATTAACGGTACTTATTTGTAAACGCTGGTCCGGATGGTGGGGCTACAGTATGTTGGCTTTAGCCGTTGCAACAGGGATTTCGCGAGTATATGTTGGCCATCATTATCCGGGAGATGTGATAGGGTCCATCGTAGTAGCTTTTTTAGCAAGCCTATTGCTTCAAAGCCGTTGGATATTACTTGCGCCGCTTTCTACTTTTATAATAAAAATGTACAAAAAATTGTTCTTTCGCCTTTTGGCAAGAAAAAAAACTGAACTTCCAAGTTAATAAATAACGATTGTAGTAGACTCATAAGCTCATTGTATTCCAAGCTCATAATCCTTCATAAGCTGATAAAACGTTGGCTTCTTATCCGGGTCGGCAGCTCGTATAATTTCGGGATCTGGGCATCGAAGACCAGTTTACATCTAGTCGATTGTTTCCGTCTTGTTTCTACCAGACCAAATTCCCCATTTTTAAAGGCAGGGTCTAATGCAGTAAAGCGGTAGCCCTAAAAAGGTTACCGCTTTACTTTGTTGTACTCCGACAAGTTTTACCAAAGATGTCGCTGTACTTTTGGGCTTCGCAATCAATGTCTGTCCAAGAACCTTTGGGTATACAGAAGAAAGAAAACCCCTAGCTTCGTGAAGATCAATATACCACGCTGGTTGGAATTCCGCCGCTAACCGAAATAAAGCAGCCGGTAGCGGCGACGTGACGCTTCATTTTGTTTGCGTGGGAAAGTCCGACTCAAATCAGGAATCCCCCTAATACGCCGCTTATAGGTATTCTGATCAACGATTGTCCATGAAAACCTGCCGCTATCCTAACTGCGCTCCCTTTTACTCGGTCTCGCAAAGTCCACATTTGTACGGTCCTTTGTTATCGAACACACATACGCTTTCAAACAACTGTAAATAAATGATTTTTTTCAACGCTAAAAATACGAAAAATCCGGGTTTTCCAACTTTTATGGGATTCTGATTTTTTCAAGTTTCCAAAATAAGTTAACCTTTTTTGAGTTATAGTCTCAAGTAGTGGTGTAAAATTGCGCCGAGCTTCTTGACAAGGGAAGCCACGGTATGATTTCTACTAAAGTGACGCGACTCTACTTTAGAAGGAGGATCAAACCGTGGCTTCTATAGATAGGGCTTGCTGAACAAGATCAATTTAAGCTGCTCCCAACGCATGAGCCTAGACCGTGATTTTCTTTGCGGTTTTCATGCAAAAAATCGGACGGAACGCAATGAATCTGAAAAAAGAGAAAAAAAGAACCCGCAGTCGCCGTTCCAGGTTCATAACCAGAAACTGGATAGCGATGACAGTTAAACTTGTATGAGCACCGCGGGAGCAAATTCGGCCCAAACCC
>NZ_AUCP01000115.1 GCF_000429825.1 Cohnella thermotolerans DSM 17683
GTCGTTGATTACCCTGGCCATTTTTTATCGGTCAAAGGGTCACATTCGTATTGCCTTTTTCAGATCTTCCATCGAGAGATATTTTCAAGATAGACAACAGCTCGATTCTTGGTTGATTCCTATTCTTATTGCATTTCTTGATCTACAAAATGTGGTATAATTGGTATACAACAGAATGGCTTGAGAGGGCGGTCGGCTAATCTCCCGGAAGGGAGGTGATGCCGTGGAGGTTAAGGACGCATTGACGATCATGATCGGTTTCGGAGCACTTATTATCGCGCTTCTGTCGCTGGTTGTGGCAATCGTTACGCCGGTAGTTAACCAAGACAAAAAGAAATAGACCGCCCTCACCCAAGGATAACGGTCTATTCCTATAGCCTTAATCCGAAGCCAACCGCCCTTGAAAGCGGCTGTTGTGCAAAGGAGTCGTGTTACCCGCACGGCTCCTCTTGTGTTTTCATTATAACACAGCAAAGTGCATCATGTTAAACATTTTGTTTAACAGCATAGCAAAAAACCACTCCCTTTTCAGAATTCAGAATTGTGTTCCGAAAATAAAGTGGTTCCGTTTATTAGAATCCTGTGTTCAACATTTTTCCATGTATGGTGCGGTCGAGAGGACTCGAACCTCCACGGTATTGCTACCGCCAGCCCCTCAAGCTGATTGAGAGTTTCTTTCCTGCTTGGTTTGAATACAGAGAATACTAATATAATGGGAAACCCCATGCCCACAATCTGATTAATTCAGATTAAATCGGCCGCTGTCCGCCCCCGTTTGTCCCCAAAATGTCCCCATTCACCACCACCAGGGATAATCGAAATGGTCTAGGTAAGAGATATGTTTGAATAACACCGGAAAGTTTCATGTCATTCCAAGTCAAACATCATCTGTGCCCTCTTCTAATCGTTCATGATCAATCCTCATATTGAGACAGTACCACTAAACATTAGGCAATATAATAAACGGGGCTACAATTCACGATAGTAGTTGTTCCGAAAATGCAAAGATTTTTGTTTCGGGCGCAGAACGTGCTCTTTTAAAGAAAAGCAAAAGAGATTCAATTAATGAGTCAGATTTAGATTATAATTAATCATTTACAGAAGTGATACGTGACGTGGTGATGTCTGAACGGAAGACTTAAAATGAGAATCCTGGGTCTCTGTCAATAATTTTGTGTAAACTCCTTTATAGAGAATCTCCCCCATGGGGGAGATTGGCCCTCACGGTAGATGCTGGCCGATGCGCTCGGGGAAGAAGACCGAGAGCTGCAGCAGCATTTGGCCCCAGTTTTGGACACGACCCGTCCATTTGCGGGTGACGTCCATGGTGACAAGGTATAGCATTTTCAGCAGCGCCTCATCGGTCGGGAAGATGCTCTTGCCTTTGGTCACCTTGCGTAGCTGGCGGTGGTAGCTCTCGATCATGTTCGTCGTATAGATCAGCTTGCGGATCTCCGGCGGATACTTGAAGAACGTCGCCAGCTCGTCCCAGTTAGTACGCCACGAGCGAAGGATGAGCGGGTACTTGGAACCCAACGTCTCTTCGAAGCGATCCAGTTCTACAAGCGCCATTTCTTCAGTCGCAGCTTTGTAGATGGGCTTCAGGTCAACCGTTACTTTTTTGAGATCCTTGTAGGACACGTAGCGCGTCGAATTGCGGATTTGGTGGATGATGCACTTCTGGATCTCGGTCTTCGGGTAGCAGGCTGTAATCGCTTGGGAGAAGCCGGTCAGATTGTCGACACAGGTGATCAGGATGTCTTGTACGCCGCGATTCTTGAGGTCGTTCAGAACGCCAAGCCAGAACTTCGCTGATTCATTCTCGCCGATCCACATGCCGAGCACATCTTTGTTGCCGTCCAGGTCAATGCCGATGACCATGTAAGCCACTTTGTTGATGATGGCACCGTCCTGCTTCACTTTGAAGTGAATCGCATCCAGGAATACGACTGCATAAACCGTCTGCAGCGGGCGATTCTGCCACTCCTTGATGAGCGGAACGATCTTGTTCGTTACGTTCGAGATCATCGTCGGCGAGACGTCGATGCCGTACAGCTGATGTAGATGATCTTGAATTTCTCTTGTGCTGACGCCCTTGGCGTAAAGCGCGATGATCTGATCCTCGATGCCGGTTACGTTCGATTGATGCTTCCGGACGATGACCGGGTCGAACTCGCCGAGACGGTCTCTCGGAACAGAGATCTCCTGCTCGCCGTACTCACTTGTGATCTTTTTCTTGCTTTTCCCATTGCGGCTATCGCTCGTCTGCTTATTCTGAACGTCATGCTTCTCGTAGCCCAGATGGCTGTCCATCTCTGCCTTGAGCATCTCCTGCAACATTTCAGCGAACAAGCCTTTCAAAGCATTCTGTGCGTCCTGAGCGGTGACCAGGTTGTTCTCCTTGATAAATGCTCTGAGTTGCTCCTTCGACCACAATCCCATGTGTGCTCCCCAACCTTTCTTCTCTACTACCATTTTAGTAGGTTTGAGAGTTTACACAAAAGATTTTGGCTTGTGTATTCCACGAATATCTAAGAAATTTTGCATTCACCTCCTAATGTGCCAAGTGCACAACAATACCTATTTGGTTTGCCACTCTACTCTGAGTAAAATCCAGCCTCTAAATTTACAATCTATTCTTCCAGATAAGGCTCGTTTCACTGAATCATCATTATGCAACACAGCCATTTTCGTTCATTAGTTCTGCGCTCGGCTAAGCCGTCGCAGACTACCTCAAGCCATGCTCTCGTCTCCCAGCTCAACTACTCCGAACAAAATAGAAAAATATGTAAACGGAGGATTGAACTCTGGATAATCGCAACCGGAATTGAAACTGTTTATATTGGTTCTAAACTGTGATAACAGGAGGGATTAAACCGGTCGCTAATCACGATTGGACGAGAGTGAAGTCGAAAGTTAACATCAGAGAAGTTTGATTGTTATAATGCATAATCTTCGACAATATCAGTAGAAGAGGGGGCACTGTGGGAACAACATTGTTTTCCCTAAAAGTAAACGTCATTCGATATCACGATCGTCTGCTCTCTCTGCTTTACTCCCACGAACTACATCATCAATAACAAAGAAAAACGGTAACGCAAAAATCCCCAGTCATGATCTGACTGCGGGATGATTGTTTTCGTTTTATATCGTCTTTTGGCTCTACAGATCACGACAAGTCTCCAAAGCGTTAACTGGTTAATATTCTTTTTGTAAATGTTCAACTGATGCAAAATCCTTTATTTTGTAATGGCCATTGTCATAAGCAACTGTTGTGATTGAGCACTCAGGGATCAAATCACTTTGTTCAGCTACAAAATTCTGATGCCAGAAATCAAGTTTATTCTCAGGGAAAGCTTGGACTAAGAAATCAGTAATGATTCCACCGTGAGTGACAACCACAATATTACTGTCTGGCGGATTATTCTTAGCTAATGTTGATAACGCCAATGAAAAGCGTTCACCCGCTTGTTTTGCTGAGTCACCTACGTCAGGAACATAGTCTGGGTCTCGCGTACAACGATTCCACATTTCAATAAATTGTTCAAAGGTCTGTCCTGGCAGATCGCCCCAATTAACTCGTTCGCGCAAATGAATATCCTCTTGTAACACTGTCTTCGTTTTTAATGCAATATATTCCGCTGTTTCCCTTGCTCTTAGAAGGGGACTTGTTATTACAACAGTTATTGGAAATTTACAAAAATATGTTGCGGTTAATTGAGCTTGTAATTTCCCTTGAGGTGTTAATTTGGCGTCGCCAATGATCTTTTCTTTGACAGCATGCCTTACTAGAAAAAAAGTTGTACTCATAAACCAGAGCCTCCTTGGCGTATATCCAGAGCGCCATAGGTCATTTTTCTTTTAGTTGAGTGTTACCCAATCTCTCCAGTCTTCCCGGTTATTCACTACATATATCCCATTTTCTCTATTTACAAACTTGTGGATAAACAGTTCTCTGCGAATGGTCGCATAATCATCATGATAAGCTTTAATTATTTCGTTAAGTTCCAACTCTGAATAGGTTTTAGCTGTATCAAGTTGATTGGTGAGATACTCCAATACAATTAGTCTTTTCTTCAATTTTGAAGGTAAATGTTTTAACCTACCGTTGTTTTCAAAGAAATTACTAAGTACGGATTTTCGCAATTTTTCATTTTTAATTAGTGTACTTGTGTTGATCTGTTGATCAGTCATTCTTATCCTACTTTCAATTTTAATAATTAGAAGACAATGCACTAAAGTGTCATAGAACTCCCTCAACATACCATATGATAAGAAGCCAAGTATTAGTACGGCACCTAATAAAGGCTCAAAGATCAGTCTAATTATCTAGTCATTTTCTCGCTTCTAAGGGACGGATTTTATGAAGCCGATCCTCAACTGATAATGAAAGGTGAGCTTTATAAGTTTTCTCGTTTTCCTTTGTATATTTATAATAATTTGGACGTTGACCAACCGGATCAAGTCCAAATTTATGTGTAAATTCCCTCAGTTAGATTGTGTTACATAATTCGTGGAAGCGTCCCGTCAAGTGGTGTAAAATCGATTTCTACCGAGTGACCCAGATTTATTTCTGCAAGAGTGTGGTGGATGCAAGAGGAGCTTGCTCCCCATTGACGATTTTGGCCATGGATTCGAGACTGAAATAACGACGTGCAACGGTCCATTCATCTTGCTGCTCGATTAAGATGGCACCGATCAGTCGGATAACGGATTCCCGATTTGGAAAGATTCCTACTACGTCTGTACGTCGGCGGATTTCGCGGTTTAAACGCTCTAACGGGTTGGTGGAATGAATTTGCCGCCAATGCTCCCTGGGAAAAGCCATGTAGGACAGTACGTCACTTTCTGCCTGCTCCAGAATATCCATGGCTTTCGGGAACTTCCCACGAAGTTGCTGGACGACTTGTCGGAGCTGCATTACAGCCGCTTCTTGGCTCGGTTGCGCAAAAATCGTCCGGATGATCGACGATACCATCGGGTCTGTCAAGAATTTTGTGTAAACTCATTTATGGAACCTCCCCCGAGGGGGAGAGCGAACCCTTACGGCAAATGCTGTCCAATTCGATCTGGATAGAAGACGGAGAGCTGGAGGAGGATTTGTCCCCAGTTCTGCACGCGACCGGTCCATTTCCGCAGCACGTCCATCGTCGCCAGGTATAGCATCTTCAGCAGCGCCTCGTCCGTCGGGAAGATGCTCTTGCCTTTGGTTACTTTGCGTAGTTGCCGGTGGTAGCTCTCGATCATGTTCGTCGTGTAGATGAGCTTGCGGATCTCGGGAGGGTATTTGAAGAACGTGGCCAGCTCGTCCCAATTGTTCCGCCACGAGC
>NZ_AUCP01000116.1 GCF_000429825.1 Cohnella thermotolerans DSM 17683
GTAAGTTGACCGACCAGCTTCTCTAGACGCTCTTGCTTGGCTTCATACTCCTTTCTGACTTTATCGACTTCGCTCACTTTCTTCTCGAAGACGGTCGATGCGCGATCCAGAAACTCCGCTTTCCACCGGCTGATCATCACCGGGCTCAGTTCGTATTTCGATGCAATCTCGTTGACGGTCTGCTCTTCTCGGAGCACCTCCAGCACGACCTTTGTCTTGAATTCTGCAGCGTATCGGTTTCGTTTTTCCATGATCTCAGTATAACTTATTTTTCACGCTCCTGTGTCTCAGCCTATGGGAGCATTATAGATGCTGCCGTCGGCTCCAACGAATGTTGCAGTGAAGACCGATTTCGGACGAAAAAGCCGCCGGCAGATAGATCATTCGTGTAACATCGCCTGCAAATGGATCGACGGTTGCGGACTGATTCGGGGGAGCCGACGATGATTTCGGGCCAACCGCCATGGCATATCCGGCGGCTTCGACCACCGCTTGCGGCGCCCTCCGTTTCAACTTGGTTCGCTGGCGCAATACGCCCGTCCAACGTTACTGTCGCTGTCGTCCTCCGCCCCCAAAGCCTCCAATATCACGTCGGTCAAAAGACCAGCAGGCTACGTATAAAGTCGTGCTTTGTATGATTCGCGACGGGGACTTCCGACCAGACCATTTGCTGCAGAAGCGATGCCGGAATCAATGGCTAGAACCCTTTTATTTTCTCAACACCCAACCGCAATCTGCCGTCCTGCCACTCCGCTACACCTTTATCAAGGGCATATCGGATGCCAAGGCTTACCGCCTTTTCCAGCGCGGAACCCGTCCGCGCATATCCGAGCAGCTTGACCGTCTCCCGGATCAAATCCTCCTGTGGCAGACTGCCCTGGATAAAGAGCACTTCCTTGACCGCGTTGGCAATTTCTTCAGGGGGCAAATCCTCCGCGCTACGGCGATCTTGTTCATCCTTCGCGATGCGGTACACTTCATATTGAGCGGGAACCATGCGGCTCGGCCAATAAAACTCGGTGCCTTCCCACACCGTTTTGTTCAGCTTCATGGATCCCAGCAATGTCGTAAAGTATTCGTCGATCCTTGAGCCCGCCCTGGCAATCCCCGACACTTGCAGCACCTTGCGTACAAGCAACGTTCTGCTGATCGGTCCTTCCCCTTCGATCAGGGTGTGTATTTGTTGCTGGATCGTCTGTTTGGAGTCAGGCGAATAAAACGCTTCAGCCGGTAATCCGACCGCCGGCAAGTGGACCGGACTGTACGTTGTAGCCCACTTAAGCCGCTGTTCGTCCCTTTCCGTATCCGGCTGGCGGACTGCCGTTGCAGCCGATTCAAACACTGCAGATGTTGCCGATTGGCTGTCTCCACTGCTCTCCATCTCCGGTTGGAAAGAGACAGGCTCTTGAACGCCTATACCCGCCTGCTTAGCCAACTGGATCGCTTCCACTATACGCTGCAGTTCTTTGTTCGGATTGTCCAGCCAGTCCAGCGACCACACCTGGTGAATGTGCCAGCCTAATTGCCTCAGGACTTGGCCGCGCAACACTTCCCGGTCCCGAACTGTTTTCCCTGACTTGTATGTGACCCCGTCGCACAAAACGCCGAGCACATACACATCCGGGTCTTCCGGATGCACGATCGCCAAATCTATCCGGAAACCGGATACTCCGACGTGGACATCGACTTTGTACCCTTCCCGTTCCAGTGCTTTCGCGATTTCGTGTTCGAGCAGGGCTCCTTTCGGTTCCAACTGATTCGCCGATTGTCCGAGCGCAGCGACGCCCTTCTCGGCGTACTCAAGGAACGCTCTTAGCACTCTAACCCCTTCGGCCTGCGTTCTGGTCACATCCAGATGATCCGCTCGCAGCGAGGAAAAGACGTGCATCTCGTACCTCGCCCTAGAGACCGCGACGTTAAGCCGACGCCAGCCCCCGTCCCGGTTGAGCGGACCAAAGTTGAGCACGACTTTGCCCGTCTGATCCGGTCCATAACCGATGGAAAACAAAATGACATCGCGCTCATCGCCCTGCACGTTTTCCAGGTTTTTGACGAAGATCGGTTCCTTCATCTGCAAGGCCGCTTCTTCCAGCGAAGGCTCCTGGCGGAACGCCGATTCCAACAAATCCTCTATCAACGTTTGCTGCACCGCATTGAACGTGACGACCCCAATGCTGTATTGGCGGAGCTCCGGACTGCGTAACCTTCTTTTGATTTCTTCTACCACGGCAGCCGCTTCGGAACGGTTTTGTTTCGTTTTGCCACGGTCGTAATACCCTTCCACCGGATGCCACTTGACGCTCGACTTCCGCTCAAAAGGAGACGAGAAGGTGAGCAGCTTGTTTTCGTAAAAATGCCGATTGCTGAACGCGATCAAACTTTCATGCCGGCTTCTGTAATGCCACAACAAATGTTCCTGCGGCATGCCGATGGCGAGGCAATCGTCCAAAATGCTCTCCAAATCTTCGGAAGCGTCGGCATCGATTTCTCCGTTGGACGCGCTCATGAAGAAACTCGTCGGCGGCAATTGTTTCGGGTCGCCTACCACGATGACGTTGCGTCCCCTCGCCATGGCACCCACCGCTTCGCTCGTCGGCAGTTGGGACGCTTCGTCGAAAACGACGAGGTCGAACGGCGCGTACTTGGGATCAAGGAACTGCGCGACGGACATCGGACTCATGAGCATGCACGGACAAAGCCGGGTGAGCAAGCCGGAGATTTGCTCGAACAGTTTCCGTAGCGAAATTCCCCTTCCCCCGCTGCGGATGGCTCTGAGCAAAATGCCCATCTCCGAGGTAGCGGCCGCTTGATGGTGCACAGGCGGCACGTTGGCGAACAGCCGGGCCGCGATCTCTTCGCGGGTCAATTGCTCAAATCGATCGAGCGTTTCCTGGAACGCTTTGATTCTCTCCTCGAACAGACGCCCGGAAAAGGAAGCAAGCTGCGGATCGGCTTCCAAAATAAATTGGATAGCTGCTCTCCACCATGCGCGTTCAAACGCCGGAATGACGTCTTCATGCTGCAACGCTCCGTTTTCATAGGCCGATACGACCGAGGTCAAACCGGCGTCAATCGCCCGTTGTCTCACGTGCCTGAAGTTGCACCAGTCGCGAAGTTTATCCACATGCTGCGACCATAAGGCGATTTGACGTGCCCGGTACGTGAACCACGGCTCTTCTTTACGCCGACCGTCCACCGCACGGAAATCCAGCTGCAAAGCCTTCGCCAGTTTCTCTTCAAGATCCTTGCATTCCCGATAAACAGCGAGAAAATGCTCCATCGAAGCAAAATGTTGCCGGAGAAAACTTTCTTTGCCTGACTCCAGCAGCATGGCTGTTCGTCCCATCGCTTCTTTGGCCTTGGCGCGATCCTGGAACAGGCGCAGCAGGCGTTCATGCAGGAGCAGAACCCATTCATTTGCGGTTTTGACCGCTTCCCAGTCGGCTTGGCCTTGATTCCACAAAGCCCCGAGCCAGCGCGAAACATCCGCTTCCCGCGCTTTCAACGATTCGGATTCCGTCTGGTAGCGGACGATGTGTTGCAGCGTTTCTTCCACGCTCGACTTAGGCGGTTTTTCGGCTGTGATCACCCATGCACAAAGCATTTTGTAAATGCGATGTTGCTTCAGAAACTTCGGCACAAACCATTGCATGTTTGCCTTGCGCCATTCGGAAAGTGCCAGCGCGGCATCGAACGCCAGTACATCCTCCTTGTAATTTGCCATCACGCGGGCTTTGGCATCGTCCCGGGCAGTGCCATGCCGGATGGCTTGGGCGATTTTCCCCCGAGAATGTTCGAGATCATCAACCTTTAGCAGTTCCGCCGGAATCGCATCGGGCAATTGCGCGAGGCACTCGACGACCCATGCCAAATGAGCCAAACTTTCCGCATCCGGATGATGTAAGTCCGGATTCACAAGTTTTTGGACCGGAGTGAACGCCGCTTTCAGTTGATCGAAAGCTTTCGCATATTTCGCAAGCAGTTCCTCCACCTGAGAACGCAGCGCAGGGGTGTAGGTGGACGTTTGGACATCCGACCAGACATGACCGTGAGGATGGCCTGCAGCCACACCTGCTACGTACAAGTCACGGACAAGATCCCGCCAAGCGGCCAAACCCTCGCTTGACGTCTTGCCCGCCACGCCCGGATCAATTGAAACCGCGTCGGGCGCGGATTTGTACTTTTCATAATGGGCGATCGCATCGTACAACGAGGCACCGAAGCTATACGGCTTGTGCAACGACTTAACATATCCGTTCAATTCCTTGCGGGTGGCGGCCAGTCTCTCGGCTTGCCGCTTCCAGTCTTCGGGAGAAGTCGTGCGGACGGCTTCCAGCGTTCTGCGAAGTTGCTCGAGAATTGCCTTTTTCGTGCTTTTATTGGAGTGCAGTTCCAGACAAAACGGACCCAGGCCGATTTGCTCCAGCGATAGCGTCCCGTCAAGTGGTGTAAAATCGATTTCTACTTTGTGACTCATATTTATTTCTGCAAGAGCATAGCAGACGTTAACAGGGCTTGTTCTCCTTGAACCACTTTGGCCATGGACTCTTTGCTGAAATACCGGTGCGAAACTGTCCATTCGTCCTGCTGTTCCATTAAAATGGCACCGATGAGTCGAATGACAGACTCACGATTCGGAAAGATCCCGACGACATCGGCACGTCGACGGATTTCCCTGTTCAAGCGCTCCAATGGATTCGTGGAATGGATTTGTCGCCAGTGTTCCTTAGGAAAAGCCATATAGGCCAGAACGTCACTCTCGGCTTGCTCAAGGATATCCA
>NZ_AUCP01000117.1 GCF_000429825.1 Cohnella thermotolerans DSM 17683
CGCGTATGCAGTTGATGGGGATAGGAGCCGTTGCGGTAACCTTGCCGGTTTTCGGTACGCTCATAACGCTGTGCCTCCAATTGTTCCGTCACCTGCGCCTGTAAGATTTGGTTCAGTACCGATTCCAGCAATTTTGCAACACCGGAATCCTGGGTGTTTCCTAAGAAAAGTTGATGCAAAAGTTGAGAATCTACGTTAATCTGGTATTGAGCCATATCTGAATCTCCTCCTGAAGAATGTTGCTTAGACACCATCATTCTAACTGAGGGATTGGGATTATGGCTCCCTTTATTTTCAGTAAACTACCATTTTACACAATTATACGGACTCAACTCACTCTTGAAGAAGCAAACCAAAAAATACATCCAAGCCATTCCATTATTATTGCCGGTGGAAAAGGATTCAGATCATTATACGAAGGGACTCAATCACTTAATAATGCAGTTAGAAGGTACTTTGAATTCTTGTCTCATCGTGAGAAAAAACTGGGGTGATAATGTGGCGAAGCATGGAGAAGGATTAGGATATGAAATAGTAAAAGCTGTTATCAACGGAGATATTATTGAGCCAATTACTTTTCAGAAGGTGAGAGGATACAGTAGATAGCAATTGCTGTATGTCCGAATTGCCATAGAGAATTGCACTTTGGATGAGTAATCAATAGAAAAAGTCATATGAGTTACAGAGAAATTAGACTAAGATACACTCATGAAGATGAGGAAAAGGTTGATCGAGACTTTTCCTCATCAGGTTTTTTTATGCTGGTTAGGGGTATGTGTTGTTCTACTGAGAACCGGTCGGATATTCCCATTCCAGTCGTTTCACCGCCGCGGCAATACAAGAAGGGATCATTCAGCTTTTCCTCAAATAAGTATTATACGAGAATATATTCTGAAAACATGCCTTTTCGGAATATTTTTACATGCCTTATACCTACAAAGTGCAGGACAATATTACCATTTGTCGAATCAATAAGAATATAAGAGTTTTTTGTATCTCTTGGTATCTTGGATTAATTTCAAACAAGGGTTTCCATTGTTGAACTCAAACAAATCTTTTAAAAAGCAGGGGTGGATGTTTTATGTGGGCAGATAACGCTTCTAAGATAGATATGCTTTCTTTCGAACCATACGCTGAATTATTGCACGAAATGGCATTAAGTGAACGAATAAATCCATTAACAATCGGGCTTTTCGGTAACTGGGGAAGCGGGAAGTCTACAGTTCTTAACTTAATTGATAAAAGGATTTCGGCAGAAACTGACAAAAAGGTTGTATCCATCTTTGTTAATGCATGGATGTTTGAAGGATATGATGATGCAAAAACTGCATTAATGGAAGTGATATTAAGGACACTGGAAGACAATAAAGGTATCAAGGAAAAAGTCGGAGGAGCACTTAAAAAGTTAAAAGATAGAGTGGATTGGTTTAGATTAGGGGGATACGCCTTAAAAAAGGGGACTCCTTTACTTTTAAGTGCAGCATTCGGGAATCCTATACCAATTTTGTTGGAAGGTATAAAAACAATGGTCCCCAAAGACCAGAGTCAGGCAGAAGAGAAAATTGCTCAATTAATTGAAATGAAAGAATTTCTTAAAGATCTTCCTGAAGATAACGTTGTTCAGAATATCAGAAAATTTCGTGAAGAGTTTGAACAGATGATGGATGACTCCGGGTTAGAAAATTTAATCATCATTATTGACGATTTGGACAGATGTAGCCCAGAACGCATAATTGAAACCATGGAGGCAATAAAGCTATTTTTGTCGGTGAAAAAGACAACTTTTATCATTGCAATTGATGAAGATGTTGTGAGCTATGCGGTACAACGAAAGTATCCTAAGATAGATGACGCATCGCTTGATATTTCAAAGGATTACATAGAAAAAATAGTGCAAATGCCTATTAAGATACCTGAGTTATCGGATATTGAAGTGAAAAACTACTTACTACTCTTAGTTTGTGAAATGTTTTTGAATGAAAGTCACTTGGATAGGTTGCTATCTGGATTAAAGAAAAAGAAAGTTTTTGTAAAGGGAGAGATTATAAGTCAGGAAGAAATCCGTTCAATATTAGAACATGAGGAAGATACTTCAGATGCATTTTTCAAACCAGGCTATAACAAAGAAGATTTTGAATTGCAATTGGATGTGTTTGGAAGAGTGGCAGATATTATTTCGACTACTTTGAAAGGTAACCCTCGTCAAGCAAAAAGATTCTTAAACACCTTTTATATAAGAAAGAAACTATCGGAGATTCAAAATCTTGAGCTTGATTTAGGCATACTTGCAAAACTAATGGTTCTTGAATACACCAACCTTGATCTCTTCAGAGAAATATATTCGTGGCATGTGAAAAATGAAGGATTTGCAAGAGAACTTGCACCGTTAGAGAAATATTCTCTCGATGAAAAAACACAAAATATTGAAGAAATGAAACAGTTATATAGCAGTGCATGGTTTAAACCAATCATTCAACATTGGCTAAAGGTAGAGCCGACTCAATTATCTGAAGTGGACCTAAGACAATATTTCTATTTAGCAAAGGATTCAATTAAAGAGAAGAATATTTCGATGTTGAATTTAACGGCTGATGAAAGAAAATGGGTCAACGACATATGTGTTGACGGCCTTCAGGAATCGTTGAGACAACAAAAAATAGAAGAGTTTAGTAAAGCAGACGTTGATCATTCAAATATTATAAAAGGGATTATCGTAAAGTATCAATCAAACAAGGAGTTTATTCTAAAAATATTAATTAGAATTTACGTGTTGTTTCCTATTCATAGAGGAGAGTTGATGAAAGAATTCAAAAAGTTGAGGAAAAGCGATATGTCCCCGGCAAATATCATGTTATTCAATTTGATCAAAAAGGAGAACAGTCAACACTACGACGAATTAAAAAAATATTTTACTGAAGAGGGAATAGTAGAGGTAGAACTTTGGGACAGTGTTGCAAATAGAAGAAGATAAAACGGAGGGGGAAGTATGGGGACTTCAAAAGGATATTTACCACCAACTGGACATTTATGGAGTGAAACAAAAAGAGCAGTTTCCAACATGAACAGAAATAACTATAGTAGCAGTTCTATCGGTAAGGCTATTTCAAGTTTTTCCAAAGCGAGTAGTGGAACCAGAAATCAAGGAAATGCGGCAATAGGAACTTCTGGAGCTAAAGCTTTGAATTTTGCAGACCTTGTTAAGAGCATAGGACTAAATAACGCTCTTAATCAAGTGGGATTATCACATTTGGTAGGTAAAGATCCTCAAACAGTATTTGAGGGTTTAGTAGATTATTTTTCTGAAGGGACAAACTCTCTCCAACAATCAATTGCTGATCAGGCCATGCAAGAATATATGGAAGAAATGATGGGAAGTGTACGAAGCAAAGAAGAACTTGAAGATGCCTTTACTAAATTGGAGTCCGAAGTGTTTATACAAGATTATTTAACAAAGTATGTTCAGGTATCTTTCTTCACTAATTTTGCCGAGAAAATCAATGCTCTTTGTAAAGATGTTGGACAAGCCATGAAAATGCAGGAAAGAATCAAGGAGTTTATTAGGCTTGAAATTGCTGAAAATTACAACCGTGATGGTTTGAAGAGTATGGATTGGAGAGGGCGAGAAGGAAGAGAGTATATTGAAAAAAAGTGTGAAGAAGTATGGAAGATTTTTGAACGGTGGGGTGATTCGGAATGAGCAATGTATGGATTGTGAAAAATGAACAGCAAGTAGAAGCCGAGGGGATAACATTTAATTTATCATCCAAAAATAACAAGTCCAATATTAAGACGGACATAGAGAACTTGTGGCGAATGTTTAGTGTGGAGAACGTATCTCCAATCATCGAAGATTTTTTAATCATTGGAATGGCGGTCTTCACAGCCGACAAGAAAATATCCAGAAATTTCTCAAATGATGGATGGAGCAGGGAATTAAACGTACATATTCCCGTATTAGAATTTCAGAAATGGTTATCCGTCAAAACTAAGTTGGAAAAAACACTTTCTTTTTTAAGCGGAGATTTTTGGAACATATCATTCTATGCTACCGAAGAAAGGTTCAGAGGCGATAAGATCAATAAAGAATATAGTGTTAAAAATCGAGACTCCTTTGATTGTGTTTCACTATTTTCAGGGGGATTGGATTCATTCTGCGGTGCATTAAGACTAATGGAAGGAAAGAAGAATCCCTTATTTTTGGGTTTTAAAGAATATTCGTTGCTTATCAAAAGACAGCAGGATCTTTTCAAATCAATACAAGAAGTCTACAATCAGCAAAGCTCAGACTTCGTTCAATTCAGAGTTACGCCAGGCAAGCCTTTCAATATTAATGAAAGTGTTGTTGGTGAAAGCACAAGCAGAAGTAGATCATTTCTATTCATTGCAGGTGCAGTCGCGGTTGCTTCAATTATTGGAGAAAATACTCCAGTGTATATACCTGAGAATGGATTTATTGGTATTAATGTTCCTTTAACACAAAGTAGAAGTGGAAGTTGTAGTACCAGAACAACGCACCCGTATTTTTTAAAATTATTAAATGAGGTTCTTGATGAATTAGGGCTTGCTGAACAAGATCAATTTAAGCTGCTCCCAACGCATGAGCCTAGACCGTGATTTTCTTTGCGGTTTTCATGCAAAAAATCGGACGGAACGCAATGAATCTGAAAAAAGAGAAAAAAA
>NZ_AUCP01000118.1 GCF_000429825.1 Cohnella thermotolerans DSM 17683
GCCGATGATCGAAAGCAAGAGAAGCAAGACGCTGCACAGCGCAATGCGATCGAAGGAAAGTTCGGCGAAGGCAAACGCAAGTTGGGTTTGGGCCGAATTTGCTCCCGCGGTGCTCATACAAGTTTAACTGTCATCGCTATCCAGTTTCTGGTTATGAACCTGGAACGGCGACTGCGGGTTCTTTTTTTCTCTTTTTTCAGATTCATTGCGTTCCGTCCGATTTTTTGCATGAAAACCGCAAAGAAAATCACGGTCTAGGCTCATGCGTTGGGAGCAGCTTAAATTGATCTTGTTCAGCAAGCCCTATTTAATGAACATCCAGTGGGGCGTCCAGCCGGTGACGATGATCGGCTGCTTGGCCGAGTAAGCCTTGTCGAGCGCCGCGGTCATGGCGGTCCCGGAACCTTCCACGAGCGTCCAGCCGTCCAGCCCGTAATCCCGGATCGCCTTCGCTGCCGCCTTCATCAAGCCGGAGCCCGGGTCGATGCCGATGATTTGGAAGTTGACCTGCCGGCCGATCTCGTTGCCGCCCGCCGAGCGGTTGATCAGCGACTGGGCGGCGCCCGCCGCGATGAGAAGGACGACGAGCCCCGCCGCGATCCAGATCCCCGCCCGCAGGCTTCCTTTGCGGGAACGGCGCTTTCCGCCGACCGACTTCTGCGACAGCCGGTCGAGCAGGATGGCGAGAATGACGACGGCCAGTCCGGCTTCGAAGCCCTGGCCCGTATTGAGCTGCGTGACGGCCCGGTAGACGTCCGCGCCGATGCCCTGCGCGCCGATCATGGAGGAGATGACGACCATCGACAACGACAGCATGATCGTCTGGTTGATTCCCGCCATAATGTTGGGCAGCGCCAGAGGCAGCTGAACCTGCATCAGCTTCTGGCCCGACGTCGAACCGAACGAATCGGCGGCTTCGATGAGATCGTCCGGCACCTGCTGAATGCCGAGGTGGGTCAGGCGAATGGTGGGCGGAATCGCGAAAATGACCGAAGCGATGACGCCGGGCACGACGCCGAGACCGAAGAAGGTGACGGCCGGGATCAGGTAGACGAACGCGGGCATCGTCTGCATGAAGTCGAGCAGCGGCGTCAGCACGTTGCGCACCGTCCGGTTGGCGGCGCACCAGATGCCGAGCGGGATGCCGACGACGATGGAGATGAGCGAAGCGGTCAGCACGAGGGCCGTCGATTCCATCGTCGCGTCCCAGTAGCCGAGATTCCAGATCAGCAGAAGGCTGATAAGGGCGAACAGGGCGAGCGTCCACCGGCCGAGACGGTAAGCGAGAGCGGCCAAGGCGACGATGAGGAGCCAGGGAGGCGGCAAATGAAGCAGGGCGGAGAAGGCGGACACCGTTCTGCCGATCACCGCGGACAGAGCCCGGAACAGCCAGCCCAGATTCATTCCCAGCCAATCGACGATCGACTCCACCCAGCGGTCGAGCGGAAGCTTGGGCATCACCGGTCCCCCTCCACGTTGATGTGATCGGCGCTGCCGGCGAGCGCGGCCAGCACTGCGCCCCGGACGATAATGCCGAGCAGCTTGCCGTTATCGTCCGTTACCGCAACCGGAATCGGCGTGCGGCCCACGATCTTGAACAATTCCTTCAAAAGCATGTCGGGGCGGACGACCGGCACGTCCCGGATGACGATATCGAGCAGGGAGCGGCCGTCCAGGACCGCGTTCGACGCGTCCTCCGCCGTAATGGCGCCGATGAGCTTGCGGGATTTGTCCACGACGTACAGGTTGGAGATGCCGCTTGCCCGCATGAGCTCCAGCGCCACGCGCGGTCCGCGGTCGGGGGAGATCATCTCGGGACGGCGCATGACGTGCGCGGCCGTGAGCACCTTGGACAGGTCGACGTCCTCGACGAAGCGTGCGACATAGCGGTTGGCCGGATTGATGAGAATTTCCTCCGGCGTTCCGATCTGCACGATGGAGCCGTCGCGGAGCAGCGCGATTTTGTCCCCGATGCGCAGCGCCTCGTCAAGATCGTGGGTGATGAAAATGATCGTTTTTTTCATTTTCTGCTGCAGATCGAGCAACTCGTCCTGCATATCTTTGCGAATGAGCGGGTCGAGGGCGCTGAACGCCTCGTCCATCAGCAGGATGTCGGGTTCGTTCGCCAGCGCGCGGGCGATGCCCACCCGCTGCTGCATGCCGCCGCTGAGCTGATCGGGATAGCTGCTCTCCCAGCCTTTCAATCCGACGAGCTCGAGGCTCTCCATCGCCTTGGCATGCCGCCGTTCGCTTGGAACGCCTTTGACCCGCAGACCGAACTCGACGTTCTCCACCAGCGTCTTGTGCGGGAACAACGCGAATTTCTGAAATACCATCGCCATCTTGTTCCGCCTGAACTCTCTTAGCTGCTGCGGGGTCAGTTTGACGACGTTCCGGCCTCCGCACCAGATTTCCCCGTCCGTCGGTTCGATCAACCGGTTGAGCAGCCGGATCAAGGTGGATTTGCCGCTGCCCGACAGCCCCATGATGACGAAAATTTCGCCTTCCTCGATTTCGAAGCTGACGCGGTTGACCCCGACCGTATGCTTGGTGTCCTCGTATATTTTTTTCTTGCTTTGCCCTTTGGACAGCAGTTCGAGCGCCCGCCCGGGCTCCGAACCGAAAATTTTCGTCAGATTCTTCACGGCCAGTATCGGCTTGCGAGCGTACCTCCACAGTTCTTTCCTTTCCGCTTAGGATAAGCAAGAGCAGGCATCGTCATCCATCATCGGATTTGACACGTTTAACGGCCAGTCTTTATAATTTGTGGGAAAAAGGAAACGGCCGCAACATCGGCGAGCGACTGCGGAAAGGGATGGACGACATCATGCTCAGCAAAGCGGAACGCATCAAGCGAACGAAAGCGCCGGAGCCTCCGGCCGAATGGGGGGATCGGGTGCCCCCGGGTCAAGTGCTTACGGATCGGTTCCCGATTTTGCACGAAGGAGAAGTTCCCCGATACGATATGAAGCAGTGGAATTTGCGGGTGTTCGGGGAAGTGGAGGAAGAGCGGACGTTTACCTACGACGATCTGCTGGCGCTGCCGCGGACGCGGATCGATTGCGACATCCATTGCGTCACCCGTTGGTCGAAGCTGGACACCTCGTGGGAGGGCGTCAGGTTCCGGGATTTGTTCCGGCTGCTCAAGGTCAAGCCGGACGCCAAATACGTCATGGTGCACGCCGATCCGGATTACGAGACGAACGTGCCGCTCGAGGATTTGATGGGCGATCATGTGCTGCTCGCTTTCAACTATAACGACGCGCCGCTGACGGACAAGCACGGCTGGCCGCTGCGGCTGCTCGTGCCGCATTTGTATTTCTGGAAAAGCGCCAAGTGGCTCCGGGGCTTCGAATTTATGAAGGAGGACCGGCCGGGGTATTGGGAGCAGCGAGGCTTCCATATCTACGGCGATCCGTTCAAGGAGATGCGGTTCTCCGGAGAGGATCTGAACATTCCCGAGGACGAGTGGCATCACAAGGATTACGATTGACAACATGACCTCCCGCTTGATCGGGCTGGCGAAGCGGGAAGGCATTCCGCATGCGGTCGATATTTACCCGCATTACGGCTCCGACGCCTTCGCCGCGCTGCGGGGAGGGAGCAACATCCGGGCCGCTCTGGTCGGCCCGGGCGTGCACGCCTCGCACGGCATGGAGCGCACGCACGCCGATGCCGTTGCCGGAACCTGAAACAAGGCGAATAAATCCATTAGTTTTGCATAAACAAAATCAGGAGTTGTCAAGCTGTTTTTTCACAAGCCAAACGTCTTCGGCGGGGCTTCATGGAGCAGGACCGAGCATGACCGAGCAGGACTCCGAACGCTAACGGACACAGGGGCCGTTGTTGGCCCCAAAATCGCGTTTTTGACGTTCTAACGGACCCTCGTTCCGCTATTTGTCGGATTTTCCTCGTTGAAGGCACGGTTTGAAGCGAATAACGGATCCTGTGTCCGTTCCGTTGCTAAAATAAGCTTCCAAGCGAGAAATAACGCATCCTAGGTCCGTAAGAGTCAAAGCAATTCCTGATGGAATCTCGGAGTACCCATGCGAAAAGGGACTTTGGATGGGATAAGCATCCCCTGAAGGATCCTGGACAAGGATCTGAAGATTCTTATGCAAAGCTGGCGGAATAAACCGGCTTGCAGAGCGCTGCGTTCTCCGGAAGCCGGAGCAGCAGGAGCAACGATTGGACAAGACCGCAAAAATTGCGGTCAGGCTGTTTAGAAAAGCCCTATTTTAGCTTTTCTACTCGACAGAATTATGGATGGAGCGGATAGTTCGAGGTTCATCCTCGTCTAGAAATAAC
>NZ_AUCP01000119.1 GCF_000429825.1 Cohnella thermotolerans DSM 17683
GCCTGCGTTCCAGGTTCATCACCAGCAGTTGCAGCGTGATGACCGATTCGCTCGTCTGTGCAAGGCGTGCTCGATGTTCGTGCCGAAAACGCCAAAAATCAAAAATTTGAAGCACGTCGATCTGGTGAGTCCCCACGATATTTTTTCGGATTCCGGCGCTTCGGAGGTTGACCGCAATACGGCTGTCATCGTACGAATGAAAGCGGGCAGCTGCACGTTCCACGACGGACTTACCTTCCACTATGCGCATGCGAATCGGACGGATAAGCCGCGGCGCGCGCTCGCCATCATTTTTATGGCCGATGGCACGACGTATAGCGGAGCTGGTCATGCATGTACGGATGGGCAAGGGTTTCAGACCGGAGACAAACTGCAGGGCGGTTTGTTCCCCAAATTGGCTTAAGAGGAGAGCGCATAAGCATTATCGAACGTTCGGAAGAAAAATGTCGGATGACAAGAATCTGTACCGGTTCAAACCCGCGTAAAACGCGGGTTTTCATTTACATATTAGAATTTATAACTTTTGGGGGTGAAGTTCGGGCTTCATCCTTTTCGCTTTTTCTGCTAATTTGAAGATATGGAACCCAACATCCTGAAGCGTATCTTTTTCGATGAACATGGCCATTGGGACAAGTTTGTCCGGAAGAATGAAGGCAGAATCCGAGCCAATGTCCTGAAAGAAGTGGCCAAGTTCCGTGACTGTGGGAATCCAAAGAATGGATTTAAGCTGCTGGTATGTGAAGGATGCCACGACCTGCGGCTTGTTCCGTATCGCTGTAAAGGGAGATTCTGCACAACCTGTTCATGCGGTGAGACGGAAGAGTGGAGCAGGCTGCTGGAGGAAGAGGTATTCCAGGTTAATCACCGTCATGTGATTATGACAATAGACGAAGGATTGCGAGACATCTTTTTGAAGCACCGTCATTTGCTCAAAGAGTTCATGAATGAAGCTGTTAGAATCGTGAAGGAATACTTTGAGAAGAAGCATAAAATCACCCCGGGAATCATTGCCGGACTACATACATTTGGCTCGAAATTAAACTTTAACCCCCATGTACATATGCTGGTGACGATGGGCGGCATGAAGAAAAATGGGGAGTGGAAAAGCTACGACTTCGTGCCGTTTGAAATGCTGCGCAAGCAATGGCAGACGGTCGTGTTGAAGCTGATTAGGAGAAATTTGAATGACCAAGACAAGAAGCAGGTACAGTCCAGATTGCAGAAAGCCTACTCGAACAACGGGGAAGGCTTCTATGTGCATGCACCGAAACAAAAAGGGAATGTAAAGGCGCAACTTGGATACATAGGTCGCTACATGAGGAGACCTGCGATTGCCGTAAACCGGATCGTGGACTATGACGGAGAATACGTGGAATTTCGATACCACGACAAGACGGATGGAGAAGAGAAGACAGAGCGAGTCACGGTGGAAGAATTTATTGCGAGACTGATCCGGCACATCCCGGACGAGAATTTCAAGACGATACGGTATTACGGCGTGTATTCCCGTCGCATCAAGGCGCTGTGCAAAAAGCTTGTGAGCCTATGGCAACAGACAGCCCGAAAATGGATTGTGCGTGCAAAACGCATGCTTAGCCGCAGAACGTGGAGTGAGCGCCTTAGAGAAAAGACAGGGCACGATCCGATGACCTGTCCGAAGTGTCAATGTTATTATGAATATAAGGGGGAAGTCTGCCCTGAAGATGGGCAACTCACAATAAAAGTGGCTTTATGCTCGAACAGTAAAGCCGTGTTGGAGAGGATGATCCGGGATGTCACCGGTGTCGAAAAACAGAAAGAAGCAAGGAAAGAAAAAGAAGCAGGGAAACGCGCCATTAAGCAAGTTCCTTCAAGACAAGATGGCAATAAACTACATATGCCTGCAGTGTGAAGAGCAGGAGAAGATACCGTACGATGCGGTAAGCAGCTTCGACATGATGGATGGAGGGGACCCGCTAGTACCGCCGCAGTTTTCATGCGGGGTATGTGGCGGAGCAATGTATCCCGAATACTATAAGGGTGTACATGGGTATGAGTATAGAATTGAGGATGTCCGTGGGAAAACGACTGAGGAGTAACATACAAGCACGAAAACAAAGGACCGTCAGGGAATGAACTTACCCCTGACGGTTTTTCTTATTATCTCTGAATACGAACTGCAGGTGAACGATGCGTTCGGCTATGAAAGTGATTTCATATCCGAACTGGACGCTGTTGACGATTAAAATTAATCGCGAGTTAAGATATTTTTTATTTTTGTAGGTTACCATACTACTTGTATCGTTCCTTCAAAAATACAAAATTCGAAGGGAGAACCAATTGATAAGTTGTGGAAAGTCACCATAAAGAAAGGGGAAACGATATGTCAGCCAATCAAAATAAATTAAAAATTTTACTAAGCAAGGTACCGGAAGTTACGATTTTCTTCTGGATCATCAAGGTTTTATGCACAACCGTAGGTGAAACCTTTTCGGATTTCATAAATGTCAACCTTGGATTGGGGTTAACTCTCACTACAATTATTATGGGAATTGCATTTATCATTGTATTGTATCTTCAATTCAGAGCAACGAAATATGTTCCAGGCATTTATTGGCTAACCGTTGTGCTTATAAGCGTATTCGGAACTTTGGTAACCGATAATTTAACAGACGGAATCGGAGTGCCGCTTGAGACTAGCACAATCGTTTTCAGCGTACTATTGGGATTAACTTTTCTTATTTGGTATTTGAGTGAAAAAACGCTCTCCATACACTCAATTTACACAAGAAAAAGAGAAGCTTTCTATTGGCTTACCATTCTTTTCACGTTTGCACTTGGCACAGCCGTCGGCGATTTATATTCCGAACAGCTCGGTCTTGGGTATCTCAAGACAGGGATCATTGTCGCTATTATCATAGCTTGCGTATTTGTGGCATGGAAATTTTTTAAGCTCGATGAGATATTGGCGTTCTGGATTGCGTATATTTTTACTCGTCCACTCGGAGCATCCCTTGGAGATTACCTGTCGCAGTCCAAAGAAAATGGCGGCTTAGCGTTGGGAGCAACGGTTACAAGTGTAATTTTTCTTATCGCTATTTTAGCGATCATCATTTTCCTTGCAGTTACAAAACTCGATATCATTTCAAAAAGCGAAGATATATCACCGAACCAAACAAACGGGAGCCGGAAAAATGTTTTGACACAAACCATTGCTGTACTGTGTATTTTTTTAGTTGTCGGTATTGGCGGTTACGTTTGGTGCAATAATAACATCGTACCGCAAACCGATGCTTCACAAACGACATTAAGCGGACAATTGACTGATTTTATTCACATTGAAAATGATATGCTTAACGATGTAAACTCAAATGACTTTAGTTCGGCGAAAAAAAGAGCTGACGACCTGGAGCATGATTGGGACACATCTGAGCCGAAGCTTAGGAAAATAGATAGAAAAACATGGACCCAAATCGATGGAACGATTGACAGTGTACTAGCGGCAGTTCGTTCAAAAAAACCTGATGCCAGCAAGTGTAAATCCGCACTGAACAATTCGCTTCTTATCTTAAACGAAGCAAACAAATGATAATTATAAAAAGAACGCCTGTATCACACGGGCGTTCTTTCGTCTATTCAGGGAGAGTCATGCAGAATATGAAGTCCGCGTAAATCGCGGGCTTTTTCAGTTATCGGATCCCTTTGTAATTGAATATCTATATAGTTACCCCTGAAAAAGTCGGGCTTTTTTGAAGGGAACCCTTCGGACGATGAATTACTTGTTCCCGCTATCGAAGCGCACATCAAGCAGTTTGGTAAAGCGCCGCAAGCCGTAGCTACCGACCGCGGTTTCTCAAGCAAGAAGAACGAAACGGCCATTGCCGAACTCGGCGTGAAACGAGCCAGTTTGCCGCGCAAGGGCAAGAAAGGTGCTGCCCGAACCGAATACGAGAACGAAAAGTGGTTCAAGGACTTGCAGCGCTACCGTGCAGCCGGAGAAGCGAAGATCAGTCTTCTCAAACGTAAGTACGGTTTGAACCGCAGCAGGTATCGGGGCTTTGTCGGCACAAAATGCTGGGTCGGCTTCGGAATTCTGACCCACAACCTGCAAAGAGCGGCAAAAATGCTCCAAGATTAAGTAAAAACCGACGATTGAGAGGGTCAGCCCTTACAACCCCACCAGTACCCCCGAGATCATTTTCGAAAAATGAGGCAAAAAAGAACGCGCAGCCTGCGTTCCAGGTTCATCACCAGCAGTTGCAGCGTGATGACCGATTCGCTCGTCTGTGCAAGGCGTGC
>NZ_AUCP01000120.1 GCF_000429825.1 Cohnella thermotolerans DSM 17683
CCGATTTTTTGCATGAAAACCGCAAAGAAAATCACGGTCTAGGCTCATGCGTTGGGAGCAGCTTAAATTGATCTTGTTCAGCAAGCCCTACTTATGATATACTTCTACTTGCTGTGAGGAGAGGTACCCAAGAGGCCCAAGGGGGTTGACTCGAAATCAACTAGGCGTCGCAAGGCGTGCGTGGGTTCGAATCCCACCCTCTCCGCCACCTGTAGCCAAATAAGACAAGCGGTTCCGACGAGGAACCGCTTTTTGATTTACGCTTTTTGATTTATGTAGACAAAGCGAAAGAACCCCCTAAGGGGTTCTCCGGGCGACGTTAGTGGAGTTGAAGCCTTTCCCAACGTTGCTGTATTGCATGCGGCTTATGCGAAGTCAAGCTTCGCCATCAGCCGTATGCCAGCGCTTCGGGCTACCGGATCGCTTCGATGCGAGCCGTTGTGTTACAGACAAGTGTCTTTGGCACAACCCTCCGTTTTCGTGTGGTACGGCACTTCCTTCGGCTGTTGCCTGCATGGGTTCAATGGAACCACACCTCTCTGTTCGTCGCCGATATATAGAGTGTCCGTTCCTTCGGCTTCCTATACATCGAAATTCGATTAACCGTGATTATTGAATCTTTTCCATTTGCGCCGATGGTTGGACGTCTCCGGGAATCGCTCGCCCTTATGAAGGAAGACGCGCTTCGGATTGTTGATGCCCATATGGAACGCGTTGTCTCCGATCTCGATGTACTCGCCTTCGTTCGGAGCGCGTTGACCCGGTTCGAATTCGCTCTGTTCTCCCACGATCGATCACCCCCTGTCTGCAGCGTGCACCGATATTGTCTGGGAAAGCGGGGGCGCCTATACGAGGCAAATCCCGCATGTGTCCGCCAGGCGAGACGACGGTTAAGGCTGCGGAAGGTGCCCGGTCTGGATGACGGTGACCGTATGGGCATGGAAATTGGACGCGTAGAGCTTGCCGCTGCGCCGGTTCATGGCGAGGCCGACCGGCTGACGTCTGCTCATTCCGACGGGAATCGAAGCGAAGAGGCGATTCCGGACGCCGTCCACGCCCGAGACGATGCCGTCGGCCTCGCTCGACACGAAGACCAGATGAGACCGGCTGTCCGCAACGACGCTGTCGGCGCTGGATTGGGTCGTCGCTACTTGCTCGACGATCTGGTTCGATTGCCCGTCGATGACGGCGAGCTGCGCCGATATTTTACCCGAGCAACCGGCATAGACCCGGTTGATCCGTTCATCCACGGCGATGCCGGAGACGCCGTCCATCGGGATGACGCGAAGAATGCGGTGCGTGCGGCCGTCGATCGCGAAAATAGCGCTTCGATGGCCGTTATAGGAGTTGGCCAGGTAGATCCGATTGGTTGCGGCATTGATGGCGATGCCGCTCACCTGCGGTTGATGGCCGATATCGATCGCCGCCAGGACACGGTCAAGGGTTCCGCTAACGACGCTCAGACGGTTCCCTGCGGCGTACAGACGGTTCGTACGAGGATTTAGAACGAACGGGCCGACGCCGTGGGGGACGGAGAGGGCAGCCTTGATTCGGTCGCTTCGGCCATCCAGAACGGCGAGCGAGCGATCGCCGGCAGCAATATACACCAGGTCCGTCCGCGGATGGATAACGATTTGCCTCGGTTCGCCTTTCAGCTCGATCGTTCGAATTAACTGAAGCGTGAGCGCGTTCAGCGCCAGAACGACGTTGGGGGAGAGGCCGACATAGAGCTTGTTGCCTAGAGGGCTGACGGCTATCGGGCCGAGGGGCTTGCCGATCCGGACGGTAGCCGCAGGCCGATTCGCGGCGGCGTCGAATACGGAGAGGTCGCCGTGGGTGCCGTTATGGACGTAAACGAGACTGGAGGCCTCGTTAACGGCCAACTGGAGAGGCTCTCGGCCCACGCCGACCGTCGCAAGCTTCCTTGCGTACGGCTCGGCGGAGACGGGAGATTCCAATCGGAGGGCTCTTTGTTTCGCCGCCCGGACGATAGGGGAGGTCGCAGGCACAAACAGAAGGCTCATTTCGCTCTTTCGGCTCCTTCTCGGAGAGTTGGGCTACGACACGGTATTCAACCCGGATCGTTTTCGTGAGCGTTGACGCTCTTCGCCTCTCTCTCAAGTTGGAAATTTGACCGGCAGAGAGAATCATGTTAAAGTATATAGGTATGCCATTTACAAGCATACTCCTTGCTCCTCGGCCGAACGGACTCGTCCTTCGGTATGCAAAGCGGGGGGCCAAAGACCAAAAGGAGGTGAACGGAAGATGCGCAACTATGAGTTGATGTACATCATCCGTCCGGACGTGGAACAAGAAACCGTTCAAGCTGTCGTGGAGAAATTCCAAGGCATCATCGGGAACGGCGGAGAGATCGTGAAGCATGAAGTGCTCGGCAAACGCCGTCTTGCTTACGAGATCAACAAGCACCGCGAAGGGACGTATGTGTTGGTCCAATTCACCGCTACCAGCGCTGTCGTGAATGAGCTGGAACGCGTCCTGAAAATTACGGACGAAGTTATCCGCCACATGATCGTCAGAGACGTAGTGGCTTAAGAGGACAGACGCAACCAGCCTGGCGGACATCCGCCGCGAGTCGTCATTGTTGGGAGGGGAACCAACCATGTTGAACCGGGTTATTCTGATCGGACGCTTGACCAGGGATCCCGAACTTCGTTATACGCCGGCAGGCGTGGCCGTAGCCCAATTTACGCTGGCTGTGGATCGCCCCTTCTCCCGCGATCAGGGGGAACGCGAGGCGGACTTCATTCCGGTCGTCACTTGGCGCCAATTGGCCGAGACCTGCGCGAATTACCTTCGGAAAGGCCGTCTGGCCGCCGTGGAAGGACGCATTCAGGTGCGCAACTACGAGAACAACGAAGGACGCCGGGTTTATGTAACGGAGGTTATCGCCGATAACGTTCGTTTCCTCGAATCGCCGAACCGCGAAGGCGGCGGCTCGCAAGGACGCGACGATTTCGGAGGCGGGAACGGCGGCGGATACGGCGGAGGCGGTTATGGCAGCGGTGGCGGAAGCCGCAGCTCCGGATCGCGCGGTACCGGCGGCAATATGGACCCATTCGCCGATGACGGCAAGCCGATCGATATATCGGACGATGATTTGCCATTCTAAGACAGGAAGGACGGAGAACAAATGAGCGAACAACAACAAGCAACGCCGGCCGCTCGTGAAGAGCGTTCGAATACGCCTCGTGAAAACCGCGGTCAAGGCGGTGGCGAAGGCCGCGAGCAACGCGAGCCCCGCAAGTTCCGCCGCGGACGCAACAAACGCCGCAAAGTTTGCTATTTCACCGTAAATAAAATTACCCATGTCGATTACAAAGATCTGGACTTGCTGCGCAAGTTCATCAGCGAACGCGGCAAAATTCTGCCGCGCCGCGTAACTGGCACGAAGGCGAAATATCAACGCATGCTGACGGTTGCCGTTAAGCGCGCCCGCCAAATGGCGTTGCTGCCGTATACGACGGAGTAAGAACTTCATGCACCGAACAACCCCTCGAGTCTACGATTTCGTAGACCCGGGGGGTTTTTTTACGGGCATCCGCATAGAATAGCCCCCCTCTCGTTTGAAATTGGGCTTGTTCCTGAATCCGTGATAGTTCTTCTGTGAAAAAGAAGAAAAAGAAAGGAAATCGCATCTCCGATGGTGAATTTTAAAGGAACCATGAATGATCCAC
>NZ_AUCP01000121.1 GCF_000429825.1 Cohnella thermotolerans DSM 17683
TTTTCTATGTTTTCCTTGCAGATAAATTCGACAAAAGTAGCTCAAATCCCTTGTGGAATAAGGATTTTTTGTTCGTTCAGCAAGCCCTAATTAGGATTGATGACGTTGAAAGAGAACATATTTTAACGAAATTAAAATATATTATTGATAATCCTGCTGAAGATCTTTTTGGAGAAATTTCGAGAAAAAAATTAATCGATATATTGCCGCAATTATTAAAACAAACCGACATAATGTCTACCGTGTTTGATATTTTGGTTACCAACCCACCGTATATGGGAAATAAATATATGAATCCATTTTTAACTGATTTTATGAATAAGTATTATCCCGAAAATAAATCAGATACTTTTTCTGCATTTGTTCAAATGGGTATGAACAAAGTGAGTAATAAAGGCCTTTTGGGATTTCTAACACCGTTAGTTTGGATGTTTATATCCTCTTACGAAAACCTTAGAAGTTGTATTATTAATAAAAAAAATATTTCCTCTCTCATTCAACTCGAATATAATGCTTTTCCAGAAGCGTGTGTACCTGTATGTAGTTTTGTTTTGAGAAATTATCCTGTTGATATTAATGGTGTATTCATTCGCTTAGCTAACTTTACAGGTACGGAAAACCAATCTAAGAAGACTTTGGAAGCTATACAAAATCCATTAGTTGATTACAGATACACCTGCTCAATAAAAAAATTCAATAAAATTAAAGGAACTCCAATCGCTTATTGGGTGAGTGACAACCTAATTAAAGCATTCGATACACAATATAAAGTCTCAAATTTCGGGATATTAAATGAAGGTGTAAAAACAAGAGATAATGAGAGGTTTTTGAGACTTTGGTATGAAGTAGATTCTACACGAAAAGACAAGTGGAAACCATATAGTAAGGGAGGAGGATTTAAAAAGTGGTACGGTAATAATGAATACGTGATAAACTGGGAATTTAATGGGAAGGAAGTTAAAGAATTTAAAAAATCGAGTGGGGCTAATTTTAAATATTTCTTCCAAGAAACAATTACATGGTCAGCAATAAGCAGTTATAAGTTTTCAGTTCGGTACATTAATAATTCATTATTCGGAGGTGGCGGATCGGGAATCACTAATATTTCAAAAGATAAAATTTATTTGCTGCTCGGTTTACTTAATACAAATTTAGCAAATGAAATTCTAAATATGCTTAGTTCCACTCTAAATTATGAGGTGGGTAATGTTTCAGAGGTTCCAATCATTTTGGAGAAAATCGACAAAGACCTCATTGACAATTTGGTAAAAAGAGCAATTGAAATTTCAAAAGATGATTGGGATTCATATGAAACATCTTGGGATTTCGGCATGCATCCTCTTATACGGTTTAAAAATCATTCCAATTCAATTGAAGATGCTTTTAACATTTGGGAGAAATACAAGACAAATCAATTTAATGAATTAAAATCAATCGAGGAAGAGCTGAATCGCTTGTTTAATGAAGCATACGGAATTGAAAAAGAATTAACCTCTGAAGTTATTGACGGTGATATTACAATCCATAAAGCGGATAGGAAAAATGATATTAAGTCGTTTATTTCTTATGCTGTTGGTTGTATGTTTGGCAGATACTCTTTGGATCAAGATGGTCTTGTTTATGCTGGTGGAGTGTTCCAAAAAGAAAAGTATAAAAAATTTAAAGTTGATGAAGATAATATACTTCCCATTGTACAGGGAGCATATTTTGAGGATGATATTGTAACAAAGTTCGTCCATTTTGTCGAAATTACATTTGGCAAAGATAATATATTAGAAAACCTTGATTTTATAGCGAGGATACTCGGCAAAAAAGACAACGAATCATCAACAGATACAATTAGACGATACTTTCTAAACGATTTCTTTCAAGATCATATTAATGTATATAGTACAAGAGGTAGAAAGGCTCCAATTTATTGGCTGTTCACCTCAGGCAAACAAAAAGCATTTAACTGCTTAATCTACATGCATCGCTACGACAAAACTACCTTGTCGAGAATCAGAACAGACTACTTGCACGAACTCCAGATCCGACTTGATGCAGAGAAGAAATCTCTCTTGAGTATCATCGAGGGAGGTGGAACTGCCAAAGAAATCAGCAATGCCAAGAAAGAATTGAAAACGTTGGATTTGAAAATAGAAGAACTGAAAGCATACGACGAACTGCTTCACCATATGGCTGACATGCAGATCGAGATTGACCTTGATGATGGTGTGGCAGTGAATTATGCTAAATTTAATGGTTTGCTTGCAAAACTGGAATAGATTTCGGGTACAATGGGGATATACCAACTTTGTTTTGGTATATCCCTGTCCATTAGGCTGATAACAAAGGTGTTGAGAAGTAATGAATATTGATGAGATTATTAATACGCTGAAGACAACCTTTTGTGAGCCGCTTGATGACGGGGAACAACGAAAGATTGTTTTCTGGTTTGATAAGGACCAGGAGTTTGTTGATTACATAGATGAGATCACCATAGAGAACGTCAAGGTGCACAAATTGACGGAGGGCAACAGCTTCTATACAAAGTATCTTCTCGAAGAAGAGGATCCAGCCTCACATTATCTGATCTATACTACTCAGAATATGGGTGCGGAAGACAACTGGCTCTTGGATACGCTCTTGTATTCGAAAAGCTTTTATGCGGATAAGATCTCGCTCATTATGAATGAGTTGAAGATCGATTCATCCCTGAGAAGTTTTGTAAAGAAATACGAGAAGTTTTTTGGCAATAAAGACCGCCTTCGAAAATTCAAGGCATTAGATATCACAACTTTCTCAGAGGAAACTATTGAGTTGGCGATCATGGGGGTTTTATGCAATCTGAAATCGCTTGATTTTGAGGATGTTGTAAAGGTTATTCTCATGGATAATCTGGACGACAGCGAGAACAAATACCTGGATCTGATGGGTAAGTTTTTTGACATCCAAGTATTCTGGAAATACGTCTCCGAGCGGTATGGGTTCGAACAAAGCAATCCAACGCTGAAGGGATTATTCCTTCACTTGACTGTCTCCGCACTAAGTTACGTAATCGAAGAGCGGCATCTATCTCTAATCAAAAACTATATCGCCACTCGTAATAAATCTAATGCATTCGTTTTTATCGATCACTGGATGCATCATAAGACGGATTATCTCGTGTTTGATCAGCTTGCAGAAATGGCGGAAAAAGAAATTAAGCTTGCTGATATCGTGAATCAACTTCCAGTTGAAGAGTTCAAGACGGCAGATACGTTCCCTTATTTCGATAAGGCAATCATCATGTATATAGCAAACAGTTTGGATGCAAGGCTTGAAGATTATGAAGAATACATCAAGCTGATCAATTTACGAAGAGCGAAGCATTATTATGAGAAGTATCAATATATTTACGAAGCTTTGTATTATACCGTAAAAATGTTTGAGTTCTACAAAAAGCACAGCTTTGGTATCCCAAAAGCCCAGGCATTGGACATGTTCCGAGCTTACGTAAACGATTATCATCAAATGGATACTTAGGGCTTGCTGAACGAACAAAAAATCCTTATTCCACAAGGGATTTGAGCTACTTTTGTCGAATTTATCTGCAAGGAAAACATAGAAAATT
>NZ_AUCP01000122.1 GCF_000429825.1 Cohnella thermotolerans DSM 17683
TTTTCTATGTTTTCCTTGCAGATAAATTCGACAAAAGTAGCTCAAATCCCTTGTGGAATAAGGATTTTTTGTTCGTTCAGCAAGCCCTATTTATATCGTTCTGGATTTGCAGAACCGAAGGCAGATCCAATCGAATATCCTCAGAGCCATCACCAAATTAAAACAAACGGATCAACAAAACCTGCCGCTGTTCTCTTTCCGTGCAGGCGTCGGACGGCCGTTTTACGAGCTCTCGCACATGAAGAAGAGCCTGGAATCGGCCCAAGAAACGATTGCGATTCAAAAAGAGATCGGTCCTCTCCCCATACCGTTTTATAACGAACTTCATGTGTACCGGCTCATTTCCAGCATGAAAAACAACGGGCGGCTTTCCGATTTCGTTACGGATTACCTGGAGCCGGTTATTCAGCATGACGCCAAGAAAAACACGCAGCTTCTCCATACGTTGAAGGTATTTCTGAAATGGAGCGGAGCCAAACGCGAAACCGCAAAAGAGCTCTATATTTCGAGACAAACGCTCTATCACCGTTTGAAACAGCTCGCCGGCTTGCTCGGCGACGATTTCATGTCCCCGCCAAAACGGCTTGCCCTCGAACTTGCCGTGTATGCTTACGAGTTTTTAGGCGGAACAACGGAAAAAACCATTCAGCCTGCCCCTCGGGATGGATAGCAACCGGCTGAATGGTTTTTTCGCGAAGCCCGTTTGACGGGTTAATTTTTGCTGAAATCTACTGCAAGCTCTTTTCCGTCCAAATAAATCGACGTTGTTTCCGGTTCGGTTTTCGAAATGATCTTTCCTTGACGAATCGAATAGCGGACCGGAACTTGACGACGGATGGCATCATATTCGTCCTTGGCGGGAAGGATGATCAGGTTGGCCGGTTTACCGGCTTCAATGCCGTAACGGTCTTGGATATGCAGGGTTTTCGCGCTGTTATGCGTAATCAGATTCATCGCATTCACGATTTGTTCGTATCCTGTCAATTGGCATGCATGAATGCCCATGAACAAGACTTGAAGCATATTGCCGGTACCTAGCGGGTACCAGGGATCAAAAATATCGTCATGTCCGAAACAAACGTTGATGCCGGCTTCCGCCAATTCCTTGACACGGGTAATGCCACGGCGCTTCGGATAGGAGTCGAACCGTCCCTGCAAATGGATGTTGACCAGCGGATTGGCGACAAAATTGATCTTCGAGAGCTTTAGCAAACGAAACAACTTGAAGGTATAGGCATTGTTGTAAGAATGCATGGCGGTCGTATGGCTTGCCGTGACTTTCTCTCCGATACCGTGACGGTACGCTTCCGCCGCGACAACCTCGACGAACCGGGATTGTTCGTCGTCGATTTCATCGCAATGGATATCGACAAGCTTGTCATACTTCACGGCCAATTCAAAAACCGTCTTTAACGATTCGATCCCGTATTCCCTCGTAAACTCGTAGTGCGGAATTCCCCCGATGACATCCGCTCCCATCCGGATCGATTCCTCGAGCAATTCGGCCCCGTTGGCATACGACTTGATCCCTTCTTGCGGAAACGCCACGATCTGCAGGTCGATCCACGGCGACATTTCACGCTTCACTTCCAGCATCGCTTTCAACGCCGTCAATTGGGGATCCGTGACATCCACGTGCGTGCGGACATATTGAATCCCGTTCGCGATTTGCCACTCCAACGCTTTTTTTGCCCTTTTTTTCACATCATCGGCGGTCAGAAATCGTTTGCGTTCCGACCAAATCTCGATTCCTTCAAATAAGGTTCCGCTGGCATTCCATCTCGGTTCGCCGGCGGTCAACGCGGTATCCAGATGAATATGGGGCTCGATAAAAGGCGGGAGGACAAGACCTCCTTCCGCATCCACATCTTCCGGATTGCGGGGCCTGTTTTCCATCGAAACGATGTTCTGAATCCGCCCGTCTTCGATCTCGATTTCCCACAATCCGTCTTTTCCTTGCAGGCGTGCATTATATATGAACAAACGAGAGACCTCCCTATTTTTTCAATTTCGATAAAATATAATACAAAATCCCGCTCATCACAATAACCGGATAAGTAGCGCCTATGGTGTTTTTAAAGAACGGGAGATGATGGATGGCAAAGAACAGCACCACGCCAATGACCCAAACGGCAATCGCCGCTAAATTGAACCCGTTTTGATGCCAATACTTTCCGCCCACCTCCTCCATGGCTCCCGCATCGTAAGCACGCTTGCGAATGAAGAAGAAGTCTGCGATCAAGATGCCGAGCAGCGGACCGAACACCATCCCGATGTAGTCCAGAAACAGGATAAAAGAACTCAGGAAACTGCTCAAAAACAGCGGGATAAACGTCAAAACGGCTGCAACAAGAGTAACGATCCAAATCGCGGATATCGGCGTGATTTTCTTGGTGATGTTCGTCAACGAAATGCCGGCGGCCATCAGATTTACGGCATTCGCCGTGGTGCTCGTGATCACGATGACCAGCATGGCAAGCCATCCAAGTCCGAGTTTGCTCGCGATCGTGCTCGGGTCGGAATTGTTCGGGTCGTACGTCCCCGTCGCAATGGCGGTCCCGATCGTGGCGATGATGCCGACGAAACAAAACCAGAACAATCCGACATTGGCTCCGATCATCGGCGCCACTGTGGCGGTGGATTTGTTTTTCCCGTAACGGGTAAATTCCGCGATCGCGGTAACCCAGGCCAGACTGAAGGCGGCCATCGCATCCATGGCGGCGCCAAACGGCATCGTTTTATCCGCCGGAGGACGCCAGTTCACAATATCTTGGAACGAAACGTTTTGCAATACGACCACAGTTTCCCAAATCCCCAAGATCACGACAAGAATGACGCCGATGCGTTCCACCATTTTGACGGAACGGTGACCGAAAGCGATGGAGAAAATATGCAGCACGCTCATCAGCACAATGCCCATGATCATCGACTTGTTCCCGCCCGGCTCCCCGAATGCGGGCCAACCGAAGACGTCCTTGCAAAGAAAACTGACGGAAATGGCGGCAATAAACGTATTGACCGCGGTCCAGCCGATGAATTGGGTCGTATTGAGCAGCGAAGGCAGATAGCTGCCGCGCACCCCGAAAGCCGGCCTCGTCAAAGCCATGGTGGAGGTGCCCACTTTATAACCTGCGTAGCCGATCAAAGCCATGATGAAATAAGCGATGGGGTTGGCGATGAACATGACCGCGAGAGCCCCGGCAAATGCCGTGCCGGCAATGACGCCGCCGATATACCAAGTGCCGTTGTTGGCGTTCGCGCCTACCCATGTAGCCAGCATGTCCCAAAACGATAACGACCGGGCATGCAAAGGAACCGACTCCGTAGCCCCATACTCTTTGGCATCGGCCGATGCCCCGTCTTGCAACGAAACCTTCAATCCTCCCGTATCCGTATGACTCATGGATACAACCACCCTCCAAATGATGTGATTAATAATATTGTTATGTGTTCTATTATATAACATTAATCAGACTTGAAAAGTTGAGTCCGTATAATTGTGTAAAATGGTAGTTTACTGAAAATAAAGGGAGCCATAATCCCAATCCCTCAGTTAGAATGATGGTGTCTAAGC
>NZ_AUCP01000123.1 GCF_000429825.1 Cohnella thermotolerans DSM 17683
GCCCACGATGGCAAGCAAATCGCATCCTAACCACCGGAAGGAGGACATAACTTATTTCTCGAAAAATCGTGTCTTGACATTGGGGAGCATTACACCTCGCCTCCCAATCATAACGTAACGAGCCTGCTTTCTTAGGCAACATTTCAGGCATATTATTCATGAGGAATTCACGATCATACAAATAAAGCCAAGCGTAAACTTTTGGATTAAGCTTTCGTAATTCCAATCGGCCTAAGTTGGGATATTGATTCCGCATTTGCAACCAGGCATCACGCCGCTCATTTCTGGCCTTATCCTTATATTCTTTGGTCATTGTTTTCTTCATAATTTTTCTTTTAGGTCGGTTCCCTTTGGTTTCGCGTTCGATAATCAGTTGAGATTCTTCAGCATGAAAAACATCATCAAGCGATAAACCGAGAAAATGCATAGCGAGGAGGTGACGAACGGGATGAAATCCTTTGCGGTGCTTTTGAAATATCAGCTTTAGCCAATTACTCTCACCGATCACTGAAGACTGGAGGATATCCAATAATTCCATATCATAAAACTCAATAAAGTCTTTTTGCAGTCGTTTATGATCGACTCTTCCCTTTTCAGAGGCGTAACCTTTTTGGAGCAATTGCTTTTTGTAACAAAGATAAAACCAATCCATCCGACGTTTGGGGTAATTATTATTAAGCAGCCGCTCGATATCGTTGACAATGCAACTGTATTGACCTAATAAGTTTTTATCAGTTACCTCATGAACTATATTCCCCAGGCAATTTTTCTGTGTAGGTGCAGTAAAGACATACTTTGTCGTCCCTCTGATTGGAACTTGACTTTTGCTAAGCCAAATTCCGTGTTTAACGCAGATTGAGACTCCTGGTATTTGATGAATCCGTCTCCAATATAACTCGCCATGCTTCTTTAAATCATCTTGATTGCACAATGGACAATATTGAAAATAATCATGCGGCTTTACGGATGATGACATCAGTCCGATTGCATTATGAATGTCCCTGCCATGCTCACCAAGCATCTCATTAAAGATCGATTGTGCTTGTTCCGCATTGCGAAAAGCCGTGTAGAACAAATACAGCGTATTTCGATAGATCAATTGTTCCGCTGTGATCGTTGAACGAACCGGCAAATTTGAAATCATGCGACCAATGCCTGGCTGCAATTCTAAACATGCGGTGAAATCATCGGAGCCAAATACATCATGTAATACAGCTCTGTGGCTTGTATTCCCGCTTCTTATCCCGTACCTTGCTAAAAGGCTATACAAAATTTCGTCCTCGTAGGGCGATGGAAAATTGATCATCAACCAGAATCACCCCGTCCACACTTTCAACACAAGACAAAATCGGATGCAATAACTCCAGCATCCTTTAGGGACTGGTACGCTGATTTTCCCTTGTCTTTACCCGCTTTTACTATTGCCCTCAAATCAAGTTCATCTTTTACCTGCGTCTTTTCGGCATGAACCAACTCTGGTTCCGATACACCAAGATACATTTTATAAGCCGCCTGAACGATTTCCCTTACATTCTGTAATTCCGGCTGCTGAATGAAAACTTCATTCACTCGCCGTTTTGCCTCCTTCTCATCAATACCCAAAAGCGTCAGTCGAACGATTGCATCTTGTTTTAATCGTTCTGTATTCTTCTTTTGATCTTGATGTGTCTTCTGAAATGATTTCAGCATATTCCCTAAATCCAGCTTGGATTGTTCTGCCGCGACAAATCCTTCGATTTGTATGGGTTGTATATCTGCATACTTGGCAATTTGAACGGCATTTCCAGAACGTAAAGCATCAAGCATGGGCTGAACCAATTTCAAGTTATCTTTGGCAATCCCCTTGATAAGCTGCGGAGTCAATTGCTCTGTTCCCGAGGTGATCGCTTTTATCTGCGACATAACAAACGTTTTAATAGCGATATCCGTAATCCCGCAGCTTGCTTCATGAATCGCATCATTTAATTCCACCGTTAACGGTGTGGGTTTTCGAATCCATTGATAATCCCATAACCCCTCAATAAATAGCCTCCAGCTTTGTTCGTGCTTTCGCATCGGTTCCCAAACCATATCGCCTTGACCGCTTCCTCGTCGTGCGATCCTCAATTCGGAAAACAAGGACATCGATTTAGGAGTTCCAATCAATATGGTCGGCAATCCGATAGAATTGGATAATGTGACAAAAAAGGAGAGCATTTGTTCAGCTCCCCCGCTTCTCGCAAGTGACAAGTTTTGGATTTCATCGACAACGATAATACCCAAGTTGCAACTTCGAGCGATTTGAGCCACAATCGGGATCAATGAAGCTGAAGATAGTTTGCCGTTTTTGCCGAAACGATTCAAATGATTTGTCCCAACGAGTTTATCGATTTCGGCAAAGAAATTATTTAGTAAACCTCGAATCGAACCATCGGGTGGGCATTCAAGTTTTAAATAAGCAATTTGATACATGCTCAACTGCCTACCCTTGTAGTCGGAGTGACTGATAATTTGAGGCATCGTCTGCAAAATACGGTTGATTGCAGTGCTCTTCCCCATGCCGCAGTTGAGTCCGTATAATTGTGTAAAATGGTAGTTTACTGAAAATAAAGGGAGCCATAATCCCAATCCCTCAGTTAGAATGATGGTGTCTAAGCA
>NZ_AUCP01000124.1 GCF_000429825.1 Cohnella thermotolerans DSM 17683
CCAGATCGAATTGGACAGCATTTGCCGTAAGGGTTCGCTCTCCCCCTCGGGGGAGGTTCCATAAATGAGTTTACACAAAATTCTTGACAGACCCGGAATTTTGACTATTAGATTCTGCCGTTACGTGTTGAACTTCATATGTCACCCCATTTTTATATATGCGTCGCAACCTGTTCGTGCCGTTGCCAACCGTCACCGATGTGCAAGCCTTCCTCTTCCCACTGGTTCAAGCTGTAGGCGATCGCTTGTCTCTCACTGTTACCTCCACATGACTTGAGTGTCGGTCACTGTATTTTAAGCCGAAAGAAGAGCGGTGGAAGTGAACTTATAATGAATGTTCACCGAACCATCCGCTTTGACTTCAATCTTATCGACCAAACGATGCACCATTTCAGGAGTAAGTTCCTTTATCTTCATGAATTGCTTGAGTTCTTTCTTCAATCGAGCAATACTTTCTCCTGTACTTCCACTTGCTTGCTGAGACTGAAAGCATTTTAATTGCTCTTGCAGGGTAAAGAGTTCCGCGTTACTACTCTCCGTTGCTCCCTTGTATTCGGTCTCCGTAATCGTACCGCTTGCCAACAATCTAATTAAGCCTGTCTTTTGTTCCTTCAGCTTTTCAATACGCCTTTGTAAAGATTGCAGTTGCTTTTCTGCTTGCTTCCTTGTATGTGCCGCTTTGGATTCCAGCCGCCCCATGACTTCGTTCTCGCTTAAAGTTTCAGCGATACTACGAATGTCGTTCAGGATAACTTCACTCAGTTCCTTTTCCTTCACACTATGCTGACTGCAAACGTGCTTACAGTGCTTGTAATAATTGCCACACACATAGCCTTTACGGTAATGAACATACCATAGAGCCTTGCCACAATCGGCGCAAAAAAGATAGTTTGTAAACAGATGCTTTTTTGCCTTTGGCTTTGCTTGCTGTCGCTTTCGTCCCGTCATGTACCGCTGTACAGCTTCAAAGTCTTCTCTTGAAATTATGGCTTGGTGGGCGTTTTCAGTAACGATTTGCTGTTCTCTTGGGATTTCTTCACGCACTTTTGATGTAACACTTATCGTTGTCTGTCGCCCTTGAACTAAGTCGCCAACATAATGCGGGTTAGTTAGAATTTTCTTCACGGACGTACCTTGCCAGTACAGCCCAGCATTTTTCTTACCTACAACCTGTGCAGGTGTCGGACAGCCTTCACGGGTTAAAGTTCGTGCAATAGCATCAAAACCCTTACCTTCCAAGTACATTCGGAAAATCCGCTTTACATTGCTGAGCGTTTCATCCTCAGCCAAGATAAGTTTGCCGTTTTGTAGCCGATAGCCGTACGGTGGTACAGAACCCTTGAACTCACCTTTTCTTGCCTTACTGCTGAGGGCGGCTTTAATCCTAGTAGATGTACGTTGTGATTCCTGCTCGTACATCCAAGCGTATAGACCGAACATTTCACCTTTGCCCTCAAGCGTGTTGATTGCATTGTCAAGCGTGACAATGTGAATACGGTTCTCCATAGCTATGTCCCTAATTTGATAGGACAGCCCGCCGTTACGAGCAAGGCGTGAAAGTTCTTTTGCAAGAATAACATCAAACTTTCGAGCCTTAGCATCCCGTATCAAGCGTTGCAAATTTTCGCGCCTACCAGTTGTCCCGCTTTCAACGTCTACATAGAAGTCAAATACGTCCCAACCCCTATCCTCTAGGTACTGGAAGAATAGGCTTCTTTGATTCTCTAATGACGATTTTTGTTTATCTGTCGAAACACGAATATATATTGCACACCTCATAGTTACGCCACCTCTTCACTATGGGGTGTATTGGCGTTACCACCATTATACTTAAAGTCGCTCTGTTGTTCCATAATTCTGTCAATCTCAGCGTCAATCAACGGTATAAGTAGACTAATAAATGATTCGTTCCCTTTGAAAGTACGTTCAACATTCATTATCATCATCCCCCTTACTATCCAGTGGTCGCTCCATGTAGAGGGAAAGGTGCGACAGTAACTCCAGATATACAGACAAGACCTATTTTGACGTGTTAAAATTTGGATATATACTAAATTGATTGGTCGGTGACTTAGTTGATTACAAATCTTTATTTTGTTCGACATGCTCATTCTACTTATTCTCCCGATGAATTAAATAGACCCTTATCAGAACGTGGAAAAGAGGATGCTAAGAAAGTTACGGAAATACTGAAATACGAAAGTATAAATGTCCTCATTTCAAGTCCATATAAAAGAGCAATACAAACTATTGAAGGGCTAACTGGAATCTATGGTCTTGATATAGTCATAGAAGAGGACTTTAAAGAAAGGTTATTATCTGAAAAGCCCCTAAGTGACTTTGACAGTGCAATAGCTAAGGTATGGGAGGACTATTCTTTTTCTTGGGAGGGGGGAGAATCCAATATTGTTGCCCAGAATAGGGGAGTTCGAGTGCTCGAAAAAGTATTGGAACGATATGAAGGTAAAAATATTGCAATCGGGACACATGGTAATATCATGGTATTAATTATGAATTACTTAGAAGTCCGGTGAAAAAGTCCGCCAAGCAGGCTTTTACCACGGTTTTGTCGAATTATACAGTAACACGACCATTGAAAGAGTGATTGAGCATG
>NZ_AUCP01000125.1 GCF_000429825.1 Cohnella thermotolerans DSM 17683
GGCGTGAAAGCCGGCCAAAATCTGTCTCGAAAGTAACCCGAATCATGTAGCCCATTCTAGCTGAGGGATTTTACACATAAATTTGGACTTGATCGACTTGAAAAGCTTACATCATGTATCGAAACAAAGCGGAATGTTTGACAATGTGTCATTTTTTTATTGAAAAAAGCAGTGTGACGAGGGGGTTGGTAATTAATTCGTAATTTTATGTTATATTTTATTACATAATAGTCGTTCGCTCGACAGGAATCGGCGAAAACTCGATCCCTATTTCGCCATAAAAAATGCACCCCCTATAGTTCATCGGTTCACACCGGGGGTGCTTTTCCAATGTCCACTATAAGGGGTGCACTTCACACCTGAAGGATGTAAGGTTATGTATGGTGCGGTCGAGAGGACTCGAACCTCCACGGCTGTTACACCACTAGAACCTGAAATTGGTGTACCGGTTTGGAGGTGAAAGAGAAAAGCGCACCTCCCTCAATCCGTTATGGGACAAGGGGTTTCGTTTTTTCCAAAACTGTTCCAGCAAAAAAAACAGCTGCTTTTCCGACGATTTTTGGCGTTGCATAATAAATCCCCTCCACTGGTTCTGAATCTAGCTTACAACGTTAAGTGGGCTAGACTCAAATCCAATTTCGGGGCTAAAAGGGCGCCAGGGCGATCCGTTTATTCATCGGAATTGCTATACAGCCCAAGACCATTCATTACATAGGGACGAACCATTTCTAGGAGTAAATCGGTTCGATTATTTTCCCCAACCGTTAACCAATAATGCGCAGCGCTATAGATCGCTGAGCCTGTCATAGCCGAAATAACTTTTTTATGGTGGCGGTCCGTATAGTGCCCTTTCGAAAAAATGCTTTCAATGATTTGCTGCAGCATCTTCTTTACCTTTTCATTCACAAGCGTAGCAATCGATTTGGAATCCATTTTGCATACCTGATAAAAATCCAAGATGTAGCGATGTGTCAGCAAGATCAACTGGTCACATATTTCAATTGTAAACTCCCGCGCATTCATCACTTGCTCGGGAATCATCTCACGAAACACCTGTTCTGTGATTTCTTCAAGCAAAGCATATTTATCTTCATAATGGGCATAAAAGGTGGCGCGGTTAATGGTAGCTTTCTGTGCGATATCCTTTACGGATATTGCATCAAATTCTTTACTTCGCAACAAATCTCTAAATGCTTCTCTTATTAACTGTCGCGTGCGCATAACCCTTGGATCTTGCTGATTTGCCATATGCATTTCCCCTTCTAAAACATCAAATATCACAATGTGTTGTCTATGCAACTTTCCACTGAATCTGCCTGTTGAATTCATGATAATACAGTAATATTATTTTACCAAACATATGTTGCTTAAACAATCTGTGACGAATTTTCCGAAAGGAAGGAACGTAATGAACACAAACAAGAGACTTTTGATATTTGGTGCTGGTGTGATTGGTAGTGTATACGCCCTCCGATTTGCACAGTACGGATTGGACGTAACCATGCTAGCGCGAGGAAAGAGACTGGATGTACTGAAAAAGAACGGATTGCTTTACAATGAAGATGGAATCATAAAGCAAATACCGATCAAGACGATAGAAAAACTTGATAACGACGACATTTATGATTTTATTTTTGTTCCAGTACGATATGATCAGGCCGAATCCGCCCTAACTGTGATCAAGAATAATCAGAGCAAATCCATTGTCACCTTGACTAACACCATTGGATATGAAAGTTGGCTTGAAATCGTGGGGGACCGTTTACTCCCGGGATTCCCGGGTGCGGGTGGAGACATCAAAGGGGACGTTCTATATGCCCAATTCGGTACCAAACAGCATCAAGGAACTATTTTTGGCGAAATAAATGGATTGATTACCGAAAGAGTGAAAGTACTCGCCCAAATATTTGATTCGGTGAATTTGCATTATGAAATCCAAAAAGACATTCAGGCATTCCATATTTCACATACTGCATTAGCTATCGTCAACAAGCATTTCTATACGAATGACGGAATGATGGATTTAGAGTCAGCAAGGAGTGTGAGTACTCTAAGCAAGATCGCCGCAGAGATTAAGCAAAATATTCACCTGGTAGAGCAAGCCGGAATTCCGGTAATCCCACCCGAAACGAAGGCAATGGGAGAATTGCCTGTCAACGAGATTATCTCCCGTTACCGCCAGATGCTGAATAATGATTTTATAATTGATGTAAAGCTCGGGAACCATGCCGTCAGCCAAAGAGCAGAAATTATGTTATTAGATGAAATGTTTCATAAAAAGATATCTATCCGGCGTTGACACTACAAATCTGTTTATCTTGGAATTAGTCCCCCGCCGGTGAGGGTATTAATGGAAGAGTTGGGATAGGTTAAACGCAATAGTAACAGCGGCGGTCTAAGACTTTATTTTTCAAGTCCTAGTCCACCGCTGTTTCGTTTAGGGGTTGGCCTAATACCTTTACTTTTAGTTAGAGAGCTAAAGATATCTCTTCTCTGAAAATCCGTAAAGTTGAAGCTGGTTTTGATGATGCTACTGCGGTACTGAGCTTGCCTGAAAAGTACCGTAAACGCCTTCGCACCACGAACAGCGTGGAACGCTTGAACGA
>NZ_AUCP01000126.1 GCF_000429825.1 Cohnella thermotolerans DSM 17683
CCGATTTTTTGCATGAAAACCGCAAAGAAAATCACGGTCTAGGCTCATGCGTTGGGAGCAGCTTAAATTGATCTTGTTCAGCAAGCCCTATTTATGCACTATAATACCCAACGAGTATTTTATAGGGGGTATATGTCGAACGGTTGGACAGCGTGGGTTGAGTTTATGTCTACTGCAAATGGGGGGCCAGGCAGCGGATTTAATGCAGACATGGTCGACGGAAAACATTCGAGTGATTTTGCACCAGTTGCGTCGCCTAATTTTTCCGGTACTGTCACAATGACCGGGGATATTATAATGGCGCAGACTAATCTATGGAATGCCGGAAACGTATCTGCCATTAATCTTCTTCCCGATTCTGGTAGATTCATGGGTAATGACCAAGAGCCTTTAGCACAGGCATCTAACGCCCCTTTTACGGCTCCGTCCACATTTGCGCCTTATAACGGAGGAACCATTGCCTCAGGTGGAAAGTTCATTCATGATAATACAGACTTTGGAGGCACAAGGGGCAATATGACTTCCGACGTCATATCTCTTTTGAGCGCCATGCCAAGTAATCCGTCAAGACGATACGGTGTAGAGTTTTATATAGCTACTATCACCCAAGGAACTGGCACTAACGTTCCGCATCCTACAGTTTCTTCCGCCTATTTGCTAACTTCTAATAACGGATTTTCTATGGGCGGGTCCGGAAAATATGTTACTTGGTCATTCTGGATTCGCCTAAAGTCAGGAACAAATGTCATTATCGATAAAAAATTGAAGCTGTATAAGAACGGGGTAGAGATGTCTTCCTACGTAACCTTGGGGCCATCCGATGGCTGGGTTCATATACAAACTACTTCCGATGTATCTATTGGATATGACAATGCTGCTCCGGCTATCTTTGCTAAGGCGGGAGACGTCGTACAACTCGCTCTTCCTGTAGTTTCTTTGGGAGGCACAGGCGTTGGAATCCATACATCTCCAATACCGCGTGCATCTCTCGGTTATGTTGCAGCGCCATTGGCCTCTCCAGCACTTACAGGAACGCCGACAGCTCCGACGGCAACGGTAGGGACGAATACGACGCAAATCGCAACAACCGCGTTTACCGTGCAGGAGATTATATCGAGATCGCGGGCAAACATACTTGCAACTCCACCCGCTGAAAGCGACCCGATTACGGTTTATCCTAGTGGACTTTCCATGACATTTGTAGGCGCTGGCAGCGGGTGGACACCGAACGGCGGGTATGGGACCGTAATTACCTACAATGTAAGCGATGGGCGTTCGTTTCAGTGGTTCATGACTCACGGGTCGGGGGCTGACAAGTCATCCTCATGGATTAGGGTTTACTATACTGGTTGGTCGGCCTGGGCAAAAATGATTACCGACGTTGATTACACAGCTGCCGACGTGCTCGCAAAGATCAAGACGGTCCACGGGCCCGGCAGTGGCCTTAATGCCGACATGGTGGACGGAAAGCACGCGAGTGATTTCGCGGGAAAAGCCGCATCCGTCAGCGAGTTCAATGTCAGCGCGGCAGACACGTCGACAACCGCTCTCAGTTACGTCACAACTGCAGCTGGCAACTACCAAGTGTTAGTCTATTTGCGGGTGACAGCCACGACGACGGTTACGCTATGGGTAACATATACGGACGTATCTGGGGCGCAGCAGACAAATCTAGTTACAAATCAATCATTTACCGCAGGCAGCTACAGTCTGCTTCCCCTGTTCATAAATAACACGTCCGGAACAGGGATTAACGTCCGTATTTCTTGCAGTAATGCGAATACCGTAAAAGTTTCCGCTTCAATCGTGGGGGTGTAAAAATTGGCGCAACTTTATATTCCAGGAACTGCAGCGCCCGCCGACGTACTTTCTGGCAAATCGTTCAGCGCTGGCACCAATTATATCGCCTCTGGAGCGATGCCGAATAATGGAGCTGTTACGATCACCCCAAGCGCCTCCGCTCAAACCATTCCGGCCGGCTACCATAACGGTTCCGGCAAAGTAAACGCGGTTACCTTCGACGCATCGAAGGTTCTGACCGGGACCACGATTGCAGGGACGGCGGGCACGATGAGTAATAGGGGGGCTATGGTCATTACGCCTTCGACCACTTCCCAAGGCATCCCGGAGGTTATCACGACGGGAACGGCTATGTCAAGGGAGACGCTAACCTAATCGCGGCGAACATCCTGAGCGGCAAGAGTATATTCGGCGTCGCAGGTTCGGTGATCGCGGGCAAACGTTTTGCTACCGGTACAGTATATCCTTCAAATAACATCGCAACTGTTTCCGGGTTGTCATTTCTACCAAGAATTATTCTTATGTGGTATCACGAAGATACCAATCCTACTTTTATTAGTGGGTATTTTACTCTATATTCCGCAGACAATGGTACGGATGTGAATGGAAAATACCGTTTCTGTATACCAACAGCCAGCGGCGTTTCGACGTATGTCTTAGATGGCACGACGTATTATGTTAACAACGGAGGCTTTAGAAGTCCGGTGAAAAAGTCCGCCAAGCAGGCTTTTACCACGGTTTTGTCGAATTATACAGTAACACGACCATTGAAAGAGTGATTGAGCAT
>NZ_AUCP01000127.1 GCF_000429825.1 Cohnella thermotolerans DSM 17683
GTATCGGTTTCGTTTTTCCATGATCTCAGTATAACTTATTTTTCACGCTCCTGTGTCTCAGCCTATGGGAGCATTATAAGGGATCAGGAGATACTCCAGCAAGTTACTGAAATTATCCGACAATTGAAGAATGAAGAGAGGAAGCCGAAACGTATAACCCTTAAACGAATCCAAGAGTTTTTAGGAAAGCAGTGTTTAATGCCCAAGCATTTAAAAAAGATGCCGTTAACCAAAGAATTTCTTGAACAGGTAGTGGAGGATTCAGAAACATTCAGGAAACGGAGAATCCTTTGGGCGATTCAAGAATTGAAACGGGAGGGAGAGCCGCTTATTTTAAATCGGGTAAAAATAAAAGCGGGGGTTAGTAGGGTAGAGAAGTTTTTGTTCGATAATCATTAACAACAAAAAAAGATAAAAAATGAATCAATTTAAACGAATCATATATTGATAAAAAGATAAAAATGAGATACAATCAATTTGGAGGTGGAAATATAATGCACACTGAGTTTGAAATGAAGGTTTTATCATTGATTGGTACATTAAAAAACGAAATTGACTCATTAAAACAGGAGGTTGCACTTATGAAAGAACAAATGCGGAGTAACAGAGTTGAAGTTGAGTCGGAAACTGAAAGAATGTCGATCAATGATGTTCGTGATTATATAAAAAGCGAACTATTAAGCCGGTATCCGAATTTGCGGTTTACAAATGGAAGTCGTTCGTTGGGGAAATTGACAATCTCCAATGGAAGATCAATTATTGAAAAAATAATGATTCGAGCCTCAAAGTCATTTAGAGAAAAGGAAGGATATCCATCTGGGTGGTTCACAATTCATCAGGATCAATTGAATCAATATGATTTGTATTTCTTGGTAGTCAAGGACTTTAAAGGGGAACTTCATGTGTTGATCATGAACCAGTCAGACATAAATGATTGGATTCGGAACAAGTCTACGGATTCAAATGGAAACTATCACTTTTATGTAAACTTGATTGAGGGAAAATGGATTGATGATAGGGAAGCGGAATATGATTGTAGTCGATTTTATAATAACTGGGATATTGTCGAGAGGATGCTTTGAACGGACGGCTATTTTGATTCAAACAAACCTAAATAAGAGGGGCAAATTAGATGACCGAGTGGCATATTGAAAAGGATCATTACAATACGCTTCTTTCATATTTCGGATGTGGAGATTTTCAAAAAGCCAAGATCCTTATTTTTGGAATTGAGGAGGGTACGGATGGTCACGATGTAGAATCAAATGTTGTAGCCAGAATAGAAAGCTTTGGCTCCTTTGATTCAAATGGAAATCTTTTATCTGCAATTAACCCCCCAGGAAGAGAAGATGGTTATTGGGAACCGGATGCTCAAACTGGCGGTAGAAAAGTTAGGGATTACATTTATCGAAGGGATGGTGTAATACTGGAGGAGGAGGGTCCCAAGGGACAGTTCAACGAAATTATCGCCAGAATGTCTTTAGATTTGGAACAACCAGCTGAAAGGAAAGACTTTTGGTTTAGGTTAATGAGAGAAGATGAAGATACAGCAAAAAAAATCAGGGCTCGTATCAAATCACAATTTCAAACTTCATCAGAAAACTTCATACAAACAGCTCTTACAGATTGGAAGCCATTACCCAGACCAAATATGACAGAGTGGCCTATTGAATATCAGCCAACTCAAACACAATTCGGAATAGACCCAGAGTTATATGAAAAGGCATTTTCATTAAATGACGAACATGTGTATTGCGATAAAAATACCAATTACACCAATGATGTACATAAAAGGATCAATATTTTACGAAATGTGTTTCAAAATACAAACATTCCAATTATTATAAGCTTCGGTGAAATACCTACAAAGAAACGGGTGCTGGAAAAAATTTTTCCTGAAGCAGAATTTGCGTCCTTTGAATCAAAAGTACACCCTACTCATTCAAGTTTAAAGGCAAGGTTTTATTTGAATGGTCGAACTTTGAATATTTTTTTGCTTCCCTTTCCAGACCGAAGGTCTGCCGAGTGGAGACGACGGAATAATAAAGCTGAAGCCGCTGGTGTTTTTATGTTGAGATATTTTCAAGAAATAACCCAAAAGTATATAGAACCTATAATAAATGTTTTATAATTGAAAGGCATGAGTGTTAGGTAACTTACTTAGAACCCCTCTTCAAAATAAAGGTCAGAAGAAGGGTTCTAAGGTGCTTTGCCAGTTCTTTCGTTACTTATAAAAAAATGCCGCGGCAACGAATTGGATCTCTCACTTTTTTTAACATACACTAATCGCTTAAATAGGGCTTGCTGAACAAGATCAATTTAAGCTGCTCCCAACGCATGAGCCTAGACCGTGATTTTCTTTGCGGTTTTCATGCAAAAAATCGG
>NZ_AUCP01000128.1 GCF_000429825.1 Cohnella thermotolerans DSM 17683
GAACTGCTCGGCCGCTGCGAAGCCGATTGGCAGCGTGAACATTACAAGAAAGGCGTCCCGATTCACCTGCTCTTTGAAGATGATAAGAATGCGCTGCTCTATCTTCCGCGCCATCCGTTCGCCGCCTGTCGCTATTGTTTTTCGCAAGTGAAAAATGCTCATTTTCGCAGCGAAAAATGCCAATGGCATCTTGCCAGCGTAACGATCACCCCGGGATTCGTTCCATCGCCTGCTTGAAGCGAAAGCTTTCCCCGGTAAACGAGAGAATATGTGCGTGATGCACGAGACGGTCTACCAGCGCCGATGTCAGTTTTGTATCCCCGAAGATAGATGTCCATTGGCCAAACTCCAAATTGGACGTTACGATCACGCTCTGCTGTTCGTAGCAGTCCGCGATGACGTTGAACAGCAGTTCGGAACCGGTTTGGTTGAACGGGACATACCCTACCTCATCGAGAATGAGCAGATCCATCTTCCTCAGCTTTTCCCGGAATTTACTCAGTGTTCCGGCCATGAATTTCTCTTGCAGCACTGCTACCAGATCACTCGCCCGGTAAAACTGCACCGCTTTCCCGCGTCGGCATGCTTCCACGCCCAAAGCGATCGCCATATGCGTTTTTCCCGTGCCGACCGCGCCCATGAGAAGGAGGTTTTCTTTTCGCTCCATCCATCCCAGCGTCCGCAATGCGTCTAATCCGCTGCCTTGTGGGAACGAAATATGTTCCGTCACGTACCCTTCAAACGTCTTCAGATGGGGGAATCCGGCTTGTTGCACCAGTTTCCCGAGTTTCGCTCGCCGTCGGCCGTCCAGTTCCGCGGCCAGAAGCTGTTCGGCCAGGCTGCGCAGTCCCTCGTCCTGCTGCGAACCAATGTACTCCGCAATATGAGCGAGTCGCAGTTGCCGACACAAATCTGTCAGGTCCGCCATCTCACATCACCTCCATGAGCCGGTCGTAGCGTTCCAGTCGGTTTTCCGCCCGTGTTCCGGGCGGGGAGAGCGTCTCCCGCCAAGTAACGGGTACGTCTCGCCCGCCGTATTTCATGCCGAGAAACGCCGTCACGCGCGAAACCTCTTGCTCCAATCCGGGCACCAGCAGCGCATCCGCAATCTGTTCCAGCGAATATATGGCGCCCCAATGGTGCATGGCTTGCAGTCGCTCTTTCCGCAACGCGAGGTCGCCGACGGTAATGTAGGCTTGCAAGGCGGCCGGCAACATCCGCAAAAACTGCGAATGCGTCACGCTCCGCGGCTTGCGCAGCCAGTTCGCGAACACTTGCGTCCATGGAATCTCCGCCGTACGGCCCGTGTACGGGCGTGGAACGGTGAGCAGCGATTCGTGCCGTGGGTTCAGCAGCACCAGGCGATCCCAAAACAACTGTACGATCACCTCCGTCCCCGGAGCGACTTGTCCGACGAGCGGAATCGTCGTCTCGTCCACGCGGATTTCTCCGTACTTGTTCACCACCGCTGCCTGCAGCCGGTACGCTTCGAACGGCTCCGCCGGCAGCTGAAGCAGGTGCCGCTTCTCGTCATCGCGCCATAACTCTTCGATCGTCTGTTGTTTCGCGTAATGAGGACGACGACGATCCTGTTCAGCTTGTTCGGCGAAATGCAGAGCGAGTTGCTCGTGGCTTTCAAACACGGGAACCGGCACCGCCCAGTTGCGCTTGGAATACCCGCATTTGGCTTCGACATGCCCTTTTTCATGGCCGCTGTATGGATTGCAGAACACGGCTTCGAACCGGTAATGCGCGCAGAATCGCCGGAACATATCCGTCAGTTGCCGTTCCCCTTGTTTTTCGATGTGTACGACGGCGGCGGACAAATTGTCGAACCAAATCCGCTGCGGTACGCCACCCATCTGCTCGAAAACTTGTTCCATCGCTTCCAGAAAGCATTCTTGGTTCTCCGCCGGTACCGGGTAGACGAACGCCGCGTTGCTGTACGGGAACGACAGGACGAGCAATTTGTACGAGATGAGCTGATGGTTCCGGCACACCTCGATCGTGGTGAAATCCGCCTGTGCCTCGCCTGGCGGATGCTCCAGCCGTTCGTATGTCTTCGCTCGCTCCAGTTCCATCTCCGCTTTCCGGCGTTTGACGTAATTCAAGACGGTACGATCACTGCCTGTAAATCCATATTCATCCCTTAGCCGTTGAAAGATGCGAGTGGCAGTATGACGTTGTTTCCGGGGCAGCAGGCGATCTTCCTCCAGTTGAGTCCGTATAATTGTGTAAAATGAAATATCTCCTAAAAAGTACTAGGAGCCATATTCAAATGTCCTCGGTTAGAATGGAGTTGACTAG
>NZ_AUCP01000129.1 GCF_000429825.1 Cohnella thermotolerans DSM 17683
TAAACCGCGCCACTTGTGTCATCCTCTCAAACCAGCCTTTCTCTTAGTTTAATTCATTTGCGTTTGAGAGTTTACACAAAATATTTTACAGTCTCTGGACAATTATCGAAAGGGGGCAGTCTTAAATGATGGTTTTCACGATCCGCTCAATTATAACAGTTACCCCCTTCCGAGTCCCTACCACCAATTTCTCGCCAAGATATATCGCAATCGACTCTCCGTCAGCAATTTGGCTTATCCGTTGCACTACAGCTTGCTCAATTTGTTTTTTCTGTTTTTCGACAAGATCGACCTCATATTTGAATTCGATCAATGGCTCGCCCGCCTCCATTCCTCGTATTTTACGGAGCAACGCCTGGTTCTCCTTAGAAACGCTAAAGCTCATATCAACAACCCTCATGTCCTTCCGATTCGGGTTTTCAACTACACGATTTCGTTTTAGCGGCACAATGAATCTCCTCCTCCGGTTTTTGCCTTTGAGGGCGGACTTATGTCATTAACAACGTCTCCCGCCGCCCTGTATCCCCTTTACTTCTCATTTTTAGAACAGCATCGTCCGAAGATAATAGCCGATGACCAATCCACCAATGAGCATGACGAGATCAGCGATCAGTTCAGCAATGAAACGCTGTATGAATCTCGGCTCGCGAATCTTTTTTACCAAAGCATTCATTCCTTTCACACCCCCAACGAGTTGCCTTCTAAACAAAATAAAAACCGCCCGGGGATAACCCAGGCGGCAAAGAACATTATTTTGAACTTGCAACAATCGACAATACTTATTCAATTGCATGTTTACCGCCTCTCCCTTCGGTTTCTTTGATTCTATCATATACGCTGTTATAGTGAATTGCAACAAAAATCGAATACTGTTATATAACAAATCCTATTGATAGCCCAATGATTATTTTTTTCATGATAAGCCCGACCCCTTCGAACCTTTTCCTTGTCCTCCCCCTTACCTTTGCCTTAAATCCGCCCCACCTTCCTCTTTTCGATCTTCTTTAGAGCCGGTTTGTAGACCCAATAGATCATCTCAGTCAGGCAAACAAGTCCTAATCCCCGTTCCTCTTCAATCGAATAGGTGTTTGACCCAATATCGCAGTTCATCCTCGCACCATCAAAATAAATCCGCTCGACAGGCGTATGTCCGTGGATGATAGGCTTTCCTTGGGTTAGGGAGAGCAGGTTTTCTTTGGGAATGCTGTATAAGTCGAATTCTGACATCCATAGGATATCACGGCTTTGCTCGTCTAACGGTTCAAAAGGGTTTAGTCCAGCATGAGTATAGACAAATTCGTCATCTTCAAAGTACAGCGGCAGGGAATATGCCCATTCCATATGTACCAACCGCTCCGAATCATTCGAAAATGTCTTGTTAAAGCTCTGGAGCGTTTCGTCGCCACCGTGACTTAAAAAGGTTTTATCACCGGCTCGAAAATAATCACCCATCATTTCCTCATGGTTGCCGATTAACGCATACACATTGTTAGGGTATTTTTCGGTCATCAATTTGATCTCCCTGACAACCTTCGCACTTTCCCTGCCCCTGTTGATCATATCGCCGCCGATTACCAGTTGGTCTTGGGTGTAATCAACTTCCGCATGTTTTAAAAGAACCTTTAAACCTTTGTACTCGCCGTGGATATCTGTCATAAAGAATTTTCTCATGTACGCCTCCGGTTTGTAGCTATATTCACGTATTCGGCGACCTCGTTACCCACTCCTTCTGTTTTTTACATTTGCTTCTTCACTTCATCCTCTCACCAAAAAGCCGATTCGAACGTAACAGTTCCAAAGCTTTTTTGGATTGCTCGATCTCGCGACGACCCATTGCAGGAATTTTTGTTTCATACTTGCTCTTTTCCCGCTTTTTTCGTGCAACTTTCACCAGTACTACCTCCATCACAATACTTTTAACAGTTTATTTGGGGCGACAATTCTGGCAGTTTATAGCTTTAAATGTCTCCCTACCTTTAACGAGATCATCTGTAAAGTAGTAATGCCCATTCTTGTTCGTATTGTTTAGCACCTTTTCCCGAAAGCCCGATACATTTACGTCAGCACAACCGGCTGTATGTATAGTTTTCCTGGTTGTGTCTGTAATAATAAAATAGCAATCTCTAAAAGTCCGGTGAAAAAGTCCGCCAAGCAGGCTTTTACCACGGTTTTGTCGAATTATACAGTAACACGACCATTGAAAGAGTGATTGAGC
>NZ_AUCP01000130.1 GCF_000429825.1 Cohnella thermotolerans DSM 17683
TTTTTTTTACAAAGCCCAGCGTTTTTGTATAAAACTCCAATGCCTTGTCTTGATCTTGAACGAATATACTGGTAACAATGATTTTCATAATGTTTTTGCCTCCTTTGATATTTGCGACATTGGTGCTCTAGTTCCTTCCAATTGTCTTTAGTTCAACTTATATAGCTGCAAGTCTCGCCAATCTCTCCCTAAAATAACCCTCCAACCTTTTGTCCGTACAATAAATAAAACAACCCTTCTGGCCGCGAGTCATCAGAGTGCGGTAGGTATTTCGAATGATCTCATCGGCCAGCCGTTCACCCTTAGCCTTATCTTGTTTAATAAGCTTAGAAATCCCTTTAAGTGATTGATCCGTCTTTGCTCTCTTCGTATAATCCGTTGTAAGTTTCCCGTCGATATACCTAAGGTCGTCGCCGATAATGACACCCACGTAATCGAACTCAAGACCTTGACATGTATGAATACATCCTGCTTGATGGACGGAATTGCTGTCAATGGCCCAAGTCGCTGTGTTGTTGAGATTCCAACTCATGCCAAACTCGTGCTCTTTTATAATAATATCATGATAGGTGGGATCATTCCGATGCGCGCTAGACCAATCCCAGCAAAATATCGAATAAAATATTGCAAAACATCCTTTAATTCAGCAGACATATATAACCCCCGCCAAAAAATACATGTGACTTATTTACTAATAAGTTTCTCCATAAATACGACACAATCCTCCCAATTGCCCATTTAAAGCAATTAAGAATACAGCTTTACCTTTTTGAAAAAAATTAAAGAACTTTAATTCGCGCTTTAGGCCGAATCAAAGTTCTTTGCTCTTAATCGAGTACGCGAGACCGCCCATCTCATTTTCGAACCGGCAATAAGGTGACGCAAAGGAACTGTTGGCAACGATTCGACAGAAACAGCAAACTATCAGTTTTTTATCCAAAAAGGATACCTTCATCTGAATAGTTTGTATCGCATGAATCGAGTTTTGAATAAACCGATTTATTGAATCCCTGTAAGAATGACATTATAGAAGGCGCTCTCGTTACCAACGAGTTTCAGTTTGAGGATTTCAGCACCTGTCAGATTGACGGATACAGGAATGCCAAGGTTTCTGATCCCCCCCTTTCCTATCAGTAGATTTTTTCGATTATGCTTGGTGTGTCTTGTTCCCAATTACTCGCCGCGAATCACACGAAAACCTTGATCGGGGCCAATGCCACTCGCCTCGAACTTGCCCCGAAAAGATATCTCGTTGTTGCTGACGTCGCCGATCCAACCGCCGCCCTTCACAACCCGGAAAGAACCGCTATCGCTATCCAAGCCGTCTCCGTACCAATTCCAGCACCATTCCCTTACATTACCTGACATATCGTAAAGTCCTAACTCGTTAGGTTTCTTGATACCGACAGATTTTGTTTTATTATTGTTGCTTTCTATGATAGGCCAGTTCCATTCTCCTGATAAGTATTTATCTCCAGCGTTTCTCCAATACCATGCTACTTCATCTGCATTATTGCTTCCGCTGTATGTGTAACTCTTGCTCAACTGACCTCCACCTGCAGCATATTCCCACTCCGCTTCTGTCGGCAATCGGTAACCATTAGCTCCCTCATTGATCGTTACTGTCCATTTAATATTATCGTTATCACTCTTGTTATTTGGGTCTTTTCTATTCTTATCTATATTGTAATACGGTTTTAAGCCCTCTTTTATACTCCTTTTATTACAGTACTCAACAACGTCATACCAGCTTACCATTTCTACCGGCAAATTGTCGCCTTTGAATTCTGAGGGATTACTTCCCATTACCTCAATCCACTCTTTTTGAGTTACCTCATATTTGCCGATATAAAAGTTCGATATGGTTACACTTTTTCCATAGTAATTGGACTTTGTGTTGAATTCTGCAGCGTATCGGTTTCGTTTTTCCATGATCTCAGTATAACTTATTTTTCACGCTCCTGTGTCTCAGCCTATGGGAGCATTATAATGTTTGCGGGCTTGACGTTCACAAAAAGAACATCGTTGCCTGTACTATCACTCCGGAAGGTAAAGAAATCCGAACGTTTGGTACCATGACCGAT
>NZ_AUCP01000131.1 GCF_000429825.1 Cohnella thermotolerans DSM 17683
ATTTTCTATGTTTTCCTTGCAGATAAATTCGACAAAAGTAGCTCAAATCCCTTGTGGAATAAGGATTTTTTGTTCGTTCAGCAAGCCCTAAATACTTCTCCTCAAATTTGTCTAATTGCTCTATGAGCCGAGGTATTTGCCTACCGGCTATACATGCAATCTCCCTTACCCCAAACAACATGTCTTCCCAAGAAATAAAGCGAACCTGGTCTTTAACGTTTTCTTTGAGTACCTCCGTTTTAAAGCAATCAAATTTATCTTTGAGCTTGATATTGTGTTTGGGGGCGACCACTACAAACAAGTCATTGGGATTCAAATGAAAAATGTTACGTGCAAGTTGGTAATATTTTAGAATGGTTAGCATATTCAACCGGTCAGGTTGTATTTTCGAGTTCAGTTTTGGCTCATATATCTCGAAGAATTTTTTCTCATATTTCTCCCGATTATGTTCATTCAAATTTACAGGGCCAAAATCCTTTTCACTATACTTGATCTCAAATAGTATTCTTCGACCAGATGCAAGTCTTAGATAAAAATCGATATTCGTACCCTCATTATAATCTGGAACATATTCAAATTCAGCCTCACTGACAGGTTCATTGATTTCAACGAATGTCGTTATGTGGTCCAACACACCTTCTACTATAAAGGGATAGAAGAAATTGAAACACATAATTTGGGATGAATTCATATGTGTGGGGCTGTGTAATTTGATCTTTTTCTTTCTAACGTTTTCTATGATATATTGTGATAACTCCTTACGGTAAGGTGAAAGATAATTTAAGTATTCATAACCTTCAGGAAGAATATGTTCGTACTCTAACTGATTCCATTTTCCATTTCCCACATCAGGAAATTTCTTTTTTTTGTAGTCTGCTAATCGTTCCTTCACCATTAGGTCAAAATCCAATTTTAACCCTCCAATAATCTATTGGATTTCAGTTGTTTGTCCGCGAACACCATAAGATGTCCTCCAAACTTTGAGTAACGGCATCTTAGGGAAAATGATATTCTTCTTAAAAACTCCATTTTATCGGATTGCCTTCTCCATTTTCCCCTTTACCTTCCTCGATAATTTCAATCACTTCAACGTGGCAACCAAACAGGAGCTTCAACAACGCAAGCCCTCTGACCTGACTTTCTTTTAATTTGTCACGGGTATCAAGTCTTTTACACTCGGCAAAACGAATTTCAGACCCATCCGGTTTAAATAGCATGAGGTCAGGTCCTTCAATGCGTACAGCAGGGGAAAACAAATTGTAAAGTTGTCTCCCTTTTTCATATCGTTCATCACCAAAATATTGACGGAAAATACCTTCAGCTTTCGGGTACTTACCAAGCTTATTTCCTCCGAGTAAATTGAAGTCGTGATGAATCCATTGGTAGCCTAATGATTCATAATATTTGCCCCCAATATATTCACCGAAACCCATTGTACCTGGAAGGTTACGGCAATAAGGATCGATGCAATCATCACGTTCACCATTTTTCCATCGATCATATTGTTCTTTGGTGTATATGACTTTACGAGTTGGAATTAGGATATCCATGAAGATCTGCCCTTTCTGATTTCACAAATGATACATGACCAATATGAATATATCACAAAAATCTGGTAATGATGGGCTATTTGAATAGAGACTCAGATGTGCTCGGACTTGTAACCAAGCTTTAAACATGCTCGGTTAAACAGCTATTGTAACCGTTGCAATTGCTAAAATACACTGCATTTTTTTGTGATATTATTCCATTAGAGTGAATGGAATAGAGGAGGAAAACGGACTTGAACAAATTGGAACTGAGGTGCGAAGAAGAATTCAGGACTTATTTATCAGACCGCGTTGATAATCCCAGGGTTATTAGTGATTGTATCTCAAGATGTAGAAGGGTTCAAAAATATGAGGGTGATTTGGCCGAAAATTTTTGAAAAAGATCGAGGGAGATCGTTGTTAAATAAGTTGTCGTACACTCTTGGATCAAGTCCAAATTTATGTGTAAAATCCCTCAGCTAGAATGGGCTACATGATTCGGGTTACTTTCGAGACAGATTTTGGCCGGCTTTCACGC
>NZ_AUCP01000132.1 GCF_000429825.1 Cohnella thermotolerans DSM 17683
TGAGGCAAAAAAGAACGCGCAGCCTGCGTTCCAGGTTCATCACCAGCAGTTGCAGCGTGATGACCGATTCGCTCGTCTGTGCAAGGCGTGCTCGAATACGGCCAAGCCCATACTTGCGCTTGCCTTCCCCGAACTTGCCGTACGATCGGTCTGACGTGCGGTTGGTGAATGCTGACGATCCGGTCTTCGATCTGATGCTTACGCGCGTTGTACATCTGAAGCTGCTGGCGGTACAATTCGTGAATGACCAACAAGTCACGATAAGCTTTACGGTCAAGCAGCGTGAGCGGCTGCTCTTTCGCCTGTTCGGCGATGATGGCCAAATTCCGTCCGACATAGCCGAGTTGCCGCCGGATCGCTTTGCGAATCACTTTCGGTCCGGGGCGACGCTGCTTGGAAACCGCCAGAAACTGTTTGCGCGCTTTTTCCCGATAGGTACGCGGTTTCGCCGCTTGGTCGATGACCGGCTTGTGCAGCGTATCAATGATCGCTTCGAGCTTCTCGCGGGCTTCGTTCAGCAGATTCAGATCTGTAGGATAGGCCACATCCGCAGGCGCGCAAGTGGCGTCCACAAGCAGCGTACCTTCATTGGGAAGCGTCGGCGCTTCGGATTCCGTGACGGACCCTTGTTTTTCTTCGGAACGGATCTCGTTCGTTGCGACCTCAAGATTCGCCGGTTTCTTGACTGGTTCCACGGCCGCCTGCTCCGTAGAAGTCGAAGGTTCGGCGGATTCGACTTCCGCTGCCTCGAACATCGTTTGCTGTTCGATCAACGGAAGAGGCGCTCTTCTTGTACGCTCGTTTCGCTTTCCCTCTCATTGCGCCACTCGTGTCGTTGTCATCGTCCTTCGTTTCCTTCGCGCCCTGGGTGGCCACCATCTCATTGATTTCAGCAAGCACGTCCGTCAGGCGCTTCCGGAAATGCGTCATCATCGAGTGATGAAAGGGCGGCTTCATCTCGAATCCGGACAGACCGATGAAGTATTGCATGTATGGATTTTCACTGATCGATTCTACCGTCTCTCTGTCGGTCAATTGCATTCTCTCTTGGATGATGAGCGCGCCGAGTCCCTTGCGCAGACTGATCGTTTGTTCCCGCGAAAGGTGTCTTTGAAGAACTGGCCGTATTTTTTCTCGGCATGTGCCCATGGTACCAACTGCGCCAACTGAACCCAACGATTTTCTTTGTCCAGCTTCCCGCCAAAGGGCAGAAAGAAATCGTCCGGCAAGACGATGAAACTGAACATGCCGGAAAAAGTCAAAGCGGACGCTCTTGGACCGGGCTACTATACCCTCTCCCCTGAAATTCTCAGTGACTATGTCGGCGATTACCTCATTCTCAGCAGAAGCGCCAAGGGAGACAATTCCTTCATGCAGACGGATACTTGGAGAAAAATCCCGGCCGTCAAAAACCATCATGTCATCGAGATCGACACGGAAGCTTCCACTTACAGCGATCCGACGACACTCGAATATCTGCTAAACATTTTCAAGGAAGGTTTCCTTCAATAAGCGTGCGATCGCGTTGAAGAAGGCCGAGATGCCTCAGGCAAGATGGAGGATGTCTCGGCCTTCTTCACGCCCATTATGACCTTGAAGGAGGAATTGCTGCATGCGTGGCAGCGCAGCCCCATTCTTTTGCCCTCAAAATCGGAATCAGCTTAGCGACGCTTGCGGTCATGTTCTCGCTCGCTATGCTCCTCGGTGCGAAGGATGTATCCTTGCGCGAGCTCTGGCTTGTCTTGGCTAACCGTGGCGGGGACGATAAAATCGCGATGCTCCGGGAAAATCATTACCTGCGGGAAGTGGGCGCCGTGTTTGTCGGCAATGCGCTTGCGGTGGCTGGCGCGATCAAGCAAGGTTTGACGCGCAATTATGGTCGCGCTCATCGGCGGACCTTACTTTTTGTATCTACTGTTGAAGAAGTAGTCGCGACGGTAATAAATTTATTTGAATATCAAGTTGCCTCAGCAACGCCTTCTCGTGCGAACATTTGTTTGATATACTAGATACAAACGAATGTTCGGGAGTGGTTGACATGGC
>NZ_AUCP01000133.1 GCF_000429825.1 Cohnella thermotolerans DSM 17683
CGCATCAAAGATATCCGCTTCACCGAAATCGACTTGCGCTTCACCCGGCGGCCATTCCAGTTCCAGCGTTCCTTCCTGATGCCGCGCTTCCCGCAGACTTCGCACATATCGCTGGACCAGCGGATACGAGGCGTCATACCCGGGGCACTCCGCCACAAGCCGGTTATGAATGCGTTGCGCCGTGTGCCGCTGCTTGTAGCGATTCTTACGATCTTCTTCGAGCCAGCTTTGGATAAGTGGCTTGTACGGATCCAGCTTGGAAGGCTGCGCCAATGCCGCCTTCGGTTTCCGATTCTCAAACGTCTCCGCCTTCATGACCTTCCTCACCGTCTTTCGGTCCATCTGCAGCCGCTCGGCGATCGCGCTCGGCCCAAGCCCCTTGCTTTGCATGTTCTTGATCGTTTCAATCTGACTCATCTTCAGCATCTCCCCGTCCCCGCACCCCTCGTCATCGTCTACGAACAGGGTAACGGAGTTGCTAGATTCGGTCCATTTCCGCACGATTAAAGTGGGGAATTTTGCACGATTTTTTTGGGGAAATCAGTTTGATCATTTTGGGTATTTTTATCTTACCGTACACAGATTGGTCCAAAACGGAGGAGCGCCCGGGGTGGACGGTGTAACGGTAGCCGAGCTACAAGCTTACCTGAAAACACACTGGGAGACGGTGAAAGCCAAACTCCTCGCGGGAACCTACAGACCCGCACCAGTCAAACGGGTGGAAATCCCAAAACCCGGAGGCGGCGTGCGGCTGCTCGGTATCCCGAACGTCATGGACTGATTCCTCCAGCAGGCGCTTCTGCAAGTGATGAATCCGATCTTCGATGCGCAGTTTTCTTGGTACAGTTACGGGTTTCGGCCGTAAGCGTCAAATAGCCCACACCTTGTCATCAAGATGAGGGCTATTTGACGCTTACGGTAGCACCTTTTCATTTGATGCCGATCATGACGGAGATCAAATGCGAGATCATGGTAAAACGGTAGGTACATTTACGTTTGACTATGGCGATGGAGTATATGAGGACAACACTTGGACTGGAGCAGTATTCGATACTGTTGTTACAGGAGGCTTAGGAGCAGGGAAAGCTCTTGTAAAAAGTGCTGCTAAACAGCTTGGCAAAAAACTTGCTAGTCTCGTCGGTAAGAAAACAGAACAAGCGGTTGCAAAAGAGTTATGGGGAAGTTGGGCTGATTATTCTAAGGTTACTATCAATGGTCAGGAATATGCGAAAATAGGCGATAGGTTGTATTCTAGACATGCAGTTGATCGTATGCAACCAAGTGGAAATAGGTATGGAAGTCAAATTACTCAGGCTGGCGGTGATTATGGTAGAAGCGTTTCGCCAAATTTTGTTGAATATGTAATACAGAATACGAAGCCAGTTGTTCAGGAAAACGGGAATCTATCATATACTTCAGGGACTCTCCAAATTATTACCAATAAAAGTGGAGTTGTTGTTACTATAATTACAAAGTAGGTGACTAACAATGAGCTTAGAACTTCAGCGAATTAGAGATTTATGCGAACGATTTGTTAAGAAAGAGTATGGTTTAGAAGAGTTTCAAAGTAGATTAGAGACAACTATATTTCCGGAGGACTTTAAAAATAAAAAAAATGAAATTCTTAACGAACTTGAAGAAATAAGATTTACAAAACTAGAATCGAATTTTTACCAATATGGGCTAGAAGTAGTTCATAAAATCTTTGACGTTCTTCAATTGCAAAAGTATTAAATTTTAAACCACATGCGAGTGTAACAACTCCATGTGGTTTTCTTTGTATGCCCAGCATGGGCGTCATCTTTAGGGCGAAATAATTCCCGAACGGGGGCTGGCGAGCGCCTACCGTAACCAAAGGCAAGGGTGTCCGTAGCAAGGTGGAGTCTGAAGAAAGCCGGAGGCAAATGCACGGGCCAAGGTACACGAATTGGGTTCGAGGCAAGGTTAGTCGGATAAGCTGCCAAAACACAGCGAAATCCAAAGCCG
>NZ_AUCP01000134.1 GCF_000429825.1 Cohnella thermotolerans DSM 17683
GTTATTTCTAGACGAGGATGAACCTCGAACTATCCGCTCCATCCATAATTCTGTCGAGTAGAAAAGCTAAAATAGGGCTTTTCTAAACAGCCTGAACAAACTTATGTTTGTCTTTACTATATATAAAATTAATAAAATCCATTCGCTCTTTTTCAAATAGTATAGGAACACTCTCTCCCGTTTCTTTGTCTCTAATACTCATGACTTTTGTATATAAGAGCAATGAATATTTTATATCAGTATAATTATCAAAATAAACAGTCAGAGGTTTTCCATTAATAAATACTTTTTGTTTCAAGCAAATCCTCCCCTGTGAAAGTATAGTAATTTCTCCTATTAATCCATTCATGTAGTCATGTCACCGTTTGATCGCCCGATTCATTCTTCTTCCTGTTTATCAATATGATATCACTATTCAAAATTATACTTTACTATCTTTTTGAAAAAAGAAGAGTTCAGAAATTATTTTATCCATTAAAGGGTCTTTAATTTCCGAAAAGACACGTTTTCACCATAATTTATAAGTCTTGTTTTCAGCCTCTTCCCCTGTCATTCCTCATAACTTCCACAGGGATAATACCATATTTCCCTAATGGCTCTTTTGTTGAGACACAAGCAATCTATTCAGATTTTCAAAAACAATCTCCCGCAAGTTTTCAACCTCTAAGAAGTGTTCAAAATCACGATAAATTGAAGGAATGTCGTCTGGCATAATCTGACGATTATTATATTTACTATGCGGTCCATCTGTTTCAATCAAGATGTGCTGCAAAGGTATACTTCGAATTATTTCCCTTCCCTTTTTTGTCCTTAGCATTGATGGATTTAGAGATAAATAATAATTTGATCCAATAACATCTTGTAGATTCTTTATGCTCCCTGTATACCAATGGAAGACGGCATGTTTAACTCCAAACTCCTTTAAATATTTCAATACATCTGATTCTGCATTACGTGAATGAACAGACATAATTTTATTCTCATCAGCGGTTTTACGACAAATGTGGCGAAAAATTCTGAGTTGCTCATCCCGATTCTTAATATGATCTTTGGAGTAGTCCAGCCCGACTTCACCTACATATTTAGTTTCATCAAGGTATTTATCAAAAGACTTTTGTTTGAATGGACGTATGTTTACCATTTCAGGATGATAGCCCAATGCTAATTTTACGTACTTTGATTCTGGAAAAGCATCTTTGGCTTTATTAAATACTTCTGGAAAATTCGTCACAAATAGGGCGTAGATCTTTTGATTGTTATAGAAATTAAAAATTTTTTTATAGTCTGGGTAGTAATCAATATGAACATGAAAATCAACAAGGTTCTTCATAGCTTTCCTTCAGATCCATATAGTTTTTTAATCCCCCGCCATTAGTTACTTCTTCGTAATCAATCATTTGTAGGAGCTCTTTTAGGGATTCTCTGTAAACTCTCTCGTAAGAGTCTAATTCCTCACTTGTTAAAGGACCTTGTATACGAAGCAATCTTCTAATAAACGATTGATCATGTCTTTTTTCTACGTATCTTTTTATCGTAAACAAAACAGCTTTAAGATCACTTGCCTTTCCATCAAGATTGTTGTTTTCCTCAATAAAGCTTCTATTCAACTTATAATATGGATTATATTGATCATCAACAAAATCATTGACGATTAACGAAGCCCTACGTATGATGCAAGGATAGCAGTAACCACAGTTTACAGGCGGACTAACTCCATCATATCTGCTCTGGCATGGATGAGAACAAGATAAGGTTTCTTTAAATTCCTTTCGAAATACAACATTATTTTTGTGTTCCGCGACAATTTCCCCTTTTGTCATTGCAGAATAGAAATTCTTCACTTGATGAGTAACTCCTAATTCGGGCTTGCTGAACGAACAAAAAATCCTTATTCCACAAGGGATTTGAGCTACTTTTGTCGAATTTATCTGCAAGGAAAACATAGAAAATTGGCAAA
>NZ_AUCP01000135.1 GCF_000429825.1 Cohnella thermotolerans DSM 17683
AGATACAAACATGATATATTGAGAGAGTAAGTTTCTTTTTTTATACCCATGGGCTTGACGGAGGCTTCCTAGCAAACATGACAAAAGCAAAAAAACTACGACAGCAAGATTCACTAACAGGATTTTCCTTTCTTTTGTCGAAGTAAAAGGGGATCAACTTTGTAAAGGAGTTGCCCCCTATGCTTCCTAAAAATCGGTTAGGTGCTGCCCCCCGGATCTATTTCCGAACCGAAATGACGCACTGCCCGCATTGCGAAACGAAGCTGCAACGTTCGCATACGGCCTGGCATAAAAAGATTTCCACGCTGAACGGTGTCATCGACGCATGGAGCATGGCGTACGCTTGCAAGAATCCAACATGCTCGCATACGGGCGTCTCGTATAAATCAGCCGAAGCGGAGATGCTCAGCATGAAGCACTCGTCCTATGGCTACGATGTGCTGGCTCTGGTCGGCGAGTTGCGATTCAAGCATCATATGACGGTTAAAGAACTGACGGACACCCTGAACGAACGCGGAATCCAAACGAGCGAACGTCACGCGCAAAATCTGTATGAGCGGTATCAAGTCCTTTTGGCTGCCAGTCTCGATGACCATGTCCGCAAGGTACTGGCCGAAACGACGGAACAAAACGGCGGCATCATCTTATCCATGGATGGCGTCCAGCCGGAAAAGGGCAACGAAACACTGTATGTGCTGCGCGAAGTATTCAGCGGGACGGTGCTTGCCGCGAAGAACATGAAAAGCGGCGCAGCGGCAGAATTGCAAACGCTCATCCTGCCCGTGATCGAACTCGGCTTTCCCATTGTCGGGATCGTCAGCGACGGCCAGCATTCGATCCGCCTGGCGTTTGAAGGCCTGCTACCCGACGTTCCGTATCAGTATTGCCAGTATCATTACTTGAAGGATATTGCAAAACCGGTAGTGGACGCGGATCGCAAACTCAAGACGGAACTAAAGAAAAGCATGCGCGGAATTCGAGAAGTCGAGCGTAAAATCGAACAAATCGAAAATCGCGCCAGCGAAAACGAAACCATTGCCGCGAGCGAATCCACAAAGGAACAACCGACGGCGGAAATGGCCGAAGCTCAGATCACCAAGAAATACATCGCGGCCGTTCGCGCCTTACTGCTAGAAGATGGTGATCCCCCGCTCGAGTTGCCGGGTATGCTGATCTACGAACGCGCGCAAGCGATTCAAGCCTCGTTAGCTCGATGCTTGGATAAAAAAGGGGCCTTCGCTCCTTGAAGGTATCGTCCGAATTTTCAGCAAAATAGAACCGCTGCTGCCTGTCTACGAGACCGTGGCTCGGTGGCGAAAGCCGCTGGAACAGATTGCGAACCTATTGGAACCCGAAACGGACAAAACCAGTGAAACGGTGCGATGGGAAATGACCGTGCTGCTGGACTGGATGAAACAAACGTACACCAAGCCCGAAGACGCTCCCATGGTGGACAACATACTCCGGTATACAAACGGGTTCTGGAATGGTCTGTTTACTTGTTACGACGAATACCACCTTCCGCGAACGAACAATGATTTAGAGCAATTTTTTCGGCAGACGAAGGCTAACCACCGCCGCATCACGGGACTTCGGAATTGGAATACCTACATCCAGCGCAATGGCGAATTGATCGTCCTCATTCGGGACGCACTTGGTCAGGAACACATTGAAAGCCGCTTACGCTCCGTTGACTATACCACCTATAAGAAATGTAAATTGGAATGGTGTTCCCGTTTGAACGAGCATGTAGAGCGCAGACGTTTTAATCGAGATCCCAAGGCGTACCTGGCTGCACTTGAGCATGAATGGGAGCAATTGTTTTGTTAGCTAATTATGCTGTCGTAGAAAAAAAACAGATGACGGCTCCTTTTTGTTCCAAGTCGATATCTTGGTGCATGCCCCGACTAACGGAGTCGCCTTGGAGCGTCTGCTTCGGG
>NZ_AUCP01000136.1 GCF_000429825.1 Cohnella thermotolerans DSM 17683
AACACTGCCGAGAAATTGAATGACTTCATGGTTAAAATGGGCAGGGATCAAATCCCGGGACTGCTTCCGGGCGTGAACAGCCCCTAATTTTAAGAATCCGCCCGTCAATACGACTTCGTGGTACAAAATCATGGACATCAGCTGCGGCTACTACAAAATCATGAATGTGAAAAGCCGCAAGATGCTCTACATTGCCGGAGGCTCAACAGCCGACGGGGCGGATTCCATTCAGTCGGCCGGCAGCGGCGCCGCAAGCCAGCAATACCAATTCACGACGGTTAGCTGAAGGATTCGGGCCTCCTAGCCGCGCACAAAAGCCGGTCAAGAGAGGCCGCCGCGCGCTCTCGGCCGGCTTCTTATGCATCACTGCGCTCTCAGCAAACACCGGACGAGTCAGCTTCGCTTCCTCCATGTGGTGCTTTACATACGCCGCCGTCTCCGGTATGCTCATCCCTCTTTTACATGGAGTCACACTGCTTATCTTATCGCTTCTGAATAGATAAATGCCTCCCTAGAATTCATCGGATTACCTTAGGGGCTTTTCCAATGTCTATTCTAAGGGGTGTTTTCCATGGCCCCACATCTTACGTTACGAAATTGGGACCAACAAGAGCGGCTCGGTCATTTAACCGAGCCTGCGTTGGTAAACATAAAATGATTATTCCTTCTTATAATAGCTCAGATAAGTGAAAACGGTAAAAGAAACTAACGATATTACGATAGAAAGTCTAAACAAATGAATAATTTGTTCGGCGTTTAAGGAAAATATAAATAAATATGAGACATCCGTTGCTCCTTGAGCTACTTCAAGATAATGAAACATCAAGGATGCGGAATTCAGTGCAAACAAAAATGAAAATAATAGTGAAGTAACTTTCAATTTTTCTTCTGACATAATCGCAATAATTAGCATGACAACAATGCAAATAATTGAAATCAACACTTCAATAAACATCATAGATGATTCTCCTTATGATGAATGCTGAAAGCCAGAATACTTTGAAGAGTATTCTGGCTTAATTATTATGCAGACCAGTACGAAAGAGACAGATTGCTTGTTTTTAAGTCAACATCCGGTGCATAAATATCCTGACCGTTATACATATAGTATGTGAATTTTAGATTAAGTTTCTTTTGCCCAGTCGTGTTATAGTGTCCAACAGAAATGATGGAGTCAAAGGTATGGCCGACACTTCTTAACTGTTTGGATGCATCTAATGAGATTTTTGTGTTTCTAACTTTCTCAGTTCCACTATTGTCAAATACCTTTAAAGATTTTGCAGTGTAATTGACGCTATTTTCCATTCCAAACCAAATGACAATGGTGTACTTGGAGGGCTATATGAAAAATCAAGCGTAAATTTCAACGTACCCCCTGAATAATAACTCCCATCCCATTGTATTGACCGAAGTACATCTCCGGGATCGGTATAAGCTTCTAAGCTTGTCTCGTGCATTACCCCAATCGTCCAGTTAGAATCGTTGGAATTGACACTTGGGAGTGTGGAAGAGTATGTCCGTTCTGACAATGGATAAAGCTTTGCCGTAAAGGTGCCGTCAGTAGAAATTGATGTTGGTCCCTCAATATACGACCTCACAATCATCTCTTCGTAGATAGTAGATCCCGCGACTACATAAGATACAGTGTAAGTCCTATCTGATTTTCCGCTTGTTAAGCTTAATGGAGTGATTCCAGTACCGCCTGATTCGGTCATTGATGTTGGGGAAAGAATTTTTGAATACCAAAATACATCTTGGTGATCTGCTTGAGGGAGTTCGGATATATTACTAAATAAATCATTCACATTAACGGATCAAGTCCAAAATATTGTGTAAATTTCCTCGGTTCAGAAGTGTCGAGCCGGGGCTTGACATGGAGCCTCCGCAGGCATGATGACTGGCGATT
>NZ_AUCP01000137.1 GCF_000429825.1 Cohnella thermotolerans DSM 17683
AAGTAGAGTCGCGTCACTTTAGTAGAAATCATACCGTGGCTTCCCTTGTCAAGAAGCTCGGCGCAATTTTACACCACTACTTGAGACTATAACAAAAATCTGTTCGACATCCCCCGTAATATTGATTCCTTCGCCTTGACTATATTTGCGTGGTCTTCCGCGTTTTGCTTGACCAGAAGCTTTCGGCTTCCCCCTTCCCCCTCTTTTTTCGAATGAAGGGGCAAGAGCATACTTCGTCTTTCCCTTCCGCCAAAAGGTTCTTAAATATCTGCCGACAGTTTTTTCGCTCACGCTAAACGAATCGGCTGCTTCCTTGATCAATTGCTTTCGCAAATGTGGTTCAAATATTGCCGGTTCATTTTCACTTACGGCTATTTTTTCAATAATGCTCCATGCCGTCTCCATATGTTCCCTTGCTTTTTCTGACAGCAAGTCATCGCAAACAGGGGCAAACCACTGTTCTTGATCCGCGACATGGATCGTGCCCTCCAGGATTCCCTGCTCAATTTCCCGAAGTGATTTCAACATGGGGTAGCGGTCTGAAAATATGTCTATGGCATAGCAATTTATACGCTTCGCATCCATCCATAAAATCCGTTCAATTTGTTTCGGATTCTCTCCGTACTGTAGCAATGAGTTAACTGCCAGCAGCATGTTTAAAATGCTCACTTCCCTTTGCATCGTCACAGACTTTTACATAATCAGCGACAGCTTGATTCAAATCGATTGGCTTGTCCATGTCGATCATAATTTTCTTGGTTGCGAGGAGATGCTTGAACAATAGTAGCCCTTTCCCCTTCTCCCCTTGAATCTCGTTTTCGAATCGCTCGACAACTTGCCGTATTGTCCCTAATCCCCTGCTCAACATGTCCATCAAAAGATGAAGTTCACCTTCAACCTGCTTTTCCGAATATCCCCAATCGCTGAGTCGGCGAGCGGTATGCAACCATTCAATATTTTTGGCTCGTATTGCATTAATCTCGGATGGAGTAACCAAAGCCCATGGAATCCCCTTTTTGCACCAGTAACGACGAATAAGTTCATAGCGTTCAATTACAGAACTCTTCTCAAACTCCCTTGCTTCTTTGATGTTTCGTGCGAAGTGCTTCTCTTGTCCCTGCTTATTTTTTACCGTTATTAAAAACGTACTGGTAAGAATATGTGGAGTTCCTGTCTTACGATCGATCAATTTTTTGATGAGGTCATCATCCAAAATTCCTGTCATCTCATACAGGTCGATTAACGGATAATGTTCACGAATATCGATTACGACATCCGACCATTCGCATAGATAAAAATAGCGAACCTCATTATCGGTTAGGAAATGATGGACTCTGCCTGTTTTCCACCCACATACTCTGGAAACCCGTCCTCGGCTGGCGATGCTATGAACATTTAGCCAAGGTTCATATTCTGCACCGCGTCCTTGACCTCTTCCTTCATTAATATATCGCTGTAATTTTTGATCGGACCAGTTGTAATTGTACCTCGACAATTCCCTCACATCCTTTTCATTTTTTGACTCTACGGAAAAACTAAAGCCATCATTTCCAATAGGCAACGTTTCCCGTTTTTTTAAACGGTGTTGCCTACGAAATGATGGCTTTCATTAATAGGTAGCACCTACAAGTTGACTTGAATATAAATATCGTCCAAATCTTCCTGTAGCAATCCTAAGTATCGTTTCGTTTCCGCTATGCTTCGGTGGTTTAAAAGTCCGGTGAATTAAGTCAGTTCTTGCCGTCTAACCGGCGTGCAAAATGAGAAGAACAACCCAGCGAGCGCTGGAACTAGCAGGCCTGACA
>NZ_AUCP01000138.1 GCF_000429825.1 Cohnella thermotolerans DSM 17683
GGGCTTGCTGAACGATTGTTTAGCAGAAATTCAGGGCAGGGCGACGGCGGAACAGGAAGGCGAAAATAAGGCAAAAAAGAACGCGGAGCCTGCGCTCCAGGTTCATCACCAGCAGTTGCAGCGTGATGGCGGACAGGCTGGTCTGCGCGAGACGCGCTCGAATACGGCCAAGCCCGTACTTGCGCTTGCCTTCTCCGAATTTGCCTTCGATGGCATTTCGTTCACCGGCATCCCGTTTGTCCTGATTTTGCTGTTCGCGAGTCGGACCGTCCTTCGGTGGTCTTCCCAAAGCCGGGCCGCTGAGCCGGATGCCATGCTGCTTGCAGAAGTTCCGGTTCTCGCGGGTGCGATAGATTTGATCCGCCTGTACGACAGCTGGATAATAGCCGAAGCGACGACGGTAGTTCTCGATCGTCTCGATGAGCGTTGTACTCTCGTTGAAGTTATCCCAGGACGCACGATCCAGGAAAGCGTAACCTTTCGTCATGCTGACGGCGAGCTTTGCGCCGAACTCCACTCGCGCCTTCGCTTTCCCGCGCACGATCGGCCTCACATGCGGCTGATGGATGCTCACGATGCGGTCTTCGATTTGGTGCGACCGCGTCCTGTACATGTGGAGCTGTTGGCGGTACAGTTCATGAATCACCAGCAGATCACGATAGGCTTTGCGACTCAGCAGCGTGAGCGGCTGCGTCTTTGCTTGCTCGGCAATGATGACGAGGTTCCGTTCCACATACCCCAGCTGACGGCGGATGGCTTTGCGAATGACTTTCGGTCCCGGCCTGCGCTGTTTGGACACCGCCAGAAACTGCTTGCGCGCTTTTTCCCTGTAGGTGCGCGGTTTTGCCGTTTGTCCGATGACCGGTTCGTGCAGCGTATCGATGATCGCTTCCAGCTTCTCCCGCGCTTCATTCAGCAGATTCAGATCGGTCGGATACGCCACATCCGCCGGGGCGCAGGTGGCGTCCACCAGCAGTGTCCCTTGATTCGGTTGTTCCGGCGTTTCCGGCGCCGCGGTGGAATCGATGGCCTCATCGGTCTCAAGTTCGGACGCTTCCGGTGGCGCCGACGCTTCAACCGTCTGCTCCGCAACAGGCGTTTGCGCTGCCGATTCAACTAGCGTTTCCTCGAACAGCGCCTGCTGTTCGAACTCGGTTTCGGTTGCAGCGGCGCGAGGCGTCGACCGCTTTCTTTTTCCGTCGCCGCTCACGTTGCTTAGATCGTCATCATCGTCTTTCGTTTCCTTCGCGCCCTGGGTGGCGACGATCTCGTTCAGCTCGGCCAGCACGTCCGACAGACGTTTACGGAAATGCGTCATCATTGAATGGTGGAACGGCGGCTTCATCACAAATCCGGGCAAACCGATGAAGTATTGCATATAGGGGTTCTCGCTGATTGACGCCAGGGTTTCTCTGTCGCTCAACTGCATGCGCTCCTGAATGATCAGCGCGCCGAGCCCCATGCGCAGGCTGATCGTTTGCTGACCGCGGAAGGTGTCTTTGAAGAAACGACCGTATTTCTGTTCAGCCGCCGCCCACGGCACCAACTGTGCCAACTGAACCCAGCGATTCTCTTCATCCAGTTTTCCGCCGAAGGGAAGAAAGAAATCGCCAGGCAGGATCAATTGATTGTCGAGGTGTGCGGTCGGCTTGAACATTTTCGTCGCTCCATCTGCAAGGATTTTGGGCTGTTTTCCGAAGATTCCTTTGCATATGATTTCGACATACAAATCCCGAATTCCTTGTTATTATGCGATTTTTTACAGCTTTTCGGGGCGTTCAGCAAGCCCTA
>NZ_AUCP01000139.1 GCF_000429825.1 Cohnella thermotolerans DSM 17683
ATCTAACCACATATCCGAACGCCTCCATAAATGGCATTATATCAACCTTTTTATATCATGGTCAAGAAAGCAACAATCTATACGAAAACAGCGAATCGAAATGATGACGGCGCGCGAATATTTGATGCGAGATCTGAAGCTTGTAAGGGAATTGCGGTTGCCGCACTGGTGCATCGCTGCAGGCTATGTCCGCAACTGCGTTTGGGACGTCCTGCACGGTTACGCCAACCGAACGCCGCTCAACGACGTCGACGTTGTTTACTTCGACCCGGGCGATCCGAGCGAAGAGACGGAGAAACGCTGCGAATTTTTATTGAAAAGCCGGCTTGCCGAATATAATTGGTCGTTCAAAAACCAGGCTCGCATGCACATTCGCAATGGGGAAACGCCGTACCGCTCCGTTGAAGATGCGATGCGGCGATGGCCGGAAACGGCGACCGCCGTCGGCATCAGCCTCGATGACAATGGCAAATTGCAAGCCGTTGCGCCGCACGGGATGGACGATCTGTTCGGCTTGGCGGTGCGAAGAAGTCCTTATTTCGCGGATAAAGCGGCATTTTTGCGAAGAGTGCGGAGCAAAGGATGGCTGGACATATGGCCGCAATTGCGTCTAGTTGTGGATTAGGGGCGGGCGTCGCCTCCTCCGAAAACGAGGGCCGAAGCGGCATGGCGAATGACGGAGCAGGAGCGATGGAACCGTTCCTGCTCGTTCTGTGTCAGATTGAGCTCCACAAGCTCGGTGATGCCCGAGCGCGAGAGAATCGCTGGAACGCCGGCACAGACGTCTGTCTCGCCGTATTCGCCCTGCAAAATCGCCGATACGGCGGTGATCTTGTGATCGTCGTTCAGGATGGAGCGGACGATATGGGCGATAGCGTTCGCGATGCCATAGTGCGTAGATCCTTTACGCTGAAGAATCTCCCAGCCGGCGTCGCGCGTTTTGGCCTCGATTTCGTCCAGCTTCAGACCGGCAAATCTCGCCGGGTGCTGGGCAAGGATGTCGAGAATCGGCTTGCCGCCCACGGTGACGTGGGACCAGGCGGGAAATTGCGACTCTCCGTGCTCGCCCAGCACGTAGCCGCTGACACTTCGCGGGTCTACGGGCAAATATTCGCATAGCAGCGTCTTCAACCGGGACGAATCGATCGATGTGCCCGAGCCGATGACACGGTTGCGCGGAAGTCCGGATAAGCGCCACACCATGTAGGTGACCACGTCGACGGGGTTAGCCGCAGCTACGAAAATCCCGTCGAAGCCGCCGGCCATGATCCGCGGAACGAGCTCCCGGTAGATGGCGAAGGAGCTCTCCAGCAAGTCCAGCCGCGTACCGCCGGGAATCGGATTGGCTCCCGCGGAGAGAACGACGATGTCGGCGTCTCCGCAATGCTCGGGTTCGCCGGTGAAGATTTTGGTTCGGGTGAACGTGAAATCCATGCAGTGGGATAAATCCAACGCTTGCGCATAGGCGCGTTCCGGGGTCCGGTCGACGAGCAAGATCTCGTCGCATATCGATTGGTTGACGAGCGAATAGGCGCAGCTCGAACCGACCAGTCCGACGCCGACGATGGCAACTTTGCGCGTTTTTTTGGCCATTCGCATCTCCTCCGTTGTCCTGATGCCGCCCATTCCGCCGAATGTCGGCCAAAGCGGCTCAGGTTCTGAGCTACTTTCGCTCATTTCGCCGAATGTCGGCCAAAGTGTAATGCTCCCCAATGTCAAGACACGATTTTTCGAGAAATAAGTTATGTCCTCCTTCCGGTGGTTAGGATGCGATTTGCTTGCCATCGTGGG
>NZ_AUCP01000140.1 GCF_000429825.1 Cohnella thermotolerans DSM 17683
CTAAGCGGAACAAGCTAATTGCGAGATTGCGCAAGGTGGCCATGACTCGCGGCCCTTCTTTGGTTCGAATCTGAGAACGGTCTTCGTCAAACGTGACGTCGCGTACCCAATGGAGCCGATTTTCAATCGACCAATGTCCGCGATTCAAATTCAACAATCGAGCGGGATCGGCCCGTTCGACCGATAGGCTGGTGATGCCAAAGACAGTTTCTTCCCGCATCCACTCCCCTTGCAAATTGTAGGTGATTCGGTGGATTCGGCAAACTTGCGCCGCATACGGAAACGTCACGTAGTCGTTCAACTTCGTGCTCGTTTGCAGCTTGCGCACTTCGATGCGCCCGTGCCCTTTATCGCGTGTCACATATTCAGGGGGAAAAATCCTCATCGTCGAGGTCCTCAATCGCTATTTTCAAGTTCGATTGATTCCCTTTGACGGTGAAGAAGTAGTCGGCTTGTTTGTCTTCCACCAAATACCGGGCGTGCTCGACTTGCGTATGCAGCGCATCGGCGGTGACCACTTTCCCTCGCAAGTCCAGAGGGTCCAATACCGATTGAAATTCCCTAATCTCGTTGGTTTTCTTGTCCACCGCCCGTTGCGCAACGACGACGCCTTCCTTGTGCAACAAAGCGGAAAGCAAGTGCAGTGCTTTGCCTTCACCATCTTTGGCACCGCGCACCGTCTTTCCGTCGACCGCGATCGCTTCCGGATCCGTCTGAGCTGTCAGCCACTCGTTCAAGATGCGGTCGAGTTGTTCCGCATCCGCGCTTTGCAGATGTCGTCGCAAGGTCGGTTCACTGGGCGGGATATACCGACGTTGCTCGGGATGGTACCGACACCCCAGGCGACGCAAGAGATCTTGGGACAAATCCGCCGCCCATTCGCCGATTGCCAGAAAACTGCGGGCACCCGAGAGGGTTGCGCAGATTGCGACTGCGAGGGTGGATGTCACGCTGTGGCGAACTCCACGGGGCTTGCGTGGATCCTTGAGCTGTTTCAAACGTTCCAGCAACCCGTCATTCTGATCCAGGTTCACGCCATTCAAATTCACCACAGGCACTCCGCCTCCGCGCAATTCCGGCACCAAAAAAGGAGCGGACAACCACGTGCGGGCGTGCCGATGGAGCGGATACACCAAAACGGTTTTCGTTGTCCCATGATAGTAGTATTGTCCGGCGTTCCGTCCGTAGCCTCGGGTTTGTCCTAGTCGCAACCATCCCGCTGCGATATAGCACGTCCCTGCAAACCGGGCATGATCGACAAACGTTTCGACCAGAATCAACGGATGTCCGTGAACCGCGACCCAATCCGCCGACAACCGTTTTACGTTCAAGGAAAGTACCTTGGAAGCAAGGTTGGGAATGTGTACGCCAGGAAGTATGAGAAAGCGCAGGTTGTTGGCGATAAATAACAACCGGCTCCATTGTTGCTCTTTGGACCAGCCAATCCATTGATCCCGACAGCTGCATTTGAATGCAGCCGTTCCCCAGCCCAGCAAAGCGACCCATCTTCCCTGGATTTCCGCAACATATTTGATCGACTCGCCGACCAATTGGCGAAATCCAAGATAATGATGAGTTCGCATAAGCGTGTTCCATTGTGCTTCCTCGTGAGATTGAATCGGTCGAACGATTAGCGCTGTCAGCTCGATTTGTTTCGTCATACTTGCCCCTTATGGAACCGATAAAATGGGTATTAAGCTCATTGTATCGGTTCTTCGAGGAAAAAGCCAGCGATCTTTAAAATG
>NZ_AUCP01000141.1 GCF_000429825.1 Cohnella thermotolerans DSM 17683
CCTGAATCCGTGATAGTTCTTCTGTGAAAAAGAAGAAAAAGAAAGGAAATCGCATCTCCGATGGTGAATTTTAAAGGAACCATGAATGATCCACTTTCACCTGCGAGGTGCTACATATGAGAATCCAATTCACCCAATCTAAGGAAATTCTGTTGACTACGCATGCTGGCCTGGCCACCGTCGGCGCCTTGCTTTCCCATACCCGATTGCCGCAGCGTCTCAATCGCTCCACCGTGAAAGGAATGGAGAACCCGATTCACAGTCATGGCGATGTCATGACCAGCTATCTTGGCTTGCTTTGCCAAGGCAAAAGCGACTTCGACCACATCGAACCTTTCCGAAAAGATCCCGTATTCCAAACCTGCCTCGGTGTCCGCAAGGTGCCGTCAAGCCCGACGCTCCGTCAGCGTCTGGATGCCGCAGCTCAAACGATGAATGCCAACTGGAACGAGATCCTGCTTCAAGAATCCGCCGATCTGATTCGAAACGTAAAAGCACCTGTAACCGGACTGACAGCAGGCGAGCATACGGTGATTCCGCTGGATATCGATGTCTCTCCGTTCGATAACTCCGGTACGAAAAAAGAGGGTGTTTCGTTGACCTACAAAGGCACGTTCGGCTACGCCCCCATTTTCGCCTACCTCGGACAGGAGGGGTATAGCGTGAATGTGCAGCTTCGGGAAGGCAGCACGCACAGTCAGAAGGATGGCGCTGATTTTCTGCGCGAAAGCATCCAGTATGCCCGGCGCATCACGAAAGAGCGCCTTCTCGTGCGGATGGATTCCGCTCACGACAGTCTGGAAAATCTGCAGGTGTGTCATGCTGAGCCAGAGGTCGATTATATCATCAAGGTCAATCTGCGCAATACATCCAAGGAAAGTTGGCTACGGATCGCCGAAGACAAGGGCATGGCCTGTGAGCAGCGCCCCGGCAAGACGGAATACATGGGCGTGATCGCCTTTCCCGAAAAAGGCTTCGATCAAGCCCTTCGTCAAGTGTTTCAAGTGATCGTACGGACGATCGACCGTGAAGGTCAGATGCTCCTGTTCCCGGAAATTGAAGTGAACGTCTATTGGACTTCTCTTACCTGCTCGCCGTGGCGTGTCATCGAGTTGTATCGCGATCACGGCACGAGCGAACAATTTCATAGTGAGCTGAAGACGGATCTGGATTTGGAGCGACTGCCCGCCGGCAAATTCGATACCAACGATCTGGTTTTGCACGCGGGGGTGTTCGCTTACAACCTGCTCCGCATCATGGGGCAGGAAAGCTTGCGCCAAGACGATGCTCCGATTCGGGGAGGCGTACAACGTCGCCGCATCCGCACCGTGATTCAAAACATCGTGTACATCGCGGCTAGAGTCAGCCGACACGCTCGTCAAACGATTTTCAATTTTGGGCGATACAGTCCCTGGTTTCAGACCGTACGACGAGTGTACCAAGCGTTTGCCTGAATCCATTTTTCGCCATCCAGACCAACCCAAACTGCTCTTCCCTGTTCCGGCCTTACCGTAAACAGCAAGGCTTATTGAGCATGCCTTGCTTGATGGATTCTGTCATTTGTAGATTTGTTTTCATCACGAATCTTTAGCTGATGGGGGGATTTCCGATTACTTTTTTCCATATACTGCCCTCTCTGGCGGAGTGGACTTAAGTTTGTCACGGATTCAGG
>NZ_AUCP01000142.1 GCF_000429825.1 Cohnella thermotolerans DSM 17683
AGTTGAGTCCGTATAATTGTGTAAAATGAAATATCTCCTAAAAAGTACTAGGAGCCATATTCAAATGTCCTCGGTTAGAATGGAGTTGACTAGACAACATTCACAGAGAGGAGTATTTGAAATGGCTCAATACCAGATTACCGTAGATTCACAACTTTTGCAGCAACTATTTTTGGGAAATTCTCAGGACACAGGGGTAGCTAAGTTGCTGGAATCGGTATTAAACCAAATTCTTCAAGCACAGGTGACTGAACAAATAGGAGCAGAACACTACGAAAGAACCGAAGAACGACAAGGATATCGCAACGGATCCTATCCCCATCAACTCACAACACGAGTAGGGACCCTCACCCTGCGGGTACCTCGCATCCGTGGCGGCAAATTCTCCACGGAGTTGTTTGCCCGGTACCAGCGAAGTGAACAGGCATTAGTGCTGGCCCTCATGGAGATGGTCGTAAACGGGTTATCTACCCGAAAAGTTGCTCAAATTACCGAAGAACTATGCGGGACGAACTTTTCCAAGTCGACCGTCTCGGATCTGTGCAAGCGTCTCGATCCGGTCGTGACAGCGTGGAATAACCGCCCGCTCTCCGATAGCCGCTTTCCGTTCGTGTTGGTGGACGCTCTTTACCTCAAAGTTCGTGAAGACGGCCGCGTACGCTCGCGCGGTGTCATGATCGGTATCGGCGTCAATACGGACGGTTACCGGGAAGTGATGGGCCTTATGTTGGGCGATACCGAGTCCGAAGGGAGCTGGAGCGAGTTCTTTAACTGGCTCAAAAGCCGTGGCCTGCGTGGAGTCGACCTGATCGTCTCCGATGACCATGGCGGCTTGGTTCGCGCCGTTCGTCAGCATTTTCAAGGCGTAACGTGGCAGCGGTGCCAAACGCATTTCATCCGAAATGTGTTGGATGCTGCGCCGAAAGCGCTGAAAGAGGAGATTCATGGTCGCGTACGTACTATCCTGGATGCACCGGATGCGAAGATGGCCCGCCTCTTGCTGCAGCAAACCATAGCCGACTACGAAGACAAAGCTCCAAAAGCGATGGCTGTGTTGGAGTCCGGATTTGACGACGTTACAGCGGTCTTGGCGCTGCCTGAGAAGTACCGCAAGCGACTGCGTACAACCAACAGCGTTGAACGCTTGAATGAAGAAGTTCGTCGGCGGGAACGCGTGATTCGTATTTTCCCAAACCGCGAATCCGTCGTTCGGTTAATCGGTGCGTTGCTGATGGAACTTGACGAAAAGTGGGCTAGCGGCAAGAAATATCTCGACATGACCGAGTACTTGGAATGGCGCGAATCTCAAGCGACAAAGACCACGTCGAAGGTTACACGTATCGGGTAAAGGGGCTTTACATGGAGTGGCGGGCATGATAGGCTGTTCTGCCTTGGCGATTTAACGTCAGGACATATCGCCCAATCGCCAGTCATCATGCCTGCGGAGGCTCCATGTCAAGCCCCGGCTCGACACTTCTGAACCGAGGAAATTTACACAATATTTTGGACTTGATC
>NZ_AUCP01000143.1 GCF_000429825.1 Cohnella thermotolerans DSM 17683
GAACAAGCCCTGTTAACGTCTGCTATGCTCTTGCAGAAATAAATATGAGTCACAAAGTAGAAATCGATTTTACACCACTTGACGGGACGCTATCTCCGCATTTACCGCCTTATGCATGTTTTCCTTTGCTTGCAAGTATTCAATCTCTTCCAGAGTACGATTGTTGAATTGATCGTATTGGCTTAAAAGGAAACATGACTCATACCCCTTTTCTCCAATCCCCCGAAGATATATGGTTCCAAGATTGCGGGGGTCGTAGCTAACAGAAACCCTCCTTGTTCCGTTTCGGGCTTTCTCCATCCAGCGTTCTTTGAGAGCAGTGTGACTGCTATAGTACAGTCCCTTAAACCTGATGCCCTGATAGGTCACAAGAGCTTCACTTGTTGGAAGCATGTTCAATAAAACAATTTCCTTTGGAATTTCTCTCAGCTTGCCTGACCGGAACTGCACACCCCACTGCCATATTTTCGAAGGAATACTTTCGACATCATCGGCGATCATCATTTCCTCGCGGGGATAATTCGGAAGGAAATGGTTGTTATGATGAAGCACACATCGGATGATTATCTGCGTAAACTGGTATAGATCCAATTTCGCATCCAGACGATAATCCCTGCTTCCTCTTTGCCGGAAATCTGGGTTGATTACACCTGGCAACATCATTTTCACAGTATCGTTAGTCGTCCGAAAATGCCGTTCAACAATGGATTTTAAATCCCCTCTGTATGAAGAGGTATTTTCGATTTTGACATGTAAATTCTTTATAAGTGTTTCAACCTCTCTACTGAAGAGTTCTCCTCTATCGCCGAGAATTGTTTCTGGGAGATGTCTTGCTTCCCATTCTTCTGGTCTTATTGAAATCCCGTATTGTTTGCAGAAGGATACCTTATCCTCACAACAATTCGCAATGGCCATAGCCGCAGAAAGCCAGCTTGATTCAAGACCGACATATATGCCCGTCACCATGCGACTAAAAACATCCTGCACATAATAAAGGCATGGCCGACCAATAATCCAGTTCCTATTGATCCTGCTTACAAGATAAACGTCGAATGTAGTCCCGTCTAATAAAAACCGACTTCCAGGACCTATTGCCTCCTCAGTCGCACTCCCAAGAACAGGACGGTACTGCAGTTCATATTTTTTGGCACTTTGTCTTGTGGAAACTTCCCTCTTGACGGTATTCTCTTTCTTGAAATAATACTTGAATTGAGTATACGTAGGGACTGTACTCGGATCCTGAATAATGGGGAGCCTTACGCCGTTGTCAATTTTGCAATTCTGACTGTAGAATTCTTGAATCATTTTCTGATATGCAAACTTTAGCGGTGCCTTTTTAGAAGTATAGTAATATTTCTTGAGTGCAACACGAAAAATCTGATAGCGTCCCGTCAAGTGGTGTAAAATCGATTTCTACTTTGTGACTCATATTTATTTCTGCAAGAGCATAGCAGACGTTAACAGGGCTTGTTCT
>NZ_AUCP01000144.1 GCF_000429825.1 Cohnella thermotolerans DSM 17683
TCATGCTCAATCACTCTTTCAATGGTCGTGTTACTGTATAATTCGACAAAACCGTGGTAAAAGCCTGCTTGGCGGACTTTTTCACCGGACTTTTAAAGCAATCGATATATAATCAAGGGAAATGCCATTTTTGAAAGCGAAGTACCCCCAGGTCTTACGCATTCCGTGTGTCCCGAATTTTTCAGATACGCCACACATATCACAAGCATGATTTAAAATCGTTACGGCTTGTTGTCGAGTAATCGCCTTTGTGCTTCCTTTACGACTGCGGAATACAAAAGCTTCAGGGTCACTCATATCATACTCCGCTGCATATTCCTTTATTGCCTTTGCTAAATTAGGAGTCACAGGGAAACGCTTATACTTACTCGTTTTCTTCTCATTTATTTCAATAAAATCGACAGGTTTTCGATTGTTCCAAATATGTTTGATTTGAAGACGAAGAATATCCGAGATCCGAAGAGCTGAAGAGATACCAACTTGAAACATGAGGTAGTCCCGAACGCTTTTCGATTTGAGATAACTTTTCACTACCTCGATTTGTTTCTTATCTCTGATGGGATGAACCATGTTCATTCAGATTTTCTACTTCCCCTCACATCACCCACAAAATCTACCAACATTACAAAAACAGTATATCAGGACCTTTATGTAATATTCAAGCCCCACAAAGTTTAGGGCTTTTCATGAAATCTTAAAATGGTGCGAATCTTATATTTACAAAATCAGGTTGTGTAAGATTATCATTTAGAAGAACTGTTCTAAACATTTTTCATCGATTTAATCCATCAAATTTCGCCAACGAGATCTACATTTTCGATTCCGAAAACCCACCTTTTCTTCGATTTAACAAAAAGAAAACTGTCCGCATAACTCTGGTAACCTCCTAATTCGCTGTGAATTTTGTTAATGAATTTATGGGAATGTTAATTTCCGATAATTTAAAAACATTACCTTTGGATTATAATGGGAGTAGTAAAGGAGGAGAGCATGAATGATGAGTCAAGCCGTCTTCGAATTGACGAAACAACAAGTTGAAATCGGGTACAAAAAGAAAGACGAACAAATCCTTGAAAAGGAAACTGACTATATCTTTAGCAAAATTGTTACAACCATCTTATCCCTTTTTCCAGATAAGATTAAGGGGATTCAATTTGATCGACAATCCTTAGCATTAACTAACGAAATTTTATTTTCAGAAAAACACAAAAAAAATTTGTTCAAATGGTTGAATCGACTTATTCATTTGGATTCCCCCTGCTCGGATTTGGAATTTGGAAAACTGAAAATCGATTTTGAACACTGGTACTATGAGCTTAGTGGAGAACACATTGAGTTTATATATGAGGACTCCTATTTAGGGCTTGCTGAACAAGATCAATTTAAGCTGCTCCCAACGCATGAGCCTAGACCGTGATTTTCTTTGCGGTTTTCATGCAAAAAATCGG
>NZ_AUCP01000145.1 GCF_000429825.1 Cohnella thermotolerans DSM 17683
GAACAAGCCCTGTTAACGTCTGCTATGCTCTTGCAGAAATAAATATGAGTCACAAAGTAGAAATCGATTTTACACCACTTGACGGGACGCTATCGTTCGCTTTTCCTCTTCTTTTTTTAAAATTATTCAAAATTATTAAAAATTATTAAAAATCAACTCATTTATGCTCAAAATCAATTTCAATCGCTTTGTTATGTTTCAAAGTGAGTTACTTATATTGGAGTACGAATGGGCGGCAATGCCCTACCAGACTACAAGTTAGGAGGTTTGCTATGGAAAAACTTTACACAGTCAAACAAGCCAGTGAATACATGGGAGTACACTTGCAGACCCTTTATCGTTGGCTACGAGAGGGGCGGATATCAGCAACCAAGCCAACGAAACGAACAGTACGAATCAAGGAAAGTGAACTAAAACGCTTTACCCGTATGGAAGGAGAATCAGCATGACGATTATTGACAACCGTTCTGTGTCATTGTCTGAAGCCGCCAACCTCATTCAAATGAGTGAAGAAGAGGTTTTTAAGCTGATATTGTACGGCTACCTAGAAGCAGCTAGACCAATTCAGGGCAGGATGATGGTCAGTTTACATTCCATTGAAGCATACGCCCAACGTAATCGAATCACTCTTCAGAAAGCCCCTATATCCCCTATAGGGCGTTCAGGAAGTCTTACCGTGCTGGAGACAATGACAAAGCTAGGCTTGCAAACTGAAGCCGCAGTACATCGGCTAATACAGGCAGGTAAGCTGAAGGCAGGGTTTGAGGGCGGGTCATACTTTGTCCATGCCCAAAGTTTACACGACTATGTTACAGGGCGGTGCTAATCATGCGAATGTACACACTTAGTGAAATCTCAAGTCTGCTGACCAAAGCAAGTCCTACGAAAGTTTACTCTATGCAACGCATTTGGTCTTGGTGTCAAAATGAAGGTCTGCGCTATGAAGCGATTCCGAACGCTGTGCGCGGCGTGGCTTACAAGCCTGTATGGATTCGTGAGGACGAATTGAAGAGGTTTTTACAGACAAAAGGCTTTGGCGTTGAAGCTATCTTTTCGGCGGCTGGCTAAAACGTCACTATAACATCCGTAAATAATGTACTTTTCGGACATGGGGGAGGTGAAAAGATTGAAAGACGTAACATGCTTCATAGACCGTGTTTCAGCTTTGGCTTACATTTCTGTCATACTTCTCGAAGTCGCTAGAATTGAATGGCTACATTGATAAAATCTACAGAAGTACCCGACAAGGCGACTATGATACGAATATCAAATGTGTGGATGGAAGTTTAATACAGATAAATAGCAGGGAAAAGAGAACGGAAAATGTTAGGATAGACTTTAATTGTCTATCGTAAAATAAAATTACCCTAAATGATCAAATCGAACTACCCCAAAAAATCGTGTAATATTACCCCTCTTGATCGTCTCGGGTAAAAC
>NZ_AUCP01000146.1 GCF_000429825.1 Cohnella thermotolerans DSM 17683
CTAGTCAACTCCATTCTAACCGAGGACATTTGAATATGGCTCCTAGTACTTTTTAGGAGATATTTCATTTTACACAATTATACGGACTCAACTGCTTAATACTAATGAAAAAAGGAGAGTGCTATGGTGGCAAGTATTGAAAAAACGCGGTCCTAATTCATGTGTGAAGATCGGTTGTAAAATCCCCAATATCATCGGTTGAAAATTCCCCACCTAAAGCCGACATTCTCTCCGAGAGGAGAGCGTCGAGATTGATTAAAAACGGGGAGTTTTTTCGTATGAAAGACATGAAGCAACGAGGGATGAATATTACGCAAATTGCGGAGGAGCTGGGTCGAGATCGGAAGACCGTCCGGAAATGGCTTGAGCAAGATCAGCCTGGGGGTTATCCAGAGCGAAAGCCAATCGAGGGAAAGTTGGATGGCTACAAGGACTACATCCGAAATCGGATGTCGGAAGGATGCCTGAATGCACGAGTCATTTTGGATGAGATCAAAGAACGAGGCTATACGGGGAGCATTACGATTCTGCGGCTGTTCATGCAGCCGCTCAGGCCATCTGTTCAATCGAAAGCAACGGAGCGATTCGAGACGCAACCTGGACAGCAGGCGCAAGTGGACTGGGGGCATTTTCGAGTAGAGCAAGACGGTGGATTCAAGCGCTTATTTGCATTCGTCATGGTGCTCGGCTACTCGCGAGCAATGTATTTAGAGTTCACGGAGGATGAGCGGCTCGAGACGCTCATGGGCTGCCATACCCGGGCGTTCGAGTACTTTGGCGGTATCACGCAGACATGCCTGTACGACAACATGAAAACTGTTGTTGCCGGCCATGACGAAAAAGGCGAAGTCATCTGGAATGAGCGTTTCGCCCGGTTTGCAGAACACTACGGCTTTGTTCTAAGACGCTGTAAGCCTTATCGGGCGCGTACCAAGGGAAAAGTAGAAAACGGCGTTGGGTATGTACGCAAGAATTTCTGGCCGCGCGTTCGTACGTTTAACGGATTGCATGACTTAAATGCCAAGGCGCGTCACTGGCTCGATACGGTTGCGAATCACCGTCTTCACGGTACGACATTCCAGGTACCGCAGGAGTTGTTGAAGGATGAAAATCTGCAGCCGATCACGGAAATCTCGTTTGCGTATGCGGATCGCTTCCACCGCAAGGTTGCCGCCGACTGCTACGTGTCATACGAAGCTAATCGGTACTCAGTGCCTTTTGCGTATGTCGGATCTGTCATAGAAGTACAAGACGAAAAGAACGGCACGCTGCGCTTTTACTGCGGCGGTCAGCTTATCGCCGAGCATCCGAAGTCCATGGCGCGGCACCAAATTATTGTATTTCGTCAAGCAATATTACCCGAAAAAATCGCACATTTTTACCCATCGTCGTCAGGGGTATTTTTTATCGTTCCTTCATGAGCGCATGCTT
>NZ_AUCP01000147.1 GCF_000429825.1 Cohnella thermotolerans DSM 17683
GTTCCGTCCGATTTTTTGCATGAAAACCGCAAAGAAAATCACGGTCTAGGCTCATGCGTTGGGAGCAGCTTAAATTGATCTTGTTCAGCAAGCCCCAAGTAAGAAAATTGCATTAGTTCCTGTTGACGAATTTGTAAAAATTATCAATTTAGAAATTGAGAGGGTTAATCAGGAAATCCTTGGACATAACAGGTTGGTTGATAACCGAGCCCATGAAGAACAGCTTCTTAAGGATCAAATATGGAGATTCATTGCAAATGAAAATCTGCATAATCACGAAAAATATGTACGCAAAGAATTTAATATTAAGAATGCGATTACAGGGATAAAAGATGGGATCTCATCAAAAACATCTGAGAAAAACAGATTGATTTCAGAAATCGAGGGTTTAGAGGCTCAAATCACTAGTGTAATTCCATCCGTTAATGAAATGAATCGTCTGTTAAAAGCGTATAATTTTACAAATTTTAAGTTTGCGTATACACAAAACCAGGGAAATTATCGCTTGGTACGATCCACTGGAGAAGATGTGAATCAGACGTTGAGTGAAGGTGAAAAGACATTCGTAACGTTTTTATATTTTATGCATTTGTTGAATGGAAGTAATAACAGAGATCTTATTACAGAGAATAAAGTCGTTGTAATTGATGACCCTATTTCTAGTTTGGATAGCAATGTATTATTTATCGTTAGCAATCTTATTTTAAAACTTATTGATGATATCAGGAACAATCAAAATAATATTGTTCAATTATTTGTTTTAACCCATAATGTATATTTCCACAAAGAAGTAACTTTTAATAAAAAGCGTTCAAAAGGCGGAAAATTACATGATGAAACATTCTGGATTATAAGAAAAGTTAATAATGTTACTGAGGCTCAATCCTATGATACAAATCCAATAAAAACTTCATATGAGTTAATGTGGCAAGAACTTAGATTTGCAACACAGAGTAGTTCTTCAACAACGGTTCAAAACTTGATTCGTAGAATTATAGAAAACTATTTTAAAGTATTTGGTAATTTTAGTGAAGATGATATACTGAATAAATTCGATGAAGAGGAAAAGTTAATATGTAAATCGCTTTTATCCTGGGCAAATGACGGGTCACATTTTGCAAGTGATGATTTGTATATTGAACATCCATTAGATACAAACGCTAGATACCTTAATATATTTGAAAAAATATTCAAAGTTACAAATCATCATGCACATTATAAAATGATGATGGGAGTAGAAGAAGCTGATCAGAGTGAGATCCCTCATGCACAGGTATCGTGATTGATTACTAAATAAAATACAATTTACCCAAATAAAGCGGTGATTTATTGCTTTGTTTGGGTTTTTCGCATTGTTACAGGACTTATTGCAGTTGAGTCCATATAATTGTGTAAAATGGTAGACTTCCAAGAAC
>NZ_AUCP01000148.1 GCF_000429825.1 Cohnella thermotolerans DSM 17683
CACGAATCTTTAGCTGATGGGGGGATTTCCGATTACTTTTTTCCATATACTGCCCTCTCTGGCGGAGTGGACTTAAGTTTGTCACGGATTCAGGAATGTTGCATCAATTTTCATATCTTTTCTTCACGTCAAGGCCGTCATTTTTTACTATTTTCTCGTTCCGGTTCCGGCAGGCTGCAATTCGTATAAGTGGAACTTACTGAACAGCCCGGGAAATGTAACATAAAAATTTATAAGTTAATTAAAATCTAGTAGGAGGGGCGGCTAACCCCTGTCCTCTCACACCACCGTACATGCGGGTCGCATACGGCGGTTCCAAAAGGTTAACGAAGCTCCTTATAGCGTGAAAGCAGACTTTTTCAGCCCTCTCGCTTCCCAGTAGGAAGTCGGGAGGGCGTTGTTTATGTTCCGGGACATTTCCCACGGACCTCGCGGGGGAGTTCGCTGTAACGAAACACACCCAGTCTGGCACGCCTAGTGCTCGCAGTTCACGAATGCGTGTACGCACTCGCTTCTACTGTTTCCATAGACACATCCGAAGCCGCCTTCGAATCCATTGGTCGAGTTTCTCACAGTGGTTCTTTGCAGAAGCTAGCCAGAAATAGCCAATCCAGCTCATGAGATAGCGGTTAAGGCGTGTAAAGCGTTCTTCCATCAACATTGACCGCGTCCGGCTCGTTATCTCTCGGATCCTCTCCTTGAATCGGGAGATCGTCTTCGGTGCTAGCCGAATCGTCGCCTGTGGGTTCGACAGAAAACCAAGGAACTTGCGGATCCACGGCCGGTCTACCGCACTCTTTTCCCGGTTCACTTTCAGTTTCAGCGTTCCTTCCACAAAGTGTGTCACCGCATCCAATACGCTTTCTCCCGCGCGCTTGCTTGCGACGAAGATGTTGCAATCGTCCGCGTACCGGACGAAGTTCAGCTCGGATGAGTTTCAGGACTCGCTTATCCTTCACCCTACCCGCCACTCTCGCCCTGAGCTTGTCGTGATTTACCCGGTCGAAGAACTTCTCCAGGTCCATGTCCACCCCCCAGCGCAGTCCACTCTGGATGTATCTTTGGGCTTGTCGAAGATCGGATTCATCACTTGCAGAAGCGCTTGTTGGAGGAATCGGTCCATCACGGTCGGGATGCCTAGCAGCCGTACGCCGCCTACGGGTTTGGGGATTTCCACCCGTTTAACGGGCTCAGGTCTGTAGGTTCACGCGAGGAGTTCGGTTTTCACCGCTGACCAGTGGGTTTTCAGGTAAGCTTGTAGCTCGGCTACCGTTACACCGTCCACCCCGGGCACTCCTCCGTTTTGAACCAATCGCTTGTAGGCGAGCCGAAGGTTTCCTCCTTCGAGCATTCGCTCCAACAAGTCGCTTTGGTCTTCGCGAGAGGAAGGGGCGATTTGGGC
>NZ_AUCP01000149.1 GCF_000429825.1 Cohnella thermotolerans DSM 17683
AGCGCCATTTGGTTCGGAAAGCGCTGGATGTCGCCAATCTCCGAGATGAGGCCGGCAGCAAATATCGTGGAGATTCCCGGCACAGAAGTGAGCGTCTGCGGAATGGTGGCCAGATGCTCTTCAATCGCCTTCTGCAGTGACTTTGCCTGTTCTTGGAGCGAGCGGATAATCCGGATGTTGGAGGCCATCGCCAGATTCACGGCATCGGACATCGCTTTGGGCAATCGGTAAGAAGAACGAGCAGCTTTTTGCAAGGTCTGTGCGACCTCCTGCGGATTCTCAAAGCGGTTTTTGCTACACTTGACCACAAATGCCACGAGGTCTTCTACGGACATGTCGATGATGTCCTCGACACTGGCAAAGTGCTGCAATACCGCGAGGCTTGTCGCCGATGTCTTCTTGCCGAACGGTCCCGCCGCATAGCTGCTGAATTTCAGGAACAAATTGGTCAGCAGGAAATTGGTCTCCCGTGTCAAACATTGAGTAACGTGGAAACGAGTCCGGCACAGGCGCTGCAACGCAGCGATGGATTCGCTCCACGTGAAGGCACGGGGTAGATGACCGGATCGGAGCTTAGCGGCGATGAACCAGGCGTCTACCCTGTCGTTTTTCGGAGCGTCCAGATAGTGTGTTTTCTTGAACACCTTGATCAGACTGGGATTGAACACGTAGACGCTGTGCTCATACGGCGCGAAGCTAAGTACGCTCTCCAAGTAACGAGCGAGATGGCTGGAGTAACAACCGGTCGCTTCCAGACCAAAGCGTATGTGAGTAAGACTATGCTTCTGCATGAGAGCAAGAATCCGCTCTTGAAGAGCGAGAACGCCGGGTTCGTCATTAGGAACCGTAAACCGGCTCAGCGATTTGGCGGTATCACCTTCGGGCAGGCAACAAACAACGTTGTTCTTGCTGCTTACATCGATCCCGACAAATAAGATGTGGGGCATGAGATTCACCTCCTTTGATTGGACTCGGCGCTACGGTCCTGGGATGTCCTTGGAAAAGCTCTCCGCTTACAGCCTTGCGAGCTATTGGCATACACCGCGGCCCATCGGTGCACGAACCTTCCTCTGCTATGCGGAAGAGATGGCGACGCGCGGGATACAGTCAGCGTGTAGGAAAATACGGAAGAGGCCAAGGGGACACTCTCAGATGGAAGAACCCGACTGATCGAGTCTACAGGGGGAGAAGGAACATTCCCGTCGGTAGCACCTACTGGCATTTTCCCAAGGACAGCCCAAGATCGTAAACACCTATTTTTCGTCCCTTCGGGCCGCTCCCGCGCTTCGCTTGGGCTGCGTCCCCCACCGGGACCATTACATTCAGTTTTCAAGGTACAAAAATCATAAGAGCAACCCCCAAATCAGGAGCTGCTCTTAGCATACAAGG
>NZ_AUCP01000150.1 GCF_000429825.1 Cohnella thermotolerans DSM 17683
GAGACTGTAAAATATTTTGTGTAAACTCTCAAACGCAAATGAATTAAACTAAGAGAAAGGCTGGTTTGAGAGGATGACACAAGTGGCGCGGTTTAGCAAAGAACAGGTGAAGGCGTTCGTCAAAGAAAATAATCTGAAGACCATGGATGACGTCCAGTCGGCCTTGAAGGAGCTGTTCGCCGAGACGCTGCAATCCATGCTGGAGGCCGAGCTCGACACGGAACTGGGCTACGAAAAGCACGACGTCAAGAACAAGGCCACAAGCAACAGCCGCAACGGCAAGTCCAAGAAAACGGTAACCAGCGAGTACGGCGAAATCGACATTCAGGTGCCACGCGATCGCAACGGCGAGTTCGAGCCGGTCATCGTTAAGAAGCATCAGTCGAACGTAACCGGCATCGAAGACCAAATCATCGCCATGTACGCCAAAGGCGTCAGTACGCGGGATATCCAGGATCATATGCATCATCTGTATGGCGTGGACGTTTCGCCGACGATGATCTCCAACGTCACGAACAAGATCGTGCCCCTCATTAAGGAATGGCAGAATCGCCCGCTGCAAGGCGTGTACGCGGTCGTGTTCCTTGACGCCATTCACTTCAAAGTGAAACAGGACGGCGCCATCGTGAACAAAGCCGCCTACATGGTCATCGGCATCGATCTGGACGGCAACAAAGATGTGCTGGGCATGTGGATCGGCGAGAACGAGTCGGCCAAGTTTTGGCTGAGCGTACTGAACGACCTGAAGAACCGCGGCGTGCAGGATATCCTTATCACCTGCGTTGACAATCTGACTGGCTTCTCTCAAGCCATCGCGGCCTGTTATCCGAAGACCGAAATCCAGAAGTGCATCATTCACCAGATTCGCAATTCGACGCGCTACGTCTCCTACAAGGATCTGAAGAAAGTCACCGCCGATCTGAAGCCCATCTACAAAGCGGCCACGGAAGAAGCGGCGCTGGTGGAGCTGGATCGCTTCGAGGAAGTCTGGGGCGGCAAATATCCGCTCATCGTCCGCTCGTGGCGGAACAATTGGGACGAGCTGGCCACGTTCTTCAAATACCCTCCCGAGATCCGCAAGCTCATCTACACGACGAACATGATCGAGAGCTACCACCGGCAACTACGCAAAGTAACCAAAGGCAAGAGCATCTTCCCGACGGACGAGGCGCTGCTGAAGATGCTATACCTGGCGACGATGGACGTGCTGCGGAAATGGACCGGTCGCGTGCAGAACTGGGGACAAATCCTCCTCCAGCTCTCCGTCTTCTATCCAGATCGAATTGGACAGCATTTGCCGTAAGGGTTCGCTCTCCCCCTCGGGGGAGGTTCCATAAATGAGTTTACACAAAATTCTTGACAGACCC
>NZ_AUCP01000151.1 GCF_000429825.1 Cohnella thermotolerans DSM 17683
CAGACTGTCGAGAAAATCTCGGCGGTCTTTATTTTTGTTCCTTATATTTAACGCGGCACCGCGTTAATATGGTATAATTTAGTTAATCATTATCCAGAAAGCGTGGTGCTCTCATGCTCTACACTCATCAGCCCGACCCCCAATTGGATTATGAATTGGTTTGCATCGAGCACATGGTCCCTGAGGATCATCTGCTGCGTTATATCGACAAGTACATAGACTTCACGTTTATTCGAGAAAGGGTACGCCCCTACTACAGCGAAACCCATGGCCGTCCTTCCATTGATCCTGTCATGCTCTTCAAAATGCTATTTATCGGCTACTTATACGGGATTCGTTCGGAGCGCCAACTCGAGCAAGAAATTAACCTCAATGTCGGCTACCGTTGGTTTCTTGGCATTGGACTATCGAAGAAGGCGCCGGACCACAGCACCATCAGTTGGAATCGTAAATATCGATTCAAAGATACGACCATCTTTCAGGATATCTTCGATGAGGTCGTTCGCTTGGCGATCGCCAATCGGATGATAGCAGGCCGCGTTCTTATTACCGACTCCACTCACCTCAAAGCCAATGCGAATAAACGAAAACATCACGTTCAAGTGGTCGAGCAGCCGCCAAAGTCGTACATCAAGGAGCTTGATTTAGCCATTGATGAGGATCGGAAAAAACACGGAAAAAAGCCCTTGAAGCAGCGGAAGGAGGTGACCGAGTCCAAGGAGATCAAGATCAGTTCAACGGATCCTGAAAGCGGCTATATGGTTCGTGACGGAAAGCCCGAAGGCTTCTTCTATCTGGATCATCGAACCGTGGATCATAAGTATAACATCATTACAGACGTTCATATCACACCGGGTAACGTTCATGATTCCGTCCCCTACGTGGAACGGCTCAAGCATCAGATGGAGAAGTTTGGTTTCACGAAGACTTTGGAAGCGATCGCGCTAGATTCCGGTTACCTGACGAGTCACATTTGCAAGGAGCTACACGGCATGAATGTGTTTGCCGTGATTGGCGGACGCGCATTCACACCGACGAAAGGTCTTCTTAGAAAGCATCAGTTCAAGTTCGACGCCGAGCGCAATGTGTACTTGTGCCCGAATAAGCAGGAATTAAGGTATTCGACAACCAATCGAGAAGGCTATCGGGAGTACAAATCCAATCCCAAGGTTTGTGCGGACTGCCCTCTAATCGACAAATGCACCCGATCCAAGAACAAACAAAAAGTAATTACTCGTCATGTATGGGAAGACAGCAAAGAATGGGTTCGTCGAAACCGACTCAGCCGTTCCGGCAAATATTTGTACCGTCTGCGCTACCAGACGATTGAACGAAGCTTT
>NZ_AUCP01000152.1 GCF_000429825.1 Cohnella thermotolerans DSM 17683
CCTCCTTGTATGCTAAGAGCAGCTCCTGATTTAAGGGTTGCTCTTATGATTTTGTACCTTGAAAATTGAATAATTTTGTCCCGGTGGAGGAAGCAGCCCAAGCGAAGCGCGGGAGCGACCCGTAGGGACGAAAAAAGGTGTTTACGATACTGGGCTGTCCTTGGGAAAATGCCAATAGGTGCTACCGACGGGAATATTCCTTCTCCTCCTGTAGACTCGATCATTCGGGTTCTACCAAGTTAGAGTGTTTCCTTGGCCTCTTCCGTATTTTCCAACACGCTGACTGTATCCCGCGCGTCGCCATCTCTTCCGCATAGCAGAGGAAGGTTCGTGCACCGATGGACCGCGGTGTATGCCAATAGCTCGCAAGGCTGTAAGCGGAGAGCTTTCCCAAGGACATCCCAGGACCGTAACGCCGAGTTCAACCAAAGGAGGTGAGTTCCATGTCTCACATCTTGTTTGTCGGGATCGATGTAAGCAGTAAGAACAACGTTGTATGTTGCCTGCCCGAAGGGGACGCCGCCAAACCCTTAAGCCGCTTTACGGTTCCCAACGACGAGCCCGGCGTTCTTGCTCTCCAAGAGCGCATTCTTGCAATCATGCAAAAGCATAATCTTTCTCGCATCCGCTTCGGCCTTGAGGCGACCGGCTGTTACTCCAGCCATCTTGCTCGCTACTTGGAGAGCGTACTTAGCTTCGCGCCGTATGAGCACAGTGTCTTTGTGTTCAACCCTAGTCTCATCAAGGTGTTCAAGAAATCTCATTATCTTGACGCCCCTAAAAACGACAGGGTAGACGCCTGGTTCATCGCCGCTAAGCTCCGATCCGGTCATCTACCCCGTGCCTTCACGTGGAGCGAGACCATCGCTGCATTGCAGCGCCTGTGCAGGACTCGTTTCCACGTAGTACAAACTTTGACACGGGAGACCAATTTCCTGCTGACCAATTTGTTCCTGAAGTTCAGCAGCTACTCGGTCGGGCCATTCGGTAAAAAGACGTCCTCGGCAACAAGTCTCGCGGTGATGGAGCACTTCGCCAGCGTCGAGAATATCATTGACATGCCGGTTGACGACCTCGTCGTATTCGTTGCCCAATGCGGCAAAAACCGCTTCGAGAACCCGCAGGAAGTCGCGCAAGCTCTACAGAAGGCTGCTCGTTCTTCTTACCGTCTGCCCAAGGCTATGGCCGACGCCGTAAACCTAGCGATGGCGTCCAACATCCGGGTTATCCGTTCGCTACAGGAGCAGGCCAAGTCGTTACAGAAGGCGATTGAAGAGCATCTGGCAACCATTC
>NZ_AUCP01000153.1 GCF_000429825.1 Cohnella thermotolerans DSM 17683
GTTCTTGGAAGTCTACCATTTTACACAATTATATGGACTCAACTCGATATCATACTGCCTGCAGAACTCAACCTTATTTTCCACTGTATTTTCAATAGCCATCATGACTCCAAGCCAAGACGGACCTTCAAACCCAACATATAACCCGACAACCATATGACTGTATACATCAACAACAATATATACGACAGGCCTGCCGACAATAATATTGGGATCAATTGCACTTACCAAATATACATCTGCTACCGTTGCATCAACTTCGAAGATTTGGCCTGGTCCATTAGCTTTCCTAGTTTCTGATCCTAGCAAAGGCCTGAAATCACGATTGAATGTAACCTCGCCTTCTCGGGCGATTAGCAGCTTGCGCTTGGTATAATACCTTCGAATGTGATATCGCAATTGAGCAATACTTGGTACATCGTGTCCTGGAGGTATTATCGGGATCTCATATTTCCCCTTCTTAATGGTATCAATTTTATAATGATTCTTTAGCATCTCAATATATGTATATTTCACGGAGTCCCTTCGATTTATTTTTAAATAAACATCTCTTATAGCCTTATCGAATATTTTTCGATGACCCTCACTTATTAAGACTCCTTTTAACTTGGGATCTACAGAAATGCTGGTTTCTCTGGGTCTGCCCATCTTTTGAGTTGGATTCTTCTTACTGCCCTTCCCCCCGCATTTTCTGAATCTGGGAAGTAGAGCATTCACCATCTTCCCCCCAGTCCAGTAATAGCGTAAGTATTTATAGTAAAGGTTTTTTCCCTTACCGGTTCTTTCCACCTCGCTCTTTATGATTTCATACCGCTCTTTTGGATTGTAGATGTTAGGCTCCAGTTCAACTATGTCTTTAATACATTCCCAGGCTTCATCTCTAAGGCGAATTTCTTTTGGGGTTAGAAGTTCTTCCGAAACCATAAATCTGGAATATGGGTCATGCTCGCGCTTAATCATCGTCCCTTCAATAAGCTCTTGTTCAATAGATGAGATACGCTTAAACTCAGGAACCCCGGTTTTTTTTATAATAGAAATGGTAACGGCACAATCCTCCGACTGATTCAGCCACAGGACCCTCTCGCAATCAACAAGCTTTGATTCCGCGTCTCTCTTTTCAAGCAGAGTATTGATAAATAGGGCTTGCTGAACGAACAAAAAATCCTTATTCCACAAGGGATTTGAGCTACTTTTGTCGAATTTATCTGCAAGGAAAACATAGAAAAT
>NZ_AUCP01000154.1 GCF_000429825.1 Cohnella thermotolerans DSM 17683
TCAGGCCTGCTAGTTCCAGCGCTCGCTGGGTTGTTCTTCTCATTTTGCACGCCGGTTAGACGGCAAGAACTGACTTAATTCACCGGACTTCTAGACCAGGACGAATTAGCAAAGCGGTTTGACTATATGATGCTGATCATCGAATTGGCTAAGCTTCAGGGAACACAATCGGTGAAGCCAATTCGCAAAGTCATGGAGACGGCAGAAAAGCTCTCCAAGTTGGGGACGATTCCTCAAATCGTCGCACAGCGACATGTCATAGAGAAGGTCATGACGGCAAAGTTCTGGGAAGAAGCGGACATCTTCGAAATGGAAAAAGTACGTGAAGCTTTACGGGATCTTATTAAGTTCCTGGAAAGGGAAACGCAGCAAATTTATTATACGAATTTTAAAGATGAATGGCTTGCTGTAGAGGAAAGTCGAGGCTTCTATAACACTAATGACCTGCAAAGTTACCGTAAAAAGGTTAGCCAATATTTACAAACTAACAAGGATCAAATAGCTATCTATAAATTACGCAACAATAAACCGATCACGAAACAAGACCTGGAGATGCTTGAACATATTTTATGGAAAGAACTCGGAACCAAAGAAGATTATGAGCGGGAATATAAAGACTTACCGGTAACGAAGCTTGTACGGACGGTCATAGGGCTTGATCAGGAGGCCGCGAATGAAGCCTTCATGGTTTTTCTACAAGAAAACCGTTTGAATGTCAATCAACTTCGGTTTGTGAGGCTGATTATCGATTATGTAGTGAAAAATGGTGTTATTGAAAAATCCGTACTCCAAGAGGAGCCGTTCCGCTCGGTTGGCAGCATAACGGAACTGTTCAGTAATAATCTGGACGATGCACGAGCAATTATCGGTATTATTGATACGATTAATAAGAACGCTGAGGTTGTTGGGGCTTAGTATTTTCGGATTGTAGATACTACTACTAATTTAATTACTTGCATCTGGGCGTAACTAAAATGGACATCTATTTTAGTTACGTCTTTTTTAAATTAACATTTTCGGGGTGAAGAAGTAATGATTAAAGAAATTTCCATTAAGAAGATAGCAACTTATGATAGGGCTTGCTGAACAAGATCAATTTAAGCTGCTCCCAACGCATGAGCCTAGACCGTGATTTTCTTTGCGGTTTTCATGCAAAAAATCGGACG
>NZ_AUCP01000155.1 GCF_000429825.1 Cohnella thermotolerans DSM 17683
CCGATTTTTTGCATGAAAACCGCAAAGAAAATCACGGTCTAGGCTCATGCGTTGGGAGCAGCTTAAATTGATCTTGTTCAGCAAGCCCTACTTACCCTCAATCAACTGAAGCCAGCTCATTCCCGTTTTAACGGATTTCCGCCGCCTTCATCTCCCAGATCTCCATCCGCTTGATGAGAACTTCTCCGCTCGATCGCAGTTCGATCCCGTTGCTATCCTTCAAGGATGGATAAACCCTTGCCGTCATACAGGTTTGGTCTCCTGCAAACACTTCGATCACCGACTGATCGACGAAGATTCGAAGCCGTAAAGTTTCGAAAGGATCGTTTGCGGATAATTTCCCAATGACCGAAGACTTGTGCACGCTCGGGAACAAGCTCGATTTCGATCTGTCGATGACCATGGTGCCCGCCGCGAAATCCAAGCGTAATTCGGTTCGTTCCTGGCCGCAATCCGAGACGAGCATGGAAATGATCAATTCGTTCTCTTCAGTGATCGGCCACTCGATTTCTATCGAGCATTCGAACGAGGACGAATACACACCCGTATGAAGAGGAGCCGGTCCGACGCGCAGGTCCTCCCAACGCCGCCGATCGCCTCTTAAAGCTTCCAGCTCGGGGATCGGCGATACAGCGATCGCGCCGTTCGGTTTCAAATCGACGAGACGAGGCAGCGCCAACGCTCCCGACCAGTCCATAGGAATCGGGAATCCCTCCCCTCTTCCTTCCGGCATCCAGCCGAGTAGAATGCGGCGGTCCTCCTGGTCGACGAAACCCGTTGATGCGTAGTAGCCTTCCCACCCTCCGTAGTCGACTGTGCCGCGGCAAGAGACATCCGACAGCCCGTTCTCGTTCAACACGCCGGAGACATATTGAACGGGTCCGCTCGGCGAATAGAACAAGACCGCCCGATCGCCGAACCGGAACAGATGGGGACACTCCCAAATCGGTTCGCTGCCTCGATGGAAAATCCCCCCGAAGCGCCAATTTTCCAAATCTTCGGAATGATAGATCAGCGCGCACCCCTTGCCTTCGTAAGTAGGGCTTGCTGAACAAGATCAATTTAAGCTGCTCCCAACGCATGAGCCTAGACCGTGATTTTCTTTGCGGTTTTCATGCAAAAAATCGG
>NZ_AUCP01000156.1 GCF_000429825.1 Cohnella thermotolerans DSM 17683
TCTAGTCAACTCCATTCTAACCGAGGACATTTGAATATGGCTCCTAGTACTTTTTAGGAGATATTTCATTTTACACAATTATACGGACTCAACTTTTTTCCATGATGATTTATAGTCTACATTACCTCTAAGGGCCTCCATCTCAAAGCACTTATCACCGTCACTCCATAGTGCCGTAGTAGCCCCATTTTGCCAAATCTGAATTTCTAGTACCGAATCAATCTTTAAACTGTAAATAAAGCCGTTTTAGTTTAATTCGTGCATCGGCGGTCGTAAACTACCAGTCCACGCCCTTTTGGCGCTGGTTTCGGACGCACTCCCATACCGACAGCTCGTGAGCCAGTTCGATGATGGAAGGGATGCGTCGTCCCAGGCAATGACTGGTCATCACGCTGAGTTCAATCTCCGCAATATTGAGCCAACTGCCATGCTTGGGCGTGTAATGGATTTCCAGTCGCTTAGCCAAGCGCCTTGCGGTTTCAGGCTCGAATGCTCGATAAAGCGAAGCAATGGAATGAGTGCTCAGGTTGTCCATCACCAGCTTGATCTTTGGCGCTTTCGGATAATGCACGTCCAGCAATTCACGAACTTGCTCCGCCCAGTCGATACGCGTTCGCTGCTGGCAGACCGTGACATGACGCCAGCCTGCTAAAGGTTCCGTGAAGACGAAGATGCTGCATGTGCCATGGCGCACGTATTCGCTATCTTCCCGACGAGGCTTGGCGGGTTCATGGGAATCGGCATTCGGGCTTCGTCTAGCAGCTGATAGGGTTTTTCGTCCATGAATATGACCGGACAGTCGGCATTATAAGGCAATTAATAGACGTCCAGCACATTCTCTGCCTTTGGAAATGAACGCGCGAAATTTCTTCGGTCGTTAAGCGAACAGGATGTTGGATGGGACGCATCTACAAAACCTCTTTTAGCACTTCCATACCATATCTATCCAATCTATGGGATTGAGGGAGTACTAGATTTGAAACAAGGGGATAAAACATATCGATTCAGCAGTGATTTAACTATTGACGGAAAGAGCTACGAAGCCATTGACAACACTGCCGAGAA